>CALGAP010000001.1 GCA_937958995.1 uncultured Chitinophagaceae bacterium
AATGAGTCTATCAGCCCAGGTGTTGAAATTGGTAGACAAGCCACTTTGAGGTGGTGGTGCCCGAAAGGGCGTGCTGGTTCGAATCCAGTCCTGGGCACTCAGGGACAAGTTGGGTCAATCAGCTTGTCCTTTTTTGTTGCCCATTAGGGTGGGCCACCCTCGGGGGGCGACCTTCCCACGCACTGATCTGTTTCACGCCTGGCATATGTGCCACAACACGCCGGTGAGATCAATCAAATGAATCTCACTTTTTCCCCAGGGATACCATTGCGGGCCTTTCAACCTGACGCCTTCATATTTTTTCCCGAGATCGAGCGAAGACAAATTCGTCCACCAATCGTCGAGATTCTCCACGTCCAGCACCATCATGAAATTGCCAAGTGCCCAGTCGTTCTTATAGTTCTGCAGAATAAAGCCATAACCATTGATATGAAAGTAAGTGAAATGTGGATTGTGCGAACCCATCGTAAACCCGATTTCCTGGTACAACTCAATGCTCTTTTCGTATTGATCGCCCGAAGGAATAAATGTGTTTATACCTTTGGCGGTAAGATTAAGGTATTGCATCTTTAAATTTAGTCGAAATAATTACTTTTAGAAGAATTAATTACCAGTGCATGCACAACCTGCTAATAGAATATATATATCTTATCCTGATCATCCTGGTTCTTGTAATGCTGGCGCAAAGACTGAAGATCTCCTATCCCATTGTGCTGGTATTGGGCGGACTGGTATTGAGTTTCACATCCCCTTTTTCGCATATCACTATTGACCCCGAAGTTATCTTTTTCGTCTTCCTGCCGCCACTGCTCTATGAGGCGGCCTGGGAGGTTTCGTGGAAAGAATTCTGGAAATGGCGCAGGGTGATCATGTCGCTGGCTTTTCCCATTGTGGTCATCACCAGTTGTGTGGTGGCCTTTGTTTCCAATGCCTTGATTCCCGGCTTCACGATCGCTCTTGGTTTTTTATTGGGAGGTATAGTGTCACCTCCCGATGCTATTTCGGCTACTACCATCATGAAAAATGTAAGCGTGCCGCGAAGCTTAGTGAGTATAGCCGAAGGTGAAAGCCTGTTGAACGATGCATCGAGCTTGATCATTTTTCGCTTCGCCATTATAGCCATCACCACAGGGCACTTTGTGGTGATAGAGGCGGTGGGCGATTTCTTCTGGGTAATCATTGTAGGCACGCTGGTGGGCCTGGGTGTCGGTTTAGTATTTTATGCTATTCACCGCTGGTTGCCCACCACGCCGAGCATGGATACAATACTGAGTTTTGTATCGCCCTATTGCATGTATTATTTCGCCGAGTCATTTCACGTATCAGGCGTAATTGCTGTGGTAAGCGGCGGTCTCTTTTTGTCGAGCCAACGTCAGCGACTGCTCACACATCTCAGCAGAATACAGGGAACTAACTTCTGGAGCACGGTAGGTTTTGTATTGAATGGCATGGTGTTTCTGTTGATTGGCCTGCAACTGCCGAATATTGTCGAGCAGTTGGAGGATATCAGTTTATCCATGGCCATCACTTACGGACTTTTCATCACCGGCGTGTTGATTGTTACGAGATTGTTATGCACCCTGGGCACTTCTATTTTTACCACTTTTGCGAGCCGTTATATTAGCGTGGCTGACGCGCGGCCAGGCTTTAAGGCGCCCATCGTGCTCGGCTGGGCGGGTATGCGCGGCGTGGTGTCGCTGGCTATGGCGCTCTCCATACCTGTTTATACCAGCGACGGCGACCCGTTTCCGCAGCGAAACCTGATACTCTTCATCACCTTCCTGGTGATATTGGTGACGCTCGTGTTCCAGGGACTGACTTTACCCTGGATCATACGTTTGATGAAACTGGAAGAAAAGGGCATTCCACTTCCGCAACAGGAGGCCATTATTCTGAGAAAAATGGCAACCGCTTCATTGAATTTCCTTGAAGAGAATTACGCAGACAGGGTTAATAAGAACGATCAGCTGAAAATTATGAAAGCAAGGCTGCAGAATGAATTTAAATTTTTCAGCCAGGAAGGCGTGGAAAATTTAAATCCCGATAACAACCAGATGACCGAGTACCAGTTGGTCAATCTTCGAATGCTTGAAGTGCAGCGAAACTTGTTATACAAAATGAACAAGAAATCGGAGTATGATGAAGAGCTGATCCGGAAATATCTCGCATTAATTGACCTGGAAGAAACGAGAGTGAGGGAAAAATTACCGGAGGGCTATCATACTTAAGAATGAACCTTGTAAAAGTAAACCTGGTGGTGAAACAACCTGGCTGCTCTGGATTACAAATACCATTTCTTATACCTCAGCAATGCCTCCACGAAATAATAATCTGCATAGGTCAGCGGCACATCCACTTCCGAATTGGCGACCAGGTGTCCCACGCTATGCGCCAGGATGAATCCCCCGTTTCCGCCGGCAGGTGAACGGTAAGAAGAGGTGAGCGATTTCAAAATAGTAGCCGCTGTATTTACATATTCATCTCTTTCTTTTCCCCTGGTATATTGTCCCAGTTCCAGCAAAGCCGACGCCATTATACTGCCTGCAGATACATCACGCCTGGCATTGGGAATGTCGGGCGCATTGTAATCCCAGTATGGCACTTTATCTGCCGGCAGGTTGGGATGATTCAGTAAGAATTTGGCAATCTTCTGCGCCTGGGTGAGGTAAGCTTTGTCTTTGGTAAAACGATACATCATCACAAAACCATACAGCCCCCATGATTGTCCGCGCGCCCAGGCCGATTCATCGGCATAACCCTGGTGCGTCATCTTGCGTGAAACGGTGCCCGTGGCCAGGTCGTAATCAATGACATGATAAGAACTGTAGTCGGCACGGAAATGATTTTTGATGGTACTGTTCGAATGGTTTACGGCAATTTCATGATATTTCCTGTCGCCGCCGTTTTGCGCAGCCCATTCCAGCAACTCCAGGTTCATCATATTGTCGATAATCACGGGGCAGCGGAAGTTACTGCTTGAATCCCACGACTGGATGGATTTGATAGAAGGGCGATATCTTTTCGTCAGCGTTTCGGCTGCTGTAATGATCACCTCTTTATAAGCCGGATTTTTCGTAATCTCGTATGCAGTGCCGAATGGGCAAAATATCATAAAGCCGAGGTCGTGGTTGCCGGTATAATGTTTCATTGGCTCCTGCAGTTGCAGTCTTTTTTCCGCCTCCACGCGAATCTCTTCATCTTTTGTCGCGCCATACAACTGCCACAACGTGCCGGGATAAAAACCACTACACCACCACCTGGTATTGCTGGTGATCAATTCATTTTTCGCTGCATCAAAGGAACGCGGCATCACATCCGGTGGCGTATTTTTCGCCATCAATTTGTATTGCGTCACTGCGAACTGCAGGTTCTCATCTATCAATTGCTTCATCTCCTCCTTCAACACCTGCCCGAAGCTCCCAACACCAACAAAACAAGTCAACAAAAAAACACTGATTTTTTTCATAGTCATTTTTATAAAATTAAAAACTCATTTCCGAAACCACTTGCCAGGTGGGCCACCTATCACCTGACCTACCCTAGTCCCCACAGCCGACACCCGGGCGCCGGTCGCACAACTTTCACAATTTTAATAGAAATAATAGTCTTAACTTAAGTTTAATGCGCTGTATATTGATCGCTGTATTGTGTATGGGGGCTTTCCTGTCGAAGTCGCAGGACCTGAATGGGTTCTGGAAAGGGAGTCTCACTATGACGGGCTGTTTTCCGGAAAACAATATTGAACTCCAGATACGTATAGACGGCAACCAGGTCACGGGCGATTCCTATCATTACCAAAATATCTACTACTACGTTAAGAAGAAGCTGAATGGCGTATATATACCCAGTGAAAAGAAGCTGAGAATATCTGAAAACATTGTTACCACCTGGCAGATACCCTATCATTGCGTCATCTGTATCAAGCAGTACGAACTGGAATACAGTCGCGACGGCGATGTAGAGACCCTGCACGGCGGATGGGTGGGCAATATCCAGAACACCACTACCAATTGCGGTCCGGGCACCATCGTTCTCACCCGCATCAAGCAATCGGCCTTTGCGGAAATTCCCGAAATAAAGGTGGATACCGGCCTCTTAAAACTTGATTTCTACGACAATGCTGAAATTGATGGCGATTCCATTACCGTGCTGGTCAACAAACAAGTGGTGCTTACTCACCAGCGACTTACCGACACGGCAGTTACTGCCTGGGTTAAGATCGATCTGCAAAACCGCTTCGTGGAAGTAGAAATGATCGCCGAAAACCTGGGCTCCATACCACCCAATACCGCCCTGCTGATTGTAACGGCGGGCAAAAAGCAATATCATTTATTCCTATCATCTACAACGCAAAAGTCGGCGCGGGTGCGGTTTATATATGAGAAAGAAGAGCCGCCTTCGGTGAGCCGGGGGCAATACTGAAGCAGGGAACGAAGTATCAACAAAAACTTTAAAGTTTCATCACAGCCAGCACCGGAAAATGATCACTCGGATACTTCCCTTCATATGAATCTGTGAGCACGCCCCATTTTTCTACAGAGAAATGTTTGGTAACAAATATGTGATCAATGATTGATCTTTGGTGAATGTTTTCACCGAAAGCATTGAAGCTGCCGGTGGGAACATAAGGTTGTTTTACCATCTGGTAGCTATCGGAAACAAGACCCGAGTTGGCGAGCGCCTGGTACCATTCGGTGTTGTGGTCGCCGTTGAAATCGCCGGTTAGTATAACGGGTTCGTTGCCCGCAATGGATTTTATTTTCTCCAGTATCAGCCTGGCGCTTTGCTTACGCGCTTCAATGCCCTGGTGATCGAAATGGGTGTTGAAGAAGTAGAATTTCTTGTTTGTTTTCAGGTCCTGTAATTGCACCCAGGTGCAGATGCGGTTGAGGCGGGCATCCCAGCCCGGACCAGGCTTTTCGGGTGTGGGCGACAGCCAGAAATTACCTCCATTCAGCATCTTGAATTTGTCTTTCCGGTAAAATATGGCCGTGTGTTCACCTTTTTCCTTACCATCGTCACGCGCCACGCCATACCAGGTATACTCGGGCAACGTTTTGGCGATATCTTCCAGCTGGTGCTTCAATCCTTCCTGCGTTCCGAAAATGTCGAACCCATGAAAGCGGATCAGTTCACACAGCGCAGGCGAGCGGTCTTTCCAGAGATTTCCCGAATCGCCCGGGTTGTCGTAACGAAGATTGTAACTGGCAATATTCATCGTTTGCGCCTGCAATTGGGTGGCCGTTAACAACATGGCCAGCGTCAGCAGTGGTAGTATAACTTTCTTCATAACCCCAAAGTAATTACAAATATCGATACAGTGGCGCACAGCCGTGCCGTGACAAGGGCACCCGCCTTCCCGTGAATGCGTTTTTTTGTAAGTTGCAGCAAATAGTGAAATAACATGACGACAGATATAAAATGTCCGAGTTGTGGACACCTGTTTGGGATCGGCGATGCGATGGAGGAAGAGATCAAGAACGAGCTGAGGGAGAAGATGAAAGAGTATGTGAAAAAGAAAGACGAGGAGTTTGCAAAGAGAGAGAGAGAGCTGCTGAAACAGGCACAGGAAAAGGAAAATGAATTTGCCAAACGCTTGCAGGAAGAAAAAGCCCGGTTGCAGCGTACCCTCGAAGAAAACCTGCGCAAGACCATTTCGAGTGATTTTGAAAACAAGATCAGGTTGCTTGAACAATACAACAAAGAGAACGAGGAAAAACTAAGGATCTCGCGCCAGAAAGAACTCGAATACCTGCAAAAAGAGCAGGCATTATTATACCGCGAACAGGAACTGGAAATTTCTATCCAGAAAAAATTGCAGGAGGAAAGGCTGAAACTCGCTGAAGAACTGCGCAAACTGGAAGAACAAAAAACCGCCGCCCGCGAAAGCGAATACCAGCTAAGGATGCGCGAGCTGGAGAAACAACTCGAAGACCAGAAAAAATTGGTGGAAGAAATGAAGCGCCGCGTTGAACAAGGCTCCACCCAACTGCAGGGCGAAGTGCAGGAGCTGGTGCTGGAAGAAATGTTGCGTTCACGTTTTCCTTTCGATGTAGTGTGTGAAGTAGACAAAGGCGTGCGCGGGGCCGACTGCATCATGACCGTGCGCAACAATATAGGCCAGGAATGCGGCAAGATCATTTTTGAAAGCAAACGAACCAAACACTTCGAGCAAAAGTGGATCGAGAAACTAAAAGTGGATATGCGCAGCACTTCCGCCGATATTGGGGTGATTGTGACCAAGACCATGCCCGACTCACTCGAACGCTTCGGTCAGCTCGACGGTATATGGATATGCACCTTCGATGAAGCAGCCCCCCTCGTGCACGTGTTGCGCGAGGGCATCATCAAAGTGTACAGCGCCATCCGCTCGCAGGAAAACAAGGGCGATAAGATGCACATGCTTTACGACTACCTCACCAGCAACGAATTCGGCGAGCAATGGAAAGCCATCCGCGAAGGCTTCCTGGCTATGAAAATGAGCATCCAGAAAGAACGCGATGCCATGGAAAAACTATGGAAAGCCCGCGAAAAACAACTGGAGAAAGTATTGTTAAACGCCTCTCACATAAAAGGCTCTATAGAAGGCATTGCCGGCAGCGAGAATATACAATTGTCGATAGACGATGATGATCCGTTGTTACTGGAATAAACAGCCAACACCGTACCCCGTCACCCCGTGACCACGTACGCCATCACCAGCGGATCAAACACCCGCGCCATAATGGTCATCGGCATTACAGTGTTTTTTTTAAACACAAAAGGAATGGCGCACCATTCGTGGGGATCGAAGGTAATGGGTCCTGCGAGCTGCAAGTGCTCCCTGAAATCAAGCGAGCCACTGCCGTGCCATTTGTAAATAGCTTCTTTGGCACTCCATAGAATAGTGGTAAGTTCGAGGTGCACTTTGGAGAGCAGTTCCCAATCTGCCAGGAATTTCTTTTCACTATCGGCAAGAAATTTGTGGCTGATGGTATGGATGCGGGGCGTTACCAGTTCAATATCTACCCCTACCCTGTGCTGGCTGCTCACGATAGCGGCGGCATAGTTGCCGCAATGTGATATAGAGAAATGATATTGCTCATTTTCCAGGTATGGCCTGCGCGTGTCGGCAATCTGGATTTCGTGCATCGGAAAATCCTCGAAAAGTGTGGTCAACAGGTAGCGGCCGGCCAGGTGCTGCAAACGTTTATAGGGATGAGAAACATCGCGTTTTAAGGGCACTTTTTCCAAAAAAAACGATTCGGGCTCTTCTATACGCCAAATGCCGGTGCGGGTGGTCTCGTTGATATTATGTTGATAAAACAGTGCCACAATACGATTTTAGAAATTAGATTGCGGCCTCGTCCGCCGAAGCCAGGGCGTAGGAGGACAAATATAACCCAACTGATTTAAAATGATTTTATCGGATAAGCGCATACTGGAAGAGATCAGTAAAGGAACCATCAAAATTGAACCATACAATAGGGAATGCCTGGGCAGCAATTCGTACGACGTGCACCTGGGTCCCTGGCTCGCCACCTATCGCGAGCATATACTCGACGCTAAAAAACACAACCAGATAGAGTATTTCGAAATACCCGACGAAGGTTTTGTTTTATATCCCCATATATTCTATCTCGGCGTAACGCTCGAATACACCGAGACCCATGCGCACGTGCCCTTCCTGGAAGGCAAATCTTCCACCGGGCGACTGGGAATAGACATACATGCCACCGCGGGCAAAGGCGATGTGGGTTTCTGCGGCAACTGGACTTTGGAGATTTCCGTAAAACAACCCGTTAAAGTGTATAAAGGAATGCCGGTGGGGCAACTGATCTATTTCCCTGTAGATGGCGAAATTGAGATCAAATACAACCAGAAAAAAGACGCCAAGTACAGCGGTCAGCCCAACAAACCCATCGAAAGCATGATGTGGAAGAACAAATTCTAAAGCGGCTCCCCGCGCAGGCTTTGCCTGTATGCCATAATCAGGGCTATCACTTCGCTGTACGACATTTTCCCCGAAGGCTGTTCATTGGCTTTCAGGTACTGTCCATATAATTTATCGACCACCCGTTCCACTGGATTGCGGTGCTTCCGCACAAACTCGCGCAGCAGTTGAAAATCTTCTCTTACTCCCGGGCCCAGGGTCGAATCCAGCTTTTTTACCGCCATAGAATCCATGCGGTACAAGTACGTCCGCGAATAAGCATACACATCGAAATACACTGAATAGCGAAACGCAGGATCTTGCGACGCGCGTGCGGCCAGGAAGCCTGCAAAATTGGCTTCATTTTCCTTGGCATACCCCAGCTGGTGACCAATTTCATGACAGGTAGTAAATGGCTGTACAAATACCGGCACAGTGGTATTCACCTGCGATTCGCCGGTAAAGGGATTGTAATAACCCGTGTATCCGAGATAATTTCCCAGGTAACTAAAAAGCGAAGGTTTTACAGACCGAAACGAATAGTTGAAAAAAGAATATCGTTTCGACAGCGTATCGTACGATCTGTCTGCACGGGCAAACAATTCACGTTTTCGTTGCAAAGCATCCCGTTCATTCTTCGCCAAAGAATCGAGCGCATTGAGTCGCTGCGCCACTTCCGACATCATTTGGTACAAAGCTTCGGGTTCGTATTTGGCAGGACGTAGTTCCAATTGCTTTGTTATGCCCAGGCGATTATAATTGAGTCCCCACAGCAAATTAAAACTAACATATACCGAAAGCAGCACAAACGCGGTGAGCGCAAGTGTATTTTTCCAATATTGGCGATTGGTCTTGCGCTGTATTACCAGTCGCACCATGCGGTATAATCTCACCAACAATACAATCACCACCGCGGCATAAAGTATATCGCCTACACTAAAGGGAATCCAGCCAAACAAAATTCTCTGTGCCACGGAAATAAAGGGGTAAATGCCGTTGGAATAGTAACGCTCCACCGCAGCAGGAAACAGCGAGAACACCTTGATAGCGATGGCCAGGCTGATGAGTGTATACCAGGCTGTTTTTTTGCGCCACATATATTTTAAAAATAGGAAAATTAGGCAAGTTCAGTCGTTAAGCTATTTGAAATGTTCGGCTCGCCTCGTTAACTTGTGTACTTGTAAACATGTCAACCGGAAAATTATGGACCTTGAATTCAACAAGAACGAGGATGTGATGAAACTGGCCTTATCGCAAATGCGCAAGCGTTTTGAACAGATCAGGTTGGGAGGCGGTAAGAAGGCGATCGAGAAGCAAAGAGAAAAAAACAAATGGACGGCCCGCGAGCGCATCGACTATTTGCTGGACGAAGGCAAGCCCTTTATCGAGATAGGCGCTTTTGCGGGATATGATATGTACAAGGAACAAGGCGGTTGTCCGGCAGGCGGTACCGTTACCGGTATCGGGTACGTCAGCGGCAGGCAATGCGTAATAGTGGCCAATGACCAGACCGTAAAGGCGGGCGCCTGGTTTCCGATCACCGGCAAGAAAAACCTGCGCATGCAGGAGATTGCGATGGAAAATCGTTTGCCCATCATTTACCTGGTTGACAGTGCAGGCGTATTTCTTCCCATGCAGGATGAAATTTTTCCCGATAAAGAACATTTCGGCCGCATCTTCCGCAACAATGCGCGCATGAGCGCGATGGGCATCACACAAATTGCCGCGGTGATGGGCCCCTGCGTGGCCGGCGGCGCTTACCTGCCCATTATGAGCGATGAAACGCTGATGGTGGAAGGCAATGGCTCGATATTTCTCGCGGGTCCTTACCTGGTGAAAGCAGCCATTGGTGAAAACATAGACGTGGAAACCCTGGGCGGCGCGGTTACGCATAACAGTATCAGCGGCATTGCCGATTATAAGTTCGCGACCGAGAAAGAATGCCTCGACCAGGTAAAGAAAATTGTTTCAAAACTCGGTCATACCCAACAAGCCGGGTTCGACCGCATTGCTCCAAAACCACCCAGGAAAAATCCGGCAGAACTATATGGCATCATGCCCGCCGATGCTACGAGGCCCTACGATATGCTGGAAATTATCGAGCGTATTGTAGATGACTCATCATTTGAGCAGTTTAAGCAGGATTATGGAAAAACCATTCTCTGCGGCTATGCACGCATAGATGGATGGGCCGTAGGTATTGTAGCTAACCAGCGCACGATCGTAAAAAACTATAAAGGTGAGCTGCAAATGGGCGGTGTGATTTATAACGACAGCGCCGACAAAGCCGCGCGCTTCATTATGAACTGCAACCAGAAAAAAATTCCGCTGGTATTTCTGCAAGACGTGACCGGTTTCATGGTGGGTTCGCGCAGTGAGCACGCGGGCATTATAAAAGATGGCGCCAAAATGGTGAATGCGGTTGCCAATTCAGTCGTCCCAAAGATCACCATAGTGATCGGTAATAGTTATGGCGCGGGCAACTACGCCATGTGCGGTAAAGCTTACGACCCGCGATTCATCTACGCCTGGCCCAGCGCCCGCATTGCCGTGATGGGCGGCGAGCAGGCGGCTAAAACACTTTTGCAGATACAAGTGAGCGCCATGAAAGCAAAAGGCAAAGAAGTGACGCCGCAGGAAGAGCAGCAATTGCTCAATGAAATCAAAGGCCGCTACGAAGAACAGACCACGCCTTACTATGCAGCCGCGCGATTGTGGGTGGACGCCATTATTGACCCCATCGAAACCAGAACAGTGATTGCCGAAGGCATTGCCGCCGCCAATAATAACCCTGATATTCCGCCATTCAGTACCGGGGTTATCCAGGTTTAAATGCATATTGCACACCGAAAATTGATTGTTGATTATTTCACCAATGAAAAGACTGATCATTTATACCGA
The DNA here is from genome assembly GCA_937958995.1 of uncultured Chitinophagaceae bacterium. Classification (GTDB taxonomy): domain Bacteria; phylum Bacteroidota; class Bacteroidia; order Chitinophagales; family Chitinophagaceae; genus CALCIN01. The sequence continues at coordinate 10,814 of CALGAP010000001.1, forward strand.
CGGCGCTTCGCGCGGAAATCCCGGTCCAGGGGGTTATGGTGTAATTCTGCAGTGGGGTAAGCACTCCAAAGAATTATCCGCCGGTTACAGGCGCACCACCAACAACCGCATGGAATTGATGGCCGTGATCGCCGCATTAGAGGCCCTCAACCGCGAAGGCCTCGACATCACCATTTACTCCGACAGCCAGTATGTGGTAAAGGCCGTAGAAGAAGGATGGTTAAGAAAATGGATTGCCACCGATTTTAAAGGAGGCAAAAAAAACAAAGACCTCTGGATGCGCTTTTATAATCTTTCCAAAAAACACAATATCAAATTCCAGTGGGTGCGCGGTCATGCGGATAACCCGTACAATAATCGCTGCGACCAACTGGCCACCGCTGCGGCAGACGGAGATAATTTATTGGAAGATAAAGGATTTGTGGAGGGAAATGGAGGGAACGGGGGAGATTTGTTCGAAGTCTAAAAAAGAAAATTCCAAAACGACTTATCAGTCATTTTGGAATTTTTATTTAAAGTTTTTCTGATTTATTGTTCCTACGGAACTTACCGGGTACCTGATGCCTGCTACTGGGGTTTTAGCTTAAACAAGCCTGGGCTGCTTCTTCTCCACTCTCTTACCCACAAAATACCAGGTGCCGAACAACACTGTGCTGAATACGGCCGTTGCCATAAGGCTCATCTTGTAGAAGGGCAATGCTGCTACGTAGCAAGCCATCAATCCTTCCCAGGTCTTGGGATATTCAATCCACTGACCCACACCTGCCCAGGTAAGGAAGTTAGAAACGATAAAGAAATAGGTGGGCGCAACCAGCGACATGATGAAAACATTGGCAACATTGATTTTCTTAATTAAGAAACCAAATACGGTTACGCTGGCAATCAGCAGGTAGTTGATCCACATGCCCTGGTAAAATCCGCTGTAGGGATTAAGACCGGCATAATAAAGACCAGTGTACAAAAGATCGGATACAAACATGGATAAAACCGGCAGGAAGATGGCCAGTCTCTTATCTTTTATCACAGCGCCGGCAAACAATGCCAATGCCCATTGCGGTGCAAAACCCGGCTCGCGGCCCGGAATGGCACGGTAAACAGCGGCAACAATAATCATTAATACAAGTGACCAGATGATGGACTTATTCTGTTTCATATTCGATCGATATTCAGCAAAAATAGTCGAAAAATTTTAATTGTCCAGGGGCACCGTTGCTTTGTAGATAACTGTGTCAGTATCTGTTTGCAGGGTGAAATGAGCCCCTGCAACAACCAGCATGCTTTCACCAGATTTTAATGTCAGCGTAGCGGAACCATCGGTGGCTTGCACGGCGCCCTGGTACACGAAATATATTTCAGCAGTTGGCGTATCCAATTCCAGCGATTTTGTTTTATCCAACATTATTTCACGCAATTCAAAATCATCAGCGGGCGTTTTCAAAACCTTCTCCACCCCACCCTGCCCGGTGATAATTTTTGGTATGGTGGGTTCAAATTTTACATGCTTCATCAACTCAGGCACATCGATATGTTTTACTGTCAATCCCCCGCGCAATACATTATCACTATTTGCCATAATCTCCATATTCTGCCCTTCGAGGTAAGCATGCGGCAGATTGGCATCCTGGAATACGGCCTCGCCCGGGCGCAGGTCAACAAGGTTGAAGAAATACACCGAGAAAATACCGCGGTCGATGGCGCCGGGTTGTTTGAAGGTAAGTGCAGCCCGCGCCGCCCAGAAATCTTCCTGGTTTTTCTGCAGTTCGCCCTTTTCGTATAAGGGTATAATGCGGTCCAGTAAGGGTTGCAAGTGTTGATTCACGTGCTGCTGGTCCATTGTCATCACCGTTTTGTACAATCCTTCATAGCCTTCCTTTTCAAAAACGGGTAACAGGAATTGCAGTTCGGGCGTGCTGTTCAGTATTTTCTTTAATGCCCCTTCTTCCTTAAATCCGTGCAGGAGCCAGAAATCGCCGAGCGCAAGCATGAGCTCGGGTTTATGGTTATCGTCTTTATAATTACGCTTAGGATCGTTGAGCGCAATGCCTTTTTTATTTTCCGCAGCAAATTCGGCCTCTGCATCATTTTTGTTGGGATGCACCTGAATGGAAAGCATGTCTTTTACATCGAGCACCTTTAACAAATAGGGCAATCTTCCAAAACGGTCATACACTGCTTCTCCTAAAACAGCTTTCGGGTCGGCGCTGATCAGTTCATTCAAGGGTTTGCGGCTGCCGTCGGGCAATACTACCAGTGAGGGCACGTTGTGGTGCGCGCCCATCCAGTATTCCGCAAATGGCTGATTGTTATCGTTGCTCATACCCAGAAGCGCAGGAATAAACCGGTTTCCACCCCAGGCATAATGTTGTACCTTTCCCTCGAGCTTGAAAATTTTTGCAGTAAGCGACATACGATTCTCAATTGAACACGAATATCCGTGAAAATGGTTAATACCATGAAGAACGCCAATATATATACCGGAAAAGAGGGAGAAGCCCTGGCCCTGCAGTACCTGCAACGCCATGACTATAACATTTTGCATTGCAACTGGCGATATTCCCGTTATGAAACAGACATCATCGCGGAGAAAGAGGGCAAAGTGCATTTTATAGAGGTCAAGACAAGACGCGGCAGCGCGTTTGGTCACCCGGAAGAAAGTATTTCTGCCAAAAAACTAAAACACATGCTTCGCTGTGCGGCGGCTTACCAGGCCAGGTACCCGGGCATCAGGCGCATACAGTTTGATGTATTGTCCATCAACCTGCAGCCCGAAGGTTCTCCTGCTTATTTTCTTATTGAAGATGTTTACCTGTAACTTTTTGCATCAGCAGCTCTACCAGTCGGTAAGTAGCAGGACAGTACTCTACGTTTTGTTTAAACACGTGCATATAATCCACCATCCGGCGTTTGGTATGATGCGGAAATCCGGCACAATCGCGCGGGCGCACTTCATAGATGCTGCATTTATTATCGGCCAGGTTCAGAAACTGGCAAGGCTGGCTCTTGTTCAGCCAATCACCCTGGCGATCTTTGTACAGCCATTTCTTGCGAAATGCTTCCGGTGTCATGCCCAGGTGAGCCGAAATGCGTTGAACATCTGCATTAGTAAAGGTGGGCGACATGGTCTTGCAACAGTTGGCGCAGGCCAGGCAGTCAGTCTCTCTCCAAACCGTGACATTAGCCTGTACAACCATCGAGTCGAGTCCACGGGGCGGATTTTTTTCAATTCTCGAAAGAAAGCGCCTGAAGGCCGACCTGTTAGTGCGCATTAAACCTTTGTACGAGCGTAACGTTTTAAGCATATTTTTGGAACAACGAATATAAAGTATAGTTTGTTTATAACACCAAGTTTATGTGGGCTCCGCAAATTAAAAGTTATAAGGCATACCTTCAACTCGAGAAATCACTTTCTGACAATTCAGTGGAGGCATACCTGCGCGATGTGGAAAAGCTCACGCAATATGTTGAACAAACCGGCGCCAGGAAATCGCCCGCTGATGTAACACTGAAAGATTTGCAGCAGTTCCTGCGCTGGATCAGCGAACTGGGGATGACGCCCACCTCGCAGGCGAGGATCATATCGGGTATCCGCTCGTTTTATAAGTTCTGCGTTATCGAAAACCTGGTTCAGAAAGACCCCACCGCATTGCTGGAAGCACCCAAATTAAAAAGAGCGCTGCCCGATGTGCTAAGCGTAGAAGAAATAGAAAGTATCATCGCCGCCATAGATCTCAGCAAGCCTGAAGGCGGCCGCAACAAAGCCATTTTGGAAACTATGTATAGTTGCGGATTGCGTGTATCGGAAGTGGTAAACCTGCGCATTTCACATATCTATCCCGATGTTGGCTTTATAAGGGTGATCGGCAAAGGTGATAAGGAAAGACTAGTGCCCATTGGTGAATCGGCCATAAAATACATCCGTATTTATAAAGACAATATCCGCGTGCATATACCGGTGAAGAAAGGCAATGAGGATATACTTTTCCTGAACCGCCGGGGTTCGAAGCTGAGCCGGGTGATGATCTTTATGATCATTAAAGAGCTGGTACAAAAGGCAGGTATTAAAAAGAATATTTCACCGCATACATTCCGCCATTCCTTCGCTACCCACTTAGTTGAGGGTGGGGCCGATTTACGCGCCGTACAGGAAATGCTCGGACATGAAAGCATTACTACAACAGAAATTTACACCCACCTGGATCGCGAATACCTGCGCGATACGCTGCAAAGATTTCATCCCGCTTTTAAGTAACGTGCTTATGCAAACGTTTGAGTAAACCTGCCTCTACTTCCGGCGCCATGCTTTTTTAGTTACATTGTTTATTGTAACTACATAAATCTACCTATTTCGGAAAATACGAAGCCCCTGGCTGATCTTCTATCAAAGTTTTATTCTCAACTTTGTGTCTAATAGGATAAGGTTTAATGGTTAATGGTATTCGATTAGTGC
>CALGAP010000002.1 GCA_937958995.1 uncultured Chitinophagaceae bacterium
CAGGAGGTGGGTCAACATGCAGGAATAGTGGGTCAACATAAACAGGAACGGTGGGTCAACATGGGCAGGAATCTACAGAGAAGGCATATAAAATCTCAGTTGCAATTTGCTTGCAGCGTTCGTTATACACCTCATCCTGGTTGGCCTTGCCATCTGCTTCCTTCGGGTCTTCGTAAGGAATAGCGATTTTAATGGACGCGCCTTGAACGATGGGACATGTTTTGTCTGCATGCGCACAAGTCATTACAGCCGCGAAATTGGTGGTAGGATTTGGCGCATCCATATACTTTTTTGAGAATAAGGTCACCGAAGGTTGGTCTGCCGCATATTTTACATCGTATTTTGAATTGGTGCCTTCTGCTTTTTGGCAATGGTAAAGCCTGCTTTGGTGAGCGCTTTTATCGCGTTGGGATGAAATGCTGTTGCTTCTGTACCGCCGGAGTAACTGGATACGCCTTTAATTCCGTAGTAATTGGCAGCGGCATAGGCCCATAATTGCCCCATATGACTTCTTCTGCTATTGTGTGTACAGATGAAAATCAGATCGGCTTTCTTTTCCGCGTTTAATTTGGTGTGCAGGAATAATGCTATTTTTTTAAGTTGTGCTTTCCTGTCTGCGGGAATTTTATCGAAATCTTTCTTCGCGTTTTCGATATATTGATTAAGTGGTGGGTTCAATTTACTATTGACTTTTGTTTCCATTGTTGAATATGAGCAAAATAGTAGTGAAATAACAAGACCGAGTAATAAAGCGATTGATTTCATGCGAAAGAGTGTTATAGAATTAAATTTAAGTGTTATGTTACGTTGTTTGCAGATTTTTGTCAGGTCCATAATACCTTCTGCGTAACCAAAACGCCACGTTGACCAATGCAATTAAGGTCGGTACTTCTACCAGCGGCCCAATAACGCCAGCAAATGCCTGCCCACTATTGATCCCAAATACACCAATGGCAACAGCGATAGCCAGTTCGAAGTTGTTGCCGGCTGCCGTAAAGGCTATCGAGGCGTTTTTCGAGTAATCTGCGCCAAGCGATTTGCCTAAAAAGAAGCTGACCAGGAACATTATAGCGAAATAAATTACTAATGGTATTGCGATCCGTACAACATCCAATGGAATGCGTACGATCAGCTCTCCTTTCAGGCTAAACATCACTATGATAGTAAAGAGTAGGGCGATTAGTGTGATGGGTGAGATGACCGAAATAAAGCGTGTTTGATACCAGTGTTCACCTTTGATCTTTACCAGAACAAGCCGTGAAATGACGCCTGCGGCAAATGGAATACCCAGGTAGATGGCAACACTTTCAGCGATTTGTCCGATGGTTATATCTACCTCTAGCCCTTTAAGCCCAAATAATGGCGGTAAGACGGTGATAAATACGTACGCATAAACACTAAAGAAGACTACCTGAAAGATGCTGTTCAAGGCAACTAGTCCGGCTGCATATTCGCGATTGCCCTCTGCCAATTCATTCCATACAATAACCATGGCAATACATCGTGCAAGGCCGATCAATATCAGGCCAACCATGTATTCGGGGTGGCCATTTAAAAACAGTATGGCCAGAAAGAACATGAGAATAGGCCCAATGACCCAGTTGAGTAAAAGAGACGTGCCAAGGATCTTGGTGTTTCTGAACACCTCACCCATCTTTTCATACCGCACTTTTGCCAGCGGCGGATACATCATCAAGATAAGGCCTATCGCAAGGGGAATATTGGTCGTACCACTCGAATAGGAATTAATAACGGTTGGTATGGAAGGGACGAAATATCCTAACCCAACACCGATTGCCATTGCGGCAAAGATCCATACAGTCAAATACCGGTCAAGGAAGCTCAATTTCTTTCGTTCAACCACAGGGTTACAATTATTTGCGCTCATTCACTATTTATTTTTAGTTATATATACCATCGCTCCTGCGATATCTTTGAGCATAATATCCATGTCACCAGTGTCAGAAGACGTACTGAGTGGTAAGTAAAAAGGGGTGCTAGGTGTTAGGATTTGGAAACAGGATTTACCTCTCGTGGTGTCGCATAGTAGGATCGAGCTGACATCCGAAATAGGTAACGATTTATCTCGAGCGTCTTTGGCAAATAGAGTTACCGGATCTGCTTTGTCGCTAAATTTCACTTCGTAAGCGACTTCGCCATTTTTCGTAGTTTTATTCACCTTATAGCCAATCTTTGCCAATCCGTCAATCAACTTTTGGTCAACAGTACCTTTAGCTGCACCTGCTGAATGAATTTTCACTTTCTTAAATTTCTTTGCATAGGCCATCGTATGGAGAAATACTTGTGCAGCCTGGCTTTTCGTGCTATTGTCTTCACAATAAAATGTATAGTTCCAGTCCTTGTAGTCAATCCGGCTACTATTTACACTGTGTTGCAGATTAACCAGCGTGTATGCGTGTTTGGCTTCCAGTGGCTTGGTGTCAATAGAGTTGAAATAAGCCTCAATTTCGGGATAGATCTTGACTGGAGCATCTGGCTTGAAAGCCCAAATAGTAAGCAATACTAATGCTGGTAAAGTTAGAATAAGCAGCTTTTTCATTTTTACTATTTTAGAGTATAAAAGAAAGTGGCATTAATTAGATAATGCCACTTCTCATAATTTTTAATTACAGCAGTTAGGACCACAGCAAGCTTGCTCCGTAACTGGTTTCTCAGCAAAAACAGTAATACTATAGATACCGGTTTGACTGGCCCGGAACGCTTGAAGTTCCTCGGCAGACATGTGGTTTAAAAGAATATCATCTGGAATATTGATCACTTTTTCCTTTTGAATAGTGATATTTTGGAAACCATTTTGTTTAATTAGTTCCAGATATACCTGTTTTTGAATAGCACCGGATACACACCCTGCGTACATTTCTGCCGCCTGTTGAATTGTAGAAGGAAGCGCCCCTTCCAAAACTATATCCGAAATACTAAAATGCCCGCCCGGCTTTAATACGCGGTAAATTTCCTTAATAACGGCATCTTTGTTTGGAACCAGGTTCAATACACAATTACTTACAATTACATCGGCCGTGTTCGCTGTGACAGGCATTTTTTCGATATCGCCCTGCCGGAACTCCACGTTATGATAACCTAATTTTTCCGCGTTCTGCCTGGCTTTCTCAATCATGGCAGGAGTAAAATCAATACCGATTACCTTGCCTGTTTCACCGGTTTCTGCGCGGGCAATGAAAGCATCGTTGCCAGCTCCGCTGCCCAGGTCGATAACAACATCACCCTTCTTAATCTTGGCAAACTGCGTTGGCAAGCCACATCCAAGTCCAAGATCCGCCTCCGGATTGTAGCCGTCCAGGGTTGAATAATCGTCGGTCATAATATTGGCAGTTTCAATGGAACAACCACCGGCTCCGCAGCAGGAAGAGGCGTTGGTATCTTTATCCTGCAAAGCGATTTCGCTATATTTCTGTCTTACTAATTCTTTTAATTGGTTATCTGTTTGCATATGTATTGTATTTATTGGTTAATTGCAATATGGCGATTAAATAAGTCAAAAAAAATCAACAACAATCGTCCTTACTAGTATAGGCCACGAAAAAAGCCTCAAATGCAACTTTATACTGTTTCCAAACTTTAGGATCAATGCAATAGCACACACTGGTGCCTTCAATCGTTCCCTGTATTAAGCCCGCATTCTTCAACTCTTTCAGATGTTGGCTAATGGTTGCCTGGGCCAATCCCAGCTCGTCCACCAGATCACCACAGATGCAGGCCTGGGCTTTGATCAGGTGCTGAATAATAGCAATACGCGCGGGATGCGCCAAAGCCTTCATCATCGACGCCAGCTTGTTTTGCTTTTCACTAAATATTTCTGTTTTTGTAAGTCCCATATGTATCGCAATATTACAATGAAGTTTTAAACTGGCAAATTTTTTTTAAAAATTGCAGAATTCTAAGCTTTTGCAGTGTAATGCGAGTTGGAAAGCCGCCTACTCTATTTTTTCCCTTTTAATTTGGAACTGAGGTCTAGCAGTTCAGAAGGGTCTACTTCAAGGCCTTCCGCCAGATCCAATAAGGTGGTGACGACTAAATTGACCTGGCCAGATTCTATTTTACTGATTTTGGCGCGGTCAACATCACACCGGTATGATAATTCTTCTTGTGTAAGACCTTTTGCGGTTCTTATTCTTAATAGATTTGCGCCAATTTTTTGCAGCCTTACTTTATCTTTTTCTTTCATCTGATTTTGTCAATCAGGAAAAGTCAAAGTTTTTTTTCAAAATATTTGTGGCAGTTCTGCCACAAAATGATTTTTCAACTTATATTTGTCTAACGATAACTTTTTTAAGATTACTGATTTGTACGCATGTAATTACTAGCGGTATGCGCTAATAAGTCTCGTCGAACGAACCTGACAATTTCCGGAGTACGAGTAAGAAGCGCCCAATCCCTATATTGCACTATAGGGTTGGGCCTGCTTATGTCTTCTCGACTCCGGCCACCGAAAGGTGGTGGGCTTTGTCAGGGCCCGTTCGCGAAAGGCACGCAGGCTCCAACCCTATAGTTTTTATGGTAATATGCATTTTCCCTCTGCGTGCTCCAGTTTCATTTTAAGTATTATCTCTCTAATTCCTTGTTGATTTAAGTGACAATTGATTATTACAAGCAATTGTCAACACGGTAGGCCAATGAGCCTTACCTCAACTGTCTGCATACACACCGCAAACCCATGTGCACCATACGGCATAGTGCCAGATTATTTTTATATAACATAAGCACTATAGAACCTGCCATTTTAAGGTTATCTCTGAGTAGATAGCGTTGTTAGTGTTATTACTTCACAAAAACTTAAATTTTATGAAAGCAATTGCAACACAGGAGCAAGCACCTATTCCCCAAACAAACACTTTGCAAGAGCGAATTACATTGTTAAATGAGATGGGATTTTTATGGCGAGAAATTGCCGAATTGGCTGATTTGCCGAAGAAGCTCGTTAAAGGCCTGGCAAAAGGCGAATTTGTGCTTACAGAGGATGAAGATGAAAGATTGTGTGGAATATTCGATGAAACGATTAATCGCCTGAAACAAAACGTAAACAACGAATGTCCCGAACAAAATATTGACGCCGAGGATTATGAATATCTAAAATTGGAAGTGAAGAGCATTACTCTTTTTAAAGGATTGGGCGATGATAAGATGATTGTTCAAATTCATGGGGTGAAAGTCCATGACTAGGACATATGGGAAGCCCGTTTTTAATTCGTTCATAAATTAATGCGATACAGCATGAGTGGGTTTGTTTTATCGGACGATTTTGTCGTTCCGATGGTCGAGATTGTTTACCGGCCGCATGTACGTCTTTCAAAACGTCCTGCCATTAGCAGTTTTAGTAGCGCAGGATTGATTTTCTATTATTCCTGGAACAAAGAATCTGCTGGCGTTGCTAAGGCACTGCGAATAATGCTCCTGGGAAGGGCATACGAGGTGCTGGGTATTTATGAACTGTTTGACAGCGTAGACGCTATTGTGGCGGATCCACGGAAAATGCTATTGGCAGCACTAAGAACAAATGCATACGCCATATGCATCGCCCGAAACGATTGTGGGCAAGGTTTAACGCCCAATAACTCTGACACAAAGTTGTTAAATAAGGCAATTCAGGTCGCCAGGTTATTTAAGATAGATGTGTGGGACTATGTGATTGTTGGGAAAACGGAGTTTTTCTCATTTCGGAAACATGGTCTTTTAGGTAATAAGCTCATTAACGACACTTTGTTGCCTCGTGCTGAAAATACCAAAATTGATTTTGTCAAACGGGTATCCCAGGAAATAGATATCAGCGGCATTGTAGCTGGGGATGCGACATCATGCCCTGCGAAGGATCCTTCCAAACATTTTGAAGTTTCAAGCACTCAACTGATTAAGTCAGAAAAAATTGGAGAAACTACTTCTGCTGCTGATATTTCCAGCATTACAAATCATCTTCTTGATTTTGTCCAAACGCTGTCAAATAGGCCTTCGCTGTTAAAAGGGCGGGTCCGCCGGTTAAAGATCATGTCTGCAACGCGCGGCTACACCGTCCAAAATGAGTTGTATCAGGATGTGTACATGACAACTTCCCGAATCTACCTTATTGGCGATTGGATCGCTAAAACTGGGTTGAATTGCCATGACCGCATAAAAGTCATTCCTATGCACCGGCTCTTGATTATAGCTCCCGACGAGAATAAGGAGTAAAAATCAAATGTCTTTCCATGTTTCAGTCAATTCGCAGACACCTTCCCGAAAGGTTCTTTGCTGCCGTTTTTCTGGTGTTCAGTGTCGTAGCAGGCCCCGGTTTGTTTCTTAGCTTTTTTTATGGGCACTATCTTTCGACGAGCTATTTAGCCTGGAGGATAGTATTGTCTGCCGTAATTGGACTGCCGGTAAACTTTACTTTATATTTTTTATATCGAATATTGTTTAAGCTGGATAGCGGAAATGATGGTAATATTCTTCCGGAAATCAAAATCCTGTTCCGAGCAATAGTGTCAATGTTTTGTGGCTTCGCCTTTGTTTTACCGTGCGCGGTTAAATTCGTCATTCCAATTTTATGTCCGCTGGAAGGGATGTTGATTTTAGTCACTGTCCATTTCGTCGGGGTTACCTCAGCAGTTATTCATTGCATGCGGGAGATAACTATGAACAGGCGAAGGCGGAAATAGGAATTTAAAGTTTGCCTGGGACAGCGATAAACCGTTCAGCAGTTATTTTTCGACGGTCTTAACTAAGGCGCTGTCCATCATTCTGTGCAACTGTTTGTTTCTTATATTGTACAAATAATCCCAAGCTCTGATTATATGGTGTGTTTTTAAGGCCTCCATAGTTATCTCCTTTTGCAAGTTTTCCCGGTACACAGCCCATTTATATAAATAAAAACAAAAGAACATTATCGCCAGCCACATGAACCAACGACTGAAGACTATCTTGTAGAACAGTTTTGCATCCTGCTCTGGAAACAGCAGGATCCGGAACTTTTTGACCAGTGCTTTGGGCTGTAAAGCCATGTGCATCTTGATTTCAGAAAAACCATTTTTTAAAATGTCTTCCATCGGTTTAGTATCGACTAAAACATTTGGTTTCGGCTGTGCCTGCATCTTGCCGGTTGATGCTTCAATCTTTTTGACGGTTGTCGTAAGCAGGTCTATGGAGGCGGATTGACTGTTTAGACGTGCGATCACTGCCCGAAGCAGGTCGTTTAATCCGTCATCTTTTGTTTTTTCTTGCTCAAAGTCTCCCATATAGATACATTTTATCAGATGCTATTATTACCGTCTGAGACGTTTCCGTTTCTTTTTTCGTTTAGCTTCCCGGATTAGTTCCGAACTGACAGATTGGTTGTACTGTTCGGTGTGATCAGGTCCAAACCAGATTTTGAACATTTCCTGCTGGAACTTGTGATAGGCAGATCGTTCCAATTGCTCCAACAATGTTTCCTTATATGTTTGATGTAATAGCTGTTGAGTAGCCGTTGTTGGACGGGTGGATAAGGCCTGTTTAATATCGTGTACGCGCTGTTTTTCTTCGGCAGGAATGGCGGCAATTTTTTGTTTGAGTTCCAATGCCCGCTCGATCTTTGCAAGCGAAAAACCAACTTCGCTACCTTTTATCCTAACCTTTTTGCTATCGATAAAGGTGATACCGCGGCCTTTTAATACCTGGTAACCCAACTTCTTCATCACTTCTTCGAACTGGTCGTAACTACTTACCTCCTGTAAAGTTTGCCGTATATTTTGTTTTAACCGTTCCTTTCTGGAATCAAGGCGGGGAATATGGCGCATTTCTTCCGGTAAAAAACGCCGTGGACTTAAGACTTCACGGAGTTTATGTTTTTGTTCAAGTCGCCTGCAAAGGGCAGCCATCCGTTTGTAACTGTTGCTGTCGCTGGCACATTTACCATCGAAACCTACGCGGTTAGCAACAATATGAATATGCGGTTGTTGCGTGTCTTTATGCAGGACAGTGATATATTGATTATCCGCGAAGCCAAATTCTTTGGCACACTCTTGTCCTACTTCAATTAATTGTTCTTGGCTTAATTGATCCCCCGGTGCCAGGCGTAGTGAAATATGAAACAGCGGTTTTTTTACCCGTTTGTTCAGGATTGATACGTCTGCTAACTGTTCAAGGATCTCATCACGGTTGCCAAAACATTTATTGTACTCCAATATTTCCGCACGATTAAAGTGCTGCACATTCTCATCAAGTGATAGTTGCTGTTTCTGTCGTTCAGATAATTCTTTCTTATCACTTAGGCAATAATCAACACATTTATCGATGATCGTTGCTGTTCTAATGAAACCGATCATGAGAAATACGATTTAATCAGGATTGCAAGGTCTTTGACTTCCTCTGACTGCTGGCGCAGGGTATGAAGTTCTTCCGGACTGAGTTGCTCAAAACTGTTTCTTCTTTTGGCGATCTGATTGAGGTTGGCCGCCAGGTGACTCAGGTTGCCGGTAAGTTGTAGTACTTCTTTTGGAAAGTAAGCCACCGGCTAACCCATTATCAGTCTGATGGTTTCTCCCACTTCTGCGGCAGCAGTTCTTCAATGCTACTGGTAGTATATAGATGCATACGTTGCAATACATCTTTCAGCCAGTCGTAAGGATTTATTCCATGCAGTTTGCAGGTGGCAAGCAGGGAGTACACCATGGCTGCCCGTTGGGCTGCTTCGTGGCTGCCTGCAAACAGGTAATTTTTTCTGCCTACAGCCACCGGACGTATGGCATTCTCAACCTGATTGTTGTCAATATTTAAACTGGCATCTGTGGTATAGATGCAGAGTTTATCCCATCGCGGCAGACAGTAGGCCATGGCCTGGGCAATGGCGCTTTTCTTAACAACGATTTTGGGGTATTCCTCCTCCATCCAGCTTTTCAAATTTTGCAATATAGGCACAGCTTCCTGCTGTCGTACCTGTACAACAGCTTTTCCCGTGAGCGCTGCTTCTTTTATGCTGCGCTCAATAGCATACAGTTGCTGGAATAGTGCCAATGCATGCTCCGCCCTGTCTTTATCATTTTGCAGGGCATCAAAAAATTTTCTTCTGGCATGCGCCATACAATGCAGCAAGGTAATCCCTGACCTGCGGTCAAAGTCCTCGTAAGCGCTGTAGCCATCCGTTTGCAAATACCCCTGGAAGTCTTTGAGTATATCATCCGGCCCTGCTCTTCCCCGCCCGGGCCGGTAGTCAAACAACACCAATCTTTGTTCGCTGTTGTAATATACCCAGTAATAACCCCGGTGCGTCGTTCCTTTTTTGTCTTCATCCAGTACTTTGATCGGTGTTTCATCTGCATTTAGGTATCCGGTAGTCAATGTTACCTTCTTATGCACTTCGTAGAGGCTGCACAAATGATTCAGCGTCATCCGGAACCAATCGTTACTGGTAGATTGTGCAATGCGCACTCCCATACGCCCATAGCGCTGCAACTGCCGGTGGATGGGAAGATGATCCACATATTTGTCAACAATCATCTGTGCCAGCAGCCCTTCTCCTGCCATACACTTTTCCAACAGGCGGCCGGGAAGAGAAGCTGTAATAACGGTGCTCGTTCCATCAGGAAGCGGAGCGGCATATTTAGGTCGGATGTATTGATTAACAAAAAACTCGCCAGGTGTAAATTCCAGTACCTCAGTGACTTCCTCACCGATCTTTTGCAAACCGCTCACATCCATGTCCGGCTCCAGGATGAATGTTTTCCTGCGCAGATGATCCGGCAGTTTCATTCTGCCCGGGTGCACTTTGGGTTTATGGGGTATTACTGCTGTTTTTGTGCGGATGTATTCCACTTTAGTGGCCGCCGTGATCTTGCATTGGGCAATGGTTTCAGCATTCAGATCCAGCGCCAGTTGCAGCGTTGGTTTGGTAGCATCCTGCGAAGGGACAAAACGTTCTCCGCCGGCGCCATAAATCAGCTTCTTCAACTGTCTCAACTCATGGGCAAGCGCAGCGTTTACAGCTACCTGCTGTTCGTACAATTCTTTATAATCTGCTGATGATGGGTTGGCTTGCATTACCCCTTAAAGATAGATGCACAATGGCTTTCCAAAAGCAGTTATGAATAAATTGAGCAAAAATCACTATCAAAAACTGATTTTCAAAATTACCCTGTGGATAACTCAGGCTGTTTTTTGCAAACGGGGCCGGAAACGGATTTTTTGCAGTGACACCCCTTGCAAAATAAACTGCAGCTGGCGGGCATCCATTATTATGGTGGAACCGTGACCGTCTCCCGAAGGCAGCTCATAAGTACCCTTCTCCAGTCGCTTGTAGTAAATGGCAAAACCGTCGCCTTCCCAAAGCAACAGTTTGATATGCGTACGGCGACGGTTCAGAAAAATAAACACCGATCCGTTTAAGGCGTTCAGCGCCATTTGGCTGTTGACGATACCACATAAACTATCGAATCCCTTGCGCATATCGGTATGCTGCAGGTACAGGTAATAATGGCAGGAAGCAGAAAGGTGCAACATGATCAGGCTATTAAACCTTTTAAAAACTCAGCGCTCACCGGCTGCTGAAAGATCAGCCTTGGTCCGTTTGCCCATACCAGTTCGCACCAGCAGCCGCCCGCAGTAGTATCATTCACCATTAATTGCACAAAACCTTCCGATGTGCTTTGCTCCGATACCACTGCCTGATCCCGATACCGTTTATACCAGTAATGAAAGGTGGCATAGGCAATTTTATTTTTCGCACACCAGGCTTTTTTGGTTAAGCCGCTTTGCTGCCAATGCCGGACGGCTTTGAACATTTTTTGTTGAATGGACTTTTGCATCAAAGATATTTTCAGCAAATTTATCCGGCATATTTGCTGAAGACAAGATGGGTTGGCCGGTGGCTTACCAGACGCATACAATTTATCTAATCATATACAGAAAGGTTTCATACAACTACCAAATTTCGCATACATTACCATTCTAGAATATTTATTTGTTTTATGTCAATTATTTAGCTAATACGAATAGGTATCCACTCGTCCATTATACGATGTGTAGCCTCATACAACAAATGATCCGTATTAAAAAAGCAGTCTCCTAAAAATATTAGGGAATGATTTAGTCCTATTGCCAATCATGATTGTTTCTATATATGAAAATTAAAATTGCAAAACTAAGTATTTTAGTATATTTATATTATGGCTAGCATTAACCCAATCATAGAAGTGGAAGATGACGGATTATACATACCTAGGCCAGTTGGCCCCTGGGCTGAAAAGAAATATAATTTAATGGGTGGGTATGCCGCAATCTTTAACAAAGGAATAAAGAACCGGTTTAAGAATAGGGTCTATATAGACTTATTTGCAGGAGCAGGATATGCCCGAATCAAAGGAAGAAACAAAATATTGAAATCGTCTTCTTTGATTGCCCTTTCCTTGCCGGTACCTTTTACGCATTACATATTCTGCGAAATGAACCATGATCGTTTTGATGCTTTGCAAAAGAGGGTCAAGAGAGATCATCCAGATAAATTTGACAATTGCCATTTCCTGGAAGGTGATTCAAACATAAATGTCTCAAAGGTTATAAAAATCATAAATGACTTAGAAGGTTCAACAATAAGTTTTTGTTTCGTTGATCCATTTTCACTGAACTTGCATTTCTCCACCATTAAGCAGTTGTCTGGAGTAGGGAGGGTGGATTTTTTGATTTTGTTAGCGCTGCAGATGGATGCAAATCGAAATTTTATTTATTATAGCGATGAAGATAACAAGAAGGTTGACTTGTTTATTGGGAAAAAAAATTGGAGGGAACCGTTCAAAAATGCGGACGTAAGAAGGGAAGATTTTATTCGTTATTTGGCCAAAGTGTATGATGAAAATATGAAGCGGTTAGGCTATAAAGTATATG
>CALGAP010000003.1 GCA_937958995.1 uncultured Chitinophagaceae bacterium
AGTTTTTGGGATTATTTAATTGAGTAGTTTCTTTAAAGTTAATCCCAAACTGTCAGATCATATTGTAGCTATTTCAAATAATGTGAAACCCGCGTTCGACATTCTTCTGGGATTGATGTAGATTATATTTCTTGATAAGTTCGATAAATTTGTCTTTTAATATTTGTGCATCCTTTTCATTTTGATAAATAAGTAGATGAGGGCTAATATCGACGTTATTTGAAGCACCCTCAACTTTGTATCTTTTGTCATCCCTTTTGAGCACAAAACAGTCTACTAATTCAGCTATCTTTTTTGGTAGCCGATGGGATTTTGTCAACGTATAATTCTTTGGAAATCTTTTAGGATCTTGTTCATGCCTAGACCTCCAAACAATTTTGTCATTTATAGTTCCCCTCGAATAAATCGATTGATTTTTGTCGCCTATTCGTTGAATGACTGTATCTGAAGCAGGGTTATAGAAAATATTTTCCAATAGTTCTATTTGAGCCTCGTCCAAATCCTGCATTTCATCAATGAATATAAAACCGAATCGTTCTCTCAAGATTGGCGCTAACTGTCTGTTTTGTTCAAGATATCTTTCGGCTATAGTAAAGGAGTCCTGATAGCGAAGAATGCCTAATCTGAAGATGCTCTCAAATAGTCCTAATAATTGATTGCCGACTTTTGTTTTAAATCCAACTGTTTGTCCGGGTCTGCTGAACCGAGAGTTTTTATAGTCTGGTTTGAACTTCATTATACAGTCAACCTTTCTTGTAATTGAGATGGCTACCTGCTTATCGCCGCATGAGCTGATGATCTGTCTAAACAAATAGTTATGTAGGGTTCGGTAAGGTGCAAAGTCACTAAGAAAATTTGCAAGTACTCCTCTGAATACATCGTCATCATTTTTGTTTATATAGCTTCCATAAAGTTGGAAGCAAGCCACATTAGCTACAAACCTGTTGACGAAACTTTGTATCGTGCCTATAAAATGGGGGTACTCAAAAAGCTGAGGACAAAGAGGTTTCAGATATTTTTCGATTTGATCGATGGTGTGATTGGTATGGGACAATACTAAGATGCCCCTCTTTCTGTGCAACGGCAGTTGCCTTGCCATGCAGTAAAGTTTAGCTAGTAGTGCGGTTGTCTTACCACTACCTGGGACTGCGAGCAGGTCTATCGTATCTAAACACTTAATAAATAACCGTCTTTCTTCGTCAAATTGCTTTCCTTCAATCAAAATTCTCTCTGCCTCTCTAATGTGATCGTCATTGATTGACATTGGGTATGACATGTTTTATGGCTAATACTAAATATTTTAAATATTCGTCAGTTTCAAGTTTCTTACTAGTTACTGAGGAGTCATCATTTAGAAGAATTGAAAATTCATTTGCGACCGCCACTTTGTCCAATGCAGATTTTTCTGTTTTCTTTAGTTTTTTGATTAGGGTAGCCTCAAACAAACCATCGTTTCCCTCCTTGAATCCCTCTGTCCTGGAATGAATAATCCTTACAGCCTTTTTAAATAAATCTTTTAAACAAGATTTATAAAGACACCATTCAAGTGTCCATTCTTTAGGTGTAAATAACTCAATTTTGGTGTTATCGAAATCCTTTTTGAGCGTATTTATATTTTCTTCTCTAAGTTGATTTCTTTCGCTTTTTTCAAAGTTTCCGTTATCATCGGGCCTATTATCTAAGTCTGTTATAATTGCAACAGGTACGTCCATCTTTTCGTTGTCTGCCCTTAAGAAGATCTTGGCGAAATGCAAGTAGGCCGTTGACCCGACATTTATGATAGATATTTCATTTTTTGTTAGATCATATCCCAGTTTTTGAGCCAATATTGGTAGTATGATTTCCTCGGACCAGCCTTCTACAATTATGTTTCCTTTTGAAAAGAATAGGTTACTTTTGGTTACATCCAAGAAGCGTTCAAGATATTTGTAATTATTTTTATCCAATTTGGTATACTGCTCGCCCAATGGGTATACCTTATTATTTTTACAAATAATTATGTCTCTAAGATGGGCCTGTGAAGTTATATTCGGGCTGTGGGTTGTCAGGATAAATTGTATATTTTCTTTCTTTAGTCTGTTAATTATCTTCAATTGTGCCTGGGGGTGAAGATGTGCCTCCAGTTCTTCAATCATGCACAACTTCAGACCACTGTGATTGTCCTTCCTTAAATGCAGTAGTTCGGCCGCCATGAACAGTCGGTTCATTGTTCCAAGCCCCGGGTTGGACGAATGGCTGATGCCTAAGGAAAGTTTCTCAAGTATGCTGATTAGCTCAGTATCACCTAGGTCGAACTTTACGGAATAGCTTTCGTCAATGAAGTCTTTAATAAATTGCTCTATGACTTCTTTTATCTCCTTATTGTACGGTTTTTCAGGATTCTCAAAGTCAACTCTGATGTTTTTACTTGCGGTAGAGAAGTGCTTCTCGAAGTCGTGTTTGTCCAGAGATTGTTTCTTAAATGCCTTATGTTCCTTTAGTATTTGGGAAAGCCTGGAGTTTTTTCTTGCCGTAAGCTCTGAGTCCGCATCTCTTAAAGGTTTTAAATATGTACATTTTAATAATTCTTTGACTTCGGATGGAAGAGTGAGACCTTCTCCATCCATACCCGCCCTCACATCGCCTGATATTATCTTGTTTTCTCTATAATATGCCTTGTAAATTAAAATTAAAACTAGTTGCTGTTTATTTTGTAATTTTCCTATCTCATTAGGAATATCCTCCTCACGCCAACCACACCATTCAATAAAGTTTGCAGCTTCTTGGTCTGTAATATCGGAGAATTCCAGTTCAATTCTTAATTCATTTGCTTTAGTTCCATCTGTGTGGATATAGAAGTCATCTTCTTCCAGTCTTATCCATTCGTAGGCATGAGTTTTCAATACCAACTTAATAGCATCGATGATTGCTGATTTACCGGAGTCATTCTCTCCGATCAAAATATTCATTCCCTCATTTAAGGGGACTTCTAAATGAGGGCAAGTAGTATCTATGGATCCCTTTCTACCGTACTTTCTGAAGTTCCAAAGTTTAACTTTTGATACAAACATAGACTCTTCAATTATTTAATTTGGACATTTATATCCGGGTAGTAGTTGATTCTGAACCTGGAATAGCAACCCAAACTTTTAACCTTTGACCTGGCAGCCGTTTTGGTACTTTTCGGTGCCTGGATTTTTCGGATAATTTAAATAGTACGTTACAATCGATAGCATTGATTGATAAAACTTGTCAAAAATCAACTATAGCTGACAATTGAATTTATGGTTAACCGTAATATAAAGGGTAATAATTCGAGTTGCGGAAAAATAGGGGACCGGAAGGGCAGCACAAAATGAAATGGAAATCTGGCGCAAAAAATATAAGGGATAAGTGCGATGGCGGTGATAGTTATACTGCAGGTGACGGGTGCGGCCTGGCTGAGCCGAGGTATATCGCTGAACTTATCCTTTGTATTTTTTGTGCAAGCCAAAGCCGTTACTGTAGCCGGGATATGTACTGCCGCTGATCGGCTGCGGCAGCTTGTTCTTCCTGCCTTCAGTGTTGAATAGGATTACCGGACGGTGAAGGGTGCGACGCAACGGCGGCTGATAGTAATTATGGCGCCAGGTACATCATTCTATTTTTGATTGTAGGCTTGCCTGGTTTTGTAGTTGCGGATATACGCGGTGATTTCCTTAATCAATACGGCCTGCTCCTTTTTGGGGAGGGAGTCGAGTTCCGAGAAGGGGTGAATGAAGTCGGAGTTTTTGTGGGTGCACCGGGCCTTTTCGTTTTTGCTGCGGTTAATTTGAGAGGGAACTGGCTGGAGGAAGGCAAGGATTTAGATCGGGGATGATATTGTGATTGATGTGGAAGAACGAAGGTTGGTGATCAGGTGGGTAAGGAAGAGGGCAAAATGAGCGGTAGGGGGATGGAGGCGTATGGGAGAGGTGGGGTGTCGGATAGGGGAAACCAGAATGTATTTTGGAAGCCGGGAAAAGTCCCGGCTTCGTCCTGATATGTGCTACTTCCTTCCAAGTCATTTTAATTTGAAAAATGTAATTTGCTAAAATAAATTTGCATGAATGATCGGTATTTGTCAAAATACTAACAGGAGAAATATCTTAGCCTTTATTAATAACCTAAAAGCCAACCCAAGAAGATAATGACGAGCATAGCGCAACGACAAGAATTACAAAACAAGATCTGGAAAATAGCTAATGACGTTAGAGGTTCGGTAGATGGATGGGATTTTAAGCAGTTCGTATTAGGTACTTTGTTTTATCGCTTTATCAGTGAAAATTTTGCCAATTACATGGAAGGCGGCGATGAGCGTATCAACTATGCTGCACTGCCTGATGAGGTGATAACGCCGGAATTAAAAGACGATGCCATAAAAACTAAAGGCTACTTTATCTATCCCAGCCAGCTTTTTGAAAATGTAGTCAAATATGCAGACAAAAATCCCAACCTGAATACCGACTTAAGAGCCATTTTTGATGCCATAGAAAATTCTGCTAATGGCTATCCGTCAGAGGAAGCTATTAAAGGACTATTTGCCGATTTTGACACTACCAGTTCTCGCCTGGGCAATACGGTAGAAGCTAAGAATGACCGGTTAGTCAAAGTTTTAAAGGGTGTGGCCGGATTAAATTTTGGCAGTTTTGAAGACAATCAAATCGACTTATTTGGTGATGCTTATGAATTTCTGATATCGAACTATGCGGCCAATGCAGGTAAATCGGGTGGCGAGTTTTTTACTCCGCAAAACGTATCGAAGCTGATCGCGCGCCTGGCATTGCACAAGCAGACTTCTGTTAATAAGATATATGACCCCGCGGCAGGCTCGGGTTCCTTGCTGCTACAAGCCAAAAAGCAATTTGATGAACATATTATACAAGACGGTTTTTACGGGCAGGAGAGCAACCATACGACTTATAACCTGGCTCGTATGAACATGTATTTGCACAATGTAAACTATGATAAGTTTCATATAGCACTTGGAAATACATTATTGGACCCGCACTTTGGCGATGAAAAACCGTTTGATGCCATAGTTTCTAATCCGCCATATTCCATTCCCTGGATTGGTAGTGAAGATCCTACACTGATCAACGACGAACGATTTGCGCCGGCCGGTGTATTGCCGCCGAAGTCGAAAGCTGATTTTGCTTTTGTATTGCATTCGTTAAGCTATTTATCGAGCAAAGGCAGAGCCGCTATTGTTTGCTTTCCTGGTATTTTTTACCGTGGCGGCGCTGAACGGAAAATCAGGCAATACCTGGTGGATAACAACTATGTAGAAACGGTGATTGCCTTAGCGCCCAATCTTTTCTACGGTACTTCTATAGCTGTAAACATTTTAGTGCTTTCTAAACACAAACCAGACACCAGAACCCAGTTTATAAATGCCAGCGGTGAAGAATTTTATAAAAAAGCTACCAACAATAATGTGATGACTGATGAGCACATAGATAAAATAATTGAGCTGTTTGATAGCAAAGCCGATGTAGATCATGTGGCCGCTTCAGTTGACAATGCTTTAATAGCACAAAACGATTACAATTTGTCGGTGAGTAGTTATGTGCAGGTAAAAGATAATCGGGAAAAGATAAACATAGTTGAACTAAACCGGGAAATATCCCATACTGTCGCTAGAATAGACGCCCTTCGTGCGGAAATTGATAATATTATAAAGGAGATTGAAGCATGAGTAAAATGGACGAACTGCTAAAAGGAGTGGAAGTGGAATGGAAAACATTAGGAGAAGTGGGAGAATTAGTAAGAGGAAATGGATTGCCTAAATCAGATTTTACCAATAGTGGTGTTCCTGCTATTCATTATGGACAGATTTACACTCATTATAAAACTTATACAATAGATACTTTATCATTTGTTTCGAAAGAAACTGCTGAAAAATTAAAAAAAGTTAATAAGGGTGATGTTATAATTACTAATACAAGTGAAAACTTGGAAGACGTAGGAAAGGCACTTGTTTATCTAGGTGAAATACAAGCGGTAACAGGCGGACACGCAACTATCTTTAAGCCTTCAAAAGAAATCATTGGAAAGTTTTTTGCCTATTTTACACAAACTGTTAGTTTCTTCAATCAGAAAATAAAATATGCAAAAGGGACTAAAGTAGTTGACCTTTCGGCCAATGATTTGTCCAAAATTATAATCCCTGTACCCCCTATCTCTGTCCAAGAGCGTATTGTTTCGATTTTGGATAAGTTTGCCGAGCTTACAGCCGAGCTTACAGCCGAGCTTACAGCTCGTAAAAAGCAGTACGAATATTATCGTGAGCAATTGTTGAGTTTTGAAGAAGGTGAAGTGGAATGGAAGATGTTGGGGGAAGTGGGAGAATTTCGAAGAGGTAAGCGTTTTGTCAAAGACGATATAGTATCTACAGGTATTCCTTGTATTCATTATGGAGAGATGTATACTTATTATGGGAATTGGGCGTACAAAACCAAATCATTCTTAAGTAAAGAACTGGTTCAAAGTAAAAAACTGAGATTTGCCGAAAAGGGGGATGTTTTAATTGTTGCTGCCGGAGAAACTATTGAAGATATTGGAAGAGGCACTGCTTGGCTAGGGGATGAAGGTGTTATCTTTCACGATGCCTGCTTTTCATATAGAAGTCCAATTAATCCAAAGTATGTTTCCTATTTCACCAGAACGAAGCAATTTCATGACCAGATCAAAAAGTACATTTCATCAGGCAAAATATCAGCAATTAATGCAAAAGGGTTGGAAAAAGTAATTATTCCAATTCCACCCCCTGAAACTCAAGAACGAATTGTTTCGATTTTAGATAAATTTGATACACTTACTAATTCCATATCCAAAGGTTTACCCAGAGAAATCGAACTCAGACAAAAGCAATACGAGTATTACCGCGATAAACTACTAACTTTTTCGTAATCAGCATCGCCATGACCCAATACAAACCCATTGCAGAGTCAAACAATTTTATCGTTCTTGACAAATACGAAAAGTACAGCACCTGGAACGAACCCGCCGCTGGTTACCAAACCGAAGCATCTTTGGAAAGAGAGTTTATCCGGGATCTGGTGAACCAGGGATACGAGTTCGCCTCCCATATCAAGAGCATGGACGCACTAATGCAAAACGTGCGTGTGCAAATTCAGGCCCTCAACAACCGGGTGTTTTCTGACAAGGAATGGAATCGTTTTGTAGAAGAATATCTGAATACGCCCAGCGACACACAAATTGATAAGACGAGGAAACTCCAGGACAATCATATTTACGATTTTAAATTTGACGATGGGAGTATCCAAAATATATACCTGGTTGATAAAAAGAATATTGCCCGCAATAAAGTACAGGTCATTTCACAGTTTGAACAAAGAGGAACCTATGCCAACCGTTACGATGTTACCATCCTGGTAAATGGACTGCCATTGGTACAGGTAGAATTGAAGAAAAGAGGCGTTGCCATTCGTGAGGCTTTCAACCAGGTACATCGTTATGGCAAGGAAAGTTTTAATACAGCGGAGTCTCTCTTTAAGTATATTCAAATCTTTGTCATTTCCAACGGCACCGACACCCGCTATTTTGCCAATACAGTAAAACGCGATAAAAATAGCTTTGAATTTACCATCAACTGGGCCAAAGCCGACAATTCGCTCATCAAAGACCTTAAGGATTTTACAGCCACATTTTTCCAGAAAAACACCCTGCTGAATGTTATTCTTACCTATTCGGTTTTTGACGTAAGCAACAATCTGCTCGTTATGCGGCCCTATCAGATAGCGGCTACAGAGCGCATCTTATGGAAAATAAAGAGTGCTTACCAAACCAAAAAATGGGGCACTACAGAAGGAGGCGGCTATATCTGGCATACCACCGGTTCGGGAAAAACATTGACGAGCTTTAAAGCGGCACGACTGGCAACAGCTTTGGATTTTATAGATAAAGTATTCTTCGTGGTGGACAGAAAAGACCTGGACTATCAGACCATGAAAGAATACCAACGCTTTTCCCCTGATAGCGTGAATGGTTCAGAAAGCACCGCCGGCCTCAAACGAAACATCGAGAAGAACGACAATAAAATTATTGTTACCACCATACAGAAATTAAACAACCTGATGAAGGCTGAAAAAGACCTGGAGATATACCAGAAACATGTGGTCTTTATCTTTGACGAATGCCATCGTTCCCAATTTGGCGAAGCGCAGAAAAACCTGAAGAAGAAATTCAAAAAGTTCTACCAGTTTGGCTTTACCGGCACCCCCATATTTCCGGAAAACGCTTTGGGCGCTGATACTACGGCTTCCGTATTCGGGCGACAACTACATTCCTATGTCATTACCGATGCTATTAGAGATGAGAAGGTGCTCAAGTTTAAAGTGGACTACAATAATGTGCGGCCACAATTCAAAAACATCGAGCAGGAGCAGGACGAAAAAAAGCTATCGGCGTCTGAAACCAAGAGGGCCTTTTTGCATCCGGCGAGGATCAAAGAAATCTCCCAATATATTTTGCGAAACTATCGCATCAAGACCCACCGCACAGTGGGTGGCGACAAAGGCTTCAACGCCATGTTTGCGGTAAGCAGTGTGGATGCGGCCAAATGCTATTACGAAACCCTGCAGGCATTGCAGAAAGATGCGGAAAGACCGTTGAAAATCGCAACCATATTTTCCTATGCCGCCAACGAAGAGCAAACCTCCATAGGAGAAATTGCGGACGAGACATTTGAGCCTTCGGCGATGGATTCTACTGCCAAAGAATTCCTGGCAAGAGCCATCAACGATTACAACAAAATGTTTCAAACCAATTTTAGCGTTGAGGGAAATGAGTTTCAGAATTATTATCGTGACCTGTCAAACCGGGTAAAAAAAAGAGAGATTGATCTGCTCATTGTGGTAGGTATGTTTCTGACCGGCTTTGACGCACCCACATTAAATACGTTATTTGTTGATAAGAATCTGCGTTTTCACGGCTTAATACAAGCATATTCCCGTACTAACCGCATTTACGATTCAACCAAGACATTTGGCAATATTATTACATTCAGAAACCTGGAAAAAGCTACTGTAGATGCCATTACTTTGTTTGGTGATAAGAACACCCAAAACATATTGCTTGAGAAGAGCTACCGGGAATACCTTGAAGGGTTTAAGGATATTATTACCGGGCAGGTCAGAAGGGGTTATATCGAAGTGGTGCAGGAGCTGAGTGCCAAATTTCCCGATCCCTCTGAAATTGCCACTGAAAAAGACAAGAAAGAGTTTGTAAAACTATTTGGCGAATACCTGCGCATAGAAAATATTTTGCAGAACTTTGATGAGTTTACCCAGTTAAAAGAGTTGCAATCCGTGGACCTCAATAGTCCGGCGGAAGTGGAAGCCTTTAAAGAGGCCTACTTCTTAACAGATGAGGCTATAGAGAAAATGCGGAAGATCGCCGTATTGCCGGACCGGTTGATACAGGATTATCGCTCCACCTATAATGATATTGCAGATTGGTTGAGAAGGCAGAAAGAAGGTAAAGAGCCTGAAGAGTCCGGGATAGATTGGGATGATGTGGAGTTTGAAATTGACCTGTTAAAGTCGCAGGAGATCAACCTGGACTATATACTGGAGTTGATTTTTGAAAAGAATAAAAACACCAAAGATAAGTCGGAACTGGTGGACGAGATTCGCAGAATCATCAAGAGTAGTGTAGGTAATCGCGCAAAAGAAAGCCTGATTGTTGAGTTTATTAATGAAACGGATTTAGATACTATCCAGGATAAGGCTCATATTATTGATGCGTTTTTCACTTATGCGCAAGCCAGGCAAAAGAAGGAGGCTGCGATTATCATTCAGGAGGAGGGGTTGAATGAAGAGGCTGCCAAACGATATATATTAACTTCATTGAGACGTGAATTTGCCAGCGATAGCGGAACCGCGTTGAATTCTATCCTGCCTAAGATGAGCCCTTTAAATCCACAATATTTAACAAAGAAGCAAACGGTGTTTCAGAAGATAAGTGCTTTTGTGGAGAAGTATAAGGGAGTTGGAGGAGAGATTTGAGTGAAACTAATTTTAGTGCAAATTGTCTACTGTTATTCACTGCACAAGGCAATTATGTGCAGAAACCAAATTGCTCACCAAAGTACTACTATTAAACTTTTTTATAGCCCAACATCCCGGGATGGGCATTTCTGAACGAGCATTAAACTCTGTTTGCGAGAATAAACTGGAAGATATTGCCAAGATCCCATTTCATATTTTGAAAAAACTATACTGCCATTCGTGAAAGCCAAATCTATGACAGAGTCGGGCTTTTTAGTTGTACAAATGTATTACATGAGTGGACAAGCTATGGTCAGGACCACAAAAGATTTGTAATAGGTTTCCCACACGCCTGAGCTTGCAAGGAACGCTTTGTGTTCTCTGGGCCCTGCTCGCATTAAAATTTATGGAAAGTCCATCAATAAAAATCTGGGGCAATTATTGGGTAAATGGAAAAGTGAGGTTCTGAAAGAGGTCTATTCATCAAGTACTCTGTTGCGTTCGTATAAGTTGTATACAAAAAAGTCAAGGAATATTCAGTTGATGAGTCAGATTTATGATTGTGCAAGTGGATTAGAAATATGAGTTCCAATTGTGCTAAGTTATTTGAGAGACAATTTGCTATTGTATGCAAATTATTATGAAGGTGATATGTTAAATAGCTTGTTGATTATACCTAAATCATTTTGGCAAAGCAGTCGAAAATTATACAGAGAAGTATATGAACTTATTTCAGAAAATAGAGATGTTTTATCAAAGTTGAAACCCAATGATCCCACTGACAAAAAAAAAACCGAATTGTAAGGCTCCTTTGGAGATGATAAGCGTGAAGTACTTTGGGCGAAAATCAGTTGGAAAAGCGAAAGCCCAAATCTACGCCCAGCTTATAGACTGGAAGAATGTTTATCGGTGCTAAGTCGGTAAGAAAATGATATCGGGTATAAATGAACAATATGGCAACCACCGCTGCAACCGGAGTCAGCCATTGCGGGGCGGCGGGGTCCAGGATGAGTACGAGGTGGCTAATTTGAGGATAGAAGAGTAGAACCGGGGATACGCAGGTGAATCCAACGACTACTGCCAGTATCACCAGCCAGAGCCAGTTCCCCTTTGCTTTGAATGCAATAAGCAGGCCTTTTAAAAAATAAACAAACATATAAATGGCGTAAGCAAACAAGGCAATTAATCCGATCCGCACCAGGTGGCTGTCCTTAGTGGTCAGGAGCGCGTCGGTGAGAGCGTAAGCGGTTAAGATCATGGGCAAGTAGATGAAGGCGTTGAGCGCTAGTTTCAGGGGTATCCGGATTGCTCTCAGCGAACCATCAAAGATTAGTTGTTGGTCGTTGATATAACAGGGCATGGTGGGCGATTTTAGAAGTATGAAATTAGCAATTTATTCGGTTATTGGATACCGAAAGTGAGAATTTCAGGCAGATTTCTAATTTGTATGACTGCTATTCTGTAAAGCACCACCAGACCGTTGCCAGGTTGGCTATGATTTTAAAAACGGTAGGCTAAGGCGATAGTATAGTGGATTGGTTGATCATACCAACTGCTGCAATCGATCGACGGCGTCTGGTGTACCGTGAGGCTTGCTTCCCAATTTTGGTGAATTAGTATGGATATATGCCCGCTTACGGTCATTGCTACCCAAGGAAAGCGCTCCTTGTATCCTGCGGTTGTTTGGGAATGGGTGATTGGTTTTTCGGAAAGGTGTACCGGGGTTTTAAATCCACCGCCTACATGGGCCTGGAATGCTTGGCTGGTGAATAGGGGCAGACGTAATTGAATCGCCGGCACAAGTTGATGCTGTTTTACCCTGCAAAAAGGCCAGGCCTTTTCATCCATGCCATAGCTTACCTGGGCCAGGACCAACTCCAGTCTGAGCAATGATTGCCCTCCCTTTTTGAGTGCCCGATCGTATAGTCGAATCCGCCTGTCCAGCCAGCCGATGTGCCTGTGCCGGTGTGAATTGAAAATTTGGGGTTGGCCCTTAATACTGTGGGGCCGCCCGCTATCCCGGTGAAAAATGTCCATTTTTTGCGTGGCGCTTTGGCGGGCATTTCGTACAGCACGTCACCGGTGGTGAGGTTAAGGGCTTTGACGATGGGACAGAGGAAGGCGGCGTCGTAACTGGCTTCGTGAATGGCTGCCGCAATAACGGGATCATTGGCGCCATTACTGTTGAGTTCGGCGAGGGTTGCCCGGAAGGTGTTTTGAATGGCAATCTTCCCGCCGCTCTTGGAGGAGACTTTATATTCCAAGGGTATGATGGCTCCGGAAGTGTCGCGCAGGAAATAATGTGCCTTGTTGGGATCCCTCCATTCGAGCAGATCATATCTTGTTCCCATTACAAGGTATTTGAGCCAGACAGTCTTTCTTTCGCCACCACTCGCATGTTCGGGCAAGATCCAGTCATAGGCAAGTTCATAGTCCACCGACCGCTGGTCTATCCAAGCATCGGCGCGCAGATAGCGCTCGCCGGCGGCTTCAAAGTAGCAAATGTCGGCAACCTCGTAGGATGAAAATTGCCGACCGCTGCTGCGGAATAACAACGATTGAGGGGTGCAGCTCCAGTTCCTGGACCGGATTTCTCCATACAGGGTATCTCCATTGTTTAACACAATCAGGCCCATCTTGATGGCGTCTTGCGGAAAGCTGAGGCGGGGCAGACAGGCCCATAGGGATAATAGTAGTATTGGCAGTGGCTTCATAACTGATCTTTACTGGTCAAGGCGGGCTGCCTGGTGCATTAGCTTTGGCTTTTTTCGGGTAATGAACCGGGCTGCCGTCGTTCGGCTTGTGAATCGTTGGCTTTCCTTATGAAAACTGGAATTCCCGCTTTTACTACTAGCCTTTGTTGAGAAAAAAATTCTCAGCCAGCCCTGTTAACTGCTCCATATTTTAGGAAGTCAACTGATTAGAGGTAACAAAGAGTTTAGGTCTGCTTGACCCGACTACCCGGATGCAATGAACTTTATCGAGGATGCTTCTGAGTTATCATGCCCAACCGACATCCAGTTTTGATTTATATCATTGTCTTAACCTGCAGGTATTCTAGTTCGATAGTTTGTTTGCCTATACACTGGGGCGTTAACTCTACAGAGGGTCAGTCCTTTTTTCATAAACATTATATCACGTCTAACTGCAGCCGATAATGAAGGCGGAATCCTAACAGCTATTTTTTCATTGTAAAAGCAAAGTTTTATTTGCTGCTACGTGTATCCATATAGGTGTCATTTGGCAGGTTAGTATTATTGAAGGAAATTTGTTTCCGTTAAGGTTTCAATTAACTTTTCAATCTCTCTGTTTCGTTAACCGGTGAGGTGCAACCTTGCCTGGCGGTTCTGATTATCTGCTCCTTCAATTTGATCCGTACGTCTCCCAATTCCCGGTTACCCGATGTAATCAACCTTATCCATTATGCGTCCATGTATCTTGTTTAGGCGGGCACAATGCAAATTGTTTATTTGCTGCCCTTGTCAGTGCAATAGTCCTCCTCCGGCTGGATGGGAGCGACCCTGAATAACTGATTTGTGAGACTTAATCTTATCTTATGACCGAATATGAAATCCAGCAGATACATGAGGCGGCAAAATTATTGACCAGAGATCTGCGGGCGACAATGACAGTTTCCGAGTTGGCTCAAAAGGTACGCCTCCCGGTTCGAAAATTGCAGGAGGGCTTCCGGAAAGAGTTTAATAAAACGGTTTACAATTACCTGCTGGAAGAACGAATGATAAAAGCGAAAGAAATGTTGCTCGCACATCGACCAGTAAAGTATGTTGCCCGAAAAGTGGGCTATGTTGGCGCGAATGCGGAAACGAATTTTATCAAAGCCTTTCACAAGCGATTCCAGGTTACCCCGATGCAATGGACCAGGCAGCAAAAGAAAGTAGTATGAATAATATGGAGTATATTCCATACCGTTATGAAAGTAAATATTTGCACGGATTGGAATATTGTTTGTCCTGATTGGAATATTTTTCTGGTTTATCTTGCTGCTGTTATAGCAACTCCCCAGTGTTCTAAGCCGTAGCCCTGATGCAAAACAACCCCCTGCAAAGTTTTTTGAAATTTTTTGAGATTTTTTTTATGAAATGACTGGTTCAGGTGTTTTAATAAAGTGACCCAATCAAGTTCATTTAGGAGCTGGTTCAAGATGCGGAACCTTGTTGGATACTCATTGCAGGCCAATAGGCTATTTTCACTTTCTGAAAAGGGGAATCACCCCAGCCTGCCGTTGCTCCAATTAATTTGGCTTCTGCTCTTGCCAGCGCCTGGATGAATGTGTTACTGTTGACCTTGTCCTACCCGCCGAAAATACTTCTTGAGGTTCTTAAGGAACTTGTCATTGGATTGCTTATACCCCGGAAATTTTCCGGGATAACCGATCCACTTTTCTTCCAAGGGTTTGCCAAAGTATTACCTTTCTTGAAGGCAGACCACTGCGTGTGGGATAATGTAAAGTGGGATGACAGCATTTTCCCCTCAAACTCGTTCATATGACGCGAATGGAACGCCAGGTGCACGATTTTTTTGAGCGCTATGGTGACATCATAGACGTGTCCGATGACCTGCAGGTTATCTGGCTTAATGGCGATAGTGTGCTCGTAGCAGCTTCTTATCCGGGCGAAGTTGCAGGGGAAGGTTGCCGCCTGACATTGTCTTTTGAGAGTGAGGATTATGCTGGCTTTATTAAGGCGTTTGCGATTGGTGGTGATGTGAAGCGGGCTATTTATCGGATTACGGTGGCTGATCTGGTGAGATTATTTGAGGCAGGAAAGGGATCAATTGTTTGCTCGGTTGATGAAGAATATATGTTATTGTGGTTCCAGAAGAATGGTGGTGACGGGATGCAGGTTACGGATAATTTTAATGCGATTCATGAAATTGACTATGTGATTCAGGAACCGGGAGGTTTTATAAAGTATACGCAACAGTATTATAATATTGGGAGGGGCGTTGGGGATACTTTACAATATATGGGCCGTTTAACTGAGAAGGATAGATACATTTTTATAAATTAACCGTATCAATGCATACAACATGGAAATGCGGGCTTTATCCCAGTTTATTAGTAGTCGGCGAAGCTTCTTGATTGAAGCGATTGCGTCATTATTTATTTTGTTGTTTGTGTATGCCGCCTTGAGTAAACTCTACGAAATTGACTCCTTTCAAGCTGTATTAAAAAAGTCGCCGCTTATTGGTGACAGAAATGTTTTGGTTGCGTGGACTATACCAAATGTGGAAATCGTAGTTGCGTTATTGCTGTTACTCCCTCACACCCGTTTAATGGGTCTCTATGGGTCCTTAGGTTTGATGAGCCTATTTACGCTTTACCTCGGATATATGCTCGCCTTTAGTCGGGATTTGCCATGTTCTTGTGGTGGTGTGATTAGCAGCATGACTTGGACACAGCACTTAATATTTAATATTTTCTTTACGCTACTTGCCTGGGCAGGAATTT
Organism: uncultured Chitinophagaceae bacterium; assembly: GCA_937958995.1. Classification (GTDB taxonomy): domain Bacteria; phylum Bacteroidota; class Bacteroidia; order Chitinophagales; family Chitinophagaceae; genus CALCIN01. The sequence continues at coordinate 15,481 of CALGAP010000003.1, forward strand.
GGCTTTATCGTAAAAGGTCATGGAAAGCCAAGGAAGAGTCGCAGCCAGTATATGCATAAGGTAATTTTGGTAGCGATTAATTAACCTGAAATTGTTAAATCATGAAAAGGCATCTAATGTCAATTGCGGCTATTGTCATAGCCGTGGCAGGATCTGCATTCTCTTTCGAAAACAAAAGAAAGTTGCACCCAAATTTGGGGAACGTACCTTTCGTCTACGAGACCTTTACTTATGAGGAACCTTGGGAGTTTCTGGGCGGAGATCCTTTCGATCCAGCAAACTATGAGCGTGGATTTTGGCAACCTGGCTGCATGGGTATAGGAACAATATGTTCTATTATCGCCAGAGAAGATTTGTTCAACCCTGGTCATCCTTATCTATCCCCAGTATTGCAATTCGAAATTCTGTGTGCACTGGAAGTGTTTACTGAAACTAATCACGTAAAGCTGAAGTTTGACTAGTCAAGTATTTGATGTACATCAAGTCATCTGCGCAGTAGCCACCGCAGATAAAAGGGGAAGCCGAAAACCTGTAAGAGTAGGCGCGATTTGTTAATTTACTAAACTATTATTGTATGAAAAATTTTAGAATCAGCCTTGCTGCTTTTGCACTCTTATTCGCAATGATAGCAGCTACTGCTTTCAGAACTGCGAAAAATGATCAACAGACTTCATTAACAAAGGTTTGGTTTTCATTCAAGACCAACGCAACTGATCCATTGGACCCTATCAGTTACTTTAATACCGAGTCCACCAGCCAACCAGGATGCCCCTCAACCGGTGCGATGTGTGCAATATTGGCAGAACCTCAGGCTGGGGATTCGCAACTACCCGAAATAGAAGGCGATCCGGCTCTTAAGAGCCACATTCAAGCTGTAGTTGCAGATAATTTTGAATCAGAACTTGCAGATGTAAAGGTAAGAGCTGACTAGGAATTATTTAATTAGACTTGATCAACAAGGGGAAGCCGAAAACCTAAAAAGAGTAGGCACAAGCATTCATTTTCAAAATTAAAATTATGAAAAACTTTAAGTCAAGCCTGTCCATCCTGGCGCTACTTGTTGGCATAGTGACTTCATTTGCGTTCAGAAGCAATACCACAACTAAGAACTTTGTTTATCAGCTTAACAATACAGATGTTATAGATTCAATGAACCCGGATAATTATACAATAGCAACGCCTGGCACATGTCCTGGAGATGAGAGAATTTGTTATATTATTGCCGAGGAAGATCCTGAAAATCTCGGACATCCAATTATCGATGGAACTTTGGCAGGTCTAATCGAGGATGCATTGAGAGATCAAGAAGACAAAGCTGGAGTAGTTTTCCTGCGCGCTGTTCAATAAAGTGCTAATTAAGGCGGTTGGGTGTAAACTGTGCGGGCCCAAACTACGATTGACAAAACCAGATAAATTTTTCCCCTGACCCCTCCATTTTTAGGTATGAGGGGATCAGGGGGAAAATTTAAGTTGTAAGCAGTTTCTCGCGCAGCACTTCGTACGGCATTTTCCCTTCTGAGCTGCATTGGGTCGGTGTCAATTGTAGAGTTTCTTCCATTCGCTCAACCTATTTGCAATATCTATGTCATCCCTGTATTCAATTAGCTGATGGTCCGTAAGGGATGCCCTTTCTACTTTCCCGCTTAGGTGAGGGCTGACTATCTTGATTTAGACATTCCGGATTCCAGGGTCATCGCAATGCAAGTGAAATAATGTCTGGGACTCATGGCACTATCGGTATGAATGGTGTGGATCCGAAATGGAAATCTAGTGACCACATAGTCGAGAGGCCATACCGTTTGAGAACGCCATACTCTCCTTCCGGCGAGACTTTCATATCGTGATAGCGCTTCAGGCACCACGATATACGCGCCTGACCAATGTGGTAAGTTGTTCTTAAGTATAGACTTTTCCCTTCTGACTCTTTTGCTACCCTGATCTTTGGGTATTGAGGGCAAGGCTTGCTGTTGGTAATAAGTTTCCCAGGATATACCGAAATCCCTCCAGATCTTCGAAATATTACCAGTTTCTTTGCCATATTTGATAACACTCAGTTTCTTCGAATTTCCGTGTGGCAATGTTTGACAGCATATAAGTGATTCTTAACTTACAAGTTAAGAACTGTCAATCTAAGACGGGATTTTCATAAGTAAGCAATATTTTTCACCCAACCATTTATTTTGAATAAATTCTATTAATTCAGCTGAGTAGTTCTGATATCTACTTTATCTGAAATTATCAAAAAGCTGAGTTCTTCTTCACCTATAATCAAATCCAAATCATATTGATTGAGCTCGGATTTTAATTCTTCAATATCTTCTAATTCCTTGCTAAACTCAATGTCAATTTTGCTTGGATATCCGGTTTTATCTACAATAATAACATCTTCATTCATGTTTTTAACACGAGAAATCATTGCGCTTAAAGCGTCTCTAAAGCTGGCATTTTGAAACATTAGTGTTTTTCCGTTGTTTCTTTGGATGTATCTTTTATTTTGGCCTCCGTTCGTTTTGAGTTTGTCATTTGTAGAGGTTCTTATCAATTGATAACATTTTATTTTTCTTTTTTCAATATATCCACAACAGCCATACTTTCTTCCTAGGAAATTGTTAACGTCTCGTTGCATGTATGTAAATTTGTTAGCTGATTCATTGATAGGCAATATAAGCTCGTAGCAAAATAGGTGATTTTGCATCCAAGTTCCTCTTACTTCCTGACTTACATATTCAATTGAATATTTGGATGAATCGGTGACATTGAGCACTATTGGTCTCAACTTACCCCTTAATACTTTTCCCCAATCATTTAAATTTGTCTTAAAGGCATCATGATAATATTGTATCGCTGATCTGTTTACATACGAATCTCTTATTGTTTGAGTCTCTGGGTCAACAATTTCGCGGTGGGAATCTGTCCCATATGGCGAACCTATCTGATCCGAAAATGGGTAAAAAGCGGATAATGACCGAACAAAGTACTTTTCGGTAGCGCCAAACAATTTATAAAGGGGAGTTTTCCCGTCATAGCGATTATTCCCTTTAATATAAGAGACGACTCTTCCTGACATTGATTCATCTATAGTGTGTTCTGCAAAATTTTCCTTTATGCCCTGCATTAGTACTTTTCCGACCGTATCAATAAGAACTTTATAGCCTAAGTATGTATGTGGGAACATTTTATGCAATACAGTATCGCCTACAACTGACGACAGGTTTGGAAGTTTTCCTTTCATGGATTCATTTGAGAATACACGAGAAATGTCTTTCTCGGAATTATCTGTTACCAAGATGACTTTTAGTTTTCCCTCAAAGGACTCTTGCAGATCTTTCATCTTAGGGAATTCTGCTATACAAGGCGCACAATAGATGCTCCAAAAGTCTAATAACAAATTAGTGCCCTTAAACTGTAATACCGGTTCTCCGAGTTGTAGTGTCAAGTAATTGTAAAAGCTTTCCGGAACTGTATCGCCGACATTCAGTCCAACTTTATAATGCTGCGCTTTAGATATTGTAGAGAAATAAAATAAAATTGCAACTAATTGTATAAGAATTTTGAGTTTCATGTGCGGGTTAATTTACCTGGGGTTTTGCTGAATTCCGGACTGTGTAATTACCTCTTGTGGTATCAGCAGGACATATCTCAAGTCATTTGGCGGAAGGCTGTGGATTTCTCCGGCAGCTTTTCGTGTTAAAGTTTTGGCGAATTCTGGTTCTAAGTTTAGGCGCCTTAGATCAGTCCACCTAAGCCCACGAAGCACAAGCTCCTTTCTACGCTCTTCCAGTACCCAATTCAAAACTTGCTCAGGGTCAGAACTTTCATAAGGCATAAACGTTCCGGTTTTCCAGCGTTTTTCAAGAAGTAAATTGAGATCGTCGAGCGCGCTTTGCAAGGCGCCGCGTCGAGCACGTGATTCCGCCCTGGTCAGGTACATTTCTCCTGTGGTAATTCCGTAAAAGTGTTGTCCATAGATACCTTCTTCGTCATAGCCGCCTTTGGGGGCATATGTGCCATCACTGTTGCGGGAGAAGAAAAGTAAAAGGCGTAGATCATTGTTGGAATAAAGGTTGATTAGGTTCGAATCTATTTTGCATCTTGATGAAGCCAGTATACCGCTGCCTGGCGTAACTGATAGAAATAAAATTTCGCTATTGAACCTGCTAAAAGGAGTAATGCTGTTTGTATCTAGCATGTTGTAGTCTATCAGTGTGTCATATATCTTCAAAGCGGAATCTGCATATTTTTCCGCATTCTGAAAATCGGACATGGATAGAAATACTCTTGCCAGTGCACCATAGGCAGCCTTTTTGTTCGGTTTCGTCGGAACTGAGCTGTTTTCAGGTAGGAGCCTCGCTGCTGACTGAAGATCTTCGATGATCTGATTGTAGGTTACCACAATAGAGGATCTGACACTTTTCCTATTAAAGTCTGAATTCAACCGAAGGGGAATACCTAGTTCAGAACTTGTATTACTTGAGAACGGCTTGCAGTAAAGTTGCGCAATATTCCAGTGTGCATATGATCTAAAAAATAAGGCGCTTCCTTTAATGTTGTTTAGCAAATCTTCATGGACATCGGTCATTTCGACCAAGGGTAAGTAGTCAAGTACCAGATTTGAGTAGAATATGGTTTGGTATGGCGAATTCCAGTTGTTATTGTACACTGCGTGAGGAGCCCATATGTAATTGTTTCTATCGTTTTCCGACCTGGATGCCCAGTCACTCTCCGTCACATAATAGTTGTCTGCGGCGATTTCTAGAACGCTTGGATAAATATAATTCATGACGCCAGAATTGTCCAAAAGAGCTTGCATGTCTTCAATCGTAGAAGGAATTACAAGACTTTTATCTGGTTTCTCTTCCAGAAATTTTGAACATGAGCTAAGAAAAAAGGCATTAGATAATAGTGCAATTAAACACAATTGATTTATACGGAAACGATTTATAATACTCATTTTATTAAATTTGAATTGGGCAATTAAAAGTCAGCTTTCAGGCCAATGCTTAGGCTTTTGGCGGCGGGAAAGTATCCTGAATAATAGTCAGGGTCAAGACCAGCCCTGTTTTTTCTCCAGATTATTCCAAGATTATCGCCAAATAAAATAATTTCAATATTGCGGAAGGCCACTTTTTCTGCATGTCTCTTAGAAATGGAGTAGCTTATACGGACATTTTGAATTCGGATATGATCTCCTTTTTCAATTGTGGCTTCTGAGTATTTATAAAATTCATCACGGCTTGAACTTGCGGGATATATTAAAGCTGGCACTGTGGTGAGTTTTTCATCCCCAGGCTGTTGCCATCTCTTATCAAAATCCGCATGAGCACTTGCCCACGAACTGAATAAGGAGTTGTAATCAATTGTACCTCTTCGGAAGTAGTATGCAAAAGCATATTTCATAAAAATTGTGCAGCTTATAGACTTCCACTTAAAGGTATTAACCAACGATCCAAAGTACAATGGAAGGGCGGACCCATGATACGCGAGATCGGAAACGGGAGCACTTTGAATAGCGTTGTAGTCGGTGCTTAATTGCTGCTTGTTTAAAAGCCCTTGAGGGTTGCCATTTTCGTCTAGCCCGGCCCAAGCATAGCTAAAAACCGCGTAAGCGTGCTTTCCCTCAATTGGAGTTACTGTCAATCCGCTTCCCGCGTAGGATCTGGCAGTTCCTGAAGGTCTTAAGTATCGCGTAATCTTATTTTCAGAAAAGCTAAAGATTAATGTGCTGCTCCATTTAAATGTCTTATTAACATTTAGAGTATTTAGTTGTACGTCTACTCCACGTCCGCTGATATGAGCGCTATTTACATCCATTGATGAAATACCAGTGGTTGGATCCAACGGAGCTGGGGCGATTAAATCTCTAGACTCCTTAGTATAATATTCAATACTACCAGAAATTCTGTGCTTGAATGCGGCAAAGTCTACTGCAAGGTTGAGAATCTTGGATTCTTCCCATCTCAGGCTTGGATTGGGTGGGTTATTTACGTACGCATGTGTTAGTTGTGTGTAAGGGTCGGGTGAGGAAGAGTAAGAGATTGTCCCATGGGCTGATTTGCTATTGTTGACATTGCCACTATATCCAAAGGTTGCCCGCAACCTTAATTGGGACAGCCAATTAACGCTATAAAATGATTCATTTGAGATCATCCAGCTTGAGCCTACTGACCAAAGAGGCTTCCATTTGTCGTTAGTGTTAACTCCAAATATATTAGCTGCGTCCTTCCTCGCGCTTGCAGAGATGGTATAACGTTTTTTGAAGTTCAAGGCTGCGTTTCCAAAGACCGACACAAAGCGGTCTAGTAAATCACCAAATCCGACATTGTTGGGAATAGCAGAATTGCCTGATAACTTTCCATATATTGGGAATCTCGAGACATAGTCTATGTTACTGAAGGAAAGTTTGTTTTCATTGTACCCATATGTCCGCCCAGTGTATGACGTATTGCGATTTTGTCGGAGTTCTGCACCCACCAAGGCATTTAATTCGTAGTCTCCTCCCTTCCAGCTATTATTGAAATCTATCTGCCCCCTTAAAATTTGTGCGGTTAGTTCATTTTCTGATATGTCCAGAATGCCGCCTAATGGAACTATACGCGTAATAGTCTGTCCTTCTATTTGAGTAAACCTGTTAATTAAATTTCGGGTAAAGTAAGTTTCAGGTCCATTATAGTTTCGGCTAGTCCCCTTAGCTTTTTCCAGTTGGTACTGTAATTGTGCGGAAACTGATCCGCTAAACTTATATTTTGAAATAAAGTTCATCACAATATCCTGCAACCTAACAGTATTGTCGGCCAGTTCAATTTCATCAAGAGGCCGGTAGTGCCAATCCAGGAGCCTTCCGTCTCCGGCAGAATCTACGTAGCTCATTCTATAGTCCTTTTCAATGGCTAGGGGCTTTCCATTCTCGTCGGCTAAACGAGCATAGGGATAAAGTGCAGATTTACCGCCCCCTGGTGATAGAGGATATCGCAACCCATTATTTTGTTTGTTAGTTAACGCGTATCGTATGCTTGATGAAATTTCCAGCCCGCGAATCGGTTGTAAGGTGCTTCCCGTAGTAACGGTAAATCTATCGTACTGATTGCCCACCTGTTGTTGCAGGTTTCTATCATACCCGACTGAAAGCATGTAAGCAATATTAGTGCCGCTGCCACTTAATTGAAGGGAGTGTTGCTGGGTTGTTCCGTTGCGATAAACATACTTTTCGAAATCACTTCGCAGATCTAAATTTCGCAGTGCATCTATCTGCGATTCCGCTTCTGCATCGGTTATTAAACCACTCCTTTTTCGATTGAGTATTTCCACCACCGGACTGAGTATTGGACGGCTGGTAGTATTGTTTATGGCGGAGTTATAATAACCTTTTTCAAATAGGAATTGCTCTAAGTCGATAAAGCTGGAAGAGCTCATTTGGGGGAAATAATACAAATCCGGCTTCTCAGTTACTGTGACAAAATTGTTCGCAGTAAGTAACATAGGTTGGCCAAACTTTGCCTTTTTGGTCGTTATTACAACTACACCATTTCCTGCTCTTGCACCCCAAATTGAAGTTGCAGCTGCATCCCGAAGTATTGTAATATCCTCCACATCATTGGGATTAATATTTCCAATATCTCCTTCATATGGAAAGTTGTCTACAACAATTAGCGGATCGGTATTTGAAAAGATGGTACTGATTCCTCGAATTGAAATTTTATTAGTGTTAGTTCGGTTATCGAAATAGACCGAATTTGCGAGGCCATTCATGCGATCCAGTATATTCATTGATACGCGGTAATTTACCAATTCGTTATTCATTTTTACAAAACTTCCGGTTGCTCGTTCTTTAGGCAGGGATTCATAGCCTGTATTGTACACAACCACCTCTTCTTCTGTTTTTACTGCTCTTTCCATTTTTATTACAATGATACTAGTAGTATTACTTAAGGTCATTCTCCTGGTGGTGAGACCTACAAACGTAAACTCCAACACATCACCCGGTCGCGCTAATATGGTAAACTGTCCATTGGGTCCTGTTGTGGTTCCTTCGTTAGACGTTAGATTCATGATGTTGACATTATCTAATGCTACATCCGTGCTATCTTTAAGTATAACCCGACCACTGACTGGAATGCGTGGCATAGTATCCGTTGCAAATGGAACATCGGAAAAAGTACTATCTACTTTATTGTGATCTCGCCTAACGATAATACTCGCGCCGTTAACCGTAAAACTAAATGGTTGATCCTTGAAGCAAATTTTCAGTGCCTCCTTCAGTGATGCATTTTTTACATCGATCGTCACTTTCTTAGCGCTGCGAAGAACATCGTCGGAGACAATGAAATTGTAGCCGGTTTGCTTGCCAATTTCGAACAGTACATTTTCAAGCGGAGCATTTTTTTCCCGCAGCGTGACCGTTTGGCCGTCGGAGCGGGCTGACACATGAAGGCTGAGGGTAAGTAAGAAAAGGGCGGTCAGTTTCATAATCCGCAGCAGTTTGAAAGGTTGGGTTAGTGTGCTTTTCTGCCCTTGCAGGCGAACACCAGGCACTAAAAATTGCATACCTTTGGGTTGTTTAGGTTAATAATTGTCAAATCCAGAATGACTTATTTTAAAACCTGAACATCCGCCATTCCGGCTCCACCCGGGATGGCTTGTTTTTTTCAGGTCAACTTTACTTTCTAATGGCGAATGATTCCAGCATGGTAAATGACATCTGCCTCAACACTGAGGTAGATATTGCTTCAGGCCAGCAATCCCGGAATCGTCAAGGGAGGTTTAATAGTTAACAGTTTTTCTTCGACTGGTTTTACTTCCGGATATTGTTCCGGATTTATGGATAAAAGGATTATTTCGATTACTTTTTCTGGCTTATTTCTTTCACCCTGGACAGTTGGCGGCCGCAACCACGTTTTCAGTTCCGTCTTCGCCATTTCCCCGCGAAAGCGGGGAAATGGGAAGATCGTGGTCAGTACATGAGAAAATTCTATCAATTTTCAAAAACCAACTGTGCTTTGTTCCAGGTATCATCAGACATCCTAGCTGCGAAAGACCCTTAGCCTTTCGTAATCACCAGTTTTTTTCCTTCTATCCGGAACGGTACGCTGGCCGACTGCAACAGTGTCAACACCTCGGACAAGTTGGTATTTCTGCTCACCATTCCGGTAAATGTTTTATTCGGTACTTCACCCTCGTAAATCACTTCGATATCATACCAGCGCGCCAGCTGCCGCATCATAGTTTTCAGGTCATCGTTTCTGAAGTAAAATCGTTGCTCCTTCCAGGCCATAATCCTTTCTACATTGACTTCGTTTTTCACTTCAAGGTTTCCTTCACTATCAATCACAACTTGCTGGCCAGGTGTCAGTATTTGCGAACGGCTGCTGGTGGCACTGGAAATTTTGATGCGACCGTCTACCAGAGTCGTTTGGATACTTGTTTCGTCGTCGTAGGCATTAATATTGAATTGGGTGCCTAAAACTTCTGCGAAAGCTTTTTCGCCCGATGGTTTTACAATTTGAATTTTAAAGGGGGCTTTCGCATTTTTGGCTACTTCAAAAAAAACCTCACCCTGCATTACTACAACGCGTTCATTGCTTTCAAATGCCACCGGGAAATGCAACGATGATTTGGCATTGAGCCAGACTTTGGTGCCGTCCGATAAGGTCAGGGCATAGGACTGGCCGGCCCCTGTCTCCAGCGTGTTGTAGAGGAGCTCGCTATTTGAACGATTCTGTACCTGGTATTTTACGTTTCCGGAGTCATTGGTGATGAGTGCCGTGCCCTGTTGTGCCAAAAGACCCTGGCCAGCACTATCGAGGATGATCGATGTGCCGTCTGATAATCTTAACCGGGCGGTATAGGTTCCCGGGGGAACATCATTGGTGGAAGCGTTGGGTGTATTGATTGCCGTAGTATTCTTTTCTGTATTTGTGTTCAGTAAGTAAATTGCGGCAGTGATAATAGACGCGATTATTGATGCCGCGGCTACCCACTGGATCCACCCGATTCGACGCAGGGGACTTTCTATGCTTTGCACAGGAGTCGCGTGCTCCACGCCCTGCTCCAACTCCTTCCGCATTTGGTAATACTGGCTAAACTCCCTGAGCAAAGGCTCATTGCCAGGAAGCTCCCTGGCGAGCCGCTTCTTTTCCTCTGCCGTATAGCTTTCGAGATAGCTATCAAGCTCCACCTGTTCGTCATACGACAATTCCCGCCTCATACTCTCTTGTAAGAGCAAACGAAGCCTGTCTATTCTATCCGACATAGACATTAATGTTTATCCATTAAGAAAAATTACAATAGGCTATTTGAACAAGGAAGATGACCTTCCAACCATAGAAACACAAAAACGACTTTACGGTAACATAAAATTGGAGAAAAATTTTTCCCTAAGCCCGGTACATGATAATCAGGATGACAAGGGAAAGCAGATGACGATTTTTCAATCGTTCCCGGAGTAGACGTAAAGCTCTTAATTTCATCATTTTCACCGCGCCAATTTCCATATTCATTTGCATCGCCACCTGTAACGTCGTTGCACCATCGATATAAAAACGTTTCAGAATTGATTTGTGCTTTTCGGGTAGTGCTTCGAGTTCTTTATACAGCTCGCTGAACAGTTCGGTTTTAACCATTTCTTCAAGCAGATCATTTATATCGTGCTGCAGGAAATACTTGTACTGGTCTTCTTTTTTCTTCTCACTGTTACCATGTCGCAGAAACAGCAGGCTGTCATTTCGAGTGGTTATATAGAGGAATGCTTTGATATTGGCAAGGGTTTCAAATCTCTGGCGCCTTTCCCATAGTTTAATAAAGACCTGGGATACAATATCGCCGGCGTCTTCTGCATTCCTAATTATTTTGAATGCGAAGAAGCGGAGCCGGGGATAAAAAACAGTGTATAGCTCAGAAAACGCCGTGGCGTTTCCGTTCTTAAAGGCTTCAATGGTATGGTCCGCGACTAACTTCACTTTATTTAGCAGTCTGCTTTACAGGGTGCAATTTATAAGGATATAGATAAACAATTTGTTTATACGAACATAGGCAATTCGTTTTTTGCAGCGGCTGGATCTTTACCGGGAGGGTAGTTCAACGAGATAAGGTTGCAATTTTGGGCAGATAAAGTTTTGAGAGAGCAAGTTTAGGAAAAAATGTGATTGGGTCATAGTGGGAATCTTACAGTAGCAGGCATGTTTGTACCAGTTGATGTTTTTTTTTATAGGATAATGGAGCTGAAATGAGCTTAAGATACCTGGCGGGTAAAATCCGATGCTCGCTTATTTGATACGTAGTGGAGATATTTTTGAGTGTACTTTTTGCTTAGTTCACAATAATCTAACTCTCTGGTATATTCTCTCATTTGTGTTTTTAGTTCTTCAATAACCTCAAATGACTTCCAACCGTCCTTAACCGTTCTTAGCGAGGTGTTAAAGCTGACAAAATACCACCAATAGAAACTTTCATAGAAAAGAGTTGCCGCAAGTTGACGATTAAGACTATTGGATTGAAAGCATTGACCTAGCCTTTCAAAAAATCTTAGGATTATAAATACAGAAATGGACCCATCCTCATCGACGCCCGTTAATTCATCATAGTTGATGTCGGGATACTTTTTGATACAATGATATGCTTTCCTTCTATGCACACTCATCTCATAGCTATTCCATTCTTTGTGAAATTCAATAGCGAGTGTCCGTTTATTGTGGCGAGATATAAAAAATGAAGTCAGTACTGCACCTGCGACAGCACCTAGTATTGCAGTTAAGAGGGGTAAAGTAAATGCTTCGGTCATATAAAAGCCTTCAGTGATGTTCAGTGAAGATAGGATAAATACGAAATTGGGGACAGAGGCAATCGCACAGATTGGCGAAAAGATACTTTCTTATTTACGGAATGGGGATGCTGAGAATAGGTGTTTTTCACGTTTTTTATTCTGTGAAAAGTTGGTATTGTGCAGGCCCAATTGGTGTGCGCTCCCCTTATTTTCGGCCCAGTGAGATTTAGAATTTTCAATTTTTTAGTAATCACAGGGAAACGGATTGGGTGTATTCCAGCGGCGGTACATTGCCCAGCGTTTCGTGCGGCCTTTCAGCATTGTAGTCCTGTCTCCACTCCTCAGCCATTAGTCGTACTTCCTGTAAAGTGAAAAAGTGGTAAGCATCCAATAGTTCTCTTCTGATTGACCCATTATTGCGTTCAATAAATGCATTTTGTACCGGCTTGCCCGGTTGGATGAACAGGATTTCGATGTTATGTTCTTCGCACCACAACCTCAGCAGATCACTGATGAACTCGGGGCCGTTGTCTACCCGGATTCGCAGTGGCTTCCCACGCAGTTCCAACAGTCGCTCCAGGACTCTGATAACCCGACGGGCTGGTAGTGATGTATCAATTTCTATCCACAAAGATTCTCGGTTATAATCATCAATGATGTTCAATATCCGGAACCGACGACCATCTACAAGGCTATCACTCATAAAGTCCATACTCCAGGACTGGTTAAGGCCTTCCGGAACCATCAGAGGCTGCTTTATGCGCTCTGGCAGCCTTCGTTTCACCTTTCTACGGATATTCAATTGCAGGAACTTATAGACCCTGTATAGCTTCTTATGATTGCATTCGTATCCCTTTCTACGCAGCCGGTAATAGCATTTCCAGAAACCAATCGTAGGATGCTTTACTACCAACACTTCCAAAGCATCCATTAGAGCTCGATCATCCTTTGGCTTTCGCTGGTACCGATAAACGGAACGAGGCAGGGATACAAGTTTGCAGGCCTGGCGAACACTCACTTGTTTGTCCAAAACCATCATACTCACTGCTTCCCGTTTGTCGTCAGGCCGCCGTACTTTTTTTCAAGCACATGTTTTACGGCATCGATCTCCAACGTAAGATTGGCAACGATACGTTTGAGCTTATTGTTTTCTTCTTCCAGCTCTTTCATTCGCTTGACCTCATTGGCTTCCATGCCGCCATACTTGGCCTTCCAGTTGTAAATGGTGGCTTCGCTTACACCATGCTCCCGGGCCAGATCCTTAATCGATCTGCCGGCTTCCTGATGTTTCAGGATGGTGATAATCTGTGTTTCGGTAAATCTGACTTTTTTCATATTTGACCCATTAAGTTAGAGATTTTTCTCTAACCCCAACTGGGCGAATTTCGGGGGAGTCCACAATTTCCTTTCTCGATTTGACAGTTTTTTTTTGCTCTGTTTTCTTTTTGACCTTTTTTTGCTCTGTATTCATAACACATTCCTTTACACAAAGATACTTAATCTTTCCTATACAAATATACGTTAAATCATGCATTATGTTTTATGTCTGCAAGCAGACCACAAATTTTATTGGCTGGCGAAAAAAAAGCCTTGCATGACACGAAAGAAATTCACCGTAAATGTCCAAAGCGAGAACAACCACGAACAGGAGCGGTGGGCTGTACTGTTTTACATGGTCTGCCTACCACTAAAGCTTATTAGGAGCAAAAAAGCTCAATTTTTACCGTGCAATCCCATTACGCTTACACAATGTTGTAGTGTGTTACCCATTTTCAGTCCTTTATTGTCCATGTCGTACAATTCAATAGACCTCCATAAAGTCCAATTTCATTATAATTAATCACTTCTATTCTTCTGTCTGGAAAAATCTCCTTGAACTTATTGTAAACTTCCTGGTCTTTGTTTTTCTCTGTTTCAAATATTGGTAGCACAATTAGGTTTTGTACTTCTAAGTAGTTCATATAGCAACCAATAGCATGGTCAGGGTATTTCTTTTCACTATGGTCGAGGAACGGAATGTCAATATATTCAATCCCTTTTTCCTTCAAAATTTTATTGATTCCATTCTTCCAATATTTATACTCTTGTTCCCTGTCATTTCCAAGTAATGTGTTGCGGTCAACAAATCGAACCATTCCGTCTGCGTGACCTGTCATATCGGATTTTATTTGAGGAATGACGATTATTTCTGTTTCAAGAAATTTTTCAATTTCAGAAATCAGTTTGTTTTTACTTGAATATTCTGGGTTCTCGTCAAAAACTCTGTCAGAAATAATTGCTCTGTCAGACCAATTCACAACATTGCCACCGTCAAGGTTGATTTTGGAAAATTCAGGGTCAATGTTATTGGCTGTACAAACTTCTTTAGGGTCGGATTGAAGTTCTAAGTTTTCCTTTAAATATGAAGGTTCATAACGGAATTGAACAAATTTCCCCTTTTCAATTTGAATAGGCATGTAGTCTCTGCACCAAATGTCTTTTGTGCCTTTTAAAAAACCATACCTTATTGAGTGCTTTTCAAGAAGTTCAGTTAAAGAGTTGCAGGTCTTTGTAAACCGTTGATCAGACCGCATTTTTTCAGAAAAATAAACCGTATTTGCTTCTTTACCCGTTACCATTCAAAAGAAAGTTTGTCCATTCAGTTTGTTTGTCTTCTCGGTAAAATCGAGCTGGTGTGGTTAGAGCCTGAAATGCAATACCTTTTTTATCACAATGCTTTTGAATTTCCGATAACTGTGTTTTCATGTTCGGTATGTCAGAGAATGTTTTTCTTGTAAAGCATATTCTTTTCAAGTTCGGGAGAGTGTCAATTAGTGCGATGATGTTTTTCCATCGAGTTACTTTGTTGTCGATGTATCCGTCATAGTAATTGGCTTCTTGGCCTTCTTCAACCTGAATTTCTTCAATTAGGTCGGTAAGGTCAATTTTATGCTCTTTAATAAAATTTAATTTTTCCTGTCTGGATGCACCCTTTAAGTCTGTTTTACCAAAAGCTGTTGGAAGAAGTCTCCACAAATAGTTTCTACTTCTACCATAGAAAAATTCAGCGTCATTCTCCGCTGTCTCAGGATTAAATGTTCCGATTATCAGCGTTTCCGTCTTTGGACTTATTTGGTGGTCTAAAAATCTATGTTGAACTGTAGTCATGTCGTTTCTTTAAATGTACTGCAACGGTTCGCAACTACACGCCGGCAGGAATCTTAGCTCTGAATTTACTACGAAGAGCTGAACTCCAAATTTAGCACTTTCCTGTCCTACTAAGCACCAAACCCCTGCTTGCGTGTAAGTGCTGTTGGTATCTGGTGTCCTATTCATCACTTGATTTAATTTCGCTAAGTTCTTTTTCTTCAAATGCAAATAGTCTCAAAAGAGTGTCAACCATTATATTATTTCTTGATTCTATAGATTCTTCTGTCCATTCTTTTATCTTCCCTAAGTTTGTGATTTTTCCTTTGTACTCAAACTCAATGTTGTTTAAAGACAGACCGTTTTTATATCCGATATTAATTTTATAACCTAAGAATTTCTTGTTTTGATGTAAGTCTTGTTTTGTGTCAAAACTTGCATTTGAAAGTTGAGAATTATAGCCACTTAGTGTCAAATTACCAAGACAATGAACCCAATTTTCTTGAATTTCTTGTGCTTTAGTTTTATCGCCATCTGCTATCATATCAATCCAATGTTTTGGAATGTTATTTCCTTGTGGAAAAATATGTTCAACAGTCCAAACTAAAAGCCCTTTTTCATTTCTTGCCCACAAATCGGGTTTGTATTCCCTTGAATGTGTTACTTCATCAAGTTTGGCTAAAACATATCTAGCCATGCCTGAATTGTAATAAAATAAATTATCTTCTAAACCGTCTTTTAATTTTCCTATATCAGCAGGTTTTCCTTTGCCTTTAATAAGGAAGTCAATGATGATATTGCTATTCAGTTTTTTGCCTTCATCTAAAGATTTTTGGCAGTTTTCAATCACTTCAATATTAATTGCGTCAAGGTCTCTTGTATTTGGAAAGTCTGTGATGTTTCTTCTGATGTAGTATTTTACAAGAAACCCAAGAACTTCATCTAAACATTTATCTCTATCGTTAAAAACCTTGTTTTCTAGACTGAATAAATACAGCAAAAGCAAATAAGAAGGAGCGGAACCAATTCTTTTTAAATCTATTAAAGCTTTGGTTTGGTTGTCTTCATCATAATTTTCAGGCTGAATGAAATAATTATATGTCTCGGCTTTTTCAATTAAATCGTCAAAAAGGTTTTTCGCATTCTTTTTAATAAATTGCTCAAAAATTTTAATCAGATTACTTTTTGTTGCTCTTGTGTATTTTTCGATTTTTACGTCTGGATATACTTTGAATGCGTTGTAATAATGTCTTAAAAATCTTTCCTGTTCTTGATATTCAGGTAAAAATTCAAGCAACCTTTGCCACTCGTCATAAGCATCATCAATATTCATTTTGTGTTGCTTTTCCAAATTGGCAAGCATCTTATTCTTGATAATATCCATCACAGATAATGGAACACCACGGTTATTTAATGATTCAAAAAGTGTAAACGCATCAGATGATGATGATACGGCAATATGAATAAACTTTAAGCTGTTTATTTTATGAAGTAATTCGTTAAGTCCTTCTAAGGTTTCGGGCAAATGGTTATAAAAGAAATAAAAAGCTTTGGAGATTCTACGTATGCCACAAAATTTAGAGTTGAAATTCCCTTTGATTAATCCTAGTTCTGCCAAAATATGCAGATAGTCGTTGTAATTTGCTCTTTGCGTTGAAGGCTGAACTCTCAAAAAACAATATTTGTCTTTTTCTTTGAAATATCCTGTTTCAGCTTTGTTTATACTATTCTTTTTATGAATTAATTGTTTTCTAATGTTGCTTAATCTAAGCTTGTAGTCTTCAATTTCTTCTTCGTCATCTTCTTCCGTTAATTCATCTTCCCATTCAAGATATGCCTTATAAATAGCCATTAACAATAAAGATAGCGTAGTGAGTCTTTGTTGTCCGTCAACAACTTCATAAACCCTAGATTCACCGGGGCCCAATTCGTGGTTGCCATCAATACAAATTATACTACCCATAAAATAGCCTGGGTCATTTTCTTCAATGTCTTCTAAAAGCTGTTCCCATTCAGTCTTCCCCCAAGTGTATTCTCTTTGATATTTTGGAACGTGATAATGCTCTAGATTTCCTTGTGTTTGAAGGATATTGGCTAAAGATGGGTCTGTTGCGTTCATTTATTTTTTTTATTCGTTCGTGTTTTGTTATGGTCGGTGGTCTGCCACCAACTTATTTATAACCCTCATAAAATATCTCCAATACAACTACCAATAGGCCGTCTTTGCGCAACTTATGTGAGGGTTTATTTTTACCAACCACTAAAATACGAAAAAAAGCCAATGCAGGTCACATTGGCTTTCTTCAATTGCTTCTATTAGATTCAAAGTGTTGAAACAAAAGAGTATTACACATCTATAAGTTTATGCGGAACCGTTGAAAACTCACTTTAATCCTTGCCACTTTGCTCTTTCAGACGTTCCAATTCTTGCTTTGCTCGCTCCGCCTGTTCCGTAGATTGTTTTGCACTTTCTTCGGCTTTTCTAATGGCAAGCAATCTTTCTTCCTCCTGCTTTACCCAAATTCTAAGCTGTTTGGGATTGTTGTAGTAGATGGAATCAATATCCGATGATACCTGCGGATAGAGTAACCTCACCATCCGGATTTTGGTATCACTGTCGTGCAATGCCGAGTTCGACCGCCAAAGCTGATAGCTTGCGAAAAGAGAAAATACTGATACAAGCACAAGTACAGCACCCGTAATGATATACGGACGCTGTTGTCCTGTAATACGATGCTCTACGGTCATCTTTGTTCTCTGTGGCATTTCACTCGGTTTTCGCTTAGCTGTTTCTCTATCCCTGCAAAACTGAATTTGCGGTCTATAGCCGAGCCTTTGAACTTCACGCCGTCCTTTTCAAAGGAAATGCCCTGCACCTCGTTCGTTCCGCTACGGTACTTGTAATGGATGCCGATGCCCTGCCCTGCAAGCATTGTTTCCACCTGCTTCCATGTGGTGGTTTTCGCCATGATGGATTTAAGGGCATCGTGTATGGCATAGCGCAACCTGTCATTGCCACAAAGTGCCTGCCTGTTCACCTGTGCCTTGCCCTTGCCGAGATGGTAACCGTAACGCTCGGTCATCTCCCTGCATATCTTTCGGCTCTTGTGCCAATGGTTGAAATTGCCTATCGTCTTTCCATCGTTATCCACTCGGTTGTACACGAGGTGCAGGTGAGGGTGCTTCCTGTCCTCGTGCAGTACGGTCACGTACTGGGTGTTCTTGATGCCCATCTTTTCCATGTATTCCCTCGCGTGTTCCGCCATCTTCTCTACGGTAAGCTTATTCCCGTCCTCGTTGCTCCAACTTAGCACGGTATGCCCTACGGCATTGCCAAGCTGTGGGCGCATCTTTCGCTGTGCGTTAAGGTCTGCAATAATTGCCTTGATGTCATAATCCCTTACACCTACCGAATCCAGTACGGCGGACTGTTCACGCTCCAACAGGTAGCGAACGCAACCGCCAAAACTCTTGCCTGTAATGACCTTAGCTATCATCCCTACCCATCCTTTCCATCAATCGCTCCACTTCGTTCAGTAATCTGCGCAGATCCGTCATGAATGACACAAGCCCACTCTTATGCGCTAACTTGGTCAATTGGTTGAGATTGTTTGCCATGCCCGACAATGTTCGTAGGTAGCTTGTTTCCTCTCTTGAAAGTCTCGGTATTATGACCGCCGTCCTGGCGGTCTTTCTGAACCATTCACTTATCGGCATTCCTGCACTTGTTGCCCTACTCTCAATGGCGAGCCGTTCGGTAGGGGTCATACGGACGACCAACGAAACGCTTCGGGTTATCGCTTTTTTGGGTCGTCCACGTTTGCGTTTTTTCTCGTCCGTCTCTTTCTCTTTTGCCAGCTCTTTCATTGGCAACCCTCCCCAAGTTTACAGATTGCGACCATCGGGAGCATCCGCCGTTCCCCACTCCGCAGAGCGTAGGGGAACGGTTTTTTGCATTGCAAAAAAATAAACTTGCTCCTTACAATCGGGATAGGAAAAGAGCCGTCGGATGCTTGCATCCGTGGCACAGTTTTGCAGGTACTATTCATCTTCTCCTCCCTCCATCAGCTTTTGGATGTCCTCGTATTTGTAGTACATCAGTCCGCCGATTTTCTTGAACGGCAACGTGCCGTTCACTCGTAGGTTTTGGAGTGTTCCTGCGGATATGCCGAGCAATTTGCGAACCTCAAAACTTTTGAGCCACGCCCTCGGTTCATGTCCGTGTTTTCTCGGATGGGGGCTGTGCTTTCTGATTTCATCGAACAGTTCCTTTTTGAATTTTTCGAGGTCATCCCTCGTGATAAGCTCTACGTTCATCTTTCCTCCTTTGTTATCGTTAAACAATCTGTTACCCTACTGACGGAAACAAACGGTATGTTTCCGACCGCTTTTGGTACAAAGGAATGGAGTAAAGCTGTTCAGAGGATGACCATTATAGGCGTTTGGTCAATTTTGGGCGAATGTGTACAGATTTTTGAGATTCTATGTCAAGAAGAATATTGTTAGGTTTGTGGCTAATGGGCAATATTTGAATTTTCCTATTACCTCTACTTTGTCAAATTCTTAATATTAATAATTTTTTGATCAACCGCTTATCTGGCGGCTGTTTGGCCAGGATGTAA
>CALGAP010000004.1 GCA_937958995.1 uncultured Chitinophagaceae bacterium
CAGTTTTTGGGATTATTTAATTGAGTAGTTTCTTTAAAGTTAATCCCAAACTGTCAGATCATATTGTAGCTATTTCAGTTTAATGGCTCGGCAAAAATTAACACCCCTTCCACTTTATTCCCCGGGAATTGCTAACAGTTTCCCAACTTTTGCCTGCGCCCCTATCCTTTTACAACCCGCTAACATAAGGCGTCGTCTAACTCTTGTAATTTAATCTGGACAACGCTCTTCAATGGGCGTATTCCGCAAAACACAAATTACCCGGTATGAAGATCTTTACCTTTTTAGGCATATTGTGCGGCACCCTGCTGGGGCTGCAACAAACAGCACATGCGCAGAATGGCTGGCCTAAAACGACGACCGCTGCCAATGGCTCCGTAATTAAGCTTTACGAGTGGCAACCAGAATCTTTTTCCGATAATAAATTAAAAGCCCGCGCGGCTATATCTGTTACCGAAAGCGGTAAGGGCGATCCCGTTTTTGGCGTAGCCTGGCTAGACGCCACTACCGTCACCACCGGCAACCAGGTGCAGGTGCAGAGCATTTATATCACCGACATCAAACTGCCTGGTGAGTATAAAGATGAGGACCTGGAGACCATAGCGGTGGCCTTGGAAAAGCAAGCGCCGGGTTGGAACCTCGCCTTTTCACAGTCGGAGCTGCAGGCTTCCATGGAATTGAGTCAGAAGGAAAATGACCTGGCGAAGCAAATCAATAACGCTCCCCCGAAAGTAATATATGCCAGTACACCTTCCATTCTGGTGTTGATTGATGGCGAACCCCGCTTTCAGCAAAACCCCGATTGGGGCGTTGAGGCTGGGGTAAATACTCCATTTGCTATTGTAAAAAACAATGACGGACGCTATTATCTCTATGGCGGCAAACATTGGTACACGGCTACATCGGTAAAAGGGAACTATACGCTTACCACTAATGTTCCTTCCAACCTTCAAAAAGTGGCGCAGGCAGTAAACGAAGCGAATAAGGAAAATGAAGCGCAGGAAAAAGACGCCAATACCATTTACAACATCATCGTAAGCACCGAGCCAGCTGAGTTGATTCAGACAAAAGGCGAACCCAACTTCGCCGCAGTCAATGGCACCGGGCTTTTGTACGTCAGTAATAGCGACGACGATATCTTTATGGACATCAACGAGCAGCAATACTATGTGCTGATCTCGGGCCGCTGGTATCGTTCAAAAACATTGAGCGGCAACTGGCAGTACATTGCTGCCGACAAATTGCCTGCAGATTTTGCCAAAATTCCCGCTGGTTCACCGAAGGATAATGTGCTGGCGAGTGTGGCGGGTACCGTGCAGGCTGAAGATGCAGTGAAAGAAGCGCAGGTGCCGCAGACTGCTAAGGTCGACAGAAACAAGGCCAACGCAGACATCGTTTACGACGGCGATCCGCGTTTTGAACTGATTGATGGTACCGATCTCTATTACGCCATCAACACGCCTGCATCCGTCATTCGCTGGCGCGGAAGGTACTATGCGGTGAATGATGGAATCTGGTTTGAATCGAATTATGCTACCGGCCCCTGGGTGGTAGCCGTGGTAAGACCTCATGTGGTTTCGTTGATACCTCCGCGTTATCCTGTTTACTACATGAAGTATGTGTACATCTATGATTATACTCCAGATTATGTGTGGGTTGGTTATACACCGGGTTACCTGAACACATACATCTATGGTCCTACCGTGGTATATGGTACAGGTTACTACTATCGTCCCTGGTATGGCCGCTATTACTATCCGCGTCCTTGCACCTGGGGTTATGGCGTACGCTATAATCCGTGGTTTGGCTGGGGCTTGCATGTTGGGTTCAGCACCGGCTGGTTCCATGTGAGCTTTGGAGTAGGCAGCTATCGTCCCTGGACATACTGGGGTTGGGGCGGATGGTGGGGTCCGCGCGTGTATCGTCCCCCATTCTGCTATTCGCCTTACACATATGGCGGTGGCTGGTATGCCGTTAACCGCACCAGGAACGTGAACATCAATATTACCAACATCAACTACACCAATAATATCTATAACGTAAGGCGCGATGTGGTGGTTACCCGCGATAACCAGCGTCATGTACGCCCTGCAAATACTTATAACGGTCGCGGCAATTTCGCGAGCAACAATCGCTTTGACAACAACAACCGTTTCAACAGAAATGGTATCAACCGCAACTCCAGCGACGTGCGCGGTGGTTCACCTTCGGGTGTTCGTGGTGAAAATGGAAGACCTTCGAGACAATTCGAGCGTAATGGAAACAACAGCGATCGGGTGGGTAATATGAATGGTGGCTTCCGCCGCAACAGTGAAGGTAACAATCAACAACCTTCGCGCCAGTGGAGAAACAATGGTAACAATAACCAAACCGATGGTATGGGTCGGCCGGGTCTCGGAAGACGCCAGGAACAATTGCAGAATGGCAATACTAATAATCAGCCCGGATCAAATGAGGGCCGTACGCCCCGGCAGTTTGGACAAAATAGTGACCGCAATGAAGCTCGTCCTGCAAGGCAATTTGGCCAGCAAAATAACAATGGCAGCCCCGAACGCGTGCGTCGCCAGTTTGGACAGCAGGATAATAATGGCACCGAGCGTGCGCGCCGCCAGTTGGCGCAGGAAGGCACCGTGCGTCAGCCCGGCCAACAGAACAACGGCAATAACAATGGCGTTCCGCGTCAGTTTGAACGCCAGAACAATAATTCGGGCAATCGCCCGCAGGTTGAGCGTCCCCAGAACAACGGTCAGCCCTCAACTATTCGTCGCGCTCCGCAACGCGAATACCAGGCTCCTGCCACCCGGCAGCCCGAGCGCCGCGTAGAAAGACCTGAGGTAAGAAGAAATGAAAACGTTGGTGCCAACAGGCAGCCACAGGTGCAAAGGTCGGGTTCAAGCCGTCCCCCGGTTCGTGAATCGGTTCGTCGTGATGATGCCCCGCGCAATAGCGGTGGTGTTCAGCGCGGCGGCGGAGGTGGTGGTAACAGACCTTCGCGCAGTGAAGGCGGGCGTGGCGGAAGAGGAAATTAATAATGCAGATCTAAAGCGATACCTCTGAAATCCGAAGCGGGAAATGTGAGTTCAACTTCACCCTTCCCGCTTCTTTTTTCCTCATCAATTCCTGCTCACTTCAATCTTTGCTTTATAGGTGCCAGGATCTGTCGGCAAGGGAGTAAGAACCTGCATAGCTGTATTTTTGGTGTTTGACAATACAGGCATGAGGACCGTAGCATTGCCGGCAACGAACTTTATGCCTTTCATACTGTTTTACCAACATTCTATACATAAATTCACTACATGCCCTTACTTGTTTATTGCTATGATGCTTACTGTGGATGGTGTTATGGTTTCAGCCCGGTTATGAAAAAAATTGCGGAACAATATGCTTCCAAACTATCCTTTGAAGTGTTGTCGGGAGGAATGATCATTTCTGATCAGCCGAAGCATATCAGTGCCATGGCTGGTTATATTCAACAAGCTTATAAAGTGGTGGAAGAACGGACAGGAATAAAATTTGGCGATGATTTCCTGTGGCACATTTTTAACCCCGATAAAAGCGATTGGTTCCCCGATTCCGAAAAACCCGCTATAGCCCTTTGTATTTTTAAAGAATACTATCCCGATCTGCAAGTGGCCTTTGCCTCCGACCTGCAATATGCCTTGAAATATGAAGGCAGGGATTTGTGTGATGATGAGGCCTACCGGCACTTGTTGGAAAAATACAATATACCAGCCGAGCAATTCTATGCGAAGCTGAAACAGGAGGCTTATAAGGATAAGGCTCATTACGAATTCGCAGCATGCCGCCACTTGCAGGTAACCGGTTTCCCCACAGTATTGATGCAGGTTAGTGAATCGAAGTATTGGCTGCTGGCCAGGGGTTATACCGACTACGAAACCCTGAGCAGGAATATCGATACGGTGCTGGCTGAGATAGGAGCGGCTTCCCCAGGCGAATAGAAATTTATGCTGCCGCCCGCCAAGTTGATCGTGCGTGAACGTCAAACATGGGTTATCTTCCGCTAATACAATATACCAATATGACAAAACTTATTCTATCAGCGTTCTGCCTGTTCATACTGCTTACTGCGCAGGGCCAGGGACAATCGAACCAGCCCACGCAAAAAATGGATTTCGAAGCTTACAACCCCAAGTCCACCCTCGTGGTGCCGGAACACCCTCTCACGCGCGCCAGGTTTCCATTTATCGATGTGCACAATCACCAGAACAATATGTCGGCCGGCAACCTGCAAAAGCTGCTGCAGGAAATGGACAAGCTGAATATGAAGGTGTTAGTGAACCTGAGCGGTGGCAGCGGTCAAAACTTGAAGAGTAAGATTGACAATATTAAATCCACCTCTCCCAATCGATTTATTGTATTTGCCAACGTTGATTTTCGCGGCGTGGGCGAACCGGGCTGGGGTGAGAAGGCAGCAAAGGCCCTGGAAGAAGATGTAAAGAATGGAGCCAACGGGCTTAAGATTTTCAAAAATCTTGGCTTTTCTGTGCGCGATACCGATGGAAAACGCGTGCCTGTTGACGATCCCCGCCTCGATCCGATTTGGGCAAAATGCGCCGAATTGAAGATACCGGTACTCATCCATACTGCCGACCCCAAACCTTTTTGGGATCCGGTAGACGAAAACAATGAGCGTTGGCTGGAGCTGGTGACCCACCCCGGCCGCAAACGCGGTCCCGACAACCCGGTGCCTTTTGAAACGCTGATCGAAGAACAGCACCGCCTGTTTAAGAAACATCCCAAAACCACTTTCATTGCCGCACATTTCGGTTGGTTTCCCAACGATCTCGGTAAACTGGGCCAACTCCTGGATGATATGCCGAATGTTGTGGTAGAATTCGGCGCCATAATCGCCGAACTGGGCCGCCAGCCAAGAAACGCGCGTAAGTTTTTTGAGAAATACCAGGACAGAATTCTGTTTGGTAAAGACAGCTGGGTGCCGAGCGAATATGCCACTTATTTCCGCGTGCTGGAAACCGAAGACGAATATTTTCCTTATCACAAAAAATACCACGCCTTTTGGGCAATGTACGGCATGGGCCTGCCCGACAATATTCTGAAGAAGATATACTATAAGAATGCGCTGCGCATAATCCCGAATATCGACAAGTCGCAATTCCCTGACTAAGAGTGGGGACATCCGCATCTGGATGTCCGGCAAGTCAATGGGACCGAGGTTGACGCTAAAAATGGTCTCGTAGTTTTCCCATGGCAGGCCCGAGTCATTTTAGCTGATCCGCTTATCAAATCGGTTTTTACCACCGCGTATGATGAATATTGGCAGGAGGCTTTTGAACATAACAGTATCGACTACCTGATGAAACCCGTGAAGTCCGAAAAGCTGGAAGCGACTTTGGCCTGTTAAAAATGCACCAGCAGGGCAGCCAGCATGGCGATATGAAAAGAGAAAGTTAGGGCTGGGCAAATGGGCCGCACAGGCAATAAAAAACCCCGGCTTTAGTCGCACTGCCGGGGGATATACCAACACGCATGTGTTTGTAAAGAACTTAGTTACCACCTCTACGCTGAGGTCGCATGTTGGGTTCAATTTCTTCCTTCCATTTCTTATACTGCTGTTCGTTAAAGATCTTTTTGAGCTTTTCGTCGCGGTCGGCATTCATTTTCTCCGTTTTCTCGCGCATTTGCTCACGGTCGGGGGGATTACCGCCGGCCCTCATTTCCTCCGTCATTTTCTGGCGCGCTTCATAGAATTCCTTAAATACTGCTGTTGCCTTTTCAGCCTGGTCTTTATCCAGTTTCAGATCGGCCAGGCGTTCAATGGTTTCTTTTGCCCTTTCTTCGGGACTGCGTTGCGGTCCCGGTCCCTGGGCGCGTACGCCTACTACGCCAAAGAGCGCAATGGCGATTATGAGAATGGTTTTTTTCATTGTATTCGTATTGGGTGCAAAGAATTTGATGCCGTGCTCATGAAAAACATGCGGGGTGGGTGGGGTAAATTTTGAGGTTTACCCACTCAAGGGAGCGGCTTGTGTGCGCCGCCGCGTGAAACCAGCCCCCCAATTTTTGGAACACGGTTTGCCATTTTCACTTTATCTTGCATGTCCCTTTAAATACACAGCATCATTATGGAATATGAAAAAATCATTTCGGTAACGGGTTTGCCAGGGCTTTACGAATTAGTAAGCAGCAAAAGCGATGGAGCTATTGTAAGATCGCTGGACGATAAGAGCACCAGGTTTGTATCGAGTCGTATTCATAATTTCTCTCACCTCGAAAGCATTGAAGTATATACTACGCGTGAAAATGTAAACCTGGTAGAAGTATTCAAGGCAATGGAAGCCAGCTCGGCCAAGCTACCCGATGAAAAGGATAACGGCGCTCTGAGAAAATACTTCGAGACCGTGTACCCCGAAATGGATTTTGAAAGGGTGTATGCGAGCGATATGAAGAAAATGGTGAAATGGTTCAGCGTGCTCAAGGCTAACAACATCGATATTAAACTGAGAGAACCGGAAGAAGAAGAACAACCGCAACCCGAACCCGTAGCGGAAGAAGCTAAGCCAATAGAAAAGAAAGCGGCAACCACCGAATCGAAAAAGGCTGAAAAACCGGCGAAAGAAACAAAAGAAGTAAAAGAGAAAGCTAAAGAACCCGCCAAAAAAGCTGAAAAAGTCGCCCCCGCCAAAACAACCAAAAAAGAAAGCGAGGAGAAAAAAGCAGCGCCCAAAAAGAAAGCCGCTGCCAAAACCGAAAGCAAAAAAGAAACTCCCGCCAAGAAAAAGGCTGCCACGAAGAAGTCGGCCAAGAAAAAATAATTCCACATATTCATACCGGTTCTGTGTATCAATTGCTCAAATTGAGGAATTGTAACAGGACCGGTAGCTGTTTTAAAAAAGACGATTATGATGACTGCGGATATACAAAAGTTGCCACGGCATTACTTACCTGAGGATTTTACGGTGACCATCTGGGAAAAACTCGAGCCTTTTTTTAAAGAATTGCTCGAAAGACCAGTCAATACCGTCGAAGAAATGGAAAAATGGCTGCGCGATATGAGCGAGCTGGAAGCAGTAGTGAGCGAAGATGCCTGCTGGCGACAGATTCGCATGACCTGCGACACCGAGAATAAGGAGCTGGAACAGGCATTTGTGTTCTTCGTCACAGAAATTCAACCCAAAATTCAGCCCTATGCGGATAAGCTTAACCGAAAGTTGGTAGAAAACCCCGTAACCGCTCAGCTTGACCAGGAAAAGTATTATACCTACCTGCGCAGCGTGAGGAAGAGTATTGAACTTTTCAGGGAGGAAAATATTCCTTTACTCTCCGAATTGGGCGTGTTGCAACAACAATACGGGCAAATTGCCGGTAAAATGACCGTTGAAATAAACGGCAAGGAATATACGCTGCAGCAGGCCAGCAAGTTTTTGGAAAATCCCGACAGGAGATTACGCGAAGAAGTTTATCGTAAAATAAATGACCGTCGTCTGCAAGACAAAGACGCGCTGAATGAGCTGTTTACCACGCTGGTACAAAAGCGTCACCAGGTAGCACTGAATGCCGGCTTTTCCAATTACCGCGATTATAAGTTCAAGGAGCTTGGACGTTTTGACTATACCAAAGAAGACTGTTTCCAGTTTCACGAGGCGGTGAAGCAGCACGTAATTCCGCTGGTGAATACGATTAATGAGAAGAAAAAGAAGAAGTTAGGAGTTGACCCGCTGCGTCCCTGGGACCTGGATGCGGAGCCGGAAGGCGTTACACCGCTGAATCCTTTCAAGACAGGAAAAGAATTGCTGGAGAAAAGCATTCGGTGTTTTGAAGAAACGCATCCCTTCTTTGCCGCCTGCCTGCGCAAGATGAACGAGATGAACCGTCTTGATCTCGACAGCCGCAAAGGAAAAGCGCCCGGCGGATATAATTGCCCGCTCGCAGAAACAGGAGCGCCGTTTATTTTTATGAATGCCGCCGGACAAATGAGCGACGTTACCACCATGGTACACGAAGGTGGTCATGCAGTGCATTCGTTCCTGGCGCACCCGCTCGAGCTCACTGCCTTCAAAGAGTACCCCATGGAAATTGCAGAAGTGGCCAGCATGGCCATGGAACTTTTCAGCATGGATGCATGGCACGTTTTTTTTGATAATCCCGAAGATCTTCGTCGCGCGAAAGAGCATCAGCTGGAAAGAGTGATCACCATATTTCCGTGGATCGCGACGATTGACAAATTTCAACATTGGGTTTATGAAAATCCAAACCATAGCCTGGACGAAAGAGCGGACGCATGGATGACAATAATCAATGAATTCTCATCAGGAGTTGTTGATTTTACGAGCCTGGAAGAATACAGAAAATACGGTTGGCAAAGACAGTTACACTTGTTTGAAGTTCCCTTGTATTACATAGAATACGGCATTGCGCAGTTAGGCGCTATCGGGTTGTGGAAGCAATTTAAACAAGATAAGGATGCAGCATTGAAGAACTACATGATGTCATTACAATTAGGAGGTACAAAAACGCTTCCGGAATTGTACAAAGCGGCAGGACTTGTGTTTGATTTTTCTCCCAACTACATTAAGCAATTAATGGATTTTGTGAAGCAGGAAATGGATGCACTAAACGGGCATCAATAGACGGAAAAAAAAATACCCAGTTCGTGGTATGATGTTTATTAGTGGTATTAATTATATTTGTCAGACACTTAAAAAAGTAACAGCACAGCATCATCGCTCGCTGTTTTAAAATAGCTACTAATCAGAGCCTTAACCAAAAGTCCCGGTGTTTCTACATCGGGGCTTTGTTTTTTACACCAAGTATTGAAATCAGGCACGACAACAACCTGTATAAGTTTCTCGGCTATCGTAAACCGCTATTTGACAAAAGTTAAAAAAAGCAAAAACGTTTCTGAAAAATTCTATTGGCAGGATTTGCAAAGACCCGTCACCACCATTTGATAATTCTCAGGAATAAAACCTGAAGGCAGCTGCACCGCCGGCACGGTTACGTCGGCCAGGCAAGTAGTGTTGCCGCAGGCACTGCATACAAAGTGAACGTGATTGTCGTGGTGGTGACCTTCCGAGCAATTGTCCTGGCACAGTGCATACAGCACTGAATTGTCGGCAGTGGGTATGTTATGAATAATTCCCTTTTCCAGGAAAGTATGCAGCGTGCGGTATATAGTGACGCGGTCGAAGCTGGAGCCGGTCTTTTTTTCAATGTCACTATGCGCCAGGGCGCCTTCGCTGGACAGGAACAATTCCAGGATCTTCTTTCTACTACCGGTTACGCTTAACTGGTTTTGTTTTAAAATATAGTCAACGCGTGATTCCATTATTCTTCCTTTAATAATACACCGATATACCTGATCAGGTCCTGCAGCTCATCTTTCTTCAGTCCATCTACAATTTTTCTTACCTGTCCTTTCTTATCCACCAGCGCAAAGAATTGGGTGTGCAAGAACTGGTCGTTAATATTCTGAAGGTTGTTTTCCGAATCGTCGAGCAGGTAACTGTTGCGGGCGGCCAGGTACAGGCTGTCTTTGGGCCCGGTAACGAATATCCATTTCTCGGTATTTACCTGCAGCGAGTCAGCATATTTTTTTAATTGTGGCACCGAATCATTGTCAGGGTCGCAGGTATGCGATAAAATCAAGAAATCGGGTTCGTCTTTAAATTCCTTATACACATCCTGCATATTGGTGTTCATAATGGGGCATATGCTTTTGCAGGTGGTAAAGAAAAATTCGGTCACATACACCTTGCCGGCCAGGTCATCGTTGGTCACATACTGACCGTCCTGGTTCACAAAGCGGAAGGGCTGCACGTAGCTCAAAATGGGCAGTTTAACCGTTCTAAATTCAGGGATAACCTGGGTCATCGCAAAATAGAAGCCTATGACCAACACGGTGAAGAATACAATATAGAATACTACTTTCTTACTCATTTCTCAAAATTCGAGTCACAAAGATACGCCATACCGGGGCGAGGTTAAGATTAATGGGGTATGAGCTGCGCAAAACGCGCCATAGACCGCGACATGCTACCAGGACAAGAAATTTGCAACAAAGTTGCATGTTTGCTTTATCTTCGCGCCATGAATTTGCGAATCAATTGGGATGCGTTGGGAGTGAGTGCCTCTGTAGCCTGTGCCATTCACTGCGCCGTGCTGCCGCTGATAGCCACGAGCCTCCCCGTTTTTGGGGTCGATATCATTGATAATGTGGCTTTTGAGTACGGTATGATCTTCCTGGCCTTTGCCATTGGTTCCTGGTCTATGTGGCATGGCTTCAAAAAACACCATCATAGCCTCGTGCCCATGTTTATTTTTCTGTCGGGCATAGTTTTTCTATTACTAAAACAGGTTTGGCACCAGTACCAGCTTTGGTTTTTGCCTGTGGCAGTGGCACTGATTATTATTGCGCACGTAATGAACTACAGGGCTTGCCGTGTGCATAATCATGCTCACTCCGACGACTGCAATCATTGATAGTCAGCCGTAAAGCTTTTTTCAAATTCAAAACCATTTACTGGTACACTTTGTTATTTTTGTACTCTTAAATTTTGCACCATGATAAAAACAGGAAATCCTGTCATCAGCATCTATACCGAAATGACGCCCAACCCGGAAACGATGAAGTTTGTGGCGAATAAGCTTTTGTACCCGGGTAAGAGCATCGATTTCCCTGATGTTGAAGCTGCAAAGCCTTCTCCTTTGGCCACGGAATTGTTTGGTTTTCCCTTTATCAGATCAGTATTTATTGCCAGTAATTTTGTGACGCTTACAAAAACTCCCGAAACAGAATGGAATGATGTAATTCCAACTATACGCCAGTTTTTGAAAGAATACCTCGAAGAAGGCAAAGTGGTGATCAATGAAGACGAGGTAGCTACCATCAAACCCGAGAGCAGCAACCTGGTATCAGCCGATGACGACGATGTTGTAAAGAGAATTAAGGAATTACTGGAAAACTATGTAAAGCCCGCCGTTGAAATGGATGGTGGCGCTATCCAGTTCAAAAGCTACGAAGACGGCGTGGTAAACCTGATGCTGCAGGGAAGCTGCAGTGGTTGTCCCTCTTCGATGATCACGCTGAAAGCGGGCATCGAGGGTATGATGAAAAGAATGATTCCTGAAGTAAGAGAAGTAGTGGCCGAAGCTGAATAAGAACCCTACCGCTCGAAAAATAAATACAAAGCAGGAAAGAAAAATCCGAAATTCGAATGCTTTATATTCGGAATTCGGATTTTTTATTTTGGAATTGTACCGAAAAAATTGCCTGGATGGTAATTCTTTACATCATTGGCGGCATCATTGCAGTGATTGTGATCATACTGATCGTGGCGTTATTCATGCCCGGCCGGTATCATATTGAAAAAAGGATTATCATCGCCAGGCCGGTTGACTTCGTCATGGACAAGGTGGCCGACCTCAACTACTACCAGGAATGGAATCCCTGGCAAAAGATGGCAACGGATGGCGACAGCGAAATTACCGGCACGCCAAAAACCGTAGGACATAAGTACAGCTGGGAGGGTAAAAAAATAGGAGCCGGCAGCCTAACCCTCCGAAAAATCGACAAACGACATGTTCATTTTTACCTCGACTTCATAAAGCCCTGGAAATCGTCTGCCAACGACGACTGGCATTTTGAAGAATGGGGCACTGGCGAAACCAAGGTAACCTGGCAAAACAGCGGCGAGCTGCCTTATCCCATCGCACGTCTTATGGGACCAATGTTGAATAAACAGCTTGAAAAACAATTCGTTCAGGGGTTGAAAAACCTGAAGGATCTCTGCGAAGGCCGCTCCAATAATGTGTAAAATTTCATTCCTGCAAAAGCATTCCTGAATAAGCAGCCTATTGAGGCACCGCCTTCTTAAACACGTTGAACGCAATGGATGGAAACAACCGCATCAGGTGGATCGCCATCCATTCTTTGGAAAAACTCTTTCCGACATACTTTTCTTTCTTACCCTTTTCAATGGCGCGCAATATTTGCAAGGCCGTTTTATCGGCCGGGTACCCGCGGCCAATGTCTTTGCTCATTTCATTCAGCTTTTCACCAGAGGCAGTTACCGCGTTAAACGACACATTGGTTCGTATATACCCCGGCGTAATTAAAGTTACCTGTATATTATCGCGCCACACTTCGGCACGCAGGCAATCGAAGTATCCATGCAAAGCGTGCTTGGCCGCGGCATACGCCGAGCGCATGGGCGTACCAATTTTACCCATTACGCTGCTGATGGCCACAAAATGGCCGCTCCTGCGCTCCAGGAAATGGGGCAGCAACAGGCGGGTAAGCTCCATATTGCTGAAATAATCTATTTCCATCACGCGCCTTTGCACCTCGGGCAGGGTGTCTTTTACCAGACCGCGATGGCTGATGCCCCCATTATGAATCATGATATCAATCTGCCCAAAGGCTTTGATGGCTTCGCCAACAGCTGCGGGGAAACTGGCGGTAGCTTCCAGGTCGAGCGGAAGTATGTGCACATTGGCGGGTGAGGCCTGCTGTTGTACCCGCTGAAGTTCTTCTATGCGACGGGCTGAAATAATAATCCTGGCGCCACGACTGGCTAGCGCGTAAGTAAGCGCCTCACCTATTCCTGAGCTGGCGCCGGTAATCCAAACTGTTTTTCCTTTATAAAAATTCAAGTGATTATAGTTTCGGCAAAAATATCGGAACTATCTTGCACCCGGTTATGAGTTTAGACGAATTTTACAGTCTTCTTAAACAGGGCATCAACAATTTCAGCTGGCAGGAACTGGTAGCTGTGGTGGCAGGCATTGCCAGCGTAGTGTTTAGTCGTGTCGAAAACATACTTGTATACCCGGTAGGGCTGGTCAGCACTACATTGTATATATACCTCAGCTATAAATACCAGTTGCTTGGCGAAGCCGTAGTGAACCTTTATTACACTTACATGAGTATTTACGGCTGGATATTGTGGGCCCGCAGAAATGATCAGCACCAGCCTGTGGTAAGGGTCACCTGGTCGTCGCGCAAGGAGTGGCGGCAGCAATTGGTATTTTTTGGAATTTTCTTTGTCTCTTTTTTTATAGCCCTCACCTTTGCGCGCAATTCGTTTTACGAGGGCGCTATCCCCTTCGGTGATTCCTTTGCTACGGCTACCGCTTTTACCGGCATGTGGCTGATGGCCAAAAAGAAAGTGGAAAGTTGGTATTGGTGGATTGCAACAAATTTTGCTTCCATTCCTTTATATTTTGTGAAGCACCTGGTGCTGACCAGTGTTTTTTATGGTATTCTTTTAGTGATGGCAATATTTGGATTAGCTGAATGGAAGCGCCGCGCCAGGAAATATTCAAAGGAAGCCCACGCTTTAAATACCTTATGAAAAAAGTGGTCGTCATAGGACCTGAGTCAACCGGCAAGAGCACCCTGTGCCAGCAACTGGCCGCTCATTATGGCGTGAGCTGGGTGCCCGAATATGCGCGGCAATACCTGTTACAACACGGAACCAATTATAGTTACGATAACCTGCTAACGATTGCCAAAGGCCAGGTAGCGCTGGAAGAAGAATACCTGTCGCGCGCGCAGGGACCAGCGCTTTTCATTGACACCGATATGTATGTGATGAAAGTGTGGTGCGAGTTCGTGTATGGTAATTGTCACCAATGGATACTCGACCGCATCGCCGAGCGGAGGTACGATTTTTACTTTCTGTGCAATATCGACCTGCCCTGGGTGCAGGATGGCCTGCGCGAATACCCCGACATCGAAAACCGGCAGAAGTTGTATCGCATGTACCACGACATTTTAGTAAATCAATCCGTGCCATGGATGGAAATTTCGGGCAGCGAGGAAGAAAGATTGCAACAGGCGATAGAAGCAACAGACAAATTGTTGAGAAAATAGATTAACCATACTTATTAGTATTGGCATGGGCAATGTATTTCAAAAGTACCACCGGGTCCTTTTCTATTCGGCCTGGCTACTGATAAACCTTATCCAGGCGGGCAGTACCGAGCTTTTCGACGATGAAGCTTACTACTGGATCTATTCGCGTTACCCCGACTGGGGCTACTTCGACCACCCCCCCATGATTGCTCTGCTGATCGGCGCGGGTTATTCCATCTTTGCAAACGAATTGGGCGTCAGACTTTTCATCATTTTACTGAATACTGCTACCATTTTTATTATTGAAGAACTCACCGGCAAAAAAAACCCGCTGGTCTTCTACGCCATCGCCGTATCAGTAGGCATTGCCCATTTGGGTGGAATGATTGCAGTGCCCGATATACCACTGCTGTTTTTTACCGCCGCCTTTTTCTGGATTTACCAGCGCTTTTTGGAAAAAATGAATTGGGGCAACACCCTGCTGCTGGGTATCTGCATGGCGCTTATGCTGTACAGTAAGTATCATGGCGTGCTGATCATTTTATTTACGCTGGCGAGCAACTGGAAATTGTTTACCAGGTACCAGGCATATTTGGCGGCCATTATCGGCCTCTTGTTGTTTATGCCACATCTGATATGGCAATACAACAATGGATTTCCATCCGTATCGTATCATCTCTTTGAAAGGAATGCGGCGCACTATAAGCCGGATTATACCTTCGAATATGTGGCGGGACAGCTGGCAATTGCAGGCCCTGTTGCAGGATGGCTGTTGATATGGGCTGCTTTGAAATATAAGACCGTCTCGCCACTGGAAAGAGCGCTGCGGTTTTCGCTTATCGGTTTCTATATCACCTTTTTGCTAAGCACCTTTAAAGGCCGCGTGGAAGCCAACTGGACAGTGCCTGCACTTATTTCGCTGATTGTATTGAGCCATCAATACCTGGTGCAGGATATTCGCTTCAGAAGATGGTTGTTTAAGAGCGTTCCTTTTACCCTTGCTATCGCGCTGGCGCTAAGAGTGTATATGATGATTGACGTGCCGCCGGCATCGTGGATCAGTAAAGATGAAATGCACGGCAATAAAGAATGGACGCAGGAGCTGCGCGAAGAAGCGAAAGGCCTCCCGGTAGTTTTTCTCAATACCTACCAGCGTGCGTCCAAGTATTGGTTTTATACCCATGAGCCGGCTTTCTCTTTGAACACACCATTTTACCGCCGAAACAATTATAATTTCTGGCCGCTGGAAGATTCGTTGCTGGGCAAGCCTGCGTATTTATCTGTACCGGAGACTGACGACTACTTCAGACATTTTTTTCGCAGGCAGCGCTGGAATTATCCGCGCAGCAGCATCGTCGCGAATTATTTTTCTTTTTCAAAAGTCTTTTTTACCAAAATAAAAATCCTTTCCCAGTCGCGTTCTGCTGTTTGCATCGCCGCCACTATCACTTCGCCGCCGCATTACCTGCCCTATTTCCAGCGAACTCCTTACCTGCGCACGCCCATATACCTCGCTTTATATGAAAATGGCGACGTTAAAGAGTTGATCAATACGGGAGCCGTCGTGCAGGACATTACGAACGAGTGCCAGCAACTGGAATTCACCATTCCTTTCCAATTCGAGCCGGGCAAACACGTCGCGCGCTTTTGTGTGGGCAGTTATATTCCGGGATATCCCTCGGTAAACAGCAGTCGGTTTACCCTTTCAGTTCAGTAATTTTTTTATATCAGGATCTTTTTCCAGTATATTCATTTGCTGCATCACCCAGGGATAGCGGTTGGCCACATATTTCGACAAAGGCTTTACCGTATACTTGCGCGGGTTGGGCATGCAGGAGGCTATCATCGCTGCCTGTTGTCGCGTGAGTTTTGATGCGGGCCGGTTAAAATATACCTGTGCGGCTTTTTCTATACCAAAAATGCCCGGCCCCATTTCAGTAACATTGAGATAAACTTCCAGAATTCTCTTTTTCCCCCATATCAACTCTATCATAAATGTGAAGTACGCCTCCAATCCCTTACGAAACCACGACCTGCCTTGCCATAGAAATACATTTTTGGCTACCTGCTGACTGATGGTAGATGCTCCTTTGATGCGGTTGGGCTTTTTCTGGTTATACTCCATCGCTTTTTGAATGCTGCGCCAGTCGAAGCCGCTGTGATCGGGAAACAACTGATCTTCGGCACATATCATAGCCAGGCGGGCGTTGGGAGAAATCTTTTCCATATCCACATAATCGCGTCGCAATCCGTTGCCGGAAATCCAGCTTCCGAGCTGCGTAAGCGTAACAGGCGGATCTACCCACTTGAGCAGAAAAATGTAAAATAACTGGAGAATAAAGAGGATGAGGAAGAGCCGCTTTACAAAAGTCCAAACCCGGCGACCCAACCCTTTCTTTTTTACCGCCATTATAATGCGATGCTTTGGCGCAATATACTAAGCCTGTGGAATATTGAATTTGAATTTGAACAAGGAATTTGAATGTGAATTGAGTAAGTTATGGCGCGGAGTGGTTAGTTTGATCAAACTTGCTGCACAATAAAAGTTAGGGACAAAGCAATCTGATTAAAGCGTCTTCGCCTTCACGTACACCACGTTAAATTTCTTCCCCACTTTCAATGCGCGGTCTTTCCTTTCACTGATCAACCATCCTGTAGTAGCGACCCCGAGCGCCACGCCCATTGCTTCCAGTTTGTTGCCTTCGTTGAGCGATTCCCTGCGATAGGC
Organism: uncultured Chitinophagaceae bacterium; assembly: GCA_937958995.1. Classification (GTDB taxonomy): domain Bacteria; phylum Bacteroidota; class Bacteroidia; order Chitinophagales; family Chitinophagaceae; genus CALCIN01. The sequence continues at coordinate 16,566 of CALGAP010000004.1, forward strand.
TGTATTCACTAATTCAAGTACTGTAAACCCTACACCACCAATCATCATCAGCTTGGGAAGCAAGTCGCCGGAGAATCCCCTCTTGCCGCCCCAGGTGTACATGCGTTTGTAATTGAACTTTTCAATATGCGTATAAAGTACGCCCATGGTAACGCGAAAGGTATCTACCACGGTGCCCATGCCTTCCCGGGCTTCCATGAGGCGCAATTCTTCTTGTCGCCAGATGATGGAGTCGTTTCGAATAGCGATAATATATCCATTAATGGGAAATCCAAGATATGTCTCAGCCGATATAAAAGCGCCGGGATAATAGGTGCGTAGCGTACGGTTATTTTTCTTTTTTAAAACAATAAAATCTGATTCTTGCGCATAAACGAAGTTGGCAAAAATTATACATGATATCAATAGTAGAATCGGCTTCATGCGCTGACAAGATACTGTGCTGCGGGTAATGTATGCGTCTAACAATTTGTTAAGATCACTGAATTTTATCCGACAAAAAGAATGTGCCATAAAAAAGCGCCAGTCCAAAGCCCGCGAGTATAAGTCCCGACACTTTATTGATGACAGAAATATTGTGCAAAGTAAGACGGTTCCTGAGTTTTCCGGCCAGCAATACTTTTAAAATATCGGCGGCCATATTGATCACTATACATACAGCAAAAACCAACATGCGCTGGTTCATATTGTATTTGGCAAAGGCTGTGGCTGCGCCCAGCCAGAAAATAAAAACGCTGGGGTTAAGTGTATTGATAAAAAATCCGCCGGAGAAAATTTTCAGCATGTCGCGCTTCCTGAAGCGCACCACGTTACCCTCGGTATCGGCACGCAGCGACACTTTCTTAAAGAATAGATAATACACGCCCATCGCTACCAGGAAAATGCTGCCGAGATAACCGATCCAGTTTTTGTATTCCAGCAAACCAGTAACAAGGGCGGAGAAGGCATTGCTGATTATTACCAGTATGATGTCGCTGATCCACACACCCGCCACGAAGCTGAAGCCACCGGTATGTCCATTGACCAGGCTTTGTTTTATGATGGTGAAAATTACCGGCCCTACAGATAGGGCAAGGATACATCCAAGAGTTAACCCGCTTAATATGGCTTCCAACATGCTGTATTCCTTAGAGCATTGCTGCTTGCAATTTAAAAGATTATGCGGGCTTTCAAATGCTGCCGGTTTCCAGGAAGCGCCGCCAGTCTTCGTACATTTTTCCCTTCATTACCCTTGGAAATTTATGTTGACCGCCAATCTTTCCTTTCAGGCGCATGAAGTCCATGAATTTCGATTCGGGTAAAATGTCAAGGTAAATATCTTTTAAAGCGCTGGTGCGCTCAACGGCGTAATCATCGTTCAACGCTTTCAGGCGCTCATCAATTTTTTGACGCAATAAGTCTGCATCCACTTTATCGTCGCAGGCCACCCACCATTGATGGGCAAAAAACAATCCATGCGGCACACCGGCAACGGTAAATTCAGGAATATCAATTTTCAATTCCTCACTTACCTGTTTCACCGCTTTGTTCATATTGTCAACGCTCAGGTGTTCACCTACCAGGCTCAGGAAATGTTTGGTGCGGCCAGTGATGATAATTTCATGGCGCTGCATATCCACAAACCTGATGGTATCACCAATAAGATAACGCCATGCGCCCGCCGAGGTGGTAAGCAGTATGGCATAGTCCTTTCCTTCCTCCACTTCATGAATCATAAGCGTCTCGGGATTGTCAACCAGGTTGCCGTCTGCGTCGAAGTTTCGGTCGTTGAAAGGAACAAATTCAAAGAAGATATGATCGTTTAGCGCCAGCTTCATGCCTTTGGCATGCTGGCGGTCCTGGTAGGCAATAAAGCCTTCCGATGCCAGGTATGTTTCAATATAAGTGAGCGGCTTGCCCAGGAGTTTGCAGAAACCCTGTTTGTAAGGTTCAAACGATACGCCTCCATGCACAAAGAAGGCCAGGTTGGGCCACATGTCGTGAATGGTATTGAGCTTGTAGCGCTCAATAATTTTTTCCATACACATCTGTATCCACGCCGGCACGCCCACCACAAAACCGATGTCCCAGTTGGGCGCATCTTCTACGATCGCTTCAATTTTACTGTTCCAGTCGCGCGTACGTGCAATCTTTTTACCGGGTTTATAAAAAGGCGTAAACCAGAAAGGCATTTTCTTGGCGGTAATACCGCTGAGGTCGCCGGCATAGTAGCCCGGACCTTTTTGCAGGTCGGTACTGCCACCGAGCATGAGCCAACCCTTACCGATACTTTTTACCGGTATATCGTGATAGGTGCGCAGCGAAAGCAACTGCTTGATCATAACAATGCGGTTGCCGCGCATCAGATCGCTGGTAATGGGAATATACTTGCTGGCCGACTCGGAGGTTCCCGAGCTGAGTGCGAAGTATTTTATTTTGCCAGGCCAGCACACGTCGGGTTTGCCTTCGAGGGTCTTGTGCCACCAGGCAGCGTAAATTTTGTTGTAATCGAAGGTAGGGACCAGTTGCTGGAACTTCTTACCGGGATGTTTGCTCATTAATATTTCATCGAACCGGTACTGCTGGCCGAATTCGGTAAACCGCGCTTTTTTGAGCAGCTTTTTTAATACCCTGATTTGCTGCCTGCGGGGCGATTTGGCAGGCAATCGCAATGCCTTGGCAACAGACCGGGGTAAAGAAATATCAATTAGGGCCATCCGACAATTTTAGCCCGTTTTTCAGGCATATTCAAAATTAAGGGTTTAGAAGGAATTGTTTGTGTTTTGCTACCGTCCCAAAATTATGATTGTCTTTCAATTAACTTTTGAAATTCCATGGTCGGCCCTACACCCAGCTTAAAGCAATTCCGGGTTCATTTTTTGAACCACTGCTCACCATGCTGTGAGTGCCTCCGCCATGGATGAATATGGGGTCTTGCACGCTCGTTTTTTCCAGCTGTTCAATAACCTGTTTAAAGGAAAATGCCGGGCCTTCGGCAATAATCCTGGAATTCTTTGCTGTGGGATGGGTGGAACTGAGCGGCGGCATCGCCGCAAGCGTTTTCTCGTCGCCGAGATTATGCGGGAAAATATAGTGTTGCGTTCTGGCTGCCTGCGGTTTATTGCTGGTTAATAAGGCAACGCCCGCACGCATTTTAATAGCTGCATTCAGCAAAGCAGTGCCGATGGTGGATTTTTTCCGGAAATGTTTTTCTGCAAATTGAATCATTGCGTTGTAAAACAAGCGAACGTAACGCGCGTCCTTACGCGTACTTTCCCCTTTGAAATGAATGATGGTGGTCTGTGGAAAATAATAATTCTTATATCCCGCCTGCTGCACGCGGTAACTTAGGTCGATGTCTTCTGCATACATGAAAAACTGTTCATCAAAGCCACCGATTTTGTCCAACAGTTCTTTTCGAACCAACATGCAGGCGCCGGCAAGTGCATCTACGGTGTTTATCTCTTTTTCCGGTAAGTGCCCAAGATAATACTTCGCAAAAGTTTTTGACCGCGGAAAAAGATTGGTCAACCCGCTCATTTTACAAAATGCCACCCAGGGCGATGGAAATCCGCGTTTACTTTCGGGAAGAAATTCTCCACTGCCATCAATCATGCGTACCCCTAAAGCGCCGGCATCGTCGTGCGCGTCCATAAAGGAGCAGCACTGTGTGAAAAGATCGCCGGGTATAATGGTATCGGGGTTTAGAAACAAAACATACTTTCCCCTCGCCTTTTGCAAAGCCAGGTTATTGGCTTTGGCGAATCCAACATTTTCATCATTAACGATAAACTGCACAAAAGGAAAGCGTTCGCGCAGGTAGGTCACCGTACCATCGGTAGAGTTATTATCAACCACAAACACTTCCACATTTTCGTCCATAGCCCGCTGCACAGAGCAGAGGCATTGCTCCAGGAAGTATTTTACATTGTAGCTTACAATAATGACAGACAGGACCATACCGCCACGAATTAAGAGTTTTCTTTCCTACTTGCCAAGTATCTTTGCGGCATGCTTAAAGAAACCTTGATCAATGCTACTGAGGCTGGGGCAAAGGTGCTGCTGCACTATTTCAACAGTAAAAATCTGCAGATCAGTAATAAGACCGGCGTCAACAACCTGGTGACCGAAGCCGATCATGCTTCGGAAAAAGCCATTATTGATACCATTAAGGAATCATTTCCCGATCATTTTATACTGAGCGAAGAAGTGGGTGAGATAAAAATGGACAGCGACTATAAATGGATCATCGACCCCATAGACGGCACCATCAATTATGCGCATGGCATTCCATTATGTTGCGTGTCTATCGGGGTAGAATACCAGGGACAAATGATCCTCGGCGCTGTACACAATCCATTTCTCAAAGAATTCTTCCTGGCCGAGCGCGGCAAAGGCGCCACGTTGAACGGCGAGCCCATATTTGTGAGCTCGCAAGACGATGTGGACAAAGCCTGCCTGGTAACCGGTTTTCCCTATACTTATCTCGATCAGCCCAATGGTCCGCTCGATGCCTTTGGCCGCTTTATACGCCGCGGCATTGCGGTGCGCAGGCTAGGTTCTGCTGCCATCGATCTGTGCTGGGTGGCCTGCGGTCGTTTTGATGGGTTTTATGAACATAAACTCAACGCCTGGGATAGCGCCGCCGGATTCCTGATGGTGGAAGAAGCGGGCGGAAAAGTGACCGATTTTAAAGGCAACCAATACTCTCCTTATCAGCCCCATATAGCAGCCACCAATGGCAAGATTCATGATGAGCTGCTGCTTTGGATCAACGATCAAAAAAAGATATCATGAGCGAATCAAGAACAGAGATTGCCGACCTGGGCGAATTTGGCCTGATCGACCATCTTACCAAAAATATTGAGCTGCAAAATGCTTCATCGCTGGTGGGGGTTGGCGACGATGCCGCCGTGATTGATCATTTTGGCAAGCAAACGGTCATCACCACCGATATGCTGGTGGAAGGTATTCACTTCGACCTTATGTACACGCCGCTCAAGCACTTAGGTTATAAAAGCGTGGTGGTAAACCTGAGCGATATCTACGCCATGAATGCCGAGCCCACGCAGATCACTTTGAGCATTGCCTTCAGCAATCGATTCAGCGTGGAAGCCCTGGAAGAATTTTACGAAGGCGTGTATGCCGCCTGCGCCCGCTATGGCGTGGACCTGGTGGGCGGCGATACCTGCTCTTCGCAAAAGGGTTTCATTATATCCGTAACCGCTATTGGCGAAGTGGCGCCCAACAAATTTGTGAAAAGAAGTACCGCCCGCAAGGGCGACCTCATCTGTTGCTCCGGCGACCTGGGAGCTGCCTATATCGGTTTGCTTTTCCTGGAAAGAGAGAAAAAAATATTTCTCGAAAGTCCGCAGGTGCAACCCGACCTCGAAGGCGAGTCGTACGTAATTGGCCGCCTGTTAAAACCCGAGCCCCGCAAGGATGTGGTGGAATGGCTGGCAGAAAAAGAGATTTTGCCCACGGCCATGATTGATGTAAGTGATGGCCTGAGCTCAGACCTGCTGCATATATGCGAACAGAGTCGCCTGGGCTGTATGCTGTACGAAGAAAAGATTCCCATTGCCGAGGAAATGCGCCGGGCAGCGTTTAAATTTGAAATAGACCCGACAGCCTGCGCGCTGAGCGGCGGTGAGGACTACGAATTACTGTTTACCATTTCACAACATGATTACGAAAAACTCGTTTTAAATGAACAGATAAGCGTAATCGGTTATATGACAGACGAATCGGAAGGCAGAAAGATCATTACGAAGGGAGGAAATACACACGAGCTGACCGCGCAGGGATGGAACGCTTTCAAGAAAAACGCGTGATTAAACAGTTTGCATGACAATGAGGTTACCCTTCTATTTGGTGGCTATGTGGTTGATAATGTGCAGTGTAGGCTGTTCCGTATCCAGGCAGTCATGGTCGCCCGATAAGAAGTACCCGCCTGAAAAGCTGCGCCGCGACTTTACCATTTTCCGTTCCGTACTGGAAGAATCTCACCCCAGCTTATACTGGTTCACCCCCAAAGACAGCATGGATTATTATTTCGACTACGGCTATAGCCGTATCACCGATTCCATGACTGAAAACCAGTTTAAGTACCTGCTTTCTTACATTACCAACAAGATCCGCTGCGGTCATACCACGGTTAAAAATTCCAGCCGCTATCGCAAATACATCGATACTTCGGATAATATCAAAGTTTTTCCGCTCAATTTCAGGGTGTATCCCGATCACCTGGTGCTGACGAGCAACCTGCACCGCCGCGATTCCATTCTGCGCCGCGGCACCGTTGTAACGCGCATTGACGGACTGCCGGTAAGACAGGTTTCCGATACCTTATTGAACTTTTTGAGTTGGGATGGCAATAGCGTCAACGGCAAATACCAGGTGCTGAGCAATCGCGGCACGTTTGGCAATTTGTATCAGAACATTTTCGGTCCGAAAGACTCCATTCGCGTGAATTATATAGGCATGGATGGATTGGAAAGAGAAACAGTGGTGCCGCTCTATATTCCGAAACCCGATAGCACGGGAAAAATACCCGTCCCCACCAGAACGCAGGATCGCGATCAGCCGAAAGAGCAGGTATTGAACAGGGCCAGAAATATCCAGATAGATACCACCTTATCGTCGGCGTATATGACGCTGAATACTTTTTCGCGCGGCAACAGGCTGCGTCCTTTTTTCCGAAAAGCATTCAGGGTATTGGACAAGCATCATATCCGGCACCTGGTGATTGATGTGCGCTCCAATGGCGGCGGCGATGCAGGACTTTCCACTTTGCTCACGAGATATATTGCTGATAAGAAATTTAAGCTGGCCGATTCTTTATATACCAATAATCGCCGCAGCAAATACAGCAAGTATATCAAGTGGCAGCCGCTGTACTGGACCATGATGCAGGCGGTGACAAAAAAGAAAAAAGACGGTCGCTACCATTTCACCTATTTCGAAGATCATTATTTCTACCCCAGGAAAAAGCATCACTTCAAGGGTGATGTTTATATCATTACGGGTGGAAATTCATTTTCCGCCACCACACTTTTTGCCAAAGCATTGCAGGGACAAAAAAATGTGACCATTGTTGGTGAAGAGACGGGCGGCGGTGCATATGGCAATTCTGCCTGGATGATTCCAGATGTTATTCTGCCGAACACCAAAATACGTTTTCGCCTGCCGCGCTTCCGGTTGGTGATGGACAAAGACCTGGTGAAAGAAGGCCGCGGTTTAATTCCCGACATTGAAGTGATGCCCACGCCTGAGACCATCAGAATGGGAATTGACCCCAAAGTGGAGACCGTGCGCCAGTTGATCATTCGCCGCAATGGCCTGGCTCAGCAATAAACCTGCTGAATATTCAGCGCGTTGTCGAAGATCACAAAGCGCGCTTCATACCCCTTTTTAATTTTTCCAAGTTTTTTACCAGTAAGCAATTTCGCCGGGTAAGTAGAGGCCATGCGCAAAGCCTCGTCAAGAGGCACGTTGGCATGATGTATCATATTGCTTACGCCCTGCATCATGGTGAGTGCAGACCCCGAAAGCGTACCATCGGGCAATGCATACCTGTCGCCGGTGAATTTGTGTATATACTCGCCTTCCGATTCAGTAACGGTATCGGTGATGAGGAACAAACGATCCTGCATTATTTGTTTGGCAATACGAATGGCGGGATAGCTCACATGAATGCCGTCCGCAACCAGGCTGCACATCACTTTGGGATGCGAAAAAATAGCACCCACCATTCCCACTTCACGGTGGTGCAAACCAGACATAGCGTTGTATAAATGCGTAGCCAACGGGATGCCTTTATCGAAAGCTTTTATTGCCTGCTCGTAGGTGGCATCGGAATGCCCCGCAGAGAGGAGGATATTATTTTTCAACAAAAGATCAATCACGTCATCATCACACCGCTCGGGCGCCAGCGTCATCATTTTGAAAACGCCTTTGCCCTTTTCCAACAGCTGTGCTACTTCTTGCACAGTTGGCTTTTTTACATAATCCGCCAAATGGGCACCGCGCTTTGATGGGTTGATATATGGCCCCTCCAGGTGGACACCCAACAATCCCTTTCCGCCTTGTTTCCAATACTCGCGCACGCAATCGAAGGCTATTGAATATTTTTCCATGGCATTGGTGGCCATCGTAATCATAAAATGCGAGCACCCGCCTTTCACGCAGTATTCGTAAGTAGCCTGCAGAGATTCCACAGATAAATCGGCCGAAAACAATTTGTTGCCCGCGCCATATATCTGCATATCAATAAGAGCGGGCGCAATATTATATCCTTTTAGGTCTATTGTATCAAATTGCGAGGGAACAGCAGACGAATCAACCAGATCAACAATCATTTCTCCATCTACCAAGATTGCTCTATTGGTTTCAACGGAATGGCCGGTATATATTTTTCCATTGATAAATGCTTGCCGCATACAGGAAGTCGGGTGTTATGATTGAATGATGAAATCGTCTGCATCGTCGAGGAAGGGAAGTTTTTTGCGAATTTCTTCCAGCGTATCTTTTTGCAGCGTGAGCGTGTGGATGTCTTCCTCGTTTTGTCTGGTATAAAGCACTTCGCCCAGCGGACTCACAATCATGCTATCGCCGCTGTGATATATGTTATTGCCATCGTTGCCCACGCGATTTACCCCCACCACATAACATTGATTTTCGATGGCTCTGGCTTGCAATAGCGTTTTCCAGGCATGATTGCGGCGCTCAGGCCAGTTGGCCACGCAGATCAGCAGATCATATTCCGGTTCAACACGCGCGGGCTGAGCTTGCGGATCATCGGGCTTTTCGTGCGGGAAAAAACGTTTGCTGGGCCGTGACTGCCGGCACCAAACAGGAAAACGAAGATCATAACATACGATAAGGTTTATTTTCCAGCCTTTCACTGATGCAATCAGTCGCTTGCTGCCAGGGTTATAATGTTGGTGTTCGGAGCCATAGGCAAATAGGTGGCGCTTGTCGTACACGCCATACTGGCCGTTGGGCAACATCCATATCAGCCGGTTGTAATACTCGCCTTCTTCTTCAATAATTACACTGCCGGTAATAACAACTCTTTTTTGTGCTGCTATGCGTTTCATCCAGTTCACCGTGTCGCCATCCATTTTTTCCGCCAGCAATTCGGGCTTCATACTAAAACCCGTGCTGAACATTTCAGGCAAAACAACGATTTCGGTCTTACCGCTTATGCCCATGATCTTTTCTTCAAACATGGCCAGGTTGGCCCGTTTGTCTTCCCAGTGCAGGTTGGATTGTATGATGGTGACGGTTAAAGTGGACATACCGAAACAGCAAAGTTAACAGATTGAAGGCAACGGGCAGGCAATATGTATATTTGACTATGAATAGATTTCTTATGAAAAACATTTTGTTGGTCATCGCCGTATTTCTCTGCTGTCAGGTTTTTGCGCAAGACACATCCAAACGCATCCGCATCAATGATGACCTCGAAATAGTGCAGGTATCGCGCAATGCTTATATACACATGTCGTGGGTGACCATGCAACCCTATGGCCGGTTCAACTGCAACGGGCTTATTTATATCAACAATGGCGAGGCAGTGTTTATGGATACGCCCATGAACGATTCGGTGAGTAATGTACTGCTGGATTGGTTTGAGGAAAAATTTCCCGGCGTAAAGATTAAAGGCATCATTGTGAATCATTTCCATGATGACTGCTTAGGTGGTCTGCGCGCTTTTCATGCCAGGGGCATTCCCTCTTATGCAAATTCTATGACCAATGAGTCCATAAAGAGCGATAGCATCGAGAAGCCGAAAAATACTTTCGAAGGTGCGCAGGTATTGCCGGTGGGAAAGGGAAGTGTTGTAAATAAATACTACGGGGAGGCGCATTCTCCCCACAATATCGTGAGTTATATACCCGGAGAAGGTATTTTATTCGGCGGATGCATGATCAAATCGTTGAATTCGGGTCGTGGAAATTTAAGCGATGCAAACTTAAAACAATGGTCTGAAACCGTGAGAAAAGTGAAAAGAGCTTTTCCTAACGCATACATTATCATTCCCGGTCATGGTGAGCCGGGCGGAAGAGCATTGCTCGATTACACGATAAAACTATTTGCCCGCGACGCGCAATGATATGTTAATATACCTTTGCCGGTACAACGCATCAACAAACTTCCGGCATCCTATTAGCGTATAGGTTCTTGAGGCTGTACTGATATTTCATCTCAAAATTTGAAACTATGATTATAACAGTCAGACCGGAACAACAAGCGGATATCAGCGAAATATTCGAGTTGAATAAACTTGCTTTCGGGCAGGAAAATGAAGGGCGGCTGGTGAATGTTTTGCGCTCCTCACCCGGTTTTGTGCCCGGACTTTCACTGGTGGCCGTAGCCGAAGGCGCATTGGTTGGACATATATTATTTTCAAAAGTATATATCGTAAGTGGCGATGCGCGGCACGAAACATTGGCGCTGGCGCCCATGTCGGTGCATCCGGGTTACCAGAAACAAGGTGTTGGCGCGCGATTGATCACTGCCGGACTGGAAAGCGCGCGCGACAAAGGATTTGGGTCGGTGGTGGTTTTGGGTCACGAGCATTATTACCCGAAGTTTGGATTTCTGCCTGCTTCCAAATGGAATATCCGGGCACCTATAGAAGTGCCGGATAATGTGTTTATGGCGATAGAACTGGTGCCGGGTAGTTTGATGAATGTGTCGAGCGTGGTGGAGTATCCCGTTGAGTTTACGGTGATATGAGATTTTCTTCTGCAGCAGGCGCAGTTTTTTTTCCCGCTACTGCATTCACCAGTTCTGCCACCAGCGCTGTCCATCCTGTTTGGTGACTGGCTCCGAGACCGCTGCCATTATCTCCGTGGAAATATTCGTAGAATAACAAGAGATCTTCATTGCCGGGACGCTGGTAAAACCAGTTGTATTTTCCGTGAAATGCGCGGTTTCCATTTTCGTCGCGGCCGAAAATTTTTATCAGGCGATAGGTAAGTTCATCCGCCACCTGCACCAGGTTCATTTTATTTCCGGAGCCAACCGGGCATTCCACCTGCAATTCATCTCCGTAGAATTCTCCGAAGTGTCGGATAGATTGAATGATCAAAAAATTGATCGGCATCCAAACGGGTCCGCGCCAGTTGCTGTTGCCGCCAAAAAGATCGGAAGTGGAATCACCGGGATCGTAGCGTATGGTATACTCCACGCCGCCCACGTTCACGGTATAAGGATGATTCTCGTGATATTTTGAAAGCGCGCGAATACCATAGGGGGAAAGGAACTGCGTCTCATCCAATAATCGTTCCAGCAAGTACACCAATCTCTCGCGGCGCACCAATGACAACAAGATTGATTTCCCATCGCTACGCTCTTCATTGGGCCAGAAGCGTTTGTTTTTCTTGCGATAATTCTCAAACCAGGTGATGCGCTTGCGGAAATCGTCCAACTTATCGAGCATTCTCTTCTCGATGGTAGAGACGGCAAACAACGAAGTAAGACCTACAATAGAAAATATGCGTAAATGCAGCGGCTCGCCGCCGGCTACAGACATGGTATCGTAGAAGAATTTGTCTTCTTCATTCCACATACCTGCTTCGTTCAGTGCCTCAGCAATCAATACGAAGTGCTCAAAAAATTTGGTGGCCGTATCTTCAAACGATTTATCCACCATGGCAATTTCCAGTGCCATGTCCATCATGTTCAGCGCGTACATACCCATCCAACTGGTGCCATCGGCCTGCTCCAGTTCCATATCGGCCAGCACCAGGTGGCTGCGGTTGAACACACCGATATTATCCAGTCCCAGGAAACCTCCCTGGAACATGTTGTTACCATTTACGTCTTTACGGTTGATCCACCAGGTGAAGTTGATCAGCAGTTTGTGAAAAACGCGTTTCAGAAAATCAATATCTCCTTTACCCTCGCGTTTTTTCTCTGCATAGTATATCTGCATCGCGGCCCAGGCCTGCACGGGCGGGTTCACATCACTGAAATGCCATTCATAAGCGGGCAACTGGCCATCAGGTTTCATATACCATTCGCGCATAATTAGCATCAGCTGGTGCTTCGCAAACACGGGGTCAACAATGGCCATGGGTATGCATTGGAATGCAAGGTCCCAGGCCGCATACCAGGGATATTCCCATTTATCGGGCATGGAGATGATGTCCTGGTTTTTCAGATGCTTCCAGTCACGGTTGCGTCCATTTAATTTACCATCGCTCACCGGGCTGATGCCATCACTGGTGCCAAGCCAGCGCTCCACATCGTAGTGATAATATTGTTTGCTCCACAACAAACCCGCCATGGCGCGGCGCTGCAGCTGGCGCCATTCAGGATCGGGATTATGCGCAAATACTTTTTCATAAAAGGCATCGGCCTCTTCTTTACGTTGCGTAAAAATGGATTCAAAACCCGGGTGAAATGGGTTATCTGTCATCTTATTACTCAGCCGCAGATAAACCGTCTTGGTGGCGTGCCCCGGAATTTTATACTTATATACCGGCGCAAATTTGGTTCCCGACTTTTTCTTTCTCAGTTCCTGGATCCCTTCACCATTGATAATTGCCTTGTGAAACGCTTCTTTGGTAAATGGCGAAAGATTGGGTTGGCCATTCACCTTTTCGAAGTTGGTTTCGTTTTCGGTAAACAGGCAATCATGCGGCGGCATGAAGTAGAGATAATACGTGCCCAGCCTGTGATGCGATGCCTTCACAGAATTCTTATCCATCATTTCAATCACAGGCTTCTTCTTGCCGGGATCGTGCATCCAGCGGTTGTAAAACCATAGTGTGGGCAACAACGTTATATCAGCCGCTTTGCTATAGCGGTTAGTGAGTTCTATCCTGATATAGATATCCCGGGAGGTCTGTTTGGCGTAAGTAACTTTTACATCAAAATACTCATCGTTGTCGAACACGCCGGTATCCAAAATTTCATACTCCGGTTCCAGTCGCGAGCGTTTTCGGTTTTCGGCCAGCAGCAGTTCATAGGGAAATTTTTGTTGCGGGTATTTATACAAATACTCCATGTAGTAATGCGTCGGAATATTATCGAGGTGATAATACAGTTCCTTTACATCCTCACCATGGTTGCCTTCGTAATTTCCCAGGCCGAAAAGTCTTTCTTTCAGTATATGATCCTTGCCATTCCACAGGGTAATAGCAAAGCACAGGTTGCCAAAAAAATCTGATATTCCTGCCAGGCCGTCTTCTCCCCAGCGATAGGCACGGTAATGCGATTGGTCGAAAGTGAAATAATTCCACGCATCTCCGTTAGAGCTATAATCCTCGCGCACGGTGCCCCATTGCCGCTCGCTCAGGTAAGGCCCCCACTGCTCCAGGGGAATCTTTTTGGTGGAGTTTACGGCCAGGCGTTGATGTTCTGCACTCATATTCCACTAAGGTAAATAGAATATTGAATTTGAATTTGAACAAGGAATTTGAATATGAATGAGAATAAATTCATTCATATTCAAATTCCTTGTTCAAATTCAATATTCTATTCGCGTGCGGGCATAATGATCATTGTTTATCTAAATTGATGAAGGGTTTTATCAGATCAATCGGCACGGGGAATATCGTCGTGCTGTTGTTTTCTGTAGCGATTTCCCTAAGCGTTTGCAGGTAGCGGAGGGTGAGGGCGCTGGGTTGATCGCTGAGGATTTTGGCGGCGTCGGCGAGTTTTTGGGAGGCCTGGAATTCGCCTTCGGCAGCGATCACTTTCGAACGGCGTTCACGCTCAGCTTCGGCCTGCTTGGCCATAGCACGCTGCATCTCCTGCGGAAGGTCTATCTGCTTTACTTCCACATTGCTCACCTTGATGCCCCAGGGCTCGGTGTGCGTATCGATGATCTGTTGCAGTTTTTGATTGAGCTTTTCGCGTTGCGCCAGCAGGTCGTCGAGGTCTGACTGACCCAATACGCTGCGCAATGTGGTTTGAGAAATCTGCGAGGTAGCCACCAGGTAGTTTTCTACTTCTACCACCGCCTTCTGCGGTTGTATAACGCGGAAATAAACTACCGCGTTTACTTTTATGGATACGTTGTCGTGCGTGATGATGTCTTGCGGCGGCACATCCAATACCAATGTGCGCAGGCTCACTTTCACCATTTTATCAATAACAGGTATCAGGAGAATAAGACCCGGACCACGTACCGAAATCAAACGGCCGAGCCGGAATACAACGCCGCGTTCATATTCGCGCAACACGCGGATGGCACTCGACAAAAAGAAAAGTAAGAGAACGACAATTACAATAGCTGTCACCGGAAAAGTAGTATCCATAATATTGTTTTAGGGTAAATAAATCAACTTTCTGGCTCAACAAACAGGGTCAGGTTCCGGATGCCCGTTACTTTTATCTTTTGTCCCGGCTTAATGGCTTCTCCCTGCGACTGCGCATTCCATAGTTCGCCATGTACCCTCACCATGCCATTGGGGTTGAGTTCGTCCACGGCTTCGCCTGTTTCACCAATCATTCCCTCCAGTCCTGTGGCGGGTTTGGCGCGTTGCGCCTTTAATCCCAGTCCCACAATAAACAGGAAGAACAGCGATGTTACCACCACAGCGGTAATGATCACGCTCCAGGAAAGTCCTCCCAATCCCCAGTCCTGCTCCGACCGGAACAGCATGAGGCTACCGAGAAACAGAGACACCACGCCCCCGATACCCAGCAAGCCATGACTCACGATTTTTATTTCGAGAAGGAAAAGTATTACGGCAAAAACAATCAAAGCAAGACCCGCATAATTTACGGGCAGCGTATGCATGGCATATAATGCGAGAATGATGCAAATGCCACCAATCACGCCGGGAAGTATGGTGCCGGGGCTATAAAGTTCAAACATCAGCCCGTACAATCCAAGCAGGAAGAGGATATATGCTACGTTGGGGTCGCTGATGATGTTGAGCAGGTTGGCCACCCAGCCCATCTCCATATATTCCACGCTGGCACCTTTGGTGCGAAGCGTTGTGGGTCCGGCCTCGGTCACTACTTCTTTGCCATCTATTTTCTCCAGCAACTCCGTAACGTTGGCCGCCACCAGGTCAACCACATTATTTTCCAATGCTTCGGCTTCGCTGATTGACTCGCTGCGGCGCACCGAGTTCACCGCCCATTCCACATTGCGCTGCCTTTTTCGCGCTATGGAGGTGATGAAGGCCACCGCATCGTTGGTTACCTTCTCGCTCATGATGGTATCCATCTCTCCGCCGGAGCTTACGGGATGCGCTGCACCTATATTGGTGCCGGGGGCCATGGCAGCCACATGAGCAGCCAGGGTAATGAATACGCCCGCCGAACCGGCATGGGCGCCACCGGGAGATACATACACTACCACCGGCACTTCCGACTGCAGAATATCGCTTACAATAACACGGGTTGATTTCAGCAGACCGCCGGGAGTATTGAGATGAATCAGCAGGCAGGCCGCATTTTGCTGGCGGGCCTCTTTAATACCCCGGTGAATATAATCGGCAGTGGCGGGGTTGATGGATGCGTCAATGCGAATAGCAACCACCTTCTGGGCAAGCAACCAGGCAGGTATGCAGCATAACAGCAGTAGTGTTATCAGCGGACGCATACCGTAATATACTTAAAAAAAACAAGGTGCCGGCCACCCTCTACCGACACCTTTGATTTCACATACTCGATGCTCACGTACTCCTTACCTTACTTGCTATAATAGCACATTTAGTACGTTTGTTATGACCTCACAAAAATGCATCTTGTTACGGCCGCTTTCAATAGCATGATAATGTGAATTATGCGCCTGGAAAAAGCCATTCTGTGCGCAGTATGTAAACTATTTCCGGGAAATAAACTCCCTGGCCGCAATTCATACAGGATTTTAACCATTCACCCGCTTTGAGCATCACATAAGTGTGTGATTTCACCCGGTTGCTTCTTTGAATGACTGCAGTGATATCTAAATTTGAATTTATATTACACCCTAACCTTGTTGCGCCTGGTTTGTCATATACTTTGGGCAGCCCTGCTGCTGCCTGCTCTGCTTCACGCTCAGCAGCGGCAATATATTTTCACACGACTTACAGTAAAAGAAGGACTAGCCAGCAACCGGGTTTATTCTATCTGGCAAGACAAAAAAGGTTTTGTATGGATGGGCACCGCCAATGGTCTGCAGCGTTTCGATGGTCGTAAGCTCATCATGTTTCGCCCGCCAGCCGATCCCGGAGAATACCTTCCCACCACTTCCATTTACCAGATCTTCGAAGACAAGCACAATAATTTCTGGGTGAGGTCTGAAATGGAGGTGGGGATTTTCGACCCGGTGACTTACCGCTATAAAAAAGCCGCCATAAAGACCCGCACTGAAATTCCCAGCCGTTCGCAACTCAGGCTTTGGCAAAACAGCAAGGGCGATGTTTTTCTCATCATCACCAACCGCGAAGTGCTGAGCTACGATTTTGCCGCCAATGAATTCAGGGAAGATGATACCAAAATAAAAGTGCCGCCGGGTTATGGGGTCAGCACATTGCTGGAAGATCCCCAGACCGGCAATTACTGGATCGGTAGCGACTCGGGCCTGGCTTTGTACGATGTGCACGCCCAGGAAGTGTATTACCGCCGTCATAATCCCAGGGGCATTCCCATCTTATCGATGCCCGCATTCCAGGACCCGGTGACTGTGAGTTTTATCGACCAGCAAAACCGCTTTTGGGTGGCCACCTGGAATGTGTTTGCCGAAGGCGAAAAGTTTTTTTGTTATGATCTGAACGCGAACCAACTGCTGCCCGATACCCTTGGTTTGAAACCAGCAGAAAGAAGTTATAAGGAGCTGCATAGTTTTTTCCAGCAATCCAGCGGCCGCCTCTGGGCCTATGGCCGCATGATATTTTCAGAATATGATGCCCGCCAGCAGCGCTTTCACTATATCCGCAACGATCATATTGATGACTATGGCATCCGGTATGGAACAGTGTATTGCGTTATAGAAGACAAAGAAGAAAATGTGTGGATTGGTACCGATGAAGGCGCATATGTGTTCAACCCCGGCCGTGAAAAATTCAATACCGTTCTTACCATAAAGCCCGATCAGAAAGAATTATCGGTTACTTCTTTCCTTGAACTGCCCGAAGGGCAGATATGGGTCACTACCTGGGGCGGTGGACTGTTGAGCTACGACAGCAATTTTGTGAAGATTCCCAACAACGTAATGCAGAACCTGCCGCGACACTCGGCGCCTTTCTATAATCAATGGACCAGCTGGCAGCATAAGAAAACGGGGAAGATATGGATTGGCTGCCAGGAGGGACGATTGATTATCTACGATCCTGTAACCCGTCGCTCCTCATTTTACAATATACCGGTAATGGAAAACCGAACAATCAGGCAGATCACAGAAGATGCTGATGGCAATATCTGGCTGGGTTCGCAGTATGGTCATTTGGTAAAATGGGATCCTTCGGTGGGTTATGGTGCCAGATTTTTGGGTGGGTTCAAGGTAGTGCACAATTTTAATACTATTCTTTACCGGCTATTGCCCGACAATGCCGGCAATATCTGGATTACAGCGCACATGAAGGGCGTGTATATGATGGATCCGCGCAGCAGTGCCATATTAGGTCATTACGATAATAAGAAAGGGCCCGGCCGCTCATTGTATAGCAACCAGGTGACCGATGTGGCACAATTCAATGATAGTTTGTTTTTTGTTACCGCCGGCGTATTGCATATCATCAATAAGAATACGGGAGAGGTAAGGTTGATAACCCCCGGCGAAGGACTTCCATCCAACAATCCCAATAACCTCGAAAAAGATGCCGATGGAAATATCTGGATCGGTTTGTTAGATGGGGTTTGCCGTTACAACTACCGCCGCAATACTTTCACGCAGTTTTCTCCTAAAGATGGATTGGTGCAGCAAACATTTTTCTCAGGCGGCCGCCTGCGCAATGGCACTATGCTTTTTGGAAATGCGCAAGGCTTTGTTCACTTCCAACCCCGCGCGGTGATTGATAATTCCAATCCACCGCTGGATGTTACCATCACCGACTTCAAGCTTTTCAACACTTACCTGCCACCCGACTCCATCATGAAGCTCGATAGGGTAAGGCTTGATCATACGGAAAATAGCATCACCATAGAATTTGCTGCGCTTAGCTTTCTGCAGCGCGATAAGATTGTTTACTACTATCGCCTGCGCGGGCTCGACAGGGAGTGGGTGAGGACCGACAGAATTCTTTCCGCGAATTACACGCTGCTGGCTCCCGGCAAATACATTTTCGAAGTAATGTGCGAAAATGCCGATGGCATAGAATCGAAAAATATTACCAGTCTGGTGATTTACATACAACCACCCTTCTGGCGCACCTGGTGGTTCATGACATTGGTGGTGGCGGCCATCGTAGCATTGATTTACTTCATTCACCGCCTGCGGGTAAACAGGTTGTTGGCGATGGAAAAAGTGCGCACACGCATTGCCCGCGACCTGCACGATGATATGGGCAGCACGCTCAGCACCATCAATATCCTGAGCACAATGGCTAAGATGAAAGTACATAAAGACGCAACCAAGACGGAAGAATACCTGGAGAAGATAAGCGATAACAGCAGCCGCATGATGGAGGCCATGGATGATATTGTGTGGAGTATCAATCCTATGAACGACAACATGCAGAAGATAACGGCGCGCATGCGTGAATTTGCCACCGGCGTGCTCGAGGCAAAAAACATCGAATTCAGTTTCCGCGTCGATCCACAGGTGCAGGACCTGAGGCTGGATATGGAAGCCCGCCGCGATTTCTTCCTGCTTTTCAAAGAAGCCATCAACAACCTGGCGAAATATTCTCAATGCAACAACGCCACTATCGATATATCCATCGCAAGAAATAAGCTGTTGATGAAAATCAGCGATGATGGTATTGGTTTCGACGTAAATAACAGCGATGGCGGCAACGGCCTTACCAACATGCAGAAGCGCGCGCAGTCGCTGAACGGCCGGTTGGAAATAGAATCCAAAAAACAGGCAGGTACCACGGTAAAGCTGGTAGTGCCGCTAACATGATCATGTGATTGGCGCCCCTGGCAAATAATGTAAGTTTGTAAATTAAATGCGAGTCTATGGTAAAGATTGTATTGTACGAGGATAACCCGCAGCTGCGCGAAGGGTTGACCATGCTGTTGAATGGCAGCGAGGGTTTCGAGGTATTGGGCGCGTTTAAGAATTGTAATAATGTGGTGGAAGAGGTGGAAGCGCTGCAACCCGACGTGGTGTTAATGGATATCGATATGCCGGGCACCAACGGCATCGAGGGGTTGAAACTGATTCGCCAGAGCGGCAGCGAGGTGAAAGTGCTGATGCTGACCGTTTTTGATGATAACAAAAATGTGTTTGAGGCCATCAAGAATGGCGCAAACGGATATCTTTTGAAAAAGACTCCTCCCTCCAAACTCCTCGAATACATACAGGAAGCCCATACCGGCGGCGCACCCATGACATCTTCCATAGCCACGCAGGTGTTGAAGATGTTTTCGCAGGCTCACAAGACCACCAACGAAGATTATCATTTATCAGAAAGAGAAAAGCAGGTATTGCAATGGCTGGTAAATGGCTATAGCTATAAGATGATTGCCGCAGAAATGTTCATCTCTATCGATACCGTTCGCTCTCACATCAAAAAGATTTACGAAAAACTGCACGTCAACAGCAAGAGCGAGGCCGTGGCCAAGGCATTTAAAGATAAGATTGTTTGACGGCGTATTTTGTAGCACCGACAACGCTTAAATCCGGAATTTCAATACATAACCGCTCTCAAACCTACTGCGGCGGTCCCGCCCTGAATCTCATTACAAATGCTCTGACACGCCTGAAATGAGCCATTCCGGGTGCCTGGACGCATGAAATTCTTTGACGAATGACAAGGATTTTTTTTACTCAGCGTCTATAAATGTATTTTGTACATTTATAGTTCTGAAAAACCGCACCAGGCTTGACGCGGGAGGGGTTCAGCACATTGATGCATGTTAGATAGTTGTAAGTGGATTATTCGGCTACGGTTCCTGGTCATTCACCAAAGTATTTCACAATTCAAATTATAATACAATGTATCTCAAACGACCAGCTATTGCCATAGCAATTATGCTAACGGGTGGAATTGGCAGCCTGCAAGCGCAGACCCCCATTATAGAAGACTTCAAACCGTCTTCTCTTAACCAGCCCTTTCAGTTATATCCACAGGTAAATTCCCAGGGCTATGCAAGATTCAGAATATATGCACCCAATGCCGATAGCGTACGGGTAAGTTTGGGTCTTGGTGGCCAGGGCGGCACCAAATTAACCAAAGCAGATAGTGGATACTGGATAGGAACCACTGCCGGACCTTTGGATGAAGGATTTCACTATTATCGTATTAACGTAGATGGCGCCACCTTTAACGATCCCGGAACAGGATTTTTCTACGGATCACAACGTTGGGAGAGTGGCATCGAAATACCAGCGAAAGACCAGGATTTTTATGCGGTGAAAAATGTGCCGCACGGCAACATGCAGCAAATATGGTTTTGGTCGAAAAGCACCGACCAGGTACGCACTGCATTTGTTTATACGCCCCCGGGCTACGAAAAGGGCAATCAGAAATACCCCGTATTATACCTCCAGCATGGTTGGGGTGAAAATGAAACCTCATGGGGTGTACAGGGTAAGCTGAACTTTATTATGGACAACCTGATTGCTGAAGGAAAAATCAAACCATTTATCGTAGTAATGGCGTATGGCATGACAAATACTGGCGGCAGACCGGGCATTCCTCGTCCTGCCAATGCACAGCCAGGCGCCAACAATCCTAACAACGCTAACAGGCCTGCTGGCGGCCCGGGTGGTCCCGGCGGTCCCGGCAGCTTCCCGAATATTGCTAAGCTCAACGGCTTCCAGACTGTACTGCTTGATGAGTTGATTCCTTATGTTGACCAGCATTTCCGCACCATTGCCACCAGGGACGGCCGCGCCATGGCAGGTCTCTCGATGGGTGCTATGGAGACAAAAGGCATCACATTAGAAAATCCACAAGTGTTTGCCTACTGGGGCTTGTTCAGTGGCGGTAACTATACTCCACAAGACCTGGAAGGTAAAATGAAGCCCAAGTTGATCTTCATCAGCTACGGTAGCAAAGAGACCAACGGAGCCAACAGCCTTCCAAAAATTGAAGCAGATCTGAAAGCGGCAGGTTATAATGTGGCAACTTATGTTTCGCCGGGCACTGCTCACGAGTTTCAATCATGGCGGCGCAGCCTTTACCAGATGGCTCCTTTATTGTTCAAATAACATTTCCGGCTGACCGGACATAACCAGTGCCTGCTGATCACTCTTATCAGGAGTTCGCTGGTCCGGCTGCGGTCGGGGAAATTATAAAGCCTGTAGGTCCTTCGACTTACAGGCTTTCTTATTTTCTACCAACGATAGCACAAAGATCTGCTTCTTCACTTTTTTATAATCCCATCCGCGTAATCCCTCATCTGCGCCTCATCCGGGATAAACAATGTCCCCCAAATCGGTGATACAAATTCACATCTTTATGCGATTGCGCACCGCCCTATACCACATTATTTTTGTGGCGTCATTAAAAGTATAGCATACGAAGAACAGGAATTAGTTTTTAGCAGGCATTTTCGAATGAGTGGTTTTTTTGAAAAATCAATGAATCTCGTCTCCGTAGGACGAGATTTTTTGTTTTTATGCCCCGAATAACCAGCCGAGCAACAGGCATACAAACACGATGACGGGCGAAGGCAGTTTGGTAAAAGTGAGAATAAGCCAGGTGCCCAGGATCACTCCAATGTTTAAGACACTTACAGTGCGAAATTCTGTGATGGAAATATCTTTCATCATGTAAAATGTGCCCGCCACCATAATACCCACCACTACTGCATTGATTCCCTCCATGGCGCGATACACCACGGCATAGCGTTGCAGGTTGTGCCAGATAGGAAAGAAAAATAAGACCAGTAATGCACTTGGCAGGAAAATGGCGATGGCACCGATTACGCAACCCAGTATTTGCCATCCCGCGCCCTTATCTTTCATAGCCGTGCCGCCCATAAACGCGGCAATGGAAAATACGGGTCCGGGTATAGCGCGCACAATGCCGGCGCCGGTGTAGAAATCGTCACGGTCGATGGAAATTACATTTCCCATTTTTCCCGCATTTTTTCTTTTTACCACTTCCGAAGCGGGACGTTCCACGAATTGTTCGTACATGATAGGAATGAGTACTTGTCCGCCGCCAAATACCATACTGCCGAAACGATAGGTATTCTCAAAAAGGTTGAGCGGCCGGCGGTTGGGCCAGTCGTACACGCGCGCCATTTCTGAGAGCGCACCTGCCAGCAGGAAGATGACCGCGAAGAGCCAGATATTTCCCCATTTTATTTTTTTGGGTGGCGTGCCTTTTTGCGGAATGCGTTTATCGCTGAGGTTGGTCACAAAACCCCCGAGTATGATGAGTACCGGGAATATCCACGGAGTTTTGAAAAGCAGGTAGGTCACGATAGCGCTCACCACCAGTATCACGCGCGTGATATTATTGTGGATGGCCAGCCTGAACGATTTCGTGGCCGCGAACGCCAGGAAGCCCACGGCCATGGGTTGTATGAACTTGAAAATGCCTTCGCGCGCGGCGTTCTCGTCGAAATATTCCAGCACAAAGGAGAATAAACCCATCAGGAAACAGGCGGGCGTGATCCAGATCAGCAGGGTAAGCACCGCCAGCCACACGCCGCCGCGTTTGTAACCGATAAGCGTGAGCACCTGGGTAGAGGAGGCTCCCGGCAACAGCTGGCAAAAGGCATTATAGTCGAGCACTTCTTTCTCGGTAACGTCGCGGCGCTGATGAACGAAAGTCTTCATCACCATACCAAAATGACCTTGCGGGCCGCCAAAGGCAGTAACGCTGTGCAGAAAGACCGCTTTTAAAAAAGGGATATGACGGAGCAAAATCATCAGAACCCGGGCTGTTTCGGCGAAGGTACAATTTAGGAAATGTGTCAAACATTTTCACCAATTACCTGTAATACCCGTTTCTCTCAATTTCTTCCAACACTTTATCGGGCACCAGGTAGCGAATGGATTTACCTTCCTTAACTGACTTTCGTATATGGGTAGCCGAAATCTCCAATAGTGGCGCCTGCAGCACGTGTATTTGCGCATTGGCCGGCGCGTCGGCGATCTCGAAGCCGGGACGTTTATACACGTAAATGGGATAATGCTGCAGAATGTGTTCGTAATTTTTCCAACGCTGCAGGTTTTGAAAACTATCGCTTCCCATGATGATGGAGAACTCGTGTTGCGGATATTTTTCTTTGAGGTAGGCGAGCGTGTCAACGGTATATGAAGGCCGCGGCAATCGGAATTCTATATCACTGGCTTTT
Source organism: uncultured Chitinophagaceae bacterium (assembly GCA_937958995.1). Classification (GTDB taxonomy): domain Bacteria; phylum Bacteroidota; class Bacteroidia; order Chitinophagales; family Chitinophagaceae; genus CALCIN01. The sequence continues at coordinate 39,924 of CALGAP010000004.1, forward strand.
AACTTAGGTTCATTTTCCACGGCCAGCTGCACCAGGTAAAGGCGGTGATATTCATTCAGCAATCCGGCCGAAGGTTTCAGCGGATTTTGTGGCGAGACGATAAACCAGACCTGGTCGAGGTCGGAATTATTTAAAATATGATTGGCGATGATCAGGTGGCCGTGATGGATGGGGTTGAAGGATCCGAAGTAAAGCCCAATTTTCATTTATTCTATTGATAATCAATAAATTACATTTATGCCACTTCTTCCACAAAAATGTTTTCTGCCTCATTCAGCCTCAGGCTCAGGTTATAGCCCGCCACTGTTATCGAGATCGGATCTCCCAGGGGAGCGATTTTTTCCACTTTCACCAGCTCGCCCGGAACGCAGCCCATTTCCATCAGTTTGAGGAAAAGATCATTGTTCTCGAATGAGGTGATCCTGGCGATGCTGCCACTTTCTAATTCAGACAATCGTTTCATTATAGTTGTATTCGTGTCTGCGTATATCATTACTTACAAATCAACCGGCCTTGTGTTGTTGGTAGCCAGATATATTTCTCTTCACAACACCTTCTCACGGTCTATGACTGAACAAATGTAGCTTTGATTAAACTATTATTGCTTACGATTTTCGAAAAATGGCTTTATTAAATTCCCCCAACATACATTTTCACTTCCTTGTAAATTTCACCCTCCGAAACCGGCGCGCGTTGAAATCTTACATTGAAGGCATATTGAAGAAGGAGGGAAAGAAACTGGAAAGCATAAACTATATCTTCTGCTCCGACGAGTACCTGCTTGATATCAACCGCCGGTTCCTGGAACACGATTACTACACAGATATCATCACTTTCAATTTGTCGGACAAGGGGCAGCCGGTCAATGCTGAAATCTTTATCAGTGCGGACAGGGTTAAGGATAATGCCGCCCGGCTCGGAGTATCGTTCACCGAGGAAATACTCCGGGTAATGTTTCATGGAGTGCTGCATTTGTGCGGGTATAAGGACAAGAGCAAAGTGCAACAGCAGGAAATGAGGGCAAAGGAGGATTATTATTTAAGGAGGTATTTGAAGAAGCGTTAAAACTTTTCTGACAGACCACTTCACCCGGCACGGCCGGCCACGCGCGACGCGGAATCACAGGCTCTGGGGGGCCCTTGGGAATTTACTGCGATTACCAGCTAGGATTTGGCCAAAAAATCAGATCGTATTACTATGGTGTGAGGGAATACTGATTTCCTCACCACACTGAACCAAGTGATCCAGGTTGCCGGAAGGGTCGGACCAGTGTTCCCTCTGGCGCAGCTCCGTGTTGACCGGGGACTGACGGGGCGCACATGTAGGCGATAGGTACTTGTGCAGTAGTCCTGCCCATAGCCTTATCAGGGATCCGGTGCCGTACTCACCCAGATTTAAACTGGTATTCCCTTGGATAGCAGGACCCATCTCACCACACTATTCGACTTAAATCAAACAATATGTTTCACGTGAAACCGTTCCCCGCCCGTTTCACGTGAAACCGGCCGGCAAGACCCTCAAGCATAACCTTGGCTCTCAACACCAATCAAATACCCTGAACTACCAACAACAACCATTTCCTGAGAGAGGCCCGGGTGTCATCCGCCCTTTCCACCGCCGCAGCCCACAACACCACACCCGTCACGCATTAGCCACTTCCATCACATTCACGTAATTTTGCCGGCTATGTTTCCAGAATACGATGTCATAGTAGCGGGCGCCGGACACGCAGGCTGCGAAGCGGCCGCAGCGGCGGCTAATCTTGGTTCGCGGGTACTCCTGGTAACCATGAACATGCAGACGATTGCCCAAATGAGCTGCAATCCTGCTATGGGAGGTATTGCTAAGGGCCAGATTGTGCGCGAAATCGACGCTATGGGCGGATATTCTGGAATCGTTACAGACCTGAGCATGATCCAGTTCAGGATGCTCAACCGCAGCAAAGGACCCGCGATGTGGAGCCCCAGGGCGCAGAACGACAGGATGCTCTTTGCAGCCAAATGGAGGGAAATGCTGGAGAATACCCCCAACGTTGACTTTTACCAGGATATGGTGAAGGGCATCATTGTGAAAGATGGCCGGGCTTGCGGGGTAACCACCGGGCTCGGCCATGAAATCATGGCCAAAGCGGTCATTCTTACCAACGGAACCTTCCTGAACGGCGTGATTCACATAGGTGAAAAGCAATTCGGAGGGGGTAGGGTGGCGGAAAAAGCTGCTACCGGACTAACGGAACAACTTACCTCCCTCGGCTTTGAAAGTGACAGGCTTAAAACAGGAACTCCCCCCAGGATAGATGGACGCAGCCTCGACTATTCCAAGATGGAGGAACAACCGGGGGATGCCGAAATCATTGGCTTTTCCTTCACCGACACACCCAAACCAGCCCAGCAAAGAAGTTGCTGGATAACATATACCAGTCCCCAGGTTCATGAGGTTCTCAAGACCGGCTTCGACAGAAGTCCCATGTTTGCCGGCCGTATTGAAGGTGTAGGACCCAGGTATTGTCCCAGCATTGAAGACAAGATCAACCGTTTTGCAGAAAGAGAACGCCACCAGCTATTCATAGAACCAGAAGGCTGGAATACGGTAGAAATCTACGTAAATGGATTCTCCACCTCCTTGCCGGAAGATGTCCAGTACAAAGCTTTAAAAATGGTGCCCGGTTTTGAAAATGCCCGCATGTTCAGACCTGGCTATGCGATAGAATACGATTACTTCCCGCCCACTCAGTTAAAGCATTCACTCGAGACAAAACTCATCGAGAACCTCTTCTTCGCCGGGCAAATCAATGGAACCACCGGGTATGAAGAGGCAGCTTGCCAGGGATTGATGGCGGGAATCAACGCCCACCAGAAAGTACGCGGACTGGATCCTGTCATACTCCAAAGAAGTGATGCCTATATCGGCGTGCTGATAGACGATTTAATCAGCAAGGGTACGGAAGAGCCTTATCGCATGTTTACCAGTCGCGCGGAATTCAGAACAATACTTCGCCAGGACAATGCCGACCTGCGCCTAACAGAACTTAGCTATAGCCTGGGCCTCGCAGATCAATCCAGAATGGATCGGGTGATTGACAAACGTGAAGGAGTGGAAAAGATTAAAAACATCTTGCAGGAAATATCGCTTGAACCTTCGGAAGCTGAAAAATTTCTCCAGGATCACCATTCTGCCCCCATCACTCAAAAACAAAAGGCCGCTCAACTTTTGTTACGGCCAGATATCGAATTACTGCCCATGGCGGATTATTTTCCGAAAATAAAAGATGCGCTCAAATCATTCTCAAAGGAAACCATTGAACAGGCCGGCATCCAGATCAAATACAACGTGTATATCGAAAAAGAAAAGGAGTTGGTAAAACGAATGAGACAACTCGAAGATCTCCTCATTCCGGAAAATTTCGATTACGACCGCATCAGCTCCTTATCCAACGAAGCGCTGCAGAAATTTAAAAAAGTGAGACCCCGGACCCTTGGCCAAGCCAGTCGCATAAGCGGAGTGAATCCAAGCGATGTGCAGATTTTGATGGTGTATATGGGCAGATAATATTATAATATATTGATAATCAATATTTTAAACTCACTCTCATTGCTTGACCCCGGAACCAAATTCTATCTTCCCTGCAGAACAGCTTCAGCCAGGAATCTTAAACCCGCTGATCTGCGCACGATCCAGAAAGACGAATACCCTCCCCAGATTCCAGGTCTCATCGCCCCCAACCATGCCAAAAAAACTTACCAGAACGGAATCGCAGCCACTATTTCTTCCAGGTGCTTCCGATCAACGTCATCAAACTTATTGAGGTCTTCGCTATCAACATCCAGCACGGCAATTACTTCATTATCTCTAATTACAGGTACAACAATCTCAGATTTTGACAGGCTGCTGCACGCAATATGACCCGGGAATTTCTCTACATCAGGAACAATTATCGTCTCTGCCTTCTCCCAGGAGGTACCGCAGACTCCTCTGCCTTTCTTAATCCGCGTGCAGGCCACAGGTCCTTGAAAAGGTCCTAGTACCAATTCGCCATTCCTCACCAGATAAAATCCAACCCAAAACCAACCAAACTGCTCTTTCAAAGCGGCCACGGTATTAGCCAGGTTGGCAATCAGATCGGTTTCGCCTTCTACTAAAGCCTTAATCTGCGGAATGATGGAACGATATTGTTCTTCCTTCGTACCGCTTGCTATCATTAAATCTTCGGCCATACAAAGTTTTTAGAGTCCATAACGCGCACTGATCTCCAGCATGCGGTCAATCGGTTTTTTCGCAGCCATACGTAGTTCTTCATCCATGGTTATCTCCGGCAATTCATATTTCATAGCGAGATATAGTTTCTCCAGCGTATTCAGCTTCATATGCGGACAATCATTACAAGCACAACTATTATCTGGCGGGGCTGGAATAAATGTTTTATGCGGAGAAGATTTCTGCATCTGGTGTAGAATTCCCGTCTCGGTGGCCACGATATATTCCTGCGCATCATCCTTCTGCGTAAATTTCAACAAACCCGTAGTGGATCCAATAAAATCAGCCATGCGCAAAATCGGTTCTTCACACTCCGGATGTGCAATCAGTTTTGCTTTCGGATGCCTGATCTTTAAACGAGATATTTTTTCAAGACTAAATATCTCATGCACCATACACGCACCGTTCCATAGCAACATATCCCGACCTGTCTTGTTAATTAAATATGCACCCAGGTTTTTGTCGGGAGCAAAAATGATGGGTTGACTGGCTGGCACGCTCTCTACAATTTTCTGTGCATTACTTGAAGTGCAAATGATATCGCTCAACGCCTTTATACCCGCACTACAGTTGATGTACGATATCACAATGTGATCGGGATGCTGGTCTTTGAATTTTTTAAACAAATCAGGCGGTGCACTATCGGCCAGCGAGCAACCAGCTTTCAGGTCTGGCAGCAAGACTTTTTTCGAGGGATTAAGAATTTTAGCCGTTTCAGCCATGAAATGCACACCCGCAAAAACGATGATGTCTGCTTCTGTTTTTTCTGCCTGCTGCGCGAGTCCGAGACTGTCGCCGATGTAGTCGGCAACGTCCTGGATGTCTGGCTCCTGGTAGTAGTGTGCGAGTATGATTGCATTTTTTTCTTTTTTCAGTCTATCAATTTCCTGGAAAAGATCCACCGCGGGATCAATATCGATATCCAAATATCCTTTTATTTCCAGATTCTGTTTTGCCGCCGCGATGTGAATATCTTCCATAGTATTCTATATTAATTCTATTTTTTTTAAAAAAAACCTATTACTATTACCGCTGTGGATTCGTGGAAAAAAGCAATACACGAATTTTTGGTAAAGTTAGTATAAGCAGTTTATCCACCTCAATCCACAAATAGTCAACAGTCGAAAACTCAATACAGCTCTGCCATCTCCTCAGTTTTCCACGGCGGTGGAATATAAAGTCGGTTGGAAAAATAAATTAAACGCTGAACAATTGTTAGTGTTAACCCAGGTTGAATAATTCTTAGTTTATAAACAGGCGGGCGCGAAAGAAGTTTTCGGCGAATATTTTTACTCCGGATTTCCACCGTCGGGAAGGTCAGAAAACCCGGTTTTCCCACAGATTTTTTTATTTATCCAGTGGTTCTGTTAAAATTGTTTTCACAACGGCGTTTCACGGCGGCCGCCATTCCAAAAACGGTAAGAAATCGAAAAGTTATCCAGCCATAAAACATTGTACAGGTGCTGGTTTTGCGATGTTTTCCACAATTTGTTGATAAGCAATTTTAGCCTATTTTTGCCATCCCTTTTTAAAAAGCTTGTAATAGTATAATATATGTCAATTATTCAAACCATCCGTGACCGTGCCTGGATTATTGCCGCAGCGATTGCCATAGCGTTGATAGCCTTTATAGTGCAAGATGCATTCCAGGGAGGCGGAGGCATGGGTCTATTCGGTGGCCGTTCGACCACAATCGGTAAAGTGGATGGCAAGAAAATAGAATACAACGATTTTGAGCTCAGGTTTAAGCAAATAGAAGATAACTACGCTGCCGCGGGCCAGCCGCTCGACGAGCAGATGCGTAGCCTTCTTCGCGAGCAGCTGTGGAATCAATTTGTAGAAGAGGCCGTGCTGAGCGACGATTATGAGAAACTGGGCCTGGGTATCACCAGCAACGAAACCGGTGATATATTATATGGTGACAATCCCCCTCCGCAGCTGGCTGGTTTCAAAGACTCATTGGGCAATTTCGATGCGGCGGCCGCTTATGCAGCCGTGAGTTCTATCAGAAAGAACACACCGCAATATGAAATGTTCTGGGGACAACTGGTTCCCGAACTGCAGAAGAGCCGTCAGCGTGAAAAATTCACCATGCTGCTGGCCAAAAGCTCTTATGTACCTCAATGGCTGGTAGAAAAAATGAATGCTGAAAACAGCCAGCGCTCCAACATATCTTATGTATATGTTCCTTACGGCACCATTCCCGATTCTACTATAACTGTTACTGATGAAGATGTAGCCAGGTACGTGCGTCAGCACGAGAAGCAATACACCCAGGAAAGAAGCAGAAGCATTGCTTATGTGAGTTTCGATGCGGGTCCCAGCGCACAAGACAGCGCCGAAATTCTTTCGCGTGTAGAATCATTGAAAGATCAGTTTGCGCAGACCGAAGATCCCGGACAGTTTATCGCCACTCATGCCGGCGAGACTCCATTTTATGATGGATATGTGCTGGGCAGCAAAATGCAGATGGAGCACAGAGACTCCTTAATAAAACTGCCCGTTGGCCAGATATATGGTCCCTACATCGATGCTGACAAATATGTGCTGGCAAAAAAGGTGGATGAGCGCATGATGCCCGACACTGCTGTGAGCAGGCACATATTAATTAAGATTTACGAACGAGACCAGCAAGGACAGATGGTGCAGGTGAGATCAGACAGCGCTGCGAAAAAACTGATCGATAGTATCGTGACAGCTCTGCGCACCGGCACACCTTTCGACACGCTGGTGAAATTAAGCGAAGACCCGGGCAGCGTGGACAATGGTGGCAAATATGAATTCAGCTCAACACAGTTCAGCCAGATAAGTAAGGAATTTGCCGAGACAATTTTCTATGGCAAAACCGGCGATAAGAAAACTGTCAGGGTGGAAAACGCCGCTTACTCCGGCTACCACTATATTGAAGTGCTGAACCAGAAAAATATTGAGAAAGCGTATAAGATCGCTTACTTCGCGAGGTCTATTGTGCCGAGCGATTTGACAATTTCTACTGCTAATGGACTGGCTTCACAATTTGTTGCCGAAAGCAGGGACTACAAATCCTTCGAGGAAAATGCGAAAAAACACAACCTGAATATTTTCAGCGCTGTAGAAATCAAACCCCTCGAAAGCAATATCATGGGCATCGGCAGCAGCCGCGAAATGGTGCGCTGGATATATAAAGCCGAAAGAGGCGAAGTGGCAGAAACACCTTTTGCAGTTGATGATAAATTCATAGTACCCGTACTGACTCATATCTATGAGGAAGGCCCCATGAGTGTTGATAAGGCTCGTCCGCTGGTGGAATATAAAATCCGCAACGAAAAGAAAGCCGAGCAGATCGTTAAGAAGATCGGTAATGCCACCACCCTTGAAGCAGTTGGCCAGGCCGTTGGCCAGCCTGTGCAAAAGGTTGACAGTATCGCTTTCAACGGCTACTTCATTCCAAATGTTGGTGCCGAAACCAGGGTGCTGGGTGCCGCTTTCAATCCGGAATTTCAGCAAAAAATTTCGGGCCCCATCAAGGGCGAGCTCGGTGTATTTGTGATAAAAGTGGAAAATATATCCGCTGTTCCCAATCCCGGTATCGACGTGGCTACTCAACGGCAGGGCATGAAACAGCAAAGACAGGGTATGGCCTACCAGGTGCTCGAAAACCTTAAAAAGGCTGCTGACATTAAAGATTACCGTGAGAAATTCTATTGATAGAGAACTCGAGAAAATATACAGTCCCCCCACGCCCCGGGGGGACTTTTTATTTGGGGGAAAATGGACTAAGTGCAAAGGGCGGGAACTAAAAGAGCAGTACTTTTGTTAATAGCTAAGCAGCTCTAAGCGAGCAAGCAGATAAAAGAGGGATATTCATAGTATGAGCGACGAAATCGTAAATAAAGTGGCATCGAGCGGGCTGGTAACACTGGACCTGGAAGATTATTATCCCAGGGAAGAAATAGCCTTGTTTGACCTGAAGCCGCACCTGTTCATGGAGCTCATTTTAAAAGAAAAGGAGTTTCGCGATGCCCTATTGAAACACGATTGGTCGCAATATCAAAACAAAGTAGTAGCGGTGACGTGCACCGCCGATGCCATCATTCCGATGTGGGCATATATGCTGGTGGCATCGTACCTGCAGCCGGTGGCGAAGACAGTAATTTTTGGTAATGAAAATACCGCGCGCCAGCAATTATTTCTCGAAAGAATAAATGCTATCAGCCCCGAAGAGTTTGCCGATAAAAGAGTAGTGGTGAAAGGCTGTGGCGATTTGCCGATTGGAGAATTTGCCTATATGGCCATCACTACACGGCTGCGCCCGGTGGTGAAAAGCCTGATGTATGGCGAGCCGTGTAGTACGGTTCCTATTTTCAAAAAGAAGTAAATAAGTTAAGCGGGCATAGTGAGGAAACGCTCCAGCAATGCCTTTGTCTTCTTAATACCTTCGTCTTCGCTTAATTTTTCACCTTCGTATTCTATACCAATATAACCGCGGAACCCGGCGTCTTTCACAATCTTCATCATTCTGTCATAATCGGTGTCGGTACAATTGCCTTGTTCATCAAATTCATGGGTTTTGGCGCTTACGCCTTTGGCGTAAGGCATCATTTCGGCTACGCCTTTATAGCGGTCGTATTCTTCCACGCAATTTCCTTCCCACATATTTTTTCCATCGCGCTTAATGCAGAAATTCCCAAAATCGGGTAGCGTGCCCACATTGGGTTTGTTCACCTGCTTCATTACATTGGCAAGCCACTGGCCATCGGAGCTATAGCTGCCATGGTTTTCTACTATCACATTGATATTCTCTTTGGCAGCGTATTCGCCCAGCATTCCCAAAGCATCAACAGCAGCTGCGGCCACCTCTTCGCGTGTGCCTACTCCAAAAGAGTTCACGCGAATGGTAGCACAACCGAGAAACCTGGCGGCATCCACCCATTTATAATGTTTTTCCACAGATGCTTTCCTTTTCTTGTCATCAGGATCACCCAGGTCGCCTTCGCCATCGATCATGATGAGGTGATTTTTTACGCCGTTGTCGTTGCAGCGTTTCAGCAGTTCGGCCAGGTATTTCTCATCTTTTGCTTTATCCATGAAAAACTGGTTCACGTATTCCACCACGCTGATGCCATAAGTGTTTTTGGCAACTGCGGGGAAATCGAGGTTGTCCAGCTCTTTGGCAAAAAGTTTCTTGTGCAGCGACCATTGCGCTAAAGAAATTTCAAACCAGGGCGTACTGGATGCGCCGGCAGTAGCAGAATCAGATTTTGCAGCAGAATCAGTGTTGCCCTCATCGTTACAGGAAAGCATTCCCGGAATAAGTCCTGCGCCGGCGGTCACTAAGCCGAGCTGTTGTAAAAATTTGCGACGGTTGGTTGACATAGAAAAATTTTTTTCAAGTGGCAATGAAGTTACGTTTTTTAAAACCATCCACGTTTGCGAAAAATGTAGAGCATCCACACCGGGATGATAAACATAGCGCCTACCGCAATAAAAAATCCCCATTTGTTGTGGATATAGGGAATCACATCGAAGTTCATACCAAAAATGCCGCCGATTACTGTTGCGGGTGCCAGCAGACAAGTCACGATTGCCATCACTTTCATCACCTCGTTCATCTTAAGGTTTACGTTGTTGATGTACAGGTCTTGCATGCTCATCATTATATCGCGATAGTTTTCACTCAGGTCGTATGCCTGCATAATGTGGTCGTAAACGTCTTTATAATATTTGGTATGACGATCTTCGAGCAACTCACTTTCGCTGCGGAGAATATTATTCACCAGGTCGCGCACGGGCGACACATTTCTTTTCAAAACAATTAACTCCTTGCGCAACTGGTTGATCTTGGCCAATGAACGCGTATTGCTGCGGCGAATCACTTCTTCCTCTACCAGCTCTATTTGCTCGCCCAGTTTTTCCATCACCACAAAATAGTTGTCCACTATCATATCCAGCATGGAATAGCAGAGATAATCGGCTGTGCGCTGGCGCAGCTTGCTCCGTTTCAACTGTATTCTTTTCTTCGTTGAAGTAAAGCATATTGAGCAGGCAGAGCATGATATTATCCACTTCGTCCATTTTCGGACGCTGGTTAATACTCAATATGTCCTCGATAACGAGCGGGTGAATGGAAAAATGATTGCAAACCAGCTCCACATCATTCTTTCTTAACCCGTCGATATTGATCCAGGTCACGCGGTTGCTGTCCTTAAACGACAGGCATTCTTCTACGCTGTTAAGCTTATACTCGTTGAGCGTGGTGGCGTCATAATCAAAAACCGATACCACCACTTCCTGCGCCTCTTCCCTTTGTGGAATGATGGTTGGATTAACGCTCAGGATTTCCTTGGTACGATGGGTACCAAACAAATTGGGCAATATCAGGTATCGCAGGTATTTCTGTGGGCGCATAGATCACCAAATTACGCAAAGCTTTTGGCTAAAGCTTCTCGTACAGGGCGCGCAGTTTATCGCGGGTCATTATTTTTTCCCAGTCTTTTCCCAAGGCGTTTTCCCAAAGCGGCTTCATGCCCAGCGACACGTTGATCATGGTATCGAACTGCTCGTCGGTAAGACCTTTGCATATACCCTGTGGTATATCGATCTTGTTTTTTTCTACCATTCTTTTGAATTCTGCCACGCCTTCGGGGTAGTATTCTTCCAGGTGTTGCATCACGATGCAGTTGCCGATGCCGTGTTTGGTGCCGAGCAGGTAGCTCAATCCATAGCTTACCGCGTGCGCTACGCCCACCTGTGAGTAGGCAATGCTCATACCGCCGGCATAAGAAGCCATCATCAGTTTATCGTCGCTTTCATCGTCCCAATGATCTTTATGGAGAAATACTTCCTGGCAAAGCTGCAGTGCTTTTTCGCCGTACGATTTGCTGAATTCGTTGAGGTAGGTGCCGGTCAGGCTTTCGATGCAATGGATATAGCAGTCCATGCCAGTATAAAAACGTTGGTTCACCGGCGCATTGGCGGTAAGTTCGGGGTCAAGTACAATCTGGTCGAAGGGGGTGAAATCGGAATTCATGCCCAGCTTGCGCGTGGGGCCGGTAAGCACAGTGGTGCGGCTTACTTCGGCGCCGGTGCCGCTGAGTGTGGGGATGCCGGCCTTATAAACGCCAGGGAATTTTACCAGGTCCCAGCCCTGGTAATCGGCCGAAGAGCCGGGATTGGTCATCATCAGCGACACAGCTTTGGCCAGGTCCATGGTAGAGCCGCCGCCAATGCCGATGATGCCGCTTACCGAGCCAAACTCGTTCTTGAGCTGGCTGGCCAGCTGGTCCACATAGGTCGTCTTGGGTTCGTAGGTAACGTCGGCAAATATGATCTTGTCGTTTCCGCGCAGCGGTATGCGGTTGACTAATGGTTTTCCTTCGAAAAAATGATCCACCAGGAATATCATGGGCAGCCCTTCCTTGCGTTGCGGCGCCAATATTTCATCGAGCTGGTTAAAGCAGCCGCGGCCATATACCACATAGCTGACCATTTTAAAGTTGCGAAACTTCATGTATTCTAATTTTTACGGGACGACAAAGGTAGTTAAAACTCAGGCCACCAGCGCGGCGGCACCAAATACGCCTGCGCTATCGCCCAGGCTGGGCTTTAGTACCGGCACATCCACGCGGTTGTTGAAAATAAACCGGCGGATCGATTCCACGCCCTTTGAATAAATATCATCCACATTGCCCACGCCGCCACCCACCACAATCACATCGGGATCCAGGATGTTGATCACCACAGAGACTGCTTTTCCGAAAAAATGGCAGAGCCGGTCGATGGTTTTGGCCGCGGCTTCGTCGCCCCGGGCCTTGAGTGCGATGATTTCTTTCAGCGTTTTATTGGCGCCCGTCAGACTTTTGTAGAACTCCTGCAATGCCGGACCGCTGATTACTTTTTCCACGCAACCTGTTTTACCACAATAACAGGGCCCGCCCGAATCGTCGAGATGGTTATGCCCCCACTCACCTGCTATGCCGTGACCGCCATTCCAAACCTGTCCATCCACCACTATGCCGCCGCCGACACCGGTACCCATTATAATTCCAAAGACCATGCGCGCGCCGGGCATTTTTTCTTTTACAATACCCCAGTGCGTTTCGGCCAGGGCAAAACAATTGGCATCATTGGCCAGCACCACCGGTAGCTGTAATATTTTTTCCAGGTCTTTCTGCAATGGCTGACCATTCAGTGCCGTGCTGTTGCAGTTTTTCATGGTCTGCAACATGGGGTCCAACACACCGGGCGTACCAAAACCTATGCGCGTAGGCGTTAGTCCGGACTGTTCTTTCATAATGCCCACCAGCTTATTTATTTGCGAAACAATATGCTGATAGCCTTTATGGCCCTCGGTATCGATGCGCGTGCGCAAGATGGGTTGAGGATTGTTGAGCGAGGGAAGAATAACGCCTTCTATTTTTGTTCCTCCCAGGTCGATACCCCATAATGGCTGCGACATAGCAATCGGTTAAAGATTATAGTGTTGAAAAAACGATGTTACAATAATTTCGCGGCGCGCTCCAGGTCTTCTGGCGTATCTATTTCCACGCCCATATAATCCACCACCACCATCTTTAATGGAATTCCATATTCAAGATAGCGCAGGCATTCTATCTTTTCCGCCGATTCCAACGGTGTCATCGGCCAGTTGGTAAAATCCATCAGGGCCTTTTTACGGAATGCATATACGCCGATATGCTCGTAATAAGTGATGCCGGCATCTTTGTTGCGAGGGTATGGGATTACACTGCGGCTGAAGAAAAGAGAATTCATATTTCTATCCACCGCCACCTTTACATAATTGGGGTCTTCAATAAATTTCTGTTCTTTCAACACCTGCATCAGCGAGGCTACCTGCACCTTTTTTCCTTCTTCGCCTTCGAAGACCTGCAACAACTTTTTCAGCGGCTCTTTTTTCACAAAAGGTTCATCGCCCTGCACATTCACAATGATGTCGACCTCCATATCGGCCACGGCTTCTGCTATGCGGTCGCTGCCGCTCTCGTGCGCACGCTTACTCATTTTCACCTTTCCGCCATGATTGCTTATTTCGTTGTAGATGATATCGCTGTCGGTCACCACCCACACCTCATCAAACAAACCGGTGGCCAGGGTATTGTCATACGTATGGCGAATGACCGGTTTGTCGCCCAACGGCTGCATCAATTTAGCGGGAAAGCGAGTGGCCGCATACCGCGCCGGAATCATTGCTATGATCTTCATGGCGATAAAGATAAGAAAAGCGAATATCCGTCGATTTTTCAAGCGTCGTTTTCATTATATTTGAAAAGGTTCATTACTAACCCCGATTGCCTGCCTCATTCCCAAATTCCAAAACAACTGCCAATGCAAACGAGCGGGCTGCTGAATACCTATTTTGTAGATCCACATACCTGGGACGAGATGTACGACCAGGACCGAATTCGCGAGCAATACCGTCACGTGGTGAATTACATGCAGCAGTTGAGCCTGGAAGAACTGAACAGGAAAGAAGAACTGGCCCGGCGTCTGTTCATGAGCCAGGGGATCACCTTCACGGTATATAACAGTGGTGAGGGAATTGAGAAAATTTTTCCCTTCGATATCATTCCCCGCATCATTACCGCTGCCGAATGGAGTCATATCGAGAAAGGTATCAAGCAGCGGCTGAAAGCGCTGAATCTTTTTCTGAAAGATGTGTACCACAACCAGTTTATTCTGAAAGATGGCGTGGTGCCCATCGACATGATCTACAGCTGCCCGCACTACCTGCGCGAAATGTACCAGTTTCCCGTGCCTTACGACATCTACGTGCACATTGCGGGCATCGATTTGATACGCGATGCAGATGGCAGCTTTTACATACTGGAAGATAACCTGCGCACGCCCAGCGGGGTGAGCTATATGCTCGAAAATCGCGAAATCACCAAACGCATTTTCCCTGACCTGCTGCCGCTGAATAATGTGCGCGGCGTGAGCCAGTATCCCAATATTTTGCACAATAACCTGGTGTCTCTTTCACCGCGACAAATCAGCAATCCTACTATTGTATTACTCACACCCGGTGTGTACAACTCTGCGTATTTCGAGCATAGCACGCTGGCGCGGCTGATGGGTGTGGAACTGGTGGAAGGACGAGACCTGGTGGTAGACAATCACCGCGTGTATATGAAAACCACCAAGGGACTGCAGCAGGTGGATGTGATTTACCGCCGCGTGGACGACGATTTTTTGGACCCGCTCACTTTCAATCCCAACAGTGTGCTGGGCGTTTCGGGCATTATGAGCGCTTACCGCAAAGGCAATGTGGCCATTGTAAATGCGGTGGGCAATGGCGTAGCCGACGATAAAGCGATTTACTGTTATGTGCCCGCCATGATCAGGTATTACCTGAATGAAGAGCCAATATTGAAAAACGTTCCTACCTATCGCCTCGATAATCCCGATCACCGCGACTATGTATTCAAAAATATCACCAATATGGTGGTGAAAAAAACCAATGAAAGCGGCGGCTATGGGATGCTGATGGGCAATGCCGCCACCGAAGAAGAAATCATCAATTACCAGGCCCAGATTGTGAATGACCCGCGCCAGTTTATTGCGCAGCCCGTGATCAGCCTGTCGAGTGCGCCCTGCTATATGCAGGGAAAGCTGCAGCCGCGGCGGGTAGACCTGAGGCCATATGCGCTTTGTGGGCCGAATGGAATTGAGATAGTGCCGGGAGGACTAACGCGCGTGGCGCTGCGCGAGGGGTCGCTGGTGGTAAACAGTTCGCAAGGCGGTGGCAGTAAAGACACCTGGGTATTGGAAGGATAAATTTCTAAAATAAAAAACATGCTTAGCCGAGTAGCAGATAGTTTGTATTGGATGGGGCGTTACATGGAAAGAAGCGATGGCATTCTGCGCATGCTGAAAGTGAACTACGCCTATTCGCAGGATGATGTGTATGAATTTTCGTGGAAGCCGGTATTGAAACTTTTCACCTACCTCGACAATGAACAGGCATCGGCGCTGGCCAAAAGTCCACGCGCGATTCTGAAATATGTGGTTACCGATAAGGAAAATCCCAACGCGGTAGTGAATATCGTGGCGCGCGCTCGCGAAAATGCGCGCAGCGTGCAGGACCATATCACGAAAGAACTCTGGCAATGCCTGAACGATTATTATCACACCACCAAAGAAGACTGGCTGGCGCAATGGTTGCAGAAAGATGACCCCATCACTATTTTGGATGTGCTGATAAAACAAGGGTTGTTGTATTACGGCACAGCCGATATTACCATGTCGCGCGGCGAGGGATATTCGTTTATGAATATTGGCAAATACCTTGAGCGCGCGATTCTGAGTGCTGATATTCTTTCGGTACGGTTTACCGAAGGCGATTACGACATCAATGCTGATACCGACCCCAACTACTGGCGGTATTTGCTGTTGTCTATTTCCGGCTATGAATTGTATCTGAAAACTTACCGCAGCGGATTTGAGGCGCGCAATGTGGTGGAGCAGGTGGTTCTGAACCCGCATTTTCCCCGCTCAATAATTTACTCGCTGGAAAGACTGCAGCGCTATTTCTCAGGAATAAAAAATGAAAATACTCCTGGCGACTTCGACGAATTGGAATTTATGATTGGAAAACTATTGAGCAGGATAAAATATTCACGCGCCGAAACCTTGATTCAACAAAACCTTTTCCAGTTTCTGTCGGAAGCAAAAAATGATATGTACGAAATTGCCAATTGCCTGACCCGTCATTATTTTGCATATACTTGAAATTCCAACTGCCGTGTTACCGACATGCGACACCCGACATTCGCACCCTGTAACAGCGGCAGCAAACAGAAACTCCAAACCCGAAACACGAAACCGATTCAGATTCATGCCAAAATTCATCATACATCATATCACCAGATATACCTATGAAGCGCCTGTGCGCGACAGCGCCAACCAGGTAATGCTTTTTCCCATAAAAGACGATTTCCAGCAAGTGTTGAAGCAAGACCTGAACATTACCGGCGAGCCCGTAGTAGATATCTATAAAGACTACTACGGCAACGAAGTGGGCTCGTTTATGTATGCGGCGCCGCATAGTGAGCTGGTGATAGACAGTCGCGCGGAGGTGGTGACCCGCAGCAGGCCGCTGCCCGACAGCAGCAATGCCAACGAAGCGCAGTGGGACCACCTGCAGAGCATTTACTACCAGGTGCCCTATATCGATTTTCTGAAGCAGGAGCCCTTTGATGCTGTTGGAGAAATAAAGCAGGTTACGCAGCTGGAAGAATTCAGAACGGTAAGTCCGCTGATGGCGGCGCAGCGGCTAAATGAATACGTGTACAAAAACTTCCGCTATATTCAAGGGGTCACCAGTGTAGAGACCACGTGCAACGAAATCTGGAAATTAAAAGCCGGCGTATGCCAGGATTTTGCGCACATACTATTGGTGATGCTACGCCTTATTGGAATTCCCGCGCGCTATGTAAGCGGTTACATCTGTCCCAACCGCAGCGGCATGCGCGGCGAGGGTGCCACCCATGCCTGGGTAGAAGCCTATATTCCGTTTTATGGCTGGCTCGGCCTGGATCCTACCAACAATTGTTTTGTCAATGACCTGCACGTGCGACTGGCCGTGGGCCGCAACTTCAGCGACGTAAGCCCGGTAAAGGGAACTTATAAGGGCACCTCCAATCACACTTTGGAAGTAGGTGTATCTGTAGGCTACGAAGATGGCCAGACGCAACAAGACCACGCGACGATCCTGACGCCGCATCCCGTGAAGCCAACCAACGGTGATGTGAATTCTTATCAGCGGTATATGCAAATGATTCAGCAACAGCAGTAAGGCCGGATTCGAGTTCCGGGTTTGGAGTTTCGGGTTGCTGTCGCGCTTTATAGTCGCTGCCTGAACTGAAGAAGCCGAAACCCGACACTCAATAGTCCGTTTTCACATTCTTATCAAACGGCAACTTCAATTGGAATAGAACATTCTCATCCGTCTTATCATCCAGCACATCGAGGCCGTAACGAAGCCTGCGAGGATCTTCATAAGCATAAGTGCCAAAGATGCGATCCCACAGTGAGAAGATGTTGGCGTAATTGGTATCTGTATAAGGACGCTTATAGTGATGATGCACCTTATGCATGTTGGGCGAAACAAAAACCCAACTAATAGGTTTATCCAGCCAGAAAGGAACGCGAATGTTGGCGTGGTTGAAATGGGTGAACAAAGCCGCCACGCTGCGGTATAAGAAATACATTCCGATTGGTAATCCAATAGCGAATACACCAATTATGGTCGTCGACTCACGCAGTAACCACTCTCCCGGATGATGCCTTGTTCCCGTGGTCACGTCCACCTTAGTATCGCTATGGTGGATCATGTGCAGTTTCCACATCCATTTCACCTTATGCATGGCATAATGCGGCGCATACTGGCTGAAGAAATCCATGAAGAAAAGACCGAGTATAACATTAGCCCACAAAGGCAGATCGAGCCAGTTGAGCAAACCAAAATCATTTTGGGTAACCCACCGGCAGGCCATAATGGTAATAGCGCCCAGCAGCAGGTTAAGAATCAGGGTAGTGAGTAAGAAAAGCAGGTTCACACCGGCATGCTTATATCTTTTCCAGGAAAATGATGCGAGCGGATAGTATCCTTCCAGCAGCCAGAAAAATACCATTCCCCCCATCAGGATCACAATGCGTTGCCAGCTCTGAATATTTTCCCAGAATTGCATGAACGATTCCATATGCAAGCAGGTTTCACCAGTAATTTATCAAAAATTACTGTGATATGGAATGATCGTGCGGGAAGGCGCTGTTAAAAATCTTAAGTGTTCAGCATCAGCGGCATTACCAGCATCAGCAGGTCTTCGTTTTCTTCCTGTTCAGCGGGTTTTATAATGCCGGCTTTGGTGGGAGTAGACAGCTCAATTACCACTTCTTCGCTTTCGGCGGCATTGAGCATTTCGATCAGGAATTTCGAGTTGAATGCAATCTGCAGGTCTTCGCCGTTGTACTGGCATTTCATGCGTTCATTGCCCTCGAACGAGAAGTCAACATCTTGCGCAGCCAGCTGCAGTTCGCTGCCGCTGATGTTCAATACCACCTGGTTGGTGCTTTTGTTGCTGAACACACCTACGCGGCGCAAAGCACCCTGGAAATCGTTGCGGTTAACGGTTAATTTATAGGGATTGTCTTGCGGAATAACTACTTTATAATCGGGGAAGCGCGCATCGATCAGGCGACAGCTCAGCTGCGTGGTGCCATGGGCAACAAAGAGGTGATTGCTGTTGTAGCTGATGGTGAGCTCGTCATCATTATCGGGCATGGCCGTTTTCAGCAGGTTGAGCGGCTTGCGCGGTACTATCATCGAGTCGCTCTTGGGGCAGCTCACATCGGTGCGTTTATAGCGTACCAGGCGGTGCGCGTCGGTGGCTACAAACTGCAAACCTTTTTTATCCATTTCAAAAAACACCCCCGTCATGGCAGGACGCAGATCGTCGTTGCTTACCGCGAAAAGTGTTTTGTTGATAGCGGTTACCAGCGCCGAAGAAGTGATGGTAAACGAAGTGGTATCGTCGGCCACAGGTTCTTTGGGGAAATTGTCGGGATTTTCACCCATCACCTTGTATTTACCGTTATCGCTGGTGATTTCAACCCCAAAATTCTTGTCGATATTAAAAGTGAGCGGCTGATCGGGAATATTCTTCAGTGAATCCATCAGGATCTTCGCGGGAATGCATACCCGGCCTGTGTCGCGGGCCTCCACATCAAGCTGAATTTTCATTACCGTTTCCAGGTCGGTGGCCACAACAGTTAGCTTGTTTTTTTGCACTTCAAACAAAAAATCTTCCAGTATGGGCAAAACCGTATTGGCATTAATAACGCCGTTAATCTGCTGTAACTGTTTCAACAAGGCCGAAGAAGAAACGATAAACTTCATAAAGCTTGATCAAGATTTGAGCAAATATATAATTATGAATGATACAATTAGCCGGTTTTTATAAACAGGGAAGTCACAAAATCTGCCGCTAAATAGATAATTTCACAGCTCATCACCTTAAAAACCTACCCATGGTATTTGACCTGCTATTTGGAAAGGGGCGGAAAAAGACCCCGGACCCGGACATCAACTTTGGGCGATACTCTGACAACAACAAATCTGTGGCCAAGGTGAACCGCTGGGCCGAGGCTGAAAGCCTTTTCAAGCAAAACGACCATTTGGCCAGCCTCGATGCTTTTTTCGACTACCTGCGCGATGATGCGGTTGACAATGTGGTGTTTGACCGCGACGGACAGGGAGGTAGTTTTCAACTATACCAGGGCTCGAAGGTGGTGAGGGGAAAATTCGATAGCGAAAAAATGGAGGCCGAAATTACCCTGGCCCGTATGCCCCAGCCCAGCGTGCCCGTAATGCGCCGCCTGCTGGATATGAATTTCAACCTGTACTACTGCCGATATGCGCTGGACAATGACCGTCTTTGCATGCGCTTCGATAGTAGCATAAAGACCGCTAACCCCAACAAACTATACTACGCCCTGCGCGAACTGGCCACCAAGGCCGATAAAATGGACGACCTGCTGGTACAGGAATTCGCCTCGTTGCAAACCATCGATACCGATCATATCATCGAAATTCCGCAGGCAGAAAAGGAGGTGAAGTACCATTTCATGCAGCAGCAAATCAGCGACACGCTGCATTATGTGGCCTCGCTGGATGAAGAAAAATTTGCCGCCGGCATCGCTTACCTCCTGCTCACCCTGGCATTTCGTATAGACTACCTGGTTTGTCCGGAAGGAAAATTGCTGAATGAACTGGAAAAAATTGTTGAGATATACTACAAGCGCGATGAAAAGCTGATCACTGAGAAGAACAAGTTGATGATTGATGCTTTTACCAGACTGATGCAAAGGACCAAAGACGAAGTATTTCCCTACCTGTTTCGCTCGAAATACACCTTTGCCGTGGCGGCGCCGCATCATCATAAGGCCGTGGCTGATTCCATTGCCAACTCGCACGCCAATTTGCCGACCTACCGCGAAAACAACTACCTGCTGATCGCCAATAGTGTTGTGGAATACGGGTTTTCGTTTTGCCAATACAGTTATAGCCTGCCCAAACCGCTGCGCGATCTGTTCAAATTATATATGCAGGTAAATTATGGTTCGTACTTCAAAGCGCTTGGTTTTGGTTCTACACTGTACGATCCCACGAACAACCGCTTTGCTGCCGATGAGATTAAAGAATCTGTTGCGGATATTATTGCCGCATGGAAGGATAAATACCCGAAAATGGAGTTCAGGACAAATACGCTTCGCTTCGACGATCTGCTGCAATTCAACGTCAGCTTCACCACGGAGATCTCGCAAATGAATTTTGACGCTTAACCCAGAAATTTAATGGAAACACAATTAATAATAGAGCAATTTCACCCCGGCATAATACAAATCGCAACGCAAACGGCAACAGGAACCGGCTTTTACCTGAAAGAGTACGACCTTATAGTGACCAATGAACACGTGGTGCAGCAAAACGCTGAAGTAACCATAGCGGGTAAGACTTTCGAAAAAGCTTTTTCCCGTGTTTTGTATACCGACCGCAAACACGACCTGGCCTTTCTGCAGCCGCCTCCTGGAGCTGATCTGCCTGAGTTAAGCTTGGGCAGATATGAAGCGTTGAAAGACGGAGACGAAGTGCTGGCCATCGGGCACCCCTACGGATTTAACTATACTGCCACACAGGGCGTGATCAGCCGCGTGGAGCGTATTCGTGAAGGACTGAAATACATTCAGATAGATGCTGCTATTAATCCGGGCAACAGCGGTGGCCCGCTGGTCAACAGTTCCGGCGAAATTATCGGCGTCAACACGTTTCGGGTGTTGGGTGGCGACAACCTGGGTTTTGCCTTGCCCGTGACATACCTGCGCGCCGCGTTGAATTTGTATGCGCCCTACAAGGGCACTCCCGGCACGCGCTGCCATAGCTGCGAAAGCCTGGTGCTGCCTTCGAATATAGACAGCTCGAAGTATTGTCCGGCCTGCGGCACCGAAGTGGCATTGCCACAACCTCCCGAGCAGGAGCCCGAACCGGTGGGCATGGCGAAAGTTATTGAAGAAATTCTGCGAGAGCTGGGTAAGGATAGCCGCCTGGCCCGCGATGGCGTTAACCGCTGGGAAGTGCGTGAAGGCAGCGCCAGAATCAGGATCACCTACAATCCCGAAAACTATTTCGTGGTGGGCGATGCATTCCTGTGCCAGCTGCCCGGCGACCCTGCCAATATAAAAGCTTTATATCACTTTCTGCTGAAGGAAAACTACAAACTGCAAAGTTTAGTACTCAGTACCAGCAACCAGAATATTGTGCTCTCCTGCATTATGTACGATATGGATATGACGAAAGAAAGTGGCATAGTAACGCTGAATAATTTGTTTAAACAAGCCGATTACTACGACGATCTCCTGAAAACAGAATTTGGGTGCACCGACAGAATTGAAGAACTGTAATTAATTTGCGTGAATGATCCGCGCAAAACAGCTGAGTAAGGAGCAGGCATTGCAAAAGCTACGTCACTATTGCTCGTACCAGGAGCGATGTCACGCCGAAGTGAAGGAAAAACTCTACTCATACGGACTGTATAAGCAGGCAGTGGAAGAATGCATCTCTCAACTGATTGAAGAAAATTACCTCAACGAAGAACGTTTTGCCATTCAATATGCCGGCGGAAAATTTCGCATGAAGCATTGGGGAAAAGTGAAGATCAAACAGGCGCTGAAGCTGAAGAAAGTGAGTGAATACTGTATAAGAAAGGCCTTGCAGGAAATAGACGACGCAGACTACATGAAGACGCTGAATAAACTGGCCGCGCAAAAATGGAAATCGATAAAAGGGCAGGGAATTACGAAATATGTGAAGTGGCAGAAGACGATGATATGGTTGATGCAGCGGGGTTATGAGCCGGAGTTGGTCAGGGAGGTGATAGCGGAGATGGCGGGAGGCGAAGGGGATATTGAGAAGTAGGATTTGCAGAGATGATAATTCCAACTAAAGTATTCTCAAGAAATGTTTTGCCCAGGTATGCCTAACGTAGAATGCTGCGCTGGTAAAGGATATGCATATTTCAATTAAATTGAAGCTGCTAAATTTATCGTCAGAAAAATGGAACTGAGCGACACGGCAGATAGGAAAAAAATAATCAGGAAGAAAAAATTTGAAGGGCGGTATTTTTCTTCGGCCGGCATCGTCAATACGGAATGGAAGCACTGCCATTTTATGGATTGCCATTTTGATAGAGTGGTGTTTAAACACAACGTCTTTATCGATTGCCATTTTTCAAAAATAGAATTCTCCGATTGTGACTTCACCGAATGCCAGCTGGCTGTGAATAGTGGTAAGAATTCCGGTGTTTTTGAGAATGTGACATTCACTAATTGCCGCCTTACGCGCACCGATTTTAATTTTCCTGTAATAAGTGACTGCAGCTTTATTAGTAATTAATACACGGAAACTGATTTTGATGGCAGTCGCTTTTACAATTGCCGTTTTGTAGGAGAAATGGACGCCGTGGAATTCAGGGGCTATTCAGTATTGGCAAAAGGCGGTGGATTTCTAAACCCTGTCGATCCAAAAAAATTTACAAATCCGATGGACCAGGTTGATTTTTCAGAAGCGCAGTTCCGGTTTGTTGGATTTTCGCATGGAATTGATCTTTCCAGATGCATATTTCCAAAAGATGGGAATGGATTTTTGGTAAGAAATCCAAAAGCTTGTTTTACCAAGGTAAAAGCGATAATAGAGCACGGCTGGCCGCCTAATGATAAGAAACGTGCTTTGCACCTGATCGATACTTTTCTGTTTACCAAAAACCACCAGTCGATGCCGGCAATATATTTCTACAGGCGGCCGGTAGCCGAAACGTTGAAAGAATTCGATGAAAAATTGTTCGCGTTGGTAAAACAGGTCAGCGACCAAACTATTGCCGCATAAAACGAGAAACCCCCGGAGTACCCGGGGGTTTTAATTAGTTCCTGTATGCTGGTCATTGCTGATGGTCTTCACATTACCCCTGTAGGTAGGGGACAGACTACAGGGTTTGTAGAAAGCATTTAAGAGGGAAATGCGGCGGTGACCCGCCACCCGTCACCGCCCCTTCCTGGCGTTGCGTAGTTCTACGTTTCAACTTCCGTAATGCTACCCTTGACGACAGACAGGGATTTGCGGAAATTGGAACGAGTTCTTTTTCTGTCTTTTCCTTTTCAGCCATTAACTATTGGCCTTTCCGTATGGAAAGACGTTTACAGTAAAAACCCCTGCTCTTAAACTGTACAGTAATAAGAACAGGGGCTTCTTTTTTCTTCATTATACCACCATTGTGGTATTTGCCTTCGCTATTAAAGCAGCTAACTTCACATTGCAATCACACCAAAAGATCCGGCCCGTATTTAGCCGTGGAAAACAAACAAAAAACACTGGTGCCAATATCGAAGCCGCTTCCGCTGGAGTATTCAATGAGGTGAGACAACAGCTGCGAACGGCTTCGTGACGGCACGCTTCGATTCCGCTACAATATATTCGTCGGTTATACTTCCGCTTTAGCTTTGGGCACAAATAGCAGGCGACTCAAAGCGCTTCTGTGTTGTGAGTTTTCCCTGATCATCTGCTGACGGTATTTTGCCAGGTTGATCAGCAATACACTCGCGAGAATGATGGCCAGTCCGGTGATTTGTATCCACGTCATATGTTCACCAGCAAATAATACGCCGAGCAATACGGCTACCACGGGGTTGACGTAAGCATAGGTGCTTACCTGGGTGACGGGTCTTACCTGCAACAACCACACATACGCACTATAACCTGCCAGCGATCCAAAGAACACCAGGTATAAAGTGGCTAACCAGGAG
Source organism: uncultured Chitinophagaceae bacterium (assembly GCA_937958995.1). GTDB lineage: Bacteria > Bacteroidota > Bacteroidia > Chitinophagales > Chitinophagaceae > CALCIN01. The sequence continues at coordinate 64,029 of CALGAP010000004.1, forward strand.
CCGGTACTTACCTGCGACCAGGCAAATCCACTCCACTCGTTGGTGATGACACTGCCGGGTAAGAACGCAAGTCCCGCTGCCAGCATTTGCCAGGCTGTGCTGGTAATGCCCGAGCCCGAAGATTTGTATTTGCTATACAATGAACCCGCAGCCCAGCTGATGGAACCTATTATCAGGATCACCAGCCCGAATACCTGCAGCGAATTGCCGGCAGTAAGTGCTTTCACCGTTTGCTCGCTGAACAGTAAGAACGCTCCCAGGAAACCAACGATGAGACCGATGATGGTGGAACGGCTGGAGAAATTGGCTTTCCAGTTTCGTTTGTCGAGCGCGACAAACCAAATAGGGGCAGCAGAAACGAGCACCGCCACGAGCGAGCTGGGCAAAGATTTTTCGGCCCATACTACCGCGCCATTTCCCACAAACAGCATCAGCAAACCGCTGATGGCGGCGGATTTCATTTGCGCACGGTCGAAAATTTTCTCGCCTCTGAAGGCGCAATAAGCCATTAAGAGGAGACCGGCCGTAATAAATCGAAAAGCACCCATGATAAGCGCGGGCATCGTTTCGATGGCTCTCTGGATGAAGAAATAAGTAGAACCCCACACGATGTACACAGTGGCGAATGCAAGCACCACCATGGCGGTTGAAACATTTTTTGTTTGACTGTTTGGCATATACTTAGGAATTAATCTTTCGGTATCACTAAATTTTGTACTTCTTTCACGGTTTCCAAAACGATGGTCGTTTTGGTAGAGGCTATGTTGGGGATCTTTTGTAATTCGTTTCGCATTAATTCCATCAGCGAGGCGGCATCGGTAGTGCGCACCTTCACCAGGAAGCAATCTTCTCCGGCGATATGATGCACTTCCTGTACCTCGGGAATTTTCGCCAGCGATTTCGCAGTTTGACTGCTACAGGTAAAACCTTCAGACGAACGGATAAATATAAAGGCAAGCAATTTCTGATCTACGGCGGCGGGGTCGATTCGTGCTGTATAACCCTTGATCACGTTTTTTTGTTCTAGTTTTTTTACCCGCTCCAGCACAGCCGATGGCGCCATATCCAGCTCGCGCGCCATATCTGCATTGGAAATGCGCGCGTTAGCCTGCATCAGCGCCAGGATTTGGAGATCCGTACTATCAAGATCGAAGGGCATTCAGAATAAATTTCTGTAAAATTAGTGTATTTCAGAATAATATTCTCCAAAGTTCCGATTTTTGTGAAAATCATTGTAAATTCGTCGCCTGCTTTCGAATTTTCAGCGAAAAGAGTATAGCCATGAAAAAGGGCCGCCCGCCAAACAGGCGGCTTTTTTATTGGCATATTTTCCCCGATTTGTCCCACCCCGGCCTTTTTAACGGGCTTTTAATGGCATTGACCCTGAGCTGTTCCATCCCGGCATGTTTGTTGAAAAACTATAGTATACGATAACAAAAAAGGAAATGTTATGAAAACACGTACTGAAATATTTGAACTGGCCATTGACGGAAGACCTGTGAAGGTTAAAGCAACGCCTTATAAAATTCACACTGAAGAACAACGCTTTCGTGTGAGCATTAACGGTAGCCCTGTAATGATATTTGGCTGGAACGATCAATTGAATCGCCTGGCTATTATCGACAAAGCAAAAATGGCTGACCGCATTCCCGATAATGTAGAAACAATGATCGGAAGGCATCTATACAGCCGTATAGCAGCCTGATAATGATAACCACCGAAAAACCAGTAAAGGCAGGACTATCTACTCGTCCTGCTTTTATTTTTTAAGAAGCTCAACATATCTCTCACCACTGCCTGCGATGCAGCGATCAGTTTTGCAAAATATTTTCTTACCGATATGCGTGCCGGGTGATTTTGCAAATGCAATTGCTCAAATAATATCAGGCTGGCGAAAGCCTCAGGCAGTATGTTTTGAAATGCGTAGCTTTGTTGAAAATTTCATCGATGGATATCAGCGGAAAGATTGTTCAGTTTTTGCCGGTGCAAACAGGTCAGGGCAAGAATGGTACCTGGAAAAAACAGGAATTCATTCTCGAAACATTCGACACTTATCCCAAAAAGATCTGTATTGCAGTATGGGGCGATAAGATAGATCTCTCTCCTTTCAAGCCCGGCGACACTGTTGATGTATCTTTCGATGTGGAAAGCCGCGAGTACAACGGCCGCTGGTACACCGATGTAAAAGCCTGGAAAGTGTTGTCGAAGCAATCAACGGGCAATCAGCCGGTGCAGGACAATTGCTTTTCTTCTTCTCCATTTACAGGCGACACTATGAGCGCAGGCACAGATGATGATCTGCCATTCTAAAAAGTTTATCGCAATTCTTCGAAAATGCCGGTCTCTTTGTTCTTACGAACGTTGTCCCAGGTGAAGTAACGTCCGTTCATGGCTACATACACTCCGTGAGGCAGTGTCTGCACAAAGGCTAATGCGCTGCCCAGGTTGAAGAGTCCGTCGGAGCTGCCAAACTTAATAGGGATCATGGCACCGGTGAGCACGATGGTTTTGTTTTTTATGCGCTGGGCCAGTACGCCGGCGGTGACGGTCATGGTATCGGTGCCGTGAGTTATTACAATCTTGTCCTCTTCGCAACTGGCGCATTCGCGCGCAATGTATTCACGATCCTCGCCTGTCATTTCCAGGCTGTCGATCATCATGAGGGTTTTAATTTTCACAGGCACACGGCAGCGGCCTTTTGACAGCAGCTCGTCCATATGTGTCTCCTTAAAGTATAATTCTCCATTCAATTCATTATACTCCTTATCGAAAGTGCCGCCGGTAACAAAAATGCGAATGGACATGGGTGGGTTTTTTGCGGCGTGAAATTAGTCTATTTTAAAAAAATAAGGCTGTGAAAATTCAGTCACGAATTTTCACAGCCTTATTATGGGAAAGATGTGTGCGAACTAGTTCCTCAGTTTCTCTTCATTATTGCCAATCTTGTAATAGCCTTTGGTTACAACAGGACGTTTGGTCGACACGGGCACAAAAGCCGCTTGTGTGGGCAGCTTGTCGCGGTTGTTGCCAATGGCGTAGTAACCCTTGGTGAACTCCACACCCGAATAACTGGCGGGCTTTGTAGCCAACTTTTTTGCCGGTCCTAATTTCTCTGCGTTGTTGCCAATGGAATAATAGCCTTTGGTAACGGTACGCTTCTTTCCAGGTTGATCCTGGCCCATAACAGTAGCAACGCTGAACAATAGTACGACTGACATAACAAGCTTTGATATACTCATATTGATTGGTATTTATAAAATTTAAAAATGGTTTTGCTGCAAAGGAGAATTGCTGCGAATCAGTAGGTCAAAAAATCATTCCACCAAAAGGTGGTGTAGTAATGGAATCTAAATCAGGAGGACCCTGTTTTTGAGATACAGGTTGTTGGAGTTTATTTTCCCAATATCGATTGCATTCGGGTATGAAGCAGAAATGATTGTTTCATTCACCTGCCTGTCGGCGATGGTGATATGGATATTACCCGGACGCGGAACTTTTACTTTTCCCGAAGGCGCGTGATGTTTCGGAGCTTTCTTGAAATGCGCTGTTTTTTCATAGTGTGCGGTGCAGGAGGCCTCGCTCTCATTTTCGCACCCGTCGCCCACCGATATCGCATGCTGGTGCACAGCATTGCCATGGCTATACCCCATTGCGGAGAAGGTGAAAGCCATATAAACAATGCCGAGTATAAATGCTGCGATACGCCTCATACTAATGTGCTGCAAAATTATTGTGCCAGCGGCTGATTTAAGAACGGAATTTGTTAAATGTGTATGATGAGGGCAAGAATGAATAAATGAAAACAATCGTAAGAGGGCTGGATCTTGCGACTAAAAGATATAAGAAATAATATTGCAATAAATTTTATGTTTTGGTTTTCCGCCATTCCTTGCTGTTTTCAGACACGCCTAAGCAAAATTTTGTCAACTTGCAATACCAACTCATACTATTTGCGGCAAAACTTTCGTTTTTGTTTAGCTCCTGGCGTCGATAGATTGGTTATAACAGTAGGAAAGCAGCCTGGCAATCCATCTTTTTAAGGAAATAGACCTATGTCAAATAAAAATCAAAAGGGGCAAACTTTTCGCCAGCCGTAGCCGCACACATGCAACTCCGTAAGTGGCAATAAAATTCGCTAAATTCAGTTATCTGGTTATGGCCCAACCCCTTGCCTTTATCGACCTTGAGATTGGTAAAAATGGCCAGATTATAGACATCGGCTGTTTAAAAGCAGACGGCCAGCAGTATCATGGTCGTTCGGTTCAGGACCTGTACAAGTTTCTGCAGGGCACTGAGTTTCTGTGCGGCCACAATATCATCTATCACGATTTAAAGTATTTGCGAATTGATAGCTCGGTACAACTAATCGACACTTTATTTTTTTCGCCTTTACTGTTTCCCGCAAAGCCGTATCACAGGCTCGTTAAGGACTATAAACTTGATCCCGAAAACAGCAACAACCCGCTAACTGACTCAATAAAAGCGAAAGAGTTGTTCGAAGATGAAATGTCAAAATTTGATCAATTAGATCGGGAACTACAAGATATATTTTTTCATCTGCTTCACGACAAACCTGGTTTCTCAGGTTTTTTTTCATATCGCCGGCATAAACCGAAAAGCAGTAATCTGAAAGAAGCTATTGCACAGGCATATTCAGGTACTATTTGTTCCAATGCAAAGCTTGACCACCTGATTTTTGACTTTCCTATCGAACTGGCATATGCGCTGGCCCTGATTCGGGTAAATGATGTAAGCTCTATTCTTCCGCCATGGGTTATGAAGAGCTATCCCAATGTGCAGAAGTGTTTTCGTGTTTTGCGCAGCACCCCTTGCCTTATGGGCTGCGACTGGTGCCAAAGCAAACTGGAACCCGTGGCGGCGTTGAAGCGCTGGTTTGGCTATCCCGGCTTCAGGAGCTTTGATGGAGAACCCCTGCAGGAGAAAGCTGTAAGGGCGGCCATCAACAATGAGTCTTTGCTTGCCGTTTTTCCTACTGGTGGAGGCAAATCCATCACCTTTCAGTTGCCCGCATTGATTGCCGGCGAAAATGAGCGAGGACTTACCGTTGTGATATCTCCTTTGCAATCTCTTATGAAAGACCAGGTAGATAACCTTGAGAAAAAGGGTATTACTGAAGCGGTTACGATCAACGGTTTATTGGACCCCATTGAGCGGGCCAGGTCAATAGAACGCGTGTATGAAGGCGGGGCAAACATCTTGTATATTTCTCCCGAAAGTCTAAGGAACAACACCATTCAACGTCTATTAGAGGGGCGGCATATCGCGAGATTTGTGATAGATGAGGCGCACTGTTTCAGTGCCTGGGGCCAGGACTTCAGAACTGATTATTTGTACATCGGGGATTTTATAAAAAAGCTTCAGGAAACCAAGAATCTCGACTATAGTATTCCTGTTTCGTGTTTCACCGCCACAGCTAAACAAAGGGTGATCGACGACATCAGGAAGTATTTTAAGGAAAAACTCAATTTAACGCTGGCACTTTTCACTTCTAAGGCAAGGCGAACAAACTTAAGGTATAAAGTTCTGGCCTGCGAAAAGTCGGAAAAGTACCAGGCACTGCGCACACTGCTTGAAGCAGAAAAGTGTCCAACCATAATTTACGTTTCACGAACAAGAACGGCTGAATACCTTGCGGAAACGCTTTGCGAAGATGGCTTCAACGCAGAATACTATCACGGCAAGATGGACAGCCGCGACCGCATTGCTCACCAGGAGTCCTTTATGGATGGTACTACCGATATTATAGTGGCTACATCGGCATTCGGAATGGGCGTGGACAAAAGTGATGTGGGACTCGTGATTCACTATGAAATTTCAGACTCACTCGAAAATTACATCCAGGAAGCAGGCAGGGCAGGAAGAGATGAACGTATTGTTGCCAATTGTTACATACTTTTTGACGAAGAAGATCTCAATAAGCATTTTGTATTGCTTAACCAGACTAAACTCACCAAGGCAGAGATAAACCAGGTATGGAAAGCAATCAAGAATCTGACAAAAAAACGCACGACCGTTTCCAATTCCGCTTTGGAAATAGCCCGTAAAGCAGGCTGGGATGATGAAGTGGCCGACATTGAGTCAAGAATCATAACCGCCATCGCCGCTCTGGAGCAAAGCGGATACTTGCTGAGAGGCAATAATTCTCCGCGAGTATTTGCCACGGGTATATTGGCACCCAACGCGCAAGACGCGATTGAACAGATTTCAGCTTCTGAGAAGTTTACCAATGAGGAAAAGGAAATTGCCGGACGTATTATCAAAAGGCTGTTTTCCGCGAAACGGATCAGCGAGTCCATGGGAGAAGGAGGTGAAACCCGGGTTGATTACCTGGCCGACATTCTTGGATTACACAGGGAAACAGTTATTCATATCATCAATCTGCTGCGAGAGGAGAAAATACTTGCCGACAGCAAAGACCTGAACGCCTTCATTAAACGGAGTACGCGCGAAGAGGGCAATATAAAGAACATTGCCGCACGATTTTTACGACTGGAAGAGTTTCTGCTCAAAGAAATTCAGAATGGCGCAACAACGGTTCATCTGAAAGAGCTCAACCAGAAAGCTGCAGCAGCGCTTGGCGAAGACGTAAACCCCCGGCATTTTAAGACGATCTTCAACATCTGGGCTATACAAGGCTGGCTGGAAAAGAAAAGGGATGGAAATGACAACAACTACTATTCACTAAAACTAAAGTTTGAAATAGAAAATATTGCCGAGAAAATTGAACGTCGAAAAATCATTGCCGCAACGATTGTTCAATTTCTATTTGAGAAAGCACAACTGTCAACCGGCAATAATTCTGATGAAGTGCCGGTTGAATTTTCGGTATTGGAGGCGAAAGAATATTTCAAAAAATCGAACCAAATATTTCAGAAAGAGGTAAAGGCGAAAGATATAGAAGATACGCTCTTTTACCTGGCAAAAATAGAGGCGATAAGCATTGAAGGAGGGTTCCTGGTGCTGTATAACCGCCTTTCGATAGAGCGTAAGGAGCTGAACCCACATGTTATGTACAAAAATGAGGACTATGTAAAACTGGAGGAACACTACCAGAGTAAAATACAGCAAATACATATAGTGGGCGAGTACGCGCAGCGCATGATCAACAACTACAATGACGCTTTACAATTTGCGGATGATTATTTTCAAGTCAATTACTCATCATTCCTGCATAAATATTTTCCGAAGAGAGCAAATGACCTCAACCTCAAAATCACAAAAAGGAAATTCGAGCAATTGTTTGGTGGACTTTCACTGGAGCAATCGCAAGTGATGCAGGATAATTCAAGCCAGTATATAGTGGTGGCGGCAGGACCTGGAAGCGGAAAGACAAGGGTGCTTGTTCATAAACTGGCTTCATTGTTACAATTGGAAGATGTTAAGCACGAACAATTGCTAATGTTAACATTCTCCCGGGCAGCCGCTTCTGAATTCAAGTCCAAGCTATACAATCTTATTGGTAACGCTGCCTACTACGTGGAGATAAAAACTTTTCATTCATATTGTTTCGATCTGTTGGGCAAATTGGGCGACCTGGAACATGCCGAATCGATCATCGAGACGGCTATCTCTAAAATCAGAAGCGGAGAAATCTCGTTGAACCGGATTACGAAATCGGTATTGGTGATAGACGAAGCGCAGGATATCAGCAGCCGCGAGTTTGAACTGATTAAACTGCTGGTAGAAATGAATGAAGAAATGCGAGTGGTGCTGGTTGGCGATGATGACCAGAACATTTTTGAATGGCGCGGTGCAAGTGCGGACTGTTTGAAATGGTTTTTAAAAGAGAAAAAAGCCACCGCCTATAAGTTGCTTGATAACTATCGGAGTAAAGCGGAGATAATTGAACTTGCCAATAAATTTGTTACAACAATTCAAAATCGGCTAAAAGGTGAGCCGATTGTATCGAAGCAGGGCCCGGGAGCGATTGTAAAAATCACTCAGTATCACAGTCCCGAACTATTATTGCCCACGGTGAATGCTGTTATCAAAACTCAGCTATCGGGATCGGTTGCCGTATTGACTACCACCAATGAAGAAGCGTCTATGGTTGCATCTTTGCTGCAGGATCGGGGTTTTAAATCAAAGCTCATCCAAAGCAACGATAACTTCAGGCTTCAAAATTTGCTTGAGCTGAGATTTTTTTCAGACAATATCCTGGCTTCTCCCGCCAGCACACATACTATAGACCCTGACCTTTTCGAGCAATCGGTGTTAAAATTGAAAAGCACGTTTGCCGGGTCTCCCAACCTGGAGCTGGTAATACGAATCATTACTCTGTTCAGGCAGGAGTATGCCAAAAAAATGTACAAATCTGACTGGCAATCGTACCTGGTTGAATCCAGATTGGAAAATTTTTATGCCGAGGAATCGGAAGTTATCCAGGTTGCTACAATTCATAAAGCAAAGGGAAGGGAATTTGACAACGTATTTATACTTCTCAACAATTTCCAATTTTCAAATGACGAAAAGAGGCGACTGTTGTATGTTGCAATGACCAGGGCCAGGAACCACCTCCAGGTCCATTATAAAGGCGACTATCTGCAACCATTTGTGACACCTGAAATCAGCTATTCGGTGGATCAAAACGTTTACTCGGAACCTGGTACGCTAAGTTTGATTCTGGACCTGAAACAAGTGTGGCTCAGCTTTGGCGAGTCGAGTTACAGGCAATACTTAATTAAAAATCTGCGACCCGGGCAGCAATTACAAATTAGCGAGGACGGGTCGGGATGCGATGTGGGTAAGGACTGTGTGGTAAAGTTTGCCAAGGCATTCCAGGAAAAATTGAAAAAATATCTTGACAAAGGCTACAAACCCAGTCATGCGTTTATTCGATATATAGTTTACTGGATTAACGAATCAAACAAAGAAATCAGAGTCATATTGCCCGAAATCAAACTGCAAAAAACATAAACGGATTTTCCTACACCAAAAACCCTACCGCAAACGCTACTCCCATTCCCACTACTCCCCCGAAAACCGACCAAACCGCGTCCATCAATTCGTAAACGCCGATGCCTGTTATTTTCGAGAAAAGTTCGAATCCATAGCTAATAGCACAGATCAGCAGAAAAACAATAATGCTCACCCATAATAAATTTTCGGGAAATAACCACCAGCCCAGGCCTTGCAGTACCACTCCCATAAGGATGCCTGCGTAGAAATGTCGCCATTTGTCGGGAGCTACATTCTTAAACATGGGCTAATGTACCGCATTATCGCATATAACAAAAAAGTCCCGGCATTGCCGGGGCCAATTCAATATTCTGGAAAATTCTTAGTGCGATACTGAGGCCCGCTCTTCTACCGTCCATTAGACCTCAGCACCTTAATATCTTTCGTGATCTGGTCATCATGAGTTTTATGCACTATATAATGCCATTGCTTTTCGGGAACATCTACGAAAAAGATTTCTCCCTTCTTATGTTTTTGCACGGCATCCTGGAATTCTTTCGGAAATGAGAATTCGCCCCAAAACCAATCGGTATCACCGCGGGTTTTGTTGCCGTCCATCGTGAATTCATCCGATAATTTTCCCCAGTCTTCACCAGCCTGGAATCTTGTTACAATTATTTTCTTAAGGCTGTCGATCTCCGCTTTGGTAAGCGATCCGCCGTCGAGGAAGATATATTGGGCACGAAGAAGAATGGATTCTTTTACTTCGAGAATTTTATAGGTTACGTAACCTACCGAAAACACATCGCCCTGTTTTTGTCTCAGCAATCGTTTTTCCAGCAGCCCCGAATCGCGGCCATAAGAAACTTCGAATATTTCGGGCTTCAGCTCGGGATTGTTCTTGATGTATTCCTCGGCCTGCTGAATGGTAGTTATCTTCTGAAATTTTTCGGTGACGGTTTGCTGCGCAAAAACGGGTGCCGCCATCAAAGCCAGTAGCACCATAAGATTAATTTTCATACTCGTCTGTTTATCAGTGTTGCGAAATTATAATTGACCCTGTTGTCTCTACAGAATTTGGGGGATTGGCAAGTTAAGGATTCTCCATCTTGGCCCATGTTAAAATCTACGACTTTATATAGATAGCGCCCGGATTTTTCCCCCTATTTTTGTTTTCTATTTAAAAAAATACACTAATGAAAATCCTGTTGACTATTTGCCTGGCAATATCTGCTGCGTTTTTGATTTCCAATAAGGATATACAACCTACAGACGCTATTCTGATTCAAAACGATAGCCTGCCTCCTGTAGAAAACAGACCGCCCAATAGCAATTACAAGCCCGCTTTTCCCGGTCAGACCCGCGTGCGTGGTGTAAAGACCAAAACGCCCTACAAGGTGGAGAAAATTGCGGAAAACCTGGGTCGCCCATGGGCTATTACGTTATTGCCCGACGGAAGGTTTGTTATTACCGATAAATCGGGCTTCATGGCCATACACTCGGCCGATGGCAAACAATTGAAAAAAATCACCGGCTTCCCCAAAGTGGATGATCGCGGGCAGGGCGGTATGCTCGATGTAGCCCCCGATCCTGATTTTGACAAAAACAAAATCCTTTACTGGTCTTTTTCTGAGCCGCAAGAGGGAAATGGCACCAATTTGATGGCCGTGGCCAAGGGAAAGTTGTCGGCTGATGAGACTTCTATACAAGACGTTACGGTTATTTTCAGGGCCACGCCTGCGTTGAGAAGCAACCTGCATTTTGGTTCAAGACTGCTTTTCGACAAGTCGGGCTACCTGTTTGTGAGCACCGGCGAGCGTTCTATATTGGAAGGAAGAAGGCAGGCTCAATTGCTGGAATCGGGACTGGGAAAAATATACAGGATGACTAAGGATGGAAAACCAGCGCCGGGAAATCCATTCTTAAATAACAGTAATGCCGTGCCGCAGATCTACGCGTATGGCGTTCGCAACCCGCAAAGCCTGGCCTTTCATCCTGTGACCGGCGATTTGTGGGAAGCGGAATTTGGTCCCCGCGGCGGCGATGAACTCAATCTTATCCGCCCCGGTAAAAATTATGGCTGGCCGGTAATTACTTACGGTCTTGAATACAGCGGCCAACCCGTAGGCGATGGTATTCAGCAAAAAGAAGGCATGGAGCAACCCGTATATTACTGGGACCCCGTTCTTTCGCCCAGCGGAATGGATTTCTACAGGGGTGATGACATTCCTGAATGGAAAAACAATCTCTTTATCGGCGGGTTAAGTGGTCATATCGCGCGACTGGTTATCGAAAACAACAAAGTAGTGGGTGAGGAAAGAATTATGGAAGATAAAAGGGAAAGAGTTCGTGATGTGGCGTATGCTAACGGCATGCTGTACGCCGTAACCGATTCGGGAAATATGTACCGCATTAGCCGCGACCGCTGATTGCGGTAAGAATTTTATATCAATAAAAAGAGTGTACCAGTGCGGTACACTCTTTTCTTTTCATGCAGATTCCTTGCGGTTATTTCACGGTCCAACGAACCCAGGCATAATAGCCGAGGCCGTTCATACCGGAATGGCTCTGGCCGAAACCTTCGCCGGTTTGAGGAAATGTTTCATACTTCTTGGTGCCAACATAAATGTCGGGAGCGAAATCGTAAGTATCGCCGACTACCAGTGGTTCGCCAAAAAGATCGCATACTTCCTTGGCAGTAAAAGTGAATTCGGCAGGCAGAGAAGTAACGCCGGTTCTGAACACTTTCACTTTGTCTTTGGAAGCATTTTTCCTTACCACCACATCGATCTTATCTGGTGGTTTTGCACCGGGGAAGAACAAATCCATTTTGAATTTGCCAACGAAGGTGGCTGAATCGTCTTTTACCAGGTTAGCAGCTCCAACGCCACCGTCGATTAAGGTGGTCACAGCAGGAACTTCTTCTATCTGAACACGCTTGGGAATAGCGCCATCGTCTTTGGAGCAGGCTGTAAACATCACAGCAGCGGTAAAGGCAACAGCGGTTAGAATATTTATCTTTCTCAATTTCATAATTACAAGTTTTGATAGTTTCGAAAAATTAGGGCAGCCAGAATGGTTTGTAAGTCTCAGGAACTTTCTGCGGCGGTGCATTCTGGTTAAGGTTAATTTCATTCAGACTGAAAGGCAGCGTCAGCGGGTATTTCCTATCGTTCGAAACGGGGGTAACTTTTCCGTCGGGACCGGTCCAGCTGGTGATAGTTCCTTCTGGTGCGGGAGCGAACAATTTGGGATAGCCTGTTCTTCTGTAGTCAGTGTAGTTGTCAACCGGGTTTTCAATCCTGTTGATCCATTTCTGCGTAATTACCAGCTCCATTTTCTTTTCAGGAGTTGCCGCATCCCATTCAGCCATTACGCCATCAATATAATCGGCTGTTTCAGGCAGTGAAGAAACGGCGGGAACAGTCTGGCCGGCGCCTGCTGTGCTGGGTTTAACGAAATTGGCCACCACATTATCAACATGACCGAATGAAGCTTCCACTGCTTTTTCGAAAACTTCCCTGGCATCGCCAGGAGCGAGGCCTGCAAGAATGAGCTCGGCTTCCAGGTAAAGGCGGTCGGCGTAAGTAATAAACTCGTGCGGACGTGCGCCGGTACCGGCATTTTGCGCGCCGATGGAGTTCACGCTTTTTGCAGCGCTGTCGTTGAAGCGGCCGCCCACGGGGAACACACCCAGCAACGAATATGTCTGGCTGTTAGAACCATCACGGCAGGGGCCGCTCGAGCCGAAGAGAATGGAAATGAATCCACCATCACGGTATTCGGTACAGTTTTCAGGAGTGGGGTTAGATCCGTTGACATCTGATTTCTGGTTGTAGATATAATAAGGAATCCTCGGGTCTTCAAGACCTGTAAGGATATCAGGGTTCCATCCTTTCATGATTTCATACAACCAGGGGCTGAACAATTGGCCACCGCGTTGAGTAGCGTTGTAGTCGCCAAAGCCGGGATGCCTGTCGTCGGTAGCACCGATAGGACCATAAGGCATCATGAAACTTTCAGCTTGTGAGTTGATCAGTTTGCTGGGGTCAGACAGCAAAGCTGTTACCTGTGCACTTACGTTTTGCACCAGCCTTACCTGGGTGTACAGTTTCAGCTTAAGCGTGTTGGCGGCTTTTACCCATCTTTCCCTGTTGCCTTTGTAGATGTAATCGTCGTTGCCGGGATAAGTGGGATTGGGAGTAGCATCGCTGATATCTGCAATGCCCTCATCAATCAAAGTGAAAAGCTGGGGATAGATGTCAGAACCCTTATCAAAGTTGGGTTGAAGAACGCCTTCTTCAAACCGGTCGAATTCTGAAAAAGGAACATCGCCATATACATCCACCAAAACGCTGAAGACATATGCTTTCAGCACTTTGGCAATGCCCCTGTACACCAGGCGGCCCTCTTCAGTGCCGCGCGCGATGATTACGTTCAGGTTAGCCACGGCGGCGTATAAGCCTTCCCAGCTTTGTGCGCCGGCGCCATAGCGATCGGCAGCTACGCGGCCTGTGATCTGGTGAGTATAAACACCCATTACGTTGCCCATACCGGTACCGAGTGCCAGGTTGTTGGAAATATTGCGTTCCGCAGCACTCAGGATCATGGAAACGGTAACCCCTGCAGGAGTGGGATCGTTAGGGTTCTTATTTACGTCGAGAAACTTTTTACAGCCCGGGCCGATTAATACGACCATCATAAAAGCTGCAAGTATCAAATATTTTCTTCTCATGATTATATTAATTGCTTGATGAGATTAGAATGTTACGTTCAGGTTCAGACCATATCTTTTGGTGCTGGGAGCGCCACCGGTTTCAACACCCTGTGTAAAACCACTCACTACAGAGTTCATGTCGGGGTCGAAATTGGTGTACTTCGGCAGTTTCGGCGCATAGTACCAAAGGTTGCGGCCCGTAGCGGAAATGGTGATATTGGTCAGTTTGATTGACCTTACCAATTTAGAAGGCAGGGTATAAGAAAGACCAATTTCCCTTAACCTGTAAACGGTACCATCAAAGACGGAATATTCAAATGCACCGTTGGTAGCGAAGCTGGCGCCTGTACCGGCAGTGAAGAATAAGTCGTTCCAGGTAACTTTTGTCTGGTTGGGAACAGTCTTGCCACCTACCAGCAGCGGAACGTAGTGGTTCAGGCCATCAGCACCTGTAACGGCGTTGGGGTTGCCATAAATGCCGGAGATAACTGCAAATTTTTCCCTGTCTTCAGTATCCTTTGTAACACCTCTACCCAGCATGCTGCTGATAGTTTCTGAATAGAAGTCACCACCATATGTCACATCAAAGAGGAAGTTTAATGTAAAACCTCTCCAGCTGAAAGAGTTGTTCAAACCAGCTTTGAAGTCGGGGTTGGGATCACCCACCATACCCTGGTTGGGCTCAACCAAAGGCATACCCGAAAGGGGATGAATCAGCAGTTGGCCGGTTTCCGGGTCGCGGGCAGAGTATGATCCGCGGAGATAACCAAACGGCATTCCGGGCTCAGCCCAGTTGAAGCCACCCAGCTGCCTGCGCAATACACCTTCAATCAATTCTTCAACTGTGTTTATGTTCCTGGTGAAGATGACGCGTACATTCCAGTTGAAGTCTTTGTTTTGAAGTGGAGTTACATCAACCGCTGCTTCAATACCCTTGTTGCGGATAGCGCCAAAGTTGGTGAGGAATGAAGAGTAACCTGTTGTCTGGGGCAGGTTGATCGCGTCGATCAGGTCGGTAGATTTCTTATTGTACCAGGTCACTTCAAAGCCTGCACGGCCATTGAAGAATCTTGTTTCTGCACCCAACTCAATTTCTGATGAAAACTCAGGAGTGAGTTGGGGGTCAACAGCGCGTCCGCCTCTTGTTGACAGCGGCTGTCCCAGGAAGCCTGCGGCGCTGAGGCTGTAAACGAGCTCACCCAGTAAAGCGGGCGCATCGCTACCTACACGTGCATAACCCGCACGGATCTTACCGTAATCGAGCCAGCTTGGTTTATCCTTAAGCAACTCGGTCCATACCAGTGATGTTGATACACCGGGATAGAAATACTGCGCATTTTCGTAGGGCAGTGTTGAAGTAAGGTCCACCCTGGAGGTTACGTTGAGAAACACAAAGTTTCTGTAACCAAGAGAAGCGTCGGCGAAGAAACCAACCAGCCTTCTCTTTGACCTGTTATCGCCTGAGAATGTCTGGCGACGGGTATTCTGCAGGTTATACTGACCGGGAATCACGAAGTCAACACCATACACCTGTTGGTGACGGCTGTTTCTTTCGTTTACTTCCATACCCGCGTTGATATCAAGTGTCCAGTCATTCGAAATTCTCGGGTTGAACACCGCAAGAAGTCTTCCGTTGATTTCCTGCTGTTTACTCACAACTTCTGTAATTGTACCCAGTGCGTTGTCTGCACCGCCGTACGAAGATTTATCAATGATCTGGTCGCGGAACAATGTGTAGTTGTTTACACCACCACTGAATTCCAGTCTTGCCCAGTTATTGAATTTGTAAGAAGCCCTGAGGTTAGCCACCAGGCGGTCGTCGATGGAGGTGATAGTGTTGTGATAAGCACCCCAGATAGGGTTAGTGTATTGACCATCGTTGAAACCGATCTGGCGTCCTGACTTGTCTTCAGACGGCCAGCCGGCAATATCCCAGTTCCTGGCCATAGTGTAAGTACGGCCCCACTGTGAAAGGAAGGACTGTGCCTGGCCGATGAAGCCACCAACTTGTTTTGAACGCGCGTAAGAAACGTTGGCGCCGATGGTGAGTTTACCAACAGCGGTTTGTCCGCCCACGCTCATATTACTCTTGCGATAGCTCGAGTTGGTGATATATCCATCCTGGTCGAGGTGAGAAAGCGTTACGTTGAATAATGTATTGCCTTCGCCACCGCTCAGGCCTACGGAGTGCTCCATAAGATGACCGGTATTGAAAAGCTTGGCCACGTTGTCGGGCACTGGTTTGTAAGCGATTCTACCATTGGGGAACAACTCAGGATATGAAGCATACATGGTGGCCCAGGTAGAGGCGGGAATGGAGTCGATGCCTGATGCGGAAACGCCAATTACGTTACCGCTGAGGTCATAAATAACACCTTTACCAAACCTGGCACCCCAGGAACCGTTGGAAGGCTGCGCCCTGTAGTTGGCGCCGGCACCGTACAGGTTCTGGAACTCGGGAATGTCGGCTATTTTTTCCCAGCTGTAACCAGCGCGATATGTTACGTTGAGCGACTTAGCGCCTTTTTTCGGGCTGCCCGATTTGGTAGTGATCAGCACAACGCCGTTAGAAGCGCGCGATCCATACAGTGAAGCAGCTGCCGAACCTTTCAACACGCTGATAGATTCAATGTCGTTGGGGTCGAGGTTGTTGATACCTGAACCATAGGTACCACCGCCGCTGAATGGGTTGGTGGTATTGATCAGTGGGTTGCTGTAAGGAACACCATCCACTACAATCAGAGGTTCGGTACCGCCGGTGAAGGTGGTAACACCCCTGATCTGGATGCGCGAAGCGGCGCCCGGTGCGCCCTGGCCCGCGCGAATGTCAACGCCGGGAATTTTACCTGCCAATGTATTCAACACATTGGACTCTGACTTCTGAAGCATCGTTTGTGGGTCAACTTTAGAAACCGCATAGCCCAGTGCGCGTTCCTGTTTCTTGATACCCATGGCCGTTACCACTACTTCAGACAAATTTTCCTTTGCGGGCGCAAGTGTAATCTCAAGCTGAGTACTTGTGCCGACGGTTACCTCTTTGGAAGCATAGCCTACCCCGGAGATAACCAACACATCACCACGTTGTGCTGTGATGGAGAATCTGCCTTCAACGTCTGTAGTGGTACCTGATTTTCCTTTAACGAGGACCGAAACGAAGGGAATTGGGGCCCCCTGCTCATCTGTGACTCTGCCGGAGATGGTCAGAGTTTGTGCTTTGCCGGCTATGACAAAACATAGCATTGCCAGCAAAAAACTGGTCAGTTTTTTTCTCATGTGCGTTGGTTTTGTAGTTACAAGACTTTTTTTGTCTTACTGAAATGTAAGATGTTTTATCTATAAATACGCATTTATTGTTGACAGGTTTCCAAATTTTGACGACGAAGGGTATGGAGAAAATAGCTGCGAAAAATGCTCTCAACTCGTTTGAAATGGTGAAGAAATGTTCAAACGTTGTTCTTGTAACTAGTTTATTTTCTTAACGCTGCGACTAACCGTTATGCCACGAAGATTTACGTAGCAAGATTACAATTTCTCACACCTTGTTTACCGATTTTAACCCGCGCCATTTTTTAAGTGTGCGGCACAAAAACTGATATATTTTTTTAAATAATGCTTTGCGGTGGCCCGGGGTGTTGGAGCTGATGAGCGCGATGGCATTTAACCGTGGGCTATATTCGAAAAGGTAAAATAGCTGCCATGATGAAAACCAGGATGTAAAGCAGTAACTTCATTTTCGTTGGTTTTAGGGCGTTGAAAGGTGCCATAAGTATAAAATGGAAAGTAAATGTTACAGCGTGCTGGGCAGGCAATTTGAAGACTGAAGAGGTGAAGTATGGAAGTCTGAAAGAGTTTGAAGGCGAATATTTTGGAGAAGAAGTAGGCACATGGTATTCGTTTATTGTGCGGGGTGATGTGCTGGTAATGCGGCTTGGAAACTGGGGGAAGTTGAATTGAAGAGGTTGGGCGAGAATAAGTTTTCGGGTTCGGGTGAGGAAGTGTTCGCGTTCGAGATAGAGTTTGAAAAAAAGAAAGGGAGAGTGAATGGGTTCAGGGTGACGAATTTTGGGGTGAGAGGGATGTGGTTTGGGAGGGTGAGGTGAGATACTTCGTTATAAACTATTTCGCCGCGACAGTCTAGATTTACTCACCATTTCACATTATTGGTATAAGAATCTGACTGGTTGTAAACCAATTTGCCTTAAACTAACTACAAACAAAAAAGCGACCACAACAATGTTGTGATCGCTTCTCTTCCTCGTGGTGTGGGGCGGGATCGAACCGCCGACACAAGGATTTTCAGTCCTTTGCTCTACCAACTGAGCTACCGCACCTTACGTTCCCTGCCTTCGTTTCCAAAAGCAGGGCAGCAAAAATAGCGTTTGAGAGGGAAAATGCCAAAAATCTAACTGCTTAATTTTCAGAGTTGCATAGCTGAATAGACAGCCGCCCCTACATACCGTACTCTGCTAAAAACTTAATCCTCATAATCTTCAGCTGCTCCCAGCTATAGTTGCCATCCTCAAGCTCCTGCTGGGCTACCTGCAAGCTGGAGGTTTCGCAGCCTTTGAAGTATTCCAGGATCTCGTCCTGCTCGTGCTCGTCCAGCATCTCGTCTATAGCGTAGTCGAGGTTTAGCTTGGTGCCGCTGGCAGCAATGGTCTCCATTTCTTCCAACATCTCGTCCATGCGCCAGCCTTTGTTTTTGGCGATGGTTTCGAGGGGGATCTTTTTATCGGTTTGTTGGATGATGTAAACCTTGTTACCGCTCTTGTTGACCACGCTCTTCATTACAAAGTCGTCGGGGCGCTCGATGTTGTTTTCTTCAACATAGGCAGCAATCATCTCGATGAAGGGCTTGCCGTAACGAAGCGCCTTACCCTTGCTCACGCCCTGGCACTTTTCCAGTTCCTGCAGCGTGGTGGGGTATAAAGTGGCCATGTCCTGCAACGATGTCTCGAGAAAGATCACAAAAGGCGGCAACCCTTTCTTCTTCGCTTCCTTCTGGCGCAGGTCTTTCAGCATGTTGAAGAGCTTCTCGTCAACAGCCGCGCCAGTGCTGGCTTCGGCGCCTTCATCGTCGTCGGCGTTGGCTTCTTCGTACAAATTGTTTAAAACGATTTTGAAGGACTTTGGTTTCTTCGCAAAGGCTTCGCCGGCTTTGGTAATCTTCAGCACGCCATAGTCCTCGATGTCCTTGCTCAGCAAGCCTTCGAGCAGCATTTGACGGATCAAAGAGTTCCAATAGTGATCGGGCTGATCGTTGCCGATGGCGAATTCGGCAATACCGTCGTGGCGGAACATGGTGATGTTCGGCGTCAGGCGGCCGATCAGGATGTTCACTACATAGTCGGTGGCAAAACTTTCATTCAAAGCCTTTACCACTTTCAGCACTTTCACCGCATTATCCTTGGCTTCAATCTGCTCTTTGGGGTGCAGGCAGTTGTCGCACTGGCCACAGTTCTCCTGCGTATATTGCTCGCCGAAATAACTCATGAGCGTACGCCTGCGGCAAACACCGCTTTCGGCATAAGCCACGGTCTCGGCAATCAGTTGCGCACCCACCTCGCGCTCGCTCAGCGGCTTGTCGCGCATCAGGTGCTCCAGTTTCGAAACGTCTTTGTGCGAATAGTACAGAATACATTTTCCTTCCAGTCCATCGCGGCCGGCACGACCGGTTTCCTGGTAGTAGTTTTCTATACTCTTCGGAATATTATAGTGAATTACAAAACGGATATCGGGTTTGTCGATGCCCATACCAAAGGCAATGGTCGCTACAATCACCTGCACCTCTTCGTTCAGGAACTGATCCTGCCGCTCGGCGCGCAGCTTGCTGTCCAACCCGGCATGATAAGCCACCGCCTTAATACCATTGGCCATCAGCATATCGGCCAGCTCTTCGGTGGTCTTGCGGTTGAGGGTATAAATGATGCCGCTCTTGCCCTTCATCGACACAATAAAGCGCACAATACTTTTCAGCGTCTGATCTTTCTTGATCTTGGGCTGTACTTCGTAATAGAGATTGGGGCGATTGAACGAAGAAATGAAAATCTCGGGATCGCGCAGGCCCAGGTTTTTGATAATATCACTCTGCACCTTGGGAGTGGCCGTAGCCGTAAGGGCGATAATGGGAATATCGGGATTGATCTGCACCATCATCTCGCGCAGGCGGCGGTATTCGGGACGGAAGTCATGACCCCATTCCGAAATACAGTGCGCTTCGTCCACAGCGAAGAATGATAATTTCAGATCAGAAAAAAATTCAAGGTTTTCCTGCTTGGTCAGAGTTTCGGGAGCTACATATAGCATTTTGGTGCGACCGCTCAGCAGGTCGTCGTGCACTTCGCGAATTTCTTTTTTGGAAAGTGTTGAGTTCAGGAAATGCGCCACATCGTCTTTACTGCTGTAACTGCGCACCAGGTCAACCTGGTTTTTCATCAGTGCTATCAGTGGGCTTACAATAATCGCCACGCCTTCGCTTAATATAGCGGGCAACTGGTAGCACAAACTTTTTCCGCCACCGGTCGGTTTGATGACGAACGTATCTTTTCCGTTCAAAACATTCCTGATGATTGCTTCCTGGTTGCCTTTGAAAGAATCAAATCCAAAGTGTTCCTGCAATGCTTTCAGAAGATCCGTAGATTCGACGTTTCTGGTTTTTACGCTACCGTTTTTCTTTGTTGCAGGTTCGTTTTTAAGGACTTTACCGGATTTCGCCGGTTTCTTTTTTGATGTCGTTGCCATTTCTCGAAAAGTTTCCTCCCCACGGTTGCTTTTAAGGGCTGCGAATCTAATTCATTTTCGCCGGAGCGCCAATCTTTGCAAGGGCTTTAACATTTGCGCGGGCGCAAATTTAAAGGAGACTACTTATTTTGAAATAAATATTTTTTTGGACATATTACATACTCATTTTTAGTCGGTTAAATTGGAATTCTAATAACTTTTGGAATTCTGATTCACCCGGTCAACCGGTCGCGGAAACATAACCTTTACTTACGGATACCCTATTGATCTTAAATCATTATCAAGTAAGTTTGCGCCTTAATCAATCTACATTCAATGCCCGTAGTGCCTGTCGTTGATATTAAAGAGGTTGCGCAAAGAACCATCCGCCAGGAAGCCGGTGCCATCGCCGGACTGGAAGCCATGATCGATGTCGATTTTGAAAGGGCTGTAAAAGCGATACTGGACTGCAAAGGGCGGCTGGTGGTAAGCGGCATTGGCAAAAGCGCCATCATTGCCCAGAAGATAGTGGCCACCCTCAACAGCACGGGCACACCTGCCATTTTCCTGCACGCCGCCGACGCTATCCATGGCGACCTGGGCATGGTGCAGCAGGACGACGTGGTGATGGTGATCAGCAAAAGCGGCGAAAGCCCGGAGATAAAGGTGCTGCTGCCCCTCATCCGCAATTTCGGCAACACACTTATCGCCATGGTGGGCAATATGGAATCGAGCCTGGCCAAACAGGCAGATATGGTGCTGAACACCACCGTGCCGCAGGAAGCTTGTCCCAACAACCTGGCGCCTACCTCCAGCACCACCGCCCAACTGGTAATGGGCGATGCCCTGGCTGTGGTATTAATGGAAGTAAAGGGCTTCGGCAGCGACGATTTTGCGCGCTTCCATCCGGGCGGGACGCTGGGCAAAAAATTATACCTGCACGTTTCAGATCTCTATCGCAACAACGAGCGGCCTAAAGTGCTGCCCGACGCGAACCTGAAACAAGTGATCATTGAAATATCCAGGAAACGCCTCGGCACAACCGCAGTGGTTGACGAAAACGATACGCTGCTCGGCATCATCACCGATGGCGACCTGCGCAGAATGCTGGAAAAAGACGTGGACCTGTCGAAAGTAACCGCGCGCGAGATCATGACGGGCAATCCAAAATCCGTTTCACAAGACGCACTGGCCGTGGAGGCGCTTGACCTGCTGCGGCAATACGATATCAGTCAGCTGGCCGTTACCGATGGCGCCCGTTACCTGGGCATCATCCATTTGCACGACCTCATCAGGGAAGGGCTTATATAAACAAACCAGTTGACGGGTTAACAAGTTGACAAGCTTTTTGTTAACGTGTTAGCATAACAATTCAAAAAGCAATGAACAAACACCATTACGTAGCCATTATGGCCGGTGGCATCGGCAGCCGGTTTTGGCCGATGAGCCGGACGAATTATCCAAAGCAGTTTCTCGACATCCTGAACACTGGTAAAACGCTTATTCAAGCCACCTTCGAACGGTACGCATCTTTCATACCCGTTGAAAATATTTATGTAGTCACTTCGATGGAGTACGTAAATATCGTAAAACATCAACTACCCGAACTCCCTTTACAAAATATATTGGGCGAACCATCGCGCAAGAATACCGCACCTTGCATCGCCTACATTTCTTTCAAACTACACCAACTCGATCCTAAGGCTTCGCTCATTGTAGCGCCCAGCGATCACCTCATACTCGATACGGTAGCGTTTAACAAAGTATGTCTTGAAGCGCTCAGCTTCGTAAACAAACACAATGCATTTATCACGCTCGGTATAAAACCCACCACGCCCAACACCGGTTATGGTTATATCCAGTATGAGCAACCCGCGGTGATGGATAATGTGTACAAGGTGAAAACATTTACCGAAAAACCCAACCTGGAACTGGCAAAGACCTTCATCGCCAGCGGTGAGTTTTTGTGGAATGCGGGCATATTTGTATGGCAGGTAAAAAACGTTATTGCCGCTTTTGAAAAATATCTGCCCGAAATGTATGACGTGTTTGCGGCCGATAAAGATAAATTTAACACCACCGAAGAGGCCGCGGCACTGCAACAGATATATCCTTTGTGCACCAATATCTCCATCGACTTCGGCATCATGGAAAAGGCCGACAACGTGTATGTGATTCCTTCTTCATTTGGCTGGAGCGACCTGGGCACCTGGAACAGCGCCTACGAAAACATGGAGAAAGATTATCTCGGCAACGCAGTAGCCGGCGGCAACGTGATTGTGTTCGATGCGCAACGCAATATGGTGCATATGCCCGATGATAAACTGGTGGTGCTGCAGGGTCTGGAGGACTATATTGTGGTTGACACCAACGACGTGCTGCTGATCTGCCAAAAAGATAAAGAGCAAGACATCAAGGAATACGTGGCCGAGGTAAAAAGAAACAAAGGCGATAAGTATCTATAAGCATGCCATATGAATAATTTCAACAACATCCTGTTCCTCGACATTGAAACCGTGCCCCAATTCGATTGCTATGGTTCTTTGCCGGAAGAATGGAAACCGTTGTGGGATGGCAAAGCCGCTCATCTTATTCGCAACCGCGAAGGAGAAACGCCGGAAACTGTATATAACCGCGCGGGCATTTATGCCGAATTCGGAAAAGTAATTTGCATCAGTTGCGGGTATATCACCGGCTATGGCAGCGACAAAAAAATGGTGTTGAAATCATTTTATGGTGATGATGAAAAAATGCTGCTCGACGAATTTTCTTCTGTGCTCGCTTCGTGGAGCAGAGACGGCAACGATAAATTGTTATGCGCTCACAACGGCAAGGAGTTTGATTTCCCCTATCTCTGCCGCCGCATGATCATCAACCGCATCCCCATTCCTCCCATCTTAAACACGCAGGGCAAAAAACCCTGGGAAGTGCGGCATCTCGATACCATGGAGCTGTGGCGCTTTGGTGATATGAAAAGTTATACCTCGCTCAACCTGCTGGCCTGCGTGCTGGGCATACCCACACCCAAAGATGATATCGACGGAAGCATGGTGTGGGAACTTTACTGGTCGCCAAAAACCTCCGAAGAGAAGGATCGCGCCATGCAACGCATAGTAACTTATTGCCAGAAAGACGTTTTGACTGTTGCGCAAATATATTTGCGTTTGAGTGGCAATGAACTACTGAATCCCGAGAACGTGGAGATAAAGAATTAAAAACACATATAGCTATGAACAGGCAAAATTTTTCTTCCGGCGCCAAATGGGAAGACATTGTTGGCTATAGCCGGGCCGTACGCATCGGAAACACTATTGAAGTTACAGGAACCGTAGCCGTTGATGAAAACAACCAGTTAGTAGGAAAAGACGATGCTTACGCTCAAACCAAATTCATACTGCAGAAAATTGAAAAAATACTGAAGCAGGCCGGCGCCTCGCTGAATGATGTGATCCGCACCCGCATGTTTGTGACCGATATCAGCCGCTGGGAACAATACGGCAAAGCTCACGGCGAAGTGTTTGGTAAAATAAAACCCTGCACTTCCATGATTGAAGTGAAAGGACTGATTGAGCCAGGCTACCTTATCGAAATTGAGGCCACCGCAATCGTATCTGAATAATGGATTTCGACGCCATCCGCGAATACTGTCTTTCCAAACCGGCCACCGAGGAAACCCTTCCCTTCGGTCCGGATACGCTGGTGTTTAAAGTAGCGGGCAAAATGTTTCTGCTGCTGCCGCTCGACACCGAAGATCTTCGCTTCAACGCCAAGTGCGATCCCGAAGAAGTGGAAGAGCTGCGCGAGCGATATGCCTGCGTATTGCCCGGCTATCATATGAACAAAAATCATTGGAACACGATTATCGTGGATGGCTCTGTTTCTTCCGCCCAAATCAGGGAGTGGATTGATAAGTCGTATGAACTGGTGGTGGATAGTTTGCCGGTGAAGGTGCGGGAGCAATTAAGAGGCAAAAAGGAAGTAAAAAAAGGGAAGAAGCAGTAAGAAGTTAGGCGAACACTGCTAATTTTAGTTTTTGCTTAAAATATCCATTTCGACTTGACAAGCATATCTATCAATAGCAAGTTACCCGATGTCGGCACTACCATCTTCACCGTGATGAGCGGACTGGCCGCCGAGTTGCAGGCGGTGAACCTGGGACAAGGATATCCTGACTACCCCATGCCCGAGGGACTCAGCAAGCTGGTGTCGGAAGCGATGAAGAATGATTTCAACCAATATTCTCCCATGCCGGGATGGATGCCGCTGCGCGAAGCGATTGCTGAAAAAATAAGTTTCCTGTATCATACTAACGTCAATCCCGATACTGAGATCACCATTACACCTGGCGGTACCTACGCTATTTACACAGCCATCACATCGGTGCTGCAGCCCGGAGACGAGGTGATCGTTTTTCAACCTTGCTACGATAGTTATATTCCCAACGTGGTGGTAAACGGCGGCGTGCCGGTGCTGGTCAATCTGCAGTTTCCTGAATATAAGATTGATTGGGAGGAGGTACGAAAGAAGATTACCGACAAGACAAGAATGATCATCATTAACACGCCACATAACCCTACGGGTGCGGTATTGACGGAAGAAGATATGCAGCAACTGCGTTCAATTGTGGCGAATACCAATATCATTATCGTTTCTGATGAAGTGTACGAGCACATCATATTCGATAATGTGGCGCATCAATCCATACTACGTTACCCCGATCTGCTGGCGCGCAGCTTTGTTTGTTTTTCATTTGGAAAAGTATATCACTGTACCGGCTGGAAGCTCGGTTACTGCGTGGCGCCGCCCGAGTTTACGAAAGAGTTTCGGAAAGTGCACCAGTTTAATTGCTTTAGCTGTCACACTCCTTCGCAGGTGGCATTGGCAACATTTCTGCAAGACAAAGAAACTTATCTCTCGCTGCCGCAAATGATGCAGCAAAAACGCGATTACTTTCTGCGTCTCATGCGCCATACGCGCTTCAATATGCTCGATAGTAAGGGCAGCTATTTCATCTGCGCACAATACAACCAGATCAGCGACGAGAGCGACAAGGATTTCGCCATCCGCATCACGCGCGAGTATGGCGTGGCTTCTATTCCCGTATCTGCTTTCTACCAATCGGGCAAAGACGATAAGGTGGTGCGCTTTTGTTTTTGCAAAAAAGATGAAACGCTGGAAAGGGCGGTGGAGAGGCTGGCGAAAATTTAAGCGGCGTTGTACACCCGCTTCTTACTCTTCAGATACTTATCGTGAATGATTTCGCTGATGGATTTGCCATACACCTTGCTTTCAATCCACGATATCACATCCAGGTAAGCAAACGCGCGTGTCTCGAAGCGGTTTCGCTCGAGGTGCTTAATCTTTTGCAACAGCTTTTCGAGCTCGGGTTTCATAGCGCGTGGCGATAATTTCAATGAATTGCGCAGGAAGCGGAACATTTCCTCTTCCACCACCGTCAGGTTTTTCATCTTCGCCATGAAGCGGTAAACCGATTTGGTGAGCGATTCCATCAGGTCGTAGTTGCCCAACTCATAGTGCGCCATCAGGTGCAGCAATCGTGCATAACATTGCAGGTCGATGCGCAGGTCGGCGTTGGCGCCCATTACTTTTTGCACGTAGTCGATGCAGGTGCTGTAGTCGCCGGCCCCAAAGTAAAGACTGGCGAATTTGTAGTTGAATACCAGGATGCGGTGACTATCCACAAACAGCGCATACTCGTCGAGCTTTTTCTCGATTTCGGGAATTATCTTTAACCCTTCTTTAAAAGTGCCGCTCATCAGATGCTGGTTTATGCGGGCGCTGTTGATGTAAATGGAAGTATGTGTGCGGAAATTATCGTGTTGCTGCGCCACCGGCGTTTTTTCAAACTCTTCAAACTGCCGCAGCGTGATCTCGAATTTTTCAAAATTGCGCAGGTCAAAATGGGCATTCAGCAGGTTGTGCATGCCCTTAATGTAGTGACCGGTTTCCACTTCAATCATAAACGGATCGGCATTGAACAGATCGATCCATTTCTGGCTGTAACGATAATACATCAGGAAGTCTTGCCGGATAAATGCATACCAGCAATAACTCTGGTAGAGATATAATTTCTCATAGAAGCCATTGATCGCGTTCGGATCCTTTGGAAGATTGCTGTGAAAGAATTCGCGGATATCTTTTTCATCGGCTTCGTTGCGCGCGTGACCATGCTTCACGTACCAGCGGTAGAGCAGCAGGGCCAGGTTGCTGAGCCGCGTTACGCGGTCGATGTGCCCGCTGATCTCGAGCGCTTCTACCGTGAGTTGCTCGGTTTTTTCGAGCGAGCTGCGTGTGATATGCAGTGTTTCAATTTTCTTTTCAAGAGAAATTACCTGGGCCAGGAAGTTGAATTTCTGGTTGGCGCGTGCAATTTCCTTGGCGCGCTCAAGTATTTTCAATGACTGCAGTTTCAATCCCTTATTGTAGAGCAAACGCGCATAGTCGAGCTGTTCAGTAAGCTGCAGGTCGATATTTTCAGTGGTCTTCAGCAGGCGAAGGCTTGCCAACAACTGTTTGTAAAGATGCGTTTTGAGATTGTTGAGCTGCGGCTTCTGGATGGAAGGAAGTTTTTTCAGCAGCAATTTTTCGTCGTATTCCTTCAGTTTATCCAACGCATCAAATAACTGGATGATTTTCAAATCTTCCTTCGCCGAGCTTCTTTTTATGTATAACTTAAAATGCCTTTTCTCAGATTTCTCCAACGAATGGATCAGCTGAAATAAGGTATCTGTTAAGCGGTTGGACATCATTAAGAATTTTTCCTGAAACACAAGACGGACAAGGGTTTCCGCGGATGCAAAACCCTTTTGGCATAATCAAATCGCTTATAAGATGTTTTTATCCGTACAAAGTTGCATATTACTTTTGTACTGCAATCGAGCTGATAACGAAAAGAGCATATGGTCAAGCAATCGTTAGGAGGCAAAAGATCGTTAGAGGCTCAGAAAGGTGATACGGGTTAAAAATCAGTATTACTCCGCAAAGCAGAATTATCTCTTTTTTTCATATGGCAAGCAATCGTTAGAGGTCAGCTGTTTCTACAGGTGACCTTTCTTATTTTTTGGCCCTGCTAATATAAAGGTTTCTGGAAATTCCCTTTTATTTTTTTTAACAAATTCTCCGCTTCGCTAAAAATCATATAGCCGAATAAATTGTCTGATTTACAATTATTCCGGGAGGGTCAGGCCAGATAGTGAGTTATTCCCGCGGGTGAGCCGTACGTTCCAGGCATTTAAAAAATTAGTTTGCCCAGGTTAATTTATCGTATATTTGCGATATAAGATTAAAAAACGAGGCAAGAATATGGCCATTCACAAAAAAGAAGAGTTTGAGCAGCAACACCAGGAGCTTGCCAATTTTGCCAAAGCAATCTCCCACCCGGCGCGCATTGCAATTCTACAAGTTTTAGCACAACGAAAAGAATGCATTTGTGGTGAAATAGTAGAAGTGCTGCCCCTGGCGCAGTCTACCGTCTCTCAACACCTGAAGGAATTGCAAAAGGCCGGACTCATCAGAGGCACTATCGATGGTCCACGCAGCTGTTATTGCATCAACTGGGAAAATTTCAACAAATACTTTGATCAGTTTACTGAGGCATTTTCCCAATTGAAAATATGGGGCGCGGATGCGCAATGCTGCATCGGCAAGAAAGAAGATTAATTAATAACAAACGCCATTTTTTTTTTCTTAACCAATAATAACTATGACCATGAAAGCAAATCAGAGCTTCAGTAAAGATCCCGGTTGTTGCACTCCGGGAAGCGATTGTTGCGGCGGCATCACAGATTTTGGATGCTGCTAACAATTCATCCGGTGGTTACACATAGCCACCGGATTTTTTAACTTCGGTGCTTCTAACTACGTACATCCGGTATTGTGGTTAAAATTATTTTCAGAAAATGGCAAAGATTGATACGATCATATTCGACCTGGGAGGCGTGTTAATAGACTGGAACCCCGATTATCTCTATCGCAATATTTTTACCAATGAGGAAGAAATGCGCTGGTTTTACCAGAACGTGTGCACCAGCGACTGGAACGAAGAACAAGATGCAGGCCGGCCTTTGGCAGAAGCAACCGAACTGCTCGTAAAACAATTTCCCGAACACGAAGCCAATATCCGTGCGTATTATGGACGCTGGGAAGAAATGTTGCGCGGACCAATTCATGAAACCGTGGAAATACTTCGCGCGCTGCGAGACAATCCTAACTATAAACTGTATGCGCTGACCAACTGGAGTGCAGAGACATTTCCCGTTGCCTTGCAGCGATATGATTTTCTGCATTGGTTTGACGGCCGCCTCGTATCGGGCGAGGTGAAAACACGCAAGCCTTTCAGGGAAATATATGAGTTGCTGATCAATCGCTTCAATATTGAACCTGCCAGGGCAGTTTATACGGATGACAATGTGCGCAACCTGCATCCTGCCAAAGAATTGGGAATTCATACCATTCATTTCCAATCGCCGCAACAGTTTAAGGAAGAATTGATACAGGCGGGTGTACAACTTTAACCAGGTTTAATGCTTAAATGAAAATATTACTGTTTTGGAGCAAAGAAGAGTTGCCCAAAAGTTATCGCATTGGTTTCCTATGTGTTAAGAAAGTTGCGCCTGCAACCTTTTAAGAACCCTATAACAAACCGCGCCCATATATTATGGTCAATGGTATAGATCACAACCAAGTGAGCTAAGGAGGATACCCATATGACCAGACTAATCACAGCCCCCATCCTGGTAATTGCCTTGCTGATTTCAGCTTGCGGCAACAGAAAATTCCAGGCTTATTCACCTGCCGACAAACCTTTGTTTGATGCTATCAATGCATTGAACAAAAAGTCCACTAATGCAAAGGCCCAGGCCGATCTGCTGGCCTTGTATGAAAATACCATTGCCCGCCACGTAGATGCCGTTGAAGTATATAGCCGCAGCAGCGATCCAAAACGATTTGATAAGATTTTGTACGAGCTCAATGCGCTTCAACATATATACAACACCGTGCAGCAGGTGCCCGGCGCCAGTGCTTATGTAACACCAAAAAGTTATTTGCAGGAAATAGAAAATACAAAGGCCGAAGCCGCCGAATATTACTACCAGGCAGGTCTCGACCTGATGCAGGAAAACACCCGCGAAGCCGATCTGGATGCTTACGAAGTCTTCATGAAAGCGAACAATTATGTGAATGGCTACAAGGATGCGTTGAGGTTGATTAGAGAAGCTTACGAAAGTGCTATAGTGAACGTAGTGATTAACCCCATTGAAGACGATAATTTATTCTTCGCCAGTTATACCATACCCGATTTGCGCTATCGTGCACAGGATTACCAGGAACAACTGGTAAGAGAATTGGGTGGCGTAAATGCCAACATTGTACCGGCCCGTTTTTATACCGACCGTGATGCCCGAAGAGAACAAATTGCGCCCGACTGGATTGTGGATGTGAGATGGAGAAATATCCAGGTTGACCGTGCCATTCCTTACCAATACACACGCGAAGTGTCGAAGTCGATACAGGTAGGAAAGGACACCGCAGGTAAACCGGTATACAAGAAAGTGTATGCTACCTTGCACATCACACAGTACACCTATAATGTGCAGGGTGCCCTGGATTACCGCATCAGCGACCTGGTAGAAAACAATTACGTTGACCAGGGACTGCTGACCAGTAACGTAAGCTGGACCGAAGCCTTCGCGACTTATTCCGGCGATAGCCGCGCACTGAGCGACGATGATTGGTTGCTGGTAAACAACCGCGTACGCAGCGACCTCTTAAGTCCTACCAGGGCCGACGTTCTAAACTCACTAATGCGTAAAATCTATCCGGACCTCAGGCGACGAATTCAGAATGCCAGTTATGCCTAGAAAGTTAACAGTCAGGACGGTCAAGTGTCAAGTGGCCCACCTATGACTTGACCGGCCCTACCCCGGCACTCTACTGCGCATTCGCCGTGCTGTACTTGTTCACCGGCTGCGCATTGGTTGTATTGACAAAGAGAGAATGCTGCCCGGTTTTGGCTACTTCACGGGTAAGTTGTGTGCGCACAGCAGCTGATTTGCGTGTGCTGACATAATAGCCCGCAAAAATATCTTTGCTTTTTTCTTCGAAGCTGTGGTTATAGAGCGGCACCTGGCGCCAGCGGCCGGGATATTCTTCGATATAGAAGCTGAGATCATCGAAATAGAACTTACCATTACCATTTACGGCCGCATAAAACCAAAGCTTTGCGGCTTCGGGTTGCACGGTGCCCACAACGGTGTAGATGGTCCATTCCTGTTCGTCGCGGGTTTCAA
Source organism: uncultured Chitinophagaceae bacterium (assembly GCA_937958995.1). Classification (GTDB taxonomy): domain Bacteria; phylum Bacteroidota; class Bacteroidia; order Chitinophagales; family Chitinophagaceae; genus CALCIN01. Next base: position 94,695 of record CALGAP010000004.1, read on the forward strand.
GCGTATAGTTGCTTTTCAGAAAATCATCGGGGCCTTTGCCAAGGCCTACACCATGAATGCGCACTTTCGAAAGCGTGTCCGCGGGATCGCTTTTCACGGCAATTTCAAAGCGAAAATTTTTGCCGGTAAAATTGGTGGCGGCCACTTCTTTCACGAAATAAAACTCTTCGGGATAGTAATATGATACGTTTTGTGCCCCTACCGTCAGGGTAAAAAGGCAGGCAAAAACCAGGGGAAATACCTTTTTCATGGGGTTCGGATTTTGGGTATGGTATAAACGGATTTCTTGAGGTTTTGTTGTACAAAGGTTTCGTTGTAATTGCTATGATTATCAATGGAGTAAGAAAATAGAAATCCATAACGACTGCTGAAAATAAAAAACGCGCCTATTTCAGCAACTGGTAAGCAGCAAAACTTATGATATAGGCCAGGAAGGTGAGATAGAGCAACTGCACCAGGGGCCATTTCCAGCTCCTGGTTTCGCGGCGTACAATTGCCAGCGTACTCATGCATTGCATGGCAAAGGCATAGAAGATCATGAGCGAGATGCCTGAAGCCAAGGTGTAAACAGGAGTGCCATCCACACGGGTAGCCGAGCGCATTTTTTGAGTCAATGTTTCCTCGTCGGCTTCATCGCCGCCTTCTACACTGTAAAGTGTAGCCATGGTGCCTACAAACACTTCGCGGGCGGCAAAGGAAGTGATGAGCGCAATTCCTATCTTCCAGTCATAACCCAGGGGTTCAATTACCGGCTCCAGCGATTTACCCAAAATACCGGCGTAAGAATTTTGCAGCAATTCCGCACTTTTCTCGCGCTCCAGTTCATCTGCCTGCGTGGGGTTTTGTTCAATCTGCGCATCATAGCGGGCAGCCACTGCATTCATTCTTTCCGATGGTCCATAAGTGCTCAGCACCCAAAGTATAAGGCTGATTACCATGATCACCTTACCGGCATCAAACACGAATATCTTCGCCTTGTTGAGCATCGTAATGCCGATATTTCTCCAGCGTGGCGAACGGTAAACGGGTAATTCGAGAATGAAGAAACTTTTTTCCTTGATATTGATAAACCACTTGGCAATGGTGGCCACCAGCATCGCCATAATGGGACCTAACAAATAGAGCCCCATCATTACCAAACCCTGCAGCCCCAGGAATCCGAGGTATTTCTCTTTAGGTATTACCAACCCGATCAATATGGTATAAACCGGCAGACGCGCGCTGCAACTCATCAGCGGCGTCACCAATATAGTGAGCAGTCTTTCTTTCTTATTCTCGATGCTGCGCGCACTCATAATAGCCGGCACTGCACAGGCAAAGCCGCTGATCATCGGCATCACACTCTTGCCGTTAAGACCCGTTTTGCGCATGAGCTTATCTGTTAGAAAGCTGATGCGCGCCATATAGCCCGTGTCTTCCAGTATGGTGATCAGCCCGAACAGGATCATGATCTGCGGCACAAATACTAATATGCCCGCCAGGCCAGCCAGCACGCCGTTGATGAACAGATCCGATAGCCAGCCCTGCGGCAACACGTCGGTGAGCCAGCCACTCAGCGCGGCAAAGCCTTCTTCAATCAGCGTCATGGGGTATTCGGCCAGCCAGAATACACTCTGAAAAAGCAGGAACAACACCGCCAGTAGTATGAAATAACCCAGCCGGCGATGCAGGAAAATATTATCGAGTTTCTCGGTAAGTAATGTCTTTTGCAAAGGCGAAGGCTCTGCAACAGTTTGTTTCAGAATGGCGCCGATGCGCTGGTAGCGTTGCAGAATTTCTTCAGCCTGCGTGCGGGTATGATTGAACTGGTTGGTTTGTTCTATCGATTCAATTTTCTCCTGCAACTCATCATTCAGCGAAAACGATTCGTGATTGATGAGATAGTGTATGGCCTGGTAATCGCTCAGTCCCGGCAGCAATTTTTTTACGTCGCTCACAGCCGCAGGTGCCAGCGCTTCGTTGTTGATGAAATCGCGTACCGGCGCTTTGTACAGTTCGCGCGCGGTTTGTTCTATCGCTTTTTTTAATTGCGGAATGCCTTTGTTTCTGCGCGGGTTGATCGGTATTACCGGCACGCCCAACTCGCGCTCCAGTTCGGGCACATCAATGTCAATATCTTTCTTGCGCGCCAGGTCCATCATGGTCAGACCGATCACCACGGGAATCTTGAGGTCTATAATTTGCGAAGCAAACAGCAGGTTACGTTTCAGGTTGCTGGCATCTGCCACCAGCACCACCATATCGGGACGAATGTCTTTGTCCTGGTTCATCAGCACGCGGTAAGCCACCCATTCGTCTTCGCGGCGCGGGTAAAGACTATAAGTGCCGGGCAGGTCAATAATAGTGGCGGAAAGATGCGAAGTAATGGCGCAGGAGCCGATCTTTTTATCAACCGTAACGCCCGGAAAATTACCCACCTTTTGATTCATCCCGGTCAGGGCGTTAAACAGCGAACTTTTTCCGATGTTGGGGTTCCCTACTAAAGCAATATGTATCGTCTTCGCCATTATTTAAGAAAATACCCTTTCACAAACTTGCAAAAGGGTGTAAAGAAGACCGCAAATTTACCGGTTTTATAAAGCTTCCTATTTACGATTTCAGTAAAATAAAGGCGATTCTTACGTTAAAGAGTAATAAAAAATCCGCCGAGGGGCTTCATTTTCGGCGTCAGGCGTCCATCGGATGGTATAGATTCGGTGGAAATAGTGAAATAATTACTTCCTTCACCATCTTTGATCACCTGCGCCTGCCGAGCTTTAAAGGTGGAAAGATCAAGGGAAATTTCACGTTCAGTGTTTTCACCGTTAATGCCTGCTATCCACCAGCGATTACCTCTATTGCGCGCGAGCACCACATATTTTCCCGGAAAACCTTCAATAAATTTCACATCATCCCAGTAAGTGGGTAATTCGCGCAGCGCATTTTTCACCGCCTCCGGCATTTTGCTCATGCCTTCCGGTGTTTCTGCAAAATGCTGAACGCCCGATAAGAAGATCACCGACAATGCCAGTTCAAAGGCCGCGGTTGTTTGGCGATTAATGCGCGGTATGCGGTCGAGGCTCATGGGGGTGAAATCCATCGGATCGAAAGCATTGCGGGTAAAAGGCAGCACGGTGCAATGCGCGGGTTCTTCGTCCGCATTTTTCTGATCGAAGGTCACATACTCAAATCCCTTCACTGCTTCGGCGGTCATCAGGTTGGGATAAGTTCTTTGCCAGCCGCGCGGTAAGGTGGCGCCGTGAAAGTTTACCATTAACTTGTACTTCGCGGCGTCTCTCAGGATGTCGATATAATATTTCATTACCGACTGACCATCGCCGCCGAAGAAATCGATCTTTATGCCAGCCACACCCATCTTCTGCAGCATGCTGAATTCTCGTACACGGCTTGCATGCGTTAGCAGCTTATCGCGCGGATGATAAGGCGTGGTGTTCCAACTGCCAGCAGAATTATACCAAAGCCAGATCCCTACATTTTTTTGTTTAGCATAATCTACGAGCAATTGAATGCTGTCGAGACCAATCATCGTATCCCAGTTCACGTCAATGAGGCAGTATTGCCAGTTCATATCTGCCGCGTAATCTATAAAGCGCTTCTGCACCGCATAGGTGATGGAATCATCTTTCAATATGGCCCAGCTCCACGATGCTTTGCCAGGTTGGGCAAAAGGCATTTTTTGTTTGGGGGCAGGCGCCAGGTCAGTGCCAAGAGTAGATTCAGCAATCGTAGCAAGGCTACCGATACAGATAATTCGCCAGGGAGAATACCAGGGTGTGCGCGACTGTGGTTTGTAAGCGCCGCCCGGGAACACTTCACGCGGATCGGGGAAAGCGATGTGGTATTCGCGATCGCCGGGAGCATTATCGAGTTTGGCGGCGCAGTAATTTGAATCAACCGCCGCTTCGGTTATCAGCAGCCAATGATTGGTAGCAGTTTGAAATAATGCAGGAAAAACCCAGCCCGCTCCCAGCCGTGAAGTTTTGCCCGCATCTATTCCTTTCTCATAAAACTCCTCGTAACAGGGATTTACCTGTTGCCAGCCCGTTTTGGCCTGGCTCATGGGCTGCAACCAACCTTTTGTGTCACCAGGAAAATGGAAGCTGGTAAGCTCCTGTTCAATTTTCTTTACATCCGCTGATTTGCCCGGAAAGTAATAGCGGAATGCCACACCATCGTTTGAAATTTGGAAAATAATATCCATCAACTGTCCGGCCGCATTCTTGAATTGTATCACGCGCCGATTAGCCCGATAGCTGTTGCGATAACGTTTTGCATTGAAAAGCGTGTAATTTTCGGAAACTTGTTTTACCGCTGAAGCGGAAGTAAGTGTGAGATTTTTTGAAAAATCACCATCTTCTCTCACTATGCCCAGTTTGGAAGCATCCAGTACCAGGTCTTTACCATAGCGAATATTATAAACGGGCTGACCCCCATTGTCGAGACGAACCTGCACCGTGATTTTCTTATCAGGGCTTTCAATGCTAAATATTCCCTCCTGTGCGAGGGTGGATAGGATGAGCAGCAACGAAAGCAGGCAGCAAAGAATTTTTTTCATATGGAATGCTTAGGTGTGATTCCCCTAAGATAATAATTGTATGTATGACATTTACAAAATCCTTACACCACTTTATTTTCCAGCGGCTGACCTTGCTCGAAAGCAGAAATATTCTCCAGCGTAATCCTGGCTATCTGCGACAGTGCTTCTTCGGTAAAAAATCCCTGGTGCGCGGTGATGAGCACATTGGGAAAACTCAACAGCCGCATGATCATATCATCTTCTATAATTTCTTCGGAAAGATTGTGGAAGAACAATTTTTCTTCCTGCTCATATACATCGATGCCGAGATAGCCAAGATGCTTTGATTTCAACGCCGCGATTACCGCCCGCGTGTCAATCAGTGCGCCGCGACCCGTGTTGATCAGCATGGCGCCGGGTTTCATAATGGCGAGTGTGTCTGTATTGATGATATGCCTTGTTTGCTCCGTCAGCGGGCAATGCAATGAAATGATATCGCAGCGGGGCAGCAGTTTTACCAGCGGCAGATATTCCACGCCTTTTGCCTCCAGCTCTTTGTTTACAAACACGTCGAAGGCTACGATTTGGCAGCCGAAACCCATCATGATTTCCGCAAACAACTGCCCGATTTTTCCGGTACCAATTACACCCACTGTTTTCCCGTGGAGGTCGAAGCCGGTGAGTTTTTCCAGGGAAAAATTTCCTTCCCTCACGCGGTTATAGGCCTTATGCGTTTTGCGGTTGAGGGTGAGAATAAGCGCCACGGCATGTTCGGCCACAGCATAAGGCGAGTAGGCGGGCACGCGCACCACGGTGATGCCCTTTTCGCGGGCGGCCTGCAGATCCACATTGTTGTAACCGGCCGAACGTAGCGCTACCAGCCTGATACTCAGCGACACCAGTTGGTCGAGTACAGCGGCATTTACCTGGTCGTTGACAAATGCGCAAATAGCGTTGCAGCCATTGGCCAGCGTCACGGTATCGGCATTGAGGCCGGCCTCGAAGAAAACCAGCTCATGCTGCTTGTTGTAGCGGCTGAAATATTGCTTGTCGTACGACTGGGTGGAAAAGAAGGCGATTTTCATAGGTCAAATGTACAGCGCGGTTTATCTTTGCCGCACTTTAAAAAGGTAACATGTTCAACAAGAGGGTAAAAGTAAAAGAGTTGCTGGCCACCGAAGCTACGGGCCAGGAAGTAATTGTAATGGGATGGGTGCGCGGTTTTCGCAACAACCAGTTTATAGCGCTGAACGATGGCAGCACCAACACCAATATACAGGTGGTGGCCGAACTGGGCATGCTCGACGAAGCCACCCTAAAGCGCATTACGCAAAGCGCTTCCCTGAAAGTTACCGGCAACCTGGTGCCCTCGCTGGGTAAAGGGCAAAAAGTGGAGGTGAAGGCCACTCAAATTGAAATATTGGGCGATTGCGATCCCGAAAAATATCCCCTGCAGCTAAAAAACAGGCCCAGCCTGGAATACCTGCGCGAAATTGCTCATCTGCGTTTTCGTACCAACACCTTTGGCGCCGTGTTCCGTGTTCGTCACGCGCTGGCTTACGCTATTCATAAGTTTTTCCATGAAAAAGGGTTTGTGTATATGCACACGCCCATCATTACTGCGAGTGATGCCGAAGGTGCGGGCGAGATGTTTCGCGTAACCACGCTTCCCCTCGAAAATCCGCCGCGCAATGAAGACGGCAGCATCAACTTCAAAGAAGATTTCTTTGGACGCAGCACCAACCTCACCGTAAGTGGTCAGCTGGAAGGTGAGCTGGCAGCCACAGCGTTCAGCGAGATCTATACTTTCGGTCCCACTTTCCGCGCGGAAAACAGCAATACGCCACGGCACCTCGCAGAGTTCTGGATGATTGAACCTGAAATGGCGTTCTACGACCTGGAAGATAATATGAACCTGGCCGAAGAATTCATCAAATACATCATCCGCTTTGCGATGGAGAATAACAGGGAAGACCTGGAATTCCTGGCAACACGGCTCGCCGATGAAGAAAAGCAATTGCCGCAAGACAAACGCAGCGAAATGGGACTGATCCAGAAGCTGGAGTTTGTGCTGAACAATAATTTCGAGCGCATCACCTATACCGAAGCCATCGACATACTGCTGGCTTCCCCGGCCTACAAGAAAAAGAAATTCCAGTTTGAGGTAAAATGGGGTATCGATATGCAAAGTGAGCACGAACGTTATCTCGTGGAAAAGCATTTCAAGAAACCGGTGATCGTTACAGGCTATCCGAAAGACATCAAAGCTTTCTACATGCGTCAAAACGACGATGGCAAAACGGTAGCAGCGATGGACATCCTAGCTCCCGGCATCGGCGAAATTGTAGGCGGCTCGCAGCGCGAGGAAAGACTCGATAAGCTGATGGAAAGAATGAAAGAAATGAATATCCCCGTCGATGAGATGTGGTGGTATCTTGATACCCGCCGCTACGGCACCGTGCCGCACTCAGGCTTCGGCCTTGGATTTGAACGTATGGTGCAGTTTGTTACCGGCATGACCAATATCAGGGATGTGATTGCGTTTCCAAGAACGCCGGGCAATGCGGAATTTTAGGCGGGATCTTTGTGAGAAAATAGAGTTTTGAGTGCAATTCAATAAAAGAGTTCCAAAATGCTAGGGCGACTGCGCGAGCATTTTGGAATTTTAATTTTGAGTTTTATTTGGTTCCTGGCATTTGGAATTTTTCCCAAACCTTTCTATTCATGAATGGACACGATCGGTATATGCGCCTTCTTCACCAGTTCCTTATTCCTGCTCTTATGAAATATTTTTTCCAATAGGTTATGCTTCCTGGGAATCACAATCACCACATCCAGGTCATGCGTTTCTGAAAACTCGTTAATACCCTGTACAATGTCTTTTCGTTGCAGGAAATAATAATTGGGGCGAATATCGCCCAACAATGTGTCGAGCCAGGCCGATTCCAGCGGCGTGTCTTCGTCGTATTTTTCTCCCTCGGGGTCTATGTTTAGCACGAATAGTTCAGCGTTGAATTCCTGCACAATATTCTTGATGTATTCGGCGGGAATGGTTTCAACTACATCTTTAAAATCGCAGGCGAGGCCAATTTTTCTGATAGTTTTATAGGTGGTGCCGGGCGGCACTACTATCACGGGGTGCCGCAGATTTCGTATAACAGACAGCGTGGTACTACCCATGATCATTCTTTCAAGCCCCGTGGTTCCCTGGCTACCCATAACGACTGTAAACGGCCGGATTTCTGAACACATATCTTCCAGCACATCTATCGTGTTCCCCAATCGTGCTTCTGTTAATACCTGGATGCTGCCATTGGTAAGCCGCGCCACTTCCTGCCTCAGATCTTCGAGCCGTTGCTCGCTGGAAGCTCTTATATCTTCGATAGAAATGGTAGAAACGGGTGAAATGGGCGCATCGGAGTACGATACCGGCACCTGGTAAGTGTTCAGCAAAATAATCTGCGCCCCGATATCGTTCGCCATGTCAATCGCGTATTTGAGCGCATTAGCAGCAACGGGAGAAAAATCCGTGGGAACGATGATGGTTTTCATAAAAATCCATTTACCCTAACTATGGAAAAATTATGCCATGGCGTCTCGCTGTAAACAACTGGTATGGCTGAAAACAACATAGCCATCGGGCAAAATGCCCTGGTGGTGGCGTAGCAAATGAAAAAGCTGAATATGTCATTTTGATTTTTCATCCAACTCCTCCGCATTTTTCAATGCATCGTTGCGGATGATGGCGGTAAACTGCTGCTCCAGCCTGCGGATGCGTGCATACAATTTCAAAATCACAAACCAGAAGATCAGTATGCTGAGGTAAAAAATAAGGTCGGCGCCTCGGCCTACGTTTAGTTTCTTTGCAATGATGGTGGTGAGGTCGGGCCAGAGAATGAACGTTACGGCGGCGGCCACCATCACAAAAAGAATGATGATATCGAGCAGCCTTCTCTTTAACCTGATTAAATAATACAGGCCAATAAACAAAACGCCGGTTAGCAGCAGGACCTGTATGTTCGTCATCTAAAAAGTTTGTGTAAAACTAAGTCAAATAATATTTTGATACTGTCCCACGCCGATTGACCTTTTTGCTTTGAGTATTCCGTATAGCTGATATGCACCGGCACTTCGCAGTATTGCAGCTGGTGCCGCTTTGTTTCAAACAGAATTTCAGAAGCGTGGGCCATCCTGTTTTCTGTGAGTTCTATCTTCGACAGCGCCTGCCGGTTCAGCGCCCGCAAACCGTTATGCGCATCACTCAGCAATACGCCGCTCAGCAGGAAATTCACAAACCGAGCAATCTGCAGCACCATTTTTTTTGAAAAGCCGATAGGCGCACTGCCTTCGTGCAAGAACCGCGAACCAAGCACGATATCTGCTTTTTGCTGCAGTATGGGTGCTAGCAGGGCAGGAATGTCTGATACCTGGTGTTGTCCATCTGCATCGAAAGTGATTACTACCTGCGCGTTTTTCTTTTTGGCATAGTTAAAAGCCGTCTGCAGGGCCGCACCCTGTCCCAGGTTTACACGATGCCGCAAAATGGTGACCGGCAGATGGCCGATCGTTTTTTTCACCAGCACATCGCTGCCATCATCCACCACAATCACCTGGTAGCCGGCACCGGCAAGCTGCGTTAAGGTTTGCACCATTACCGAGCTTTCGTTGTATACCGGTACTATCACCAGTATATCGCTATTGTGTATTTGTTGCGGGTGCGACATTCAAAGTATAAAAATAGTAATCGCCGCCAGTATGTATCAGTTGCACACCAGGCCGCTGCGAAAATGATTTTATATAGTCCAGTTCTCGTTTGTCAACCACCACTAATAAGCTTGTGGGTTCACTGCTGCTGAAGGATTGATCGTTGATTTCGTGAATATCAAAATAACCCGCGGCGCCATACCAGCCCGCAACAAATCCATATATGCGCGTGAACCCGGATACCACCACCTTATTGCCTTTTGCCTGCTCTTGTAAAATAAATTGTCGAGTGAATTTGAGATCGGGTCGCTCCCAGGCCGACTCGCTGACGGGTGTTAGAGGCGCGGAATAAGTTTTTCCCAAGTAATACATGCCGTGCGCCACTTCAACCATTGCCGTGAAAACAAGCAGCGCCGTTAATATTTTCTTCCAGGCACTCCTGGTAGGTGTTACAAACAACCAATACCAGGTGAACACCGCAACCAACAACATAGCGAAAGAAAAATACCTCGCCGACATTACGAAAGTCCAGCGAAACATCGGCGGGCCCATTTCGCTGCTGCGCGAAATAGAGAGTGCTATCAACACACCCACAGAAACCAGCGCAGCCACGCCGCCGAATAGCCAGAAATTATTGGTGGTGCCGCGTAAGTCATTTCCCTTTTTGATATACCATCGAAAGAATACTGTTATAAGTCCGATCGCCACCACAAACGTGACCACCTTTGCCAGCACCGGCCAAACCTCATACTCTGTATGCAGCAACGACGACAGTTGCATTACATAAAAATTGAGGTTGACAAAACTGCTTACGACAAATGGGTGCGTCGACAGCAGATTCTCCGGAAAATATCCTGCTTCCTGCGAGCCGACATATGCAAAGCTGCCGGCAGTAAATTTTTGAAGCAACAAAACGCTGGCTACGACTATCAAAACCGAAGTTGCTGCCGCAAGCCCGCTCGTTTTCCATCCGTTTATCTTATACCTATACCCTTGCCATATCAACAGCGCAGCCAGTATAAACGAAACCGGCATATACTGGTAGCGCGTTAAGGCCGCGGCGATAAGGAAAAGGGCTGCCAGCCAGGTATGCATATCCGAAAACTTTTCACCGGCAGTGATTTTCACAATATGAAAAATGGCCATCACCAGCAAAGTCATCCCAATAAAATCTGTAGGACTGGAAGCCACGAAATATGGATGAATAAAAAGTCCCTGGAATACCAGGAAGCAATTGGCAATCCAAACCGGGAAGCCTATCAGTAAAAGCAATTTTCTGAGGTATATAAAAAACAGGATGTTGAAGAAAATGTCCACCACCAGTGCCGCCAGCATGAAATTGTCCTTAAACACCCACAATGCCGGAGCCAGGAAAAAATTATAAGCCGGCGGCCAGCCTACAAATGGTTCTTGGTGTATCAATGCGAGGTCAGCAGCATGTGAGGCATTTACTGTAATGCCATTACCCGACAACAGGTTTTTGGTTATCAATATAAGACCTGCTTTGTCGGGGCCTATTTTAATAAAAACCCGCAGGAAGGCTATACGTGCGCCAAGAGCAAAAACAAAACAAATGACCGAAGCGGCCCTTGAGGATAATAATTTTTGTATGATGCGCATGCCGGGGTAAAGTACAGTAAAAAAAGCGGAATTATTGTAAATTACACGTCCGCTTAAAATCGCGCTGATCCCTTTTCATCATCCAAAAATTATGTTATGTCAATACCGGTAGTTAACCTCGCCGACTTTCTGTCGGGCGATCCGCAGTTGAAGCAGGCGTTCGTAAACCAATTGGGTAAAGCCTATGAAGAAGTGGGTTTTGTAGCCGTTAAAAATCACGGTATCGCCGACGACCTGATTGCTGACCTGTACAAATACGTGCAGCAATTTTTTGCCCTGCCATTGTATGTAAAAAAGAAATACGAAATACCCGGCCTGGCGGGCCAGCGCGGTTATACGTCCTTTGGTAAGGAGCACGCTAAGGGAAGCGACGCCCCCGACCTCAAAGAGTTTTTCCAGTTCGGACAGATAGTGGAAGACAAGGACCCCATAAAAAGCGAATACCCCGATAATGTGAAAGTGGAAGAAGTGCCGGGTTTCAATGCCACTTTTGAAAAAGCTTATCGTGCGTTTGAAAAATCGGGCAGGGCCTTGTTGCAGGCCATCGCCTTATACCTGGGACTGGATGAACATTATTTTGATGAGCATATCCATAATGGTAATTCCATTTTGCGCGCCATTCACTATCCGCCCATTACGCAGGAACCCAAATCAGCCATTCGTGCCGAGCAGCACGAAGACATCAACCTGATTACCCTACTCGTAGGTGCTTCGGCTGATGGTTTGCAGATATTGACAAAGAAAAATGAATGGGTAGGCGTTACTTCCCTGGCCGATCAAATTGTGGTGAATGTGGGCGATATGCTGCAGCGACTCACCAACAATAAATTGAAATCAACCACCCACCGCGTCGTCAATCCGCCCCGCGAACTGTGGCATACCTCGCGCTTTTCCATACCCTTCTTCCTGCATCCCAGGAGCCATATGAGCCTGGCATGTCTTGAAAGTTGCATAGATGACACACATCCAAAGGCTTATCCTGATGCGACTGCCGGCGAATACCTCGATGAAAGACTGAGAGAGATTGGATTGAAGAAATAAAAAATGCCGGTGTTTCACATATCTATGCGGTGAAGGCGTTATATATTGGCTACTTTTGTATTTGGTAATGTTAAAACAAGTCACTAAAACTCAGCAAGTTACCCTTTTAACGCACGCTTAACGCATCGCTGAGTAATTTAGTCTTGTCATTTAACCCAAAACCAAGATTTATGAAAAGACATTTACTTTTATTCTTCTTCATAACAGCCTTCACCGGTGCTTTTGCACAAACGGGGTTGGCGCCCGACCAGAATCCCAATTATAATGCAAGCCGGGATAAATACATGAGACTGGCGGATTCAATAACCTCTTTGCAGGGTACTACCTACCAGGATACATACCGCGCTATTGATTACCTGGAAGACAAGCGCGAAGCGCGCGAACAACGCAGGCAGTTCCGCCGCGAGCTGCGAATGGAGAGAGCGCGTAATGCGGGCTATTACTATTACGAGGATTACCACACTCCATACAATTACAACTACTATCCTTATCGCAGCTACCGCTACTATCGCTACAACCGGGGTTGGTATGGGGGCTACTATTACAACAACACCCTTCCGCTGGCCGCAACACTGGCTACTTTAGGTACAATAGGTTGGTTGTGGTGCCGTTAATTATTGAGCAACAGATCAGTTATTATAGTCTAAAATCTACAAAATGAACAACATTTTAGTGGCTGTTTCAGCCTTGATCACCCTTTCTATAGTCAGTGCTTCGTGTTCGCGTAAAGTAACCCGCATCGACCCTTCCGAACAGATTGACCTCAGCGGCCGCTGGAATAATACCGATTCGCGACTGGTAGCCGAGGAAATGACGCAAACCATTTTGCGCGACAAATGGGTGAGCAATCACCAGGAATCCAATAATGGCGCAAAACCGGTTGTGATTGTAGGTATGGTTACCAACAAAAGCCATGAGCATATCGATGCCGAGACATTTATCAAAGACGTGGAGCAATCGTTTATCCAGTCTGGCAAAGTGCGCCTGGTGCAGGGTGGCAAAAAGAGAGAAGAGCTGCGGGCCGAGAAAGCCGATCAGCAAACCAATGCTTCTGCTTCCAGCATGAAGAAATTCGGATTGGAGCAGGGAGCCGATTATATTCTCCAGGGTTCTATCAATTCAATTGTGGACTCACAAAAGCGCAAGAAGGTAGTGTACTACCAGGTAAATCTTGAGCTGACCAACATCCAGAGCAACGAGGTGGTGTGGATTGGCGATAAGAAGATTGCGAAATACGTTACCAACTAAGGTTTTGAAAAGTTCGTGTCAACATATGGTGAGAGCATCGGCAGGATTGATGCTGATGCTCCTGCTTTATTCATGCGCTACTTACAACAGCCGCATCAATGCGTATTACACACAAGTGGCTCAGCAGCGTTATGATAAGGCATTTGTGATGCTCGACAACAACAAGTTGTTGCAGGCAAAACGCAACCGCCTGCTCTACCTGCTCGAAAAAGGTAAGATGGCGCACCTGCTGCAGCAATACGACACCAGCAATTACTACTTCAACGAAGCCGACCTGTTTATAGAAGATGCACGCACCAGCGCCGCCGATATTGCCCTGGGCACTTTACTGAACCCCATGATGCAAACCTACAAGGGCGAGGACTTTGAGAAATTCATGGTGCACTACTACAAGGCGCTGAACTACCTTTATCTCGGTCAGCCCAACGAGGCCCTGGTAGAAGCGCGGCGCATCAGCCTGCGCAGCTATGAGCAGCAGGACAAAAACAACAACAACGAAAACCGCTACACCGACGATGCCTTTTCGCTGATGCTGCAAGGAATCATTTATGAAAACAGCGGCGATGTCAATAATGCATTCATTTCTTACCGAAATGCGGCCGATCTTTTTCTCCGCAACGACAACACCTGGTATGGGGTGCGATTGCCTGAGCAATTGAAGAAAGATGTGCTGCGCACGGCCTGGCAAAACGGCTTCACCGACGAGCTCATGCGCTACGAAAATATCTTCAATATGAAGTTTGAACCGGGCGAGAGGCCGGAAGGGGGTGAACTGGTATTGTTTTGGGAAAATGGCATGGCGCCGGTGAAGGAAGAACAAAATTTCTTTTTCACGCTTACGAAAAATGGCGCCGGCAACTTTGTGTTTGTAGATGCTACCGGAAGTTTCAACATTCCCTTCGACTTTCGTGACAACATCAAAGATGAAGACATCAAGCTGGAAGATTTCCGCAGCTTTCGCGTAGCTTTTCCGCGCTATGTGGAGCAGCCGTTATATTACGGCAATGCGATACTGGAAGTGAATAATGAAACCTTCCATTTCGAGCCCGCCGAGAATATAAATGAGGTAGCCTTTGCCACATTGCGAGAGCGATTTCTGAAAGAAATGGCCACCGCCCTCAGCCGTCTGGCCGTCAAGAAAATTGCCGAGGCTGCGGCACGCCCCAAGAAAGACGACAAGAACAAAGACAGCCGCGAAGCGCTGGCACTCGCTATCCAGATCTTCAACTTCGCCTCCGAAAAAGCCGACACGCGCAATTGGCAAAGTCTGCCCCACACCATCTACTATACCCGTATACCCCTTGCCCGCGGCGTAAACGTGCTGCAGGTTAAGCTCTCCGGCCGCGGCGCCGCCCACGAAACCGTAAACCTGGTAGCGGAGGGTAACGGGCATTTGCAGGTAAGAAACCTCATTACACTTCGATAATTCCCCCAGGAAGCTCACTTGCCAGGTGGGCCACCTACCACCTGGCCGTCCGCCGACCCCAAGGGTGGCCCATCTTCCAGCCCCGTTCCCCGCCAGAATCTTACCGTTCATATAAACCCGCCAAGGCGTTTACCGATTTCTTTTTCACACAAATCATTGTATGTCAATAGCGCATAATACTGGTGTATGATTATTACCTTTAAAAAAATGGTACTAGGTGTTGCATAGTACTAAAAATCCCCTTATCTTTGACTTGTCATTTGAAACAAAAGCCATGAAAGCGGTTACCGGCAGATCAAGGAAAGTATAGCCATGAAAAATTCCTTAATCGCCATCTGCCGGTAGCCGATAATTAAGAAAAAAGAAATTATGAACATCGAGAACACACAGAGCCAGATGCGGAAGGGGATACTCGAGTTCTGCATTTTGTCCATCATACGCCGGGGCGAAGCCTACCCGAGCGATATAGTGGAAGAAATGCGGGGCGCGAACCTGCAGATACTGGAAGGAACTCTGTACCCCCTACTTACCCGCCTGAAGAATGCAGATATGTTGACTTACCGCTGGGTAGAAAGCAATAGCGGTCCACCACGCAAATATTTTTCGCTGACGCCGAAAGGTGAGCAATTCTATAAAGAACTGGAAGCAACCTGGAATGAGCTGGCCAACGCGGTAAATACGCTTACTGCTAAACGTGAGTCGCTGGCCAAAAGCTATACCAACGGCGGCAGTTCCGAAACAGAGCAATCTCAATAAATCTTCAACCAACTCAAATAACAGACGATGAAAAAAGTTATTAATATAAATTTTCAGGGCAGGGTGATCCCGATAGAGGAGACTGCCTATGATATACTGAAGCAGTATATCGAAAGTTTGCGACGATATTTCGCCAATGAGGATGGCCGCGAAGAGATCATCAACGATATCGAAAGCCGCATCGGAGAGCTCTTTGCAGAACGCCTTAAGAAAGGCGCTACCTGCATCACCGACGACGATGTAAATGCAGTGATCGCCTCTATGGGCCGCCCCGAAGACCTGGAAGCTGAAGAAGCAGAAATCAATGGCGGTGCCAAAGCTTCGCAGGAAGGCGCAGGCTCACAATCACAATCGCAATCATCGGCCGGCGGCGGCTCAACTTTTAATTATGCCACCCGCGGCAGATTGTATCGCAATGCCGACGACAAAATAATCGCCGGTGTATGTAGCGGTCTCGCCAATCACTTCGGCATCGACCCGGTGGTATTGCGCATATTGTTTGTGGTGTTGTTTGGTGCGTTGTTCTGGGTATATATTCTCCTCTGGATACTCATACCCTCCACCTCCATACAGTCGAATATCACAAGAAGATTGTACCGCAGCAACGATGATAAGATCATTGCCGGTGTATGCGGCGGCCTGGCAGCTTATTTCAACGTAAGTGTGTGGGTGCCCCGACTGATCTTCGCGCTGCCCCTGCTCGTAAGTATCATGTCAGGTCCCTTTGCCTGGTGGTGGCACGACTGGGCCATTTTCTGGGCTCCTAAAATGATATTCGGCGGGTTGGGTGGCACTTTGTTCCTGACCTATATCGTTCTCTGGATCACCGTTCCGGTGGCAGTCACCTCTGCGGAAAAACTGGAAATGCGTGGTGAAAAAGTAGATGTCAATTCAATCAGAAATACAGTCAAAGAAGATCTCGAAAGTTTTAAGTCGAGGGCGCAGAATTTCGGCAATGAAGTAAGAGCAACGGCTCAGCAGTTTGGAGAAAAAGCAAAAGAGTTTGGGCGTTCTGCGTCCTCGCACGCGAAAACATTTTCCGCTGAAGCAGGTTCGGCAGCACGCCGCGGCGGCTCCGGCCTCGGACATGCCATCGGCGTATTGTTCAAAGCATTCTTCCTGTTCATCGGTGGAATTATCGCCCTTGGCTTGTTCGCAGCATTCATAGCCCTGCTCTTTTCTGGTTTTGTATTTTTTCCCTTAAAAGATTTTTTGTTCGATAGTCCATGGAATAACCTGCTGGCATGGTTGGCATTGTTCTTATTCCTCGGCATACCACTAGTTGCACTCATCACCTGGTTTATACGCCGAATCATTGGCGCCAGTTCAAGGAATCATTATCTCGGATTTATATTCGGTGGCTTGTGGACCATTGGTCTTATCAGCCTGATATTGCTGGCAGGTTCTGTAACCCGCAACTTCAGGTGGCCCGACCAGGCTGTGGAAGAAGTACAGATGACACCCTTCAAATCAAATAAACTGATCGTTGACGTAAACAATGCACCCTATAGTTATTACGGACCTGATTGGTTTTATATTGACTGGGATGATTGGTTTTTCTTCCCCACCAGCGAAGACACCATCATGCTTTCAACCGTGCGCATCGATGTGCTGCCGAGTAAAGACGCCGATTATCATACTACCATTCTGAAAAGAAGTCTTGGTCCCAACCAGAATGCAGCACGCGCTACCGCTTCGCAAATTGAATTTGATGTAGAGCAGCGCGATAGCCTGCTGACCCTGCCTAGAGGATTTGCCGTAACGCGCAGCCAGAAATGGAGAAACCAACATGTAGTAGTGAAAATTGAAGTGCCCGTAGGCAAGCGTATTTACCTCGACAGAAGCATTGGTGATTATGAATTTTTCGAAGTGCGTTTTGACCGCCGCAGGAGAGGATACCGCGATGATTATTATGACTGGGACGATCACTACAGGCTGCGCACAGGCGTGGAATACGTGATGACGCAGGATGGACCGAAACGTGTTGATGACCTGGATCCCGATGAACTGGCGAAAGGAAATTATGTGCCGCGCGAACGCAAACGCCCCGCTGACAGTGAGCGCCGTAATGGAAATAACCGCGGGTATCGTTATCGCGACACCGTGGAGCCGAGACGCGATTCCACACCCATTAATAGTTCAGGCAGCAATAATACCGAAGCAAGAGGAGAGGGAGAATTCATGGCCGGATCATCATCAAGAGGCTATGAAGTGGCTACACCCATCACATCAGTCTTAAGAATGTTTCAATAGTTGGTTGAAGTTGGAACAACCGGGGCCCGCGCGCAAGCAAGGGCCCCTTTTTAATTCCTGCCCTTTTCCGTTATTTTTGCCGCCTAAATTTTCGTTATGAAGGTTACACCTTTTACACAGAAGCATATTGCCCTGGGAGCAAAAATGGCGGAGTTTGCCGGATTCAATATGCCCATTTCATACAGCGGCATCAACGACGAGCACGCCACTGTGCGCCGCAATGCCGGCATATTCGACGTGAGTCATATGGGCGAATTCATTCTGAAAGGCGATAAAGCGCTCGACCTCATACAGCGTGTAACCTCCAACGACGCATCCAAACTCACCGCAGGCAAAGCGCAGTACAGCTGTATGCCCAATGAACAAGGCGGTATAGTGGATGACCTGCTGGTGTATTGCCTGGAGCCTGGCAAAGCATACATGCTGGTGGTGAATGCATCGAATATTGAAAAAGACTGGAACTGGATGGTGAAGCATAACACCGAAAACGCAGAACTGCACAATATATCTGACCGCACCTGCCTGCTGGCTGTGCAGGGACCCAATGCCACCAAAATTTTGCAGCCGCTCGCAGAAATGGATATCATGAACCTCGCTTACTACACATTCACCAAAGGAAAATTTGCGGGCGTTGACAATGTACTAGTGAGTGCAACCGGCTATACCGGCGCAGGTGGTGTAGAGATTTATTTCGAAGACAAAGATGGAAATGCAGATAAGATCTGGGACGAGATTTTTAAAATCGGCGGTCCGCAGGGATTAAAACCCATCGGCCTGGGAGCGCGCGATACCCTACGCCTGGAAATGGGCTTCTGTCTTTATGGAAATGATATTGACGATACCACCACTCCGCTCGAAGCCGGTCTTGGCTGGATTACCAAATTCACCAAAGAATTCACTGCCAGATCAATCTTAGAAAAACAAAAAGCCGAAGGCCTGAAGCGCAAGCTCGTCGGTTTTGTGATGGTTGACAGGGGCATTCCGCGCCACGGCTACGAAATAAAAGATGCCGCGGGCAACAAGATCGGCTACGTTACCTCCGGTACCCAATCGCCCACTTTACAAAATGCGATTGGTATGGGCTACGTTTCCATTGAGCATGCAGCCCTGGACAGCGAGATTTACGTTGCAGTAAGAGACAAGTTGCTGAAGGCGAAAGTGACGAAGTTTCCGTTGGTATAGGGTGGGTGATTTAACCGAAACCGGAAACCATTTCCCGCGAAGTGGCTCATTTCTTGCTGTAAAACTCGCGATCCAATCCTTAAGTAATAACCAGCGATTTTATGCCCACGATACACCTGACCACCTTTATCGCCGCCCCGGCCGAAAGAGTTTTTGACCTTGCCCGCAGCATAGACCTGCACAAAAAATCAATGGCCCACACCAATGAGGAAGCCGTTGCAGGCACCACAGCAGGCCTGATCGGGCTTCATGAAACAGTGACCTGGAAAGCCCGCCACCTGATGAAGACGCGCTACCTGAAATCGGAGATCACCGCCATGGACCGCCCGCATTTTTTCACCGACGAAATGAGACAGGGTGATTTCAAGAGCCTGAAGCACGAACACCACTTCAAGCAGATTGAGAATGGCACGCTGATGATCGATATCATCCATTTCGAATCTCCTTATGGGAAACTGGGCCAGCTGATCAATTCTCTTTATCTCACCAGGTATATGCAAAAACTCATCGAGCACCGCAATGCTGCGATCAAAGAATACGCGGAAAGCAATAAGTGGCAGAATATTTTGAATAAATAGTAAAAAATCAATCAAAGAGTGCTCACGGAATTTTGGATGCAGCAAGTGGGGGCCTCTTATCAGTAATTCGCGGAACCATTTGATCTGCGCAATCCATATTCAATCCGTGCCATCTTTTCGTTAATTTTGCGCTTTATTGACTTATGACGAATAGTAAGCCTGCGTTGCACACATCCTTATCCCCTTCGCTCTTTCACCTGTACGATATAAACAATGCTATTGTAGTAATTGTAGATGTTTTGCGAGCCACTTCCACTATTGCCACTGCGCTGTATAATGGCGCAAAATGCGTGATACCAGTCGATAGCGTGGCAAAATGTATTGAGTTGGGAAAAAAAATTGACGCGATTACTGCAGGCGAACGTGACGGAAAAATTGCGGAAGGATTGGAGTATGGCAATTCGCCCTTTGAGTATCCGAGAGAATTTATTGCGGGAAAGACATTGGTGTTCACTACCACTAATGGCACCCGCTTATTACATATGGCGCTCGAGCGCGGCGCCGGTCATATCATTACCGGTTCTTTTCCTAACTTGTCAGCGGTTTGCGATTATCTGATTGCGCAAAATCAACCGGTAGTTATCGGTTGTGCAGCCTGGAAAGATCGCGTGAATATGGAAGATATGCTCTTCGCAGGAGCGGTGATACATAGGGTGAAAAGTCATTTTGCTATCAACTGTGATTCATCGCAGATAGCCGAGACGCTGTACATGAAAGCGAAGAAGGATCTGTTTGAATTTATGAAAGAAAAAAATGCTTCGCATTATCACCGCCTGATGAATTTTGGAGTTGAAGGTGATATTCGTTATTGTCTCACACCCGACTGCGCCAACGTGCTGCCATTCTATGAAGATGGAAAGCTGGTGACCCACAACTGGTAAGCTGGCATAAAATTTAGGGGGTTAAATCAATGAATTCATTCTGGGAACAGGTTTACTGGGGGAATACTGTACGGTCTTATTTTATAGCGGCTGCCAGTATACTGGTGGTGTGGCTCATTATACGCCTGGTTAAGAAGTTTTTTGTGAACCAGGTTCAAAGGATTACCAGCCGCACCAGCACCACGCTCGATGACCAGTTATCTACCCTTATAGAAAAATTCGGCATTCCCTGGCTGTTCATATTTGCGAACTATTCAATCATTCAGCAGTTAAATCTGCATCCCCGTCTCGATAAGGTGCTGAATGGCGCCATGGCCTTCGTGACCATGTATTTTGCCGTGAGGCTGATCAATTACATGATCCAGGTGTCGCTGGCCGGTTATATGCGCCGCAAGGGCGAAAGCGAAGCACGCATCCGCCATCTCAGCGGCATGTTAATTGTAGTAAAGGGATTTGTATGGGTAATTGGCCTGCTTACCCTGGCCCGGAACTTCGGGTTTGACGTAAGCACCCTGCTGGCCAGCCTCGGTGTAGGAGGTATAGCTATTGCGCTGGCCTCGCAGGCCATACTGGGCGACCTGTTCAGCTACCTGGTGATCTTCTTTGACAAGCCATTCGAAATCGGCGACTTTGTGATCCTGGGCCCCGATACACTGGGTACTGTGGAATACATTGGTATAAAAACCACCCGTATCCGCAGTCTCTCAGGCGAACAGCTTATCATTTCAAACACCAACATGACAAATGCCACCATCCGCAATTACAAACGGATGGAAAGAAGGCGTGTCGTGTTTAAGGTGGGCGTAGTGTACCAGACCGGGTATGAACTGTTGCAGAAAGTGCCTGAACTCCTGAAATCCATTATACTTGAACAGGAAAATGTCACTTTCGACAGGGCTCACCTGCAGGAATACGCTGTGTACTGCATAAACTTTGAGGTGGTATATTTTGTTAATAGTCCTGATTACAACAAGTACATGGACGTGCAACAACGGGTTTTGTTCCGTATCCATGAAGAATTTTCAAAGCTGGGAATACAGTTTGCCATTCCCGCGCAAACGGTTTTTATAGGCGATTCACAGAAGGACGCCGACGCGAAAAAAACAAGGAATTGATATATCGCGAGTCTGCTCAGAATATACCCGTTAACCGCTGAGCATCAGGCGAAGCGGACAAGCAGCGTCGCCAGTTAACCCCGGTTTTGGGGGTAACTAAAATTTTTGCTTTTTCCAAATTTGATGTATTATTGCGGTCGGAATAGGGCTGATAAGGGATAGCCGATTCTCCAAGAAGCTCATCAGTTTATCTCATTCCACTCAATATATACATTCACTCAAAAGTTTTTTTCACAAACAAAGATTGATTAACGCAGCGGTTAATCATTAACTCTCAAGTATTTTTATGTATGACATACTGCAATTGAACGACATGCTCGTTCCTGAACTGTTGGATATAGCAGAGCAGTTAAAAATCCCCAACGCTAAGAAGCTGGACAAACAGGAGCTCGTTTACAAAATCCTCGATAAGCAGGCTGTACTAGCAAGCGCTGATAAGTCAACTCCCAATGAAGAAAAGGGAAAAAGGAAACGTATTGTTAAAACAAGTACCGCCAATAGCACGGAAGAAGCCGATGTGGTAAGTGGTGGTGAAAAACCCAAGAAAGAGGTGAAAAAAGAAACACCGAAGAAGAAATCGGTAGAGAAAGCATCTTCCAAAAAATCAACCCGTTCTAAGAAAACTGAAGTTGAAGAAGAGACAGAACCGATCATCGAAGAAGATACACAAATGGCCGCGGCCGGCGACGAAATGATCGTAGATCCGCTGCCCGTAGAATCGGATGTAATTGCTGAAGTACCTCCTGTGCAAAACGGAGAAGCGCCGCAAAAAGCTTATCCTTCGCGCCGCGAAACAGTGTTTAACATAGAATTCGACGGCGTAATCATGGCCGAAGGTGTATTGGAAATGATGCCCGATGGCTATGGCTTCCTCCGCTCTTCGGATTATAACTACCTGTCATCGCCCGACGATATCTACGTGTCACCATCACAGATAAAACTGTTTGGCTTAAAAACCGGTGATACCGTTTACGGCGCTGTTCGCCCCCCCAAAGAAGGCGAAAAATATTTTGCCCTGCTGAAAGTAGAAACCATCAATGGCAAGCAACCCGAAGAAGTGCGCGACCGCGTGCCATTCGATTACCTGACGCCATTGTTCCCCTACGAAAAGCTGAACCTGTTTACCAACTCTAATTCCTATAGCACGCGCATTATGGACATCTTTACCCCCATAGGTAAAGGCCAGCGCGGATTGATCGTGGCGCAGCCCAAAACAGGTAAGACCATGCTGCTGAAAGAGGTGGCCAACGCCATTGCGGCTAACCACCCCGAATGTTACCTGATGGTAGTGCTGGTGGACGAGCGCCCTGAGGAAGTAACCGATATGGAGCGTAGCGTAAAGGCAGAAGTAATTGCTTCTACTTTCGACGAACCTGCTGAAAAACACGTGAAAGTATCAACCATCGCTTTGCAGAAAGCAAAACGACTGGTGGAATGCGGTCACGATGTGGTGATATTACTCGACTCAATTACACGTCTTGCACGTGCGCATAATACAGTGGCGCCCGCTTCCGGTAAAGTGTTGTCGGGTGGTGTGGAAGCCAACGCTATGCAGAAACCCAAACAATTCTTCGGCGCTGCACGTAAGATAGAGAACGGCGGAAGCCTTACCATTCTTGCCACCGCGCTGATCGACACCGGTTCAAAGATGGACGAAGTGATTTTTGAAGAATTCAAGGGTACCGGTAATATGGAATTGCAGCTTGACCGCCGCCTGGCCAACAAGCGCATATTCCCTGCCATTGACCTGGTTGCTTCATCAACCCGCCGCGACGACCTGTTGCTGGAAAAAGATGTGCTGCAACGCATGAACCTGCTGCGCGTATATCTTACTGACATGAACACCGAAGAGGCAATGACGGAACTGCTGAAGCGCATGCGCGGAACCAAAGACAACTATGAGTTCCTCGCCAGCATGAGCAGCTAAGAATTAATTGAATAAGATTTTAGCATATTCCATCATGGCGCTGCGCCTGCTCGGAGTGGCAGGCTTCCTTTGCTTCATGCTGACAATCGAAAGAAAGACAGTAGATGGGTTTTATTTAGCCTCGAGGAATGAATGGCTTATTCGATGAGAATGCCTTTAAGCCGTTCTTTTCTCCAATAACCCATCAGCTGGCGGGCTACTGCCGAGTCTCTTAATTCATACACGAAGTAGGTGTTGGTGGGAATGTTGAATTTCCAGATTGCCGCTACACGCCCTACCGAGTCCAAATCTTCTATACCCATCACGGCGAAATTGTCTTTATCGAGCCACAGCGCTTCCTCAATCGAAACTTCCGGACCGCCATAAAGAATGCGTGTTTTCTTACCCGTTTTTAAGTTCACGAGTGAAACTTCCGTTTCAGGTTCCATAGCCGTGCCCTGCCATTTGCCCCTGGCATTTTTTCGCATAGCCACATGGTAGCTGTCCATATCGATAAACATGCTGCTGTCGGGCGAATATTTCAACAGCGGACCATAGGCTTCCAGGAAATTCTTATCGGGCTTAAAATCGGTCACCAGCAGCTGGCTGTCGCTATAGCTATGCTCCATACGAAAGCGGCTCCAGTCGAAAGCAGGAACCTGCCGCTTGGCATAGTTGGAGAATGCCAGCGTGCTGAAGGTATTGATATTTTCCGTGGACAGCGAGGTATCGAATGCTTCGGTGGTGACACTATCATCGGGGTCGGTCACCACCTGGGCAGGGGGTTCCGCTTTTTTGTCTTCGCCGCTGCCGCAGGCAACAGCCAACAATGTGATGACAGCGGTAAGAATTAGCAGGTGTCGGGTTTTCATAATAAACAAGTTAGCAAATTATTGTCACACCAGCTTGTCTATACGCTGTGCCAGTTTGCGGTCTTTTTCGGTAACCACATCGCCTGCATCGTGCGTAGAAAGCCATATTTCCACAGTATTCCAAACATTGGTCCAAAGTGGGTGATGGTTCATTTTTTCTGCCTCCAGCGCCACCCGGGTCATAAAGGCAAAAGCTTCGGAAAAATCAGCAAACTCGAATTTGCGGTATAGTTTGTTGTTTTGTTCTTGCCACATAGTAAAGGTTTTTTGTGAGCGGGTACAGGGTGGGTGTTTCGGGTTTCAGTTTTGGGTTTTGTGATTAGCGCCTCGCGTGTGGCGGGGCGAGTAATGGATTGTAGGTTTTCTGTTAAAATATCAGGTGACCTTTGTTTTTGATTTTTTCGTTGGTGAGTTCCATTACAAGCTGAACCACACCGATGCTTTTTACGGAGGATATCAGTTCGTGGAGGCGGTCGTCGGGAACGGTATCGCCTTTGAGCAGCCACAGGTAATCGAGATGGCGGAACTCGGGCAACAGGTATTCTCCGTCAAATTGATTATTATATAAATAATGTACCAGGCTACTGGC
Organism: uncultured Chitinophagaceae bacterium; assembly: GCA_937958995.1. GTDB lineage: Bacteria > Bacteroidota > Bacteroidia > Chitinophagales > Chitinophagaceae > CALCIN01. The sequence continues at coordinate 119,382 of CALGAP010000004.1, forward strand.
GGGCTCGCGGTATTCGAAAACGGAGAAATAATAACGGCGTTGCTTTTTAATAAGCTGAATTTCAAGATCGTTGTTGATGCGAAAGTCGAATTGAAGCACCTGGTTCACATGCCAGCAAAACTGGTAACTCTTCAATGGCGCTACAATACCCAGCAGACGGGTATTGTCGAAAAAATCATCGGCCAGGTCTTCGATGTCGAGCTTTAGTTTCATTTATTGACAGTCACTAAAATTCCACGTTTGTCTCCAGCTCCTCGCTTCCCCTTTTATATTTTACCACCACCTTATCGCCCTTCTTGAATTTTCCGAGTGCCTGCATATAGGCCTCCATCGAGTTAATGCTGTGTTCGCCCAGTTGCAGAATCACGTCGCCGGTCTTGATGCCTGCCTTTTGCGCGGGGCGACCTTCTGAAACGCCATCCACCTTTATACCTGCGCCGCTGAAAGTATAATCGGGCATAATACCCAACGACACGCTGAAGCGGGCAGTGGTGCTGGTTTGCTGCTCGCGGGTCTTGGTAAAGGCCAGCTTGCCCTTGCCGGCGGCTCCACTCACGATGCTTTCAATCAGGCGAATGATTTGCAACTCGCCGGTGTAATTAATCTTGTCTGCATCATCGCTGGGGCGGTGATAATCGCTGTGAGTGCCGGTAAAGAAGAACAATACGGGTATATCCTTGCGGTAAAATGATGTGTGATCGCTGGGACCTGTGCCACTGCTGTCGAAACTAATGTTGAGCTGTTTGCTCTTTTTCATGCTGCCAAACAATTCTCCCCAGGCAGGTGAGGTGCCGTAACCGCCAACAGTAAGCGGTTTGTTGCCGTCGTACAATCTTCCCACCATATCCATATTGATCATGTAGCTTACTTCTTGCAGGTTGATGGTGGGATTTTCGGTGAAATATTTTGAGCCATTCAGTCCTAATTCTTCGCCGGAAAATGCTACGAACACGTAATTGTTGTTTTTATTCTTCGATGATTTCATCAGGCGCGCCAGCTCAATCAACGCCGCTGTGCCGCTGGCATTATCATCTGCTCCGTTATGAATCAGTTTTTCACCAGTGCGCACCATGCTGTTTCCATCTTCGCCATAACCCAAATGATCGTAGTGCGCGCCAAAAACTACTGTATATGGCGCATTGTTATTGATATAGCCCACCACGTTATGACCGGTTCTTTGCCTGGCGCCGATATCAACTTTCAGGCGCATATCAAGCGTAGCCGATTCATCTGCCAGGTATTGCCTCCGTGCCTTATCAGTAAGATACACAACCGGAATGGGCAAGGTTTCAGCACGATCTTTTGCATTAAATTTTAAACCATCCTGTATAGCAGAACTGTTATACAGGATCAATGCTGTAGCGCCCTTTTCGGCAGATTGTTTTGCTTTGTTCCTGATGGCTTCTTCCAGGTCGTAATGCGGGTTGTCTTTGTTATCTTCCAATAAATCTTTCAGATCAAAAAACCAGGGTACGTCGCGTTCTTTCAGCGCCATAGATACGGCGGCTTCAAGACTTTTGTTAGCACTATAAACAAGCGGGAAAAACTCATCATCCAGTTTCAGTTCATGACCATTGATCAGGAGCAATGTCTGCGGATTCACTTGTTTACCATCGTTTATTTCAAAGGGTTGGAACCAGGTGTCATCTTCGCCTTTAGGTTCCAGGCCGGCTTTTTGAAATTGTGCGCTGATGTATTCGCGGGCCAGTTGTTCGCCTGCAGTGCCTGCCCTGCGTCCCTCCAGTTTGTCATCGGCCAGGTAGCTGATATGAGCTTTCAGATTGGCAACAATAGCGCGGTCCGCTTTGCTTAAGCGCTGACCAACAACGGAAGAGGAGATTAATAAAGTAACTATGAAAAAACGCAGAAACTGCTTCATTGCACTACTAAGTTTTTATGGGGTAAATGCCAGAGGCAAAGGTATATATGGCAAAGCCTATACCAATAATTGTTAGAAACATTTTTAAAAGATTAGCAAATAAACAGGCGTGGTATTTCCCCATTCGCCGCTATTTTCCTTTAAAACCTCGTGATTTTTCCCTTACTTTTGCAGATTACCCTTTTCGGAACCAGGAGGGGAAAGAGGGTAAAGGTTAGTAAAACAGAATTAGCATGGCTTTACCGCATCTTATTAAGTACGTGTACACCAATGGAACAGACGAAGTAATCCGCCGCGGGAAAAAGATTCACGCAATTGGATATGTGGAGCTGGTTGATTATGATGAGTTGCTGGATGCAGTGGTGTTCCGGGTTAAAGACGATAGTTACAGCACTTACTACAAAGTAAATATTCAGAAATTCAAAGACCCGCGTACTTTATCGGTGCGCTGCACCTGTCCTTACAACCTCGGCGATATATGCCGCCACGAAGCCGCTTCGCTGATACAGTTGCAGGAGATGCTGGATAAAAACATGCTGAAGGCCGAAGAAGTGGAATACGACCAGCGGCATACCGTGGTGAAGATGAAGTTTATTGACCTGAAAACACTTCGCCTGCTCTGCTCGCCCGAGACGTATGCCGAAGCCGAAAAATACCTGCGCACACATCGCGCCGATATTGAATATGCACAGGATGAAGTGGTGAAAGCCATTGTGGAACTTGACGGAAGACCGGTGAAAGTGGTGCTGAGAAAAAATGAAGAAAGAAATTTTGATACCAGCGCCGACTATGAAGACCGCCAGCACCCGCTGAGCCTTCCGAAAGTGATTGTGTTTTTGCAATTACTGAATTCATACGGCCCGCACTACTTCGATACCATTCGCAACTGGGATAAGGAAAAAAATAAACTGCTCGAAGCCTATGGCTATTCGCTGAGTGATAACCTGGAAGGAAAATTTGAATTCACCTATAAAGAGGGTAAACCCTTTTTGCGCGTGCTTGACCCAAGCATCAAGCGCGTGATGCCGGCGCAAGGTTCAGTAAAACCCAAACCTTTGCCCCAACCCACTGCTTCGGCTCCGCAAGCTGTGGAGACAGAAACAATGGATGCTCCTGAAAAGACCGAGCGGCCAGCTCAGCGCGTGGGCATCGTGTTTAATTTCAATACGGATAGTTTCCCGGGCTTTACCGTAGATGCCGTTACCGGCGAGCCTAATGAAGAGGGTACTGCGTTTGTAGGCAAGGTGGAAAAATTGGATCTCAGCAAGTTCATCAACCTGGAACTGTACAATGAGCAGGACCGCAACCTGATACCCGCACTGCGCAAAATGCAGGATAGCGAGATAACGAAATACCTCAACCGCAACTCGCCTTTCAGCGGTATCTGGGAAAACATTATTCACAACGATGGCGACGATCTGCCCGAAGAAACAAAGGCGCTGATCGTAGAATATCTGCATCCGAAACTGAAAAAATTGTTTGCGGAAATTGCGACCAACCCGTTTGTATTTTTCCTGAACAATAAAAAGACATTTAAAACAGATAACCTGCAGGCAGCCGGTATAGCCACTGAAACCATCACGCCATATTTCAAGATTGTGGCGGGCAGAAGCTATGAAGTGGAAGCAAGAGTGCGCATCAACGGGCAGCCCCTGCCTATTACGGCAAACGAAGCCAGGAGCAGCCTGCTGTTTTTGCACAACGACGATTTATATCTCTGGGATAAAACGGAAGAAGTAAACCTGGTCACCCGTTTTGAAGAGAAAGGAAAAATTACTATTTCGAAAAGCGACTGGGCCGAACAATTGCGGAGTTTCGTAATTCCGCTTACCAAGGAATATCACGTGGAGATAGATCCGGCCCTGATCAGCGAGATCAAAGATGGCGATCCGGAAAAAAGAGTGGTGTTGCAGGAAAAAGGAGATTACCTGATTTTCCAACCGCTCTTTGCCTATAAAGGTTTTGAAACAAAGGCCGGCGGCAAGGATGAACTGGTAATACCTGATGGCGAAAAAGTGCTGGTGGTTCGCCGCGATAAGGCAAAAGAACTGGCCTTCATCAAAAAGCTGGAGGCTTTGCACAGCAATTTTATTCGTCCCGACAATGGACAGCAACTGGCATTGAAAGGAAATGATGTGCTCAGAAATAACTGGTTCTTCCTCTTCGTGGATGCCATGAAGGAGATGAAGGTGCCGGTATATGGATTTGATGCGTTGAAAAATTTCCGATTCAATACCTCCAAACCGCAAACCAAGATTCATATCAGCAGCAATACCGATTGGTTTGATGCGCGCGTTGACATTTTGTTTGGTGATCAGAAAGTGACCATTGCTGACGTGAAAAAAGCACTGGCCAACCGGCAGCAGTTTGTGCAACTGAGCGATGGCACGCTGGGCATTTTACCCGAAGAATGGATCAAAAAATATTCACTGCTGTTTCGTGTAGGCGAGGGCAAGCAAAACCAGCTTCGCCTGTCGAAATACCACATGAGCGTGATCGACGAGCTGTACGATAACCGCAATGAAGAAGAGCTGGTGTTGAGACTCGAGGAGAAATATGAGCAACTAAAGAGTTTCAAAAAAATAAAAGAGATACCTGTACCCAAACACCTCGAACACGTGCTGCGCCCTTACCAGGAGCACGGCTATCACTGGCTGCATTATCTCAGCGAAATTGGCTGGGGTGGCATACTGGCCGATGACATGGGTTTGGGTAAAACCGTGCAGGCGCTGTCTTACCTCGACTACTATAAGAGCACGCGGGGTAAACTGCAGGCGCTGGTGGTTTGTCCGACCACGCTGATGTTTAACTGGGAAAATGAGATCAAGAAATTTACACCCAACCTTTCTTATTATATACATCACGGTGGTGAGCGCGGCCGCAGCAAAGAGCAATTTCAACAGGCGGAAATTGTGATTACCACTTATGGCACCTTACGCAGCGATATCAAACTGCTGGTGGATGTTGAATTTGACTATGTGATTCTCGACGAATCGCAGGCCATTAAAAATCCTTCGAGCAAGGTGACCAAGGCGGCTTGCCTGCTGAATGCAAAGAACAGGCTTTGCCTGAGCGGTACGCCGTTACAGAATAATACCTTCGACATTTTTGCGCAAATGAACTTCCTGAATCCCGGCATGCTGGGCAGTATTGAATTTTTCAGGCAGGAGTTTGCTATACCCATCGATAAATTCGGTGAGGCCGACCGCAAAGATCATCTGCGCAAACTATTATATCCCTTCATACTGCGTCGTACCAAGGAGCAGGTGGCCAAAGATCTTCCCGATAAGATCGAGACCATATTGTATTGTGAAATGCAGGATGAGCAGCGCAGTATTTATGATGCCTATAGAAATGACTTCCGCGACAAGATCCTGGGTACTATTGAAACGCAGGGCATCCAGAAATCGCAGCTGACCATTTTGCAGGGCCTGATGAAGTTGCGCCAGATTTGCGACTCGCCGGCCATATTGAATGAAGCAGATAAATATCCTAATCATTCTATCAAGCTGGAAGAAATCGGGCGCGAGATCACGGAAAATATCAGCAATCACAAAGCGCTTATCTTCTCCCAGTTCCTGGGCATGCTGGCGCTTATCAAGGAAAAGCTGAAAGAACTGGAGGTTGACTTCGAATACTTCGATGGCAGCACGTCTGCCACCGACCGCGAAAAGGCCATTCAACGTTTCCAGAATGATGAGAATTGCCGCGTATTCCTGATTTCATTAAAGGCCGGTGGCGTGGGTCTTAACCTTACTGCCGCCGACTATGTGTACATCGTCGATCCGTGGTGGAACCCGGCCGTGGAGCAACAGGCCATTGACCGTACCCACCGTATAGGGCAGACGAAAAACATCTTTGCCTACCGAATGATCTGTAAGGATACCATCGAGGATAAGATTCTTCAATTGCAGGAAAAGAAGCGACTGCTGGCGAAGGACCTGATTACCGATGATGAAGGATTCGTGAAGAGCCTCAGCCGCGAAGATGTTGAATACCTGTTTAGCTAAATCCTTCTTGTCATATTCTTCGTCTATAATTCTTCCTTAAGCCTGAGGCATGCCCACAAGTTTCGGCATAAGGAGGCGTCTAAGTTTTAATGTTGTTTTAATACAAGACATTTAATTATTAGCTATATCATGCGGAAGTTATTGACCCTGATTGTTTTATTGACAACCCTATCAGTAGCCTCACAGGCTCAAAGAAAGATTTCGGGTACTATTAAAGGGAAGCTCGTTGACACTTTATATAAGGAAGTTCTTTCCGAAGCTACCGTTACTGTTTTGAACCCCGTTGACTCATCGGTGGTTACATATACGATTTCCAATGCCAAAGGCGAATTTGAAGTGAAGGACCTCGACAGTGGCAACTACCGCCTGATGATCTCCTACCAGGGCTATCAGCCTTATTCACAACGTTTTACCATATCGTCGGAATTAACCATGATTGACCTGGGACAGGTGCAGATGGAAAGGCGCAGCACTACGCTGGCCGAAGTGGTGGTGGAAGCTCCCCCGATTCAAATCAAGAAAGATACTGTTGAATTCAGGGCCGATGCCTTTAGGACCAAACCTAATGCTACGGCCGAAGACCTGTTGAAAAAAGTGCCCGGCCTGCAGGTTGATAAGGATGGTAATGTGAAAGCACAGGGCGAAGAAGTGCAGAAAGTATATGTTGATGGTAAAGAATTCTTTGGTACTGACCCCAAACTGGCTACCAAGAACATCACTGCCGATATGATCGAGTCGATCCAGGTATTTGATGACATGAGCGACCAGGCGCGCTTTACCCGCATTGACGATGGCAGTCGTACACGCACCATCAATATCAAGCTGAAAAAAGACATGCGCAAGGGCTATTTTGGACGCTTGATAGCAGGCTACGGCAGCGACGACCGCTATGAGACCAGCATTATGTTTAACCGCTTTAACGGTGATCGTCGCATCACGCTCGTAGGCGGTTCTAACAATATCAACAAACAAACATTTTCCTTTAACGATATAGTAGGTAATATGGGCGGCATGGGGTCGCGTGGCATGGGCGGATTTGGCGGCGGAGGCTTTGGTGGCGGCGGCTTCGGCGGCGGTGGTATGGGTGGATTTGGCGGTGGCGGTGGCCGCGGCGGTGGCGGTATGGGCGGCTTCGGTGGCGGCGGCTTCTCCGGCCTCGGTGGCCGCGGCGGTGGTGGCGGTATTACCAAAACCAGCACACTGGGCTTGAACTATGTTGACAAATGGGGCAGCAAGATTGATGTAACCGGCAGCTATTTCTTCAGCACCAGCGATAACAACAGCGAGCAGGACGTACTGCGCCAGTATTTTCTGACCAGTGTAACCGGCCTGGACTCGTTGGCGGCTATGAATGAAAGAAGCACTTCATTCAACAGGAACCAGAACCACCGGTTCAACGTGCGCATGGAGTATTATATAGACTCTAACAACTCGTTGTTATTTACTCCTTCTTTAACGCTGCAACACAGTGAGTCGGAAAGCTACGATACCTCATTTACCAACTCATCTGTAAATAAGGGCAATCCCTACCTGTCGGCTACCGGCTCGTCGTTGAATACTAACGAGCGCGATGGTTTGAACTGGAACAGCAACTTATTATATCGCAGAAAATTCGGAAAGATAGGTCGCACCTTGACCATCGGCTGGCAAAATAATACCGGCAGAAGCGATGCCAATGGTGGCAACCTGTCAACACTCACCCTGTTTGACGCAGGCGGTAATCCGTTAGAAGGCGATTACCAGAACATTCGCACTACGCAGAAAACGAGAAATAGCAACAATACTATCAGCTCAAGCTATACCGAGCCGATTGGTAATAACAAATTGCTGGAGTTTAACTACGCCTACACCAACCGGTACAGCACTTCCGAAAAAGAAGCGCTCAACTTTAACCCGGTAAACGGCAAGTACGACCAGGTCAATGCGTCGCAGACCAACGAATTTGAAAACACATTTACGGCTCATCGTGGTGGCGCCAACTTCCGCGTGCAGGCTGCCAAATATAATTTCCAGTTGGGTGGCGCTATTGAGTTTTCTGAACTCAGCAGTCACAGCAAGAGCCTGCAACCCCTGCGCGATACCACTATCACGCAGAAGTTTGTGAACTTTTTCCCGACTGCTAACTTCCAGTACCAGTTTACCAGGACAAAAACACTGCGCATATTCTACAGGGGAAGAACCAATCAACCCAATGTATCGCAGTTGCAGGATGTGGTTGACTCTTCCAACCTGCAATACGTTGTGAAAGGTAACCCTGCATTGAAACAGGAGTTCAACAACTTCGTGAATATCAATTTCAACAGCTTCAACGCTGCTAATTTCAGGTTTATATCTGCCAGCCTCAATTTCAACAACACGATGAACAAGATCGTGAACAGCGTTACTACTGAGCGCGGCAAGCAAACCGTTGTACCGGTGAATATGGATGGCGCTTACTCTGCCAGCTCTTTCATCACATTGGGTCTGCCTTTGCGTAAGATGAGAGGTAGCAGCTTCAACTTCACCAACTCGTTGTCGTTGATCCGCGACCTGGGCCTGGTGGATAATTACAAGAATACCACCACCACATTTACCGTGTCGCAATCAGCCGGTGTGAACCTCGATATCAAGGAGAAACTGAATATCGGTCTGAATGGTACATTCGCTTATAACGATGTGGATCTGAAAAACGCTAATCCCAATGCCATTGCGCAGGATCAGAAGTATTATACCCAGACTTATTCTGCCGATATTACTTACCAGATGTTGAAGCGCTTTGTGCTCTCGACCGATTTCGACTACATCATCAACTCGGGCCTGGGCGAAGGCTACAACCAGTCCATTCCTTTATGGAATGCCAGCATCGCCTACCAGTTATTCAAAAATAAGAACGGTGAACTTAAATTCTCCGTCAACGACCTGCTCAACCAAAACCAGAGCATTCGTCGTACCACGAGCACTTACTACGTTCAAGACACCCGCAGCATGGTGCTGAAACGCTATTTCCTCGTAACCTTCACCTACAACCTCAACCGCGCCGGCCAGCAAGCCCAGCAAGGCGGCAACAGGCAGCCGGGAGGAATGATGATGCAAGGCGTGCCGAGGAATATGCAGAGGCAGTTTCAGAGGATGAACTGAGGCGAATATTGAATTTGAATTTGAACAGGGAATTTGAATGTGAACGGAGTTATTGAGGTGGAGGTTGTGACCTTTTGTGGGAGGCGGCGATCCTTTTCAAGTGCGCGGTTTTGATACAGGTGACGACTATGGCGATTAGTTGATTGTTCTCATCGATAAGTGGGGCGAGCTTGTCTTCAGCGATCCTGTTTTGAGGCCGGATGATGCGCAGGCAGGTATATGTTTCCCTCAATTCCTTAAGGGCGATTTTCATCTTATGTATAAAATCTGCGATAGATTCAGCGCCTAATGCCTCCGCATGATTTAAAGCAGGGGATGTTCCGGACCTGATCAATTGATTAGCCAGATGCATTCCGGCAGCTGTAGAAGGTATTGTCTGCGCTATTCCAATTATTCCCGCAGCAAACCTGATCAGGCGTTCATCCAAATCAAATTTCTTTTCCATTCTCCAAAATTCCCCTATCCTCATTTCCGCTCCATGTGTAAAATCCCAGATTATTCTGTGATTTTCCCCCCATTCATATTCAAATTCCCTGTTCAAATTCAACTTCAATATTCAAAAAAATGCCCCGCATTTTTTTGCGGGGCCAGCACATACATTGTGGTTTCAGAGGTAAGTGCTTTACGTTAATATCTTTTGCGGGAATAGCCGATCGGGGAACGGCCAACCAGGATGATGGCCATAATGCTTTTTACCAGGCGAACAATGTTGGATGAGGGACGATAAATATCCTTATTGATCTTGGTGAGACTGGTGTCGTAATACATGTTATTCTTTTTCATTGGTATTGGTTTGGTATCGAATCAGAAAGTCAAACATTGATAACGTCTATTGAATCGGATTATTGTGTGTAAAACGACTAAGTGTTTTTCCTATTTCGCAGGCCGCCGATTTTTTCTATATTTCTGAAAATCCAGCAATATGAAAAACGGAACTTACCTGTTGCTGTTTTTCTTGTTATCCCAGGTGACGATCGGTCAAGGTGTGTTTAGCAACCAGACAAACACTGCCCTGCAAAAAGTTATTGAAGACTTTCCCAATCGTTTCCGCAACATTAAGGGCGAACCCGTAAGCGAAAAGAATAGCACCGACTATAAGTCGAAAGTGGAAATGCCCGGGGCCATCAATTGCGTTATATCAAGCAACGGCCATCAAAAAGATAACTATACCTGGAAAGCTCAATTGTATCAGTCCGCCGATTTTGAGCAGGCCCGCAAAAAATTCAGCGAACTGTATAACCAGATTCATAATACCATCATCAAAATTGAAGGCGAAAAGCCCGTTATCCTTAACGGTAAATACGAAGCGCCCGACGACGAAAAAAAATCTGCCAGCATCAACTTCCACGTACTGCCGTCAACCGGCGCTATGAGTCGCCTGAGAGTAGAACTTTCGCTGCAGGAATCAACAGGCACATGGACCATCATGCTCAATGTGCTTGACCAGAACACCAGCATCGACCTGGCTTCGGGTAAATAAGAAAGAAAGCATTAACCTTTATTAACATTAAACCAAGACTGGTTAACCTGTTTTCGTGCCTGGTCAGAATATTTTCGTAGTCTATTCCTGACTTCGAAAAATTCAGACCGGTATGAGACATATCTTACTGCTTATTGGAATCTTCAGTATCAGCCTGACGGCTGCTGCACAGAAAAACGGATCGGTAAAAGGTACACTGATCGATACCATATCGAAACAACCGGTGGCATCGGCCACACTTACTTTACTGTCACGGAAAGATTCCTCGCTGGTAAGTTTTACCATGACAGACAGCAAGGGAGCATTTCAGATTACCGGCATCGGCAATGGCGATTACCGCCTGCTGATTACGCACGTGAACTATCACGGCAAGAATGAATTTTTCTCCATAACTGACGATAAAAAGCAAATTGAACTGGGCAATGTGGTGATGTTCGACAAAAGCCAGATGCTGAACGAAGTGGTGGTGACCGCCGAAGCCCCGCCTGTGACACTGGTAGGGGATACGGTGCAATACAACGCCGGTTCTTTCCGCACTCCTCCGAATTCAAACGTGGAGCAACTGCTGAAAAAACTGCCCGGCGTAAAGGTGGAAAAAGACGGTACCATTAAAGCGCAGGGACAGGAAGTGAAACGCGTGCTGGTGGATGGTAAGGAATTTTTCGGCAACGACCCCAAGATTGCCACGCGCAACCTGCCCGCCGACGCCATAGACAAAGTGCAGGTATATGACCGCGCCAGCGATCAAAGTCAGCTTACCGGTTTTGATGACGGCAACAGCGAAAAGACCATCAACCTGAAACTGAAAAAAGACAAGAAGAAAGGCTGGTTTGGAAAGGCCATGGCCGGCGGCGGCACCGACGATCGTTTTGAAGGACGGTTTAATGTGAACTCATTCAAAGGCGCGCGGCAATTATCTGCTATCGGTATGGCCAATAATACCAATGCAGAAGGATTCTCCTTCATGGACCTCATGAATTTCACCGGCGAACTCAGTCGCATGCGCAGCGCCGGCGGTGGCAATATTTCCATTAACATCACCGACAACAGCATGATGGCCGGTTTGGGTGGAGCCGACGGCAATATCCGCACTGTCTGGGGCGGTGGTCTTAACTATAATAATATCATTGGCAACAATGTGGATTTTACCAGCAACTATTTTTACAATCATTACAATCCAAAGACTGCCAGTGAAGTCAGGAGGGAAAATTTCCTGCCCGGCTCTTCATTTCTTTCGAATCTGAACTCAATCACCGACAATAACAATAACACACACCGCCTCAATCTCGGCGCCGATATCATCATCGATTCATTTCACAGTATTAAAATAAATCCGTCTTTTGGCTACCAGAAAAACAAAACCAGCACCTTTCGCGATTATGAAAATATTTCAATGGATGGAGGCAAGCTGAGCGGCGGCTTCAGTGATACGCGCGGCGAAAGCGAGGGGTACAATTTCCGCACAGATGTTTTGTTTCGCAAAAAATTCAGGCAAAAGGGCAGAACGCTTTCGCTCAGTGTGCAGACCAGCCTTAATGGCAATACCGGCAATGGCAGCCTGCAATCGGTGAATGAATATTTCGACCGCAATAACGGATCGCTTACGTTTACCGACTCACTGAACCAGGTCAGCAACAGCGAAAGTGATTTGCGCAGCTACAACGCAAGGCTGGCTTATACAGAACCTATTTTCAAAAAAACCCTGCTCGAGTTGAGTGTTGGTAAAAGTAATAGCATCAGTACATCAGAAAAAATTACTTACGACTACAATAAGCTCAGCAACAAATTTGACCAGGTCAATAAACAGCTTACAAACGATTTTGAAAACAAATACGGTTATACTACTGCGGGCACGCGATTGTTAATGCAGCTGAAGAAACTCACCATGATTGCCGGTGTGAACTGGCAGCAGGCCGACCTGGAAGGAAAAATTATTTCCGGCACAAAAGACTCAGTGATCAGCAAATCGTTTACCAACCTGTTGCCCAACGCGCGACTGCAATACCGGTTCAATCGTTACAGAATGCTTACGCTTACTTATGCGGCCTCGACCAACCAGCCCAGCGTATCGCAACTGCAACCCGTGCCCGATATCAGCGATCCTTTCAATATCCGCGAAGGTAATCCCGACCTGAAGCAGGAATATTCGCACATGGCACAGTTGAATTTTATGTCGGTGAATCCCTTTAAGAACAAAAACCTCTTTGCCTTTATCACCGCCCGCACCACCAACAATAAGATCGTGAACTACGATATGATTGATTCCGTTGGTAAGCGGATCACGCGCCCGGTGAATGTTGACGGCGTGCTCGACCTCACCGGCGATATCAACCTGGGCCTTCCCTTACGATTCCTGAGAGGCACTATCAACTTTGGCCTGAATGGCGGATATAGCAAAGGCGCGCAATTAATCAACGAGTATAAGAATGATATCAACACGCTGCGCCTCGGTCCTGACGTGCGCATTGATATCTCGCCTACCGAAACATTTGACATAGCTCTTACGGCGGGCTACAGCTACAACAGCAGCAAATATTCGCTCGCCTCCGAATACAACACAAAGTTCTTTACGCAGACATACGGCACTGATATGAACTGGCAGTTACCGAAGCAGTTCTTCTTATCAACCGAGTTTACCTATACCATTAACACCAACCGCGCGCAACAATTTAACGTGGCGGTGCCTTTGTGGAATGCATCTGTCAGCAAGATGTTCCTTCGCTACAACCGTGGCGAGCTGAAGCTTACTGCCTTTGACCTGTTGAACAAGAACACGGCCATATCGCGTACGGCTACCAACAACTATATCGAAGACCGCCGCACCGTGGCGCTGCAACGCTTTTTCCTGCTGAGCTTCACGTATAGCCTGACCAAGACCGGGCTCAGCAGCGGCACCGGCGGCGCCAACTTCCGCATTATCCGCAGGTGATCATGGCGGATGATAATGACGTAGTGCCTCCAACCCCATAGGTGGCCCACCTGACAGGTGGGCCACTTGTGACCTGGCCTTCCTCGGGGAAGGCCAACCCCGGGGAGGGCTACCCCTGGCGACCAGGGTAAGTTTCCGACAGCAACGATCCGCAACCCCTGCATTTCATCATAAGCCGGCATCAGATGGTGTAATAAATCCAATTCGCACCGAAGGGAGTTTTAACTTGATATCGTACTCATCAAAAAAGTTTAGCCATGAAAAAAACTCCCTTCCTTTTGCTGGCTCATTCTCAGTATGAACTCCTGCTATAGCCAAGCCCCAACGATAAGAAGAATGGGAGGTTTACCACGATAAGATTATAGGGGAAATACAGCTCACTGATAAGAATGAACCAGGCAAGCCGTTCGTACCTGGTATGGTGGTGCGTGGTATAAATAATGTTCAAAGCAAAAACGCAGGAGTTAAATCTCCTGCGTTTGTTATAGAAGTGATGAGAAGAATATTTATTAACTACGGGCTCTCCGGAACTGCATGCCGCCATTGCGCTGCATTTCTTCCAGGGCTTTGTCGCGCTCTTTTTTGAACTCTTCCGGGGTCACTTTCTTCCCGTTCTTAGGCTCTTTTATTTTCGCGAGGTCAACTTTGGGGGAGAGCTCTACGGCCTGGTAAACGGTACGTCCGTTGTTGATATCGATTGCCAGGATCAGGCCGGGTAATTGTCCCTGGTATTCAGGGCCGGCAGGCACCGGAATAGAGGGTGCAAACCAGGCGGTAATATTGGTTGTGTCGGGCACTACTTCTCTCTTCACCACGCCATTATCAAAATTTACTGCCACGCGGGTGCCGATGCGTTGTGCCACGGCCTGCTGGCAAACCTGGTTTAAGATGGTTCTTGTCTCGCCGGTGAGCTTCCAGTTCAGTTTGGAGATGCTGTCCTGCACGATATAAGTCTTTGCCGCAAACTCGCGTTGCTCAATGATGCGGCCTTCGGCAAAATTGTGGTAAGAAATATCGTCCTGGCCGGCAATCATTACGCGCACCTGGGCGCCGCTGCCGTTACCCAATTGTGAATCGTCGGGGGTATCGTCTTCCAGTGTGCGGCGGAGTGATTGGTTGTTACCAAAAAGCACTTCAATCCTGTCGGTCCGGGTACGGGGCAACATCTGTTCGCTGCCTTCCATTCCTGCCATTCGAATTTGCATTTGTACGGTGCGTTCATAAACCACGCGGCCTTCCAGCTGCTGCGCTGAGGCCATACCCGCGCCAAACATCGCGCAGGCCATTACGAGCATTTTTTTCATCGGTCATTTATTTGAAATCAAAGCTATAGCAGGGTTCATCGCACAGAGGTTAATGCACCTTGGTTTAATGTTAATTAAGGTTAATCGGCCCGAAACCGTGCGCTTGAAAAGGCTACTTTTGTAGGTATGACGAAACGCCGGGTAAATATTTCCATTCTGCTCATGCTGCTGGCCATAGTAGCCATAGTGGCGTTTCAGACGTATTGGTTACGCAAAAACTATATTGAACAGGAGCGCAACCTGGCGTTTCGTACCAATGTATTGTTTCGCGATGCTTTACAGATGGTGCAGGCTGCCAAGCTCGGCCTCGACACCAGCTCTCCCTTCAGAATTCGCGCGAGGAGAGGTGCGGCGGGTACGCTAGACATCATTCAAAGAAGAGCGCTGGGCGAAGCGCGTGGCACCGGCAGAAGAATGGCCGAAGTGATCATCAGTGAAAAATCCGATATCAAATGGAGCCCCGATTCCTTAGTACCGCCGCTGCCTAAAGTCGATTCTGCCACCATCAAGGTTTTCAATCGGCCCGGACCCAATGGTGGTAATGCGCAGTTTATACAAATACTACGCGGGGTGGAATCGCTCAACGATAGCATCACGGTGCAGGAACTTGACACTACTTTTGCCAAATTGCTGAAAGAGGAAAATATTTCGCTTGGCTATGTTATCTCCAAAATCAAAACACCCGACCGGGGCGGTAGTTTTTTCCCGGTAGATGATGAGGCGCCCAACGAAATCACTATCGGTTTCAGCGATCCTGTTACCTATCGTATCGACCTGAAAGATGCCAACTGGTATATCCTCAGGCAAATGTCTTCGCAAATCCTGGTGTCGCTGATGCTGGTGGGTTTGACCATCTTCTCATTTACATTACTCTTGCGTAACCTGATAGAACAACGCAAACTGACGCAGCTGAAGAATGACTTCATCAGCAATATCACGCACGAGCTAAAAACACCGATCGCCACCGTAAGCGTGGCCATAGAAGCGCTGCGCAATTTCAATGCGCTGCACGATCCGCAAAGAACCAAGGAATACCTGGATATTTCTGCCAACGAATTGCAGCGTCTTTCTTTGCTGGTGGATAAAGTGCTTAAATTGTCGATGTTTGAAAAACACCAGATCGAGCTGCGTGAAGAAAGTGTGGATCTATTGCAATTGGTAGAAGAAGTAGTAGCTTCGATGAAGCTGCAGTTTGAAAAGTATAAGGCCAAAGTGAGCGTAAGGCCCCAAGGAAAAGATTTTGTGATAAAGGCCGACCGCCTGCATGTGACGAGTGTGATATTCAACCTGCTCGACAATGCGCTGAAGTATAGCAAAGAGAACCCGTCAATACAAATCGAGCTGAAATCGCTCGACAACGAGGTGGAATTGAGCGTTACTGACAATGGCATCGGTATAGCCCCTGAGTTTCGCAAAAAGATTTTTGATAAATTTTTCCGTGTGCCCACCGGCGATACACACAATGTGAAAGGCTATGGGCTCGGATTGAGCTACGTGGCTTATGTAATTCAACGCCATCGTGGTACCATCGACATGGAAAGCCAGCCCGGCATCGGGAGCCGCTTTATTATTAAATTGTTGAAAAGCGCATGAGCAAAACAAAAGTCCTCTACGTAGAAGATGAATTATTCCTCGGAAAAATTGTGAAGGAAAGCCTTGAGAGCCGCCAATATGATGTGGTGATGGAAAGCGATGGCGCCAACGTGCTGTCTGTTTTTCAAAAAGCCAATCCCGATATCTGCGTTCTGGACGTGATGCTGCCGAATAAAGACGGGTTCACCATAGCCGAAGAAATCAGGGAGCTGGATCAGTCGGTTCCCATCATTTTTCTTACCGCCAAAACACAAACCGACGACCTGGTGAAAGGTTTCTCAACCGGCGGCAACGATTATATCCGCAAGCCCTTTAGCATGGAAGAATTGATCGCACGCATTGAAAATGCTTTACGATACAAGCGCGAAGGGAAGTCGCAGTCAAAGCCGGCTGGCGCCGACGAAGTGAAAATTGGCAAATACAGTTTTCACCTCACCCGCCAGACACTTACGAATGGTAAGGAAGAGCGAAAATTGTCGTTCCGCGAAAGCGAGTTGCTGAAATTATTGTACGAAAACCGCGACAAGATCATCGATCGAAAGGATATTCTCAACCTGCTATGGGGAAGTGATTCTTTCTTCAACTCGCGCAACCTGGATGTGTATATCACCAAACTGCGCAGCTACCTGAAAGATGATGACTCGCTTGAGATCATCACCATCAAGGGAATCGGTTACCGGTTTGTGATCGGGTAAGCACCAGGCCGTTTCATTCTTTGCATGAACCACATAATGGTGAAACTCGGAATAAAATCGAGTCCGGGCATTATCTCTTCAAAGAAATTGAACATGCCGCCCAACGCGCCTTTCCAGCTGCCAAAGGTCCGCCAGAAAATAAACGCTGACACGGGTGCCCAGAAAATGTCCGATAGTTCACCTATGAAAGGTAACGCGTAAGACGCATAACCTACAAGGTCCATCAAGAGGCAAAATGCCAGGGAAACTTCTTTTGGTTGTCTGTTCATGCTTGTAAGTTGGTGCAATTAACGATATAGTTGTATGAACAGAGCGTTAAATATTACACCAGCAGCATTCTTTTTTTCAGCACCTCTTCGATCTCGTTGAGTCGGAATGGTTTTGAGATGTAGTCGTTCATGCCCGCGGCAATGCATTTGTCCTTGTCTTCCTGCATGGCATCGGCCGTAAGGGCCACTACGGGAATCCTGTTATACGGTTCGGGCAGCTGGCGAATCAGTTTGGTGGTGGCAATGCCATCCATTTCAGGCATATTCACGTCCATGAAGATCAGCACAGGGTCGTAGTGAGGAAGTATTTCAAGCGCTTGTTTACCGTTGGTGGCTTTGATCACTTCAAATCCCATCTTGTTCAGCACTTCCGAGATCAGCATCATATTAATGGGTTCATCTTCCACCACCATTATTGTTGCAGCATCGGTTAGTTTATTGATAACGGGAATGCCCGTTGTGTTGTTTTCAGTGTGGGTTTGGGTAAACAATCCGGAAATCACCGCATACACCTCGTACAGTTTCACCGGCTTGGTAAGCAGGCTGTGAATGCCCAGCTTTTCCGCATCATTTTGCAGCAATGATTTTTCAAGCGTGTTTACCATCAGCAGTATCGGCACGTTGAGCTCAGGTTTTTCCTGCCGCCATTCTTTCACCAGTTTAATTCCATCTTTGCCCGGCATTTGCTGGTCGATGATGATGATATCGGGCAAATTGCCGGTGTGCAGTGCTTTCTCTATGTATATCATTGCTTCTTCGGCGCTTGCGGCGACGTCGCAATCTATTTTGAAATAATTGGCAATTTGTTGCAATACCCAGCGGCTGGTAGCATTATCATCCACCACAAGCAGTTTATCTACCGGCGGTTTGTGTGCAGCGTCAATACGCGGGCTCATGTTCACCGCTTCGAGTGGTACGCGCAGGGTGAATGTACTGCCTCTACCGATCTCGCTGGTCACGCTCAGGCTGCCTTCCATTAATTCGGCAAGACTTTTCGAAATGGTAAGCCCCAGTCCTGTGCCCCCGTATTTGCGGGTGGTAGATGAATCGGCCTGCGTGAAGCTTTCAAAAATCTTCGATAGCTTTTCTTTGGGAATACCTATACCAGTATCGCGCACAGACAATTCCGCATCGAACCACTGCTTGCCGTTCTTCGTATAGTAATCGCTGCATTTGGTGATGGAAATGAAAATTTCTCCCTCAGCAGTAAACTTGATAGCATTACCCAACAGGTTCACCAGCACCTGGCGAATACGCACCGGGTCGCCCGCCACCAGCGCAGGCAGTGATGGATCGATATGACCGATCATCTCCAGCTTTTTCTCGTAAGCTTTTACAGTAAGGATATCGATGGTTTCTTCTACCAGTTCGTCTATACGGAAATTGGTTTTATCAATTTCCATCTTGCCTGCTTCAATCTTCGAGAAGTCGAGAATATCGTTAATGATCTCCAGCAGGTTGTAAGCCGATTTCTTTACGTTGGCCAGGTATTCGCGTTGGTTCTTTTGTAATTCGGTGGTAAGTATAAGATCGGTGAAACCCAGGATGCCGTTCATAGGCGTCCGCAGCTCATGGCTCATATTGGCCATGAACTCGCTCTTGGCAATGCTGGCTGCTTCGGCCATATTCTTCGCCTGCACCAGCTCCTGTTCCATTTGCTTGCGCTCGATGGCCGCGGCCAGCGTTGCGGCGAATGATTGCAGTATGGAAAATTCACTCAGCGTCCATTCTCTTTCTTCCTTGCAATCGTGAAAACTCACAAAGCCCCAGAAACGATGCAGGGTAAAAATGGGAATGACGGCAATCGATTTTACGTGCTCTTTCTCGAATACAGCTCGAATGGCAGGTTCGTTGATATTACGGGTATGACTGAAGTAAATATCTTCTTTGGAAAGTGTTTTATACATGTCAGACTCGGTGTCGGCCTCGAGGCGCTGCCACCCGGCATCGCGATGCGTCAGCTGATCTGAGATGTTATCCCAACGAAGAAGGCGGCTTATGTATAGTTTTTTGTTTTCTTCAGCGAATTCATTGGTATATATGTTCACCGCATCCACCTGCATTTTTCTTCCGAGTAGTTGTATGGCTTCGCCCATCGCATCTTCCAGCGTGTTGTTGCTGATCAGCTGGTGTGTTGCTTCTGCAATGGCCATCAGCAACTGGTCTTTACGCAGTAGTGTTTCTTCCACCTTTTTACGCTGCGTAATGTTGTGCGCAAATCCCAGCACGCCCCAGGGTGAACCATCATGATCTCGCAGCGGCACTTTCACCACGCTCATTACCTGTGTTTTGCCATTCACCACATTTACTTCTTCGGGCACAAATTTGGTCTTACCAGTCTTGATCACATCATCATCATCGGCCCAATAGCCGCGCGTGCCTTTGTCCGGATCGCCCACCACCATTTCGGGCGGGAAGCCGAGTTCGAGATCATTTCTTCCAATGAAGTCTATGGGCATACGGCCGAGCGCATCTGCAAAGGCCTGGTTTACCAGCATAAATCGGTGACCGCTGTCTTTGATAAAGATCCAGTCGGGCGTGGAGTCAATCACCGTGCGCAGTAATTCTTCCGATTGTTTTACCTCAGCCAGTAGTTGTTCTTTTTCTGCCTCCGACCTTCTGCGTTCGGTAATATTACGCGACGCGCAGATCAGCTTCATCACTTCGTCATTTTCTTTTACCGGCTTTATAATGCTTTCGAGCCATATGTATTCGTCGTCTTTTGTACGCATGCGGTAGCGCAGCGTGAGCGATTCCACTTCGTTGAGTGTAGGATTGAGGGCACTCTTCACAAACTCTTCCATATCGTCGGGGTGTACATAATCCATCAGGAACTGGCCCTCTACCTCGTCGGGACGGAAGCCCAGGATTTTTTGTACCGATGGCGAAATGTACTGGAGCGTACCATCGGGAAGATTTACGGAAATGATATCTTCTGAGTGTTCGGCCAGCAGACGGAATTTCTGCTCGCTGTCTTGCAATGCCTTTTCTGCTTCTTTTTGTTGTGTAATGTCCTGCGCAATACCAAAACCGGTCTCATCGCCGATATTTTTTCCCCTGATAAATATATACTTGAACTGGCCGGAATGATTTACTACCCGAACGATAAAACTAATCTCGTAATTTGTCTGGTTTTGGTTACGCGATGCCTTGGCCAGCGCGTCATTCACTATATCCCTGTCTTCGGGAATTACATATTGCTGGATAAATCTCGTGACGTGCATGGTTTTCGGCTCGGGATTATTATCGTGCAGCAGGCTTACAAACTCCGCGCTCAGTTCTAATGTGCCGGTAGTGAAATGAATTTTCCAGCTGCCCATGCGAGCGTAGTTCATAGCAAACGATGAAGTGCGCAGCGCCTCTTCCTTCATTTGCTCGGCAATCACTTTGTCGGTCACGTTTACGCCGATGCCCTGTATTTCGCGGGGGCCTTGTTCGTTTTGCAGCGCAATGAATTCCCACTCGGTCCAGAGGAAACCGGAGTTTTCGTTCACCGGGTTGCGCATGCGAATCTTTTGTATGGTGCCGGGGTTAGCGCGACAGGCCCTGGCCATTTCTTCGCAACGCTGAATATCTTTTGGGAAGATGGCGATGGTCCAGGGTGCGCCCATCAGCATTGCTTCGGTGTAGCCGAATGTTTTTAGAAACTGCGGGTTGGCGAAAGTGAATTTGCCATCGCGGTCTACGCGAACCAGGTAGTTGGTTTGCGAGTTGAGTATGGAGGAAAGATATTTTTTCTCATTCAGCAATTCATTTCGCGCCGCCTGCAGTTCCATGAAGTTGCGCTTATGGCTGCGAAACAATGGTTCCACCACCAGCATTATCAGGCATATCAGCGCGATGATGAGTGAAATGAGTTTGCCTGTATCGATATGCGATGCCTCCTGTATTTTGGATTCGGCAAGACCGGCATACAGCCGGGTGGCTTCTTCCATGAGGGGCGTGAACTTTTTCTCGTTGTACAAAATGGTGCGGATATACACGCCACTGTTGAGCGCCCATAGCAGGCTGTCGCCGTGCGCCACTTCGTGCGCCACAGAAAGCATGCTGCTGATATGGGTCTGTGCATTGGTGAGCAGGCGGGTAATTTCAAGCACCTGCCCGGTGGAGGGTGATTTTTCCTGCGGCACCATTTGGGCGCGCAACACCTGGTTAATGGCCCTGAAACTGTCAACCGAAGCCGCCAGCCGGTTGCGTAAGGCCGGCACTTCGTTGGCGGGAGTGGCATTATTGAGCAGCAGCAACAGGTCTTTCACCATCTGTTGGCTGAGCATGCGCTGGTGACCGGTCATGTTGATGACCTGTACCATTTTTTCATTTTCCCTCGATCGTTGCCAGGAGAGGTAGTAGGCAAAAAAATTGAATAGCAACACCCCTGCCAGTACGACAGCAGCAGTGCGGATCAGCTTGGGAAAGGGGCGGCTACTCATGGTTCTTCAGATAGATTTGAACTCTATGTGTCTTAACTCAAAACACGCCCTGCTATTGAATGCTGTCGGGTATTTTTTGTACGGATAAGTATTTATATGTAATTTATTGATTTAGGTCATGTAGTAAAGGCTGACAGTTAACAAGTTGAGGCGATCGGCAAGTGGCTTGCCGGCCTGCAAATTTGTCAAACGGGAAACCGTAATACTAGTAGTCGATCACCTGCTCCTCGATAGTAGCCGGCAGCTCGCGAAACTCATATTCCTGGTTGCGCAGTTGTGGTTCAAAACCGGCTTCGCGGATGGCCTGCTGTATGCTTTTGTAGGTAAAGCGATGGGGGGCACCGGCCGCGCTCACCACATTTTCTTCCAGCATAATGCTGCCGAAGTCGTTGGCGCCGGCATGCAGGCATATCTGGGCAGTCTGTTTGCCCACGGTAAGCCAGCTGGCCTGGATGTTTTTGATATTGGGCAGCATGATGCGGCTGATGGCAATCATGCGGATATATTCGTCGGCAGTGGTCAGGTTATGCACGCCCCTGATGCGGGCCAGCAGCGTGTCTACGTCCTGGAAAGTCCAGGGTATGAAAGCCAGGAAACCTTTGGCGCCATCGGGCTTCAGGCTCTGCACGTGCCTGATCTTCAGCAGGTGCTCAAAGCGTTCTTCCAGCGTTTCTACATGGCCAAACATCATAGTGGCCGAAGTGGTGATGTTCAGCTTATGCGCCTCGTGCATGATGTCGAGCCATTCCTGGGCGCCACATTTTCCTTTGGAGATAAGCCGCCGCACGCGGTCAACCAGTATTTCGGCGCCCGCGCCGGGCAGGCTGTCGAGGCCCGCCTCTTTCAGCGCCATCAGCACTTCACGGTGGGTTGATTTTTCCAGTTTGGTGATATGGGCTACTTCTGGTGGACCAAGAGCATGCAAACGAAGATTGGGGTAAAGTTCTTTCAGCTTTTTGAACAGGTTTACATAAAACTGCAAACCCAGTTGCGGGTGATGACCGCCCTGCAGCAGCAACTGGTCCCCGCCCCAGCGGAAAGTCTCTTCGATCTTTCTTTTGTACGTTTCGATATCCGTTATGTACGCTTCGGGATGGCCGAGTATGCGGTAAAAATTACAAAACTTGCAATTGGCAATACATACGTTGGTGGTATTCACATTGCGGTCGATCTGCCACGTCACTTTTCCATGGGGCACCTGTTTTTTGCGCAGCTCATTGGCTATAAACATCAATTCTGCGAGGGGTGCATATTTAAACAGGTGAATGCCTTCTTCGGCGGTCAGCAACTCCAGGTTCAGGGCCTTCGTATATAAATCATCAAAGTTCATGGTGCAAAAGTAGGGCAAGGTGGCGAGTTACACCAACGGCTTATTCAAATCAGTAAATTTAGACTAACTTAAACACTGAAACGGAACGCACAACCGTCTGAAACCGCTGTGTGGACCTCAAAACATGTTCTTTGTCGATATTCCGACCCCCCGTTTCGTTTAAAAAGTTAAAATAGCTCCATGAGATTGCGAACCATAGGCCTAATGCTCACCCTGTGCTGCGCTTTGTTGGGCAGGTTGAATGCCCAGGAAGAGTTCGTTGCAAAGCCTACTCAACATATCACTACTTTTCCTTTTAAGATACTTACTGGTGGCGTAATCACTCTCAAGGCAAAGGTGTCTGATTTCCCCGACTCACTCACCTTTATTCTCGATACCGGCAGCGGCGGCATCTCGCTCGATTCCGGCACTGCTGCCAGGTTGAAAGTAAAGACCACACTCAGCGACCGCACTATTCGCAGCATTTCGGGTATACGGCAAGTGTATTTTGCCTATAACCAGAAACTGCATTTGCCGGGGCTGACTGTGGACAGTCTCAATTTCCATATCAACGATTACGAAGTGCTTACCTCTGCTTACGGTGAGCAAATAGATGGTATTATCGGTTATAGTTTTTTGTCGCGCTACATCGTGAAAGTAGATTATGACAGCTTAAGAATTTCGGTATGGACAAAGGGCAGCATCAAGTATCCGCGCGGAGGATTTTTGATAAATCCTTTGCTGGTTTCTATTCCCATAATGCGCGCCGATCTGAAAGATAATAAAGAGATCAACGCCCGTTTTTACTTCGACACCGGCGCGGGCATGTGTCTTTTATTGTCTGCCGATTTCGTGAACGATAGTTTTTTCATAAAACCCAAACGCAAGTGGTATGCTACGCAGGCCGAAGGTCCGGGTGGCAAGGCGCCGATGAAACAAGGTGTGATCAAGCAACTGAAGATCGGGCCGTATAAGTTTCGCAATGTGCCCACCTTCATTTTTGATGATGAATTCAACGTAACGCAATATCCTTATCTCGCCGGCCTGATCGGAAATGACCTGCTTCGCCGCTTCAACCTTATTCTCAACTACGAGAAAAATGATATATACCTCATACCCAACTCACACTTTAAAGAGGTATTCGACTATTCTTACACCGGCCTGGGCATGTACATGATTGATGGCGAAATTGTAGTGATGGATGTGATGCCCGACTCACCCGCGGACAGAGCGGGTTTCAGGCCCGGCGATGTGGTGGTAGCCATCGAGAACAATTTTTCCCGCAACATACAAGCCTATAAAAGCCTCTTACAAACCCCTGGACAAAAGCTCCGTATACTGGTAATGCGCGACGAAGGGCCTACTATTCTGACGCTGAAGGTGAAGAATGTGCTGCGAGGGCGCTAGGCACCCGACAGAAGAAGTGCGTACACCCATTTCGAACCGAAGTCGCTAACTTGTTGTTATTTTGCTGAGTATGATACAATTTGAAAAATTTACGCTTTCGAACGGGTTGCGCGTAGTGGTGCATGAAGATCACAGCACGCCGCTGGCCGTGGTGAATGTGATGTATGATGTGGGTGCTAAGGACGAAGACCCTGACAAGACGGGTTTTGCGCACCTGTTTGAGCACCTGATGTTTGGAGGATCGGTGAATATTGCGGATTTTGAAATGCCGCTGCAAATGGCGG
The DNA here is from genome assembly GCA_937958995.1 of uncultured Chitinophagaceae bacterium. Classification (GTDB taxonomy): domain Bacteria; phylum Bacteroidota; class Bacteroidia; order Chitinophagales; family Chitinophagaceae; genus CALCIN01. The sequence continues at coordinate 144,088 of CALGAP010000004.1, forward strand.
GCGGCGAAAACAATGCTTACACCAGCAACGACCTCACTAATTACTATATCACGCTGCCTGCGGAAAACCTGGAGACAGGTCTCTGGCTCGACAGTGACCGCATGCTGAGCCTTGCCTTCAGCGAAAAAAGCCTGGAAGTGCAACGCAAGGTGGTGATGGAAGAATTTAAGGAGCACTATCTCAATAAACCTTATGGCGACGTATGGTTCAAGCTGCGCGAGATGGCTTATAAAGTACATCCCTATCGCTGGCAAACCATCGGCAAGGAATTGTCGCATATAGAAAACGCCACGCTGGATGATGTGAAGCAGTTTTTTGCCAAACACTACAATCCCAGCAATGCTATACTGGCGGTGGGCGGACATATAAAAACCGCCGAAGTATTGCCGCTGATTGAAAAATGGTTTGGTGATATCCCCCCCGGGAAAAAATATGTGCGCCATCTTCCTGAAGAACCCAGGCAAAATGAAGAGCGCCGAATGGAAGTGCGCGCCGACGTGCCGCTCGATGCATTGTACAAAGTATGGCATATAGACGAGCGCATGAGTCATGGCTATTATGTGGCCGACCTGATTACCGAAGTCATGGGCGGCGGCGCTTCGTCGCGTCTGTATCAAAGCCTGGTAAAAGAACAGAAATTGTTCAGCAATATCGAATGCTATCATTTCGGTTCGGTGGAAAAAGGCTTGCTGGCTATTGAAGGTAAACTGGTAAAAGGCGTGAAAATGGATGATGCAGAAAGAGCCGTGAACCTGGAACTGGAGAAGCTGAAACAGGATGGTGTAACCGAAAAAGAACTGGAGAAAACAAGAAACCGCACCGAAAGCACACTGGCTTTTGAAGATATGAGCGTGATGACGCGCGTGAACAACCTGGCCTTTTATGAACTGCTCGGCGATGCAGGCTTGTTTAATGAAGACAGGGAAAAATATTTTGCCGTAACACGCGAAGATATGCAGACCTATAGCCAGCGCATATTCGATATTAATAACTGCAGCACACTTTGCTACTTTGCCGAAAATGCGGCATTGAATTAAAAGATAAAGGAAAAGTAATGGACGTAATGATTGACAGAACCGTCGCGCCTGAAATAAAACTGCCCATAGATTTGAACCTCGTATTGCCCCCTGTAAAAAAATACACCCTGAGCAATGGAGTGGAAGTGTACGCACTGGATATGGGCAGTGAAGATGTGATGATGGTGAACTGGGTATTTTATGCAGGCAGTGCTTATGAAACCAAGAAAGGCGTGGCAGCTGCTGCCAACTTTTTGCTGAAGAATGGTACTTCTACAAAAACAGCATTCGAAATAAACGATCAGTTCGATTATTACGGTGCGCATATGAGCCGTAATTGCTATAGCGAAACCAGTGAGCTTACGCTTCATTGCCTGAGCAAACATCTCGACAATCTGCTGCCAGTGGTTTCGGAAATGATATCAGATTCTGTTTTTCCTGCAGAGGAATTGCATATATACAAACAGAACGCGCAGCAGCGCCTGCGGGTAAACCTGCGCAAATCGGAATTTGTGGCCAACAGGCTGATTGATGCATATATTTTCGGCGAGCAGCATCCTTATGGCAAGTACAACAATATGGAAGACTATGCCGCCATTGAACGCGAAGACCTGTTGCCATTTTATGCCAATTATTACCAGAAAGGGCAGTGCGTAATTTTCGCGGCTGGTAAAATTCCTTACACGCTTATCAGTCAGCTGGAGAAACATTTCGGCAGCCTGCCTTTGCGCCGCCTCGATCCTTCGGTACCGCAGAAATGGCCCTTGCAGCCAGCAGCCGAAAAGAAAGTTCGGCACATCAACGACCCCGACGGTGTGCAGGCGGCCATCAGGATCGGTCGTCATTTTCCTAACCGTCATCACCCCGATTTTCAGAAAGCGCTGGTGCTGAACAATATTTTCGGCGGCTTTTTTGGTTCGCGTCTTATGGCCAATATCAGGGAAGAAAAGGGCTATACCTACGGCATTCACAGCTATTTGCTGAACTATACCACCGAGAGCGGCTGGATGATCAGTACTGAAGCCGGCAGGGATGTGAGCGAGGCTACCATTAAAGAAGTGTACAAAGAAATGCAGTCGCTGCGCCAGGAGCCCGTGGAAGAAGAAGAGCTGATGATGACGCGCAACTTTATGATCGGTTCCATACTGGGCGACCTGGACGGACCTTTCCAGGTAATTGGCAGGTGGAAAAACCTGGTGTTGAACAACCTTGATGAAAACTATTTTTACCGCCAGATAGAAATCATTAAAACGATAAGTGCTGCCGAATTGCAGGAACTGGCCAATAAGTATCTGCAACCCGGGGAGTTTTACGAATTATCGGTAATATAGCGAACCAAAAAATTTCTTCCATGAACTTCATCATGCGTATCATCGTTACCTCGGTTGTAGCGTTTGGACTTTCTTATATTCTGAGCGGGGTATCGATCGATTCCTTCTGGGCTGCCATCATTTTCGCTGTTGTGCTGGCGATATTGAATGCCATTGTAAAACCGCTGCTGATATTTTTTACCCTTCCCCTAACTATCGTCACTCTCGGACTTTTCCTGTTTGTGATCAATGCACTGATCATACTCCTGGCCGAAAAATTAGTCAACGGATTTCATGTAGACGGTTTCTGGTGGGCGCTGCTCTTTAGCTTCCTGTTGTCGATATTAACAGCGGTGTTGTATAAGGAAGATAAAAAGGAGCAGGACTGAAGCTGAGATTGACCGAAGTAATATCTTCGCAGTATGCATTTTGATCACAAAGACCTTTCGAACGAACAGCTGGTTCATTTCTATAAATGCCTGTTATTGCCACGCCTCATCGAGGAGAAGATGTTGATTTTGTTGCGGCAGGGAAAAATTTCAAAATGGTTCAGTGGTATCGGGCAGGAGGCAATTGCAACGGGTGTTACGCTCGCGCTGGAAGAAGATGAGTGGATAATGCCGCTGCATCGCAACCTGGGCGTATTTACAACGCGCAAGATGCCGCTGCATAAGTTGTTTCTGCAATGGCAGGGCCGCCGCGAAGGTTACAGCAAGGGACGTGAAAGAAGTTTCCATTTTGGCAGCGCCGAACATCATATCTGCGGCATGATCTCTCACCTGGGTCCGCAATTATCTGTGGCCGATGGTGTAGCTTTAGCGCATACCCTTCGACGTGAAGATAAGGTGGCCGTTGCCTTTAGTGGCGAAGGCGGCACCAGCGAAGGCGATTTTCACGAAGCGCTTAACACCGCCGCCGTATGGGATCTGCCCGTGATATTTGTGATCGAAAACAATGGCTATGGTCTCAGCACTCCCAGCCGCGAACAGTTTCGCTGCGAAAGCCTGGTGGAAAAAGCGAAGGGCTATGGCATGGGTGGAGTAAAAATTGATGGCAACAATATTCTCACCGTGTACGACACCATCAGGGGCGTGCGCGATTACTGCATCAAAAACCGCAAACCTTATTTAGTAGAATGCGCCACCTTCCGCATGCGGGGCCACGAAGAAGCGAGCGGTACAAAATATGTTCCCTCATATTTGTTTGATGTATGGGCGCTGAAAGACCCCGTTAAAAATTATGAGCAGCATTTGCTCGACCAGGGCATTCTTACGCAGGAGCAGGTAGATGTGATTCGCCAGGACATGAAGGAGTACATTGAAGTGGAGCTCTCGATTGGGCTGGAAGCAAAACCACTGGTACCCGACACAGAAGAAGAACTGAGAGATATATATGCCCCGCGCGTGTACAATCCATCCGTAAAAGTACTCGACAATTCCACTCCCGGTCAATACGCGCAGTTTGAATCGCATCCCGAAAAGCGATTCATCGACGCCATTAAAGAAGGATTATATCAATCGATGCAACAGCACAGCAACCTGGTGCTGATGGGCCAGGACATTGCCGAGTATGGCGGCGTGTTTAAGATTACCGAAGGATTTGTGCAGGAATTTGGAAAAGAGCGGGTGCGCAACACCCCGCTCTGCGAGAGCGCCATAGTAGGCGCCGCGTTGGGATTAAGCCTCGAAGGTTTCAAGAGCATGATGGAAATGCAGTTTGCCGATTTCGTGACCGAAGGTTTCAACCAGATTGTAAACAATCTCGCCAAAATACACTACCGCTGGGGACAAAATGCCGACGTAGTGATTCGCATGCCGACGGGTGCCGGCGTGGGTGCGGGCCCATTCCACTCGCAGAGCAACGAAGCCTGGTTTGTGCATACGCCCGGATTGAAAGTGGTATATCCTTCATCGCCCATGGACGCCAAGGGCCTGCTGATAGCGTCTTTCAATGATCCCAACCCCGTGATGTTCTTCGAACATAAGGCACTGTACCGCAGCATTAGCGGCCCTGTGCCCGGGGAGTATTATGAAATTGAAATTGGTAAAGCGCGTCATGTGCAGTCTGGTGATGATATTTCAATTATCACTTACGGTGCAGGGGTTGTATGGGCGGAAGATTTTGCAGCGGAGCATCCTGAAATTTCTATTGACATCCTTGATCTGCGCACGCTGTTGCCGTTGGATTACGATGCCATACGCGCCGCGGTACGCCGTACGGGTCGGGTACTGATACTGCATGAAGATACTTTGATTGGTGGCATAGGCGGCGAAATTGCCGCCTGGATCGGCGAGCATTGTTTTGAAATGCTGGATGCGCCGGTAATGCGGTGCGCCAGTCTTGATACGCCCGTGCCGTTTAGTATTGAGCTGGAGCAGAACTTCTTAGCGAAGAGGAGATTGGGTGAGGTGGTGGAGCGGTTGATGGGGTATTAAACCAATCCAGGTGACCTTGGCGAGCCAATAAAGGCTGCTTTGGATAGGACAGTAAAAAAGCTGATAGAACATTAAAAAGCTCGTGGGGGTTACCCCGTTAGGGGAGATACTCTTAATTTAAGTTGGCTGTTCCCGGACCATATAACGGCCGGCCGCTGCGAACGCCGGTATGTTTTTCCTGGTCAATCACCAACTGCCCGTTCACCAGCACGTATTTGAAACCGACTGAGTACTGGTGCGGCTGCAGGAAAGTGGCGCGGTCGTTCACTTCGTTTTCGTTAAATATAACGATATCTGCGGCCATTCCGGGCAGCAGCAGGCCACGATCTTTCAATTGGAATTTCTGGGCGGCCAGCGAGGTCATGCGGCGGATGGCTTCTTCGAGGGTGATGATCTTTTCTTCGCGCACATATTTCCCCAGGATCCGCGCATTGGTGCCGTAAGCGCGTGGGTGAGGCATACTACGTCCCGGAGTGGGCACGCCTGCGTCGGCGCCTGCCATGCAAAAGGGATATTGCATGATGTATTTCACATCGTCTTCGTTCATGCTGTGATACACCATCTGGGCGCCGCCTTTTTCAATCATGTCCATGATAGTTTCGGCTTCATCACTGGCCCGCGCGCGACGACCCATCAGTTTGTTGATTTCCGTGATGCTTTTGCCATTATAACTGGTATCGGCGCTGTAATTCGCCACTACGCAGTAGCTGTAATTCTTGAACTTGTATTTCTTCAGCTGCTCCAGCATTTCTTTTTTGATCTGCTTGCGGGTGGCGGGATCGCGTAGTCGCGCGAGCAGAGAATCGTTGCCGCCGCCAAAAGCCCAGTCGGGCAAACGCACACCCAGGTTGGTACTGCTGGCCGTGTAGGGATACTGATCGATGGTGACGTCCCAACCCTCGGCACGCGCCTGTTTCACAATGTCGAGAATCATTTTCGATTTACCCCAGTTAGCCTTACCGCCAATCTTGAAGTGAGAGATCTGTACAGGAAGTTTCGCTTCCTTTCCAATATTGATCGCTTCGTTGATGGCATCAGCGGCCTTGCTTTCTTCGTTACGGATATGCGAAGCATATATGCCGTTGTGTTTGGCCGCGGCGCGCGCCAGCCCCACCACTTCTTCTGTGTTCGCGAATGTGCCGGGTATGTAAATCAGGCCGGTGCTAAGTCCTACGGCGCCATCTTTCATCGCCTGCTCCACCAGCGCTTCCATCCTGGCCTGCTCCTCGGTACTGGGCGCGCGGTTTTCGCGGTTCATTACCTGCGAACGCACGGTGTTGTGACCAATCAGCGACGCCACATTGATGGAGGGTTTCAGGCTATCGAGACGGCGAAAAAATTCGCGTATGTTGCCGGCAGAACTGCCGCAGTTGCCGGTAATCACCGTGGTCACGCCATCATAAATGTAGTTATCGGCACCAGGCCTTTGAAAAATGCCGCTTTCAATATGACCATGCACATCAATAAACCCCGGCGCCACCACCAGTCCGCTGGCGTCAATAATCTTCGAGGCAGTATAGTTGTTCAGTCTTCCTGTGGCGATGATCTTCCCATCTTTTACCGCCACATCGCCATAATACCAGCTGTTGCCGGTACCATCAATGATTCGACCGTTGCGAATAAGAATATCGCAGCTGTTTTGGGCCAACAGCGAAAAGGGAAGGATAAGGATATAAAGAGAAATTATCTTTTTCATTATTGTTTCTTTATGAATTCTGTTTGAGGATCGCCATAGAGCCTGGTAGATATGCGGTCGATTTCGCCCTTATCGTTCGTGAGAAAATACAGGCGAAAATCCGGTGCATCGCTGTCTTTGTTGTCGGTATAAAATTGATCGTAATGAAAATGTTTTAAAACAGAGCGCTGGCGCCGGAAATTAAATACCAGTTCGCCATTTGAATGCTCGATGGTGATATCTCCATAAATATTGTTGGTATAGGTGCCTGCATATTCGCTCAGCTGATGCGAAGGCTTTGTATTTTTTATCTGCAAATTTCTTACCGAATCAGTGATTCTTTTACCCCGCTCTTTTTCTGTAAGATAGGTGGTGCGGTACCGCTGCGACCAGGGAGTATAACCAAGACCCAGCAACCGATCGATTACGGGAAACGTGATGATAGGCCGCAGGGAGCTGGCTTCAACAGCATTGAAGATTATAAAAATGGAGAGTTGCTGTTGCGGCAGAAAAACCAGTTGAGAATAAAAACCATCGATCGAACCGGTGTGCGATGACATTTTGATGCCTTTATAGGTTTGAATGCTGCGGCCAAGACAATACAGCGCGTTCGACAATTCATCCCACCTGGTTGTTTTCTCGGCCACGGTAAATGGCTCCAGCGTTTGATCGATAGCTTTTTTCGGAATCACCTGTTTCCCTTTATACATGCCGTTGTTCAATAGCGCAATCATCCAACGGCTCATGTCTTCCACGCTCGATTTGATGGTGCCTGCAGGACCAAGCGCGTCTGATTGCGCTTCATATTGTTTAGGTAAGAGGCGCTGCCCGCTATCTGTTTCGAAATAGGCGAGTGAGTAGTTGCCATACTTCTTCATTTCCTCTGTGGTGAAGCAGGAAGCGTTCATACCAAGCGGTTCAAAAATTTTCTGCCTGATAATTTCTTCCCAGCTTTTGCCCGTTACCTGTTCCATCACCATACCAGCGGCGCTAAACATCATGTTGTTGTAAATATATCCTTCACGAAAACCTATTTGCGGCTGCATATAGGCAAACTTCGACACGAGTTCTTTGCGGTTGAAGGTGGCGCCGATCCATATACCATCGTAGCGCGGAAGGCCCGTGCGGTGACTAAGCATATCTATGAGTGTGACGCGCGCGTTCAGCTCGTCGTTATGAAAATTGAGCGCGGGGAAATATTCCTTTACCGGGCGGCGTAAACTGAGTTTGCCTTCTTCGGCCAGCATGCAGGCCGCTGTGGCGGTAAACAATTTTGTGTTGGAAGCAATGGGAAAAAGGGTGGTGGTTTCAACCGGCAGTTTCTTTTCCAGATCGCGGTAACCATAGCCTTTCCCATAGATCAGTTGGTCTTTGTACACAATTCCCAGGGCCAGTCCGGGAATATTCCATTCTTTCATTACACTGTCGATCCACGCATCAATAATGGGAAACTTCTTCGCGTAAGGATGCTTGCCAAAAACGTTAACGGTAAGCAGTAAAAGAAAGCTAAACAAAAATCCGCGGTGCATATTAACAGCAGTTTTTTGGAAACATTGAAGTTAATAGAAAATTGTCTTACTCGCCGGGATGATATGTTTTTTCCGCGTGCTGCAACACGTCTTCTTTATAAAAATACACGTCTTTGAATTCACCTTTGGTATACATCAGCGCCTGGTCGTCGAAATGTTTTGATTGGGGGTCACCGCTTTGTCCGCCGGCCAGCAACGATTTTGCTTTTATCTTCTTACCAAATTCAACTGCACACACAAAACTATTTCCGTTTACACCATATCGTTTCTTTGTTTGCGGAAATGTGCGGCTTGTGTATGAAGGAAGCATACCCCAGAGCGATGAAACGTAAGGAACCGGCAAGCTCGGTTTATTATCATCATACTGCTGATCTATGTCGCCGGAGATTCTTTGAAAGCGGTTTATTTCACCCCATGGCATATCCCATTTACCATAGCGGCTGGTAAGAGCATTGATGGTTGCGGTGAACGGCTTGAGTAAATCTTCCGGCGAAGCATTAGCCACAAACGATTTTGTTCTTTCTACCTGGTCGCTGCCAGGTGAGCGGTTGATCTGGCGCAGCAACTCCTGTCCCCATTCTACCGCCAGTGTGGTGGCGATTGAATTTTCACCACAGCGAAAATCCCATTGGCTGAGGATTGACACCGGTTCGTTGAGATGCTCATAAAGCGAGTCACCGGGTTTCACATTATTTTTAAATGCTTTCACCAGTGCAGGCACCAGTTCTTCAAAAGCGGCGAGATAAGTATCATATCCAGCTTTGATAACGCTGTCTAAATTGAATTTTTCAATTCTGCTCAAAACGCGCACTGCATTAAGGCCTCTGAACAATTCGCCATCGGGCGCCATATAGCCTGGGTAATTTTCTCTTTTCGGACTTTGATCGGCCGCGGCGGTAAACGGCGTGCTGTTGCAGTTTTGAATCCATCCATTCGAAGGGTTGTATATATGCACGGTTTCATTGACAGTATGTATGCCTTTCCATTCGGTAGCCGAAGTATTGCCCGGCACGGGTTTCGACCAGTCATATTTCGGATCACGCTTCGGGATAAAGTTGCCATGCCAGTAAGCAATATTGCCTTGTGCGTCGGCATAGACTGTGTTGTTGGAAGTATTGGCGCGCAGGTCCATCGTCTTTTTAAACTCCGCAAAACTCTTTGCCTTGGTGCGCTGCCAGCTTTGAATTAACCCCTGCATAGAGCGGTTATAGTGCCGCAAGGCCTGGCTGTACTCGCTGCGTTTGGCCATCACAGGACCGTGATGCGTGTATAAAACTTCAATTGATTTGGCGGCGAGGCCCCAGGTCTGACGTTTGTAAGGAATTGTGATGATCTTGCGCGTTACCGGCCGTTCTTTTTTGTCGTATTCATAAACCAGGTCGCCATTGTCTTTTTCTTTTATCAACACATCATATAAATCCGCTACATCAACCTGGCTGGAGGTGTGCATCCAGCCGCAGAATTCGTTGAAGCCCTGGTACACGAAAAACTGTCCCCAGGTAACGGCGCCATAGGCATTCAATCCTTCTTCGCTCACCACGTGCACTTCGGGACGGAAGTAAAAAGTGACGTGCGGATTGATATACAAAATGGCATTACCTGATTCAGTTTTTGAAGGCGCGATGGCAAAACCATTCGATCCAATCACGGCTTCTTCCTCTTCCACAATAGCTGAAGTGGATGTTTCAGCGTTGGCGGCTTCTGGCGCATACAATTTCTTTAGCTCACTCACCGTGGCGCCTGCGGTACTGATGGCGCCGATGCTGCCGTCGGTCCAGAGCAACGGATACCATGGCTGAAAACGCGTGAGCAGTGCAGGCTTCACATCCTTATGTGTGTACAGGTAATAATTGATACCGTCGGCGAAAGCATCGAGCAGCTTGCGAAGCCAGGCAGGGCTGTTGTAATAGTCGGCTATCGCGTCCACGGAGTCAATCAGCATACGCATCATGAGGTCGTCGTAGATGGCGCTTTCGCCTTTAATTTCGGAGAGGCGGCCGAGTTTTTCGATATAATTCATCTCCACGCGCTTAAAATCGTCTTCGCATTGTGCGTACATCAGGCCGAAGACGGCGTCGGCATCGGACTTACCATAAATATGCGGCACGCCGAAATTGTCGCGGATAATGGTAACGCGCTTCGCGGTTTGTTTCCAGCGTTCAATCTCCTTGTAGGAAAAGGACTGCGCGAAAATTAGTTGTGGTACAATGAATAGCAGTATAATGAGCCTGTGCATGCAGTACAAATTTGGGGGGTCAAGTTAAGAAATGTTGGGGTTAGGAAGTTTCGCGCACAGGGGCCAAAGAGAAGTTGGCGCAAAGGCGCCAAAGCGCAAAGCAATTTTGTTCTCTCTTTGCGTCTTGGCGCCCTGGCGCGAAACATTTCCTCAAAAAAGAATTGCGCGAAACTTTAACGTTGCGCTTTCCATACTCGTATAAAATTCTCTCCCAGTATTTTCCTGATATCCTTCTTACTGTAGCCTCTCTTTATCAATTCCTCCGTGATCACCGGAAACGCCGTCACATCATCCAGCTGCTGCGGCGCGGAGCTGATGCCGTCGAAATCGGAGCCGAGACCAACATGGTCAACGCCCACCAGCTTTACTATATAATCGAGATGATCGAGCAGCATGGAAAGCGGCGGGCGCAAAGCTTTCACTTCGGCGGCGTATTTCTGAAAAAGATAATCTTCCGCGAAATAAGGATCGGTAACAGTCTTCAGCAGCGAGTCGCGCTCGGCTTTGTGTTTTTCCATAAACTCCTGGTTGCGCCGCATGAAACTGCTGTCAACAAAGCCGGAGAAAAAATTGAGGTGTATAACCCCGCCATTGCGCGCGATCGCTTTTACCTGGTCGTCTTTCAGATTTCTGAATACGGGGCAAATGGCATGCGCGCAGCTGTGCGAAGCGATTACGGGTTTAGTGCTGGTATTGATGGCGTCCCAGAAAGTCTGTTCACCCACATGACTCACATCCACTATCATTCCTAATTCATTCATGCGGCGTACCACTTGTTTTCCAAATTCAGTCAGACCTTTTTGTTTCAGAGAATCTCCCTTGCTCGATTCCAGCATAGCCGATGTGGCCCATGATGTGGAGTTGTTCCAGGTGAGCGTCATATAACGGACGCCGCGACGGTAGAGGCTATCGAGGTAATCGAGATTATCTTCTATCATATGACCACCTTCAACGCCGATAAGTGCTGAAATTTTTCCTTTACGCAGGTTGGCTTTCAGTTGCGAAGGCGAGGTGGTAAGCGCAATTTTAGAGGGATTGCGTTGAATAGTTGCCAGCAAAGTATCAATCTGCCTGTTGGCGTGTGCAAACGCTTTTCCCGGGCCATAACTGCCATCGCACCACACAGAAAAAAACTGCACATCTATGCCGCCTGCCAGCATGCGGGCCAGGTCTGAATGCGTTTTGCCGGTAAGATCCTGGTCGAATGAATAGCCTTTGCTGATGGCGGTGGTAAGTATATCGTTGTGCGTGTCAACAACGGTGGAACGGAAATGCAGTTTGCGGTACGATTGAGCATCAAGCAAATAGGCGTTTAACAGCAGCAGGCTGAGCCAGTAAATTTTTTTCATATTAATCATAATAGAATACTATTCAGTAAAACCAGGCGTTATACAATCAGCTCGCTACGTTCTCGCCGGCAAAATTGGCCATTAAACCACACATTTTACACCAATTACTGATTGTATGGTGAAAGTAGGGAAAATATTAATCGTGGTTCTGGGTGCGGTGGCCATTGCATTTCTTCTGTTTCTGCTGGTAAAGTTTATCATCCATTTTTAGAAATTGCGATAGCGCTATAAAATTTTTTTGACTAACCCATTGTTTGAAGAACCCCTGGAAAAGCAAGCAGGAAGGCCAAAAGTCTCCTGCTTTTTTATTGCGCATACCGGTTAAGAGAAATGTGTGTAAATTAAGCTACCAATTATGGAAATTACTGGCGCTATCAGCATATTGATAATGGTGGTAACGGTAATCTTTTCTGCAAAAGCTTTTACCAACCGCACGTTGTTTGCCCGCTATGCTTTTGATGTGGAGAGAATACTGGTGCATCGCGACTACAAGCGGCTGGTCACTTCGGGTTTGCTGCATGTAAGCTGGTTGCACCTCATCTTCAACATGCTCACTTTGCATGCATTTGCGGGAAGCCTGGCAATGATCGTCACCTGGTGGCAGTTTCTGATCATATACCTCGGTAGCCTGGTAGGAGGAAATCTTTTTGCGCTACTGATTCACAAAAATCACGGCGACTATACCGCGGTAGGTGCTTCGGGAGCGGTGAGCGGGCTCATCTTCGCTTCGATGGTCATAATGCCCGGAATGGCGATACAGCTGATGGGCATATTGACATTGCCCGGTTGGCTCTACACGCTTTTGTTTGTGGGCGTTTCTATCTACGGCATCCGTTCGCGCCGCGACAATATTGGTCATGAAGCGCACCTGGGCGGGGGACTGATTGGTATGCTCATCGCCATTGCCATGTGGCCCGGGCAGGTGATTTATAATTATGTTCCCATTCTGCTGATCACCCTACCCACCATCGCGCTTATTCTTTTTATTGTGAAAAGACCCGATGCGCTGCTGGTTCAAAATCTTTTCTTCAGGAATCACCATAACTACACCGTTGATGACCGTTACAACATCAGTAAGCGCAACCGGCAGGAAGAGATTGACCGCATCCTCGAAAAGATCCACAAAAAAGGCATGGGCAGCCTCACCCGCCAGGAAAAGCAGACGCTTAAGGAATACTCTAAACTAAAAGAATAAGAGGCGAGTTGTATAATCTTTTCCCCACTTCACTGGAACAATTATTTCATTTCTTCCGAAATAAAATGATTGTTATGAAGGCAAGAAATATTTTATTCTCAGCAATGGTATCTGCAGCCATGATTTTCGGCGCCTGTGCTGATACCGCTACAGACCCTGATGAAGTAAAACCAATGGATTCGCCGGCTGTTGACAGCGCGATGCCGGCACATGTGCAGGACCCTTCTACCGCATTTCCTCAACCGCCGGTAACGGGCACGCAGACCGATTCGTCGAGAACTACCGACAGTGCACAAAAGAATTGAATGGCAGGTAGCATAGTTATAGTTATCTCCAATACAAACATCCCGGTTTTGGCCGGGATGTTTGTGTGTTGTTGAAACTATGAATAAGTATTAGCCAAGTGATTTCAGCCACTTTACCACTTCGTCCCTGGTCTTACCGGTTTTTTCCTGTATACGACCCAACAGCTCATCATCCTTTCCTTCTTCGTATTTCAGATCGTCGTCGGTAAGATCACCATATGCCTGTTTAACTTTTCCTTTCCACTTATTCCAGTTCCCTTTGATTTCTAACTTGTCCATATATAATGGTTTTTGTGAACAGGGAACTGGGTTAAAAAATTGTGCCATCGGGGGCTTAGTCCTCTTTGGAACCCTTTTCCCCGACAAACCATTGCTCCTTATTCTTAAACAGCACATTGAATGTGGTAAGTGAGCCGTAAATGCGGGTAATATATTGTTGCAGGTTCACCTTTTCTTCATCGGTCAATACCTTATGCGCATTGATCTGCTGTTCGATGACTCTTAGCCTGTCGCGCAACATGACTATTTTATGAAAGAACACATCAATCGGCACTTCTTTCGGCTTTTGTGTTTTATCGGCGGGCTGCAACAACATGGTTCCACCTTTCCAGCGATCGCCGAGCGGTGTAGGTTCGGTAATGCCACCCCAGAGGCGCAGTATTTTCAACAATGATTTTTCCACGTCGGAGTGTGTTTCTATTTCTTCGGTTACATTATCGGGTATAATTTCGTCGAGCAGGGGATCGTTTTTATCGATCTCCTTGGTGCCATGGTTGATGAAGGTGATGAGATAAGTGGCATATCGCACGCCGGTGATCACTCCGGGGCCGTAATGCGTGTGTTGCAGGCGGGTACCGATACCGAGATTGAGCGGATCCATATTCAAAATTATTTTTTATAAAACTCATAGGGCGTAAACTCCACAAAGTCTGCCACCGTTACCGTTACCGATTTTACTTTTCCATTTTCAATCGTAAACAGCCACACTTTTGTGCCGTACAAATGATCATTAAAGGTGGCTAGAAACCTGTTTCCACCAAGCGCTTCCAACACAGCCCGACGTCCTTTATGATGCTCGAATGTGGCAACCAATTGTCCGCCTTCATTTTTAATATTCATTTTGCCATATACCTCATGCTCATAATCTCCGGTAAATGATGCAAGCGGCAAAGCGGGAGATGGTTTCGTTGCAATCGTATCTTTCTTCTTCGCCAGCCACTCATCTTCGGCTTTTTGCTCTGCCTGTTGAAGTCCATAAAACAAGCCATCATAATTGCGATAGGGCAGTTGAAGATAAGCGTCGAGAATTTCCCATTTCAGGCCTTCATAAAAACTGTTGGCGTCGGTGTTGGTGAAAACAATGATGCCGAGCTTTTCTTCCGGCACTAACGTTACACTGGTAACAAAGCCATTCACACCACCGGTATGCGATACCAGCTTGCGGCCAGCGTATTCATTCAGCATCCAGCCTAGCCCATACAATGCAAAGTGTGCCCGGTTGAAGCGGTGACCGCCATTACCCAAAATGGAGTGCGGAAACCAGGTGGCGGCAATGGCTGCAGCGGGAATCACGTTTTTGCCTTCGTATTTGCCGTTGTCGAGTTGCGCCATCACCCAATGACTCATGTCACTGATGCTGCTTGAAATACTGCCGGCCGGAGCAATGTTATCAATATTGCCGTAGGGAATTTTTTTCAACGTGCCTGCTGCAACGGTATGTGCCGACGCGCGATTGGTGGCGTTACCAATTTCCTTCGACAAAGCCAGCGTGCGATTCATGCCCAGGGGGCGAAAGATTTTTTCTTCCAGGTATTCTGCCCATGTTTTGCCCGAGGCCTTATGAACCACTTCGCCGGCAACCAGGAACGCCGCATTGGTATAACCCCATCTTGAACGAAAGCTGTACAGCGGTTTTACATTACCGAATTTTTCGCGCACCTGTTCTTTGGAGAGGTCTGAATCGAAGTACATGAAATCGCCCTGGAAGGTTTCGAAGCCGAGGCGGTGACAGAGCAGATCGCGCAGGTTGGCTTCTTTCGCAACCCAGGGATCGTATAGTTTGAAATCAGGAAGCCATTGTTGCACACGATCGTCTAGCGAAAGCTTCTTTTCTTCCTGCAACATGGCCAGCGCGGTGCCGGTAAAGGCCTTGGTGTTGGAGCCGATCATGAACAAAGTGTTTTCATCCACGCTGTCGCTTCCACCGGCTTCGCGCACGCCATAACCTTTCATCAATACTGCTTTTCCGTCTTTTACTACGCCGACGGCTACGCCGGGAATCTGCCATTGGCGAATAGCGCGTTCCACATAGGTTTCAAGACTGTCGCGGATGAATGCAGGTACATCCTGCGCTACAGAGCAGCAATAAAAACTGCCCAGCACGAAAAGCAGCAGTATTTTTTTCATGTTTTTTGTTTTATTACCGGGTCATGGCAGAGTAAGTCATGATCCGGAATTGATCGACTATTCTGTCAAGCGATGTTGGATAAACATTGCGATAGATCAGGGCCACCAGCTTCGCTTCGGGATCAACCCAATAGGTGGTGGCAAACATGCCGCCCCAATTGTAACTACCGGCATTCCACGGCGCCAGTGCACTCGCTTTTTCCGATACAAGACCAAAGCCTAATCCGAAATTATTGGTGCCACGGTCAAATGCACTTACCTGGTCGGTGGTCATCATGCGTACGGTGGAAGGACTCAATATTCGCTTGCCATTATACTCGCCCCCATTGAGCATCATTTGCAGAAATATGGCGTAGTCCATGATGGTTGACGACAAACCGCCGCCGCCCGAATACATGGTGCCATCGCTGTTGGGATAGTCGCTGTAAAAATTGTCGGCAGCAATTTTCGTTACCGGCGGTGTTTTCACCACCTTTTTAGTGGTCGGGTCTTCGGAATATAAAGTTACGAGCCGGTTTTGTTTTTCCTTTGGTAAATAAAAATAAGTATCCTTCATACCCAGCGGCTCAAAAATGCGCGTGCGGAAAAACTGGTCGAGGCTCATACCCGATATCACTTCAATGAGATACCCGAGCAAATCGGAGTTTAATCCATAAGTGAAGCGCTCACCCGGCTGATGCAGCAGCGGCGCGGTAGCCAGCTTCTTCATTTGATCGGCCAGCAACAATTTTCCGCTGCCGATTTCGAGAAACACGCCCAACTTGTGATAGATGACATTGGCCGTTGGAGAGCCAATTTGCGCATATCCGATACCGGAAGTGTGCGTCATCAGGTCGCGGAAGGTGATCTCGCGCCTGGCAGGCACAGTTGTCCAGGTGGTGTCTTCCATATTGAATTTATCCAACACCTTCGGGTTCTTAAATTCGGGTATGTAGTTCGAGATCGGATCGTCGAGATTGAATTTGCCTTCTTCGTACAGGATCATCGCAGCCACGCTGGTAATGGCTTTTGTCTGCGAAGCAATGCGGAAGATGGCGTCTTTCTTCATCGGTGTTTTGGCATCGATGTCGTCGTAGCCCAAACTTTTGTGGTAAACAATTTTACCATCGCGTATCAGCAAACCTACCATGCCATTAACCCGCTGCCGGTCAACATAGCCCTGCAGCATGGTATCGATACGTTTCAGTCTTTCGCTGGAAAAGCCAACCGCTTCGGGGGAACTTGCCGGCGTGATGGCCGGATAAACTTTGACTTGTGCAAAACCCTGGTTGGCTACGGAAAAAAACAGAATTACGGATAAAAAGAATGCTCTGCTCATGTGATGGGTGGATTTTTTAGAACAATTAAGATAGTGGAAAATACTTATTCCTGCTCTTCCTTCCTTAACTGTCCCATTACCTGTTTCCACCTTATGTATTTAATATGGCATTCCCTTATGTACTCCGCTATTTCGTAGTCAGTGGCATAGGTAACGAAAATGATATCAGGTTTATAGCGCACCATGAAGCTGTCGAGCTCGGCGCCCCTGATACCCGTGACTTTGATCACGAGCGAGCGGCTGAAGCGTTGCTCGATAAATTTATCCTGCTCTTCCTGCAACAGGCGGTCGCGGAAATTGGCCATACGCTTATTGCGCCTGAACTGGAACATCTCGATAAATTCACCGATGTCGAGACCGGCGGGTCCACCCGGACTGTAACTGCTGCTGATACCTGGCTTTTTAAAATTGAAGGCATCGGCATAATCGAGGCGGTTTTGAATAGAGTCGCGGCGGTAGTTTCGGGGTTGAATCATTACGCGCGGTAGTTCGGTGACATTTACATGCAACGATATTTCGAAGTTTTGCGTGTTGCCGATCGAAAGCACGGGATATTTTGGCGTAGGCTTGCCCAGATACGAAAACCAGATCGAATCTTGTTCCCTCACCATAATAGTATATCGGCCGGTGGAATCGGTGATGGTGCCATTTCCATTGGTGCTCATTACGCTCACAGAGGGCAGCGGTACCGATTGTGACATGTCGTAAACACGACCATTCACCTTTACCTGGGCACAGAGATTGGTACCCAGGGCAAGCAACAGAATTATAATATATAAACCGGCCGGCCGCAAAGTGAAATATTAATATAATGTGATATTACAGCAAGATTACGATAAATGCCAACTTATAGCCTGTTTTAACTGCGTTTTCGCAGTTCTGTAATGCATTTTTCGATGATTGCGGGATAATGCTGGTGTTCCAGCTGGTGAATTTTTTGTGCGAGGCTATCGGGTGTATCATCTGGCGACACGGGACAGCTTGCCTGGAATATCACCTGGCCGTGATCGTAGATGTCGTCAACAAAGTGAATGCTGATGCCGCTTTCCGCTTCTTTTGCGTTGATGACTGCCTGGTGCACAAATTGTCCATACATGCCCTTGCCGCCATATTTTGGCAATAGAGCGGGATGAATATTGACAATTTTCTGTGGCCATTCTTTCAGCAGGGTGGCGGGCACTTTCCATAAAAATCCCGCGAGTACGATAAAATCAATATGGTATTGTTTCAACTCCTCAACATATCCGTTGCCGCGGAAGAATTTTTCTTTTTCAATGATCAGGCTGGGAATTTTTTCCATTTCTGCGATTGATAATACGCCCGCGCCGGGTTTGTTGCAAACAATCAGTGCTACTTTGATAGACTTGTGATGGCGGAAATAATCAATAATCTTTTGCGCGTTGGAACCGGCGCCAGATGCGAAGATGGCGATATGAACTGGTGGGGAGCCGGCAGGCTCAGACTTGATAATGCGCAATTTTCTTAGAATTTTTTTCTCATAGTTCCAGAAAAAACGAAATTGCCCGAAAGGTATAGAGAATAAAATGATCAAAACCTGGTATCCGAATACCAGCATGGCGATCTTTAATACCCAAAACCAGGCTGATGAAGGTCCGAGGTTCAGCCAATAAGTCACTTGCCTTGTCAGGTAAGCAGTGGTGGTACCGGTAAGTGCAAACACGCATAAAATAAGAAACAGCTGCAGACCGTTAACCTTCCATCGCTCCTTTAACCGTTGGAACATGCGCGCAAAGTTGCGGCAAATCCTCGGTTAATGAACAGCAATTTTTCTAAGGGTCAATACTTATGCACGCGTTGACAGAAACGTGACATGGACGCGAATGAGAGTGCATTTTCTATACAAAAATCCGCTGAAACCCGCGCCAGTATTGACTGAAAAAAAATTTAAACATGTTGATAATTTCTTGATTTCCTGACTTATTTTTGCAGCCAATTCAGGAAATTTTTCCACATAATTTCATCATATTCAACTGATATGATTGACCAAACACCAATTGCCCGGAAAGCCTTCTTCACGTTTTCGTTAGTTATATTATTGTCGTTCGGAAATAAGCTGGTTGCACAAAATGGAGAGGCGATCTTCAGGGAAAATTGTGCCAGGTGTCATAGCTTGACGGTAAATCTCACTGGCCCTGCTTTGTTGGGTGTTGATCAGCGCGTACCCGATAAGAAGTTGCTTGCTGGCTGGATTCGTAACAGTCCTGCCGTATTAGCAACTGGCAATAAATACTTCAACGATCTTTATAATCAGTGGAACAAGGTGCCTATGCCTCCATTCCCTTCGATTTCTGATGCGGAAATGGATGCGCTGATTACTTATATCACTACTCCTCCCCCGGCCGATGAACCAGGTGGCGAGGGCGCCAAACAGGTAGTTGACGAAAAAGACAACTCCATATTATATGGTGTGCTCACGCTGATACTTGCTGTGGTAGCTCTCATCATGCTGCAGGTAAACAGCAACCTGAAGAAACTGAGTGATGATAAGGAGGGAATTCCCAGTGCAGAGCCGATTCCTTTCTATCGTAATAAGACATATATCGCGCTCATAACGGTAATTCTCTTTATAGTTGGCGGTTATTATGTGGTGAAAGGAGCCATCGGTTTTGGCCGCCATAAAGACTACCAACCCGAACAACCTATCTACTACTCGCATAAAGTACACGCTGGTACCAACCAGATCAACTGTTTGTATTGCCACAATGGTGCCTACGAAGGCAAGCAGGCAAATATTCCTTCGCTGAATGTGTGTATGAACTGTCATATGACCATTAGCGAATACAGCGCCAAGAGTGAGAAGTTGTATCGTGAAGATGGAACTGAGATAGATGGCACTGCTGAAATTCAGAAACTTTATAAAGCTGTTGGATGGGATCCTGCCGCTAAGCAATATACCGGTAAAGAAACACCGGTGGAATGGGTAAGAATCCACAACCTGCCCGATCACGTGTACTTCAATCACTCGCAGCATACCAAAGTGGGCGGCGTGCAATGCCAGACCTGCCATGGTGATATTACCAATATGCACGAAGTGAAACAGCACGCCGACCTGAGCATGGGATGGTGTGTTAACTGTCACCGCGAAACCAAAGTAAAATTCGACGGTGATGACGGCAATAAGTTCTATAGCATTTATCAGAAGTATCACGACGAGATTAAGGCTGGTAAGAGAGATAGCGTTACAGTTAGTGATATCGGTGGCCTCGATTGCCAGAAATGTCATTATTAAGAGGATGCGTCCGGCCGCTTACGCCAGGTGACTGTAATGGCGCGAGCAAGAATAAGGCAGAATGCACAAACAAAACAGCCCGAATTGTGTCCGGGGCTGACAATGCAAAAAATTTTCAAATTGAAATAAATGGCTAAAAAAAAGTACTGGCAGAGTTTTGGAGAGTTCAATAACAGTGAGGCCTTTAAAAAATCGACCGAGAATGAATTTCCCGAAGAATTGCCTTTAGCAAGTGCTGATGACAAAGGATTAGCCAATGCACCTGCTTCGCGCAGGGATTTCCTGAAATACCTTGGTTTCAGCACCGCCGCCGCTGTAGCAGCCGCCAGCTGCGAAACCCCGGTGCGCAAAGCAATTCCTTATGTAAATAAGCCGGTAGATACCATTCCGGGCGTGGCCGATTACTATGCCACTACATTCGTAAGCGGCAATGAAGTATTGCCCGTGGTTGCCAAAGTAAGAGATGGTCGTCCCATCAAAATTACCGGCAACACGCTTTGTTCTTACACCAAAGGCGGTACCTCCACCCGCGCACAGGCCTCGGTACTTGACCTGTATGATACAGCCCGCTTACGTCACCCCTTAGCCGAAAGTAAGGCAATTGGTTTTGATGCCGTTGATAAGCTGATCACCGATGAACTGGCCGGTCTTGGCGGAGCCCCTGTAGTGCTGCTTACCAACACCATCACTTCGCCTACTACCAGACAAATAATCACTGAATTTTTAGCAAAATATCCCGGCAGCCGCCACGTGCAGTACGATGCCGTATCGTACTCCGGTATGCTGCTGGCTAATGAAGCTACTTACGGAAAGCGCGTGATTCCAAGCTATCATTTGGAAACTGCCAACGTGATAGTGAGCATCGGCGCCGACTTCCTGAGCACCTGGCTCAGCCCCGTTGAACTGCAACGTGGCTATGCAGTGAAGAGAAAAGTGAATCCGTCGAACCCCGAGATGAGCAAACACTACCAGTTTGAGAGCATGATGAGCATGACGGGGGCCAATGCAGATGAACGTTTCACCCATCGTCCTTCAGAAACAGGTGCGGTAGCTGCTGCCCTGCTGAGTGCTGTGAATGGCCAGGGCGCCGGCGATCTGACCGGTAAACTGAAAGCCGGTATTGAAAAAGCTGCTGCCGACCTGGTGGCTAACCGCGGAAAAGCTGTTGTGCTTTGCGGAAGCAACGACACCAACATCCAGATCATTGTTAATGCAATCAATGAAGCAATAGGCGCCAACGGAACAGTGATCAATTTCAACGCACCGCTGCTCACCCATCAGTCAGCGGATGCTGATATTGTATCGCTGGTAAGCGATATGGAAGCAGGTAGAATCGGTGGCTTATTCATCTATGGCGCTAATCCCGTTTACGAATATTTCGATGGTCAGAAATTTGGAGAAGCGTTGAAGAAAGTGAAACTCACTGTTTCTTTCAACGATCGCAAAGACGAGACCACCGTATTGTGCAAATATGTTTTACCGGCTTCTCACTACCTCGAAAGCTGGGGCGATGCAGAAGTAAAGCCAGGTTATTACAGCCTGATGCAACCTACCATCAGCCCGCTGTTCGATACAAGGCAATTCCAGGATTCACTCCTGAAATTTACCGGTAACAATACTACTTACGAAGCCTATTTCAGAAACTACTGGACCGGCAAAGTAGGCGGCGCCGACACTTTCAACAGGGCTTTGCAGGATGGCGTAATTGAACCCGCTGCTCCCGTAGCTGCCACTGCTGTTGCCTTCAATGGCGCCGGCGTGCAGGCTGCTATCGATGCTGCCAAAGCATTGAAGAAAAACAGCGGTCTTGAAATCGTAGTTTACCAAAGCAATTCACTGGGCGACGGCAAACAAGGCAATAACCCCTGGCTGCTTGAATTGCCCGATCCTATCACCCGCGCTACCTGGGACAACTACGCGATGGTTTCGCCCCAGTTGGCCAAGAGTGATGCATTCAAAGGAAACAAGATCGATATCACCAATACTGGCCAGGCCGACGAATATGAAGTGGAGCCCGGCAAGCCGGTGATATCACTCACCATAGGTAATAAGAAGATCGAACTGCCGATACTGATCGTTCCCGGTATGCAGGCCGATACCATTGCCATAGCAGTTGGTTTTGGCAGAAGCCGCGACATCGGTAAAGCAGTGTGGTCGAAAGATGGCGGCACACTGGGCAAAAATGCTTACCCGCTGCTGAGCTATAATGGCAGCACTTTCGACTGGTACGCTACCGGCGCTACCCTCGAAATGACAGGCCGCACTTATAATATTGCACAGGTACAGGTGCACGATAAGACAGAAGGCCGCCAGGAAGTAGTTCGCGAGACTACACTGGCTGAATATAAAAAGAACCCCAAAGCCATACAGGAAGAACGTGATAAAGAACTGAAAGCATGGGGTGGCCTGGAGAATTTCGAAAAACAAGGCACCATCTATCCCATTCACGACAAACCCGGTGTGAAGTGGGGTATGAGCATCGACCTCAACAGCTGTTTTGGCTGCGGCGCCTGCGTGGTAAGCTGTCATGCTGAAAACAACGTGCCTGTTGTAGGTAAACATGAAGTAACCCGCTTCCACGATATGCACTGGCTGCGAATTGACCGCTACTTCAGCGGCAATCCCGATGATCCGGAAAGCATCCAGACCATCTTCCAGCCAATGCTTTGCCAGCACTGCGATAATGCGCCTTGCGAAAACGTATGTCCGGTAGCCGCTACCACGCACAGTGCAGAAGGCATCAACCAGATGATTTACAACCGTTGTATCGGTACACGCTATTGTGCTAACAACTGTCCTTATAAAGTTCGCCGTTTCAACTGGGCCGACTATACCGGTGCCGACAGCTTCCCCGACAACCAGCGTCCGCTTGTCAATGCAGGCAAACTGGATGAAGTGGTGCTGATGATGAACGACGACCTTACCAGGATGGTGCTGAACCCGGATGTTACCGTGCGCAGCCGTGGTGTGATGGAGAAATGTACTTTCTGCGTACAACGCACCCAGGAAGGCAAGCTGAGAGCTAAGAAAGAAAACCGTCCGCTGGACGATTCAGACATCAAGACTGCCTGCCAGGAAGCATGCCCGGCCGATGCCATCACTTTCGGTAATGTAAACAACCCCGACAGTGAAGTAAGCCGCGTGCGCAAATCAAACGAAGGAAGAATATTCTATACACTGGAGCAATTGCATACACTGCCTAATGTGAGCTACCTCGCCAAAGTGCGTAACTCGCCCGCATTGAGTAGTCATTCATCTGAAGCAGGTGAACATGCAACCGCTCAACCCGAAGCACATTAAGAGCGGAAAGCCCCGCCGATGAAGAACTAAGCGGGAGTATTTTGATAGCATTGAATAACGATATACTGAAATAATTATGGCATTATTAAAGTACGAATCACAGGTAAGACCGCCGCTGGTAGAAGGAACAAAAGACTATCACCAGGTCACCGAAGATATTATACGGCCTATTGAAGCGCCGCCGAGTCGCCTGTGGTGGATAGGATTTCTGATCTCCGTTGCATTGCTCCTTTTTGGTGTGTACTCGGTATATCGTGAAGTGACGTACGGGGTGGGACAATGGAACCTGAACAAGACCATCGGCTGGGGTTGGGACATCACCAACTTCGTGTGGTGGGTGGGTATCGGTCACGCCGGTACACTGATCTCCGCCATCCTTTTGCTCTTCCGCCAGGGATGGAGAACGGGTGTGAACCGCGCCGCTGAAGCCATGACCATCTTTGCGGTAATGTGCGCCGGCCAGTTCCCTATATGGCACATGGGTCGTGTATGGATGGCCTTCTTCGTACTGCCTTACCCCAACACCCGCGGTCCGCTGTGGGTAAACTTTAACTCGCCACTGCTTTGGGACGTATTCGCGATCTCTACATATTTCACCGTATCACTGTTGTTCTGGTATTCTGGTCTTATTCCTGACCTGGCCACCGTGCGCGACCGCGCTAAGCTGAAATGGCGCAAATTCATGTACGGCGTGCTGGCCATGGGCTGGACAGGTTCTACCAAACACTGGCAGCGTCATGAAAGTCTTTCGCTGGTATTGGCGGGCCTGAGTACACCGCTGGTATTGTCGGTACACACCGTGGTGTCGTTCGACTTCGCAACCTCTGTGATACCGGGATGGCATACTACTATCTTCCCGCCTTACTTCGTTGCGGGTGCCATCTTCTCGGGTTTTGCGATGGTGCAGACCCTGCTGGTAGTGACGCGTAAGGTGCTGAAGCTGGAAGAATATATCACCATCGAGCATATTGAAGTGATGAATAAGGTAATTGTGCTCACGGGTTCTATTGTGGGTATCGCTTACCTCACCGAGTTGTTCATATCGTGGTACGGACAAAACCCATACGAAGGCTGGGCATTCGCCAAGAACAGGCTTGATCCGTTCAGCCCCTATGGCTGGAGCTACTGGCTGATGATGGGTTGTAACGTGATATCGCCGCAGATCTTCTGGTTCCGCAAGCTGCGCCGCAACCTGGTGGTGACCTTCTTTATGTCGGTGATCGTGAATATCGGTATGTGGTTCGAACGCTTTGTGATTATCGTAACCTCTATTTACCGCGACTACCTGCCCAGTAGCTGGAGTACATATTACCGGCCAACAGTATGGGAAGTGGGCTTTTACCTGGGAACATTCGGCTTGTTCTTTACCTGCTACTTTTTGTTCTCGAAGTTCTTCCCGGTAATTGCGGTAGCGGAGATTAAACATATCCTGAAGAAATCGGGTGAATCGTATAAGAAGAATATGGACGAACTGGAGAGAAAGAGCCCGGATGAACTTTATCACGACACACACGGAGACCATCATTAAAATTGATACTTAATTAAAACAGCTATATGGCTCTTAAAAAATTTGTAGTTGGTTGTTTCACGGAAGAGCAGACTTTGTTCGATGCGGTGAAGAAAGTGCGCAAGGCAGGATATAAGCTGCATGATGTGTACACGCCATTCCCTATTCACGGATTGGACAAAGCCATGGGTTTGCGCGATACCAGTATTCACACTGCAGGCTTCCTGTACGGATTGTTTGGCACCACTACGGCACTGAGCTTTATGACCTGGGCATTTACCAAAGACTGGCCGTTGAACGTGGGCGGTAAGCCTCATTTCGCGCTGCCGGCCTGGATACCCATCATGTTTGAATTTACCGTATTGTGCGCCTGCGTAGGTATGGTACTCACTTTCTGCTACCTGTGCCAGCTGGCTCCTTTTGTAAGGAAGCATCACTTCCACCCGCGCGCAACCGACGACCTGTTTGTGATGGTGATTGAACTCACTCCCAAATCGAATGAGAGCGAGATCAGCAATTTCCTTAGCAATGCAGGTGCCACCGAAATAAATGTACAGCAGGCAGAGACCGGCTGGTGGCTGGGCAGATACGACAAAGAGAAGAGATTATACAGAGACGAAGAAGCCGTTTCGGCATAAAACAAAAAATTATTCGGATGAAACCTGCGGGTTGTATCCGAACCTTCAAAAATCAATTGTGCACCGGATGAAAAAGTTATCGATCATAGTTGTTTTAGCGCTGGCTGTTACCGTTTGGAGCTGCAGTGACGTTAAACGGGAGCAGAACCGTGTATACATGCCCGATATGGCGTATAGCCGCGCCATTGAAACGTACTCAGATATTGATACGCTGGCTGCCCAGGGTATTCGTTATACACGCATGCCGGTGCCCGGCACAGTAAAACGCGGTGAGCTGGCTCCGTTCTCATTGCCTCCTGACAAGCCCGGCGAAACCACTAATTATGAACTGTCGAAGCAACTGGTGAACCCGCTGCCTCCTATGACCGAGGAGCAGAAAAAAGAAGCTGAAAGGCTGTACCTGGTAAACTGCGGTATATGCCATGGCGCAGCGCTCGACGGCAATGGTCCCTTGTACAATGGTGGTAAAGGTCCCTATGCCGCTCAGCCGGCTAACCTGGCCACGGGTGCTGATTATGTAAAAATGCCCATCGGTCAGATGTTTTACAGCGTGACCTATGGTAAAGGACAGATGGGAAGCTATGCTTCGCAACTGAGCAGCACACAACGCTGGATGGTAGTTCAATATGTAAAGGACCAGCAGGCTGCCAAGAACGCCGCTGAAGCTGGTGCAAATGATACAGCTGCAAACAAATAATTTGATTAGAACAAGCATAAAATTCGGATAATGGCTATAAAAGAATATTTCGTTATACCACGCACATACAGACTATGGTCACTCGGACTGATGGGAGTTGGTGTGATATCACTAATTATCGGCTATATTTTGTATGGGCACGGCGAACATCATGGCGCCAGGTTCTGGGCTTCGTTGCTGCAAAACAGCGTTTACTTTTTGTTGATCTGCAATGCCGCGATGTTCTTCATCTGTGCTACCACGCTGGCGATGGCCGGGTTCCTGATGACATTCCGCCGCGTAATATCCGCAATATCTGTAGCTGTTATTCCCCTGGGTATTATTGCTGCCATAGTGTTGCTGGCGCTCGTGTTTGTTGATCCGCATATCTACCACTGGCTGCACCCCGATGGCGATAAAATACTGGAAGGAAAAGCTGCTTTCCTTAATAAAGGCTTTTACGTAACCTGGACCATACTCACTATCGGCTTGTGGATTATACTGGGCAGGAAGATGCGTCAGCTTTCTTATGAACTCGACAACAATCCCTTGCCCAGTGCAGAGGCAGGAAGAAAATATATTTTCAAAAACACAGTGTGGGCCGCCCTCTTCATCGTATGGTTTGCGCTCACAGTAATGTCTGTTACCCCCTGGCTCTGGGTGATGAGTATCGACGCTCACTGGTACAGCACCATGTTTAGCTGGTACAACTTTGCCAGCACCTTCGTGGCCGGTCTGTCGCTGATTGCATTATTTGTTATTTACCTGAAAAACCAGGGTTACCTGGAATATACCAATGAAGAGCACCTTCATGACATTGGTAAGTTCATGTTTGCCTTCTCGATTTTCTGGACCTACCTGTGGTTCTCGCAATACATGCTGATCTGGTATGCGAATATTCCTGAAGAAACAGTTTACTTCAGGCCGCGCGTTACCAGCAAGAACTACAGCGGGCCTTATACCGGTATTTTCTGGTTCATGTTTATCATCAACTTCCTGGCTCCGTTCTTAATACTGATGCGCAGGGGTTCGAAGAGAAACTATACTACCATGACCTTTATTGCCATCGTGATCATATTCGGTCACTGGCTGGATTACTACCAGGAAGTATTTGCCAGCGTGTTCCCCGAGCATGTTGAGCTGAACCTGTTCGATTTTGGTGTGGCAGCAGGCTTTGTGGGATTGATTATGTATTCAGTGGGTAATGCATTGGCGAAGTATCCGCTGGTTGAAAAGAACCATCCGTTCATTAAAGAGAGTATCATTCATCATACATAATATTTTAGACAGATCATGACTACTACCGGATTTTTTATTGTGGCCATTCTTGCCCTCGGCTTTCTGATTACTTTCCAGATAGCCAAGGCCAGTGAGTATGTTTCGATACTGAAGGGTGAAAAGAAATCATTTGAGCAGAACAACAAGATCAATGCATTTCTGATGGTAGTGTTCCTGGTGCTGGGACTGATTGGCGTGTGGTATTGCAACAAACTTCTTTATAAGAAAACATTGCTGCCCTATCCGTCTGCATCCGAGCATGGCGAGAATATAGATACCATGTTGTGGATTACGCTGATCATTACCGGTGCTGTGTTTATAGCAACACAAATTCTGCTGTTTTGGTTCGCGTTTAAATACCAGCACAACGATAAAAGGAAAGCGTATTACTATCCGCACAACAACAAGCTGGAAGTGATCTGGACTACCATTCCTGCTATAGCACTTTGCGTACTGGTAGGTTTTGGTCTGTTCTACTGGTTCAGAATTACCGGTGAGGCGCCAAAAGAGGCCATGCAGATTGAAGTGACCGGTAAACAATTTGAATGGATTTTCCGCTACCCGGGACGTGATAACACTTTTGGTAAGAAATATTTCAGGCTCATCGATCCGGGCAAGTTGAACCAGTTGGGCATGCTCTGGTCTGATACCACCCTGCAAGGTCCTTCAAGACCCGATCATCACGATCATACCAAGATGGTAAGCACCAGCACAGAGCTGAAAGCAGACCCCGCAGGTTTTGATGATATCATTATTCAATCAAAGCCTATGTACCTGGTGAAAGGTCAGCCGGTGAAACTGATAATCAATGCACAGGACGTAATTCACGACGTGGGCCTGCCGCATTTCCGGTTGAAGATGGACGCTGTACCGGGCACACCCACTACCATGTGGTTTACGCCCAAGTACACCACCGAAGAAATGAGGCAAATCACAGGTAATCCGAATTTTGATTACGAAATTGCCTGCGACCAGATGTGCGGTAATGGTCACTACTCTATGAGAGGTGTGATTAAAGTAGTTACAAGAGATGAGTTTATATTGTGGAGAGCGCAGCAGAAACCTGCTTATGCAGATTTTAATCCCAACGCCGGAGGTACTGCTCCCGCTGGCGACGCGCAACCCGCAGATTCCGTACAAGCAGTGAGCAAAGTGGTTAAATAATTAAAAAAGTTTTCTAAAAAAGATACTATGGCTAACGATTCGTTTC
This sequence comes from uncultured Chitinophagaceae bacterium, assembly GCA_937958995.1. Taxonomy (GTDB): domain Bacteria; phylum Bacteroidota; class Bacteroidia; order Chitinophagales; family Chitinophagaceae; genus CALCIN01. The sequence goes on from CALGAP010000004.1 coordinate 172,721, forward strand.
ATGGTCATCCGGAAGTGGTAACAACACATGAAGTACACCACGACGAACACCATGTGCATCATCATAAGGAGACATTCATCACTAAGTATGTGTTCAGCCAGGATCACAAGATGATCGCTAAGCAGTTCCTTATTACGGGAATGATCTGGGCCATAATGGGAGGTTTGATGTCAGTGTTGTTCAGGTTGCAGCTGGGATATCCCGACCAGACTTTCCCCTGGCTCGAAGATATACTCGGCCGTTGGGCAAGAGGTGGTAAGATCTCGGTGGAGAACTATTATGCGCTGGTGACTATGCACGGTACAGTGCTGGTGTTCTTCGTATTGACCGGTGGCCTGAGCGGTACGTTTGCCAACCTGCTTATTCCTTTACAGATAGGTGCGCGCGATATGGCGTCGCCCTTCCTGAACATGCTTTCTTACTGGTTCTTCTTCGGCGGTAGCATCGTGATGCTGGCTTCGTTGTTCATTCAGACCGGTCCCTTCAGCGGCGGCTGGACTTTCTATCCCCCACTGAGTGCCCTGGGTGATGCTTCTCCCGGTTCAAAGGCCGGCGCCGATTACTGGATCATCGGTATGGCATTGTTTATTATTTCATCGCTGCTCGGCGGTCTGAACTATATAGCTACCATTCTCAACATGCGTACAAAAGGGATGAGCATGAGCCGCCTGCCGCTCACTTGCTGGGCGCTGCTGTTCACCGCTATCCTCGGCGTGTTGTCATTCCCCGTACTGCTGTCTGGCGTATTACTGGTGGTATTCGACCGTCACGCAGGCACCAGCTTTTATCTTGCAGACATTTTCGTGGGTGGTAAAGCGCTTCCCAACGAAGGCGGTAGCGCCATCCTGTTCCAGCACCTGTTCTGGTTCCTGGGTCACCCTGAAGTATATATCATCATTCTGCCCGCGATGGGTCTGGTGTCGGAGATCATGGCAATCAACTGCCGCAAACCTATCTTCGGATATATGGCGATGGTGGGTTCACTGTTTGCCATTGCTATCCTGGCCTTCCTGGTATGGGCGCACCATATGTTCGTTACCGGTCTTAACCCGTTCCTGGGTTCGGTATTCGTACTGTTGACGCTGCTCATCGCCGTGCCATCGGCCATCAAGGTATTCAACTGGCTTACCACCATGTGGCGAGGCAACATCCGGTTTACGCCGGCCATGCTGTTTGCCGTAGGTTTTGTGAGCCTGTTCATCTCGGGTGGCCTTACGGGTATCTGGCTCGGTAACTCTACACTGGATATTCACCTGCACGATACCTATTTCGTGATCGCGCACTTTCATATAGTGATGGGTGTGTCGGCCTTCTTCGGAATGTTTGCCGGTATCTATCACTGGTTCCCGAAAATGTATGGCCGCTACATGAACAATTCACTGGCCTATATCCATTTCTGGGTAACGCTGGTGGGCGCCTACCTTATTTTCTGGCCCATGCACTACCAGGGCCTTGCGGGTATGCCTCGCCGTTACTTCGATTACAGCCAATGGCTTTCCTTTAGTCAATTCAGCGATCTGAATAAATTTATCTCTACTGTGGCCATGATCGTGTTTGCAGTACAGCTGTTGTTTGTGTTCAACTTCTTCTACTCTATTTTCAAAGGAAGAAGAGTTACCAGCACCAACCCCTGGCATGCAACCACACTGGAGTGGACTACACCTGTCAGACCTGGTCATGGCAACTGGCCCGGTGAAATTCCTGAAGTTCACCGCTGGGCTTATGACTATGGCAAAGACGGACGCGACTTCATTCCGCAAACGGAACCTGTCGGTCCCAATGAAAGTAAACACCATTAGAGATAATATCTATTCAAGATGCAGCAGCAGGAAACCGTGAAGCAAAGCAGTTCTTTAATAATAGGGGGCAAAGTAAGAGACTACATGATGCTGATTAAGTTCAGCCTCAGCTTCATGGTGGTGTTTTCTGCGGTGATCAGTTACCTGCTTGCTCCCGATGTGGTGGCTTACGACTGGTCGCGCATCATTTTGTTGTTTATCGGTGGCATGCTGGTTACCGGCTCTGCCAATGCGGTAAACCAGATTGTGGAGAAAGACACCGACGCGATGATGAAACGTACGGCCAAACGTCCCGTGGCAGCTGGCCGCATGACAACGACCGAGGCCTGGGCCTTTGCGGTGATAGCGCTGGTAGCCGGTTTGTTCATTCTCGCCGATTTCAGCTGGCTGGCCGCTGGTCTCGCGCTCTTTAGCTGGTTTGTGTATGCCTATATGTACACGCCGCTGAAAAGGGTAAGTGCCGTTTCGGTATTAGTGGGTGCCGTGCCGGGCGCATTGCCTTGCCTGATAGGATGGGCAGCCGGGCAAAATGCCCTGACCATTGGTGGTTGGGTGCTGTTTGCCATTCAGTTTTTCTGGCAGTTTCCGCATTTCTGGGCCATCGCCTGGATTGCGCATAAGGACTATACCAATGCCGGGTTTAAACTGATGCCATCGGTAGAGGGACCTTCAAGGTATTCGGCCATACAGTCGATAGTATACGCGCTGGTGCTGATACCGATCGGAACGCTTCCTTACTTTACCGGTATGAGCGGCGTGGTAAGTTTCTGGGTATTGCTGGCAGCCAACCTGTTTATGCTGTGGCAATGCATCAGGCTCTACCGCCAGATGGAGGCAAAGGCAGCAAGAAGAGTGATGTTTTCGAGTTATATATACCTGCCGGTGGTTTTGCTGGCGTTGTTGGCCGATAAATTATAAATGAAATGCAAGTGATGGAAAGTACCGTGAGCACGCAAAGAAAAAAAATACATCCCCACAAGTTCACTCTGTGGATTGGCATTGGCAGCATTATCATGATGTTTGCCGGGCTTACGAGCGCTTATATCGTTAAGCGCAACCAGGCAGAGTGGTCGAGTGTGATTATACCGAAGATCTTTTATTATTCCACAGTGGTGATGCTGATCAGCAGCCTTACCATTCAAATGGCATTAAAGGCGTTCAAGGAGCGCAACATGCATCAATACAGGAGGCTGATCACCATTACAGCCTTGCTGGGCCTTGGCTTTATTGCTATGCAGATAACCGGCTTTATGCAGCTGACAGAAGCTGGCAGCCGGCTCGAAGGTTCAGGGGCTGCAGCATTTCTGTACGTGATTTTCGGATTGCATGCCCTGCACGTGTTGGGCGGAGCAGCGGCGCTGCTGTGGATGTTGTACAGAGCTTTCAGCGCGCGCATCAGGAGTTATAACCCGGTGCCCGTTGAACTGGCAGCCACTTACTGGCATTTTGTGGACCTGCTCTGGATATACCTGTTTGTATTCTTTTTGTGGAAAGTATAAACCAGTAAAAACTAAAACTCAAAACTTTAGATAATGGCAAATGTTGTACCGGCAAATCAAAAGTGGTGGACAGGAGGTAAAAGTCCTTTCAATGTAGAGTATGGAAAACTGATGATGTGGTATTTCCTGATGAGTGACGCATTTACTTTCGGCGCCTTTTTGATCTCTTATGGTACTGTTCGTTTTTCTTCCAATAGCTGGCCCGACCCCAACTACGTGTTCAGGTCTTTCCCGGTCATAGGTGAAATGGATATTCCGCTGGCTTTCGTGAGCTTGATGACCTTCATCCTGATCATGAGTTCGGTAACCATGGTACTGGCCGTGGCTGCTGGTCATGCAAATGATAAGAAAGGTGTTATCAAATGGATGCTCTGGACTATCCTGGGTGGTCTTGCCTTCTTGGGTTGCCAGGCATGGGAATGGACACACCTTTATCACCAGGGTGCATGGTGGGGAAGAAATCCATTCGATAATATCGATGGTACTGCTGCTTCTACCAACTTCACCAATTTCTTTTTCACTATTACCGGTTTCCATGGCTTCCACGTGTTCTCGGGTGTGATCATCAACATTATTATGTTGATCATGACCATCAAGGGAGTATTCGAACGCCGGGGCCATTACCTGATGATTGAGAAAGCCGGTCTGTACTGGCACTTCGTGGACCTGGTATGGGTGTTTGTATTTACTTGTTTCTATTTGTTGTAAGAAAAAACTAATTTAAAATATTAATAGCAGATCATGGAGAATACGCATCACACCGGTGGCCATGCAGCAGCACATGCCGAGGAACATAGCTTTGATAAGAAAGCCATCTGGAGAACATTCTGGATATTGTTGATCATTACCATCGTGGAGCTGGTTTTGGCGATCCTGCATTTCTCTACAGGATTCCCGCCCAAATTGTTGCTCAACGGTACGTTTATCATACTTACATTGGCTAAAGCCTTTTACATTATCGCCGAATTCATGCACCTGCGTCACGAGATCAGGAATATGATCATGACCATCGCGGTGCCGGCCCTCCTCTTTATCTGGTTCATAGCTGCCTTCCTTTGGGATGGCGACTCCTACCGCAACCTGCGCAACCGTTACGATCCCTATCATAAGGAGCAAAGCATGCCCAAGAAAGCGCCCGAGCACGAAGGCGCCAAGCCCGGAGAGCTGCACTGAGAATACTGAATTTGAAATTGAACAAGGAATGTTGGATGTGAATAATAAGCTTCATTCATATTCGACATTCCTTGTTCAATTTCAATATTCAATATTCGCCGATTTGCCCGACCTTTGCACCGCAAATGAGCAAAAAAGCAGTCATAGCATTGTGCCTGGCAATTCTGTTGCCGGTGGTGAGTTATTTTATTGTGGATGCGGTGAGTAAAGATGCGGTGATTATGCCGCGTCATTATTTTCCGGAGTATACGATAGATACGGTGATTGAGGGGAGAAGAGTGACCGATACGGTATGGCACCAGCTGGGCGATGTGAGGCTGGTGAATCATCTCGGTGATTCCGTGTCGATGCTCGACCTGAGGGGGAAGATTGTGGTGGCCGATTTCTTTTTTTCACGTTGTCCTACCATTTGCCCGCGACTCACACGCAATATGCAGCAATTGCAGAATTCGCTCAAGCTGAAAGATGTGCGAAGGTCTGATACCCCCTTTATTCATTTCATTTCCTTTTCAGTAGATCCCCAGCACGATACGGTGGAAGTGCTACGCAAATATGCCACACGTTATGGCGTAAACGATGATCTGTGGTGGCTGCTGACCGGTCCGAAAAAGACTATCTACGACTACGCCATCAACGAAATGAAGATGGGACTGGTGGAAGCTGAAGTGGACACAGGATTTATACACCCCACTAAATTTACACTGATAGATAAGAAGGGTTATGTGCGCGGTTTTTATAACGGGCTCGACACAGCGGAGATGGCATACCTGGCGAGAGATATCGGCCTGTTGCAGCTGGAAAAAGACCATAGCCAACCTTCAAAAATATTTCAGCAATTAAAGGCACTTTGGCCTGTGTATATTGCCGTTATATTAAGCGTGATCATTTTTGTGTGGTTCACGCGCCGTTCCCGCCCCCAAATAAAATAAATGTACTGGCATGTTACCTCCCGTCCTGGTAAAAAACGATAAGAAAGCCAAGTGGCTTATTGTCGGCGTTACTGTTATTGTCCTGATCGCCGTTGGCATCTTAGGCAGGGTAAAACTCAATGTGGATCCCGGCTTTGATGTGCATATTTTTGCAATGATCAATGCCATTATCAACTCCATTGTTACCGTGCTGCTGGTGGCGGCATTGATCGCGGTTAAACACCAGAAATATTTATTGCACAAAAAGATGATGCTTGCGGCCCTGGTGCTGTCGGTGTTGTTTTTGATTTCCTATATCTGTCATCACCTGCTGGCGGGCGATACAATATTTGGCGATACCAATCACGACGGCGTGCTATCAGAGGCAGAAAAAGCGGCCACGGGTGCATTACGGTATTTCTACTATTTGATATTGCTGACGCATATACCGCTGGCAGGACTTATTCTCCCATTCATTCTCTATACCGCCTATCGCGCCCTGATAGCGGAGTTTCCAAAGCATAAGAAGCTGGCGCGTATTACCTGGCCGGTGTGGTTTTATGTATCAATGACGGGCGTGCTGGTTTATCTGCTGATAAGTCCGTATTATTGATTACTCAATTTTGCGCCATATGCAAGGAAATGCCTTTAGAGCCCTTAAGATCTTACACACTGCCCTGGTGACGGGTGTTGTGATGTTAGTTGCAGTAATTTTTTTGATAAAAAGCCTGCAGGAAGAAAAAATGGTTGACGAATCATTTGAAAATGTTCTGCAGGCAGTAGCGGCTGTGGTTTCAATCAGTTGTTTGCTGGCCGGCTTCACAATTTTCAAAAGGAAACTAGCGGAAGCACGCAACTTTGCCGGATCGGGTGAAGAACGCTTCGATAAATATCGCGGAGCTTGCTTAATTTGGTGGGCTATGCTGGACGGTCCTGCGATTCTTGCCGCGATTTCCTATTTGCTTACAGGCAATGTCGTATTTATCATACTGGCGCTTTTTCACCTGGGATTGCTATTCGTATTTATGCCGCGCAAAGACAACATTGTGACTTTGCTGAATCTCACCACTGAAGACGTACAGAAACTGGAAGGCACGGCGGGTGCTTAAAGTTCTTTTGCCGGATCCCAGAATACTTTTTTGAAATCAACTACCTGGTCTTTTTTCACTTTCACACCTTCCTTCTCCAGTAATTGCTGCATGAGCGATGGGGGATTGAAATGATGTTTTCCTGTGAGCAAACCATTGCGGTTCACCACGCGATGAGCCGGCACTTTCGGGCGCACCTTGCCCGCGCCATTCATAGCCCAGCCTACCATGCGCGCTGATAGTTTGGTGCCCAGGCAGGCAGCAATAGCGCCGTATGAGGTGACCCTTCCCTTCGGAATTTGCCGCGCCACTTCATATACCAGTTCAAAAAAGCCAGCGTCTTTTTTGCCGCCCGGCGTTACCGTGGTGAGTTTTTCCCTGGCAGGTTTTTTATTTTTCTTTGGCTTTGCCATTGTCTTTTCTTCGTTGGAGTAATTCAGACCTGCGTGGCTCTGGTACATTGATGTAGTCATAAGGACAATGCAGACATCCGTTCCCGCAACAATAACCTCTCTCGCGATGGTATTGCTCTGTGAAAACAAAGTATCCATCGGCGTTATAGTAGTAATCAACTCCTTCTGTCAAGCTCTTCTTCACGAAGCAAAATTTTTAATTGATCTTCTTTGTCTGGCAGGATCTCTTCAGGCAGACCAAACTTCAGATAATGAACCCTGTTGCTGGCTGCAATATCAAGTCCTTCATAATGCGTTTTTATCTTCAATACCTCGCTCACATTTTCCTGCGCATATACATTGTCAATATCCTCGTACAATGGAAGATCGTATAAGCCAATCACCCATTTGGTAAAGCGGTACAAGCTGGGCGAATCGGTCTTGAGGTGAATATAACCGCCGGGATTAAGTATTTGTTGATAGAGCCGCAGAAATTTCGGGTGTGTGAGCCTTTTCTTCGCGCGCGAGGTGCGCAGTTGCGGGTCGGGAAAGGTAAGCCAGATTTCCTGCACCTCACGAGGTGCAAAATAAGTGGCGATTTGCTCAATCTGCGTGCGCAGAAAACCCACGTTGGTCAGGTTTTCCGTCAATGCTTTTTTGGCACCCACCCAAATACGGTTACCTTTCAGGTCAACACCCAGGAAATTGCGGTCGGGAAAAAGCCGGCCCAGGCCTACGGCGTATTCACCCTTACCGCATGCCAGCTCAAGCGTGATGGGATTTTCATTCTTATAAAACTCCTTCCACTTGCCCGGCATATCCTTCGGGTACTGCAATACATTGGGAAACGTAGCTAGTTCTGCGAAGCGTTTTAATTTCTTTTGACCCATGCGGCGGCAAATGTACCCCAAAATGCAAACCCAAACCGCATCCGGTCCGTCAATAGATTTGAACCTTTCTCCCTTTTTATTGATGGTTGACTATTCTCCCAAAAACAAAAAAGCCTCTCAACGAGAGGCTTCAATGATTCAGCTGTAGAGGGAGGATTCGAACCTCCACGGGGCAGTTAGCCATAACGCAATCTGTGGTGGTCAACCCCAGTCACTTCTTTCGAAGCGGCATTACATTACGTTTATCCTGTTCCCCCACCCCCGAGACAAGAGGGCATGTCTGCCAAAGTTCCATCACTCCACAATCTTGATTGTCTTAATGGCTTAAGAGCTGATAACGGTGTAAAATTAAAAAAACTGGTCAATACGTTGCGAATTATTCAAGAAAAATTTTGAAGTTTTCGATTTTATTCAAATATTTGTGGTATTGCTTTGATTTTATTAAAAAAACGCTTGCAAAAATGGGAGCTAAATTGAATCTTGACAAGCTGGACCTTCAGATCATACACGAGATGATGGAGAATGCTGAAATATCCTATGCCGACCTGGGTAAGAAATTATTCGTTTCCGGGGGTACTATACACGTGCGAATCAAAAAGTTGCAGGAGGCGAATATAGTGAAAGGTACCAAATTAAATGTGGACCTGAAGCAACTGGGCTACGACGTGATTGCGTTTATTGGGATATACCTGGAAAAGAGCAGCCTGTATGATTCGGTAGCTAAGGAGCTGCAGAAAATTCCGGAAATTGTACGGCTCAATTATACTACGGGCAACTATAGCATGTTTGCAGAAATAATCTGCAAGGATATCAACCAGCTGCGGTATGTGTTGCACGATGAGCTGCAGAAAATAAAAGGAATAGAAAGAACAGAGACATTTATTTCGCTCGAAGAAAGCTTTAACAGGAACGTACAGGTATTTAAAGCTTAGTAAAAACAGCAATGGAATAGGGGATTTCCCGTTATTGCACACAAATAATTAAAAACCTATCTTTAGTATTCATGAAGCGAATAATATGAAGAGACTTACTTTAGCCATTTTCGCAGCCGCCATTATATTGGTCACTACCCAATATTGCAGCAAAAGTAGCGGCAGCGGTGGCGGTTGTTCTGAACCAACGATGACTGTTACGAGCGATCCACCTGCCAATACCGTGCAGCCTCCGGCTCCGGGACCCACCTTTCCGCTTACAGTTAATATTACCAGCAATATGCCCGGCAGCGGTGTTACTATCGAAGTGAAAGCACACCCTGAAGGCAGCACCAATAGTTTTTACACCAATTCAATGAGCACTACTTCACCCAATAATAACAATTTCACTATCACCGGTACACCTCCCGCTACCAATTGCCAGGTGGATATTACTGTGACATCCAAATCGTGTAATACAAACAGGGTGACGCTTAGCTATAAATATTCGAGTAAGTAAACTGAAAATATTTCCTGGAGAAATCCTGTCGCATGCGGCAGGATTTTTTTATTCCTTTACCTGCAACGCATCCCGCAGTCCATTGCCAAGCATATTGAAGGCGAGCACCAGTAACATAATCGCAAAACCGGGCACAAGCGCCAGCATGGGGTTGTTGGTGAGAATGAAATTGAAGTATTCCCTGATCATCAGTCCCCAGCTTGGTTGCGGCGCCTGCACACCCACGCCTAAAAAACTAAGTCCCGCCTCAATTACAATAGCCGACGCGAAATTGGAAGCGGCCACCACCATCACCGGACCGATTATATTCGGCAGCACATGCCTGAATATGATGCGTGCATGCGAAAAACCCAGTGCCCGCGCGGCTTCCACATATTCCATTTCGCGCACACTCAGCACCTGTCCGCGGATAAGACGCGCCACGCTCACCCACATAGTAAGACCAATCGCAATAAACACCTGCCAGAATCCTTTGCCCAGGGCCACGGTAATGGCAAACACCAGCAGCAGGGTGGGTATGCTCCAGATCACATTGATAAACCAGGTAATGACATCATCTACCGTGCCGCGGAAATAACCGGCCAGTGCCCCCAGCAGCACGCCAATAGTGAGTGAAATCAATACCGTTACCACACCCACGCTCAGGCTCACACGAACGCCTACCAGCAAGCGGCTCAAAATATCACGGCCATACTTATCGGTGCCGAGGTAAAATTTCTGGGTTACAATTTGCTCGCGAATGATGAAATCGCGGGAGCTTACTCTTTGATCCCATCCTGGTGAAATAACATCTTTCACGGCAAAGGCTTTCCTGTCTGTTACACCTTCGTCGAGGTATTGCTGAATAACGAGGCTATCATTATCGGTAAATGAATAGGCGGTAATGGGTATGTATTGATAAACATCTTCCTGCCCGCTGATCAGTCTGCGGAAGAAAGAGGCTTTTTCGATGGTTCGCTCCCTGGGTATTTTAAGAAACTGCTGCGTAAAGCCTGGCTTTTGCCCGTCTATTTCCACAATCATCCTGTTGGCATTGGGTGAAGGATCGGGGGCAATGAGGTGCGCAAAAATGGCTATGAACACCGATATGGCAATCACCACAATACCAAATACGGCGCCTTTGTTGCGCTTCAGTCTTTTCCATACCGATCGTGTATTGGTTGTCGCCATTTATGCCCTTTTTATTTTCCTGCCCTTCCAGGTATATGAACCAAAGCGGCCCAGCCAGCCTGCAATGATCGTGTACACAATATGCAATGGCTGCAAAAGAGGAAAGTACCACATCAGCCGCTGCTGACCAAAATACCGCGCTACAGATTCCACGAACGGAAATTCTATCAGGATCTTGGCCAGCAATAGCATGCAAAAGAAAAAGAACCAGGTGCTTTTCCAGAATGAAGCGATGCCCAACACCAAAAAGCAAACATTCACCGCATACACCAGCGCCAGCACTGCAATGATACGCCTGTCCTGGTAGCGATCGGCCTTGCTGGCCCAGCGAATGCGTTGATTGAAAAACGATTTCCAGCTGTATTCGGGCTCTGTCTGCACAATCGCTTCTTTACTTTTCAGGTAAAAGACCTGCTCGGGATAACGCATATAAATTTTGTGCATCAGCAACATGTCATCGCCGGTGGGTATGGAGTCGATACCTTCAAAGCCATTTACCTCGATAAAAGCTGATTTTTCGTAAGCGAGATTCGCACCATTGCACATACTGTGAAACCGCTTGTACACCGAGGCGGCGGTAATGCCTTGCAGCGTAATGAAATCGAGCGATTGAAATAAGGTGAGCAGACCGCGCTCATGTCTCATATAAACCGGCGCCGCGATAAATTTTGATTTTTGCCATTCATAAAAAGCTGCGATGGTGCGCAACCACGCAGGATGAAACCGGCAATCGGCATCGGTGGTTACTATTAAATCGCCACGCGCAGTATGGATGGCATTGCTGATAGCGCGTTTTTTGTGTGACACAGTAGTATCCTGGCCGGCATCAAGCCTCATGGGCATGACAGACATGTCTGGGTAAACGATATTCTGCAGTTTTTCCCAGGTGCTATCCGTACTGTTATCATTCACGATGATCACTTCAAACAAATGGTGCGGATAATCCTGCTGATGAAGGGATTCGAGAATGCCCTCTACATTTTTTTCTTCGTTGCGCATAGGTACCACCACTGAAATTACCGTGGAAGGATTTGCACCTGCCGCACTAAACGTTGGCATTCGCCGCCATGCCTTATGATAATAGTCGATAAGTATGGCATAGGCAACCATCAATAAAAAAAATATGAAGAGGAAAACCGGCATATCGAAATGCAATTATAGTAAACCGGCAATCAATGCGGCGTTTTTTTCCTGCAGCAGCTGGTGACCCGCCTGGATGATGTGCAGCTTGCAATAGTTTTCAATGCCCTTGCTGAATTTCGTGCCGCGTTCGTGCCGGATTATGCGGTCGTAAGCCCCATACACCAGATGAACTTCTATCTTGTGCTGTGCAATTTCTTTTTTGATCAGTTTCAGATCGGGCCTGATTTTCCGGAAGCCTGTCCAGCGTATATATAGCTGGCGGCGCATCGTTTTTTCATGAATGTAATGCTTCGCGAAATTGTACACGCTGCGATTGAGCACGCCCAGTTTATTGCCCGCGAGAATGATGTAGAAAAACCAGGCGGGATGTTTCATAGTAAAGCGAAACAATTGATTACCGAGCCAGGTCTGCGTGGCAAGCCAGTACCAGAAATTCACTTTCAAGCCATCCGGCGCCAGCAATGCCATTTTTTGAATGCGATGTGGTGCAGCTTGCAAAAGGCTCAGCGACATGCGGCCACCCATGCTATAGCCGAGCAAAGTGATAGGGGCGTTCGATAATCGACGTGCGGCCAGCACGCTGTCGGTAATCTGCAGCAGATCCGAAACGGTAAATGCTTCTTCTTCCTTCCATTGCGTCTTGCCATGCCAGGGCATATCGATGGCGATCAGCTGGTATTGCGAAGGGAGATATTTTTCTAAAAAATGAAAACTGCTTTCCGATTCGCCATAGCCATGAAGGCAAAGCAAAACATGCTGCCCATTACCGCCATAGCTGTAATGCACCTGCGATGATTTGTAAGCAATGAAGTCTGCCTGCATGAGGCGATAAAACTACAAACTAATGCCCTTACTTCACAAATGTTTGTGTCACCGGCTTGCGTCCCGGGCTGGTGATGCGCAGGTAATAACTGCCCGAAGGCAATGTACCCACTGGCAGATTGATAGTGTTTGACTGGCGATACAATGAACGTGTAAACGACTTGATTAACGCACCGTTGCTGCCGATAATATCGAAGCGGGCATTGTTCGCCTTCGGCGAAATGATCTCAACGGTGATATTTTGTGAACCGACGGCAGAATAAATTCTCTTCACTACCATCGAAGGCAATTCAATTCTCACCGAAATCACTTTGCTGTAGGTATTGCCTGATGGTTGTTCGATAAACAAGCGATAGAAATTGGCGCCGCCCACAGGATTCTTATCTGTGTAACTGTCTTTCTTTTCACCCGGCGCTCCAGCGGCATCTATTTTTCCCAATGTTTCAAAATGCAAACCATCGCTGCTGCGCTGAATATGGTAAGTGGTAAAAGGTTCTTCCTCGAAACTGCTCCATTTAAGCAAAACCTGTCCATTCTGCAATGCGCCTGAAAAATTTCGAATTTCTACAGGTAGTGGTGCAAAGTCGAGAATGTTCTTTGCCACTACTTGTTCGAACAATACGCGGTGACCGGCATTGTTGAGGTGCACATCGTCCCATGGAAATTTATATTCCTCAAGCACTGTTTTATCTTCCGGGTTCACAATCGGATCATAGAAGTTGATTGCAAATTCTCCAAAGCGGTTGAGTATAGAATCTTTGATCACGCGCAGCTTTTCACGGCCGGCCTCATCAAAGCCATTGCGAGGTTGGCTGGTAGTAATAAAACAGTGCTTACCCGCTGCACGCACAGAGTCCATCATTACCTGCAGGGTAAACAGTGTTTCTTCTATCGAATAGATGTGCAGATTATTCGATACATAGCTCACGATTACAATATCCGGGTTGGTACTCAGCGCCCAGGTCACGTTGCTGTCAACGCTGGGCTTATCCCTGTTGGCAGGGGGTACATAACTTGTGGGCATGCCATGATAGTTGTTGCTGCCACCACGTGCCCGGTTATAGATCGTGTCTATTCTGCCCAATTCATTTTTGAAATGATAACTCAGGAGGCGAACCCAGGAACTATCCTCTGGAGTGGCACCCACGCCCTGGGCGGTAGATGAACCAATTACAGCAATGGTTTTTGTCTGCGAAAAAGCCGAAAGGGTCAGCAGTAAAAAGAAACTCAGGTAAAGTTTACGCATGGCCTTAGGATAAAAGTTAAACATTGAAGGCGGGCAGGAAAAGAGGGGGTTTATCGCAGGAGCCGGAAGACTGCCAAATTACGAATTGTACCACATAATTGACATTTTTCAATTAGTCAACGGCAGGGCCAAAAATTTTAACCCGCCGGGACTTGGCCTAATAAATAAATTTTAGTAGGTTTGGATAGTTGTATAAACAACTATATGACAAACAACCATTTTAAAAGAGGAGAATTATACAGTTTCATCACGGGTAAGGCATCAACCGCTATAGCCCGAAGGCTGCAGAAGAAATTCAATGCAGCCGGGCTTAACCTTACTATCGAACAGTGGAGTGTGCTGTATCACTTATGGAAACAGGATGGCATCAGTCAGCAGGAGTTGTGCAATGCCACCTTTCGCGACAAGCCAAGTATTACAAGGCTGGTGGATAACCTGGAAAAACTGCAGTTGGTGAAGCGTGTGCCTTCCGAATCGGACCGGCGTATGAACCGGATATTTCTTACCAAACACGCACAGAAATTGCAGGATCAGAGTATGGACCTGGCCGAAGAAACGCTGAACGAAGCGTTGGTGGGCGTGTCGCCCGATCGGATCGAGATTTGTAAAGAAGTTTTGCAGATAGTGTACGATAACCTTAAATAGTTTAATCTTATAAAACCTTCACATATGAGCACCACAACAACACAAGGTGTACTGAAAGGGGGCGAGTGGCTGATCAGGGAAAGCTCAGCTTTTGAAACCTTTATACCTGAAGATTTCTCTGAAGAGCAGCAGATGGTGAAAGACATGTGCGCATCGTTCCTGGATACCGAGGTCTTACCCATCCTTGACCGCATCGATAAACTGGAACCCGGCCTGATGCCATCGCTGGTAGCGAAGGCGGGTGAACAAGGCTTGCTGGGCGCGTCCATACCCGAACAGTATGGTGGGCTGGGCAAAGATTTTATCACTTCCAACCTGATCAGTGAGGCATTGGGTGGAGGTTTTTCATTCTCTGTAGCAGTGGCTGCGCACTCGGGCATAGGCACGTTGCCTATCCTGTATTTCGGCACCGAAGAACAGAAGCAGAAATATATTCCCAAATTGGCCTCCGGTGAATGGAAAGGCGCTTATGGTCTTACCGAACCCGGCAGCGGCAGTGATGCGTTAGGCGCCAAGACCACTGCCAAACTGAGCGCAGATGGCAAACACTATATTCTGAATGGTCAGAAGATCTGGATCACCAACGGCGGCTTTGCCGATGTATATACTGTATTTGCCAAAGTGGATGGTGAAAAATTCACGGCCTTTATTGTTGAAAGAGGTTTCCCCGGTTTTACGCAGGGACCTGAAGAGCATAAGATGGGTATCAAAGGATCTTCAACCGTTCAATTGTATTTCGAAGATTGCCAGGTGCCGGCAGAAAATGTGTTGGGTGAAATTGGAAAAGGTCATGTTATCGCCTTCAACATCCTCAATATCGGCCGCCTGAAATTATGTGCTGCTACACTGGGCGGAGCAAAAAGAGCTTTAACTACCAGCATTCAGTATGCCACTACACGTGAGCAGTTTAAAACACCCATCGCCAGCTTCGGCGCCATTAAGCATAAGATCGCTGAAATGGCGGTTCGACTGTGGGTTTGCGAAAGCGCTTTGTACCGCGCTGCGCGCTGGATCGAGGATAAGGAAAAGGAAGCGCTTGACGCCGGCAAACCATTTAATGAAGCTTTGCTGAGCGCAGCTGAAGAATACGCCATTGAGTGTGCTATCCTGAAAGTGTTTGGCAGCGAAGTGCTGGATTATGTGGTAGACGAAGGCGTGCAGATTCACGGTGGTAATGGTTTCAGTGATGAATACGTGATTTCGAAAGCTTACCGCGACAGCCGCATCAACCGGATATATGAGGGCACCAACGAGATCAACCGCCTGCTGACCGTTGATATGGTGCTGAAGAGAGCGATGAAGGGCCGCCTGGACCTGATGGGCCCTGCCATGAATGTGCAGAAAGAACTGTTAAGCATACCCGATTTTGGCAGCGGCGACGAAGAGCCTTTTGCCAAAGAGAAAAAGGCCATTGCCAATTTCAAGAAAGCGATACTGATGACAGCCGGCGCGGCCGTGCAGAAGCTGATGATGAAGATTGAACACGAGCAGGAGATCCTGATGCATGTTGCCGATATGGCTATCGAGACATTTGCGGCCGAAAGCGCCTTGCTGCGCGCTATAAAACTGGTTGAAAGAAATGGCGAGGCCAATTGCCAGTTTGAACTCGATGCCATGCGCATTTACCTGTACGATGCTGCCGACCGCATCAACAAATTTGGAAAAGATGCTATCAATGCCTTTGCCGAAGGCGATGAGCAACGTTTGATGCTGTTGGGCTTGAAGCGCTTTACCAAGGTGGACGCATTCAACAGTAAGGAAGCGCGCCGCCGTATTGCTGATAAACTGATCAGCGATAATAAATATCCACTATAGCAATAGCTCAGACGGTCAGTATATCAAAGCCATTCATCTTCCGATGAGTGGCTTTTTGTTTTTCTAAGTCCGGGAGAAACCACATAAAATCCCGGTGTTTTTCCCATACGTCAGCTATATCCCCACGTTAGTTTTGCCGTATCAAGTTCAAATGATGTTCGGTGCTGGCCAGTCCGATGCAGGACAATCCGAAAACCTGTAGAAAAGAGTAGGAAGATTTTTGTACCGCAAATCGAGAATTATGAAAAAATTGAAGAAAGGTTTTTATAAAAAGGCTGTCTCAGTTGTTTCTATATGTGTAGTGCTTTTTGTCATACCCTTTGTTTTGGCAAAATGCAGGAAGGGTGCTGAGCCGGTGAGGAAATCTGCGCTGCAGGAATTTACTGAATCGCGCATATATAAGGAGTTTATTAGTAGACAGCCTGTCGTAGGTAAGGTGGATGTGGATGCAGCGCGGATTGTCCGTGTTGACAATGGCGCTGCGATGGTCCACATCCCGGTAATGGAGCACAGGAATGTGGAAGGTGCGATCATTGGTATACCACTCAGGCGCAAGGGTGAATATGAGTTGATGTACCAGGACAACAGGTTGGCGCTAAGTGGTACGGGTAATATACATCTGTATACGTCTGCCAATGAGTTGTTTGCAAAAATCAGGCTGGAGCAGGGCTTAATTCGGGCGATAGAGCCGGCGGAGGGTTTGCGTTCTTCCGGTACGGCAGGCAGGCTGGCCATTGAAGAGCCGGAAGATGAAATGGACTGTGGCTATTGGTGCCGGGTGAAGAGATGTTATTCCGAGTTAAAAAAGATGTTTCCGGGTGAGATGATCTGTGATTTGCTGGACCTGTTCTTTGGCGTTTGTACATCTGCAACCATCGCTTCATGCCTGATAAAAGCCGCCACATAATATTCTAAAAATCAATAATAATGTTAACACTGGAAGGCATTACGAAATACTTTGGGTCGCAAAGAGTTCTTACGGGTATCAATCTCGAACTAAAGCGGGGAGAGATATTGGGACTGGTGGGACCGAATGGCTCCGGTAAGTCAACGTTGTTAAAGATAGTTCTTGGGTTAGTGTATCAGACAGAAGGCGTATTTAGGTTCCAGGAGGGTGCTGAGCGGGTAAAACTTGGCGCCCTCCCTGACAAGCCGGGGTTTTTTCCGGGCTTCAGCCTGGAGAAGAATCTCATGCTTTTTTCGGGTAGAGTGAAAAGACCTGTGTTTAATGAAACCATAGCAAGGTTGGGATTGATACCCTATCTGCACAAGAAATTCAGCAGTTGTTCTACCGGCATTCAAAAACGTTGCGAACTGGCCGCGGCGCTTATGCACCAGCCCGAATTGCTGGTGATGGATGAACCGATCAGCGGGCTGGATCCCGCCGGAGTATATGCGTTTCGATCGCTGATGCGCGACTGGCAGTCGAACAATATGGCTGTATTGCTAACTGATCATGCGTTGAAAGAACTGGAGAAAATATGTACCAGCATATGTTTTTTGCGGAAAGGCATTATTCAATCGGTGGTACCGGTGCACGAAATCACGTCGAAGCATGGCAGCCTGGAAGAAGCTTATCGTTTTTATAATTTAAAAAGCGCCTGAATACTTATGGAAAAAAATCAGCTGCTGTTAATTGTTCGCATGGAGTGGATGAAGACTTGTTGCCGGATGAATCTTTTTTTCTCGATCGCCATGTTTATGCTGCTGGTCTTGCAAGTGGGTGTATTGGTAAGGGTAGAGTTGAGTGGGGAAGGGGATGAAATGATGGTTATGGCAGAGCCGGAGATTATTTTCCAGTACGCAGGGCGATACATTAGCAACCTGGCTTTTACATTTATGCCGCTAATGCTGTTGATAAACATCGGGAGGGAATTCGATTTTGCGGTGGTGCAACGTTCATTGGTTTCGGGCATAAACAGAAAGGAATTTTTCGCGGGAAAGACTTTTCAGCTGGCCATTTTTTCAATGGCAGTTGTAGTGTTTGCCATCGTCTTCAGGTTGCTGGCAGCAGCGATGTATAGCGTGCCTGTCATCTGGGATTTGAAAGAATTGGTCATGTATGGCTTGGTAGCCTCCTGCCTGGGTAGTCTTGCGCTGATGGTAGTATTTATGGTGAAGAAAAGATTCTATGCGCTTGCGGTGTTTATGGGATATGCGTTGCTTGAAAATACTTTTTCCGCGATCATGTCGGGAAGGATGATGTACCTGCCGTTTCAGACCTGTATAGGTATGTTAAGGAGGGGAAATGAAAGCTTGCCAGATTTCGTGGCGTTGGGTGTATATACGGCCGTTTTTAATATTGTTGCGTGGAAAGTATTCAGGAGAAGTGATTTGCGATAGGGAGAAAGCGGGGGCGTTGGGAATAGTGTGGGCAAATGCATAATTTTGATTTGTTCCTTAATTACTATCTACACTCAAACTACCAATATGCAATCACGTAGGAAATTCATGGCTGATGCTGGGAAGGCTGCTGTTGCCACCGGATTGGTTAATTTAGCGCCAAACAGTTCAAACGATATGTCACTGGAGAATAAGTTTATTCATCATGTATATTTCTGGCTCAAGAATCCCGACAGCAAGGAAGATCGTGACAAGCTGATCGAAGGCCTGAAGAAGTTAACCAAAGTAAAAACCATCAAAGCCTATCATATCGGCAAGCCGGCTTCTACCAGCCGCGACGTGATCGATGGATCGTATTCCATTTCCTGGTTTACGTTGTTCGATACGGCTGCAGACCAGGACAGCTACCAGGTGGATCCCATTCACAAGAAGTTTGTGGAGGAGTGCTCGCATCTCTGGAGCAAAGTGATTGTGTACGATACAATTGACGCTTAGTCGTGCGCGCGCGAGGTTACATGCTGCGCGAGCAGCCCATCACTCCCGGAACCGCTGTATTCATCGAATGCAAATCGGAAGAGAACAACTATGCCGTCGTTTTTGAAGATGATACGGATACGGGTTATTTCTACGCCATGGAAATAGAACCCGCAACCGGCAACGAACGCATTCTCGACGCCCTGCACATTTACCAGATCGGTGACGAAGACACTCCGCAGCCAGGCATCCTCCGCATCATGTGGAGCACCGACTGGCTAAAATGCGCCCTCATTATCGACAACAATTGCCACGCCATCTTCGATTTTGAGAACCACGGCGGTTACAATCTGACCCAGTTCCCGCCACCCAACGAAATCTGGACGCAAAGGGGAAGAGAGATGAGCGAGGAGTTGGTGATACAACTGTTTGGAAAGTGAAGGAATATTGAATTTGAACAAGGAATAGTAGGCAATACCTGCATTGGATGCATTCTATTCATATTCAATTTCCCTGTTCAGATTCAAATTCAATATTCTCCTCACCTCCCAGCCGCGGCTTCATCAACCCACCAATGCAGCTCGCCGCTTTCGGGTTGTATTACCTGGGAGGGGTAGAGGTCATAATTTTTTTCGCCGTGCAGCACTTCCTGGAGCGCGTGAGCTTTATTAGCGCCGAAGGTGAGGAAGGCGATCTTACGGGCGCGGTTGACGATGGGCGCGGTAAGGGTGATGCGATACATTTTTTGAGGTTCGAGGTAGAAAGATTTTACCCAGGCGTTTTTTTCGTGAATTACTTCGGTATGAGGGAAGAGGGAGAGGGTGTGACCGTCATCGCCCATACCGTTGAGCACCAGGTCGAAGCTGGGACCGGTGTTGGGGAAATATTGATGAAGGATTTTTTCGTATTCGGCGGCGGCCACTTCGGGCGAGAGCGATGTGTTCATAATATGCACCTGGCTTTTTTCAACCGGTACATGATTCAGCAGGTGCTGAAAAGTCATGCGGGCATTGTTGCGCTCGTCGTCGAACGGTACGGCGCGCTCGTCGCCCCAGAAGATGTGCAGCTTTTTCCAGTTAATGCGTGACTTAAAAGGTTCGGAAGCCAGTAGCTCATAAAGCTGTTTAGGCGAATTGCCTCCGGTGAGCACCCAGGTGAAGCGGTCGCTGGTTTTCAGCTTCGTTTCAATTTCTGCGGTGATCCATTCGGCAAGCGCGTGACTTAATTCGTTTGGGTCTTTATGGATGTGAAGCGTCATGACCGTTAGATTGATTAGTATTGATTCGCGCCAGGGCCACACCAAAATAAGGTACTGTGGTACGCTCAAAAACAAGGCTGTGGTGCGCTCAAAGTCGCAAGTCCGCTATTCGTGCGCATTCGCCGGCAAGGTAATCCAGTTCTTCCCATCCCGCGCTATCAGCGCTTCGGCATCTTCGGGGCCCCAGCTATCGGGAGCGTAGTTCGGGAAATCTACCGGGGGGCGCGCATTCCAAACTTCGAGAATAGGCGTAATCACTTTCCACGCGGCTTCCACCTGGTCGCTGCGCATGAAGAGGGTCGGGTTGCCCTCCATCACGTCCAGGAGCAAGGTTTCGTAGGCTTCGGGATCGTCATCGCCATAAGCGTCTTTGTAGTTGAAGATCATGTCTACCGGGTTCAGCGTCATCGACTGTCCGGGACGCTTGGCCTGGAAACGCAGACGTATATCCATCTCGGGTTGAATGCTGATGGTTAGACGGTTAGGTCTCCAGGTTTGCGCAGCTTCGGGAGGGAAGGCGTAAGAAGGTGCGGGTTTGAACTGCACGGTAATGATAGTGGATTTCTCGTGCAGGCGTTTGCCCGTTCTTACATAGAAAGGCACATCCTGCCAACGCCAGTTGTCGATATAAAATTTTACAGCGGCAAAGGTTTCGACATTTGATTCGGGATCTACCTTTTTTTCCTGGCGGTAGCCGGGCACCTGCGACCCTTTCATCCAGCCTTCGCTGTATTGGCCGCGTACCGCGTATCGGTGCACGTCTTCTTTCGACACCTTGCGGATGGCATGCAGCACGTCCACCTTTTTGTTTCGGATTTCGTTGGCATCAAAACTTACCGGCGCTTCCATGGCTATCATACACATCAGTTGCAGGATATGATTCTGCACCATATCGCGCAGGGCGCCGGAGCGTTCGTAGTAATCACCACGGCTGCCTACACCATCGGTTTCGGAAGCGGTGATCTGGATATGATCGATATAGTTGCGATTCCAGATGGGTTCGAATAAGGCGTTGGCAAAACGAAGCGCCAGGATGTTCTGCACCGTTTCTTTGCCCAGGTAGTGATCGATGCGGTAAATCTGCTCTTCATCGAACATCGTACTGAGCAATTGATTCAACTCATGCGCGCTTTGCAGATCCTGGCCAAATGGTTTTTCAACCACTATGCGTGTGCATTTGGTATCGGCGCAGATGTTGAGCGGTCCCAACTTGGTGGCGATCGAGGGCACCAGCTGAGGTGCCACGGCCATATAAAAGATTACGTTGGGATGCTCGCCAAATTCCGCTTCTTTCTGTTTTACTATTTCAGCGATGTGTTGGTATTCTTCTTCCTTTTCTACATCCAACTGAAGATAGCTCACGTGTTTGGAGAATTCCTGCCATTTCCCGTTTTGTTCGCCCTTGCGGCGCGAGAATTTGCCGATACCATCCAATAGATGTTTGCGGAATTCTTCGTCACTATATTTAGTTCTGCCTATACCTACAATGCCGAACTTTTCGGGCATCCAGCCATCGATAAAAAGATTGTACAGTGCAGGTGAAAGTTTGCGCTGATTCAAGTCCCCACTGCCGCCAAAGATGAAAAACAACGAGGCCGGCGGGCGTTTGTGATTTTGCATGAGTTTAACCATTTATGATTCTACACGCAGCCATTCAGTATGAAACACTCCTGGCTCATCGATGCGCTGGTAAGTGTGCGCGCCGAAATAATCGCGTTGCGCCTGCAGCAGGTTGATGGGCATACGTTCGTTGCGATATGCTTCAAAGTATGCCAATGCGGTCATCAATCCGCCTACGGCAATTTTGTTTTGCACCGCTGTGGTAATAGCATCTCGCAGACCGTGTTCGGTTTTTTTCAGTGCTTCGGCGATGCCATTATCTAATAACAAATTCGGGAGGCCGGGGTTCTGTTGATAGGCTTTTGCAAACAGGTCGAGCATCACCGACCTGATGATGCAACCGCCGCGCCAAACGCGAACTACCTCGGGCATAGGTATTTGCATATCCAGTTCGGTTGATGCGCGGTGCAACAAGGCCATACCCTGCACATAGCTGATAATGGTGCCAAAGTATAAAGCATCATGCACCTGTTGTATGAATTGCTCTTTCGAAACGCTGATAGAAGCTTTTTGGGCGGGATAGATTTTGGATGCCTGCACCCTTTCCTCTTTCAACGAAGAAAGATTACGCATAGTCACCGCCATATCGATCGAAGGAATGGGCATGCCGCGCTCCATAGCATCTTGCGATGTCCATTTACCGGTGCCTTTTGCGCCAGCTTTGTCTAGAATTACATCCACCAGGCGTTTGCCGGTTTTTTCATCCGGCTGCATAAAGATGTCCTTGGTTATTTCAACCAGGAATGATTGCATATCGCCCTTGTTCCAGCTATCGAAAACCTGGTGCAGTTCGTCGTTGTTAAGACCGAGACCATTGTGCAGCAGGTCGTAACACTCGCTGATCAGTTGCATGATGGAATACTCAATTCCATTGTGCACCATTTTCACATAATGACCGGCTGCGCCATTGCCAAGATGCGCCACGCAAGGCACTCCGTTTACTTTAGCGGCTACAGCTTCCAGGATCGGTTTCACATGCGGATATGCTTCGGGATCACCGCCGGGCATAATGCTGGGACCGCGGCGAGCGCCTTCTTCACCACCCGATACACCGATTCCCATGAAATGAAGGCCCTTTTCCTGGAGCCAGCTTACACGGCGGAGCGTATCGGTATAATGACTGTTACCACCATCAATAATGATATCACCTTTATCCAGAACGGGAATCAGGCTTTCGATTACTTCGTCAACTGGTTTACCGGCGGGAACCAGCAACATGATCTTGCGCGGCTTTTCCAGCAGGCTGATCATTTCCTCGTAGGTATTCACCCCCTTCACGGTAGTGCCTGGTGTAGCCGAAGCTTCGAGAGCGGCCGTTTTCTCCGGGCTTTTGTTGTAGCCAATGACTTTGAAGCCGTGGTCGGCCATGTTGAGCAAAAGATTTTTACCCATCACCCCAATGCCGATCATGGCAAGGTTATAAGATTGAGCTGCCATAATTCAATTTTAAATAGAACCGCAAAATTAGTTCACGACAAGCGGAAATTCACCAATCACTTGGTTGCTTCCTTCTTTTGGGCGTTGTGACCGGGCCCTTCGGGTTTAGACTTACCATTGTGGCAGGTCATACACCCTACCGGCGGAATAGGGTTCTCTTCGGTCTTTTTATATTTAAAAAACTTCTTGTTGATTTGGTTCGTCATCCTGTACATTTCGCGGGCGATATTCTTTTGAGGCTTTTCGTCGCTGGCGAAGTCCATCCTGCGTGGGTTATCCTTCTGAGGCGCGTGACAGTGATTACATCTTACGCCGAGCGCAGCTTTCCACTCGTCCATGATCTTTTCGAGATCATCATGACTGATATTCTTAGGAAGCACTTTCAGGTTTTTATGTGTTTCTGCCGGTGGACGACTTGCGGCGATGCCTGCCAACACAAAAACCACAATCGCGATAAATACAAAGGGTTTCTTCATTGCACTAAAAGATTACTAACAGAAAATGACAATTGGGGTTTAAAAATGTTTTCAAATGTTAAATATAAGTGTAAGTTCCTATTCGGTTAAATCTCTAAGTACTCTTTTTTCTTTTTTCGACTTTATGTCCGTATCTTCGCGCCGTCTTTTGAAGGATCTATAGCAACCAAGTAAGTGAATTCTTAATCTGCTACGCAATTTCTGCTAATAGTTAGTTTCTTACTCCTGCTTTTTTCCTGGGACAATTTTTATTAATCAATTTTTTTGTTTGTATGAACATTTATGTTTCCAACTTGAGTTACAATGTAACTGATGAAGATTTGCACGAATTTTTTGCCGAGTATGGTGAAGTAACATCCGCCCGCGTGATCACTGACAAATTCACTAACCGCAGCCGTGGTTTCGGTTTTGTTGAAATGAGTGATGATGAAGCTGCAAGAAAAGCTATTGCAGAACTCGACGGTGGCATTGTAGAAGGAAGAGCGATTAAAGTATCAGAAGCTCGTCCCCGCGAAGAGCGCAACGATAACAAGCGTTCTTTCAGCCGCAGCAACAGCTATAACAGGTATTAATAGCTAAAGCAAGCGATAAAAAAAAGGAGATGTAAAGAGGTTCAACTCTTTTATCTCCTTTTCTTTTTCCATGTAGTGGGTTAGATGTAGGGTTAACGAGTCACTTCAGCTATATTAGCAAGCCAGCTTTTGCGTGGCTATTGAAAAGGTCAGCGTAGTGCCCTGGTTTTGCTGATTATTTATACTGATATCGCCGCCTAATTTGCGCGCCGCTTTCACCACCTGCGAAAACCCGTTGATGCCATTGGAATAAGAACCATTGTTGCGCACGCGTATCTGCACATTATCGTACTCCTGCACCGCTTCCACGCGAATGCAAACGTTTCCGGCACCGTTTACAGCCCCGCTTAACAAATTGCCCAGCACATAGGCCAGCACCTGCTCATCGGTTTTGATGGTGACATGATGATCAATATCGTTGATGATAAAACTTTTTTTGCCGACTACCAGGGGTAATAAGCCGGCTAATAACTGATCTACAAAATCGTGAAGGGGAATCGCATCGTATTCCTGCCGTGATGCAGGCGCAGCACCAAGGGTCAGTACGGTGTTTTTCATACAGATGGATTTGTGGTGAACTTTTGGATTAAAAACTAACATTCGTTCACACGGGGTACGGGCAGGAATAATGGTCGATAAAAAATCAGGGCCTTAACCAGGCGCTTTTACGATAACGATGCAAAATTTATGAACGACAACGAGCATGAGGTTAGTATATCAAATGAAAGAATTCGGTTCAAATGGATACATGTCAATCCATTTTTTGCTTTATCGCAAGTTGTTGCTGCACAAACTGCGCGTTTCTGATGGCCGAAGCTTCGGCCGTGTTATTGAAATAAAGAAAGGCTTCTTTCACCAACGGGTCAGCAACGATCGCGGTGATCACTTCGCTCAAGAATTCCGGCGAATATTGCGAATAATATAAACGCGGCACGCCGTGAAAACGATAATACACAGTTTTATTATTAATGATCACCTGGTCGGGTAATTGCGGATGACTGATGCCGCTGAAAATGATACGATGTTTTGCCAGGATATTATACACTTCCGGTTGCCACCAGCTTGCATGCCTGAACTCAAGCACATTGGTAAAAGACGGATCGACCTGGTCAATCAGCCTTGATAGGAATTCTGGTGAGTACTCCACATTTCTGTAAAACTGGAACAACACCGGGCCCAGTTTATCCTGCAATCCTTCACGTATGCTTTTGTAAAAATCTGATAACATCGATTCGGTACCAATAAATCGCCGGTAGTGAGTGATGGAGCGCGGCGCTTTTACAGAAAAGGAAAAACCGCTCGGACTTTTTTGATACCAGTTCTTTAAATCTGCAACGCGCGGAAAGCGGTAAAAGAAGCATTCAGTTCAAGTGTATTAAAATTTTCGCAGTAGTAAGCAAACCATTTCGTTTGTGCGAGACCTTTGGGGTAGAATATCTCTTTCCAATCCTTGTAATAAAAACCAGAGCAACCTATGTGCCAATGTATGTTTTTCAGGGAAAACATTTTTTTTCACTTACAATGCAAACCTTCTGTACACTAATGTTGTTGTCCATGCAACAGCACTTAAATTCTCATGCCATCCGGCAAAAATTTTTTCTGATTTTCATTTGATTTCTCTTTGCTGCAGCGCTCAACAGAATTACATTTGTGCCCCATTTTAATTTTATGACGCAACCTCGTCCTGCAGCACTTCGCTTCATCTTTGTTACATTACTGATCGACGTTACTGGTTTTGGTATCATCATCCCGGTAGTTCCCGATCTTATTACTGAATTAATTCACGGCAACCTGAGCCAGGCATCTACGTATGGAGGATTCCTGATGTTTTCTTACGCCGCCATGCAGTTTTTGTTTGCGCCGGTTTTGGGAAATCTCAGCGACCGTTATGGCCGCAGACCAGTTTTGCTATTTTCTTTGTTTGGTTTCGGCGTTGATTATCTTTTCACCGCATTTGCTCCCAATATATGGTGGTTGTTTATTGGCCGCATAGTAGCCGGTATAACCGGCGCCAGCATGACAACCGCGATGGCTTATATAGCGGACGTAACGCCACCCGAAAAGCGCGCACAGAATTTCGGCCTCGTAGGAGCGGCTTTTGGCTTAGGTTTTATCATCGGCCCGGTGATTGGCGGTTTGTTAGGAAGCTATGGCTCGCGTGTGCCATTCTTTGTGGCCGCAGGCCTTACTTTCATCAACTGGCTGTACGGTTATTTCATTTTACCCGAATCATTGTCGAAAGAAAACCGTCGTCCGTTTGAATGGAAAAGGGCCAACCCCGTTGGCTCTCTCCTGCAGATTAAGAAGTATCCCGCCCTTATGGGATTGATCGGCTCATTTGTGCTGATCTATATTGCGGCACATGCTATCCAAAGCACCTGGACCTACTACAACATGGAAAAGTTTCACTGGCATAAGAAAGAGGTAGGCATATCACTAGGCGTACTTGGTGCCATGGTGGCTTTTGTGCAAGGCGTGCTGATTAAAAAAGTGGTTCCGAAATTGGGTCAGGCAAAAAGCGTTTATACCGGCCTCGCCATCTATAGCATCGGCATGTTGCTGTTCGGCCTCGCCACCCAGGGCTGGATGATGTACGCCATTTCTGTGATCTACTGCCTCGGCGGCATTGCCGGTCCAGCCTTACAGGGTATCATCAGCAGCCAGGTGCCCGCCAATGAGCAGGGTGAGCTGCAGGGCGGTCTTACCAGCCTGGTCAGCGTGACTACCATCGTGGGTCCACCCTTTATGACGGGATTGTTCTCTTACTTCACCGGCAATTCGGCACCCATCCATTTCCCCGGCGCGCCGTTCATTGTGGGAGCGGTAATGATCATGATCAGCGCCCTGCTGGCCTACCGCTTCCTCCACGTCAAGGCCCAGCCCGTGAAGCAGGAGGCATAAAAGTGCCATAATGCCGGGAAGACCAACCCCCCGGGTGACTCAGGTTCGAGGGTGAGCCACCTTTTTTGAGGGAACTTCCTCGCAATGGCGGTTTCCTGGCCTGGTTCTCCCTCGCGACCGGCACCCATTCGGTCTGGCAACCCAAGTGCTACACCCCAAACTCCAAACCTGAAAACTCAACACGCGCCACCCTCCGCCCCACCCAAAACCCCTTACCACGCCTACATATTTTCATTAGATTTTAATGCTTCCCCTCTTTCGTATATATAAGAAAATCAACGACCTTCCGTTATTGGTTGCCTGCCTGTTTAACAAGCTGCTGGCTTTAAAAGGCAGGATATTTGGAACTCCTGTTGAACCCAATAACCGATCCATTTCGCATGATGATGGTGAAAAACAAGAAACTCGTTCTTTTAGTCGTGCTGGCAGCTGTTGCAGGCATCGCCGTGTTTATGTTTGTGACAAAAGACAGCGCCCAGGCCGAAACCTCCACACCCACCTCCGACAGCGAAGGAAAAGTGGCCGAAGCTGTTGAAATTCCACGCAAGTTTGGATTTCCAATTGATTCCTTCACCGTGGTGGAAAATACGGTGCAGCAAAACGAGTTCCTCGGCAGCATACTGGCGCCGTATAATGTTGACCCCGTGACGATTGCCAACCTGGCCGCCAAATCGAAGAGCGTGTTTGATGTAAGACGTATTGCCGCGGGCAACGAATACACCATCTTCTGCACCAAAGACAGCGTGCCCAAGGCATTGTACTTCGTATATCAGCCTAATGCGATAGATTATATCATCTACGACCTGCGCGATTCCATTACCATCACCACGGGCAAGAGAGAAGTGACCACCAAAGTGCAGACGGCCAGCGGCGTGATCACCAGCTCGCTGTACGAAGCGCTCGACAAAGCAGGTACCGACCCCGCACTGGCGATGAAACTGGCCGATATTTACGCGTGGACAATAGATTTCTACAAGATTCAGCGAGGCGATTTTTTCAAAGTGATCTATGAACAGCGCTATGTGAAAGATAAGCCGGTAGAAACAGGGCAGGTAAAATCGGCAATATTCTCGCACCAGGGCGATACTTTTTACGCATTCTATTTTCAGCCCGATACCAGCCAGGTTGGCGATTACTATGATGAAAATGGCAAAAGCTTGCGCAAGGCTTTCCTGAAAGCACCGCTTAAGTTCAGCCGCATCACCTCGCGTTTTACCATGAGGCGTTTTCATCCTGTACAGAAAACATGGAAGGCGCATCTCGGCACCGACTATGGCGCACCAACCGGCACGCCTATTATTTGCACGGGCAACGGCACCGTTATAGAATCAGCATATACCGCCAATAATGGCAACTACGTAAAAGTGCGGCACAACAGCACCTACACTACGCAATACCTGCATATGAGCAGGCGGGCGGTGAAGAAGGGCGAGACGGTACGCCAGGGGCAAGTCATTGGATATGTTGGCAGCACCGGTCTTGCTACCGGTCCGCATGTGTGCTACAGGTTTTGGAAAAATGGAGTGCAGGTAGATCCTTACAAACAGAAATTCCCGGCTGCCACGCCAATTCCTGATCACGCCATGCAGGCCTTCAACGATTTCAAGCAAGAGCAACAGCAACAGCTGCAGTCCATCGACATGCAAACGATGGCTAATAAGTAGTAGCCGTGCTGATATACCGCTCAAAAAATTCCCATGTACGCAACATCTGGTCTATGCGCTGGCGGTTATCGCCACTGCGGGTGAGCTCGTGCGTAGCATTGGGATGACGCACATATTCCACCGGCCGGCCCAGCACTTTCAGACTACGATACAACATTTCGCTTTGCACAAAACCGGTACGACGATCGTTGTCGCCATGAAAAATGATATAGGGCGTGGTGATATTTTCAACATATGTAATCGGTGATTCTCTTTCAAGAATCTTCTTTGTTTCGGTTTGCCAGGGATAGCCACCAAAATAATTGGGTATCAGTCTCCATGCATTGCCTTCGCCAAAGAAGGTGGCGAGATCGTAAACGCCACGTTGCGAGCAGGCCGCCTTAAATCGTTTATCGTGCGCAATGATATACGCCACGAGGTAACCGGCATAAGAACCGCCGGTGACGGCCAGTTTGCTGGTGTCAACCCAACCCTCAGCAACCGCTTTATCCAATGCAGTCAGCACATCGCTGGTCGGACCAGCGCCCCAGTCGTTGATATTGCTGCGCATGAATGCTTCACCATAACCGCCGCTGCCGCGCGGGTTGCAATACACTACGCCATATCCTTTGCTGCACCAGAACTGGAATTCGTGCCACATACTGCTTTCGCCCGGGCCCCACATCGCCGCAGGCCCGCCATGAATGTTCAGGATCATGGGAAATTTTTTGCCCGGCTGGAAATTTACCGGCTTCATCACCCAATATTCAATGGTCTGCCCGATGTTGTTGGTGAATGATTTCTTTTCGGGAAATGATAACTGCCGCTGCTGCACCCATTCGAAATTGAAACTGCTGATGCGTTTTTGGTTCCTGGCTGTGATATCGGAAGAATAAATTTCAAAAGGGTTGGCTACTTCGGTTTTCACAAACACCAGTCTATTACCTGCCAGGTCATAACTGCCAATGCCAGAGTTGTAATCGGTTAACTGTTCAATATTTTTAGTCTTAATATCCAATCGGTACAAGGGCACGCCGCCATTGCTGGCCGCGGTAAAATAGAGATACTTATCATCGTCAGACCAGGTGAAGCTTTGCGCAGCGCGGTCGAAACTGATGTTGAAGATGTCTTTCGCCGCTCCATCCATCGGCATAATGGCGAATTTGGGAACGTTAGCATACGAAGTGGTGCTATGCGCAAAGGCAAGCCATTTGCCGGAAGGAGAAATCTGCGGTGAGAAAAAGCGCTTTCCTTTTTCACCCAAAATCATTTTCAGGTCAGAACCATCCGTATTGATCGAATAGATCTGCGATTCCAGCGAGCGGTCGGGATGTTCGGTGTCATCTATGTCGCCCATAAAAATGATGCGCTTGCCATCGGGAGAAAAATGGGCGGCACCGAAGCTGTGAAATCCCCTGGTGACAGCACGTGGTATAGCGCCAGGTCTTGCTTCGGTGATGAAGATGTGGTTAAAGCTCATTTGCGAGGAAATATTTGTCTCGCTTTGAAAATTGAGTTTGGTGAGCACAGTTGCTTTTCTGTCGGCCGCATTTTCTTCGAGGTAAGCGCGCACTTCTTCCAGGTTGCCATCGGGATTGGGTTTGGCTTTGCTTAGTAAATGTTTGTTATCACTAAACCCCGGTCTTTCAAAAGGCCACCTGGGAACTTCTTTGCCGGGATTCAATGTTGAATCTTTCAGCAGATCATTGAGCGGAATACTGGCGGTAAACAAAAGATATTTTCCATCAGGACTCCAGTTGGGCGATGAAGCGCCATATTTAAAATGGGTGAGCTGAATGGCTTCGCCGCCATCCATCGATAACAGAAATATCTGCGCCTTGCCATCGGCAGCGCGAACGAAGGCCAGTCGCTTGCCGTCGGGGCTCCAGGCGGGTTGCGATGCATTTTCTTTTGCAGTCAGCTGTTTGGGAGCACTGCTTCCATCGGCGGCCACTGTCCAAATTTGAGAAGTGTACTTATAATCTTTGCTGCCATCGGGCTCGATGCTCAGCACGGTGAATGCTGCCTTGCTGCCATCGTCGGTGAGCGAGAGGCTGCCGAGGGTTTTTATTTTAAGCATATCGGTCACTTTAACCGGTTGCTTACCATTTTGCGCGAAGGAAAAGATGTATACGAAAATGGTGACCTGGAAGAGGAGCAGTTTCTTCATGGATGACTGTTTTTGAAATTACATTTGACAAAACATTTTTTATGAGCAAGCTGGTCAATGAATTTAATGAATATCGGGCCAAAATGAATGAAGTGATTTTGGGGAAAAATAACCTGGTATTAAAGCGCCTCTTCAATCTCGACACCAACACTTACGAAGACGGCGCCCTGGATGCAAAAACCAAGGAAATGCTCGGTCTAGTAGCCAGCATGGTGCTGCGCTGCGACGACTGCATCAAATACCATCTCGGCAAATGCAAAGAGCAGGGCGTCACCACCGAACAGGTGTACGAGATATTTGCCGTGGCCAATATTGTTGGCGGCACCATTGTGATACCGCATACGAGAAGAGCGGCGGAGTATTGGGAAGCGCTCGGTGAATATTGAATTTGAATTTGAACAAGGAATATGAATTTGAATGAAGGTTTAGACTACATCCACTATTCCTTGTTCAAATTCAATATTCAACTCTGCCTGAAATGGGGTAAATTTGAAATAACCCAATCTGATCATACAATGAGCGACTCAACAACAGCTCCCATTCCGCAGTTAACGGCGAAGGATTTTGCAACCGACCAGGAGGTGCGTTGGTGTCCGGGATGCGGAGACTATTCCATATTGGCACAGGTTCAGAAGATTATGCCTGGGCTGGGAATCCCAAAAGAGAATATTGTCATTATATCGGGTATAGGATGCAGCAGCCGCTTTCCTTACTATATGAATACGTACGGAATGCACTCTATTCATGGCCGCGCTACGGCTGTGGCCAGCGGATTGAAAGCAACACGACCCGAGCTTAGCGTGTGGGTAGTGACCGGTGATGGTGATGGACTCAGTATCGGGGGCAATCATACCATTCACCTGTTGCGCCGCAATTTTGATATCAACATTATGCTGTTCAACAACCAGATTTATGGTTTAACCAAAGGACAGTATTCGCCCACTTCCGAAGAGCATAAGGTCACCAAATCAACGCCTTACGGAAGCATCGATCATCCGTTTAACCCGCTGGCGCTGGCCATGGGCGCCGATGCCAGCTTTGTGGCGCGCAGCATGGACCGCGACCCCAAACATTTGCAGGAAACGCTCATCCGCAGTCATAAACACAAAGGAGCCTCATTCCTGGAGATTTACCAGAACTGCAACATCTTCAACGACGGCGCCTTTGAGATATTCACTGAAAAAGCTACCAAGGCCGATACCACTCTTTTCCTCGAGCACGGCAAGCCACTCATATTTGGTGCGCAGAAAGATAAAGGCATCAAACTCGACGGTCTCAGACCCGTGGTAGTTAAACTCGGCGACGGCGTTTCGGCCGACGATCTCTGGATTCACGACGAACGCGATTTCTTCAAGGCCCAGATACTCGTGCGCATGTTCGACACACCCGGCTCCGAAAACAGCCTGCCTCGTCCCTTCGGCGTTTTCTACGAAACCGACCGCCCCTGCTACGAAGACATCATGAACCAACAAATTGAAGAAGTAATCAAAACAAAAGGCCCCGGCGATTTGGATAGATTGTTGAGAGGTAGTGAAACCTGGACCATACAGTGAATATTGAATTTGAAATTGAACAAGGAATTTGAATTTGAATAGCAGGCAAAGCCTGCATTGGATGCGTTCTATTCATATTCAATTTCCTTGTTCAAATTCAGTATTCAAATTCTTTTTTTGCGCTATGCGCAAAAAAAAGAGCCAGCGATGGATATCGCCGGCCTGTGCTTACCTCTGAAACCACAAAAAGAAAGAAGGTTGAGCAATTATATTGTTAAATACAAATTACTTTCAGGGTTAATAGATCAATTGAGTAAATAAGGTAAAATGCGATGTTTCTAATATCGGGATATTAGCAATGGGTAATGCCGATCAAGCTTATTCTTTTTTGTTACCGGGGTACACTGATCAAAAACACAAGTAAACAGAGGTTATAGCTTATTTTCAAGGGTGGCGGATACAAATTTGGTACGGAACATCCCGTAAAGATTACAACATATATTTTGATGGAGATTGGAGACTAACTGGAAATTGGATGGTTGGAAGAGGAGATTGGATTCTGTCGGAAGCGGGGTAAAAATAAAGAGTGTTTTCTTAAAAATCAATAATTTTTCAAATAATTATTTTTCACCCGCGTATCCGACTAAAATTTGATTTTTACCAACTACGGTTCCGATACCAGGCTCAGCTCTTTCTCCGCTGCCTTCAGCACCTTCTCCTTCTTGTATTCATACCACCATTTCGGGGCAGTCTTCTTCATCAGGGTATCGATCTGCCTCATTCCAAACAGATTCCATACACCTTTCAGTTTGCCGCTTACAGAAGACTGTAAAGCTCTCAGACTCATGGCAAAACCACTGTCGAGATATTCCATGTGATGCCAGTAGCCTGCAGGCATAAACAAGGTGTCGCCATGATTAAGGGTAACCTCGTATCCCTGGGCCAGCTTCAATGCCGGGAACTTCTCATAGTCGGGATTCCCATTATTCAAATGGTAGTGCGAGAAGTCGGCCATACTCAGCACTTCAAAGGGTTTGCGGTACAGCTTGTGCTGCTCCTGGTAAGGGAAGAGCAATACCCTTTTTCTGCCCACAAACTGTGTATGCAATATGTGCGAGAGGTCTATATCAAAATGCATATGTGTGATGCTGGTGGCGCCACCAACAAACAACATCGGGAATTTTTTTACAAAACCCTTCATCAGGTGGTCGGGCCAGGTAAAGTCCCTGGTAAGCTGTGGTGCATGTTCAAATATGTTGAACAGGAAGATGCGCCATCCCGCCGGTCCCTGGCTGATCATGTCTATATACTCCCCAAAAGTCTTATAGTCGTCGGCCGTGTTGATAGGCGTGTACGCATCACTCTTCACATTGTTGTATAACGCCACTCGTTTGTGACCTACGATCTCTTTAAAGAACTGCCAGTTCCACTTTTGGTAGGCAGGCCATTCTTTAGACAGGTTGGTTATGACAAGCGGGGTCATGGTCTTGTAATAACGCTGCTGAAATTCTTCCCCACTAATATTATCCACCCGGTCAACAGGTAATAGACGCATGCTTCAAAAAATTTTGGGGCAAATTTAATACTAATTTCATGTACGAAACTCAAACCCGGAGGCGATGAAGATTTCCATACATCCAGTGAATCCGCAACAGCGCAACATTGATAAGGTAACAGAGATACTTTCCAAAGGTGGGATCATTATATATCCGACCGATACTATATATGGACTAGGTTGCGATATCTATAATCATGATGCAGTAGTAAGAATCTGCCGCATCAAAAACATCAATCCGGCCAAAGCCCAGTTTTCATTCATCTGTCATGACCTGAGCGATATGAGCCAGTTCACGAAAAGCATATCGACTCCTCTTTACAGAATGTTAAAAAGCAATTTGCCCGGCCCATATACATTTATCTTGCCGGCCAGTAAGCAGGTGCCCAAAATTCTGAAGACAAAAAAGAATACAGTGGGTCTTCGCATTCCCGATAACAATATTGCGAGAGCTATTGTAAAAAACCTGGGACGACCCATACTCAGCACCAGCTTGCCCGGAGATATGGTAGAAGAATACACCGACCCTGGCACCATCGATCATAAATTCAGCAAATTGGTGGATATTGTGGTCGATGGAGGACCCGGCAACCTGGTTCCTTCTACAGTGATTGATTGCACTGGCGCATCGCCCGTATTAGTAAGGGCAGGTGCAGGCATGTGGGAAGAATTAGTATAGCATCGGCATGAAAAACACCAGTTCAACCATTATGACAGCTGTAAAAAGTGATTACGGGAGGTTTTTTCCTCCAACCTTCACCCTTGAGACACCCCGCGTTTTATTGCGTTTGCTGGCTCCTGAAGACCTGAAGCCTTTATCAGCATTGGCCAAAGACAAGTCCATCTGGCAATGGTTTGTACAAGACCTCAGCGAAGAGCAAGCCATGAAAGAATGGATGGACGGATTATTACTGGAAAGACAACAGGAGAATCGCATGCCCTTTACCGTTATAGACAAAGACGGATACACCATTTGCGGCAGCACCAGTTATCTCAACATTTCATTTTTCGACAAACGCCTCGAGATCGGCAGCACCTGGTTGGGCACCGAATTTATTGGTACCGGCGTGAACCGCCACGCCAAATTTGCGCTGCTTTGTTACGCGTTTGAAGTAATGAAAATGGAAAGGGTAGAAGTGAAAACCGACAACCTGAACGAACGCGCAAAAGCGGCATTATTGAAATGCGGTTTTATTCCTGAAGGTGTGTTGCGCAGCCATATGCAGGTGCACAGCGACAGAAGAAGAGATAGTATTTACTTCAGTTTACTGCGAGATGAATGGCCGGAGAGAAAGGAATCTTTCTTTGTGGATCTCCTGTAACCAGGAGCTTAAAAAGAGAAAAGAGGTGAAAAGAGATCCTCGTATGCCTCTTTCCCCTCCTTCTCTGAGCTTCAATAAAACCAATCGTTAACAGACTACGTACTTCAGTTGACCACGTCGCTATCATGAACGGCGTCAACTTGCTATTTAAGACCAGAAAGCGAACCGGGGGTTTATTGCCTTAACTGTTAAAGTTTATCTCCAGTTGTGGCTGTATGCATTGGAATGAGCGGCGGTGATAGGGGCTGAGGCCATATTCTTCAATGGCGCGGCGGTGCTCAGGAGTGCCGTAGCCTTTGTTGGTGATCCATTTGTAGTGAGGATACTCATAGTGCAGGTTGCGCATGAAATCGTCGCGGTAAGTCTTGGCCAGGATGCTGGCTGCCGCAATGGAAGCGTATTTGGCATCACCTTCAACAATGCATTCGTGCGGAACACGCTTGTACTTGGTAAAACGGTTGCCATCAATCAGCAGGAACTGCGCTTTCTTTTTCAGCTTGTCAAGCGCCAGGTGCATGGCTTTGAAGGAAGCATTGAGGATGTTGATGCGGTCAATTTCTTCATGATCAACCATCGCCACACTATAGCTTACGGCGTTTTCTTCAATATAGGTGCGCAACGTATAGCGGTCTTCTTCATTCACCTGCTTGCTGTCGTTCAGCAGCGGGTGATAAAAACCTTCGGGCAGAATGACGGCTGCCGCAAACACGGGACCAGCCAGGCAGCCTCTGCCGGCTTCATCGCATCCTGCTTCGCGCAACTTGTTTTGGTGAAAAAGTTTCAGCACCTAAAAACTTTTGGCCAAAAATAGGGTATGATCATTATGATAGCCAGCGGATTTTATGCACATGGCTCAAAAAATGAAGGGATTGGTCAGTTGTGCGACGACTACCGCAATTCGGGGATTGCAATAATTATTGCGGCAAACTAATTTTGCCGTTCTTTACATTACAGGAAAAAATTTTTTTATGGAGATCGCCGGCTATATCGCGGCAATATTGATTGGTTTATCGCTTGGCCTTATTGGCGGAGGCGGATCAATATTGACAGTGCCGGTGTTTGTTTACATACTTCATGTAAATCCTGTGCTGGCAACCACTTACTCGTTGTTTGTTGTGGGCAGCTGCAGTCTTGTTGGCGGCGCCAGGGCCTGGCACAAAGGATTGATTGACGTGCCCACCGTCATTTATTTCGGCATTTCTTCCATGGTAAGCGTTTACCTGGTACGGCATTTTGTGGTGCCCGCTATTCCGGAGCACATTACTACTATCGGCGATTTTGAAATCACAAAAGGTGTATTCCTGATGGTGTTGTTCGCCTTTCTGATGGTAGGCGCCGCCATATCGATGATCAGGTCGCGCAATGGCGTGCAGAAAGAAGTGGAAAGAAACCGTTCGCGGATAGTGAAATTGATTTTGCAGGGTTTAGTGGTAGGCGCCATTACCGGGTTGCTGGGCGCGGGTGGCGGTTTCCTGATTATTCCCGCTTTGGTACTATTCAGTAAACTGCCGATGAAGACCGCGGTAGGCAGCTCGCTAACTATTATGGCCTTCAGCTCTTTATTTGGTTTTTTCACTACCTTATCCTACTACACGGTTAACTGGCTGCAATTGTTGATCTTCACAGCTATCGCCGTAGTGGGAATATTTATCGGCGCAGCTTTAAGCGAGCGCATACCAGGCAGCTCCCTGAAAAGAGGGTTTGGCTGGTTCATTCTGGCCATGGGCATTTATATACTGGTAAGGGAAATTTGCTTTGCCTGAAAATGACCAGGGTCATAAAGTCTTTGGCGAACAGTTTTGATATTTGTCTTGTTTTATAATAACATTATGAAAGTAGAACAAATATATACCGGATGCCTGGCGCAGGGCGCCTACTACATCCAAAGCGAAGGCGAAGCAGTGGTAATTGACCCGCTGCGCGAAATTGAACCTTATGTGCAGAAAGCAGAGAGGAACAACGCCCGCATCAAATATGTTTTCGAGACTCATTTTCACGCCGATTTTGTTTCCGGTCATTTAGACCTGGCAAAAGCCACCGGCGCTACTATAGTATATGGACCTACCGCCAAGCCTTCTTTTGAAGCAAAAATTGCCAAAGACGGTGAAGAGCTGAAAGTAGGTAAACTCACCTTTGTGGTGCTGCATACTCCCGGACACACGCTGGAAAGTGCCTGTTATTTGCTGAAAGATGAAAACGGCAAACCTGTTGCGCTCTTCAGCGGCGATACATTGTTCATTGGTGATGTGGGCCGTCCCGACCTGGCGCAGAAAGCTGCGAATATGACCAAAGAAGAGCTGGCCGGTCTGCTGTTCGATTCTCTCCGCCAAAAAATAATGCCGCTGCCTGATGATATTATCGTATATCCCGCCCACGGCGCCGGCAGTGCCTGCGGTAAGAATATGGCAAAAGAAACCTCCGACACGCTTGGTCATCAAAAGCAAACCAACTACGCGTTGCGCGCTGACATGACTAAGGAAGAATTTATAAAAGAAGTAATTGAAGGACTGACTACGCCACCGCAATATTTCCCCATGAATGTGATGCTGAATAAGCAAGGATATGAAAGCATTGGAGAAGTATTAAAGAAAGGTACGCAGCCATTATCTGTAGAAGCATTTGAAGCGGCGGCCAACGAAACCGGCGCGCTGATTCTCGATACGCGCGATCCGCAAACATTTGCCAAAGGATTTATTCCCAACTCTGTCAATATTGGCCTGGACGGCAACTTCGCTCCCTGGGTGGGCACGTTGATTCCCGATATCAGGCAACCCCTATTGATTGTGGCGCAGGAAGGCCGCGAACAGGAAGTGGTAACCCGCCTGGCAAGGGTAGGTTATGATAACGCTATCGGTTACCTGAAAGGAGGTTTTGAGGAGTGGCTGAAGAGCGGAAAGGAAATCGATCAAATAGAATCTATCAGCGCCGAAGAACTTGCAGAGCGAATGAAAAAATCCGGACCGCTCAACGTACTCGACGTGCGCAAAGAAACAGAGTACAAGGCCGAGCACCTGGCAAATGCAGAAAACGCCAGCCTCGATTATATCAACGACAGCATGCAGATGGTAGACAAAGACAAAACCTACTACGTGCATTGCGCAGGGGGCTATCGCTCCATGATCTTTATATCGATCCTGAAGGCAAGAGGTTACCATAAGCTGATCGACATAAAAGGTGGATTTAAAGCGATGAAAGATTCCGGCCAGTTTACGCTTACCGACCAGGTGCCTGTGGAATAATCTGTCGCCAGGCAGCCATTGCATACCAGGTACCTGGCGTTTCCAAAATGATCATTTTCCGGAAGGGACGGATCAAGTGGCGGCAGGCAGTAGTAATGCCTGCAAAGCAACTGCGGCAGGTGTTGAAACAATTTGCTGTACGCGCCTGAAAATATTGTGTGCAAAAAAATGATGTAGTATATGAACTTTGGTGAATGGCTCAGTCAACCGTGGCCCTGGTATGTTGCCGGCCCTTTAATTGGTTTGATGGTGCCGGTACTTCTGCTGGCAGGTAACAAATCGTTTGGCGTTTCTTCAAGTTTCCGTCATATCTGCGCCGCCTGCGTTCCGGCAAAAATTCCTTTTTTCAAATATGATTGGAAAAAAGAGCAATGGAATCTTTTTTTCGTGGCAGGGATTGTTATTGGAGGTTTTGTTGCTTTCAATTATCTCAATAGCGGTGCATACGCGATTGATGAACGACTGAGTGCAGAACTGCAGGCCTATGGTATAGCTAATTTTGAAAGCCCCTCTCCCACAGAAATATTCAACTGGCAATCGCTGTTTACTTTGAAGGGATTTCTGATGATGATCGTCGGTGGATTCCTTGTTGGCTTTGGCACGCGCTATGCCGGTGGTTGCACATCAGGACATAGCATCATGGGACTTTCCAACCTGCAGTGGCCTTCGTTGGTGGCTACCTGTTGTTTTATGATCGGCGGATTAATTGCTGCCAATTTCATTCTTCCACTCATCCTTAAACTCTAGGCCATGCACACAGAACAAGTTCAGGACAACATCATAGCAATATGGAATACCGATTTTGAAGTGCGCTCGCTCGACCAGGCTGGCAGCAACGAATCGGAGCAACAACATCCCTGGTGGCATTTGCTGAAGTATTTGGTTGCCGGAATTTTCTTTGGCATTGTGCTGGTGAAATCGGAAGTGGTGGTATGGTTCAGAATACAGGAGATGTTTCGCTTCCAGAGCTTTCACATGTATGGTGTATTAGGCAGCGCAGTGATCACCGCCGCTATTTCCGTGTTTTTGATTAAAAAGTTCAAAGCGCGCACCATCTATGGTGAACCAGTGAAATTTTATCCTAAAAAGTTCAGCAAAGGACAAGTATTTGGTGGATTACTTTTCGGTACAGGCTGGGCATTCACCGGTGCATGTCCTGGTCCTTTATACTCGCTGGTAGGAAGCGGTGTTACTGTTATACTCGTTGTTATACTCAGTGCTATCGCGGGCACATGGGTTTACGGTAGATTTCGTGAAAAATTGCCGCATTAGTCCACGCCACTTAGTTTTCGGTTAACCCTCATCAAATTACCGTTGGCATCTCCCCTCTTTTGGGGATATAAATGCCACATTTATGGTATTGTTTTCACCTCTTTCCATAATCACCTTTACACTTTATTAGCCGGCTGCTAACCTCCAACCGGCTTCTCGTCCATCTCATACCTGCACGGCATTTTCGAAAGCATTTGTAAGCTGCGCGACAGTTTACCAGTGAAATATTTACAACCTTGTTTATAGTTAACCAAAAACCTAATGTATGCAACACAATGATTTCAACTCTTCGCGTCGTAGCTTTTTAGGCACTCTTGCTACAGGCGCAGCCGCTTTGGGAGCCACCACGCTTGCGGCGCCGCTTTCACTTTCGGCAAAAACACTGCAACAGACCGGCAATATCGCAGATGCAGATGCCTGGTTCAATCAGATAAAGGGAACTCATCGTATTGTATTTGATGTACCACATGCCAACGGCATATTCCCCTTTGCATGGCCCCGCGTGTTTCTTCTTACCAATGCTGCTACTGGCTCACAGGAAAAAGACTGCGGCGTAGTGGTTATTCTCCGTCACGATGCTATTGGTTATGCTTTGAAAGATGAATTGTGGACCAAATACAAACTGGGTGAAGTATTGCATCTCCCTGATCCCGCCACCAATCAGCCTGCTACGCACAACCCATTCTGGCAACCCAAGGAAGGTACTTACTCAGTGCCAGGCTTTGGTGTTATCAAGATCGGTATTAATGAACTGCAGGCAAGCGGTGTTCGCTTCTGTGTATGCGATGCTGCCCTCACCGTATATAGCGCTGCCGTTGCCCAGGGCATGGGTAAAGACGCTGCCGAAGTGAAGAAAGAATGGGTGGCAGGTCTCTTGCCCGACATACAGGTAGTGCCCTCCGGCGTTTGGGCCGTTGGCCGCGCGCAGGAACACAAATGTGCATATTGCTTCGCCGGATAAACGCAAGTGGGGATTGAATATTGAATTTGAATTTGAACAAGGAATGTGAACAAGGAATAGTGTCGTGGCCAGATCGTGCTGCCATTCATTCACATTCAAATTCCTTGTTCAAATTCAAATTCAATATTCCTAAAAGTTTGTCATGAAACGCAAGTTCATTATTCTCCTCGCCTCGGCTTTTGCCATCGCCATCGTTATTTTGGCGCTGATGCCGGGTGGGGAAGTGAAAGATATAACGGATACAGTTAACGAAGATGGCCTGGAGTGGCCCTGGCAGGCGCCGGATACGGCATTGATACCGCATGACGATGAGGGAGATCTGATCAGGTATGGAAGAGAGCTTATAGCGTATACTGCGAAATACCTGGGACCGAAAGGAATTGTGGCGAATAAGACAAATGGAATGAATTGCCAGAACTGTCACCTGGAGGCCGGCACCAAACCTTGGGGAAATAATTATAGTGGCGTGGCGGCAAACTACCCCCGGTTTCGCGAACGCAGCGGTATGGTGGAGTCGATTGAAAAAAAAATCAATGACTGTTTTGAACGCAGCATGAATGGTAAGCCGCTCGATAGCCTGAGCCGAGAAATGCGCGCAATGGTCGCTTACATGAAGTGGCTGGGACAAGGAGTAAAGAAAAATGAAAAGCCCGTAGGTATAAGTACCAAACCAGTGGAATACCTTGACCGCGCTGCCGATCCCGAAGCTGGCAAGAGAGTATATATGTTGAAATGCCAGCGCTGCCATGGCGCCAATGGCGAAGGCCTGGCCGATTCCGTATCGGGTTTTGGATTCATCTATCCGCCCTTGTGGGGAAAGCATAGCTATAATTTCGGCGCCAGCCTGTACCGGCTGGGCAAATTTGCCAGCTTTGTTAAAACAAACATGCCCTTTGACGCCCGGGACGAAAAGGACAGGCTCACCACTGAAGAAGCCTGGGATGTTGCCGCATTCGTCAACTCCATGGACAGGCCGCAAAAGGATATAAGTATGGACTGGCCCGATCTGAAATCAAAACCGGCCGACCATCCCTTTGGACCTTTCCCTGATTCTTTTCCGAAACATCAATACAAATATGGTCCGTTTAAGGAAATAGAGCAGGCAAGAAAGGTTAAACAGTAAAACTCCTCATCATGAAAAAATATTTCGCTCTTCTGGCAATTCTTTTCGCCTCCGTCATGGCGCAGGCGCAGTCAGATTATAAGGTTGTCTTCGATATAACCAATAAAGACAGCTCCAGTCATAAAGCCGTGATTCGCCAGTCGGGCAGCGTGGCTAAAGCCAGTCCCGAAGCCCAGGTAGAAGTAGTGGTGTATAGTGGCGCGCTCGACATGGTGGTAAAAGACAAAAGCACCGTAGCTCCCGCCATCGAAGAACTCATCAAATCCAAGCAGGTCACCTTTAAAGTGTGCGCCTTAACCATGAAGCGCAACAACGTTGACAAAAGCCAGCTGATACCCGGCGTAGTAGTGGTAGACGACGGAATTTACGAGATCATTACGCGGCAGCGGCAAGGATGGGGGTATATTAAGGTCGCTAATTGATGGCGGGCGGCGTAAGACGAAAAAATTGAAGAGGGGACAGGGAAGATTGAAGGAGAAGGGAGAAGTAATGACGATGCACGTCGGACTCCCCTGTTCAAATTTCCCTGTTCCTCTGTTCAATCTTCGCCTTCTTCCCCGATCTTTGCGCCGCAATGCAATCAACCAGGGCACATAGGGCTGTCAGCAATTGGATACTGATTGGCGTGA
Source organism: uncultured Chitinophagaceae bacterium (assembly GCA_937958995.1). Lineage (GTDB taxonomy): Bacteria > Bacteroidota > Bacteroidia > Chitinophagales > Chitinophagaceae > CALCIN01. The sequence goes on from CALGAP010000004.1 coordinate 215,230, forward strand.
TCATGTTGCTGATACAAGTGGTGTTGGGCGGAGTGACGAGGCTGACGGGCTCGGGATTGTCGATTACCAAATGGGAAGTGGAACTGCATGCTGTGCCGCCGCTGTCGGAAAAGGAGTGGGTGCAGCATTTTGAAGACTATAAGAAGACGCCGCAGTTTCAGCACCTCAATTCAGACTTCACCTTACAAGATTTCAAGTTTATATTTTTCTGGGAGTGGTTGCACCGCAACTGGGGGCAGGCAATTGCGCTGGTATTTATCGCGGGTTTTGTGTACCTGCTCAGGAAAAAGTATTTGAAGCGCGAAATGGTTCAACCGCTGGTGATACTCTTTCTGCTGGGCGCGGCGCAGGGCCTGGTGGGATGGATTATGGTGCTGAGCGGACTTACCGGCGATGCCGTATATGTGCAGCCGACCAAGCTGGCGATGCACTTCATTTTTGCGATGGGCCTGATAGTGTATGCATTTTGGTTTGCCTTGCAACTGCGCATACCACCAGGTGAGCGCGTGCAGGCACCACAATTGCAGAAATTTACTTCATGGCTTATTTTTCTCACCATCATACAACTCATCTTCGGCGCCCTGATGGCTGGTCACAGGGCCGCAACCGCCGCTCCTACCTGGCCCGATATTAATGGCAGTATGATTCCTGCAGGATTGTGGGATGCAAAACATGGACTGCTCAACCTGGTGGATAATAAAATCACCATTCACTTTATTCACCGCGGACTGGCTTATATCCTATTCGTGCTGGTTATTTTTTACACCATAAGAATTTCGTTATTCAGCAATGGCAGTCGCACACTTTCAAAGGCAGGCAAAATTCCCGTGCTGCTGGTGTGCCTGCAGGTGTTGCTGGGCATCATGTCGTTGCTCACCAGCGACCATATTGTGCCCAACCGCTGGGGCCTTTTTGAATGGATGGCTCAACTGCACCAGGTAACGGGTATGCTCTTCCTGCTCAGCCTCATAGCCATGCTCTACCTCACCCGCCGCCAACTTAAAGCTTATAAGTGATAATTCTAAAGCGGTCTTGGCGTTATAATTGTATTTTAGTGGCGTTTACCATATGAAACTATTTCTGAAAGGATTATATCATTCATTCCCTGTTCAGCTGGTGCTGCTACACCTGAAGAAATTCCAGGTGCTGCTGATCTTCTGGTTCATCCTCTTCAGTACAGTCAATGGTACGTTTATGAAAAGTTTCGGGGCCGATTCGCTGTACCTGGCGCCCGAATACCTGGGAGATGTTAACCCCATCGCCAGCATATTCGTGGGTATGGCCATCGGCATTTTCATTATGAGCTGGAATATCACCACGTTCATTTTGTTTTGCCGCCATTTCCGTTTCCTGGCCACCACTTCCAATCCTTTTCTGAAATATTGCATCAACAATGCGGTGATTCCGCTGGTTTTTCTCATTTTCTATTTCATACGCGCGGTAGATTTCGACCTGCACAAAGAGTTGATGAGCCCCGGCCAAATCGCTTTGCTGGGCATCGGGTTCCTGAGCGGACTTACCTTCATCATAGCGATTTCGCTGTTTTATTTTTTTCGCGCCGATAAGACCATCATTCGCAAGCTTACGCCGGTGATCAGCAACCCGCAATTGTTCAAGGCACAGTTTAAAAAAGAAGAAACCAAGCTGGGGCAAAGCAGGCTGATAAAAGTGGAGTACTATCTCAATAGTCTTTTCAAACTCAAGAAAGTGCGGGATGTATCGCACTACAGCCGTGAGTTTATCGAAAACATTTTCAGCCGTCACCATTTTGCCGCGGTGCTTTGCATTTTCATCGCGTTCATACTCATGATCGTGATCGGTTTCTGGCTCGATCATCCCATTATGCAGTTGCCCGCCGCAGCGGGCATCACCGTTTTCTTTGCCATATTGATCGCGGTGTCGGGTGCTTTCTCCTATTTTTTGCAAAGCTGGAGTATTCCCTTCCTTATACTGCTGTTTGTAGTGATGAACTATTTGTACCGCCACAACATCATTGACCCGAGTAATAAGGCATATGGATTAAACTATACCAACAAAGACGAACGTCCTGAATACAGTCGCGATACACTGGTGAGCCTCTGCAGTCCGGCCAATATCGAGCGCGACAAGCGCAATATGATCGAAATACTCAATGCCTGGAAAGCTCGTCAGCAGGAAGAAAAGCCACAGATGTATATCATTACCACGAGCGGCGGCGGCAATCGCAGCGCGGCATTTACCATGAATGTATTGCAGCGCCTCGACAGTGTGAGCGGCGGAGAACTGATGAAGAAAACCGTGCTCATCACCGGCGCTTCGGGCGGTATGTTGGGAGCTGCATACTTCAGGGAACTATACAGGCTGAAAACCCAGGGAGAAGATATCGACCTGCAGGATAAGAAGTACGTGGAAGATATTTCCAACGACCTGCTAAATCCATTGTTCACCTCACTGGTGGCGCGCGACCTGGCTTCGCCGGCGCAGCGCTTTAAGGTGGGAAAATATGAGTACATCAAAGACAGGGGTTATGCGTTTGAACAAAAACTAAACGACAATACCCGCGGCGTGCTCGACGACCAGCTGCAATCATGGTACGATGATGAAAAAAATGGTCGCATACCACTTATGTTCTTCAATTCGGTGGTAACGCGCGATGGTCGCAAAATGATCATCAGCACGCAGCCCATCAGCTTTTTGATGAAGCCGGTTCATGGTACTGCCGCCGATGGTATGGATCCCGACGCAGTGGATTATGGCGCACTGTTCCGTAAACAGGATCCGCTGAACCTGCGCATGCTGACGGCGCTGCGCATGAATGCTACATTCCCTTATGTGCTGCCCAACGTGTGGCTGCCCAGCAAACCCGTAATAGACGTAATGGACGCCGGACTGCGCGATAATTTCGGCCAGGAAACTGCCATCCGCTTCATACAGGTGTTTGAAGACTGGATTAAAGAAAATACCAGCGGCATTGTGTTCATACATATCCGCGACCGCAAAGCCGGAGGATGGGAATATCCTTTTGAATCGAATAATATTACCGAAATGGTAACCAAACCCATGTTGCTGCTGCAATACAACTGGTACAAAATGCAGGAGTATAACCAGAACGACCTGCTGAGCCTTTCGCAGTCATTGTTGGGAAATTATTTTCATAAACTTCAGTTTATCTACACTCCCGAAAAAGAAGAAGAGCGCGCGGTACTGAACTTTCATCTTACCAAACGGGAAAAGCAGGACATTGCGCATGCGCTGGATAGCGAGTATAACCAGGGGGTATTCGCCGCTTTTAAGCGCATTACCGGGAAAAAATCTATTCCGCAGCCTGGATCAGATTAAAATAGCGAGGTAATACTTTTATGGTAAGCTGTTCTTCGGTGTCACAGGGGTCGCCATCTATATGCATGGGCGCATGGCCGGCGTTTTGAATGGTGAGCTCTGCCGTTTGAAAATAAATGACCGGCGATTTCATCGAGTTCTCCACTTTTTTTATCTGGCCAGCCAGCACCTGTTTCATGACTGTGATCAACAGCAATGGCTTGGCGATTTTTTTCACTATCACTACATCCAGCAACCCATCAGACAAAACCGCCTGCGGCGCAATGGTGAAATTATTTCCAAACTGGTTGCTATTGGCAATGCTAACGAGATATGCTTCGGTGGAAAAATCGAAATTGTTTGCGTGGATGCTGAAAGGATATGCTTTGGCCAAAAGAAAATGTTTGGTGGTGAGTGAAGCATAGGTGCCCAGCCCGCGCCTGGGTGCTTCCGCAAACTGGTGAGCGATGGCGGCGTCAAAGCCCAGGCCGCAAAGCATACAGGCAAAGCGGTTGTTGATCATAAACGCATCGGTGAGCTGCGCGTATCCTTTAAAAATAACCTCAAGCGCTTTTGGGGGCGCCTTGGGAATGCCGGCGGCAAAAGCCAACCCATTGCCCGATCCGAGAGGAATGATGCCGAAACGCACTTTGGTATCGGCCAGCGAATGCACCACCTGGTTCACCGTGCCATCGCCGCCGCAGATGATGATGTCGGTGAATTGTTCTTTTTCTATTTTCTGCCTTACCGCTTCATAGTTACCATCGGCAACAGTTGGCATAATTTCATAATGAATACCGGCGGCCTCAGTGCGCTGTCGGATCAGCGATTCCATTTTGCTTTTTTCCCGGGTACCTGATATGGGATTGATGAGATAAATGAACTTGCGCCGCATGAGCCAAAGATAGTTTTTTCGTAAATAGGTCTGAATATCCTGTCCACTACAATAGTCTTGCACGTCAACCGATTTTGGGATTTTCTTCTAATCAAAAACATTATATTAGTCAATTTAAACGACTCATTATATGCACCAGGATTTCTCCCAGACCCCTGCGCGCTGGGGCCTTGGCAAGGTGATACTACGTATGACTGGGTGATGTTGCTGTTCATTTTTGTTCTGGCAATTGTTGGAACTGCTATCTGGGCCTTTCTCGACCGAAATCGCCCGAGCTATAACAAACTTTTCTATTGGCTTACCGTGGTAGTGCGCTACTATGTTGGCTTTACCATGCTTAGTTATGGAGCTGTGAAAGTGTTCAAACTGCAGTTTCCCGCCGCTGATCCGTTCAGGTTGGTTCAGCCTTATGGTGAATCGTCGCCCATGGGACTGGCCTGGACTTACATGGGCTATTCAGAAGGATACAACTTCTTTACCGGCGCAGCCGAAATGCTGGGAGGTATACTGTTGCTGTTTCGCCGCACCACCACGCTGGGCGCCATGGTCACCTTTGGTGTAATGGGCAATGTGATGGCGATGAATTACAGTTATGATATACCTGTGAAGATTCTCTCATCGATGCTGGTATTTATGTCCGTCTTCCTGATGGCTAAGGATATTCGCAGACTGTACCATTTTTTTATCGTCAACAAAACAGCGGCGCCTGCCAATATTGCCCAGCCTCCAATACGCAACCGGAAATGGCGCGTAGCGCTGGTAGTAATTAAAACGTTACTGCTGACATACTATATCGGCATGGGCTTGTACGACAGTGCCACTTCGCTGAAAAAATATGGCGATAATGCTCCCAAACCGCCGCTGCATGGAATTTATAACGTGGAGACTTTTGTGCTCAACAATGATACGCTGCCACCACTGCAGACAGATACCCTGCGCTGGAAGCAACTGGTGGTGGGTGGCTATAGGGGATATACGAACGCCTATTTGAAAAGTATGAGCGATACCATGCGTTACCATGCATGGAGGCTCGACACAACGGAAAAGAAAGTGACCTTGTTTACCTGGAGCGATACCACCGCCAAATACCAGTTGGCTTATCATTTTCCTGATAAAGAGCACCTGGAGATGCGCGGCACGTATAAAAACGATTCGGTGTTTATTCGCATGGCGACGTATGACTTGAACAAATTTTTGCTCAAGAACCGCGGCTTTCACTGGATCAACGAATATCCGTTCAACCGATAAATGTGTTGATGGTTTGACAATAGCGGATCTTAGTTGCCGCCCACGTGCTGCAGGAATTTCTGCTTATAGCTTCGGCCCACCGGCAGGGAAAAATTGCCGATATTGACGCAATCGCTGCTAAAGCTGTTGATCTTATCGAGCGATACGATGTAGGATTTGTGTATCCTGAGAAATTTATTCTCCGGCAATTTTTCCTCCATATATCCGATGCGCTGGTAGCTGATAATGGATTGGTTTTCCGTAATCACTTTTATGTAGTCGCGTATGCTTTCGATATAAATGATATTCTTCAGGAATACTTTAACCAGGTCTCTGTTTACTTTAAAATACATATAGGCCTTGTCGAATGCATTGTTTTCATGCGACTGGTCGAGGCCCTTCTTGAACACCACCTGCTGGTTGAACTTGGCAATAGCTTTCAGGAAGCGGTCGAAGGTGATGGGTTTTACCAGGTAATCGAGCGCATCCAGCTCAAAGCCATCTACTCCGTATTCGCGGTAGGCGGTGGTAAAAATGACGGCGGGTCTTTCCGGTAAGGAGCGCACCAGTTCAAGGCCCGTCATTTTCGGCATTTGTATATCCAGGAAAACCAGGTCAACCGGCTTTTTTTGCAAAAAAGTAAATGCGTCGAGCGCATTATGACAAATGCCCACAATTTCGAAATCATCGATTCGTGAAACATAGGATGCCAGCAGTTCAGTAGCCGGAGATTCGTCGTCAACAATTAAGACTCGTACCTTCTGCATAATCGATATTTCTTATAGTGCACGGTGTAGAGTTTTGGGTGTCGGGTGTTTTTCAGTCACGACACCTACACCCATAAACTTAAACAAGAGTTTCTTCCTTTATTTCAACCTCTTTCTTCATTGGCCGGGATGAAAGGTTTTTAACTTTAAGGATGGTGAGAAATGAACCGCCGTCGGGCATATACTTAAACTCGTGGCGACCGTGGTAAATAATTTCAAGCCGCTTGCGCACATTTTCCAGTCCGATGCCCTTGTTGGTGGTGGCGGGTCTGCCTTTCCGGGGTTCAAAACTGTTTTCGATCTTCACCGATAACCATTCTTCTTTAATGGATATATCGATGCGGATCCAGTTGTTGCCGATATTACAAATGCCGTGTTTAAAGCTGTTTTCAACGAGCGGCAGCAGCAATAACGGCGTGATGTAAAAGCCTTCCACATCATCAAATACATTCATGCTTATATCGAGCCGGTCGCCATAGCGGATCTTTTCCAGCTCGATATAATTATTTACGTAATCCAGTTCCTGTTTCAGCGGTATCATATGCTGTTTGCTATCGTACAGCATATAGCTTAGCAAGGCCGACAGCCGGTAGATCATTTCCGACGTGCGCGAATTATTTTGAACAGAGAAAGAATAGATATTGTTGAGCGTGTTAAAAATAAAATGAGGCTGCACCTGCGATTTCAGCAGTTCCAGTTGTGCTTCAATTTTATCTTTCTGAAGCGCCTGCGTTTTTCGCTGTTGCTCGTACCAGGCACGCATAAAATAAAACATGGCATAGAAGCCGGTGATCGTGTAAATGCTTACGCCTTCAATCAATATTTTGGGAAACCATAACAGGTTTTGTTTTGAATCGGGATAATAGAGAGGATAGGTGTAGTAATAATTAAAGCAGCGGCGCAGCATGACGAAGAAAATCACACTCAACGCAAACCATATCCAGAATGTGGTTTTTTTCCCTTTCAGGAAATAATTTTTTACCAGCACATGTACGGTTATATAAGAAGCAAAGAAAGTGATGGGCACAATGGCTGATGCATTGATGAAATACCGTTCGTATTCGCAGTTGATGGCCGCTGGCCCCAGCCATTCGTACAGGAAATAGAGGCCCCAGAAGATGGAAGCGTAGATTATATTTTTCTTGATCACCAGCATGGGCTGTAAATCACCTATAAATCTACTCAATTACGCTTGATAAGTTCGTACATATTTCGACGAACAACGATTTTACGTGTCGAACGGCGAACTTGTGGTTTTTGGACGCCTTGCCGAAAAAGTCCAAAATTTGATCTAAATAGGCATTCCTGTTAGAAATAAAGCCTGTTGTTTTGTGATTCAAAAAAGTATAGCCATGAAAGTTATTATTTTAACCAGTTTACTCGCGCTGTTGCTGGCGCCGGAACTGAAAGCGCAGGCCAGCCCGCCGGTGCACAACAATGTAAAAGTGCTGAATCCCGGTAAGGGCTACATGAACTCGCTCAATACACGCGCGCTGCGCGATTTTCTGAAGAAGTATGAGAACGCTGCTGATGTGGTATGGTATGCAGTGAAAGACGGTTTCGTGGTTCGCTTCCGCGTCGACAGCACTCACGGTCGCTCTGCATACGACAAAAGGGGTCAGTGGATCTATACTATCAAGCAGTACAGCGAGAAGTTCATGCCACGGGATGTGCGTCATATTGTAAAAAGTTCATACTATGACTATGCCATCACGTTAGTGGAAGAAATTGAGCAGCCCAACCATCCTGTCCGATACCTGGTGCATATGCAGGATGAGGTGAGCTGGAAGAACGTGCTGATTTCGGATCGCAATATGGAGCTGGTTGAAGACAAAAAGAAGCTTTGAGAGGCAAGCCAGGCGGGTGTAGAGGTAGTACTCCAGGGAGTATTATGGCAGCAGGGCACCCGCCTTTTTTTACCATCTCAACAGTGCACTTGCCCAGGTGAAGCCGCTGCCGAATGCAGCCAGGCACACCAGGTCGCCGGGTTTCACTTTCCCTTCCTGCCAGGCCTCGCAGAGAGCAATGGGTATAGATGCGGCCGTAGTATTTCCATATCGCTGAATATTGTTATACACCTGGTCTTCCCGCAAACCGAGTTGCTGCTGTACAAATTGCGCGATGCGCAGGTTAGCCTGGTGCGGCACCAGCAAATTGATATCCTGGGGCGTATAACCGTTCGCTTTGAGTGATTCTATGATCACTTCCGGAAATTTCACGATCGCTTTCTTAAACACTGCCGGACCGTCCATATTCGGAAATATCTGCGCTTTGTCGAGCATGGCATGACTCATAAACATTTCTCCCACTTCGGCCTCATCAAAGTCGGCAAGCTTTTCCGATGTCCAGTGATTGGCATGTGTACCGGGATTGTACATGGCGAGAATTTCTGCAAACTCGCCATCGCTGTGGAGGTGGGTGCTTAATATGCCTTCGTTTTCTTTTTCTGTGGGTTGCAGCACCACTGCTCCCGCGCCATCGCCGAAAATAACGCTCACGTTGCGCCCGCGTGTGCTGAAGTCGAGCCCGAAGGAATGTTTCTCGCTGCCGATCACGAGTATGTTTTTATACATGCCCGACCTGATAAACTGATCAGCCACGCTGAGTGCGTACACAAAGCCGCTGCACTGGTTGCGCACGTCTAATGCCCCCACTTCTTTCATTTTCAGCGCACGCTGTACCAGCACGCCGCAACCAGGAAAGTAATAATCGGGGCTGAGCGTGGCAAAAACTATAAAATCAATTTCCTGTGGCGTGGTGCCTGCGCGCTCTATCGCTATTTTCGCCGCTTCCACGCCCAAGGTGGTGGTAGTTTCTTCAGTACGATGTGCAAAGCGTCGTTCTTTTATACCCGTGCGTTCCTGTATCCAGGCATCGCTGGTATCCATGTATTTGGTGAGATCATTATTGGTTACAACTTGTTTCGGTACATACATGCCGATGCCGGCGATGCGAGAACGGGTCATATGGCTGATGGTTGTTTAAGGGCGGAATTTACGGAAGTTCGGGGCAATTTTTGTTAATACTTAATCAATTAAGTGAAGTGAGGAAAAAGGCCACCAGTGGGCAGCCCCAGTTCTCACAATATTGTTGTCAAACAGCAAAAAACTGTTTTTCTATTGTCGTCTTGAACCTATATAAATCGTGTCCACTTAGATCCACAGACATTGCAGTTTTGATATAACCATCAACAACTCCTGTTTCACCTTTGGCCAGATATCTTTTTCATCCACCAACGTATAAGTACACACGAAAATATTTTTTTAGTGAAGGAGTAAAACAATGGTGCTTCTTATGTAGCCATTTTTAAGAAATCTGAGCAATTAGATCAAGTTAGGTGTATTTCAAATCAAAAATTTTTCCGACTAGTCAATTTGAATTCTAATTTTGACTGAATTTCTATATATGGAAAATAATTCTCCCAAACTCTTCATGCTCCTACTCGGTTGCAAACCACCAGGCCGCAATACCGAGCAACACGATATATTTTTCGGTATCGCTAATTCGCTTCCCGAACTCAAACCCGCTATCGAAGCATTCTGGCCCGAGAATGAAGGCCGCATGCATATAGACTCATGGCGCGAAGTGACGGCAGTCGACGGGTTCAACATAACCATCGAAAAGCGCGACCAAAACGCAGTCGCCACGCCAAACAAACTTTTCTTCATCAACCTCGGCGGATACAAACCCAACGACCTGGAAGAGTATCATTACAAACTACTGGCCGTTGCAGCAGACAAAGGAAAAGCCGTTGAAGCCGCTAAACAAACCGCATTTTATAAACATTGCGGCTTCCCGGGGGCAGTTTCTCATATTGACGATAAGTATGGAATTGACGTGGATGATATTTACGAGATAGAAGATATTTTACCGGGGGATATAAAAAAGCAATATCGAATTGTGATCACTCCCGGCGCAGATAAAGAAGATGAGCTGCACATTGGATATCTCAAACTTTCAAAACTTTAGTTGGCGCTTAAACCAATCACCTCACTGAGAAACTTTTCGCTCTCCCTGATTACACCTTCCACATCGCGGGAGCGTATGTATGAACTGATCACGTGATCGCCGGCATTGGGCATGGCAATCGCCCGCTTCAGGTGCGAAGGCGTGCCCAGCTCTTCAAACATTTCCTTCATGGCGCTTACCTTTACCGTGCTGTCCTGGTGCACTTCGTCTTTGTAGTAATACAACATCAGCGTGGGTTGTTTCACTTTCTGGAAAGTCTGTTTTGTCATCGCAGTTTCCAAAAACTCTTCCAGCGCCACCACCGCTTCCAGGCGGTAACGGTCGTACCAATATTGCCGATAGATGTCGCGGGTGTCTTTTTTGCTGACTACATATTTCGAACCCAGCACCAGGCGGGCTATCTGCAAACCCCAGGGATTGTTTGCGAGCCAGGCATTGGGATCGTTGATGGCAATATTGGGAGAATATAAGATCAACGCTTTTATTTCGGGATGCTCGGCCGCCAGTTTCAGGGCAAGACTGGCGCCGGTAGAACAACCAATCAGGATAACCGTATCGCCGAGTTGCTGGCCAATGGCTAGCGCTTCTTTCGCAGATTCCCAGTACCGGTCGACAGTAAGATTCACCATAGCTTCGGAAGTATCGATGCCATGATCGGCCAGGCGGGAGAGAAATAAATTGCAGTTGAATTTCTTCGCCAGCTCGCGGTGCACTGGTTCGCCTTCGGCCTGCGAGGCGCCAAATCCGTGGAGATATACCATTGAGTAACTGGTTCTGTTCTTTATACTGTCGTTGGCCCAGATGATACGCGCCTGGTTGTCGGGTTTTATCTTATGACGGGCTTCGCGACGGGATACATAATCCTCCAGCTGGTGTGCACTGCCGGGTACATGCGGCATCTCGGGGCTATATTCGGGCCCGGCAGGCCGGGGACCGCCCAGGTATGCAATCGTCAGGATAAGAATGGCCATCACCAGCCATTTGGTCTTCCGCATGCACTAATTTTGAAAGTAATTTAATGAAATGATATGAGCCCTGATACCGGAAAGGTAATTATGTTTATAGGCGGAGCCATTGTAGTGATCGGACTGATCATCTATTTTTTTCACGACAAACTCCACTGGATCGGGCGGTTGCCCGGCGATATTCGTATCGAAAAAGAAAACTTCAGGTTCTATTTTCCCATCACCACCATGATCCTGTTCAGCGTAGTCATCAGCATTGTCATCAGGCTGTTCAGGAAATTCTTTACATGATCACATCCGCTACTTTTTTCTCCAGCCTGCTTTTTTCTGCCATAAAACACATGATGTGACTTTCTATCGAAACGTCGATAGTAGAGGTGAGCAGGTTAGGATCCTGCTTACTCACCGCCTGCACAAAATTCGCCATCAGCCTCCAGTCGCCGCCGCCGTGATGGTCGGTATTCAACTGCCAGCCGGTCTGAACCCCTGTGCGGAAATCGGTGAGTGTAAAGCTCGTCATATCACCAACAATATCGCCCATGCTGCCCATTACGCGCGTTCTGCGGCCGGCGTATGAGGTGAGTCCTTCCATGGAAAACGAAGCCGTGATGCCTTCATCAAACAGAATATTACTCACATAATGATCGGGCTGATCATTGTCCATGCGATACACACAACGGCCATAGTCGGTAGTGCGTAAGTATTCCAAAATAGCATCATCTCTCTTCTTCGGATCTTCTGGCAGGTCAAACACGTACAAACGCTGATGATTGCGATGATAAATTTTTAATGCAGAAAAAGGACAGGTTGCTTCCACCGCGCAGCCATTGATACAACGATCGGTGCTGCCCTCGGGCGCATTTTCTTTTCTGAACCATTTCAGGTTACCAAAAGCAGTGACCGAGCGGCTGGGCTTGCCTACAATCCAACGCAGGATGTCCATATCGTGACAACTCTTGGCGAGAATAATAGGAGTGGTTTCTTTACTATTGTGCCAGTTGCCCCTCACATAGCTATGGGCCATATGCACATGCTCTATCGGTTCAAAATGATCGAAGCTGATCACTTCGCCGATGGCGCCCGATTGCACCAGCTCGCGCAGTTTTATGAAATAGGGCGCATAACGCAACACGTGACAAACGGCTACGATGCGTCCCGTTTTCTTGGTGAGCTCCAATATATCGCGGCATTCCTGCTCGCTGGGTGAAATGGGTTTTTCCAACAGCACATCATAACCCATTTTCAGCGCCTGCATGCAGGGACCATAGTGCAGCCGGTCGGGCGTGGAAATGATAACCGCGTCGGCAAACTTGGGTTTTTTGAAAACATCTTCCCAGGTTTTGAACCTGTTGCCTGCGGGGATAGCATGCTTTTGTGCATAACGTTCATTGCGGGCAGCAATAGGTTCGGCTACGCCCACAATCCTGATATGATGCGGGTAGGCGGTAGCGTAATCACCATACACATTGCCGCGATTACCTGCGCCGAGCGTAATGGCCGTGATGGGTTTATCGGGTGGTTGGGGTAAAAAATCTTCTACCATAGGAATGGGGATAGGTTCCTGTGCAGCAATCCATTTGCTGATGGGAAGCGTGGCGCCCGCCGCTGCACCTAACTGCGCTAACATTTTACGACGGGATAGGTGTTTGTCCATAGTTATTGAATTAAGCTTATTACAAGGTACACCAATTTCTCATTTGCTCGTTTCCACATCACTGGCATTGAACGCTTTAATTCACTTTTAATTGTGTCATAAATAAATGCCGTCTTTTCCAATTTAACCTTCCATTTGCCGTTGAATATTAGTACCTTTGCGCGCTCATTACAAAAGCGTGTTGACTGAAGACAAGTGAGACGTCAACCACCCAACAATTATGAACATCAGAAATATAGCAATCATTGCGCACGTTGACCATGGTAAGACCACCCTGGTAGACAAGATACTGCACGCCACAAAGGTGTTCAGGGAAAACCAGCAAACCGGTGAGCTGATCATGGACAGCAATGACCTGGAAAGAGAGCGTGGTATCACCATCTTTAGTAAGAATGCTGCCGTTACTTACAACGGCGTTAAGATAAACGTGATCGATACCCCCGGCCACGCCGATTTTGGAGGTGAGGTAGAGAGGGTTTTGAAAATGGCCGACGGCGTTATCCTGCTGGTTGACGCGTTTGAAGGCCCCATGCCGCAAACAAGGTTTGTGTTGCAGAAAGCGCTTCAGCTGAACCTGCGCCCCATCGTGGTGATCAACAAAGTTGACAAACCCAACTGCCGCCCCGACGAAGTACACGACGCGGTATTTGAATTGTTCTTCAACCTGGACGCCACCGAACAACAGCTCGATTTCCCCACCTACTACGGAAGTGGAAAGAACGGCTGGTTCAATACATCGCTGGAGCCAACAGATAATATCACCCCATTGCTGGATGGTATTCTGGAATATGTGCCCGCCCCGAAAGTGGAAGAAGGCACTTTGCAAATGCAGATCACTTCGCTGGATTACTCCTCGTTCCTGGGCCGCATAGCTATTGGAAAAGTAACCCGCGGCGTGATCAGGGAAAACCAACCTATATCGCTCGTACAGGCCGATGGCACTATCAAAAAATCGCGCGTTAAGGAATTGTATGTGTTTGAGGGTATGGGCAAAAAGAAAGTAACCGAAGTTACTGCCGGTGACCTTTGCGCGGTAGTAGGTCTTGAAGACTTCAACATCGGCGACACCATTGCCGATGCCGAAAACCCCGAAGCTTTACCTGTGATCAGCGTGGACGAGCCCACCATGAACATGCTGTTTTCCATTAACAATTCGCCCTTTTATGGACGAGATGGAAAATTTGTAACCAGCCGCCACCTGCGCGACCGCCTGATGAAAGAAACTGAAAAGAACCTGGCCCTGCGCGTGCAGGATAGTGAAGGAGGCGAAAGCTTCCAGGTATACGGTCGTGGTATTCTGCACCTGGGCATCCTGATCGAAACCATGCGCCGCGAAGGCTATGAGCTTACCGTAGGTCAACCGCAGGTTATCATAAAAACCATCGATGGCAAAAAATGTGAACCTTATGAAATCCTGGTGGTGGATGTGCCCCAGGAATATGCCTCGAAAGTGATCGACCTGGTAACCCGCCGCAAAGGTGAACTGCATGTAATGGAAACCAAGGGTGAAATGCAGCACCTGGAATTTGAAATTCCTTCGCGTGGCTTGATTGGTTTGCGTACGCAAATGCTGACCAATACCGCCGGCGAAGCCGTGATGGCGCACCGCTTTATCGATTTCAAACCCTGGAAAGGACCGATCCCCGGTCGTAATAATGGTGTGCTGATTGCCAAACAGGCTGGTCAGACAACCGCCTATTCCATTGACAAATTGCAGGACCGCGGTTCGTTTTTTGTGGACCCGGGCGAAGAAGTATATGCCGGCCAGATTGTTGCCGAGCACATTAAGCCCGGCGACCTGGTGGTGAACGTAATTGAAGGCAAGAAGCTCACCAACATGCGCGCCAGCGGCAGCGATGGCACCGTGCACATCACCCCCAAGGTCCAGATGACCCTGGAAGAATGCATGGAATACATACAGCAGGATGAGTGCATCGAGGTGACGCCCAATTTCATCCGCATGCGTAAAGTGATACTGGATGAAGAGGAGCGTAAGAAATTCCAGAAAATGCTGAAGACTGAAGAAGTATAATACAACTGAAAAAAATATCAAATGGTTGTCCGCGCATACGGGCAGCCATTTTTTTTGCCCTATACCCCGTTAACTACTCAAATATTCCGCAAACCACTCAAAAATTTTGCAATTGGCTCAATGAAATGGGTATTTATAGAGAGGAAAGTTAATTTTATATAGTTTCACTATAAGTGTTTCTCATTACCGGCAGTCCTGGTAACGGTCCTTACTATAGCGATGATAGTAACTGATAGCAACTAAACTCTACAGCTTTATCTTACATTAATTCGATTGACGACGTTTGAAGTGGATCGTTGTAAATACCGCCTGTGTATTGTCGCTGGTTTTCTATTCCGCGACCGGGCAATCCATTCTCTTCTCACACCTCAATACTTCCCACGGGCTGTCTGATAATTACGCCCGCAGCATCACCATTGACAACAATGGATTTCTATGGATAGGCACAGCAGTGGGCCTTAATGTGTATGATGGTTATAATGTTACGGTGTATAACAGCGAACGCTGTCCCACGCTGGCCGACAACAATATTATCCACCTGCATTGCGACAGCCGCAACCGCGTCTGGATCGGTACTCCGCGCGGCGCCTCGTGGGTGGATGACCGCCGCAATTTTCACCGCATTATTATCCGCGACACGAATACTGTGTTTAATTGCCATTCCATTTTTGAAACCACCTCATTCGGCCCGGTACTATTTACAGACAAAGGCCAATACTATTTCGACAGCACGAAAAGCAAATGGCTGGAGCTGGAATGGATACCAGGGGAATTGCGCAGCACTTTCCTGGACGCTGAGCCCTTTTCGGAAAACAAGGTCATCTTTACCATGTTCGACAAAGTGCTGATACTGGATTACGGTACGCAGCAGATTATTTACCGGCAAAACTTCGAACGCCCGGTGAGCGCCTGCCCGGTGAATGACCAGGAAATTGCCATAGGTATTCAAACGGGCCGCGTGATGGTGATTAACCTGGTTTCGGGAAAAATAGTGAGGGAATACCAGCTGTCGAATCAGCTGAACGATCTTAACATCAATACCAACCTGAGCGAAGTACGCCGCGCTGCCAACGGCGATCTGCTGGTGGCCACCGATAAGGCGGGATTGATTACCATTAGCCAGGACGGAACCATTACGCGTCATACGCACGATCCCATTAACCCGGGAACAATCTCTGCCAACAATACTTACCGGGCATTTGCGGGCAAGCATGGCGAAGTGGTGGTGGGCACTTATACCAGCGGTGCCAATATGGGTAACGTATATAACAGGCCCGCGGGTTACACGCGCATATTTAAAGACCGGTACGGCAATCTTTTCGACAATTACCTCAATGATATTACGGAGGATAAAGACGGCATTTTCTGGATTGGCGCGTACGACCGGCTGATTCGTTGGGACAGAAAGACGAACCAGGCGGCCTATTATTTCTATTACTACAATGGTCCCGAAGGACTGCGCACACTGGAAGTGCGCACCGCCGCTGTTGCCGGCAAAGACCGCCTCATTGTAAGCGTGCTGGGCGATGGACTGGCCATAATGGATAAACGCACCGGGCAGTTTCAGAAAATGAAAGTGGATACTTCGCAAGGCATTGCGGTGCGCTCGTCATGGGTGTATGACCTCACCACCTTCAGCGATGGAAAGATATGGGCAAGTTCCAATGGCGGCCTATATTCCATCGATCCCATTACCCTGAAAACTAACGGCTACCGCGATCACCCGGTGTTGAAACAGATATACGGCAAGCGCGTGCTTACATTATACGAAGACCGCCGCAAACGCATATGGATCGGATCAGGTTTCAACGGACTATACTGCTACGATCCTGAAAAGGAAACGCTTGTTCAATATACCGAGCAAGATGGCATTACCTCCGCAGCCATTTATTCTATTGCAGAAGATAAGCACGGAAATATTTATGTGGCTACGCCGGGCGGTTTTAATATCATTAATGTGGATGGCGCCATTCAAAAATTTACCCGCAACAATGGACTTCGTTACGACCGCTGCGCCAGCCTGGTAGCTGACGATGCGGGCAACATCTGGATTGCAAATAATAAATGCCTGATCAAGTATAACCCGGACAACAAACACTGGCAATTTTTTGAAGATAATGCGGGATTGAGCATCGAAGGATTTCGCGTGTCGGGTGTAGAGAAAGCGACAAATGGCGAATTGTTGTTTGCGAGCCAGAGCGGCATCAATTATTTTTTCCCTCATCAACTGGTCGTCACTCCCTTGCAACTGCAGGTAAGTGTGTATGGTATGGATGTAATAGACACGTCCTTCCGCTTTACTACAGACAGATATTTTGCGGTGCCTTTTGCCAAGAATGATGTCAGCTTTCATTTTACCGCTATTGATTTGAGCAGCAGCCGTGAAATTCTTTATCAATACAAGCTGGAAGGATACGACAAGGAATGGCATACCGCCACCGGCACGCGCGAGGCGCACTACACCTGGCTGGGCGCAGGCAATTATACTTTCTTAGTGCGTGCAGGAGTAGATGGTGTGAATTGGGTAAATAGCAATAATGTGGTGAATGTGCGCATTATTCCACCCATCTGGCAACGGTGGTGGGCCATAGCCGGCACGGCACTGATATTAGGCGGTCTGGCCTATTGGTATATACAAAGCAGGAACCGCAAAGCGGCCTTGCAGAGAGAACAACTGGAAACCGAGCAGGCGATTAATTATTTCGCCAGCAGTATGTACGAGCAACAGAAGGTGGAAAATATTTTATGGGATGTGGCTCGCAACTGTATCGGCCGATTGCGTTTTGAAGACTGCGTGATATATTTAATTGACGAAGAAAGAAATGTGCTGGTGCAAAAAGCAGCGCATGGCCCGAAGAGTCCTGTGAGTTTTGAAATACAAGATCCGATTGAAATACCAGTGGGCAAGGGTATTGTAGGATCAGTAGCGGCCACCGGCAAAGCCGAGATCATCAAAGACACTTCAAAAGAACCGCGCTATATCGTTGATGATCGCATTCGCTATTCTGAAATTACCGTGCCCATGATTTCTGACGGAAAAGTGTTAGGCGTGATTGACTGCGAACATAGCCGCAAAAATTTTTTCACCACCAAACATCTTTCCATATTAACCACCATCGCATCGCTTTGCGCCAACAAAATTGTGCGTGCCCGTGCAGAAGAAGAGAAAGAACAGGCGATGATGACGCTGATGGAAACGCGGCAGAAGATGGCCGAAGTAGAAATGCAGGCTCTGCGCGCGCAAATGAACCCGCATTTTATTTTTAACTGTCTGAATAGTATTAACCGCTACATCGTTAAAAGCGACCAGGTAACGGCTTCATTATACCTTACAAAATTTGCCAAGCTGATCAGGTTGATTCTCGACAATTCAAACAGCAAAAATGTTATTCTCAGCAACGAGCTGGAAGCATTGAAGCTGTACATTGATATGGAAGCACTGCGCTTTGATAAGAAGTTCAGTTATGAAATTATTCTCGACGAAGGTGTGCCGGCAGATAGCATTGAATTGCCCCCGCTGATCATTCAGCCTTATGTAGAAAACGCCATCTGGCATGGTTTGCTGCATATGCAAACTGTAGGTCACCTGAAAATTCATATCAACCTGCCGCACGAGAATATGTTGCAATGCGTGATTGAAGACAATGGAATAGGAAGGGAAAAAGCGCGCGAGCTCAAGAGTAAATCCGCTACGACCAAGAAATCATTGGGCATGAAACTGACCGAAAACCGCTTGTCGCTGCTCAACCGTCATGCGCAGCTCAACGCGAGCGTGGAGATCATCGACCTGGTGAAGGAGGGAAATGAACCGGCGGGAACCAAGGTTATTTTGAATATTCCAATATAGAAGCTAAACAACACGATTATGATTAAATGCGTATTAATTGACGACGAAAGCAACAGCCTGGAGATGATGGAATGGTTGCTGAAGACCTATTGCCCGCAGGTAAGCATTGAAGCGATGTGCAATTCGGGGGAGAAAGGAATTGAGGCCATCAACAAATACAAACCCGATGTGGTGTTCCTGGATATAGAAATGCCGCATATGAATGGCTTCGACATGCTGGAACAGATCGGCAAGCTATCTTTCGATGTAGTGTTTTGTACCGCCTACGACCAGTTTGCCATTAAGGCATTCCGATACAGTGCGCTCAACTATTTGCTGAAACCAGTAGATCCCGACGATCTGAAAGAAACCGTGCGCCGCATTGAAGCAAAAAAATCAGTGCCCACGCGCGAGCAGATAGAACTGTTGTTGCAAAACGTAAAGAGCGCCAACCGCACTACCATTCCGCGCATTGCGCTTACCACCAACGACGGTATGATATTCGTGTCGACCGACGAAATTATTTACTGCGAAGCGGAGAGTAACTATACCAGCATCGTTTTGCAAGGAGGAAAAAAAATTATGGTGTCGAAAGTGCTGAAAGATATCGACGAAGCGCTGTCGGGTCCCGATTTTTTCCGCGTACACAACTCATACCTCATCAACCTCAATCACATCAAAAAATTCGTACGCGGCGAAGGAGGATATGTAGTAATGGATAATGATGCTACGATCAGTATTTCGCGATCGAGAAGGCAGGAGTTTATGGAGTTGTTTTCCAAGTTCTGAAGATTGAAGAAAGAACAGGGAAAGAGAAGCGCCCGCTTCAAAGAACGGGCTTTTTATACTGCCCCCCGCAAATAAGGGATAGTCTCAGGGTGTATGAAGCCAGGCAGCTTTTCCAAAATAGGGAGCAGCCTTTTCATTATGATCAATTCATACGCCCATAAACACAGTTCATACCTGTAATGCTTTCGCCGGCCAGGGAAGTTCAGAAATTTGCGGCGCCAATTACAACTTAGCGGCTTTGAAAAGAGGGATTGTTAAAGAAAATTAAATTGGAAACACCCTGTAACATTTCCCCCTCATGCCTCGTCAAACTAAGTGTAGAAATAATCGGAATACACTATAAAAGTATTAGTCATGAAAAACAAAATCGTATTATTCACCCTGATGCTGATGATGAGTTTCAGCACCAGTTTCGCCGGAACCAGTACCGGTGTTAATGACAGAATCGCCAACAGCTTTAAAAAAGACTTTGCTTCTGCTGAAGATGTTCGCTGGGAAAAGAGCAGCAACTTCATAAAAGCAACTTTCACCCTCAGCGGACAGGTAATGTTTGCCTACTACTCCGAACAGGGTAACCTGATTGCAGTAACCCGCAACATCACCAGCAGCCAGTTGCCCCTGTCCCTGATGACCGATCTGCGCAACAACTATCGCGGCCACTGGATTAGCGACCTCTTTGAAATAGCCGTAAATGGCGAAACCACCTACTACATCACCCTCGAAAACGGTGATTACTCGCTGGTTCTGAAGTCAACCGGCAGCGCAGGATGGGAAGTGTTTAAGAAAGAAAGAAAAGAAGATTAAAGAAGGAACAGGGAAGGTGCAAACTTCTCCTTCCCTGTTCAATCTTCATCTTCAAATGGCATGAGATTCCCTGCTATCCACAAAGTTTACCTGTCCGTTTGCTCATTGCTTTTTGTCTTCCGCCAAAGGGGATATTAATTTTACATTGTTATCAGAAACAGTCATACGCAAACAACATAGGAACAGAAATCCGAAGTCTTACCAACAACTGGACACAATCAGAAAGCGCCCGATTGAAAACGACCATTAACAGAGTTTTGAGGTGCCGCCCGTAATGAGCTAATCGGGCGAGTCTTCCGTATCAGGGAGACTATCCGTATCAACAGTTTGAGGTTGAAAATGAATTCCCAGGGTGGTTTGAGGAATTTACTGCAGCCGTTCCGATTCAGAGCCGGAGCGGCTTTTTTATTTAGGATTTTCGGATGTAGCTTTGCGGAGCAGGGATTTGAACACGGATGAATGGGATTGCACAAGTTACGCGGAACATTTCACCAAATTTGTGTAGTCTGCGACATCAGGGCAAATCCGCGATTAGCTTCCGTAGAATCCGTCTAATCAGTGAAATCTGTGATCATGAAAAAGTGGTGCAACATCCTCGTATTGCTCCTTTTCTTTTCGGCACTTCCCGCCGGGCTGTCTGCGCAATGTTCCATCTGCACCAAAACGGCCCAGCAACTGGGTGAACAACCCGCCAAAGGCTTTAATTCCGGCATCATTTACCTGGCCCTCTGCCCATTCCTGATTGTGGGATATATCGGGTACCGCTGGTATAAGAACAATGGCGATAATTAGGTGATTTCTTTTATCTTGGTGGAAACTACACCGTATGAGATTATGCTGGCTGCTATGCCTTTGCATCTGCTTTTCTGCCTCAGCCCAAAAACTCCCCACCATTGAAGAAAAGACAAAGGACCTGAAGAAATACGAAGGCTTCCTCAATTTTTACTGGGATGAAAATGCCGGGAAAATCTGGATGGAAATCGACAAGTTCGACCAGGAATTGCTATATGTGGTTTCGCTTCCCGGCGGACTGGGCAGTAACGACCTTGGTCTCGACCGCGGACTGCTGGGTCCCCGGCGTATTGTTAAATTTAGCAAGACCGGGCGCAAAATATTGCTGGTGCAACCCAATTACCGTTTCCGCGCTCTCAGCGATGACCCGCTGGAAAAGAGAGCGGTGGAAGAAAGTTTTGCCCAATCGGTTCTTTGGGGCTTTACTGCCGAAGCCGAATCGAGCGGCCGTGTGCTGGTAGATGCCACCGATTTCATAGTGCGCGATGCTATGCTGGCCGCTGTCGCCATTCGTAGCCAGCGGCAGGGAAATTTTGTGTTCGATAAATCGCGCTCGGCGGTCTATCTCCCGCGCACCAAAAATTTTCCCTTAAACACAGAATTCGAAGCCACCGTTACACTCGTAAACAATGATGGTTCCGCAGGTGGCCTGGTAGGCTCAGTAACGCCATCCGGCGACGCCGTTACGCTGCGTATGCACCAGTCTTTTGTGCAGCTACCCGACGATGATTATAAGCCCCGCCTGGCCGATCCACGCAGTAGTTTTATCAGTACCACTTTTTCTGACTACAGCAGCCCCGTGTCGCATCCTATTGAAAAACAATATGTGCTCAGGCATCGCCTGAAAAAGAAAGACCCCACTGCGAAGCTTAGTGAGCCTGTAAAGCCAATTATATATTACCTCGACAACGGCACGCCCGAGCCCATCCGCAGCGCTTTGCTCGAGGGCGCCTCGTGGTGGAACCAGGCCTTTGAGGCAGCCGGTTATAAGAATGCTTTCCAGGTTAAAATTCTGCCCGAAGATGCCGACCCCATGGATCTGCGTTACAACGTCATCAACTGGGTACACCGCTCCACGCGCGGCTGGAGCTATGGCAATTCGGTGGTCGATCCACGTACAGGCGAGATACTGAAAGGTCATGTTACCCTCGGCTCGCTGCGCGTGCGGCAAGATTACCTGATTGCACAGGGACTGCTGGCTCCCTTCGAAAAAGGCGAGCCCGCCGACGACAAGATGCTCAAACTGGCGCTGGAACGCCTGAAACAGCTCGCCGCTCATGAAATTGGTCACACGCTCGGGCTGATGCACAACTATGCCGCCAGCGTAAGTGACCGTGCCAGCGTGATGGATTACCCGCATCCGCTGGTGCGACTCAATCGCCGCGGCGAGATAGACCTCAGCAATGCTTACGACAATAAGATTGGCGAGTGGGACAAAGTGGCTATCACCTGGGGTTACCAGGACTTTCCTCCGGGCACTGACGAACAAAAAGCCCTCGATAAAATTCTTACCGATGCGACTAAAAAAGGCCTTCAATTCATCTCCGACCGCGATGCGCGTTCGCCGGGCGGGCTGCATCCGCAAGCGCATCTCTGGGACAATGGCAGCGATGCCGTGGCCGAGATGAACGAAGTATTGAAAGTGCGCGCCAGGGCCCTCGGCCAATTCGGTGAAAAAAATATCCGTCCGGGTATGCCCATGGCTATGCTCGAAGATGTGTTGGTGCCGGTATACTTCTTCCACCGCTACCAGCTGGAAGCCGTTACCAAAATGGTCGGCGGTATGTACTATACCTACGCTCTCCGCGGCGACGGACAGGTGGTGACGCGCGCCCTTAGCAAAGAACAGCAACTGAAGGCCCTCCAGGCCATCATCAATGCCATAGATCCAAAACTGCTGGTTATTCCCGATAAGATTTCAAAGCTGATTCCTCCTCGTCCGGCAGGATACGCTTTCAGCCGCGAACTCTTCCGCAAACGTACAGGCCCTGCCTTCGACGCGCTCGCTCCTGCAGAGTCAGCCGTTGATATGCCATTCTCGTTCCTGTTTAACAGCGAGCGTCTGAACCGCATGGTGCAATATGAAGTAAGCGGAGGACTTGGCGTAGGCGAAATGATTCATCAACTTGTAAGCAACACCTGGCATGCGGCGCGCCGACAGGGTATGGAGAAGCTGATCCAGTTGCAGACCGAGCAGATTTTACTCACCTATCTGCTCGCAGTGTCGCAAGATGACAACGCTTCCTTCCAGGTGCGCGCCGTGGTAACAAAAGCCCTGGACGACCTGAAGAAATGGATCGAAGCAAAGAAAGCAGGCATAACCGACGCAGATTACCAGGGTCATTTGTTGCTGGCACTAGAGAGAATGAAATCTCCCGACAAGGCGAAAGCCACTCAGCATAAGGAAGCTCCTCCCGGCGCGCCGATCGGTTGCGATTGGTAACGGACCTGCATTATTTCCCGCTCTGCAGCCTCCCGAAGAATTCTTCGCGATAAGAGGCGCTAACATTACTGCCACCGCCGTAATAATGTATTTTTCATGAGCTAACATCTATGTATCAAAATTATGGTGGGCAGGGGGCGGCCCGAAAATTTCGGTAAACATGCAATTTCCGGCGGTGCAATAAGGAAGACAGATTTTCTCTTGATTTATCTGTATTTTGCCGCCATGGAACTATCAGCAGATTCCATTCAAAGTCACCGGCGCGCACATTCCACCAATGCCGTTTTTTCCATAATCATCCCCACATGGAACAATCTGCCGATGTTGCAGCTTTGCATCGACAGCATACGTACCAATTCACAATACCGACACCAGATCATTCTCCATATCAACGAAGGCACCGACGGCACGCTGGACTGGGTAAATAGTCAACCCGATATTGATTATACCTACAGTCAACAGAACATTGGTGTGTGCTATGCCCTGAATGCCGCGCGGCAGCTGATGACTACCGATTACCTGCTGTACCTCAACGACGATATGTATGTGTGTCCCGGCTGGGACCGCGCGTTGCACCAGGAAATACTGCAGATGAAAGATCATTTCTTTTTCATTTCTGCCACAGCCATCGAGCCGGTGCCGCAGAGCAATTGCTCTATATCCGGCAACTACGGCGCCGGCGTGCAGGATTTTAATAAGGAAAAACTGCTGATGGAGTTTGACAAGCTGCCCATGCAGGATTGGCAAGGGGCCACCTGGCCGCCCAATATCGTGCACAAAGACCTGTGGGACCTGGTGGGAGGTTATAGCGTGGAGTTTTCGCCCGGTATGTACAGTGATCCCGATTTCAGTATGAAACTCTGGCAGGCAGGTGTTCGGTTGTTTAAAGGCGTTAGCAGCAGCCGCGTATATCATTTTGGTTCGGCATCCACCAAACGCATCAGGAAAAACAAGGGCTATTATCAGTTCATAACAAAATGGGGAATGACCAGCAGCACATTCACCAAATACTATCTGCGTCGCGGCCAACCCTTCGACGGGCCTTTGAAAGAACCGAATATTTCATTTGGATTAAAAGCCAAAAACCTGTTTAAGCGATTGGTCTGCGCTGCGCGTAGCAATTAAGCGTATTGCGCAGCAAGTTTATACAGGTTGAATTGCTGCGCTGCGTACGATGATTTCACTTCCTCCACCAGCTTTTCCATATTCACATCCTTCATTCTCTTATCGCGGATAATATGATACACGCGTTGCGCCAGCAGGAGGTATCTTTTTTCGGAAGTGTGTGCCAGTTGCAGATGTCTTATTATAGCTTCAAACAGTGCGTCAACGCCATCTTTTGTGCTGGCGACAGTTTTTTGAATGGGTATACTTTTGGTGCCTGTCCTGGCCAGGAGGTTTTTTATGAAAAGATCTGCGCCGGGCCGGTCGCATTTGTTCACCACGAATATATCGGCAATCTCCATCAGCCCGGCTTTCATCACCTGTATATCATCGCCCGATTCCGGAACGAGCACTACGATAGTAGCGTCGGCAAGACCCGCAATCTCCACCTCGCTTTGACCAACACCCACTGTCTCGATGATGATATAATCGAATTCGGCGGCTTTCAGCAGTTCGGTAATTTCGATAATGCGCGGGTGCAGTCCCCCCAATGAACCACGTGTAGCCAGCGAGCGGATAAATACATGGGGATGCGTGTACCACTCGCTCATGCGGATGCGGTCGCCGAGCAGCGCGCCCATATTGAAAGGAGAAGAGGGGTCAACACAAAGCACGGCCACTTTCTTTCCTGCTTTCACGCATTCACCAATCAGCGCATCGGTGAGTGTGCTTTTGCCTGCGCCGGGAGGACCCGTAATACCGATCACCGGCACACTGGTATGCGGCAGCTCTTCCAGCAGCTTTTCATAACCCGGCGCCTCGTTTTCAACGAGAGAAATGGTGCGCGCCAGGGCCCTGGTGTCGCCGAACTTCGGTATCATATAATCCGGTAATTTTTGAAATCGAATAAGCGTACGCCGGTCTTTTTTTCATACCAGTACAGCAGGCGGTCTTTCAGCGAAAATTTCTTTTTGTCAATATCCAATTCCACTGTCCAGTTTTGCTCGGCAATTCTTTTTTGCATCACCGCGGGATGCGTGCCTTCAAATTTTTTCACTGAATCGATATCCTCGTTGAAGTCGAAAATATCCACTTTCACAATCTCTTCGTTCTCGCCGGTTTTATTTTGCCAGAGATCGATCATGTTGCGGCGCTTTTCCTGCATTTTTTTTGGGTTTTTCACCCATCCATAGTGGTAGATATAAGCAGGAATCAGTTTCACGTTGATGGGCCGTCCATTTCTGCGAAAACCCTGCGCATCTTTATACGATGAGATGGACTTATCGTTGCGGATAATGCGCACTTCGCGATGATACCAGCGGCGGCTGTCGCCCACGTAATCGTACGTGCCGTAAAAGTGCAGGTATTTAAACAACAAACCATCTACCCGCTTATCATCTTTGTATTGCTCCGCCGCCCGGCGAATAGCATCGTGATATTTTTCATGCACCACTTCATCGGCCTGTATATAAAATGCCCAGTCGCTGTCGGGAGCAACCAGTTCAAAAGCTTTGTCGGTCTCTGCCGCCAGCACCGCCCCGCCTTCTGTCAGCGAAGGATCCCACACGGAATGATGAATTTTGATTTTGGGCGAGTTGATTCCCCGTACCAGGTTTTCTGTTTCATCCTGGCTTTCGCCCACCAGCACGATCATTTCATCTACAACCGGCAAAATGGAGGTAATAGATTCTACAACCGGATAATCATTCATCACGGCGTTCCGGATTATCGTAAAGCCGGTTATCTTCATCAAAGTCTTTTGTTGCAAAATAGCACGTAATTTGCAATTTTAACGTTTGACCTGTTATGACCAATTTTATTCCCATATTCCCTCTCGGGATTGTGATCTATCCCGGCGAGAAAGTGCACCTGCATATTTTCGAGCCGAAGTATAAACAGCTGATCAGGGAATGTGAGGAAAATAAAAAGCCATTCGGCGTTCCTGCGGTGGTCAACAACCGGCTGCAGGAACTGGGCACACTGGTAGAGATCACCGAAATAGTGCAGGTATATGATAATGGTGAAATGGATATCAAAACGCAGGGGCTGCGCGTATTTCGCATATTGGAAGTGATCAAGAATGTGCCTGACAAATTATACAGCGGCGCCATCGTTAACTATCCGCCCAACGATGAAGATGCCGGCAACCGCGAGCTGATGCAGAAAGTGATTTTCGGGGTGAAAGAATTGCACCGGCTGCTCAACATCAGCAAAGATTTCAAGAAGCCCGAGTCGCAACTAAAAAGCTACGACGTGGCGCACCACGCCGGTCTTTCGCTCGAAGAAGAATATGAAGTGCTGAGCCTGATGAAAGAAGTCCAGAGACAGGAATACATCAAACGTCATTTACAGAAAGTGCTGCCCATGCTGATGGAGATGGAGCAATTGAAGGAGAAAGTGAAATTAAATGGGCATTTCAGAAATTTGTCGGCGTTTGACCTTGATATTGGGGAATAAATCAATAACATGTCCCAGACAACTTTGTGTTTCGACTTCGGTAACACGCGCCTCAAATGCGGGGTGATGAATGGTGAAGAACTGCAGGAGGTGCTCGTGCTCGAAAACGTTTCAACCGAAACTATTCGCCGGCTGGTTAAGAAATACCAACCGGCCAAATCCATTCTTTCTTCCGTTATCAATCATAACGCTGAAATAGAAACGGTGCTTTCTTCGGCCACGCGTTTTCACCGCCTCGATTATCGATCGCGCATACCTGTGACAACACCTGTGGGCAAGCCGCAGGATATTGGTGCCGACAGGCTGGCACTGGTGGTGGCGGCCGTACATTTATTTCCCGGAAAAAATAACCTGGTGATCGGACTGGGAAGCGCCATTACGTACAACTTCATCAACAAATACAAAGAATTTATTGGCGGCGGCATTTCTCCCGGGATGGAAATGCGGTTTAAATCGCTGAATTTATTTACCGCCAAACTGCCATTGATAGAGAAGGACTGGAATTTTCCGTTGATTGGATATGATACCCGCACCAATATCACCAGCGGAGTAATTTTGGGAATGGCAAAAGAGATTGATGGAATGATTGATGCTTATGCGGAGAAGTATGGGAACTTTAACGTGTTGTTAACCGGGGGTGATGCACCCTATTTTGTGTATCATCTTAAAAACAAGATATTTGCAGACCCAAATCTAATCTTTAAAGGGCTTTATGCCATCAGTGAACACAACAATGTATAAGAAAATCAGGCTGTTAGGACTTGTTTGGTTAACATCGGTTACGCTGGCAAAAGCCCAAACTATCAACTCACCGTACTCCCGCTATGGCCTCGGCGACCTGGTGCCCAGCCAGAATATTCTGACCCGTGGCATGGGGGGCTTGTCAGCCGCATTCTGGGACCCGTTAACCATCAATTTTCTTAATCCGGCTTCATATGGCCGCCTGGGAAGAACTGCGCTGGACATAGGGCTTGAACTCGACAACCGCACCCTGCGTACCACCGATCCCCCGCGTAAGTTCAATGCATACAGCCCCACCATTTCTTATGTGCAGTTTGCTTTCCCGGTAAAGCAAGGCGGCGGATGGGGATTCAATCTTGGTATCAGACCTATTTCACGCATTAACTACAAAATAGAACGTCCCTATTTTACACCCGGTCCCGATAGCGTGCGTTCATTGTTTGAAGGCAACGGAGGTGCTTACGAAGTTCATGCAGGCACAGGCTTTACGCTTTTCAAGAACCTCAGCATTGGCATCAATGGTGGTTATTTTTTCGGAACAAAAGATTTCAGCACGCGCACGAGCATCGTCAACGACACCGTGACTCATACCATGAGCAACCACGAAACAAAGTCTAACTATGGTGGCTTTGTAACAAGTGCCGGTCTTCAGTACCGCGCAAAAATTGGCAAGACGTCCTGGTTGCGACTGGGCGCGTATGGCAACCTGCAACAAACGCTGAAAGGCACACGCGATCGCGTGGTTGAAACATTTCAGTATAATGTAAACACCGGCGAGCCCATCAGCATCGACTCGGTGTATTATGACGGAGGTGAAAAAGGTGATGTTATCTACCCGGCAACTTATGGCGCAGGAATAATTTTTGAAAAGGAATTGAAGTGGATGCTCGGGGTTGACTATACCGAAACACAATGGAAAGAGTACTCGTATTTTGGAGAGAAAGATCCTTTGCGAAGCAGCTGGACAGTGCGAATAGGCGCGCAGTTGTATCCTACTAATGGTACCAGTTACTGGCGCAGGGTATTTTACAGGGCAGGGTTTAATTTTGGTACCGATTACATAAGCCTAGATAAAGACCTTCCCACCTGGAGCGCGTCGGTTGGTATGGGTCTGCCTATGCGTCCACCGGCATATAGTAACCAGTTTTCAATAATCAACCTAAGCCTTGAAGTAGGTTCGCGCGGCAGAAGGACCAACCTTATCCGCGAAAACTTTTTCCGCATAGGCGTGGGTCTGTCGCTCAGCGACATCTGGTTCCTGAAACGCAAGTTTGATTAACATGTTTACACGTCACAGGAAATATATATTGACAATGGCAGCCCTGGTGATGGGCTGCTTTTTTGTTTTGCCGTCCTGTGAAAACGATGTAAACGAAGTGAACGATTTGTATAAAAAGAAAACCGGTTTTGAAGAAGCCCTCGAAATAGAAAGCTATTTGAGCCAGGATGGTTTTGTAAAAGCCAAACTGGTGGCGCCATACATGCGGCGTTATGTAACCGAATCGCGCGCCGATGCCGATTCACCCTTTGTTGAATTTCCCCGTTCGTTGCATGTTGATTTCTTCGACTCTTCGGGAGCAAAAGAAAGCTACCTCGACGCGAACTACGGAAAATATTTTGAGCTGGAACGCAAAGTACTCTTGCGCGACAGCGTGGTGGTGATCAATACAAAAAACGGCGACACGCTGCGCACCATGAAGTTGTGGTGGGATCAGAACAGTTCGGAGTTTTATACCGATGATACCGCGCGCATTTACCAACCCGACAAAGTAATACTGGCAGCCGCAGGGCTGCAGGCAGCCCAGGACCTGAGCAATATTGTGTTTTTCAAAAGCTCGGGCGTAATTGCGGTGCCCAAAGATGATTCCACTTCCACCGGTTCAACCGATTCATTGTCAACGGTTGTTCCGGATTCCTTACGCATCAGCCGCCCGCTGCCGCCGCGTCGCATTGACTCTGCCCAATAAGTCTTCAAAAATTTTTCTTCGCTTTCATTCCAACCTTTAGCAGCTTTACTGCTCTTATTGGCGTTGCCATTTGGAACCAACAGCACACATGCTAATGGTTATCGTGAGAAAAACAAGCCTGGGCGATATAGCCGCCCGCGACCAATAGTACGCGCAGTTAGCCAGCCCAGCAGGTGATATAAAGGTCAGGCATACACGTTTTCAACTAATATATCACAGTTGCACCGTCGATTTTAAGGAGAAGACACAGTTATTTCCGCAACTATAAAATTCGTTGTATAACGTAGTAATAATGCGATTGCATCTGAAGTTATATAGTTGTACGTTTGTTGCGAGTGAGTTTCCCATCCACCACTATTCATCGATAGCATCAAATCTTTATAAGGGTTCACTGAGTCTTCTGTGTCAAAGGCCAACCCAGTGGTGGGAGGCCTTTTTTTGAATGTTGAATTTGAATTTGAACAAGGAATTTGAATTTGAATTAATGATGCCTTTTTTCATAGTCAAATTTGAGTTCAATATTCAAATAAAAACAGCCCCAATTGGGGCTGTAATGCGTTTGTACGAGTCTTTACCAACATTTTACGGGTTCATCATTGGGTACAAATTTTTTGAAGTGTTGCTTGTCGGATAATGGATTTTTTGTTTTGGTTTAACAGGATTTTGGATTAAAGGACTATTGGATTACTGGTTGCCGTAATTGGGTGATTCCAGGCAGATAAGGTTTGGTTCTTAAGGATGACTGGTTTGCCTGAATGGGTCTTTCTTAGGATTGGTTTTGCGAACTGGTTTTTTCAAGGATTGGGTCTTTCGCGTGATATTGGATTCGTGGTTTGGATTGGATATTGGCGTCCTTGGAATCAATCAATCTGACGAATACAAACCTATTCCAATATCGCTCAAAGCGCAAGAGCGTTTTTGCTTAACTTTTTTCATTCACGATTTACCAGTCTTTTCGTAAAAATACGGTCCCTGGTTTTCGTAATCTCCCGAATGCCTGGCTGCGAATCATATATTTATACCTAAATTCAATAATCTTACATTTATTAAACAGCCTTTATATGAGCTTTACCAATAAAGTGGTGCTGGTAACCGGGGGAAGCCGGGGCATCGGGAAATCCATCGCAATCCGGCTCGCTGCGGCCGGCGCCCATGTGGCTATTGTGGCTAAGACGGTAGAGCCGCATCCCAGGCTGGAGGGCACCATCCATACCGCCGCCGCCGAAATTGACCAGGCGGGGCCGGGTAAAGTGCTGGCCCTTCCCGGCGACATACGCCATGAAGAAAGCATTGAGCAGGTGGTAAAGGCTACTGCTGACCATTTCGGAGGTATTGATATACTGGTGAATAATGCCAGTGCTATCAACCTTTCCTCTACCGAACAACTGGAACCCAAGCGTTACGACCTGATGCAGGATATCAACGTGCGTGGCACCTTCCTGATGAGCCGCGCCTGCATACCCTATCTTAAAAAAGCGGAAAACCCGCATATTCTCAATCTTTCTCCTCCCATCAGCCTCAACCCCGAATGGTTTGGCAAACACCTGGCTTATACCATCAGCAAGTTTGGTATGAGCATGATAGTGCTGGGGCTGGCCGAAGAACTGAAACCCTATAGAATTGCAGCCAATGCTTTGTGGCCCCAAACCACGATTGCGACCGCAGCAGTAAAAAATTTATTGGGAGGCGATTTCCTGGTGCAACGCAGCCGCACACCCGAAATAGTAGCCGATGCGGCTTTTCATGTTCTGAAGAGACCTTCCACGGAATGCACGGGCAATTTCTTCATCGACGAGCAGGTGTTGGCCAGCGAAGGCATCACCGATTTCACAAAGTATGCAGTAAACCCTTCGCAGCCGCTGATGAAGGATCTGTTTTTGTAAGATTAATCAACGTGTCTTTCCGGCCTCATTTGCGGGAACAGCAACACATCCTGTATGCTTGGCTGGTTGGTGAGCAACATGCAAAGCCTGTCTATACCAATACCAATGCCGGCGGTAGGAGGCATGCCATATTCCAGCGCGCGCAGGAAATCATAATCGATATACATCGCTTCATCATCGCCGCGCTTCATGAGCTCGGCCTGCGCTTCAAAACGTTCGCGCTGATCAATAGGATCGTTCAGCTCGCTATATGCGTTGGCTATTTCCTTACCGTTGATCATTAGCTCAAAACGCTCTACCAGCCCGGGTTTGCTGCGGTGCTTCTTGGTAAGCGGGCTCATTTCAACGGGGTAGTCGATGATGAAGGTGGGTTGTATAAAATGGCTCTCGCAGGTCTCGCTGAAAATTTCATCAATCAGTTTGCCCTTGCCCATATTCGCTTCGGTATGAATGCCGAGCTTCTTACAAGTGTCGCGCAATTGTGCTTCGTCCATGCCGCTGATATCAATGCCGGTATATTGCTGAATGGCTTCGAATATACTTACGCGTGGGAAAGGCGCTTTAAAGCTGATGTTGTTTTCACCAACGGTGAGTTCGGTGGTACCGTTCACCGCGATGGCCACTCTTTCGAGCAACTGCTCGGTCACTTCCATCATCCAGAAATAATCCTTATACGCAGTGTACCATTCCAGGATGGTGAATTCGGGGTTATGCGTTCTGTCCATACCCTCGTTGCGGAAGTTGCGGCTGAATTCATATACCCAGTCAAAACCGCCAACGATCAGTCTTTTCAGGTACAGCTCGTTAGCGATACGCAGATAGAAAGGAACATCCAACGCATTATGATGCGTAATGAAAGGACGCGCGGCGGCGCCACCGGGTATGGCCTGCAATACCGGCGTATCTACTTCCAGCGCACCTTTTTCATTCAAAAATTCGCGGATGGTATTGATGGCTTTCGTGCGTTTTACAAACACCTCCTTCACATCGGGATTCACGATGAGGTCGGCATAACGCTGGCGGTAGCGGAATTCGGGATCGGTAACCGCGTCGAAAGTCTCGCCCTCTTTTTCCTTTACCACCGGCAGCGGCTTCAGCGATTTGGAGAGCAGCGTCAGTTCGGTTACATGCACCGAAATCTCTCCCGTGCGCGTAGTGAACACAAATCCTTTCACACCAATAATGTCTCCTATATCCATCAGGTGTTTCCATACCTTATCGTACAGGGTTTTGTCTTCGCCGGGACAAATATCATCGCGCTTTATATACAGTTGAATGCGGCCGCTGCTGTCTTGCAATACGGCAAACGATGCCTTGCCCATATCACGGATGCTCATGATGCGGCCGGCGAGACATACGTCTTTGAACTCGTCTTTATTCTCTTCTCCCTTATATGAACTTTTGATAGTGGCTGCAGTAATATTCACCGGGTACAATGGCGCCGGGTAGGAGTTGATGCCCAGCTTCTCCAACTCTTTCAGTTTCTCTCTCCTTATTATCTCTTGTTCAGACAAATGCATGATCAAAAATTGTTGATTGTGTTGCAAAACGGCTGCAAAAATAGTCAACTTATACCTACTTTCACCACATGGATTTCCTTAACCATCCCGTACTTCCGGAGAGCCTGCCCCGCGCAGAAGCGGTTGAGTTAAAGCCGCTTTCGCCCGACTATCTCAAAGTGATGCGCTGGCAATGGCTGATAAGCATGTTTATCTTGCTGGCCATACTGGGCATACTCTTCTCTTTCATTCCAACCTTGCAACAACCCTTACCTATTGCGATGGCCGGCGGAGGATGGCTGCTGGTGGCAGTGGCCTGGTATGTATTGATGCATAAGTCATTTGCTAATAAAGGCTATGCGATCAGGGATAAGGACGTGATTTACCGCACGGGCTGGATTGTACGGACAACTCATACCTGTCCGTTTAACCGCATACAACACAGCACCGTGGCTATAGGACCGCTGGAGCGGCAATACGGGCTGGCCAGGCTGGTGCTGTTTACCGCGGGCAGCAGCAGCGCCGATATGCGCCTGCCAGGTCTTACGCAAGAGGAAGCACAAAACCTGAAAGAATGGATCACCAAAAAGATAGCTGATGAACCCACCGGGCAACTATGACTGGCATATACCACAGCGACAGGCTACCGCGGGCATCATCATAATGCTGTACAAAACAGTGGTGACCGTACTCAAAAGCCTGTGGGTGCTGATATTCATCGTGGTGTTTCGTACCGGGCAGAGCGGCCCGGGTTTTCTCGAATACATGATACTGGGCATAGCTGTACTGATACTGGTGCAGTCGCTGGTGGAGTTTTTCTATTTCCGTTTTTATATGCTCAATGATGAGCTCATCATCAAGAAAGGCTTTTTAAGCAAAAAACATATTGCCATACCCCTACGGAAAATCCAGGCCGTGCACATTGAACAGGGCATATTGCATCAGTTGATGAATGTGGCGAAAGTGAAAATTGATACCGCTGGTTCAGAAAAAACGGAAGCAGTGATAGACGCCATATCAGTGCCGAAAGCCGAGCAACTGAAAACATTTCTGCTGGACGAAAGGTTGGCACTTGCCGGTGAAGTAATGGAAAAAATGCCGCCGCCCGATAAACTCATCATCAGTCTTGGCGCCGCGGATATCCTGAAGATGGGTTTATCAGCCAATCATATCCAGGCATTCTTCATTGTGCTAGCCTTTTTTATGTCGTTATATGAAAACCTGCGCGAAGCTTTTGGGAACAGGCTCGAAGATGCCATTGAAGAATCCGGATTGTACCAGTCGTTGATCTCATCGGTACCGGTGCTGGTATTTGTGGTGCTCATCGTTTCGGTATTGGTGTCGATGGTGAATATTATGCTGAAGTACCATGATTTTTCGCTGGCAGAAACGCCGCAGGCATTCAAACTGAAATCGGGTTTGATCAATAGCAGGCAATTCGTGGTGCCTTTTTCGCGGATACAATTTATTTCCTGGGAAGCAAATTGGGTAAGGAGGCTGATAAAATTTTACAACGTTGAATTTCACCAGGCCACCGGCAGCCAGGTAAATGAAAAGCAGAAAATAAAAGTACCCGTTACCCGCCCTGAATTCATTGCACCGCTTTTTGAGCGCTATCATGCATTAATTGATGACTCAGCGCATTCTGAGCACCATATTCACAGCGCATACCCCTGGCGCCGCACGCTGATGACGGCCATATTACCCCTGGTCATTATTCTGCCGATCACCCAAACAGGCGGGTGGAACGCCTGGTGGTTATTACTGCTGCTGTGGATACCCTACAAATATTTGAACGCCTGGTTTTACCGGAAAAATTTCCGGCTGCTGGTTGCGCCCGACGCTTTCCAGGTCAACAGCGGCATCTGGGGCAGGGAAGTGCAGGTAGTGAAATGGTATAAGATTCAGCACGTAAAACTGCAACAGTCGATTTACCAACGCAGAAAAGGATTGGCAACGATCAGAATATACACGGCGGGCGGCAGCATCCGGATTCCTTACATTACGCTGGAACTGGCTTACCTGTTGCAAAACTATGCCCTGTACGAAGTGGAGCGCCTGCACCGGCCCTGGCTTTAATTCCATCGTAAAAATCATGGTTTACCATGAACAATTTTAGAAAAAGGGTAAAAAAGACTGCCCGCCCTTAGTAATTCATGCTGCCGGTGAACGGTGGATGGGGAAAATACTGTAACTTTTAATAACCCTTAACTCTTCCAACTGCTATGATAGCAAGCCAGATTCAACAAACACTCTTTCAGCGTTTGAAAGAGCAGCTTCCGGCGCATGTTTCGCTGGCTGATGAAGTGGCTAGCCTATTGGAAATAAGCAGCGACAGCGCATACAGGAGAATAAGAGGGGAAAAGTCGATCAGCCTGGAAGAATTGCAAAAGATTTGCAGCCGGTTCAGACTCTCCGTTGACCAGGTATTGAACCTGCAGACAGATGCTTTTTTATTTTCCGGACAACTTACCAATTCATCAGAATATTCTTTCGAAACCTGGATGCAGACAGATATTAAGCATCTCGAAACAATACTTTCATTCAAGCAAAGACATCTCTACTACCTGGCTAAGGAAATTCCTTTCTTTTATTATTTCGTTGTTCCTGAAATCACTGCTTTCAAATCTTTCTTTTTTAAAAAATCGATACTGCACTATGAAAACCTGAAGGGAGTGAAATTTTCCCTGAACGACAACCACGATGAAGTGATTGCCTTAGGCAGACAGATTTGTCAATACTTCACGCAAATACCCAGCACCGAAATATGGAATGTTGAAAACCTGACGAGCACCATCAGGCAGATCGAGTTTTATAAACTGACGGGCATACTCCGCTCCGAAAGCGAAGTGTCGCATATACTCAACAAACTGGGCGAATTGCTGGATCATATTGAGCGGCAGGCGGCGGAAGGAAGGAAATTCATGCCTGGTGAACCCATTGCCGAAACTGCCGCGCCGGTGAATATGTACATCAACGAGCTGATTATGGGTGATAACCTCATACTAGCGCAGCTCGACAATTTGTACGTTACGTATATCAATCACAGTATTATCAACTTCATCACTACCCGCGACCCGCGTTTTACTGCTTATACCAGGCAAACACTTGAAAACATCACCAATAAGTCCACTCCTGTGAGCGGCGTAAATGAAAAAGCGCGGATAAAATTTTTCAGCCGCATACACGACAAGATCAACCGTGCACGCACCGAATTATGTCATTAGGTAAATGCAGAGCATGAATAAGAACGACATACAGCATACTTTCTTCGAAAGCATCCGGGCCAGCCTGCCCGGTAATTTATCGCTGGCCGATGTGGTGGCTTCAGTGCTCAACATCAGTTCCGACAGCGCTTACCGCCGTATACGGGGAGAAAAATTGTTGTCGCTGGAAGAAATACAAATACTGTGCAATCATTGCAGAATATCGGTCGACGAAGTGCTGAGCCTGCAAACCAACGCCACTTCTTTCTCAGGCCAGTTCCTGGAAGCCGCCGACTTCAACCTGGATCGCTACCTGCAGGAAATGCTCGGCCATCTCACCTCCATCATCAACCTCGAGGGTTGTGAGATGACCTACTTCTGCAAGGACGTTCCCATTTTTCAATACTTCATGTTCCCCGAGCTCGCGGCCTTTAAGTTTTATGTGTGGATGAAAACATTGGTGCCCGGGCAGCCTGTGTATGGGCAACCTGAAACGCTCGACAGCATTATGACCACCCTGCTGGCTTATAGTAAAAAACTTGCAGACATATATGTACGTATTCCCGGCGTAGAAATCATGAGCCCGGGCAATACGGCCACCACGCAATGGCAGATTGAATACGCGCACGATGCGCGCCTTTTCAGATCGGATGTGGAAATGGAAGTGCTGTTCGATAAACTGCACGAAATGAACAACCACATGGAGCGACAGGCCGAAGTGGGAAAAAAATTCCTGCCCGGACAATCGTCCGTGCAAGGCGCAGACTATAAATTATACGTAAACGACTTTGTAATTGGCGACAATACCGTGCTCATTAAAGCCAATGCTGCCGAAGTATGTTTTCTCAATCACAACGCCATTAACTATTTTTTCACCCGCGACAGGCGCTTCATTAACTATACCAGCCGCTTCCTGGAAAATGTAAAGCGGAAATCAATCCTGATCAGTTCTGCGGGAGAAAAAGAGCGAACGATATTTTTCAACCACACCCGCGGACAAATAGATCAGAGCCGCGAAAAGCTGGCGAGGGCAAAAGCCTAGCACGAACTAATTATTTGCCAGCAACACCTGCCAGGCTTCTCTCACTTTTCCCTGGTCGAGCAATTCTTTGGCGTATCGATGCAGTTCGGTCTCCATGTCAGCGGGATTGACCGAGAAATACTGAACGATATTTTTCAATCGTTCATCGCTGAACGAAGGATCCACAGTGGGTAGCTCATAGACATTTGCGAGTTGTCCCAGGTTATTACCCGTCAGCACCTTACTATTGCGAATGGATTCGGGCAATGCATCTACGCCAATGCCCAGTTTTACATTCGGTTTTTCTACCTGGAAAAGATTACTTTCATCCACTTTGCAATACCAGTCGCCCCCAAGGCGCGCCACATGACGTAGTTTCCGCTGATCTATCATTTGATTTTCGTCCAGCAATTCATCAGCTATATGAATGGTGATCACTTCGCAAATCACCAGGTTGCCCGATCCGCCTTCATTTCCCAGCTCTTTTATCTCGAGCACGCGGCATTCGAGGTTCACTTTACTTTCTTTCACACGCGGCGGTTTTACGTGCTGCGAGGGCAGTGGCGTAAAACCGGCTTTCACAAACTCATTCACGTCGCGCGGGTACTCGCAGCTGGCGAGGCTCATCTGTTGCACCATATCATAATCTACAATATTGATAACCACTTCGGGCACTTCGCGCACATTTTCCAGGGTATGTTTTGTGGTATTATCTCTCAATCGTCGCGAAGGAGAAAAAACAAGGATCGGCGGTTGGGCCGAAAACAAGTTGAAAAAACTGAAAGGGCTCAGGTTCACCTGCCCATTTTTATTGATGGTGCTGGCAAAACATATCGGCCTCGGCGCGATAACATGCTGCAGGTAGTATTGTTTTTCAACAGGTTTAAGATCATCGAGATTGAAAATCATAGAGGGTGAGTTGTGGGCGCAATTTCGGAGAAAAATCGGCGATTTCCCCATTCCTTTTGCAACATTTGAAATTGTGCCGGGTCTTTACCCATGAATCACAATCTAAAATCATCAATATGAAGAAGTTTATAATGACTGCAATGACCCTCGTGCTCGGCTGCGGATTGCTGCTGGCGCAGGATAGAGACGAAAAGAAAATCAAGGGTAGCGGAAAAGTGGTGACCCGTGATGTGCCCGTTCAAAGTTTTGATGCCTTATCTGCAAAAGGCGTTTACACCCTCATTCTCAGCCAGGGAAGCAAAGAAGGCGTAAAGATTGAAACCGATGATAACCTGCAGGAACTTTTTGAGGTAAAAAATGATGGCTCGAAGCTGGTGATTGGTATGAAAAAGAATTCAAGTTTCGACAATGCCACCACCATGAAAGTGTATGTAACCGTACGCAACCTGAAAGCTTTGGACCTGGGAATGGTAGGCGCCACCAAAACCGAGTCGCCATTGCAGGTGGATGATCTCAGCATAAAAAATAAGTCTGTCGGCAACGTTGACCTCAACCTCACTGCCAAAAAGATTCGCCTCGAAAATAAAAGCGTAGGCAACATCAACATCAGCGGTAAAGCCGACGACGCCACCATCGTCGCCAACGGCGTAGGCAATATCAACGCTTCCAACTTCGAAGTACAACGCATGGACATCGAAAACAACGGTGTTGGCAACGCCAACGTAAACGCCAAAGAACTGAAAGCGAAAGACTCGTTTTTGGGCAAGGTGCGGAATAGAAGCTAACTCAACCCTTCAGTATGCTATGCTCGCTTTCCTCCGCTACAATCGTATTTACCAGCACGCCGAGCCCGTCTATTTCCAGTTCTACGACGTCGCCGGGCTGGAGCCATTGTTCGGGGTAGTTGGGGTCGTTGAGTTTGCCGGTGCCGTTGAGTTCTAAGAAGCAGCCGGTGCCGACGGTGCCGCTGCCGATGATGTCGCCGGGATAAAGGTTGACGCCGTAAGAGGCGCGCTCAATTATTTCGGCAAAGGTCCAGTGCATATCACGCAGGTTGCCATCGCTCACCTGCTTGCCGTTGACGCGGCATTGCATGCGCAGGTTCCAGCTCTTACCGATATGCCCTTCGTGGGGAGGTACTTCAAAGGGAGCAAGTTCATCGAGTGTTACCAGCATGGGACCCAACGCCGTGCAGAAATCTTTTCCTTTGGCGGGTCCCAGGTTCAGTTTCATTTCCTCCATCTGCAGTCTTCTGGCACTGAAATCGTTCATGATCATCAATCCCGCGATATGATCATCAGCTTCCTCAGCGCGGATATTCCTGCCAGGTTTCTTAATGGCGATGGCTGCTTCGAGTTCGAAATCGAGTTTTTCAAAATGATCGGGCATACATACCACATCGCCGGGTCCCTGCACGCTGAGATGATTGGTAAAATAGAAAACGGGGTATTGATCGAATTCGGGGATCATTGGTACACCACGGTTGCGGCGCGCGGCTTCCACGTGCTGCCTGAAGGCATAGCCATCGCGGCAGGAGGTGGGGAAAGGAACGGGTGACAGTATATGCGCCTCATCAAATACAACCACCGAATGGGGTGTTAATCTCCCCTCACGAATGGCTTGCTCGCCCTTTAACGCCAGCGGATAAAGGTCGTCCCAGTAATTGAGAAAAATGCCCATGTTGGTAGGCAAATCGGGATGTAACTCCGACACATTCACCAGGTAATGATCAATGAGAACCGCTAAATGATCATGTTCGTTGTGCTGGTAGGAGACTAATTTCATGCTGGCCAATTTTAAGGGCTGCAAGATATTGAAATCGGAAATCAGGGGCGTAATTTTTTCTGCTGCAGCTGCGTGTTTCTGCTGGCCGTTGAATCATCCACCGTTCGTATCTTTTGCCAATGAAATTGCTTTCGCTGGCATTTTTTTCTTTATGTCTTTTTGCTCAAAGCCACGCACAGGTGAAAACAGATGCCTGGCTTGAAAAATTATTGCGCAAAAATGCATCGCCACTACTGCTGAATGTGCTGAACCAGCCCGATACTTTTCAATACCAGATCATTTACACGCAAATCAACCGTGATAAGAACAACCAGCCTCAATTCAAAAATTATTATTTCAATGTTGACAGAAACCGGTATTTCAACCCGGCATCCATGGTGAAATTGCCGACGGCATTGCTGGCGCTGGAAAAAATTCACACACTGGAGCAATATGGGGTGAATAAGTTTACCACCATGCTTACCGACAGCGCGTATGCGCGGCAGACAAGAGTGACGCACGACAGCACCGCGGAAAACTATCTGCCCTCGGTGGCGCACTATGTAAAGAAAATTTTCCTGGTAAGCGATAACGATGCCTACAACCGCCTGTACGAATTCGTAGGACAACAAACTTTGAATCAGCGGCTGTGGGATATGGGCTATAAGGATGTTCGCATCACGCGCAGGTTTGTGACGATGACAGAAGATCAGAACCGCCATACCAATCCCATTCGTTTTATGGATGGCGATAGATTGCTTTACGCGCAACCGGCGGCATATAACCCGATACCCTTCGATTTTTCAAAAAAGATATTGATTGGCCGCCAGCACTACAACCGCGAAGACAGCCTGATCAATGCGCCCATGGATTTTACCACGCATAATAATTTCCCGCTGGAAGATATGCAGCGTATACTGCAGGCCGCGCTTTTTCCTAGCTCTGTTCCCGAACAGCAGCGGTTTAAGCTGAGCGAAGATGACTATCGTTTTCTTCATCGTTATATGTCGCAACTACCATCAGAAAGCGATTATCCTAAATACGATACCTCGGAATTTTTCGACAGCTATACCAAATTCTTTTTCTTCAAAGCCGGCCGCTCAAAGATTCCGCCGCATATCCGCTCTTTCAATAAAACCGGTTGGAGCTATGGTTTCCTGACCGACGTGGCCTACATAGTGGATTTTGAAAACAAAGTAGAGTTTATGCTCAGCGGCGTGATATATGTAAACAGCGATGGCGTGCTGAACGATGATAAATACGAATACGAGCAAATAGGCTACCCATTTTTCAAAGAGGTGGGCAATATCATTTACCAGTATGAATTGAAAAGAAAAAGAAAGCATCGACCCGACCTGGGCAATTTCGTGTTTCAGTATATCAACAAATAAAACCTGATGAAAAAACTCTTGCCATCAATTGTCATTTTGTCTTTTGTTCTTGCAGGAAGCTTTCGTGCCAGTGAAAATTCATGGATACGCATCAATTTGTTAGGATATAAACCTGGCAATCCTAAGGTGGCCATATGGTGCAGCAAGGAAGATAAGGCAATTGCCGGTTTTGAACTGGTGGATAAATCTAGTGGCAAGACTGTGTTTAAAGGAAAACCAGGTAAAGCGTTTGGTGCCTATGGACCGTTTACACAGACCTATCGTTTGGATTTTTCTTCATTCAACAAGCCCGGCACATATGTGATAAAAGTGGGCGTCATTACTTCGCCGGCATTTCGCATTGATGAAGATGTGTATAAAGGTGCCGCTGATTTTTGCCTGCGCTACATGAGGCAGCAGCGCACCTT
This sequence comes from uncultured Chitinophagaceae bacterium, assembly GCA_937958995.1. Taxonomy (GTDB): domain Bacteria; phylum Bacteroidota; class Bacteroidia; order Chitinophagales; family Chitinophagaceae; genus CALCIN01. Next base: position 257,039 of record CALGAP010000004.1, read on the forward strand.
GTATAATCCGTTCTTGAAAGATAGTTGTCATACCCACGACGGCTATACCGTGTATGCGCCGGTGCCTGATGGCACGTACATAGATGTGGCGGGCGGATGGCACGATGCCTCTGATTACCTGCAATACTCCGCCACTTCGGCCAATGCCACGTATCATTTACTGGCCGCTTACCGCGATTTTCCCTCCGTGTTTGGCGATCAGCATGCGGCCAACGGGCTGGAAGGCGCCAATGGTCGCGCGGATGTGCTGGATGAGGCCAGGTGGGGACTGGACTGGTTGCTGAAGATGCATCCGAAAGACGACTGGATATTTAATCAGATTGCCGACGACCGCGACCACCAGGGTATGCGATTGCCGAAAGAAGATAGTTTTTATGGGAAAGGTCTTATGCGCCCGGTATATTTCTGCACGGGTGAGCCGCAGGGTTTGTTTAAATATAAAAACCGCTCGACGGGTGTAGCTTCTACCGCGGGGAAATTTGCCAGCGCCTTTGCGTTGGGTTCGCAACTGATTAATGATGATCCAGGTTACCGTGAAAAATTGTTCAGCAAATCAATCACCGCTTTTCAGCTGGGATTGTCCAAACCCGGCGTCTGCCAGACCGCACCGGGAGGCGCTCCCTATTTTTATGAAGAAGATAATTGGGTAGATGATATGGAACTGGCGGCAGCCGCCCTTGCCGATGCTGGTAAGGGAAAGATAAAAGGAATTGACACTTTACTGCAGCTTGCACGAGAATATGCAGCGCAGGAAAAAATTACGCCCTGGCTTGGCGCCGATACGGCAAGACATTATCAATGGTATCCTTTCATTAATCTCGGTCATTATGAACTGGCGAAACAGTTGAAAGGCAGGGAACAAAAAGAAATCATTCAATACTATAAAGAAGGAATCGAGAAGGTTTGGCAAAAAGCAAAGCAAAATGCTTTCTACCGCGGCGTGCCCTTTATATGGTGCAGCAACAACCTCACTACTTCGTTTACCATACAATGCTTCTGGTATCGCGAACTGACCGGCGATAAGAGCTATGAGCAACTGGAGCAAGCCAATTTCGACTGGCTCTTTGGCTGCAATCCCTGGGGCACCAGCATGGTGTATGGACTGCCTGCCAATGGAGATACGCCCGAAGATCCGCACAGCGCCTTCACTCATTTGGGTAAATTTCCTATTGACGGCGGACTGGTGGATGGTCCCGTGTATGGGAGCATTTACAAAAACCTCATTGGCATTACCCTGTACCAGCCCGATGAATATGCCGGGTTTCAAAGCGACCTGGTAGTGTATCACGATGATTACGGCGACTACTCCACCAATGAACCTACTATGGATGGAACGGCCAGCCTTATCTACCTGCTGGCTGCTAAGGAAGCAGGCAAGACTGCCGGCGTAAAAAAAAACTGATTGAATCGCATGGCGCCATTATTCGCGGTGATACCACGCAAAAGAAAATTGCACTGGTGTTTACAGGCGATGAATATGCCGATGGCGGGGAGTATATCGCCCAAGCGCTGAGTGACGCGAAAATCAGGGCTTCTTTCTTTTTCACAGGCCGTTTTTACCGCAATGCAGCTTTTAAGCCTGTTATCAGGAAACTGAAGGCTGATGGCCATTATCTCGGCGCACATTCTGACCAGCACCTATTGTATTGCGATTGGTCAAAGCGCGACAGCTTATTAGTCAGCCAAAAACAATTTACTGATGATCTGCTGCGCAATTATGCCGCTATGAAAACATTTGGCATTGAGAAAAAAGAAGCTCCCTGTTTTCTGCCACCTTATGAATGGTATAATGATACCATCGCTACCTGGACAAAAGCTTTAGGCTTACAGCTCATCAACTTCACACCAGGCACCAGGAGCAATGCTGACTATACCACGCCCGGTATGAAGAATTATGTTTCGTCGGAAGAAATCTTTCAGTCCATCGTTGACTATGAGAGCAAATGGGGGCTGAACGGCTTTATACTGCTGCTGCATGTCGGAACTGACCCCGCCCGCACGGATAAATTCTACCATAAACTGCCTTCGCTGCTGCAGGAGCTCCGGAACAGGGGGTATGAGTTCCTGCGCATTGACCAACTGGCTGGAAAATAATTTTTTGCAAGTAATAAACAAATCAAAAAACGGTCTGTTATACCTTTGCATCATTCTGCGCTATTTCAAACGCTTTACTTGGAAGGAATAAATTGAAAAAATGGCATTATTAAAAAGTAAATCGTATGGAGATATCCAAGAAGCCCGTATTTGCGAAAGATGGGACCGAGGAAGTATTTCGAGTTATTAAGAAAAGAGTCAACGAAATTGTGCGCGAACTGGAGCCCCAAAGAAGGCTCGAAATTACCTTAAAAGCCATCCTGTTCCCTTTGATGTATGTGGCAGCGTATGTCGTTGCACTGGCTTATGGGCAAAACCTGACCGTTCTTTACAGTTGTTACTGTGTTATGGGCGTCATGCTGGTGATCATTTTCCTGAACCTCATTCACGAAGCAGTACATAACACGTTGTTCAGGAGAAAATGGCTCAATGCCCTGTACATTTACTTCTTCGACCTCATGGGCGCCAACAGTTATATCTGGAAAGTGCGCCACACCCGCCTTCATCACAACTATCCCAACATTATGGGGTGGGACAGCGACATAGAACAAAGTCCGCTGGTGAGGGTGTTTCCGCATGGAAAGTTTAGCGGCATTCACAAGTATCAGCATATCTATATGCCGATGCTCTATCCTTTGTTTTTGCTGAACTGGCTGTTGGTTCGCGATTTCAAGGATTATTTCAACAGGAAAAAAACTGTGTGGAAAATAATCAGGATTCCGGCTATTGAATATGTGAAGCTGTTTTTGTTCAAAGCGCTGTTTCTGTTTTACATCATCGTGCTGCCCAAGTTGGTGCTGCACATTACCTGGCTGCAGGCTATCACCGCTTTCTGCATCATGATCTTTACCGCCAGCATCATTGCGCTGATTGTGCTGATATCGCCGCACGCCAATACGGAAAATGAATTTCCGCTGCCCGACGACAGGCTGCACATGGAGCGCTCCTGGTTCCTGCACCAGTTGTACAATACCAACGACGTGCGGGAAGACAACTGGTTTACCCGTTTCTTTATGGGCTGCTTCAACTATCACGTGGCGCATCACCTGTTTCCGCACGTACATCATGTGTTTTATCCCGAAGTGACGCGCATCATTAAAGAAGAAGCAGAGAAAAGAAACCTGCCTTACAGGAGTTATCCTTTATTGATAACTTTGAAGAATCACTATCTGTTGCTGAAGCAAAACCGTATGCCGGAGAACATTTTCGAAGAGACCATGTAACTTTTGCAGGTAGTGGTGCCCCCAGGCTGGCATGATATATGAAAATTGTAGTATATGCAATTTGAAAAAATTCATAACAAGGGCCAGGCACAACTATTTAAGAATCGGTACCTGGAACTTCTCACCAAAGCGCATCCCCTGGTGATATGGGGCATGTATATTCCGGTTATTTTTTTCCTGACCCGGCACGCCACAACACTCAACTATAGCACCGGCCGAATTGTGCTTACCTTTCTTGCCGGTATGCTTTTCTGGACATTCTTCGAATACATCATGCACCGCTTCATCTTTCACTGGGTGAGCGACAGTCCGAAGGCACAAAGAATCATTTACGTGATGCATGGCAACCACCACCATTACCCGCGCGATAAAGAGCGGTTGTTTATGCCACCGGTACCCAGCATCATACTGGCTTCGGCCATTTTCGGCATCATGTACCTGGTGATGCGTAACAATGTGTTCATGTTTTTCCCCGGTTTTATACTGGGTTATTTACTTTATGGCACCATGCATTATGCCATTCATGCCTGGAACCCGCCTTTTAAATGGATGAAGCCACTCTGGCGCAACCACCACCTGCATCATTACAAAGATGAACATCATGGTTTTGGCGTAAGTACCACGCTCTGGGATCGTGTGTTTGGAACTATGTTCGATCTGAAAAAAGAAAAAGAAGACAAAGAAAAAGTAAAGGAACTGATGTATTAGTGTGGCTCGTTGAAATGATAGATATAGGTGCGATGCACTTTATCTTTTGTTGCGCCCGTTGCTTCGTGTAGCGCCAGCATTTTCTCATTAAAATCTCCCACCCAGGCCAGTTCGGCGCCCTTAATAGTATTGCGAGGATACACCTCGTTTTGCAGGCAGCGTATCAATCCGCTCTCGATGCCATGGTTCTGAAATTTCTTTTTACAACCCATAATGATAATTCGCAGGCGATCTATTGTGGTAGTTTTTTTATACCAGAGAAATTTCAGTTTACCTATTAAGTTCAGCTTGCCATTCACGTGTTTTAGTATCTGGTTCACATCGGGCAGACAAAGTATAAATGCGATGGGTTCGTCTTTGTAATAGGCAAACCAGATGATTTTTTCATCCATGATGGCTTCCATCTGGCGAAACGATTCGCGGATGGTGCCCATTTGTATGGGCGTGAAATTGTCGAAATCGCTCCAGGCGTCGTTATAAATTTCGCTGAAGTCGCGCGCGAATTTGTCGAACTGTTTTTTCTCAAAATGTTTCCAGCTGTAACCGGGTTTGCGCATCACCCAATCCGAAATTTTGGTAAATCGTTCGGGCATGGGCGTTGTAGCGCTCAGGAAATTGGTGAACTGGTCGTATTCTTTCTTGAAACCATAGGCTTCAAAAAAATCCACGTAATAAGGCGGGTTGTAGTTCATGCCCAGGCTGGGTGGTTTGAAGCCGTCAACCAACAGGCCCCAGAACTTATCGTTCTCTCCGAAATTGATGGGGCCTTCCATCGCTTCCATACCTTTTTCGCGCAGCCAGTCGCGTGCGGTATTAAATAATATAAAGGCAGCCTGCTGATCGTTGATGCATTCAAAAAAACCCATACCGCCGGTGGGCACGGGATGCTTGTGTGACTTCTTGTAATTGATAAAAGCGGCAACGCGCCCGATGGTTTTGCCTGTATCGTCTTTCAACAGCCAGCGTGTGCATATGCCGTGTTCAAAAAATACATTGCGCCGGGGGTCAAATACTGCTTCAATATCGTTGTCGAGCGGGCAAATCCAGTTGGGATCATTCTTATACAACTTCCTCGGAAGATTGATGAACTCCTTCGCGGATTTGCCATCGGTTACCTCAGTCACTGTCATGGGGCGAACTTAATAAAATTTGTATTACTAATTCTCATTGCCTGGGGCCGCGGATTACAATTGTTTCTTTTAGCCTCAATTACCTATTTTTACAACAGATGCCCGGATGAGCGACCTGGACATCAGCAATATTGACCCTCGCATCGCCTTACCATTTTAACCTTATCAACGAATATGCGGTTAGGTGCAGGGTTTGTTATTGTCTTATTGCTGGGGTCTACCTGTCTGCAGGCGCAACGCATTCAATACGGGCGGCTCAAAGGTACTGTTATAGATTCAACAGAAAATACCCCGCTCGAAGCCGCTACCATCTCCGTTTTTCTTGCGTCCGATTCTTCACTGGTTAGTTATGCATTGTCGGGTATAAAAGGTGAGTTTGCCGTACACGATGTCCCCCGCGAAACTGCTTGCTGGCTCATGGTAACCTTCAATGGGTATAATGCTGTCATTAAAAGTTTTCGCATACCAGCCGGTAAACAGGAACTGGATATACGGGCCATCCGCATCAACAAGGCATACAGCGAGCTGGGGCAAATAACGGTGGTGGCGCATAAACCTCCGGTAGTGATCAGGCAAGACACGATTGAGTTCAATGTGGGTTCATTTGTGACGCGACCCAATGGTATGATCGAAGATGTGCTGCGCCAAATGCCCGGCGTAGAGATTGAAAGCGACGGCACCATTACCATCAATGGTAAAAAAGTGTCGAAAGTAACGCTGGATGGTAAAGAGTTTTTCGGCGATGACCCCCGTATTGCTACCAGGAACCTGCCGAAAGATATTATCGACAAAATACAGGTGACCGACAACCGCAGCCGCGAAAGCCGTTTCAATAAGATAAAGACTGGTGATGAAGACCTGGCCATTAATCTCACCATTCGCAAAGACAAGAACCAGGGCTGGTTGGGTATGGCCGGCGCGGGCTATGGATCGGACAAGCGCCATGAAGCATTTGCCAATATCAACTATTTCAACGACGGGCGGCAACTGAGCTTTTTAGGAAATGCCAATAATACCAATCGCGGCAATTATTCGGGAGAAAATTTCGATATCAGCAGCAGTTCGGGAACGCTGGGCGGCGGTGGACAAGGCATTTCTACTACACAATCCGGGGGACTGAATTTCAACGAAAACATCAGCAGCGCGCTGCGAATGAGCGGCAGCTATTTCATTAATGGCGCCAACAATAAAAATGTGCACCGCCTGCAAAGGCAGAACATTTTACCTGATACCACTTTTTTATATTATGCCAATTCGGTTACGAACAACGAACATCGTAACCACCGCCTGGTGCTAAACTCCAACTACAATCCCGATTCGCTCACAGAAATTCATCTCGCTGTTTCTGTCAACATCGACAACACGGAGATGTCAGCCGGAAATGATGCCATTTCAATAGGTGGCAGCGGCGCGCTCATCAACAGCAGCGTCAACAACTTTGCCTCGCACTCCGGCGGCTGGAGCGGCTCGGGCAATATTTTTATAGGAAAAAGATTCAGTAAAGAAGGGCGAAGCATTTCAACAACCGTCAATTTTGATTACAACCACCAGCCAGTTCGTGAGGAGAATAAAGGTGAAAATATTTTTTTCGATGACAATAATGAAACCCGCGAATGGATCGACCAGCGCAGCGATGTCTCTAATAAGGGAAAAGGCATTTCCATAAGCCTTAGCTATAACGAGCCAATGGGTGAAGATGTTACGCTCAGCTTACAGCATAACTATTTCAACAACAGGAATAAATCGGATAAACAAACGAACCGGTTCAATCCCGTCACCGGCAATTATGACATAACCGATTCGCTTTTTACCAATGCGTTTATCAATTCAACCGAAACGCATTATCCGAAGCTGCAATTACAATTTCGCCGCAACAAACTCCGCTGGTCGCTGGGAGCCGGTCTGCAATATATTACGCAGTATAATATGAGCACTGATGAATCGGCCACGATCAAACAGCACCATGCGAATTTTGCTCCTTCGGCGAACATTGGGTATAATTTTTCAAAAACCTTCAATATCGATCTGTACTATACCGGCCGCAGCCAGCAGCCTTCCATCATGCAACTGCAACCAGTGCCCGACAACCGCAACCCGCTGTACGTAACAGAAGGTAATCCTGATCTGCAGCCTTCGTTTCATCACAGCATTCGCATTAATGCGCGCCAAACAAAAGGCACCAGCTTCTGGCATGCTTCACTGGCTGCCGCAACTGTGATATGTCAGATTATCAACGAAACCTTTTTTGATGAATACGGTCGCCGCGTAAGCCGCCCGCTGAATGTAAACGGCAACTATAATCTTACCTGGAACCTTCAATACAGCAAGAGTTTGAAAAGAAGAAATTTTTCGTTTCGCCTGAACCTGGGCGCCCGCGGAAATTATACTCACAACACCACCTTCACGAACAAGATAAAAAATGAAGCCAACCTGTATGGTATTTCTCCAACGGTATCGCTCAACCTTACCTATAAGGATATTTTCTCCGTTCAGCCATCTTTCAACATGCGCTACCAATTCGCAAAATATTCCCTGCCCACCATTAATGACGTGCAATACAACACCAAACGCCTCCGCATGACGATGTTCTGGAATTATCCGAAACGCCTGATCATTGAAAACAGCCTGCTCTACACCTATAACAGTCGCACCGCACCAGGTTTCCGAAAAGGCGTCACCATGTGGAGCGCGGCCCTGAACTGGCAGGTATTCGCCAGGCAACAAGGCACCATCAGGCTGGCAGTATATGATATCTTAAAACAAAACCTGGGCATCTACCGCCACATTACCGAGTACTATGTAGAAGACAGCCAGTCGCAGGTGCTGCAGCAATACTTCCTGGCCAGCTTCATTTACAACCTGCGCCGATACTAGTACAGGGTGGCCCACTCCCAGGCGTGGCCCCCTTCGGAACTGACCTGTCCCATGGACGGCCAGGTGACAAGAGGCTCTCCTGTCGGGTGGGCCACCTATGACTTGACCGACCCCGCTGCGGGGATAATTGCCAGTTCATCCGCTTATATGACAGTCCATCCATTGGCGGCAACATTCCCGCGAAAGGGGCGACTATCTTGATAGCATTATTTGAAAGACAATAATTTCTTGTATATACTATGAATTTTTCGTAGTATTACGAAAATTTCGTAATTCGATAATTTATGAGAAAATCGAAATCACTGCTTACGGCGGCACTGTTATTGGCCACGGCACTGCTACATGCTCAGGATAACAAGGGTTCAATTAAAGGAAAACTCGTTGATTCATCGGGTAAGCAGGTATTGTCTTTGGCCACCATCACGGTTTTCAAGGCAGCCGACACTTCTATTATCACCTACCGCCTCAGCGATCCGCAGGGAGAATTCAAGGTGCCCGGCATACCGCTGAATATCGATTGCCGCGCGGTGATCACTTTTTCAGGCTTTCGCGTAATGAGAAAAGAATTCAGGCTGACACCCGAGGAACCCAACCTGGACTTCGGACCTATACACATGACGTCCGATACCAGCTCGCTCGACGAGGTGCTGGTGATAGCTGAGCGTCCGCCTGTGGTGGTGAAGAAAGACACTATTGAATTTAATGCAAGTGCATTTTCCACGTTGCCCACCGCTTTGGTGGAAGACCTGCTGAAGAAATTGCCGGGCGTGAATGTGGATGGCGAGGGAAATATCACCGTCAACGGAAGAAAGGTTAACCGGATACTGGTGGATGGCCGCGAATTTTTCGGCAACGACCCCAAGATGGCGAGCCGCAACCTGCCTGCGAACATCATTGATAAGGTGCAGGTTGCTGAAGACAAGGATGAAAGAGAACTGAACCCTGATAAACCCGCCGGCGATATCGGGCAGGTGATCAACCTGAAACTGAAAAAAGGCATTAAGCAGGGATGGTTTGGTAAAGCGTACGCAGGTGCAGGTACCGACGATCGCTATGAAGCGGGTGGCATCGTGAACCTGTTTCGCGATACACTGCAGGTAAGCATCCTGGGTTTTACCAATAACCTGAACCGAGCCGGTTTTGGCTTTACCGATCTTCGCCAGCTGGGTGGCTTCGACCGTAGCGGCATCAACGAAATGGCGGTTTATAGCGGGGGAGGCCTGTCGCTTAACGGCATTTCATTTGGCGGTACGGGCCAGGGCATCAACACTTCATCGGGGGCGGGCTTCAACCTGAATCATGTTTTTGGCAAAGCACTCGTGTTGAACACCCAATATTTCTATGGGCAAACCCGCAACGATATCATCTCATTGAATCGCTCGCAACAGTTCCTGGGCGATACCGTGCTGACCACCAACACTACCAACGACGAAGTGAGCCAGTCGTTCAGCCACCGTATAGGTTTTGGTTTAAAAGGCCAGATTGATTCACTGACGCGCTATGAATTCAGACCCGGTCTCAATATTATGAACACTAACGGACTGGGACGTTCGTTAACTGATAATACGCGCAACTTTGGAGGTTTGCTGAACAAGAGCCTGAACAGCAAAAACAATTCAGGGAAGAACATACAGTATAGCCATGATCTCACTTTCTTCAAAAATTTCAAGAAGAAAGGGCGTTCTTTCACGTTGTCTAATTGGATAAACACCACCGACAACAACAACGACCAGGTGAATGAGGCCATGAACGCATTTTTCATTAACGGTTTTTCCGACACCACTTATCTCGAACAACTGCGAGGCAGAACGCAGAATAATTTGTCGGCCAACCTGAATATCACTTATACCGAACCACTGGGCAAGCAGACAAGCATGCGATTTGGTTACCAGGGGAATTATACTTTGAACAAAGACAAAATTGAAACCTTCACCAAAGCGGCTAATGGCAAGTACGAAGAACCGGATCCCGACCTCACCAACGATTTGCGGCGCAAAAGCTGGAGAAACAGTTTTTTCACTGCCTTTGTGTGGAGGTATAAGCAACTCTCGCTTACTGCTACGGGCAATTTTGTGAAGCTGGATATATATAATGATTTCCTGAAATCAGCCAACAGCGTGAACCAGCATTTCAGTTACCTACTGCCGGGACTTGGTATAAACTGGCGCGGACTGAACCTGAACTACAGCGTGAACGTGCAGCCACCGCAAATTACCGACGTGCAGCCTACGCCAGACAATACTGATCCTCTCTATGTTAATGAGGGTAATCCTGACCTGGAGCCAACCAAACATCACAGCATTTACCTGAATTATTACAAGAACATCGCTGCCAAATCGCTCAACATCTATGCATATGTGAACGGGTCATTCCGCGAAGATGGTGTGGTGCGCAGCCGCGTCGTTACGCCCGAAGGTGTGCAAATAACAAAACCGGTAAATATAGACGGGCAGCACAGCTTTTACTCTAACTTAAGTATCAGCAAACAATACAAGACTATCAACAATCTGCAGTTGAGCCTTACCGGTGGATATTTCATCAATTATACCCGCAACTACCTTCTCATCAATGCGCGCAGAGGTTATGTGAAAACCTTGAATGGAGGTCCACAGGCAAGTGTTGGCTTCAACTGGCAAGACAAAATTGAGTACAACCTTAGCTATAGCTACACGTTCAGCCACTCTTCGTACGAAAGCTCCGACTTCACCGGCCTGGATGTGATAACGCACTCGGCCACCAATGAACTGATCATTCGCTGGCCGAAAAATATTGTGTGGGAAGCCACGCTCAATTATCGCTACAATTCAAATGCAGCGCCAGGCATTCAAAAGTCAGTGCCCTTATTGAATGGCGGCATTATTTACCAGTTCCTGAAAGATCAGCGGGCCAATCTCAAGCTGTCTGTTTTCGACCTGCTCGATCAAAATGTGGGCGTGTACCGCGAAACCAGGGAGAATATGATTGTCGACAGGCAGATCAATATCCTGAAAAGATATTACCTGCTGACGTTTACTTATAACATCCGCAACTTCCAGGGTGGAAAAGTAGGCGGTAGGGAGAGGTTTTTCCTCTTCTAAAATTTTTCCATAACGCCTAAACCAAACAAGGCAAAATCATACTTCGCGGGATCGCTGGCATCCATGCGGCGAAGGCATTGCGTTAATTCAAGCGCCGTGAGCCAGTCTACCTGGCTGCGCTGCACCAGTCCAAAGCGTTTGGCAACGCGTGCCACGTGCACATCCATAGGACAGATCAGTTGTGCGGGAGTGATTTTTTTCCAGATACCAAAATCAACACCCCGATCATCTTTGCGTACCATCCAGCGCAGGAACATGTTTAATCTTTTGCAGGTGCTGTGTTTGGCCGGCGAAGCGATATGCTTGTGCGTGCGCGCGGGCGCGTCTTCCAGGGAGAAGAAGTAATTGTAAAAATAGTTGAGTGCATATTCTACAGGTTCGCCGTCATCTATAATATTTTGCT
>CALGAP010000005.1 GCA_937958995.1 uncultured Chitinophagaceae bacterium
CAGTTTTTGGGATTATTTAATTGAGTAGTTTCTTTAAAGTTAATCCCAAACTGTCAGATCATATTGTAGCTATTTCACTTCAATTTTCAATCCAAATAGATCAACACGGAACTGCCATTCCACTATACTAACCACCCACATCCCTCCGTTATTCCCGCAACCAATCACCCCAAAATCCCTGTCCGATGCTCACTTTCACCGAACTGCTTACCATCGCATTCACCGTGGCCATTCCTTGCATTTACTGGTACCTCGCGCGTCAAAGCAATAAACATTTCCGAGACTTCCAGAAGTCATGAGCTTTTTAGTGGAATTTTCACTACAATTTTTTACCAGCGCGTCCAACGGATTCTGACGCCATTCGGCACGCCGGGTAGAACTAATTCACTGACATACTACTCCTTACATCGCTCACCTTTTCCAATATTTTTAGTACCCGCAGCTGAAAGCATGCTTTTTGTTTACCTGTATGTGCAATTGTGCACGAACCGGAAAATGAAGTTGTATGTTTCGAACAATACCTACCCGATGGATGACCGTACTGTTTTTATGCTTTGCCGCCCCCCTTGCATGGAATGCGTGTAGCAAAGACCATAGCTTTGAAAAAAGCAATCAGTCAGTCGATAATCCTCCTCCGCCCGGCGATTCTACCGGGAATGGCGACAGTACTAGCGGAAACGAAGGAGAAGATCCGCAGCCGGCGCCACCCGATGATAGCACTACCTCGATAGATTTTGTCTTTCTGCAAAACGCCACTTACGTCAACCGCGCGCAGCTTAATAATGCCGCCCTCGCTAAGGAACGCGGCACTGCACAGTCGGTACGCGATTTTGCCACAGCAGTGAGTACACGATTTACGCAAGCGCAGTCTGATATTGAAAAACTGGGATCAGAATTGCAGGCTGATATACCGGCACAAACAGATGCGGCGCACCAGGCGGTGACTAAGAGCTTTCTCGACCTGGAAGGAAGCACTTTCGATATCGCCTATATAGATTACCAGTTAATGGAATTGCAGACGACTATCGATATGTACAGGAGACACCTCACCGACGGCAGCGACGCCAAAGTGAAAGCATATGCCGGGAAGTATTTGCCCTACCTGGAGCAGTTTTTACAATCGGCCAGTACTATCAGGCAGTCTTTGTGATATGCTGTATGAGAGGAATCGTTACTTCCAGCACACATCCATTCGATGGGAAAGTCTCGATAGTGAAGGCGCCACCATGGGCCTCCACGCGGTTGCGGATGTTGATAAAGCCCAACCCTCGCCGGGTTTTATCCATATCGAAACCAACACCATCATCCGTGATACGCAATTCCAGTTGCTCCTCATCTCCGCGCAGTGATATGAGGATCTTTCCGGCCCGGGCGTGCTGTATAATATTGTTCGTGTGGTGCTGTATGATCCTGTACGCTGTAAGTTTTTGTTCATAACTCAATACTTCTTCAAGGGACTGATCAAATTCAAGTTGTACTTCCATTGATGTAACCGATCGTATATTGTTGATTACTTCTTCCAGCGCCACCTTCAATCCCACTTCCTCGATCACCGAAGTATTCAGCGAACGCGACAGCCTGCGTATCTCCTGGATCACTTTGTCGAGATATTGTTTGCTTTTTTCGAAGTAAATCTTATCATCTTCGCTGCCATTCATCTTCACCGAGCTCAGCAACACAATGGCTGATGACAACATCTGGTTTACATTTTCATGCAGTTCTTTCGACAATTCATTCCGCTCCTGGTCCTGCGCCACTATCATGGCCTGCGTTATCTGCTGTTGTTCGCGCTCCTTTCGTCGCAGCAATTCAGCCTGCAACCTTTTCTTGGCTTTGATTTCCGTGATGATCTGCTCCTGGGCCAGTTTCTCTGCAGTGATGTCGATAGCTTGTCCACCCACCAGCTTTTTAGCATAAGGCACATCCAGTAAGAATTTATGCACCATAAAATACCTGCCGGCATGCTCGCCATATTCGTGAGTGTGCACGAAGCTGAGGGCCTCACCTTTCCGCAGCACCTCCCTATCGCTGGCAAGATAATTTTCGGTCATAGATGGGGGTAACAGGTCGTGAAGAGATTTATATTGATAATCGTCGCTGATGGCTAAGAGATTTCGTGCGGCTGGATTCATATAAATTATCTTACCGTCTTCATCGCTGATCCAGCTGGGATTGGAACTATTGTTGAGGAAAGAGCGAAACATCACTTCGCGTCCTCTTGCATCATGCAGGTATTCGGTAAGTTCGCGGATGATGATTACCACCGCCGAGAGCGGTTTCATTTCTGGCACCTTGTGTAAGTAGCAGGAAAGCAGCCCCAACTTTCCTGCCGGCCCGGAGACTACAATATGTTCGTCGAGCGATTTTTTCTTTATCAGCCTTTCCAGTTCCTGGTAAATCGGCCGGTAGCTGGTACCCGCCGGCCGCAGATGTTCAATGAACCCCCTTTCGGTAAACGATCCATCGGCGTCCGTACAAAACCTTTCCGCCGCCACATTCCACTTCAGCACATTATACTGCAGGTCCGTAATAATGATTCCGGCCTCATACTCATTCATGATACTTTGTATCCACCTGTCAGTTTTCCACGCGTTGGAATGCAGCAGTTTCATAGTGGTTCGGGGTTCGTTTGGGTGTCGGATGTCGGGTGTCGAGTATTGTGCCAAAAAGATAATGCGTTGTATTTAAGTGTATAAAACACACCCGAGCCAACCTTCTTTCCCGCAAAAAGACAGATTTTTCCCAATGCGAAACCGATATATCGAGGGACGGCCAGGTGATAGGTGAGCCGCCTGTCAAGGTGCCTGTACGCTCGTCACCCTTCACCCCACCCACTTCACTTTATCCCGAATACTTTTTCGTACGCCAGGCGCGGCGGGCACGCGGATGTAGCCGAGGTAAAAAAATCCCATGAGGATGTCGTCGGGACCGAGATCAAACAAGGGTTTGGCTTCGGGGATGAAGGTGATGCCGCCCGTGCTCCAGTAGCCACCGATGCCATAGGCGGCTACAGTGAGGTAGATGTTTTGAACGGCGCAGGCCACGGAAGCGATTTCTTCCATTTCAGGCAGATCGTTTTTATGACGCTTGCAGCCGATGGCAATTACATGGGAACATTGCAGCGGCGTAGTGAGCAGTTGCTCGTATTTGTTTTGCCTGAATTTTTCGCCTGCATATTGCTTGTAGATGGCAGCAGATTCCTCGGCCAGCTTTTTCAGACCTTCGCCGGTAAATACCGTGAAGCGCCAGGGTTCGGTCAGTTTGTGCGAGGGCGCCCAGTTGGCATTTTCCAGGGCCTGCCAGATGATTTCATCCGGAATTACTTCGCCGGGTTCAAATTGTTTGGGAAAAACACTTCTTCGCGAGGCTATCAAACGATTGATCAGCTCCTTCTCAGCGGGCTGGCCATGTTGTACACTCATATCTGCAATTTGCCGCCAAAGATAAGCACAGCTTACTGATTCATGTTCCTGTCGTTGGGCTCCTCGCGTCTCTCCTCCCGCTGGCGCTCGTTGTTGCCATTGCGCCTGAATAAAGAGAAATTGGCATCGCCAAAACGATAGCTGAAGGTGACGCGGAAACTGCGCACATTCCAGCGACGGTATGAGTCCTGGTAAAAATCTTCTGTGTCGTAAATATTGCCAAAACGGCGCATATTGAACACGTCGTTGATATTGAAAGTAAGTGTGCCCTTGTTCTTGAGCAGGTCTTTCCTGAAACCGAAATCCACCACGTAGTTCTCCTTGTTCTTACCCTGCGGAGTTACTTCGGGCGATTCATATTCGCCGGTCACTTGGAAACTCAGTTTATCGAATATAGCTGAACGCGACTTCACACGATAATTCGCGATCAGCTTGGCTTCCCAGTTAAACCCTTCGTTGCTCAGGTCAAGCTCATCATTTTTCACGTTCACAGTGGTGTACTGCATGTCGATAGTGGGCGTGATTTCAAAATTGTCAGTGATCTTTTGCGACAAAGTAAATTCAGCGCCGAAGCGATTTTGGTTGTCGGCATTGATGAACGTATTTAAAATAGCGCTCGGATCTATGGCGGCATTGTTAAGTTGCTGGTACTGATCAGCAGAAAGCGTATCGCTGTAACGCGTTATCTTTCCTGCCGTGGTATTGTAATAGACGACGCCCAGGAAATTACCCGTATTGTAATTGATATTGTAGTTGAATTCGAAATTGCTGGTAAACTCAGGTCGCAGGTTCGGGTTGCCCTGGCGGATATTGAAAGGGTCGTTGATATCCACAAATGGATTCAGGCTCCAGAAATCGGGACGGCGAATACGACGGCTGTAATTCAGCTGTATCTCCTGCCCGTCGGCAATCACTTTAGTTAAGAACAAACTTGGAAACAAAGCATCGAAAATATTATCGATCTTATTGGGATACTGGTAACCGAATTTAAAATTGCTGTCTACCATAGTGCCATCAAACTTCGAATATTCCGCACGCAATCCGGCCTGGTATTTTACGCCCGCCAGGTTGCCGGTATAGGTGAAATAAGCGGCATTCACCATTTCACGGTATTTGTAATTATTGCTGAGCGGGAGTTTGGTTTCGCCACCGTTGTGTTGGGCAAATGCGTTGAACTGGCTGGTGTAGTCGTTAATATATGAACGAATACCAGTTTCAATTTTACCCTCGTTTTCTGTCGGGTCCACAAAGTCAATCTGTATAGTCAGCTGGTTATTCTTGTTATTACCGCTGTTTCGCACCAGGTTCGTCGGCGCATAAATGCTTCCATCCGGGTTGAAGTAAGCATTGGAGATACGCGTAACGTCATCGCCCTTGCCCCTGTTGAAACTGATATCGGCATCGAGCGACTTACCACTTTCCACAAAACTGCGGTGATATATCAACCTGGTGTTGCTGCGTTCATTGCCAAAACGGCTCTCGCTGCTGCGTTCGCCGGTATGATCAAGTACGCGGTTGACGTCAAAAAATTCCTGCTGCTGGTCTTCCCAGCTCTTATTGCGGCCCTTCACGAAATTCTGGGTGAGGGTAATGGTGTTGCGGTTGTCGATAAAGTAGTCAATGCCGAAGCGAACAGAACCGAAACGGCGCATACGCTCGTTTTCCGAAACCTGGTTGAAATAGTCCTCTACAATCCCTTTGCTCTTGTTGATGCGGAAGGTCTCCCCTCGCCTGTTGCCGCCCGACTGATTGTAGTTGGCACTGGTAAAGAGGTTGAATTTTCCTTCGCGGAAATTCAATGTCACGTTTCCATTCAGGATATCCGGCGAACCAACGCCTGCCGATACCTGTCCGTTCAAACCTAATTTCTTATCTTTTTTCAGCACCACGTTGATGATGCCACCCACGCTGGCTGCGTCAAATTTTGCAGAGGGATTGGTAATAAGTTCAACGCGCTCGATATGATCGGCGGGAATTTGTTCAAGCGTAAGAATAGTCGGACGGCCATCTACAAAAATCTGCGGCGGACTATTGCGCAGCGTCACATTTCCGTCTACATCCACTGCAACGGAAGGTATATTGCGCATCACATCTACGGCGGTGCCGCCTGTTGACACAATGCTTTTGCCTACGTCGAAACTTTTTCTGTCGATACTCATCTGCAGTGCCGGCCGCTGTCCCACCACGGTCACGGTGTTGAGCAGTCTTGCATCAGCATTCAGTTTGATATTTCCCAAATCTCTTTCAGCGCTTGCGCCTGGTGAGAAGAATATGGTAAGCTCCTGCGATGCATAACCAATCGCGGTTATCTCGAGCGTAAATGTGTCGGTGGTAGAAATGTCGGGAATATTGAAATCGCCATTGGGTTGGGTCAGCATGCCGCCCGCAAGTGTATGATCGGCTGCTCTGAAAAGTTGTACCGATGCGGCTTCAATGCCTTTGTTGGTCTTGGCGTCCACAATTTTTCCATATAGCCTGCCTTTTTGTTGGCCGCCGCCCCTACGGTCGGCACCTTCGCCCGGTTGAGAAAAAGCGCACGCTGAAATAATAATGCCTGTTAATACCAGTAGAACTCGTTTCATCAGTTGTATAGCTTATGCAGTTAGACAGGCCTATAGACGCCAAAAAAGGACGAAGGATTGCCTTTGAAACTGATTTAATTTCAATTTAATCGTGAAAACGTTTGCGGAGCTCGCGATTCTAGAAACATAGTCACCGTACAGTCACAATTCCTGTCGGCTTAAAGCCTTTGCGCGAAATCAAATTCTCAATGCAGGAAGTTTCTTAACATTTCTTTAAGACTTCACAGTGCCTTTTCTCAACGCCAGGTAGTCTTCCATCACTTCCACAGCCTTGGCGAGATAAAGATCCTTCTTGAGGCTGTTTAACCAGGCCCTGTTGCTGTCGCGTCTGAACTGCTCGCGGTTCTCCAGGTCTTTTTCCATGAAGCTGGTGTTCTTTACAACCAGTGTGTCGGGGTTCGCCAACTCGCGGCGAATGGTCTGTACCCTTCTCTGCAATTCAGCCTGTTCTTTGCGGTATGTTTCAAGATTGAGGGAATATTTTGTGGGGCGGTTTTTCAACCAGGCCAGGTTTTGTTTCAATGCCTGCAGCGTAGTATCGTGCATCAGTTTATTTTGCGCCTGGATAATGATTCTGCCGAAAGCATTCGCATCATTCACCGGGGTAAAAGGCACAGGATCGATTTTGTCGAATGGCAGTGCCGAAGGATTGTTCTTTTCAAGAATATCGTACGGTTCGTAAATGCCGGGCAACAAAATATCGGGAACGATACCTTTCAGTTGGGTAGCCTCGCCGGTAATGCGATAGTATTTCTGTAAAGTGATATTGATAGTGCCAAGTTCGGCCGACTGCGAAATGAGTTGCCTGCCATTGCCGATTCCAAATGAACGCTGCACCGAGCCTTTTCCGTAAGTAGAGCTGCTGCCCACAACGATGCCTCGCCTGTAATCCTGGATTGCGGCAGCGAAAATTTCAGAAGCAGAAGCGCTCATTTCGTTTACCAATACGATCAATGGTCCGTCATACACAGTCTCGCTGCTGCTGGTGCTGGCTACATAAGGTTTGCCCGAAGGACTTTTCACCTGCACCACGGGTCCGCCTTTGATGAAGAGACCAACCATATTGATTACTTCACCGAGGCTACCTCCGCCATTGTTGCGTATATCTACAATAACGGCGCTCACATTTTCGCTCTTTAGTCTTTCCAGTTCCCGCGCCATATCCTTGGCAGCGCTTCTACCGTTATCGTCGCCGAAATCGGTATAAAAACGCGGGAATGAAATATAACCGATGCGTTCTTTATCTTCAATGATCGCGCTTTTTACAAATGTATCTTCCAGTTGCAGCGCTTCGCGCACCATCGAAACGTCTTTCAATGAGCCGTCTTGCTTGCGGAAGGTGATGGTAACGGTTGTTCCTTTAGAGCCACGAATCAGTTTTATCACATCCTGCATGCCCATACCTGCCACTTCCACGGGCTTTTGACCTTGCTGTGCCACGCGCACAATCACATCTCCTTTTTCCACCTGGCCCGATTTCGCGGCGGGACCGCCCAGCATCAGTTCGCCAATACTCACTTTGCCTTGTTGTTCCTGTAACAGGGCGCCGATGCCATAGTACACGCCACTCATATTTTCCTGGAACTCGCGGCGGTCAACCGGCAGAAAATAATTACTATGCGGATCATACAAATTGATCACGCTGTTGATATAGGTATTGAAAGCTTCCTCTTCCGTAGTGAGTTTGCGGAGGTTTTCAAAATGCCTTTTCTCGATACGCGCTACAATTTCGCGCGCTTTTTTCTCGGGGTTTTCGTTCGATTTGGCGGAATCTTTTGCCTGCAGTTCCAGCAAATCGTCGTATTGCACCAGCACCTGGTATTTCAGGTAGGTCTTCCAGCGATTCTTTTGTTCGTCAGCAGAACCCGCCCAGGGTAAATTTTCCGTATTGCTGTCGTAAGTTTCGTTGCGGTTGAACGAAAAGGGCTCTTTCAGCATTTCCTCCACCAGTTTCTCGGTTTCATCCAGGCGCTGGCGGTAAGTGTTATTTACCACTTTATAAAACTGAACTGCCTTGCCACGCAGTTCATCATCCAGTTGCAATTCAAATTTTTTGAACTCCTTTATATCCTGTTGCAGGAAGATTCTCTTACCGGGATCAAGTTGTTTCAGGTAGGCATTGAAGATTTCTTTAGAAAATTTATCGTCAAGTGTCTTGGGTGCATAATGAATATGCTGGAGCATATTGGCCGTATTATGAAATACGAGGTCAACATTCTCCGCCACCTTGCTTTTCTGGGCAACAATGGCCAAGGGCTGTAACAACAGCGCCCATACGATTAACTTCAGCACTCTCCTGGCAGGTGTATATTTATTCATAGCGGTATTTATAATACTAACCAAATTTCATGAAAAAACGCCAGAAAGGGAATAGTGTTGTGCAAAATTGTATGAATGGTATGCAAGCATCATGCCCGGGGTAGTAAGCAGGAAGTTTCGGGTTGGGGGTTGCTGGTTGTTTATTCAGAGAGGCTGCATTCGAGTTGAAGCTTGTTGAGGTTTCTGTACAAACCATCGGGCAGGCTCATCAGTTCCTGGTGAGTGCCTGATTCCTTTATCACTCCTTTATCGAGCACCACAATCTTGTCTGCATTACGAATGGTAGAAAGTCTGTGGGCAATGATGAACGAAGTTCTGTTCTTCATCAGGTTGTCGAGCGCGTCCTGCACCAGCGACTCGGATGCGGAATCGAGCGAACTGGTGGCTTCGTCGAGCACCAGGATGACGGGGTCTTTCAATATAGCGCGCGCGATGGCTATACGCTGTCGCTGACCGCCGGAGAGTTTTACACCTCTTTCTCCCACCACGGTATCATATCCCTCGGGAAAACTGGTGATAAAGTCATGCGCGTGTGCCTTGCGCGCGGCCTCTTCAATTTCCTGCTGCGTGGCATCGGGCTTTCCATAGGCAATGTTTTCGCGAATAGTACCGCCGAAGAGCAACACATCCTGCGGTACCAATGCCATTTGCTTTCGCAATTGTGTGAGCGGTATATCTGAAGCAGGACGACCATCGAATAGTATGCGTCCCTTTACCGGATCATAAAAGCGTAGCAGTAGTGCGGCGATAGTCGATTTGCCTGCTCCGCTTGGACCCACAATAGCGATCTGTTCGCCGGGTTGTGCAGAAATGGATACATTTTCCAGCACCTGCACTTCTTTGCGCGAAGCATAATGAAAACCGACGTTCTCGAATATGACCTGTCCGTGCAACCTGTTCTTAGATTCCACCGGTTCATCAATTACTGATACGCCTTCATCCTGCTCGCGCAGCAATTCCCTGACGCGCTGGGTGGCGCCGAGTGTTTTTTGTAATTGTGAATAGAGATCGGCAAAACCTGCCAGCGTGCCGCCCACGAAAGCAGTGTACACCACGAAGGCGGTGAGATCGGCGAGCTCGAGGTTTTGCGAGCCATACCATACTACCAGCACTATGGATCCAAATATGCTGAAGAGTAAAAGCGAAACAAATATCCCGCGCGTGCGGCCATTCTTCACGGCCAGTTTTACTACGTTCTGCAAGGCACGGGTATATCGGTCAATTTCATACCATTCGTTGGTAAAACTTTTTACATTGCTGATACCCTGCAAAGTCTCCTGTACAATCGTATTGGAATCGGCCAGCTGATCATGCGCTTTTCTCGATAAGCGGCGAATGCGCTTTCCATAAAATACACCAATAATAGCGATCAGCGGAATCACCGACATCATTACGAGTGTAAGCTTCCAGGAGAGATAGATGATAAGACCGATGCCAATGGAAAGTATCAAAACGCCGCGCAGTATTTCAGCAAGAAAGGTGGTGACAGCATCCTGTATTTGCGAAAGGTCGTTGCTGATACGGCTCGAAAGCTCCCCTACCCTTCTTTGTGCAAAGAAATTCATGGGCATGGTGATCATGCGCTTGTACACATCCCGCCGCATATCTGCCAGCGCATATTCGCCAACGTAGGTAAAAAGATATATGCGCATGAAAGAAAACACCATCTGCGCGGTCAACACCGCCAGCATATACAGAGCAATAGTACCCGGAGAATTAGCAATTCCACCTGCGCGGATGGTTTGTGCATTTTCAATCAGCACTTTCAACAGGTAGGGAAATGCCATGGTGGTACCACTGGACAAGGCAATAAAGGTGAGCCCGGTGATAAATATCCAGCGGTAGGGCTTTACGTAGCTAAAGATGATAAGCGCCTGCTTGAGGTTTTCCTTATTGACTTTAGCTTTCAGATTTTCCTGGTCAGACCCAGGCTTATTGTTTTTCTCCTCTGCCATATTCTAAAATTACCAATCTCCATATGCGGCATAATAGGCAGCGCCTATCATGGCAGTGTTATCATTTTTAACGATGCGAATGGGCACTGTTTCCAGCAGGTGTTGCATACGGTCGCAATCGAGATAATGTTCATAAAACTTCCCATCCTGCAACAAGGGCGCAATCTTGGGTGGTATGCCCCCTCCGAGGAAAAGTCCGCCGGTGGCTTTTAGTTTCAACACCAGGTTAGCAGACTCATGCGCAAGGTACCGCACAAAATGCTGCATCGTTTCAACACATAACGCGTCTTTCTGTTCAATGGCGGCACTGCTGATCGCGGCCGGCGCATCTTCCTGGTTGCCGATGGCCTGCGTGAGCCATTCGGGTTCTGTGTACTGTTTATGTTTTTTCAAAAAGCTATAAATATCATATATCGCAGGACCAGCCACTACCTTCTCATAGCTCACCACGCCGTATTTTTCCTGCATAGCTTTCAGCAATGCGATATCGGTGTCGGTATGCGCGGCAAACCGGGTGTGACCACCTTCAGTAGGAAAGGGAAAATGGTGCTTACCACTCCAATACAGTCCGCCCTCACCCAAACCCGTGCCCGGTGCGATGATCGCCATATTGCCATTGCCTTTCAAATTGCCGGTATGGATGGTGATAAAATCAGCAGCTTCCAATCCGGCAAGGCCATAGGCAGTGGCTTCAAGGTCGTTGATCAGCGCGACTTTCTCTAAATTCAGCGCCCTTTTGATTTCTTTTACATCGAGCGACCAGCCGATATTGGTAAGTTCCACCTTTCCGTCCAGCACGGGTCCTGCTACTCCCAGGCAAATGCGATCTACCGGGGGAAAGCTGGTATCCGCAATAAATTGCTTCAGTACATCGATGCAGGTTTCGAAATCATCAGAGGCATATCGTTTCGATTCCAGTGGTTCGAGATGATCGTCGGTGGCACGATAGAAAGCAAGATTACTTTTGGTGCCTCCGATATCGCCGGCCATTACTATGATACCCTTTGATGGCAGCCCGGCGCGCCTGGGAATTTGTAGGTTTGGTATTGCTACAGACATGCATTGTAAAATTAAGGGGATTATGCGGATGGGGATCAGCATCGCCAATCTTACTGAGTGTTCGCAGGTTTCGAAAAAGAAAACTGCTGCTACAAAAGTTTACTAGCCTGCTCCGCGCAAATGGGCATCGTGCGCCGTCGGAGTTGGAAATGGATTCTGTGTTGTGGTAACAGGCGGTGCAGTTTGCGGAGGATAATGAATCGAAAGAGCTGCGCGATTTAAAAGAGGCTCACTCGGAGGTTTTGGCCGCGAGCCGTTTGGTTTTCCGGAACTATTATGATTTAAGTAGACCCGGAAAATGACCTGGTGATACAGTAGTTGGGTCGGAAACCTTGCAGGCAGGTTTAATCGGCCCGCCTGACTATCACAGTCCAACCCGGACCGCTTTGCACCTTGAAGGTTTCCGAAAAATTGCCCATGTTAACCGCCAACGAAAAATTCATGAGGCTGTTCATGTATGCGAGCGGCTTTCCTTCCGGTACATCGCCGAAGGTATTGACGAAGGGAATAATTTGTTTGAAAACAAGGGAATCATTGCAACGTATTTCTACCTCCACTTTTTTTGAAGGTGTCACCTGCAATAATTTGAAAATCGAGTCACTAATATTCGTCCAGACATTGCCATATTGGATATCTAATATCGAAATGCTGCCAACAATAGAATCCCCCTCAGATCGGGGTTTTTGGTAGGGAATTTTCATCACCGAATCCGGAAGGCGATCGCCGACTTCTTCAAAACTGATAATTCTGGCAGCAAGTCGCGCTCCGGTAAATGCATACACATCGCGGCCATGGAAAGTATAAGACCTTTCGGTCTGTTGTCTTCTATTTAAAGACTCATTGATCTCTCTTATTTCATCAATTCCAAGTGATTCAGCAACGAGAGTTAGCGTGCCATTGTCGGGAGTTACGAAGTAGTGGCCGGTTTTGGAACGCATTACTACCGACTTTCGTTCGGTACCCACGCCGGGGTCTACTACCGACACGAACACTGTTCCGGCTGGCCAGTACGCCGCAGTCTGCTCAAGCCGGTATGCGGCTTCCCAGATATTGTATGCTGGAATTTCGTGGGTGAGGTCGTAGAGTTTCAGGTCGGGATCCACGGAGGCGGCGACGCCTTTCATGGCACTGACGGCTCCGTCTTTAACGCCAAAGTCGGATTGGAAAACCACAATCCCGCGTTTGGAATTTCCACAGGAAGTGAGCAAAAAGACAAGCAGGGAAATCAAAAGGGTAGAAATCCAACGAGCAGAATTCCGGGGCGAAGAATTACCGGGGGTAGAGCTCCAATGGGCAGAATTCCGAGGCGTAGAACTACCGGGAGAAGAGCTCCAATGGGCAGAATTCCAGGGCGTAGAACTACCGGGGGTAGAGCTCCAATGGGCAGAATTCCGAGGAGCAGTAACAATAGCAGAAATCCAACGAGCAGACTTCCAACGGATGAAGTTCCCGCCGATAGCATTCTTACCAGGAGATTTCTCACACCAGAAATTTGATTTGTCGTTCGCCATTCTGTAGAATTATAAGTTCTTTTTTTCTTCCCATTCCCCCTCCCGACACCATTTTTATGAAGGTCCCTTTTGAGGGCCTCAAAGTTAGTATTCCCATTCTCGCCACCGATGGAACATTTATACCATCTTTGGATTTGTGATGCCTACTCAATAGAGCCGGCGACACGGCGTAGCATTCCAACACCTGGTCGCGGTCAAGGTATGCGGCCATCCAATTCTACCTAAAAGACCCTCAAAACGCACTATTTCAAATTTTTGTACGTTAAGCAATGGAAATCAAGTTATACCGTAATTTCACCGATTAAAGAACTGTTTTGAAACTGCTGAAATCATCTTTCTGGCTCAATTCCGTGTTCTATACCTTGCTGCAACGTTTCTCGCTGTTCTTTTTTGGCGCTGTATCGTACATGTTGCTTGTGCGCGCCTTTGGTGAAGACGAGTCCAGCATGGCAGTATGGGCACTCTACCTTACCATACTTACTCTTTTCGAAACGGTAAAACAGGGCATGCTGCGCAATCCCACCATCAAATTCCTGGGCATGACGGAGTATGCCGATAGAAAAAGGGAGGTGCAATCATCCGCGCTGGCTTTGAACACTTTTTTCTCCATCGTCATTATTATACTGATCATTTTCTTTTCACAATTCCTGTCCAGGCTTCTTAAATCGCCCGATCTGACGCCCCTGCTGTGGTGGAGCATCCTTATCGTCATACTCTTTATTCCTTTCAACCATTACGAGGTATTATTGCAGGCGCATTACCAGTTTAAAAAGATTTTCATCGCCTACCTGGTGCGACAAGGCATCTTCTTCGGCGGCATTGTGATTTTGTTTTTCTTCTTTCCCCGGCTGTTTACACCGCTGCACCTGGTATGGCTGCAGACAGTCAGCCTGGTTGCCGGTACCATCGTTTTGTTTTTCGCCACCTCACCCTACCGCCTGCGAGGCTATCATCATGATTTTGGAATCATGAGTAAGATGTTTCACTTCGGGAAATATATTTTCGGCACCAACATGTTTGCCAATATCGCGCGTACGGTTGATCATTTCATCACTGCTTCTTTGCTGTCGCCGCATACAGGTCAAAAATATGTGGCGTACTACAACATCTCCGGCCGCATCAGCAATATGCTCGATGTGCCGGCGCTGGCCACAGCCGATGTGTTGTTTCCCAAAAACGTAGAAACGCTGGAGACAGATGGCGTGGGTAAAGTGAAATATTATTTTGAACGAATCCTCGGCACAGTGCTGGCTGTGCTGTTGCCCGTCACCTTATTCATAGTGCTATTTCCCAATTTTGTAGTGCTCGTTATCGCAGGCAAACAATATTACTATACCGATGCCGCGCTGATCCTGCAGATATCCATCATCGGCAACCTGGTGCGGCCGCTGGGTTACCATTTTGGCTCTACATTGGATGCTTTGGGTAAACCGAGGATTAATTTTCTTACCACCACATTTTTAATGACGGTGAGCCTGGTGGTGACTTATTTTGGATTGCTCTATTTCGGTGGTCGTGGCGCAGCCTATGCTTCCCTAGTGTTTAATATCGTCAGCCTGGTGGTGATGAGCGCCGTGATGAAAAAATATATTCAACTCGAGCCGCTCAATGTGCTCCAATACATGATCGCATGTTATAAAGATGTGTTTGCACTGCTGAACAAGTTGCGCAAAACCAAAACCGAACATTAAATAAATTGCCCCTGAATATGAAGATTGCCTTTACCATTTGCACCAACAACTATATATCATTGGGACGCGCCCTGGGAAGATCATTGCAGAGAAGCGGCAACGATTTCCATTTTGTGATCGGGCTTGCAGATAAATGGAATGATGAGTTGAACGATTATTACAAAGATTTTGAAGTGATACCGTGTACCCAGGCGGGTGCTCCTGATCTCGAGGAAATGTCGCAGCGATATACCATAGTGGAACTAAGCTGTGCGCTGAAACCGGTATTTCACAAACATCTTCTTGAAAAATATCCCGATGCGGAATATGTCACTTACCTCGATTCCGACCTTTTTGCATATGGCCCCATGCACGAATTGGATGAAGTGCACAAGCAATATGATATCATCCTGACGCCCCACATACTGCAACCGCAGCCTTTCGACGGCAAACACCCCAATGAAATCGCGTACCTGGCCACCGGCACTTTTAATGCGGGTTTTCTTTCATTGAAAAGAAGTGACAATACTTTACGAATGCTCGACTGGTGGGCAGAACGGGTGCGTTACTATGGCTTCTACGATTTTAAACGGGGATTATTTGTAGACCAGAAATGGCTGAATCTGGTTCCTGTATTCTTTGATTCGACTACGGTGCTTCGGCACTATGGATATAATGTGGCATACTGGAACATGCACGAAAGGACGATCTCCAACGAAAACGGCCGGTGGATGATCAACAAGACTTTTCCACTTATCTTCATGCACTACAGCAGTGTGAACCTGAAAGAGGGTATCCTGTTTTTCAAACAACAAAACCGCTATACAGACCAGGACCAGCCACTGTACAAGCAATTGTTCATGGAATATCGCGACCTGGTATATCAGGACGGGTATGAATATACTTCCAGGTTTGAGTGCTACTATGCCAAAAGATACCAGGAACATCAGACGCAAAAACTGAAGAAATCGCTTAAAGGACGCATCAAGCTTTTCCTGAGAAAAAATATTTCAGCCGCCCGGCGCGAATCCCTGAAAAGAAAACTCAAAAGTCTGACAGGAGATTAAACCATGAACCTGCACGCAGCCATACTGAAAGAACATACCAAAGCTCAAACCGATCGCATCGTAAAATACGTGGGAAATGATCCGAAGCGATTCGCCGAACTGATGCAGTTATTCCTGAAAGGTGAACCCCGCGTAGTGCAAAGATCGGCCTGGCCCCTGAGTTATTGCGTGAAAGCTCACCCGGAACTGATCAAACCTTACTTCGGAGATATTGTGAAGTACCTGGAAAAACCCGGGACGCATGGGGCCGCAAAACGAAATATCACCCGCCTGCTGCAGCATGTAGAAATACCTAAGCGGTATCATGGTCGCATTATGGACATTTGCTTTAGGCTGGTGGCCGACCCCAATGCTGAAGTGGCCTGGAAAGCATTTTCCATGACGGTACTGGAAAGACTTTCTCAAATCTATCCCGAAATCAAACCCGAACTCAGGCTTATTATTGAGGAAAGAATGGACCACGAGTCGGCAGGCTTCCGCGCACGGGCCAGGAAGGTCCTCAAGAAATTATAATTTACTTGTGACCCGCTTCCGCCAATTGACGATCTGTTGGTACCGCTGCCGGTGATTTCTTGGGCCTGTAAAATTCCCTGAACAAAAGTCGCAGGCTCTGATCGTAGGTAATGTAATTGTATATCCAGTTCAGAAACACATTCAGCCTGTTCTTTACACCCAGCAAGAGATACAGGTGCAATCCCATCCAGATCATCCAGGCAAAGAAGCCGCCGAAATGAAGTCTGGGTTTGGATAGATCTACCACAGCTTTATTACGTCCAACCGTAGCCATGGTTCCCTTGTCCACGTATTCAAATTCTTCCAAAGGTTGTTTCGATCCTTTCTGAATTTTGATCAGGTTCTTCGCCAACACCGCGCCTTGCTGGTTGGCGGTGGCTGCCAGTTGGGGATGGCCATTCGGATATTTTGGCGTTTCCATCCATGCCAGGTCGCCTACCGCATAAATATTCGAATAACCTAACGCGCGGTTATGACGATCGACTTTGATGCGGTTACCACGAACCACCAGTTCTTTGTCTATACCAACAGGCACATTGCCTTTCACTCCTGCCGCCCATATCACCATCGCCGATGGTATGGCCTGGCCGTCTTGCAGCGTAACCGTCTTGCCATCATAATCTTTCACCACAGCACCGGTAAGCAGCTTCACGCCAAATTTTTCGAGATATTTCCGCGAATGTTCCGACGATTTTTCACTCATAGCCGCCAGCGTTCTGTTCTGGCTTTCCACGAGATAAATATTCATCTGGTTGAAATCGAGTTCGGGATAATCTTTCGGCAACACATATCGCTTCAGTTCTGCTATGGCTCCACTCATTTCCACGCCGGTAGGTCCGCCGCCAACGATCACGATATTGAGCAGGCGCTGCCGCTCTTCTTCTGTTTTCGCGAGCAAAGCGTCTTCAAAGTTTTGAATCAGGCGGTGTCTTATTTGCAGTGCTTCCACGGTTGATTTCATGGGAAAAGCATTTTCCTGCAGTTGTGTATTCCCAAAGAAATTCGTGTCGGCCCCCATGGCCAGCACCAGCACATCGTATTCCATTTCGCCAATACTGGTGCGAATGATATTGCTGGAAGGAATGACTTCCAGCAATTCGCCCAACCGTACGTGTACATTGCGTGTATTGTGAAATACTTTTCTTAAGGGAAATGAAATATTACTGGCATCCAGACCGGCAGTTGCTACCTGGTAAAACAGTGGCTGAAACTGGTGATAGTTGAACCTGTCGAGTAGGGTGATATCAAATCCCCGCTTGTTGTTCAGTTTCCGCGCCAGCGTTAACCCCGCGAATCCACCTCCTACTATTATAACTTTCATGATCTGTGTTTTAATTGTTCCGGGACAAGCCAAAATTACACAATTTTCAGTAATTTTTGAAACTTTCAAATAAAAGTGTCCGGGTTTTGGCCATCCGCTACTCTATAACACTATTAATGACAAATTGTGTGAAAAATGCGTGACTTTTCCTGCCCCTGCGGGGAAATGGGTTACAAATCAGATGCCATGGCATTGATTCTCAATAGAGCAATCTCACCTTGATGGTTTCTTTCACATCTTTCAGTAACTGGAAGGCGGTTTTAGACAATTTTCTGTCTACATCCAGCACCACATAACCGATATCATCATTGGTTTTCAGGTACTGGGCGAGGATATTTATATTATTTTTTGAAAGCTGCGTATTAATAGCTGAAAGTACGCCGGGAACATTTTTATGAATATGCAGTATGCGATGGGTGCCTTCCTGCGGCGGCAGACTGAGAGGCGGCACGGTATGGGAACCGATGGTCATGCCCATTTCGAGGAACTGGAACAACTTACTGCTCACATCTTCGCCGATATTCTGCTGCGCTTCTTCGGTGCTGCCCCCGATATGGGGCGTGAGTATCACATTAGGCAAACCCTGCAGTGGCGTGGTAAAGCGGTCACCATTTTTTTCGGGCTCCCAGGGGAAAACATCTATGGCGGCGCCCGAAATATGTCCATCCTGTATGTACCTGCTCAGCGAATCAAGGTCCACCACTTCGCCGCGAGCGTAATTGATGAGTATGCTTCCTTTCCTGAAAAGCTTCAGTGTGTTTTTATTGATCATGTTCTTGGTGGCCGGAGTATCAGGTACGTGCAGGGTAACGATATCGGCCTGGCTCACCACGTCTTTGATCGATGATTTGGCAACGGCATTACCAAGGGGAAGTCTTTTTACTATATCATAAAAGATCACCTTCATGCCCATGGCTTCTGCCAGTATGCTTACCTGTGATCCGATATTGCCATAACCAATAATGCCGAGCGTTTTTCCTCTCAGTTCATAACTGCCTTTTGCTTCCTTGAGCCAAATACCTTCATGAGCAGCTTTGTTTTTATCGGGAATGCGGCGTATCAGCATGATAGAAAGACCAATCACCAGTTCGGCCACCGAGCGGGTATTGCTGTACGGCGCATTAAATACCACTACTCCCCTTTGTGTAGCAGCTTTCAGGTCGACCTGGTTCACACCAATACAAAAACAACCTATCGCCTGCAGTTTCTTAGCAGCTTCCAGTACCCGGCTGGTTATCTGGGTTTTCGACCTGATGCCCAACAAATGAACATCTTTTACTGCTTCTATCAGCTGATCCTCACTCAACGCACCATTCAGCTTCTTTACCGAGGCATAACCATTATCCTTAAAGAACTTTACCGCCGTGTCGCTTATATTTTCCAGAAAGAGAATATTAACTTTTTCCTTGGGATAACTGGTATTTTTTTTATCACTCATAATGATGGCCCTTCTTTTGCGTTATATTTTAGGATTGCAAAGATAAACCACGGATTATATGGATTACACAGATTACGCAGATTATCAACATTGTGAATAAATGGCGGCTGTGTGGTGTATTCTGTAAGGGTTCGTTGCAAAGAATGGAAACCAGTGAATCAAACGAGCGTTAGTTATCCCTAGCTTGTGTAAATTAGCGGATTACTAACCGATTAAATTAATCTCCTTGTGAAAAACGCTATCAGTTGCACACTGTTCGGCATACTCTTGTTATTATTCATAGGCTGTACCCAGAATAATAAAAAAACCGCTACCCAACTCGCCTCGGCAGGTCCGGAACTGCTATCCGCCTCTCATTCAAAAATTCCTCCCCAGGAATTGTCCTACTACCTCACCAGGGTAAAGAGCAGTCTCGATTCCATGTTCAGGCGCACGCGCTTAAACGGAAGTGTGCTGGTGGCCAAGCACGGGCAGATTATCTACGAAACATACAACGGCTACTGGAATCCCCGCGATACAAAGAACAGCGATACCATTACTCCTTCCACTCCTTTTCACCTGGCTTCGATATCGAAGACATTTACCGGCATGGCCATCCTCAAATTGCATGAGCAGGGATTTTTGGATATTGATGACTCTGTTAGTAAGTACCTCAATAAATTTCCCTGCGAAGGCGTGACCATCCGCACATTACTTAATCATCGCAGCGGTATTCCGAAGTATGACCATTACATGGAAAACATGGGGTGGGATAAAAGAAAACTGGTAACTAACCAGGACGTGCTCGATTTCCTCATCGCGCGTCATAAAGAAATTCCCATCAGCAGACCCGACCGCGCGTTCAGTTACAGCAACACGAACTACGCATTACTCGCGCTCATCATCGAAAAGGTAAGCGGTATGACCTATGCCCAGTATCTGAAGCACGCTTTCTTCGATCCGCTGGGCATGAAAGACACTTATGTGTTTACGCTGGCCGATAGCGCGCGCGCGCTTCCCTCTTACTACTACAACGGGCGCCCCTACAAATTCGATTACCTGGACCTGGTGTACGGCGATAAGAATATTTACAGCACTGTTCGCGACCTGCTGAAATGGGACCAGGCATTGCGCAGCGATACTATGTTTAAATCGCAAACGCTCGAAGCGGCTTATATGCCTTACAGCTTTGAAAAGCCCGGCACACACAACTATGGTCTTGGATGGCGCATGTATTGTTTGAAGAATGGGAAGAAATTGATTTATCACAATGGCTGGTGGCATGGCAACCGCACCGCTTACTACCGCCTGCTTGATGAAGATGTGACCATCATTGCGCTTTGTAATAACGATGCCAAAAGAATTTATAATGTAAAAGAAATGGCCGACATCTTCGGCGACTACATGCAAAAGCGCGACCAGGCAGATGAGGGCGATCTTACTATCAAACGCTCCACTCGCAAGCGCCATATTGCCACGGTTTCTTCCAACAAAAAGAAAAGCTTCAATGCCAGTCTTGCCGCAGCAAAAAAGTAATTAATTTTCCGTATGCAAATTTTTGCAACGGAAAAGATAAGGGCATGGGATGAATACACCATTCAACACGAGCCCATCGCCTCTATCGACCTGATGGAAAGGGCGGCTACAGCCTGTTTTGACTGGATTACACAACAAGGTTTTCAAAACAAAAGTTTTTCTGTTTACTGTGCCAAAGGCAATAATGGCGGCGATGGACTGGCTATTGCGCGCATGTTATCGCAAGCCGGTCACCGGGTGGCGGTGAATATTATTGAATTTGGTCATAAAGGCACCGAAGATTTTCAAACCAACCTGGCGCGACTACATGAAACGCCTGCAGAAATAAAATTTATCTCGGCGGAAAATGCCATCAACCCTCCCCCACCCGGCGATATACTGATCGATGCATTATATGGTTCGGGACTGAACCGGCCATTGGATGGACTATCGGCCCGATTGGTAGCACAAATAAATGAATCGGGACAGCCCGTTATTGCCATTGATATACCCAGCGGCTTATTTGTTGACCGCAGTTCGCGGGGCAATACCATTGTGAAAGCCACGCACACGCTCACCTTTCAGTGTTATAAACCGGCCTTGCTTTTACCGGAAAATGCCGAATACTTCGGCGAGGTGCACGTGCTGGACATTGGTCTGCATCCGGGATTCCTGGAAAATAACTCCTCCAACCTGCGTTGGATAGATGCAGCCATGGTGCAATCGATTCTGAGACCAAGGAAAAAATTTTCTCATAAAGGCGATTTTGGTCATGCCGCGCTGGCTGCAGGTAGTACCGGTATGATGGGCGCTGCCATACTTTGCGCGCGCGCATGCCTGCGAAGCGGCGTTGGTAAACTAACGGTTCACATACCATCATCTGCCATCAGCATTATGCAGACGGCCGTGCCGGAGGCGATGTGCAAGGTGGAGGAAGGCACGGGTTATATCACCGCATTTTCTTCCCCGGAAAAATACCAGGCCATCGGCATCGGCCCGGGATTGGGACAACATGATCTGCATGCGGCATTGATGGAATATATTTTCCAGCACTATCACCGACCGTTGGTGATAGATGCTGACGGACTGAATGTATTGGCCAAACACAACTGGCTGCTGAATAAGATTCCAAACAATTCTATCCTTACTCCGCATCCCAAAGAATTTGAAAGGCTGTTCGGGAAAACGGGCGACGATTTTCAGCGGCTTGCGCTGGCCTTGGAAAAGGCGGCCTTTCACAAAATCATCATCGTTCTGAAAGGACATTTCAGTTTTATTGCCACACCAGAAGGCATAGGCTATTTCAACAGTACCGGCAATGCGGGCATGGCAACGGGCGGCACAGGCGATGTGCTGACAGGAATCCTTACCGCGTTGATAGCACAAGGTTATGATCCGAGAGAGGCGGCTGTAGCGGGCACGCATATCCATGGGCTGGCAGGCGACATGGCGGCCAGCATGATATCGCCGGAAGCAATGGTGGCCTCGGATATAGTGGACTACCTGGGAGCAGCTTTTAGCCAACTGGTACACTGATTATAACGTAATAATCATTTGGTAGCTGCGTGCAAGTTATTTTCCGGAAATTTGCCGGAACCAGCTACATTCGCTTTCTCTATTTTCCGCACCCCGTGGAAGTCCATCAACACTATCCTTCCAGAAGACTTAAACTTAAAATCTGCCTTCATATGACAAATCTCTACAAAGCCTTTTCAACAACCTTACTGTCTCTTTTTGTGCTTGCCGGAATGCAGTCGCTGCATGCTCAGTCGGTTTTTACTGTAACCACTACGGCCGATGCAGGCGCCGGCTCTCTGCGGCAGGCAATCCTTGATGCCAACGCTGATCCCGATTCAAGTATTATTCAATTTGATCTGGGTGCGGGTGCCGGTCCTTATGTTATCAGCCTTGCAACCAACCTCCCGGCCATTACTTCTCCCCTATTCATTAATGGCTATTCGCAGGACGGAGCCACCCCGGGGCCTATTGCATCGAGAGTGATAGCGGTAGAAATTGACGGTTCCGGAATAGCTGCGGTTCCCGGTGAAGACGTGCTTACTATAATTTCAGATAATGTAGCTATAGCAGGTCTTGCTATTTACAGTTGTCCCTCTTACGCTATTTCGATAGGACCCGGACGCACAGGTATTCATATCTGGGGAAATTTCATAGGAACCGATGCCACCGGCACCGCTGCCGGTCTCGGTAACGAAGGCGGAATTATTTCTGCCCTGGGCGCCAACCCGGGCGGTGAAAACAACTACATCACCGTCGGCACCAACGGCGACGGCGTAGACGATGCCAATGAAGGCAACCTGATTGTTGCCAGCAATGGTTTTGGAACATCCGGTTTTGGGGTGGTATTCTGGCGCACACAAAACTCAATCATCGCAGGCAATATTATTGGACTTGATAAGAATGGTGAGGCTGCTGCAAACTTTGGTCATTCCCGCGACGGTATACTGGTGACCGTAGGCGCTGCCAACTGTGTGATAGGTACCAATGGCGATGGTGTGAGCGACGATCTCGAAGGCAACCTGATCGGCCAAAATGGTGAGAATGGTATCACCAACGCGGGCCTTTCTCCGAACAATATTATTGCCGGCAACAGAATTGGTGTAGATGCAAATGATAACCCTGCCGGCAACGGGTTGTTTGGCATTAGTGTGCTAAACAGCTCCGATGTGCGTATAGGTACCAATGGCGACGGCACATCAGATGACCTGGAAGTTAATGTGATTGGAAGCAACGGCAGTGGTGGTATAGCGATCATCACTGAAGATTTCTTTGGCTTCAACGCCAACAGCAGCAGCAACACCATTGCCGGTAATTACATCGGCACCAATGCCAATTCAGACGCACTCGGGAATAATGGTCCCGGTATCTTGTTGCGTTCTGCGCTGGTGGGCGCCGACGTTACAAACAATATCATAGGATCCAACTTTGACGGCAACGGTGATGAAGCGGAAGGAAATGTGATTGCCAACAATACCAAGGGTATCGTTATACAGCAGGTGGCGGGCGTCACCACAGCCAATAAAATTTCACGCAACAGCATCTACAACAACGCACAGTTGGGTATCGACATTGATGACGATGGTGTCACCGTTAACGATGATGGCGATTTGGATGATGGCGCCAATGATTTGCTGAACGCTCCTGTGCTGGTATCGACGCAGATCCAGGGTGGCAACCTCACCGTAACTGGTTTTACCCGCCCCGGCTCGGTAGTTGAATTTTATATTGCCGATGCAGGTACCAATCCAGATCCTTTGCCCGGCGGATTTACCAAAAACTTCGGCGAAGGCCAGGTGTATTTGTTCCGTGGCCAGGACGATGCCACTCTCGATGGTATTGCCGATGATGACCTGACCACCGGCGTTTATGAAGGTTCTATGGAAGGCACCGGCGCAGGCGGTACGCGCACTGAAAACAGGTTTAGCTTTTCCATACCGCTTTCCTCTTTACCCACTACTGTTGGTGCAGGCACACGCATCACCGCGCTGGCCTATTTCAACGCCAGCGGACCGGGCAGCACTTCTGAATTCTCGGGTAATGTAAACGCCAGCGCACTGCCGGTAACGCTCACTTCTTTCAAAGGCAGGCTGAATGGCGGTAAAGCCGAACTGACCTGGACCACCACCGACGAAAAAGACAATAGCCACTTTGATATAGAACGCAGCGATAACGGACAGGCCTACACTAAAGTAGGTTCCGTGAAAGGGAATGGTGGTATCAGCAATACCTATTATTTCACCGACAACGGTCCATTGCCCTCAGTCATCTTCTACCGCCTCAAACAGGTTGATCTGGATGGCAGAGCCACTTACAGCAACACGCTCGTGCTGCGCAACAACCTGGGCACTATCACAGCCAAGGTATCGCCCAGTCCGTTCCAGGGCTTTATCAACGTCACCTATCAACTTACCAAAGAAGAAAACATCCGCATCCGCCTCATCGATCCGTTGGGCCGCATCGTGAAGACTTACTCAACCCGCGGTGGCGCCGGTGTTAACACCATCAATCTCGATGGTCTTGACCATTTGCCAAAAGGAATCTATATGATCGAACTGCTGGGTGAAAGCGTGATGTTCAGGCAAAAACTCGTGAAATAGAAGATTGAAGATTGATTTTACAAAAAATACGCAGGGCAGCCCCTGCTAATACCTGACATTCATGAATACACTTACCCCAACTGTTTCCGTACTATCGGCCATGATTACGCCAGTGGTGCTGATACTGGCCAGCGGGCAGTTGATTTTAACCACCTCGCAGCGACTGAGTCGCGTGGTAGAGCGTACCCGGAAATTGCTGGACTGGATCAAGGAACTGGTAAAGCTAAACGCCACCGAAACGTCGATCGAAAACGAGGTAAAGGTTTTGTTTGATCAACTGCATACCAATACGCGGCGGGCACTCCTGCTTACCCGGGCCATGAGCGTGCTGTATGTTACCCTCAGCATTTTTGTAGCCACCAGCATCAGTATAGGCGTACTGGATATCTCCGAGGCAAGATACACATGGATACCCGTGGCACTGGGTATTGTAGGGGCTGGTCTGTTGTTTTATGCAAGCATATTGCTGATTAAAGAATCGCGGCTGGCGCTGTCGGCAGTGAACACCGAGATGGACAGCGCGATCAGGTTTGTGTACAACAAGTATCCAAATCTGAAGAAGTAATTACCCTGTCCGCACCTACCCGTTGGGGCATAATTTTTTTAGCTGTGCTTCCAAACGGAAACTATGTCGCAACATAAACGCTATAAGAACCGCCCGCTCGGCATCGCCCTGCTGGGTTTGGGTGAATACGCCGGCGCGGAGCTGGCGCCTGCCTTACAAGAGACAAAACACTGCAAGCTCGCGGCCATCATCAGTGATGAACCCGATAAGATGGAGGAATGGAGAAAAACGTATGGACTGAGTGAAAAGAACTGCTATACCTATGAACAATTTGGAAGAATAAGAGACAACTCATCGATCGATATCGTATATGTGGTGCTGCCCAATACCATGCACGAAGAATATGTGATTCGGGCGGCCAAGGCGGGCAAACACGTTATCTGCGAAAAGCCTATGGCCACCACCATCGAAGACTGCCAGCGCATGATTGAGGTGTGCCGTGAAGAAGGGGTGCAGCTTTCCATGGGCTACCGCCTGCACTTCGATCCTTTCAACCAGGAGATGATGCGGTTGGGACAAAACAAGGTGTTTGGCGCCGTAAAAAAGATCATCGCCCGCAATAGTATGAAGGTAGGCGATGCCAACCAGTGGCGGCTCGATCGTGAACGCGCCGGCGGCGGCCCGCTCATGAACAATGGCGTGTACTGCGTGCAGGGCGCGCAATATGTGCTGGGTGAAATGCCGCTTGCCGTAACCGCCAGTTTTCTTCCCAAAACAGACCCCGAAAAATTCGATGAAGTGGAAGAAGGCATACGCTGGACCATGGAGTTTCCCAGCGGCGCTTTTGCCGAATGCGAGACCAGCTACAGCAAAGATGAAAGCCTGCTGCGCGCCGAGGCCGAACATGGCTGGTTTGAAATAAATCCCGCTTACGAATACGAAGCACTGAAAGGCATGACTTCTGAAGGGCCCATGCAGTTTGATGCCATCAACCAGCAGGCTGCCCAGATGGACGATTTTGCGCTTTGCATTAGAGAAGGCCGGGAGAGCCGGGTACCCGGCGAAATGGGTCTGCGCGACGTGGAGATCATGATTGCGATCTATGAATCGGCTAAGTCAGGGCAGCGCATTGAATTGCACCTGGAAGAGTTTCAAAGCCTGGTAGAGAAATAATTATTTATTCTACTCCTCCTCTCTATATTCCCCATCCTCCTGTGCCACCAGCTGGCCAGCGCCGGGCCCGTTATGTTCATAAAAGGACCGAATATGACGGGTGCCAGGCCTACCGTGGCCAGTTTGCCCATCTCTTTTGCCAGTCCGGAGGCGAGGCCGTGGCCAGCGAAACCGTGGCGAAAACAGGGTGGTTCGCTTATTCATTCAATATCGGGTTGCGTGGTTGTTGCATAGTAGTTGCATAAAAACGGGACGTCAGATTTTCAAAAATTTTGAATTCGCAAACGTTCCCGCCCTATTCTTGACTAATTGGTTATCCGAAACTGAAATTTATTTCTGTTATTTGTATTTACAATTTTTAACCTGAATGAGCAACCAGCAGAAACTAAGAAGCTACGATTGGTTTGGGAAGTCCGATAAGATGGGTTTTGTTCACCGCTCGTGGCTGCGCAACCAGGGATACCCCGATGATTATTTCAAGGGAAAACCCGTTATTGGTATATGCAACACATGGAGCGAACTAACGCCTTGTAACAGTCATTTACGCGATTTTGCCGAATTGGTGAAGCGCGGCGTCGCGGAGGCCGGTGGCTTTCCGCTGGAATTCCCGGTGACCTCACTGGGCGAGACGCTGATGCGACCCACCACTATGCTGTTTCGCAACCTGGCCGCAATGGACGTGGAAGAGACCATTCGCGCCAATCCCATAGACGGCGTAGTGTTACTAACGGGCTGCGATAAGACAACGCCCTCCACCGTGATGGGGGCCTGTAGTGTGGACCTGCCTACCATTGTGGTACCTGGCGGACCGATGCTGAACGGCCGCTTCCGCGGTCAGTGTATCGGCTCGGGCACCTTCAACTGGCTCATCAAAGAGAAACAGTCTGTAGAACAATATACCGAGCAGGATATTCACGAAGTGGAAGTAGGCGTGGCGCGCAGCGCCGGCCACTGCATGACCATGGGCACCGCCAGCACCATGGCCTGTATGGTAGAAGCTTTAGGGCTTACCCTTCCTGGTGCCGCAGCTATTCCGGCCGTTGACGCCCGGAAAAAACTGCTGGCCCAGCTCTCCGGCAGAAGAATCGTGGAGATGGTGAAGGAAGACCTGAAGATTTCAAAAATACTTACCCGCCAGGCCTTCGAAAACGCCATCGTAGTAAATGCCGGCGTGGGCGGCAGTACCAACCTCATCATTCACCTGCTGGCCATTGCAGGAAGACTGGGCGTGCCGCTGGACCTGGAAGATTTTGACAAAATCGGAAGCAAGATACCCTTGCTGGCCAACCTGAAACCTTCCGGTCAGTTCCTGATGGAAGACTTCTACTATGCGGGCGGTCTTCCGGTGGTGATTAATGAACTGAAAAAATTCCTGCATACCGATTGCATTACCGTGAATGGGAAGACCATTGGCGAGAATAACGCCGAAGCTCCCTGCTATAACCGCGAGGTGATTGCATCGATTGATAAACCCTTCCAGGAAAATGCAGGCATTGCGGTTTTGAAAGGCAACCTGTGCAAAGATGGCGCTATCATAAAACCATCAGCCGCTTCAAAAGAACTGATGAAACACCGCGGCCGCGCAGTAGTTTTTGAAACCATGGAAGACTATCACCAGCGCATTGACGATCCCAATCTTGATATAGATGAAAGTTGCGTGATTGTGTTGAAGAATGTAGGTCCTGTTGGTTATCCCGGTATGCCTGAGGTAGGCAATGTGGATTTACCGGAAAAACTATTGCGCAAAGGCGTACGCGATATGGTTCGCATTTCCGATGGCAGAATGAGTGGCACCGCGGCAGGAACCGTTGTCTTGCACGTATCTCCCGAATCGGCTATCGGTGGCGTGCTGGCATTGGTGAAAGACGGTGATATGATTGAACTGGATGTGGAGAAAAGAACCCTGCACCTCGATGTCAGCGATGAAGAATTAGCACGACGAAAAGCGGCCTGGCAGCCACCGGCGCCTATGGCTACCCGTGGGTATGTGAAGTTTTATATCGATCATGTACAGCAAGCGCACCTGGGCGCCGACCTCGATTTGTTACGCGGTGGTTCAGGCTCGGAGGTCACAAGAGATCTGCATTGATCATTTCACTTTTATAGTCCTGGTGCTGATACTAAAACCGCTGAAGCAGCCCACTACATTTTCGCCCTTGATATTACCCTCCAGTGTTACGGGGGTGGCGAAGGGTCCGCCATTGTCGCGGGCCTTGTTGAAGCTATCCCAGAATTTAAATACATCCCGCTGAACGCTGATGAGATGGTAATGCACTGTGTCGTCGATAATGTAACCATTATTGGGTGTCAGGCGCATATACTCACCATTGGTAAGATCGTCGGTGCCGGGTAAGAAGCGGTTATTACCAAAGGCGCCCCAGCCAAAGCTATTGCTGTGGTTGAAATTATTTCTCCAGTAAAAAAGCAGGGTATTACCAATGGTGTCGGGGTCTTTGTAATGAATGGTTAACCGCGCTTTTTTGTAAATGCTGTCCATAAAATAATTGCCGCTGGTAACGCTGTCGAGCTTCACCGGTTCGGGCAGACCGGTAATAGCGGTGTACCGGCTTCCTTTTATTTCGATATCGAGGAAATAATATTTCCCCGGTTTTCCTATCAATGCCTTCGACGGATCCTTGAACGCCATGCTGTCGATATATATGCCGGGAGCAAGTCCGCCGGGAATAGTAGGCACGTTGGTTTCTGTTAGCCGCTTCGTGGTAGAAGCATCCCATGAAATAGTACCATCGGCATTGGGCGTGCCTTCGGTAATGGAAACGAATGCACCCACCACCGGCAATCCCTGCCAGGAAGTGTCATAGTAATCCTGGCTATGCGTAAGCACCACGTAATTAGCCGTAGGCAGTTCGTTGTTGATATAAGCTTCCACAATCAATGGGCGCGGACCACAATTGAGCTCGATATAAAAATCACGCTCGCAGGCGCTGATCACCACTCCCGCCATCAAAAACACGACATATGCAAATCTCCTCTTCATCTTCTTAAAAGTTAAAGTTCCAGGTAACTGCAGGCGTTATTGGGAATAGAAAAACTTTTTTTGCTTCAACCTCACGTTCGTCTTCTTCCACTTTTATATAAATAAAATATGGATTGGCGCGGCTGTAAACATTGTAAATGCTGAAGTTCCAACTGCTCTTGAAACGTTTGGTGCTATTGGGTTTTGGTATGTAGGTAAACGCAATGTCCATCCTGTGATAGGCCGGCATGCGGTAACCGTTGATCTTATCGTACAGACTGATATTGGTGAATACCGGTTTTTCTTCATGCCCATCGTAGCCGATTCGGTAGATAAACCTTCCGGTGGGCATGGTGATGGCATTACCGGTACCGTACACAAACACGCCGGAAGCCGACCATTTCGGACTGATGGTATAGTTGGCCACCACGCTCAGATCGTGCGTGCGGTCGTAGCGATAGGGAAATGGTTTGCCCTTGTTCAGTTCAGGGAATGTTCTTTCAGTACGACTGAGCGTGTAACCAATCCAGCCGGTAAGCGCTCCCCTTTTCTTTTGCACAAACAATTCCACACCATAAGCTCTGCCTTTACCGAATATCATTTCACCTTCCAGGTTGGTGTTGAGCAGCAATCGTGCGCCGGGTTTGAATTCAAGTTGATTAGAAAGTGTTTTGTAATACGCTTCCACGCTGAACTCGTACATGCCATTGGCAAAATTTCTGAAATAGCCGGCTGCCACCTGGTCGGCAATACCGGGCTTTACCAATTGACTGCTGGGAATCCACAGGTCGCCGGGAAAGGTAGCGGCGCTGGTTGTTGCCAGGTGCAGGTATTGTGCCGTGCGGGTGTAAGAA
Source organism: uncultured Chitinophagaceae bacterium (assembly GCA_937958995.1). Lineage (GTDB taxonomy): Bacteria > Bacteroidota > Bacteroidia > Chitinophagales > Chitinophagaceae > CALCIN01. The sequence continues at coordinate 29,976 of CALGAP010000005.1, forward strand.
AGCTTTATGCTGCTGTGATTTTCCAATTCATACAGCAGGCTGATGCGTGGCTCAGGATAATGATATTCCGCAATCTTTTCGCCAGCCCTATAACTATTTGTCTCGCCGGTGGCGCGTCCTTCCAAAGTGTATTGTTTAAATTCTGTGGGGCCCACCTGCGCGAAATAACTATAGCGTAAGCCGGCAATCAGATTCAGTTTAGGCAACACATCAATTTCGCCGCTTACATAAGCTGCCGCTTCGTGCGCAAACTGATCTTTTACCTGGTTCTTGAATTCCTGCACACCGCTGTTGCTGCTGCCTGCGCCCGGCCTGAAATTGTGCCAGGTATATTGCAGGCCCCATTTCCATTTCAGGTAATTGTTTTGTGTAAATATCCAGTCGTTCTTGGCCTGGTAATCGGTAAGTCCGGACGAGAATTGAAAGCCGTTGGTGCCGTAAGTGATCTTCGTATCGAGATCGAAATTGTTGCAGAGTACAGACAACTCGTGTTTAATTTTTTCACTCACCTGCTGCTTCCAGCTCAGACCCGCGAGCGTATTTCCCCAAACGGCATTGAAATACCGGTCGCGGTTATCATTATCATCATCGTCTACAAAACTGAAATCATCGATACCGGTATAAAAAGTAAAATCCAGTTTGTTGTTTTTGTTGATGATGAAATCTGCCTTGGCATTGATGTCACCAAAATAATATCCGTTCTTGCCGATCTTATCTTTCGCGACCAGTTTTGCAACCTGGTCAATATACGTACGCCGCGCACTTACGATGAATGAAGAACGTCCCTTGATGATCGGGCCTTCAAGTGATAAGCGTGAAGAGATAAGACCAATACCACCACTACCTTTTATCGAATCCTTATTTCCGTCGCGTGAGGTTACTGAGATCACACTGCTAAGTCTGCCGCCATACACTGCAGGTATGCCGCCTTTTATTACTTCAATATCTTTTATTGCTTCGCCGTTGAACACGCTGAAGAAGCCCAGCAGGTGATTGGGATTATACACCGGTATGCCATCGAGTAATACCAGGTTCTGATCGGGGCCGCCGCCGCGCACATATATGCCTGCGCTGGCTTCACCGCCATTCTTCACACCTGGTAAAAGTGTGATTGATTTCAGAGGATCAACTTCACCCAATACTACCGGCAATTTTCGCAACTGATTGATGCCGATATTCTGTATGCTCATCTGGTTGCGATATACGTTTCTGCTTGCAGTGACAACCACATTGCCAAGCAGGCTCTCGCGCGGAGTGAGCACCACCTGCAGCAATGTATCCCTGGTAAGTCTGAAATTTGTTTTGAATAGGTAATAACCAACTGAGCTTACTATAAGATCATATTTGCCGGAAGGAAGTTTGATGGAAAATTTTCCTGAGGTATCAACAATGCTCTCCATTTTATTGATGCGGATGGTAGCATTGCCAAGAGGCAATTCCGCGCTGTCTGCAACAAATAAAGTAACAGTATGCTGGGCCAGGCAATTCTCAAAAGCAACAATCAGCAATAACCAAAGCGCGTATCTCATACCCCACGTTAGTTTTCTTAGGTTGACAAGTGTCTTGTAATTTACTAGTTCGTTTGCATAACTAAGGGCAAACACTCAAGAAAAATTTTCATTCCCAAAGCGGTCCATTTTTTTCCTAAGCAGGGAAAAAACCTGGTGGATTTTTTATTGAAGAAAAAGGCCTGAAATAATTTCTTTGGCGCTGAGGATGTGTCATTTAGACAATTCCACCATCGCTTTTGCCCGTTCCTCATTTCCCGTTTACCTCCGATCAATATCAGGTGGACAGATGACCGCGATCGCGGTTTTTGCCAATTCACCGCCATAAACTTGCCGGTAAAACTGTACTGCCGGCTTGTGAACAGAAACCGCCTTGTGTTGGTTTTGTATAGGGTAGCATGGGGAACAGAAATTGCAGCCCCAACATTTTTGGATGTATATGGAATACAAAGATTACTATAAGATATTGGGCGTTGATAAAAAGGCTTCGCAGGACGAAATAAAAAAAGCTTACCGCAAGTTGGCGGTACAATACCATCCCGATAAGAATCCGGGTAATAAGCAGGCAGAGGAAAAATTCAAGCAGATTAATGAAGCGTATGAGGTGCTGGGCGATCCGGAGAAGCGAAAGAAATATGATGAGTTGGGTGAAAACTGGAGCCGCTTTGGTCAGCAGCACCAATCGCAGCCCGGTGGTGGCTTTTATTACGAAGGCGACTGGAGTGATTTGTTTGGCGGCAACGGTGGCGCTTTTTCTGATTTCTTCGAGACTTTCTTTGGATCGCGCAGCCGGAGCAAGGGCCGTACGCGCACGCAATACAAGGGTCATGACTATGAAACCGAAATAGAATTTTCCCTGGAAGAAGCATACCACGGCACCAGCCGCATTGTGCAATTGCAGCATGAAAAGCTACGCATCACCATCAAGCCCGGCGCTTACGATGGCCAGCTGTTGCGCATCAAAGGCAAGGGTGCTCCCGGCAGCGGCGGCCAGCGCGGCGATTTATACGTTCGATTGCGCATTGGTCCCCACCCTGCTTTTATCAGAAAGAACGACGACCTGTACACGGCGCAAACCATCGACCTGTACACAGCGGTTTTGGGCGGCGACAGCCTCATTGAAACCTTCGACGGCAAACTGAAAGTGAAGATACCTGCGGGTTCGCAAAACGGCAGCACCATCAGGCTGAAGGGTAAGGGTATGCCGGTGTATGGACAAGCCGGCCGTTATGGCGACCTGTACCTGCAAATAAACGTGCTGATACCGCAAACGCTGACCAGGGAAGAAAGAGAACTGTTTGAAAAATTACGCAACATGCAACAGGTAAAAGCTAACTGACAATAAAACTGATGTAATATGGCTACTGTAGAACTCATTCGCTATGGCTTTGGCTTGCACAGTGTGGCCGACGATTTTGAAGATTTGTTGCGCAGCCTCGAACTCACTTACAGCACGCGTCACCTTGCCGCGGCAGGGCTCACCGCCTCAGAAATCGGCATGGCAATTACTGCCGCCATCCGCGTGTGCCGTCTAAATGAAATTGATCCCACTAACCATTTCCGCTCGCGCTATATTTTCGACGAACGCAAACATGACCTATATACCGAGTGGAGAATGACGCGCCAGGGTTTTGCGCTGGCCATTATGCATGCGCCAAATATTACACCCGCCATTGCAAGATGGCAATGGGAACTGGTGAATGGGGTGGAGTAATTGAATATCGGTGTTTGCAATTGAAGTTCACGACCACCGAAAACGACTTCGATATGGGAATGAAGTATTAAGACATTTACAAATTTGAAAATGTCTTACTTTTATTTCCTATGAAAAAAACACCCTTCCTGCTGCTTGCCATGTTTGCATTTTCATTCTGCACGGCTCAGCCATTTCAACCCAACTGGGAGTCTCTCAACACACGAAAAATTCCCGAATGGTTTCACAACGATAAATTCGGCATCTTCATTCACTGGGGATTGTATTCTGTTCCTGCTTATGCGCCAGTGATTCCAAACAGTGGCTATAGTTATTCCGAATGGTATTGGCGCCGCATCAGAACGGATAAGCGCGAGGAGTTTGTGGATTTTCATAACAAAAATTTCGGCGAGAACTTTCCTTATGAACATTTCGAGCCGATGTTCAGGGCCGAACTTTTCGACCCGCAGCAGTGGGCCGGGGTGTTCAAAAATTCAGGAGCCCGGTACGTGGTGCTTACTTCCAAACATCATGAAGGTTATTGTCTCTGGCCCAGTGCAGAAGCCGACAAAACCTGGGGTCGCCCATGGAATGCCGTCTCCGGCACGCCTCGCCGCGATTTGCTCGGTGATCTCACTAACGCGGTCCGCGCCGCGGGATTGAAAATGGGTTTTTATTATTCACTGTACGAATGGTACAACCCGCTTTGGCTGTATGATAAGAAGCGCTACATCGCTGAACACATGACGCCACAATTCAAGGACCTGGTCACTAAATACAAGCCCTCGGTGATCTTTTCCGACGGAGAATGGGACTTACCCGACACTGCCTGGAAGAGCGAGGAATTGCTGGCCTGGCTGTTCAACGAATCGCCCGTTGCCAAAGAAGTGGTTGTAAATGACCGCTGGGGCATCAATACCCGCGAAAAAAATACCGGCGCCACCTACAGCACTTCGGAATATGGCGGTGGCATGGATGCCAGCCGCATCTGGGAAGAAAGCCAGGGTATTGGTCACTCTTACGGCTACAACAGAAACGAAAAACTGGAAGACTATAAGTCCGGCCGCGAACTGATCCTGATGCTGGTTGACATCGTGAGCCGCGGCGGTAACTTGTTGCTCGATATTGGTCCCACGGCCGACGGCCGCATTCCTGTCATTATGCAGGAGCGCCTCAAAGAAATGGGCGACTGGCTGAAGGTAAACGGCGGAGCCATCTACGGCACCACTGCCCTGCCCGAGCCTTATCAATGGACTGCAGGCCCGAGGCCGGAGAAGAAAGGTAAAAGTTTTATGGCAGGCTACAGTGCAGCGAAACTAACAGAACCCAGGAAGGACACAGCATACGTGGAAGCGTTTTTTACCAAAAAAGGAAAGGATCTGTACTGTATACTGCCCCGGTTTATGAGTGAGTTCAGGTTGCGCGGAAAGAATTTGCCGGCGGGGACGACGGTCAGCATCATGGGAAGCACGGCGAAGGTGAACTTTAGAAACAGCGGCCCGGATGCTTTGATAGATCTGTCGAAACTGAAACCGGGCGAAGTGCCGGGGGAATTGTTGGTGTTAAAGCTGGGGAATGCTTTGAGGTAGGTGAAAATGTGTGAGCTATAAGGGAACTACCCTCCAGCTTATTTGTAAGGGTAGTTCCACTCAAGCCTAAATTTGTTATTGATCTTTTTCACGTAGCGCGTTTCTTATCCTCATTCATCGCTTTGTCCCTGTTGATCTCCTCAATATCCACGGGGCGCTCCGTCATGTCGCCTAATAAATACCGGCTGAAATAATCCGCCGTCTTCCAAAACCAATATTCGTTCATATCGCCAAAGCCATGACGCTGCGTGGGGAGTATCAGCATATCAAAACGCTTGTTGGCCCTGATAAGGGCATTGACCACGCGCATCGTATTTACGGGAGAAACGTTGTTGTCTATCTCACCATGAATCAGCAGCAGCCTTCCCTTCAGGTTTTTCGCCAGATCCTGGTTGCGCTCGATGGCATATACAAAATTGGTATCGCCTTTTTCGTTGATCTCCTCTTTCACGCCATGATGCTTTTCACTCCAGGCGCGGTTATACACCGAATTGTCGTGGTTACCTGCATTGCTTACCGCCACTTTAAAGAAATCGGGATATACCAAAATGGCGGCAGTACTCATAAAGCCACCGCCGCTGTGACCGTGGATGCCTACCCTGTTGATATCGATAAATGAATAGCGATTCGCGAGTTGCTCGGCAGCCGTCTTCTTATCCGCCAGTCCGTAATCGCGCAAATCTCCATAGCCGTAGTTGTGATACCATTTGCTGCGACCGGGATGACCGCCGCGATTGCCCACCGTAATCACCACAAAGCCCAGTTGCGCCAGCCTGTCGATGCGGTCCATGCTGCGGCCCCAGGATTTGTTTACCGATTCGGTCTGCGGACCAGGATACACATACTCAATCAACGGGTATTTCTTGTTGGGGTCAAAGTCATAAGGCTTGTACATTACGCCATACAAATCGGTGATACCGTCGTCGGCCTTTACTTTGAATATCTCGGGAAATTTATACCCTGCGGCAAACAGGTTGCTGAAGTCGGCGGTCTCGAGTTTCATCACCTGGCGACCGTTAGCGTCGTACAACACCGATTCCGGAACGGTATTTACGCGAGAGAAGTTGTCAACGAAATATTGTTCGTCGTCATCCATATTAACAGCATGGTCAAAATTGCCGGGATTTAATAGTGTAAGGCCGGTTCCATCAAAGTTCACCCTGTACAAATGCATGTAATACGGATCTTCTTTTTCTGCAGGAGCATTACTTTTCGCGTCACGCGGCAACATTTCGCGGCCATTGGCAGTGAAATATAATATGCGGCGCTTTTCATCTACACCCACCACGCTTTCACAATGCCAGGGACCGGAAGTAATTTGATTTTTCAATTTTCCCTGCCCGTCATACAAATAAAAATGCGCCCAGCCATCGCGCTCGCTCCAGTGAATAATTTCGTTGCCATCGTTTACCAAAGTCGGCACCCGGTACTCAATATACGTGTTCAGGCGCTCCTCTATTACCGGTGTAAGTTGGGCAGTGGCCACATCTACTTTACAAATATCCACACGCTTGAAGTCGCGGCTGGTGCGGCTAATGAAAAAATATTTCGTAGTACCCAGCCAGGTCAGCGGAGTAAAATCGTCATCGCGCTGTTTGCGCAAGGGTTGCTTGCGAAAAATATTTACGCTCTGGTCTTTAAAATGGCTCAGAGGAAGTCTGCGCGGCGTCTTGGTAGCCACATCAAACAGCCACAATTCATCAATAGGTGCATCCTTTTCGCCGGGCATCCAGTATTTGTATGTCTCCAGGGTGGGACGCGGTTCTGCGATACTGTTGATTACCCACAGATCTTTCACCTTGCGATCATCAATACGTATCAGCACAAAATGTTTGCTGTCGGGCGACCAGATTACGGGAACCAGCTTGCGCTCATTTTTATTCTTTTCCTTATCCACGTAAGAATACCAGAAGCGCGTGCTGCGTTTAAGCCAGTGCGGGTCAACACTGGTACTGAAAACCATTTTGTCAAGACGTGCCGGTGAAAATTTTGCAGCCTGTAAATAATTGGCCCTGGTCACCTGGTTATCCTGGCCATTTGAAAAATAAAAAAGCGCCAGCGACAACAGGAAAAGAAAAGTTTTGCGCATGTGGAGTTTTGGTTTGGGTAAAAAAAGCTTTATCTGCCAGATGAGGCAATCAGAGAATTGCTGACGGAAAGATATGATTTGCCGGTAAATTTTTCCGGCGATTTTGTCCCCCGAATTATCTAACGGCTGGCGACGATTTGTTGACGGCTTCCCGTCACATTAAAACTATTGAGGGTTGGAGCAGCCAAACATTCCCCGGCCCATTGAAAAAAATCAATTTGCAGAACAATCCCGGATTTATTAACAAGTATTTCTAATTAAAGTGCCTTAAAACCCCCGCGCTTTTCAAATCTTATTCGTATCATTACCGATGTTTCAATTTTTGAGTAACCTCTTTGGGGCTGAACCCATACCGTACGAACGTATCACTCACTTAGAAAAGCAATCGGGCGACTTAGTGGTTTATGCTATTCCCTTCATGGCCTTTTTCACTTTACTGGAGATGTGGTATTCTAAACATCATGGCAAAAAAAATTACAGTGCCAAGGAAAGCCTGGGATCTTTATTTGTAGGTCTCGGCAATGTAGCGATCAACCTGCTGTTTAAAGTGGGACTGATTTACGGGGCTGTATTTATATATAACCTCGTGCCCTGGCGCATGGAGCTGAACTGGTGGACCATCATACCTTGTTTACTGATATACGATTTCTGCAGTTATGTGGCGCATGTGGTATCGCACTATAATCGTTTTTTCTGGGCAACGCATGTTGTGCATCATTCGGCGGAGAACTACAATCTTACTGTTTCGTTCAGATTAAGCTGGATTCAGCACCTGAAACTAGCCTTTATCCTACCGGTGGCATTCTGCGGATTTCACCCGGTGATATTCTTTATCGTTAACCAGATATCGGTGCTGTTCCAGTTCTGGCAACACACTGAATATATCGGCAGGTTGCCGCGCATTTTTGAATTGATCTTCGTGACGCCTTCGAACCACCGCGTGCATCACGGATCCGACGAAAAATACATCGATAAAAACTTCGGTGCCATCTTTATATTCTGGGATAAGATATTCAAGACTTACGTGCCTGAGCAGGAAAAGCCAACGTATGGGATTACCACCAAAGTGCCGCCCACGCTCGACCCGCTGTACCTCAATTTTCACGAATACAAGGATATAATTGCCGATGTAAAAACGGCCAGGACCTGGCGCGAAAAACTATTTTATATTTTCGGCAGTCCTACCAAAATTGCCCGACGGAAAAAACTAAGCAGCGCCAGGACCTGATGCCCGGGCGCTATTCTTCTTCCTTATCCTCTTTCTTTTCCTTTTCCCTGGCAGTCTCCCCTTTTTCATCGGTGTCGTTCTTCTCCAAATTCTCCCTTATATCGTTCATAAGAGACGATACAGGCCCCTCCATTTCTTCCTGTGGGTCAGGCGTGTGCAATGTTTCCGGATCGGGTTTTGAAATTGGCTGATCGTGTTTTTTGTGCTTACTCATATTAGTGGAGTTATTTTACCAGCAGGGCAAAAAAAATTATGCCAGCGGGTGATTGCTGGCATAATTCAAATTATTTAAAAGACCGGTCTAATACCTGTAACACACGGCATTGATATTCATACCGGCTCCTACCGAAGCGAATAAGATGATATCGCCAGGGTTTAATTCGTGCGACGACATCTGGTTTTTTCTTACCAGGTCATACAAAGTAGGTATAGTAGCTACGGAGCTGTTGCCCAGTGTTTGAATACACATGGGCATCACATCTTCCGCCGCGGTTAAACCATATAACTGGTACAGCCGCTGCACAATGGCTTCATCCATTTTCTCGTTGGCCTGGTGAATAAATATTTTTTTGAGATCCGCTATCGATGCGCCGCTTTTATCAAGGCAATCTTTCATTGCGGCGGGCACATGCGAAATAGCGTACTCATACACTTTACGGCCATTCATTTTGATATACTTAACGGCGGGATCGCTGCCGGGGCGGTTTGAGCTGCCCATGCCGATATAATTCACTTCCCCTGAAGTGTGCGATTGTACGCTGGCCGACAAAATGCCGGGGCCGTCTTCTGATACTTCTTTATATTCTAAAACAGCCGCGCCGGCACCATCGCTGAAGATCATGCTGTCGCGATCGTATTTATCGATCACGCGCGAAAGCGTTTCGGTACCAATTACCAATGCTTTCCTGGCAATACCTGCTTTAAAAAAAGCATCGGCATGAATTACGCCCTGCAGCCATCCCGGGCAACCAAACAAAAGATCGTATGGTAGGCAGTTGGGATTGTGGATGCCGAGTTTATTCTTAATAAGACTTGCCAGCGAAGGCACGGCCACTGACTGGATAGTGTTAGCCTGCACGTCGCCAAAATTATGGGCGACGATGATCTGGTCGATTTCTTCACGATCGAAGCTACATTCTGTCAAAGCCGCTTCGGCTGCCAGCGCGCCCATATCTGAGGCAGTGAGGTCGCTGGTGGCATAACGCCTTTCTTCAATACCGGTGATGGCTTTGAACTTGCGAATAATTTCGGTGGCCGTGGCCGTTAAGGGTTGCTGGCCGTTGTAAAAAGTTTGTTGTGAAAAATCTTCGTTAACCTGGAGGTGTGTAGGAATATAAGCACCGGTTGCTGTTATGACTGTGCGAAACATAAAACTGAAAAATTAATAAGTGATCAACAGCCTGACCAGTAAAACGTGGAACAAAAACCTGTTGGAACCTGGGAAAAGAGATAAGGGTTCGTGTGTTGGCACGAACCCTGTTTCAGATGAATTACCATTTGCGCCTTGAAAAGCCTTGATCGCTTTTGAAAGGGCTTTTATTGAATGATTTTTCGCCTTTGGGCTTTGCTTCAGCCACGTTCATGGTGCGACCGTCGAGTGTTGACTGGTCCAGTTGGGCAATTGCTTCACGGGCGGCATTATCGTCTTCCATTTCCACGAAGCCAAATCCTCTCGAACGGCCAGTGTCGCGGTCGTTGATAATTTTTGCCGATGAAACAGCACCAAAGGGTTCAAACAAATTTCTTAACTCATCATCCTGGATATTGAAGGCCAGGTTTGATACATAAATGTTCATAAAAAAACTTTTAAAAATGATATCTGAGAAGGCAAGAAGTAAGGAAATAAATGCAGTGATCTAAAGCAAATTAATGACGATACTTATGCGTAGCTCAAACTAATAAAGAACGAAGATAGGGTTTTAATTGGTAACACCCAGTTAAATTTTATCGTGAGTTGGTCGGCCTATCCGTTAGGTTGCCATTTTCATCAAGATATGCCATCATATCGTCGAGGCTTTTGCCCTTCTCCTTATTGAGCTTCCGCTCTTTCATTTTTTGTTTTTTATCCTGTTGCTTCTTGATACGCTTCTTTTCGCGTTCTCTTTTAAAGAATGTCTCTTGCGATCTTGCCATGTAAAAGATTATGTGAAAAAAAATGGTTACAAGTGCTAATCGGCTGATTCGTACCTCGATACCGTAATCATCTTCCCCATCACCATGGTATGGTCGAGCGACGCAATGGCATTTTCCGCCTGGTTGTCCAGGGGCATTTCGACCACACCATTGCCATTTGAGCGGCCGTTGAGCGCATTCCGGTTTACCACAGCAGAGTTCACCACTCCATACGGGAGAAATAAGCGCTCGAGCGCACGATCATTAATATCAGGGTTTAGATTGTAGATTTTTATTTTCATGGTCATTGAAGGTAGGCTTATTTCCTGGCATAAGCGATTTTAATTTCGGAGGATGGGCAAGTCATCCTTCTGTGTATGGAGGCAGTTTTTATTTTCTCCACAGGTTGGGTAAAAACCTGTAATAAAGCAAGTGCCGCCAGGTTGTCCAGTCGTGACCCATGCCGCCACCAACATAGTAGTCGTATTTAATGTTGTGATTATCGAGCGCTTTGCGCAGGCCCTGCACGCGGGCATTAAAAAAGCCCTGTTCTTCCTGGTCTCCCTGACCTATAAAAAGATAGGTTATTTTATCATTTACTTTCGGATCGTTTAAGAAACTGGACAGCGTTTTTTCAGCGTCATTATCACCGGCGCTCAACACACCAAAATTGCCAAACAGATCCAGCGAGTTGAAGCCGCAGTACATGGTATGCCTGCCACCCATGGACAAACCTGCCAATGCCCTGTACTTAGGATTCTTATGCACGCTGTAGTTAGCCTCCACCAGGGGGATGACATGGTCTCTCAGCTCTTTCTCAAAAAGTTTAAATGTGAGTTCAGCATGCTGAGGGTGGTTGCGGTGAACCACCTGGTTGTTCGGCAATACCATCACCATGGGAAGGGCTTTACCCTCGGCAATCAAGTTGTCTAAAATCAGGTTGGCGCGCCCGTCATACATCCAGTTAGAAGGCAGTTCTCCGCTCCCACCCAGCAAGTACAAGGTGGGATATTTTTTCCTGGGATCATAACCCGGGGGTGTATACACATAAAGATCACGCATACCATTAGTCACTTTCGAATGGTAGATATGACGGGTTATAGTGCCGTGAGGAACATCCTTGGCATCGTAATAAGCGGGCTCGTCACCATGCACCACCACATGGCTGTAGGGCGGCATGGCTGTGAATGCCGCAATGGTGTTGGACGGGTCGGTGATGGTCATACCGTCTACATTAAACTGGTACACATACATGTCCGGTTTTAAGGGACCCACTTTTACGGTCCATATTCCATCAGGTCCTTTCTCCATAGGCACCGGTTCGCGCCCTCTGCCCAGCGCTGCCAGGATATGAACGCCCTGCAGCACCACTTTTTTTGCTTCGGGAGCTTTCAGCCGGAAAATCACAGTACGGTCATTCAACACCTCAGGTGAATTGAGTGGGGCGCTGAATGGTGTGAGATTTTCAGTATTGAGGTGTGGACGCCAGTCGAGGTTTACGTTGGATTGTTGCGCCTGTATTTCAACAAGCGATAGCAGTACAAATAGCAACAAACAGGCAAAGGATTTGAAGCGGATGCAAGCTTTCATGTTAGTTTTGATTTTATGTTCGAATATGCCACCTGGGCGGATATCAGGACATTCTCTTATTTTTTTCCGGACAGTTCGTAGTTTTTCGCAACATTTCTGACAAACCAGAGAAGCAATTTTTTCTCGCTGATAAGCAGTTTTTAATATTTCAGCGGCTTCCAACTGCTTCACCTCGTCTTCCAAAGATTGTTTGTAAGTGGCGTCATTCAGTTGCTCATTGATCGTTTGCCCTAAGATAGGGAAAATTTAAATGTCTGATTTACACTTTTTATATGGCTTTTTCCCACATTGTTAAAAAACCACCTGTAAACTGGTAGGGAAGTTTTTCGGCAACATAACAATCCAGCTTTTGTAGTGCTTTGATTTTCCTGGTGACAATAGAAAAAGGAAAAACGTCTTCTATGAAGTTTGTCTTGCAGAATTTTACTATCCTGAAGTGGTTGGCAGCGGCCAGTTGGGTTAAAGATGATTTGGTAAAAAATTGAACGTGCATGAGATCATCGGCAGCACTCTGCGCGGTAGTACCATTAAACCCGAGTCCGCGTTTTATTTTTACTACCAGCTTCCATAGCCAATTGTCTTTTTTCTGTAAAGCAATTACCGGCCTGGTGACAAACAGTTCCCGCGGACCTTTGCCATTGGGCACCGTCACTATCAATATCCCTTTATCGTGAAGTGTTTTGTGCAGCACCTGCAATAATTGGCTGGGCTCTTTCAAATGTTCCAGCACCTCGCTGCAAATAACAGCGTGATAGAGTTGCCCGTCTGCGGCCAACTGTTCGGCGCTGGTGACTTCAAAGCTTACATTTGGAAACCTGTTCAGTTCTTTTGCCCGTGCTATAGCTTTCTCGCTTATATCAATTGCCTTTACCCTATACCCTATTTCGCCGAGATTGCGTGCAATAATGCCGTTGCCGCAACCCACATCCATCACCTCAGCGCCGGCGGGCAGCCTGCTTTTAAGTACGTCCACGATAAAGTTTAGCCGCTTTATATCGACTATTTTGTCATACTCCATGACGTTATTTTTATGACAATGCTTCTGATAGGATATCAGCAGTCTGACCCCGAGCGGAAAAACTCAGTTCAGCTACTATTTGCCATCTAACCTGACATAGAGTTCAGACAAACCTGGTCAAGGTGCGATTGGGTGGTCGGATTGATGAGGAGGGAACTGGATGTGGATACAGTTTATTAGGAAATTACAAGATTACTTTCAATTTGCGCATAAACTTACGAGAAACATTACTACTTAAACTGAAAAATCGGTTTTTTATTTACTACTCCATTACGGTCAACCGTACAATTCATTAATAGTCTTCTAAATCTTACAATAACTCTTTGGGCATCAGGTAGTCGTATCAGGTAGTTTTAGTTAGTGCTTTAGTCAATACGGTGATCGCCGCGGCCTTTAGCTTATCCTTCTTAACAAAGGTTGCCTATAAAAATTTAAAGCTATTTACCTGATCTATAAACAAGTCGTAGTTATCAGGCATAACATTGTATAATAAAATTGTAGCTGCATCTTTTTTTATTATTAACTGCTTCCTGTCTGCTTTCAACTCAATTTCTTTAATATCATACTTACCCTTGGAAGAAGGATCGGCCATAATAAATTTATCCAACTCTGATTGGTTAGGCACATAAGCAGTGTCCTGGTTTGATATTGCAGAAGAAAGGTCAATATTGATAGCTATAACCTGCCCTTTATCATAATAAAATTCAAAAAAAGACGAGTTTGATATTTCGTACCATTTTAACCTCTTCGGAAGCTTTACATAAAAGGACCTGGGATTACTTATTTCATTGTCCCTTCTCAAACCAACATTGCTCTTATAAATTAAAATGTTGCTATCAGGATAAAAGGTAAAATCTCCTTGCATGATCGGTATTTTCTTCTCTTTTGTTACCGTATCAATGTACAGACTGCAAGAACCTGTTACAAGAGATAACAATAAGCAGTAAAAAATGGCTGATAGTTTCATAAATTAATTCTTAGTAATCTTTTTAACCGCATTTTTCGGATCATTGAACTTAATTGTTATGATTGTTCCCGCTGAATTGTGGAAGCCAACAGTTCTTACAGTTTCAACTGTAATGCTGCCTCCTATTGTATTTGATGGAGGTGGCGTAACAGTTTGTGTATACCCCAGTATCACATTAATAGTGCTGCCGCGAGTATCTTTCATATCAGAGTCAGAAGGGTGTGGTGTGCCTACGGTTACAATATTTCCATCTGCATGTTTTTCTAGCGGGTGAGAATGGGCATCCCATAAAAATTTATCTCCCTGGTCTACTAAGTCTTTCTTTGCTTCTGATTTTTTTCAGTGGTTATTTCTGCTGCTTCGCTTTCAACGGTTTTCGACATTTTACCTTCTTTGCCTACCACAAAATAATTTTCCTTTTCACTTGTCTCTGTCTTATTATAGGCATCCTCCATTTTATTAACCGCTTCATTGGTTACATTAGACAAGGTATGTCCATTATCAATTGCCTGATTTACTTCGGCCTCCTTCTTGCTGTTTGTAAGAACAAGCACTTTATCCGTTTTTCCATCCTCGACATGTTTCACTTTTTGCCCTCTCAAATTATAATAATCCGTCAGAGGGGCTATTCCATCCGGATCAATAAACCTTATTGGATTATTAAACGCATAATTGTACGGAGACCAACGTCTCATTTTGTCCGAAAGAGGATCTATAGTATGCCAACGGCCTATTTGTGGATCGTAGTTCCTGGCTCCAAATTCATATAGCTCTAACCCCGATCCATCAGTGAACTCTTTTGATTGAAGTTCTTTGCCGTTATAGAGATATTTATTTTCACTGTAGTTCGGCTTCAGTGCCTTTGAACTTATCCCCGCCATGGTCAATCCCCACGGATAATAATGCGTCTCCTCCAATATTTGCCCCTGAGTATGCACAACCTGCAGATTATCAAAGAACACATCAACAGGACTTTCATTACTACAGTAAATATAAACATATCCGCTCCTGGGCGCAATTAGATTCTGCAAATCAGTTATATGATCCGAACGCATTCCTGCTGTATTACTTACAGCACTAAATCCACCCTGCACCATCTTAAACTGCTCATCAAAAAAGATGTAATTGATAAATGCCTTGGGCCTTGTGGGCACCGGCATCTTCCAGCATCCGGTATTTTTCCTTAATCCGAAACCGTATGTCATCGATGGCGTTGTTGATCGCTTTTGCAGCCTGGCTCTTGCCTTTAACCATCTCGCGCTTATTGTCCCAATCGTCGCTATCGATTTTCTCTTTAATTGAAATTTCTTTCGAGCAACCGTCCACGGTAATCCTTGCAAAAAGGATCGCTTTCGATTTATCTCCTTTACATTTCCTGATGATGAAATCTGTAGAAAAAGAATGTCTGCTCCTCATACAAATCAGTTTTGATAGCTTTTGAAATGATTTGAAAAATCTCTCTTCACAATACCTGCCCCGCAGTTTCGAATCCATTTCGAATCCTATCAAAACACATCAAAAAAAGAAACCTATGTTTTGAGGTTCAATGAATTACTGCAAAATCCGTGAGTCAAAGCGCGTGCCACATTCTACTCACAGAATTACTCACATGAAATCTGATATTTTTTGATAGAAACTGGTATTTCCAAAAACAAAAATGCCTGTAAACCATAAAAATTTACAGGCATTGATTTGTTTTGATCTGGCTTTTAGTCGGGTAGACTGGATTCGAACCAGCGACCCCTTGCACCCCATACAAGTGCGCTACCGGGCTGCGCCACTACCCGAAATGGGCTGCAAATGTAAGGTAAAAAATGTATATAAAGAAAAGATTTCCATAACATTGCCTCTTGCCAGGCAAAGAGCGCCCACATTCCGCCAAAACCTCTATTTTGCATGCAGATATGCTTTGTGTGAAAAGGCCCCTCACCACATTTTTATACCTTCTCCTATGCTCCTGCATCGGGAAAGAGGCTTTTGCTCAGACCGGTTCACCGCCTCTGCAGCCAAGCGAAAACCAGGTGTGTGACCTGCTTACCTGGTATCATACCAGCCTCACTGAAAAGGATTCTCAACCCGTACTGACTGAACTGGCCCGCGTTGAACGACAGTTCGAAAAGGAAAAAAATCATCCCCTCCGCCGGCAGGCATGGCTGCTACAAAAGGTTTACAAGGCATCGAACTCGGAAGACACTGAACAGCGCGCTAATTTCATGCTGCAGGCAGCCAGCGAGGCGTCCAGCAAAAACTGGCCGCTCACGCAGGCTGAATGC
The DNA here is from genome assembly GCA_937958995.1 of uncultured Chitinophagaceae bacterium. Taxonomy (GTDB): domain Bacteria; phylum Bacteroidota; class Bacteroidia; order Chitinophagales; family Chitinophagaceae; genus CALCIN01. The sequence continues at coordinate 46,043 of CALGAP010000005.1, forward strand.
TGGCACTACACCGGCTTTTTTTATTACCATGGCGGCTACTATGTGAAAGCATTTGAGTACATGCAAAAGGCACAGGCCGTCTTCAATCGATATATCAGCCAGCAGGATTATCATTACCTGCACCATTACTCCAATGCGCTGGCTGGTTGCTACTACCATTTTGGTGAGTACCGCGAAGCCATCAGGTACTTTCGTAAAACGGCCGACCTGCCTTCCTGGTGGAAAAAAATTGTGTACGCTCCTGCCCTGTACAATAACCTGGCGCTGGCCTATCGGCAGTTACAACACTACGACTCGGCCATCGTTTGGTATGAAAAAGCTTACCAGGATGCGGCAGATCTCAACGACGAAGTCTATATGGCATTGGTGCAGGGCAACCTGGGCAATGCCTGGTTCATGCAGGGACAGTACGAAAAAGCCCTGCCCCTGCTGGAATCAGATTTTAACGGAAGCATGAAGGCGGGGGAAACAGGCAGCGCCGTCAACGCGGCCCTCAACCTGGCCGAGATTTATTTGCAGAAAGGAGATCTGGAACAGGCGCAAAAATATATTGAGCATAGCAGGCCTTTTGTTTACATCGACCCCCACCCTTTAATGTTGAAAAGCTGGTATCAAAATTTGTATCAGCTGGCCAGGGCCAAAGGCGATTATAAGACCAGCAGCTACTATGCCGATTCTTTGCTGGCGTGGCAGGATAGCGTGGCCACCATGCGCGACAGAAAAGCATTTAACCAGGCATTGCTGCGACTGGAAGCTGAGAAACACCTGAACGTGGTGAATCAACTGGAGCACCAGAGAAAACAACAGGTGTTGCTGCGCAATAGCCTGCTGATAGGTTTGGTATTACTGGCCCTGATTGCACTTTTGCTCTACAACCGCCAATTGCTGAAACGCAGAAAGGAAAAAGAACTGGCGGAAGAACGACTCAGTTTTGCGCAAAGAGAATTGATAAATTATACCCATCAATTAAAGGAAAAAAATGAATTGCTGGAACAGCTGCGGGACAAACTGCAGCAGCACGACTATCGTCACGATCGCGAAGGTAACCTGGCCAGTCTGCTGGAAGCCACCATACTTACGGAAGAAGACTGGAAAAAATTCAGGCAATTATTTGAAAAAGTTTACCCCGGCTTTTTTGTTCGGTTGAAAGAAAGAATACCCGACCTCAGTCCCGCGGATATACGCCTGCTGGCACTCACCAAACTGCAGCTCCCGCCCAAAAACATGGCCTTTATGCTGGGCGTTACCTACGATGCCGTAAAAAAAGCAAGACAAAGACTTCGAAAAAAAATCAACCTGCCGGATGAAAGTTCGCTGGAAGAGTTGGTAGAGGCCATCACCGCCTGAATTTTCTTACCATATTGTCACATATACATGTCAGTAAGGCATGTCCCCTTTTTGTCCCCCTCTCGTCCCCGGCTTTTCCCCATCGGTTTTTTGGTTGTGTGATTGGCAAAATGAAAACTTGCAGCATACATTAATCGCACGCATACACCCGATTATTATGCCCGATCCCATTTTTGACTTTGCCGACCCCTATGTAGGAGAAATCAGGATGTTTGGCGGCTCCTATGCGCCCGAAGGCTGGGCGCCATGCGATGGACGCCTGTTGAAAATTGCCGATTACGAAGAACTGTTCCAGGCCATTGACAACAGCTATGGCGGTGATGGCACCGACACTTTTGCGCTGCCCGACCTGCGCGGCCGCGTACCTATCAGCATCAGCGACGATTATCCTTTGGGTAAAAGCGGTGGCGAAGCGAAGGTGCAACTTACCGTGGAAGAACTGCCCGCGCATACCCACGCTGTGCGAGCCAGCAATACCGGTGGACAGGAAAATCCTTTTAACAATTTCTGGGGCTATTCACGTAGTAACCCCTATTTCACCGGCGCCGGAACCGTTACCATGAATCAAGTGGCGATTACGCCAGAGGGCAATGACGCGGCCCATGAAAATCGCATTCCTTACCAGGCTATCAATTTCGTAATTGCACTGACAGGCAAATGGCCTGGATAATTTTTTAAAACCATAAATTTTTTCATGTGGCTGTTCAACCGTACTTATCAGAACTGAGAATATTTTCATCCCACCTAATACCCGGTGGATGGTTGCCATGCGATGGTCGATTGCTGCGTGTGAGTGATTATCCCGCCTTGTTCACGCTTCTTGGCAAAACCTATGGCGGCGATGGAGTACAAACCTTTGCATTGCCCGATCTGCGGGGCCGCGTGCCTATTCATCGTGGCGGAAATTATAAGCCCGGTGATAAGGGTGGCGAAGAAGCGCACCAACTTACACTGAATGAAATTCCGCGGCATTCGCACCAGGCTGTGGCCAGCGGCAGTCTGCCCGACAATCTCTCCCCCAACAATAACTTCTGGGCGGCCAATGCCGAATACACGCCGTATGGTACCCGTGAAACCGGGACGATGTCGTCGCAGGCGTTGGCTACAGTTGGAAATAACAAGCCGCACAATAATATGGCGCCCTACCTCGCGCTGAACATCTGCATTGCAGTGGAAGGAATTGTTCCGCGCCCGGATTCAAAATCTGAAATCAGTGATGAATGGGTAGGTGAAATCAGGATATTGGCTGGAAATGTGTTACCAAACACCTGGCTCCATTGTGACGGGCAGGCCGTGGAAATCACCAAATACAGCAGTTTGTTTTCGGTTGTTACCACCACTTACGGCGGCAATGGCTTGAACAATTTTGCATTGCCCAACCTGAAGGCGCGTGCCGCGTTGATGTATGGAGAGGCACCGAAGATGGAGGCCATTAAATTGGGCAGCACCGGCGGCGCCGAACAGGTTACACTCACCATCAACGAAATGCCCAATCATACCCACGCGGCCAATGCCAGCGAGACGGGCAATAGCGGCGAGCCGGCGAATAATATCTGGGCCAGGCCCTCCGGTATTCGCCCTGACCCCAATTTCTATGCAGCATCTGTGCAGCAAAATGAAGCGCCATTGAACAATGCGGCAATTTCCACCGAAGGTGGTGGTGCAGCTCATAATAACATGATGCCATATACGACACTCAATTTTTGTATTGCCACCCAGGGGGTGATACCCCCTCACAGCTGATGAAGAAATAATTCAACGCCAAAACCTGACTATATGAGATTGCGAATCCTATCGATCATAATTTTTTTGCTAAACGTATTATACGTTTGTGGTAATGATTTTTATGTGACTGTCACTACCGACGGCAATGCTGTTAACCAGTTGCGTGGTGCGGTTGCTGCGGCAGAAGCAGCAGGCCCCGGTCCGCATACCATTCACCTGGCGGCGGGCACGTACGATCTGACAATGGGTCAGATAAGCTTTGGCGACAACCCCATCACCATCCATTTTGTGGGTGAAGGTGCCGACAATACCATTATCAATATGACTACCTCCTTCCGGGATAGGATTTTCAGAATCAATCCTACCGCCACTGTTCCTGATGTAAAAGTGAGCTTCGATGGCATCCGCTTCCAAAATGGACTGGTTACCTCCGACTACTATGGTGGTGGTGCCATTCTTTGTGGCGGACCATCCAATGAAATCACCATTACCAATTGTGTTTTTGAAAAAAACTCAATTCAAGGTGCATTAGCCGGTACCAATGGCGGCGCGCTTTCGATCGGTGGTGGCGGCAAGATTATCATCGACCATTGCTCTTTTATTGGTAATGCAACGCCTGTTGGAGATGGCGGAGCAATCTTTTATAGTCTCCGTTCAGAGTCAGGATCATTCACCGTCACCCATTCTTACTTCCATAACAATGCTGTTACCAATAACTACCGTGAGGGTGGTGCCATAGCCATTGATGTATTGGCTTTGGGAGACAAAACGACCGACGTAATTATCAGGAATAACTATTTTTCCGATAATGTGGCTTCGGGTGAATCAGGTGTCGGAGGTGCTATTGCTATCACCTATAGTGTTGATAAAGGGAAAACTGCTTATATTAATTACAATCATTTTTACAGAAATGGATCGCGCCATCTTACAACAAAGCAACTGGGTGTGAGACATGCCGATGGCAACGTGGACGCTACCTATAACTGGTGGGGATGTAATCGCGGACCACAATCGTGGTGCAGTTATGCTGATATTTTTGACCATAAAGATGGCGCCACCGGCACGCTCATCTTGAGCCCATGGCTTCAATTAGATATGATGGCAGAGAAAACCGAAGTATGTGCCAGTCGCCCAGGAGACGGAACGACCATTACGGCCTTTTTCCGAGGTTCAAACGGTGAACCAGTCGACCCATCTAACCTTTCAGTTTTCATTGGAAAGCCGGTTGTTTTCCGGGTTAATGAGTCCCCCGTAGGTTTGTATCAAAGGCATATCGACCTTGGCGAGGATGGAAAGGCAGTGTTTAACTATACCTCGAATGGCATGGAGGGAGATGTACAAGTTCAGCTACACTATGACGAAATGCTTCTGAACGAAATTCCCCTTCCTTTCATAACCATAACCAAGTATCCGAGGCCCGAAATACTAATTGAACCCAGCGATGTTAGCATTTGCCCGGGCAACAGGGCAACTTTTTCAGTAGCCGTTGCCGGTGAAAATATCAATTACGCCTGGTACCATGGCGATGCCCAACTGGTCGATGGCACCACAGCTACTGGCTCGTACATTGAAGGCAGTGAAATACCCTCATTGTCTGTTTACAACGTAAATGAAGCTGATGCCGGTGAATATTACGCAATAGCTGCCATTGGTGGATGCAGCACACAAACAAAAAAGTTCAAACTGGAGTTAAACGACATGCAATTAACGGACGAGCCCCTTTCGGTAGTCCAGATTATCAGCGATCGTAACCCGAACGTGAACTCACCCGACTGCGAGCGGTATGTTACCATTACGCCGGCAGGCGGTAACCCCGTGAACGGCACTGTGCAGGTAAAGGTTGATATTGCCTCCGACCAACCGGCATACAACGGACAGCCATATGTGAAAAGATATTACAACATTACCCCTACTACCGATCCGCATACCAAAACGGCCAATATCACTTTATATTTCCGGCAATCGGAGTTTGACAGTTATAATGCTGCCAGGGCAGGAACGGAATTCGATCTGCCAACGGGACCAGACGATATGAAGGGCCGCAGCAACCTGTGCGTTACACAATACCATGGCACGGGCACCACTCCCGGCACCTATACCGGTTGGCCAGGCCCCGGTCCTGCAGCAGTGCTCATCAATCCCGGCGCCGAAAACGTTGTGTGGAATGATGCCAACCAATGGTGGGAAGTGACTTTCCCCGTAACAGGCTTCAGCGGTTTTTTCGTGACCGGCCTGTTGGGTGGCGCACTGCCGGTCACTATTCAGCGAATAACTGCTTCGCCCAATGCGAATGGAGTTTTGGTGGAATGGCAGGTGGCGGATGAAGTCGATTTCAAACACTATGAAGTACAAACCAGTCACGATGGTACTTCGTTTACCACCATCGGCATGGTGCCTGCAGCGAATAAGACGCTCTATAATTTCTTACACACTAATCCTGTGGCGGGTAACAATTATTACCGGTTAAAACTGGTAGATATCGATGGTAATTTCTCGTACAGCCGCACGGTAGTATGCCAGGCTGGTGACTTCACCAACAAAGTCGGCGTCCTGCGCAATCCATTTGCCCAAAACCTGCAATTGAGAGTTGATGTGCAAAATGAGGGGCCCATTATGCTGCAGATGGCTGACCAGGCGGGTAGATTGTTGTTGCAAAAGACAATTAAGGTATCCCGCGGCTTGAATACAATCACTTTACCCGAAGCAAATGGTTTGGCAAAAGGAATCTACGCGCTGCGCGTAAGCGGACAGGGATGGAATGAAACAGTAAAACTGGTGAAAACAGAATGATTTACACGGTGGGGTACACCCACTCTCCCCTGTACTTACGCTGCAATAATGCATTGGCCTCATCGTCGCCGATGATCTTTTCACCATCCCAGGCTACGCTGCGGCCAAGCTTCCAGCTAAGCATGCCCAGCAGGCTCATGTTGGTGCTGCGGTGACCAATTTCGATATCGCAGACCGGCCGCCACTTGTTGGCTATTGAATGCATGAAATCGGCCCACAGCCCGGCAATGTTTTGATCGTCGGGCTTATCCAGCTTTGGATCTTCGTGAATAATGGGTTTGTTCTTGTTGGAGGGGTAAAATGTCCAGCCATCAAGCCAGCCCATATGAAACGTGCCTTCGGTGCCATAGAAATAGCAGCCGATATTGGTCTTTTCCGCTTCGTTGGCGGCGTATTGACGATGCTCCCAGGTGGCAGTGAAACTTTCAAATTCATACAGCACCACCTGCGTATCGGGCGCATCGGTGCTGTCTTCTTTTATATGGCGACCCGCCACGGAAAATATTTTACGCGGAAATTTTTCTTCTGTCCACCAAAGCACCTGGTCCATCCAGTGAATGCCCCAGTCGCCCAACATGCCGTTGGCATAATCCAGGTAATTGCGGAAGCCCCTGGGATGGATGGAAGGATTATATGGCCTTATAGGCGCCGGGCCGCACCAGAAGTCCCAGTCAAGACCTTTTGGCACTTCAGCATCGGGTGTTTTTTGTCCTGCCCCACCACCATAGTGCACAAATGCGCGTACCATACCAATCTTTCCGGCCTTGCCCGATTTCAGAAATTCCATACCCGATATGTTGTGCGGCGACACGCGACGATGCGTACCTACCTGCACAATGCGGTCGTGTTTGCGCGCCGCGCTCACCATGGCCTTACCCTCGTTGATGGTATGACCAATGGGTTTCTCCACATACACATGTGCGCCCTGCTCAATAGCGGCAATAGTAATCAGCGGATGCCAGTGGTCGGGCGTAGCAACAATCACGATTTCCGGTTTTTCCTTGTGCAACAACTCGCGGAAGTCGCGATATACCTTCGGTTTATCCGACGTGAGCCTGGCAACTTCAGCCAAAGCCGCGACCGACTGACGTTCGTCCACATCGCATATGGATGTCAGTGAGCAGCCGCCATGCCTCAGCGCACAGCGCAATATATTCATGCCCCACCAGCCTGAGCCGATAAGTGCCAGCCGGTAGTTGGCTGTTCTGTTCATGCCTTTTATAAGCGGTACTGCGGACCACGCAAGTCCGGCTTTGCCAGTAACGGTAAGGAATTGTCTGCGATGCATGAGACAAAGTTAGGGGTTTCGGGTGTAGCGTGTCGGCTAAGGGACGGTCAAGTGATCGATGGGCCGCCTGGTACCTGGCCCTCCCTTTTTGGCGGGGAGTTGCTGGTGCAGCTTGCTAATGAAAATTGAAGCGCTTAAGGAAACTTTCCTTATAATTTTTGCCGATGGGTAGTTCTTTGTCGCCCACAATTACATCCTGCTCGGTAAATGATTTGATGGCGTGAAGATTGACGGCATAAGAGCGGTGGATGCGTACGAGTGAGGCGAAAATGATTTTTTCTAACAGCTGGTTTAATGAAAGCCGCAGCGCGAAGAGGTTGGAATGGGTGATGATACGCACGTAGTTGTTGTCTGACTCTACATATTGAATATCGGAGAGGCGAATTTTGACGAATTGGTAATTCTGTTTTATGAAAATGCTGTCCTGGATTTGAAGAATGGTTTCTTTGTCGGGCGTTGTGCCTTTTTCTGCGTCGTCGGCGGACGATTGCAGGGGAATGACTTTTCCAGATTCGGATGGCTCTTCTTTTAATGCGGCAAAGCTGTTTAATGCCAGGTCGATGGCAATGCGTACATTGGCGATGCTGTAGGGCTTTATGAGAAACGCCGCGGGGTAGGTCTTTTTTACGCGTTCCACCGTCCGGGCGTCGGTGAAGGCGGTAAGGTAAATTACCGGGCGCTGCTTGATCTTCATAAGATCAACCACTGTATCAATACCATCTTTCTCACCTATCAGGTTCACATCCATCAACACTATGTCTACATCGTTTTGTTCGTACAGGCTAAGGGCGTCCTGGTAATTGTCGGCAATGCCGGCTACATTGTATCCGCTATGCATCAGTCCGGCGGATAAGTCCATTGCTACGATTGATTCATCTTCTACAATCAGTATGTTGATTTTTTCTGATGTCATTATGCTGCCTGCAAATTTTTGGGAATCACAAATTGAAAACAAGTGCCGTTGTTTACTTCCAGGGTTTGTTTGGCGCGCAACTGCCGGCAAAGTGTTGTTACCAGTTGCTTACCAAATGAGCCGCCGCTTTGTTTCCATTTTGCTTCATCAAGGCCGGCGCCATTATCTTTTATAATAAGATTAATATCATTTCCATCTTCGGTGCAGGTTATATGCAATGAGGGATATTTTACATCGTGATAGGCGTATTTAAAGGCGTTGGTCACAATTTCGTTTACAATCAGGCCAATGGGCAATGCCTTATCCACATCCATGATTTCATTTTCCACCACAATCTGCAGATCGAAACCATCGCGGTCGTAACCATAGCTGGCGAGCAGCGATTCGGTGAGGTCGGTAATGTATTCCCGAATATTTACTGAAGTCAGCTGATCAGTCTTGTAAAGTCGCTGGTGAATAAAGCTCATGGCCTGCACGCGTTGCTGGCTTTCCCGAATGGCAGCGATCGATTCCTCGTCTTTCAGCCGGTAGGTTTGCAGGCTCAGCAGACTGCTCACGATCTGCAGGTTGTTCTTAACGCGGTGATGCAGTTCTTTCATCATCACTTCCAGTTGCTTGGTTTGACGCGTGATCAGTTCTTTCTGCTTATTTACCCTCCTGTACAACAACACCATTGCTGCAGCCAGCAAACCAAACAACACCAGTCCGCCCACCAGGTATTGTATCTGTTTGTTCTTAATGGCATTCACTGCGCCGAGACGTTCAATCTCCGATTCTTTCTTTTCTGTTTCAAATCGTGTTTGCATTTCAGCGATCATTTGCGATTTACTGATATTGGCAAACGAATCGGAAATATGGTCGGCCAGTTGAAAATAGTGCAAGGCAGAGTCGTACCTTTTCATTGACCGATACACCGAAGACAGCATGCCGTAGGCATTTCCGATGCGTGTTGGTGAATTCAACTGCATGGAAATATCCTTCGCCAAAATAGCATAGGGCAACCCTTCTGCCGGTTTACCCATACGCCGGTAGATATCGGCAATATTCATGTAGTTGTGGGTAAGACTATTCAGGTTATTCAACCGCTTATTGATCTCCACGGCCATCTGGCTGTAGCGCAAAGCCGTGGTATAGTCTCTTTTGGGTATGGTGTAAATCTGGCTGATGTTGTTGTATAGTCTTGCCAGCGGATATTCATCCAGGTGCGCGCAGCACCGTTTTACGATCTCAATACCCCGCTCATAACATTTAAATGCGCTGTCGTAGTAATACTCCTGGCCGGCAATTTTTCCCCTGTCGCGGTAAATGATGCCTGCAACATTCAGGCTGGTAGCCAGGGCCGAAGAATCATTCAGTGATTCATAAATCTGCGTTGCCCGGTTGGCAAATTCGATACCTTTTCCGAGATATTCGTCAAGCAGGTCAGAACTGGCAAATTCCTTATATACCTGAGCAATCTGCATACAGGCATAGGCAATTCCTTTCCGGTCTCCCGATCTTTCAAAAATTTCCAGTCCCCTCAGTCCTTCATCCAGCGCGAGATGCGTGTTGCCCTTCATACGATTGTACACACATCTGCCGAGATAGGCTTCTGCCATGCCGTGTTCATAGTTCAGTTGACGGGCCATTGACATGGCCATTTCGGCATAATAGTGGATGGAATCGAGATCTTTCTGGATATAAGAGACTGCGAGGTGGTTGATGGAGTCTACGGTGGCGGTATCAATTTTTTCAACGACGGGTATAGAAGTGGCGGTGTTCTGCATAGCAAATTCTTGCTGCGCACTACTGCCAAGACCGGCGTACAAAAACAGGCTTAAATAAGATATAGGCTTAAACGCTCGCAAATAAACAACAATTCGGATTTAAGGTTAAGGACTACTACAAAGTAAATCAAAAATTTGCGCAATCGCTTCATTTTAACCTAAAGTGTTATCTTCGCCCAACTTTTCATCCATGAAGGTTCTAATTCAGCAGGTCTACATTGTCGATCCATCATCCCCACTTCACGGAACTATCCAGGATATTTTCATTGACGAAGGTGTTATAAAAGATATTAAATCGGATTTAAAAGTCAAAGCAGACCTCGTAATTTCAGGAAATAACCTGCACTGTTCCCCCGGCTGGGTTGATGTGTTTGCCAATTTTGCCGACCCCGGCTACGAGTATAAGGAAACGCTGGAGACGGGCGCAGCGGCGGCGGCAGCCGGTGGCTACACCGACGTGTTTGTGATTCCCAATACCCGCCCGGTTATCGATACCAAATCGCAGGCAGAATATATACGACATAAATCAGCTACGCTCCCCGTGCGCGTACATCCCATAGGCGCCGTGAGCAAAGGCACTGAGGGTAAAGACCTGGCCGAGATGTACGATATGCGTGCCTCGGGCGCCATAGCCTTCAGCGACGGCCTCAACCCCGTGCAGTCTGCCGGCATATTGCTGAAAGCCCTTCAATATGTGAAGGCTTTCGAGGGTGTGATCATCCAGATACCCGACGACAAGAGCGTAGGATATGGCGGACTGATGCACGAAGGCATCGTGAGCACCCGGCTGGGATTGCCGGGCAAACCTATGATGGCGGAGGAATTGCTGGTGGCGCGCGATATTAAGCTGGCGCGCTATGCCGAGTCGAAACTGCATTTTACCGGCGTCACCTCGCCTAAATCGCTGGAGTATATCAGGAGGGCAAAGGATGCGGGGCTGCAGGTAACATGTTCTGTTACGCCTTATCACCTCTACTTTATTGACGAGGACCTCGTTAATTATGATACTAACCTGAAAGTATATCCTCCCCTGCGCACCCGGGCAGAAAGGGAGGCGTTGAAAAAAGCAGTGGCCGACGGCACCATCGACTGCATAGCAACACATCATTTGCCTCATGAATACGACAGCAAGGTGCTGGAATTTGAAAATGCCAAATATGGCATGACCGGCCTCGAGACCAGCTATGCCGTGCTCAAGACTGTGCTGCCCGGGCTGAGCGAAGAAAAATGGGTGGACCTGTTATGCAATAACCCCCGCCGCATTTTCGGACTTGAACAGCCGTCGATCAATAAAAATATGGAGGCCTGTGTAACCGTTTTTGAACCAGGAGGACAAACAGTCGTTGAAGAATCTTTCTTCAAATCGAGATCCCGGAATTCAGCCTTTCTCGGCAAAACATTAAATGGTAAGGTTAAGGGAATTGTAAACCGGGGAAAGGCAATTGTAAACGATTAAAAAAAGCGTATGGAAAAGAAGCCAACTTCCGCCACCGTAATGGGGTTAATGGTCGGACTGATTCTCGTAGTGTATAGCCTCGTTATCTATTTTGCCGAACTTTATATGCAAACCTGGAGCCAGTACCTGGGAGGGGCAGTTTTGTTAGGGGGCATTATCAGCGCGGTATTGATGCACGCCAAAGAAGTGGATTACCGGGAAGGGTTTGGCTCTCTTTTTGGTTTCGGGTTTAAGGCAGCCGCTGCAGCTGCGGTAGTAGTGATCATATTTTCAGTGCTGCAGGGGTATATATTCCCAGACATAAAGACTCGCGCCATTGATTTGGCGCGCGAAGCGGCGCTGAGTAGTCCGAATGCAGCGGGCAATGAGCGGGCTATCAACGAAAGTATTGACCGCTTTGAAAAAAACTATACCACGTTTATTATACTGGGCGTTATTTTCTGGCAATTAATCTTTGGGGCATTGGGTGCATTGATAGGTGCCGCTGCTGCAAAGAAAAATCCAAAAACCCCGTTCGAAATTGATAAAACCTGATAACGAATAGCATGGATATATCCATAGTTGTGCCATTATTCGATGAAGAAGAATCGCTGCCGGAGCTGTGCGCATGGATTGAGCGCGTGATCAGCGCAATGGGCCGTTCTTATGAGATCATTCTCGTGGATGATGGCAGCCAGGATGATTCATGGAAAGTGATTGAAAATCTCAGGGCCGGCAACAACAATATCAAAGGCATCCGTTTCCAGCGCAATTACGGAAAATCGGCCGCGCTCAATGAAGGGTTTAAAGCGGCAAAGGGAAATGTGGTGATCACTATGGATGCCGATCTGCAGGACAGTCCCGATGAAATTCCCGCACTATACAAAATGATTACCGAAGATGGTTATGATATAGTAAGCGGATGGAAAAAGAAACGCTACGATAACAAGCTCACGAAAAATATTCCCAGTAAACTCTACAACTGGGCCACACGACGCGTGTCGAAAATAAAACTGCACGATTTTAACTGCGGTCTTAAGGCTTATCGCCACAAGGTGGTGAAGAGTATTGAAATTTATGGTGAGATGCACCGATATATCCCGGTAATGGCCAAGTGGGCTGGCTTCAGGAAAATCGGTGAGAAAGTGGTGGAGCACCGCCCCAGGAAATATGGCAAGACGAAATTCGGCTGGGAACGATTTATATATGGCCTCCTCGACCTGACCTCTATCGTATTTATCGGAAAATTTGGCCGCAGACCTATGCACTTCTTTGGTGTATGGGGTACTCTGTTTTTCTTTATCGGCGCGGCATTTATACTATACCTGGTCATTCTGAAGATCATCAACCCGGCAGCGGCATTGACCAACCGCCCCACCTTTTACATTTCACTGGCGGCGATGATACTGGGTACGCAGTTGTTTACTGCAGGTTACCTGGGTGAGCTGATCGCGCGCAGTTCGCCCACGCGCAACTTTTACTATATTGAAAAAAAGTTGGGAATTGACTAGTCCATCTGCACAAAAAGTGGTGATCGTGGGGCCGGGCTATCCTTTCCGTGGCGGTATTGCCACTTTCAATCACCGGCTTTGCCAACAATTTATCGAGGAGGGAAATGAATGCTGCATTTTTTCATTTTCCCTGCAGTATCCTTCCCTGCTTTTTCCTGGTAAGACACAATATTCAACCGACCCGCCACCGCAGGGACTGGAGATCTATTCAATGATCAATTCCATTCATCCGCTCAACTGGTGGCAGACGGGTACAGAGTTGAAAAGAATGCGTCCCGATATTCTTATCGTGCGTTACTGGTTGCCGTTTATGGGCCCGGCATTTGGCACCATATTGCGGCGCGTTCGGAAAAATAAACACACACGCATTATCGCCATAACTGACAATATTTTCCCGCACGAAAAGCGTCCCGGCGACCTCGCCTTCTCGCGTTATTTCCTGAAAAGCTGCGATGCTTTTGTGACTATGAGCGATAAAGTGATGAAAGATCTGCGATCGCTGGAACCCAATAAACCCGCCGTACAGACCCTGCACCCACTATATGATAATTTCGGGGAACCCGTGTCAAAACAGGAAGCGCGCGAAAAACTCAGACTCGATAAAGACACAAAAATTCTGCTCTTCTTCGGTTTCATAAGAAAATACAAAGGGCTCGACATTTTGCTGAATGCGATCCGGCTGCTGAAGGAAAAAAACTCACCGCTGCTGGGCCATTTGAAAATCATGATTGCCGGTGAATTTTATGAAGACCCCAGGGAGTATGAACGTATGATTGATGAATGGGGGATTCGCGATTATTTGATTTTGCGAACCGATTTCATACCCGATTCAGAAGTGCGATATTATATGTGCGCGGCCGATGGTGTGGTGCAACCCTATCGCAATGCTACGCAGAGCGGCGTTACTCCCCTCGCCTATCATTTTGATAAACCTTCGATCGTTACAAATGTGGGCGGACTGCCTGAACTGGTGCCGCACAAAAAGGCGGGACTGGTGGCGGAGCCAAACGCAGAGAGTGTTGCAGCGGCTATAGAAGAATATTTTGAATTGGGTGAAAATTATTTTATTCCTCATCTTCGCAGCGAAAAACAAAGGCTGAGCTGGCACACGCTGGTGAAAATCATCACCGACCTGGCCGCGCAGCTCAGGAAAGAGCAATAAATAATATGACACAGGATAAAATAAAAAAGATAGTTGCTGAATCAATATCCGTAAAAAACAGCGTGCTCGCCAACGAGCAGTTATTGCAGACGGTGGAAAAGATTGCCGCGGAAATGGTAAAGGCCCTGAGAAAAGGCAATCGCATTTATTTCTGTGGCAATGGCGGTTCTGCTGCCGATGCACAACACCTGGCCGCTGAATTTACCGGCCGTTTTTATAAAGACCGTGAGGCTCTGCCCGCGGAAGCGCTGCATGTAAATACTTCTTACCTCACGGCGGTGGCCAACGACTATAGCTATGATGAGATTTATAGCCGCATGATCAAAGGCATTGGTAATGCCGGCGATTTCCTGGTAGGGCTCTCTACTTCGGGCAACTCACCGAATATTGTGAAGGCTTTTGAAGTGGCGCGCGAGAAAAAGATCGTTACTGTTGGTTTCACCGGCGAAACCGGCGGAGCCATGAAGGCGCTGAGCGATTACCTCGTGAATGTGCCTTCGAAAAATACGCCGCGCATTCAGGAAAGTCATATCATGCTGGGCCATATCATTTGCGAACTGGTGGAAGAACAGTATTTCTCTTAAACAGCCAGCGCGCCACCTTACTGTCAAACCATGCTCAATTTAAAACAAATCAACAAAGACTGGACCTTATTTCTCGATCGTGATGGCGTGATCAACCACGACAAAGACAAGAGCTATATTTTCAGTTTCGACGAGTTCAGGTTTTACGACGGGGTATTAGACGCGTTGAAATTTTTGTCCTCAATTTTCTCGCGTATCGTTGTCGTGACCAACCAGCGCGGTGTGGGCCGCGGCCTGATGACCGAAGAAACATTGATCGATATCCACCATCGCATGCAGGAACAGATAGAAAAAGCTGGTGGCCGTATCGATGCTATTTTTTACTGCACAGCCAATAACAACGAGGACCCCAACCGCAAACCCAATCCTGGTATGTTTTACCAGGCAAAAGCGAAATTTCCTGAAATAACTCCCGGGCATTCGCTGATAGTGGGTAATAATATCAGTGATATGGAATTTGGGCGTAATGCGGGGATTCATACCGTTTTTGTAAAGACTACCCAGCCGCATATCGCGCTTCCCCATCCTGCCATTGACCTTGCCTTTGATAGTCTGCCCGATTTTGCAAAAGCTTTGCGAGAGGCATAAAATTTTATCAGGCCTTTGACGTTCCTGTTCGGTAACAAAGGGTAATTTTGCCACTTCGTTGAGCAATCTAATTTTATGAATAATCGTTTTGTCTCATACCTCGTTATTATCATACTGGCCGTCATGCTCTTGCCTGCCGTCTCCCTGCGTGCGCAGCGCATCAGCGAAGCTGACCTGGAGGTGCTGGAACAAAAAGAGGATTCATTGAAGCATTGGTCAACCCAAATGGTATTTGCCGAAGAAGCGGCCGACCGTTTTCGCTCCGACAGTCATTTCGTCCGCACGCTCGTGAGGGCTTTGAAAGTGAAAAATTCTTTCTACTTCCCATTTGATTCGGTAAATATATCAAGACTTTATTCCCCCGACAGCACCTTCCGCATTTTCACCTGGCAGTTGAAAAAAGACGAGTACGTGTACTTTCAGCGCGGCGCCATTCAAATGAATACGCCCGACGGCTCGCTGAAGTTGATACCGCTTCATGACCGTTCTTCATTTATGAAAGATCCGCTGAAGGTAATTGGAGAAGATACCAACTGGGTGGGCGCCATTTACTACAAGATCATTCTCAAAGAACATAACGGTAAGAAGTATTACACGCTGCTGGGCTTTGACGACTACAGCATTGAAAGCAACAAGAAATGGATGGAGGTAATGACCTTTAATGAACAAGGCAAACCCGTATTTGGCGGCAGGTATTTCAATTTCAAAAACGACACCATTAAACGACCCGATCAGTTCCGTTTCAATATAGAATATAAAAAAGAAGCCAAGACGTTCTTCAACTACGACGAAGAGAGAGACCTGATCGTTTTCGACCATCTCGAATCAGAGAGCGACGAGCCCGAGAGGAAAGCCTCCTATATTCCCGTGGGCGAATTTGAAGCATTTCAGTGGCAGAACGGCCAATGGGTGCACCTGCCCAGGATTGATTTTGATTTCAGGCTAAAAGATGGTCAATTCCCAGTTGAAGCCACCATTTATGACGCTTCGGGCAACGTAAACGAGCAGGTGCTTGAGGAAGCTTCGCGCAGAAACATGGAGAGGGCTGAGCGCGAAAAAGAGGAGAAAGAGAAAAAGGCAAAACAGAAGAAAAAGAAAGGCGAAAATTAAGACGCTTTATTCCTTCACCATAATCACTACGGCACTTTCGCTGCGCGGATAGCAGCGTTTGAAAACCCTGATATCTCGAATCGGTATTTAATCGTTCAGCTTCAACACAGCGAGAAATGCTTCCTGGGGAACCTCCACGTTGCCGATTTGCCGCATACGTTTCTTACCTTCCTTCTGCTTTTCGAGCAATTTGCGCTTACGGCTGATGTCGCCACCATAACATTTTGCGGTCACGTCCTTGCGCAGGGCGCTGATGGTTTCGCGGGCAATGATCTTGGCGCCGATAGCCGCCTGTATAGCGATCTGGAATTGCTGGAGTGGCAGCAGCTCTTTCAGTTTTTCGCAAAGCTTGCGGCCAAAATCCTGCGCGCGGCTGCGATGGATAAGGGCACTCAGTGCATCCACCTTATCACCATTCAGCAGGATATCCATTTTCACAATATCGCTTTCGCGGTAGCCGATGGGATGATAATCGAATGAGGCATAACCGCGGGTCTGGCTCTTGAGTTTATCGTAGAAGTCGAATACTATTTCTGTCAGCGGCATCTCGAAAATCAACTCCACGCGGGTCTGGGTCAGGTAGTGCTGGTTGATCAAAATACCGCGCTTGCCCAGGCACAGCGTCATAATATTGCCGATATACTCCGGCTTGGTAATGATCTGGGCGCGGATATACGGCTCCTCGATGCGGTCGAGATGCGTGGGATCGGGCATTTCGGTGGGATTGTTTACCACCACTTTTTCGCCGCGGGTGGTATAAGCTATAAAGCTTACGTTGGGCACCGTAGTAATCACGGTCTGGTTGAACTCGCGCTCCAGCCTTTCCTGGATAATTTCCATGTGCAGCATACCCAGGAAGCCGCAGCGAAAGCCAAAACCCAAAGCCTGCGATGTCTCCAGCTCAAAGGTGAGCGAAGCATCGTTCAGTTGCAGTTTGTCCATGCAATCGCGCAGCTCTTCAAAATCGTCCGTCACCACAGGGAAGATGCCGGCAAATACCATCGGCTTCACTTCCTCAAAACCCTGAATTTGCTCTGGGTTGGGGTTGCTGGCCAGGGTGATGGTATCGCCCACTTTCACCTCTTTGGCGTTTTTAATTCCCGTAATGATATAGCCCACATCGCCCGCCCTCAGCTCGGGACGTGGTTGCAAATTTAATTTCAATACACCTACTTCATCTGCCTCATATTCAACATCTGTGGCTACAAATTTTACCTTGTCTCCCGTGCGTATTACGCCATTCATGATGCGGTAATACACAATGATGCCGCGAAAAGAATTGAACACGCTGTCGAAGATCAGGGCTTGTAGCGGCTTGTCGGGATCGCCTTCGGGCGGTGGTATGCGTTCAACAATAGCTTTCAGAATCTCATCTACCCCAATACCCGCGCGGGCACTGGCCAGCAGAATATCGTCCGGCTTGCAGCCGATCAGTTCTACAATCTGGTCCTTTACCTCATCAATCATGGCCCCGTCCATATCGATCTTGTTGATCACGGGTATGATCTCCAAATCATTGTCGATGGCCAGGTAAAGGTTGGAAATGGTCTGAGCCTGTATGCCCTGGGTGGCATCTACCAGCAACAAGGCGCCTTCGCAGGCAGCCAAAGCACGGCTTACTTCGTAACTGAAATCAACGTGACCGGGCGTATCGATCAGGTTCAGCACATAATTCTGCCCGTCGGTATGTTTATAATCGATCTGGATGGCGTGGCTCTTAATGGTGATGCCCTTTTCCCTTTCCAGGTCCATATCGTCGAGCACCTGGTCCATCATTTGCCGCTCGCTGATGGTATTAGTTACCTGCAATAGTCTGTCGGCCAGGGTACTCTTTCCGTGGTCAATATGGGCTATGATGCAAAAATTGCGTATATGCTTCATTCGGGCTCAGTCCTTTAAAATAGGACGCAAAAGTAACTGATTTGCACGAGAGATAGCAATGCTTTAAAGGGATGAAAGGTTGGGCTAAACGGGCGGATTTTCGTAAATTTTGCTAATCCTTTAAGTATGAGGATTATTACCTTCCTTTTTGCAATGCTGTTTATCCAGGCCGCCCTGGGGCAACAGGTTTTTCGCAAGGTGAAAACCTCGCCCGATGGCACCCGGGAAATATTTTATGTGCTGGCCTCCGACTCGGCTACATTGCACGGCCGGTACGTGCGCAATGAGCATAGTTCGCGCACTGAAGGATTTTACAATAACGGCGAGCAAGACGGCATCTGGACAGTATATGCTCTTCGCCCAAAAAAATTTGTTCGCATACAAGGCCCTTTCAAAGATGGAAAGCGACATGGACTTTGGACGGTGTACAGTTCGAAGAGAAAATTAAAGACAAAAGGATATTTCAAAGATGATCAGCGCGTAGGTTTCTGGCGATATTATAACGATAATGGAGAACTGGAAGAAGAGGGAAATTACGACAATGACCGTCGCGTGGGCAAATGGTCCTTTTATGATGAAAAAGGGGTGCTGACGCAGGAGTACGATTACACCGCGCAAAAAGTAATCAGCGATATTTCATTGCCGGAGCAGCTGCAACAGACTTTCCGCGTTATCAATGGCGGTGACACTATAAGTACTGCATTGCAGCGGCCTCCGCTTTATATCGGCGGAAGGGCAAAACTGAATCGTTCCAAAATTATCCGGTACCCCATCAAGGCAGATTCGGTGAAAGTGGAGGTGCGTTTTACAGTTGATAAGTCAGGCAGGGCACGCGATTTTTACGTAGTCAACAGCAAAGGCTGGCCTTTCGACCAGGAGGCGCTGGCAACAGTGCGGCAACTGCCTTCTTACTGGATACCCGCCATCCACAACAATACGACCGTTGAAGTAGAACATTCGCTAACCGTGAAATTCAGCAGGATTACGCTGCGTACCGAACCACGTACGGTGTATCGCCGCATTCCCAATAGCAATTACTGGTCTAATCCCTATCAGCCGTTCATTCGTGGCGGCCTTTCCACTGTGGTCATTCCCAGTTTTGCTTACCAGGCCTGCAAGGTGCAGATAATGTAGCGATAAGCGGAAGTAATTATGAACATGCCGAACTTTGTGCCGCGACCATTGTTAGCATCAACATGGATCCGTTTCAGCAACAACTCACACACTACGCATACAACATTACCGGTTCGTATGAAGACGCCCGCGACGTGGTGCAGGATGTTTACCTCGAAGTGATGAACAAACCGGACCAGGAAATTGATAACAAGAAGGCATATCTCACGCGTTCTGTTATAAACAGGGCCATCAACTGGAAAAAGAGGCAACAGAAAATTGTATCGGAATATCCTGGTCCCTGGCTGCCGGAGCCTGTGGCCACTGAAAAAGCGGATTCCTCGCTCGAGCAAACCGACATCCTGAACTATTCGATGATGGTGTTGCTGGAAAAATTAAATCCGCAACAACGGGCAGTATTCATTCTGAAAGAAGCGTTTGAATACAGTCATGAAGAAATTGCCGCGCTGCTCAATATTACTATCGAAAACAGTCGCAAAATCTTAAGCCGGGCAAAGAAAGAACTCGCCGGCAGTACGGTAAGTAATGTTAAAAAAGTCTCGCCTGAATATCTTCATAAATATGTCGACACCCTGCGCAGCCGCGACCTGAAACGGCTGGAGCAATTGCTGTCGGATGAAATTACGCTCGTATCGGATGGTGGCGGAAAAGCTGCAGCTGCCACAAAGCCATTGTTTGGAAAAGAAAAGGTGATGGCTTTTGTGATGGGCATTTTCGAAAAATTTTACACTTCCTGCCGTTTTGAAGAAGGCGTCGTAAACCATCAACCGGCTTTGTTTTATTATGTCAGCGACGAACTGGTAACCTGCCAGATCTTTATCGTTGAAAACGATGTGATCACCAACATGTACTTCATCCGCAACCCGGAAAAATTGAAAGCACTTCAAAAAAATTAAATAAAGCGTCACGTTCCCTTCCGGTGGTTTGTCTTTACCAGGCAAAACAAAATGAAATATTATGGCAAGGATTAATCAGCATGACGCACCCGGCGTGTACAACGCTATGATGGCTGCGCAGCAGTATGTGAACCAGTCAGGCATCGACAAGAAATTGCATTCACTGATCATGTTTCGCGTTTCACAAATTAACAGTTGCGCTTATTGCCTCGACATGCATTTTAAAGATGCTATTCACGAGGGCGAAACAGCGCAAAGGCTTTACTCACTCAATGCCTGGCGCGAAACAAGTTACTACACACCGCAGGAAAGAGCAGTGCTGGCTTTTGCGGAAGAACTGACAAGGCTGCCCGAAGAAAAATCGAGCGAACACATTCTCGACGAGCTGTTGCAGTACTATACCAAAGAACAAATAGCCAATATCACCATGGCCATTGTAATGATCAATAGCTGGAACAGGATTGTGCGAGCATTCGGCCCGGTACCGGGATCGTACAAGGTGAGAGAAGCAGCAGCATCGGCTAATTAAGGATGGTGTAAGAAAGAATAAATATGAAATATGTCAAATCAAAAGGCCCAAATCTATTCGCAGTGTGCAAACAAATTTGAGCCTTGGCCCCTGGTATATTGCTTATTGAATCTTTCTTACCTTATTGCTTATCATACACCAGCGTCTGTGTAGTGGTACCGTTGGGCGTATTAGCACTGCTCTCGATCGTGAGCGTCTTTCCACCATCGGTCAGTTTCCATACTTCCTGTGTTTTGAATTCGAAAGTTTGTCCGTCGCGCTCACCGGAGATGGTGGTGCTGATGGTCATTTCTTCACCATTGGCAGACCACGAACCTACAGAAGATCTTTTCATGCTTCCGAATGCAGTGCTTTCAGATGCTTTGCCGTCGAAAGTGATTTTTTCCGAGGTTGTCATTTCTCCGTTAGGAGTATTTTGTGTGCGCTCGATAACCAGGCTTTCGCCTTCACTGCCAACTTTGATTTTGGTTGCAGCGCGGCGGAAACGGCTTTCGCCGAGTTTGCTTTTGCCTTCATTGAAGTTCCATTCGCCTGTGAAATCGGCTTTGGTGAATACATATGCTGCGGTGGTACCGACGAAGATTAGTGCGATGGCGAGGATACCGGCCAGGTTGCGGAATTTTATCATAATTAGTGATTTTATGTACTAAATGTACAGAAAGCTTTGATAAGAAAATTAGGATGATTCCCCGGTTAGAAAATTTTTTCTCATTACAGGAATAAATGTCATTCTAACACGTTATTTCTCAACGCAAATAATGTCGCTACCCAAAGACCCTGATCGGGAATTTTTAATCCGAAAATGGGAAAAAGTGAACGTGTTTTGTCCGTATAAGCTCATTATTATCAATAGCTTGAATGGCCGGTACGGGGTTTGAGCATATAGTTTAAACCGGAAAGCCGATACCCGTAAAAAATTGATCATGTACCCCGAACTCAACAAACTGAAGATGTTCAATACCACCTTGCTGCTGGTATTGCTGCTTATGCTGCCGGCAATGACACATGCGCAAGTGGGGATTTCTGAAATCATTACGGACTACAACGGTTTCTGGAAAAGCGGAAAAAATGCGATCAATCCCGTTAAGCCCGACAATAGCCACAATCTTCTTGCATTTACTTATAACGGTGTTCGCTACTCTACCGGCGCCAATGATGAGGTGCTGTCTGCCAACAATGTTGATTTCATAACTGGTCATTACAGGGCGCTTCCTTTGTCGAGTATTACGGGTACTGTCAACAGCAATACAAAAATTGGCCTGGGTGCCCTGTACGATGGCGTTTACAACGGTGCGCCGGCCGTGAAGCCCGAAAATAAACTCTCAAAATATCTCTCCGACGGATTAAATGGGCTTGACCTGGGAACCTGCATCGCAAACATTCCTGCAGGAGATATGTTTTTGCCTATTTCCAACCTGAACCCTTCTGCAGTGGGTGATGGCATACCCGATTTGCTGATTACACAGGTTGCAGATCCGTCAACCAGTGCCTTGGATCGCTACGAGTTCACCGATATCTATGGTAATCGTATTGGTAATTCAGTGGAAATAGTGCTGTCGAACCTGCCGGTGCTGGGCAACTGGACCGCTGACTTTTATGAGGCCTCTACCAATCCGATGGTACTTACCAGCGGTTATACGCAGACCGATCGCGCCATTCGTTTGTGGGCCGCCGATTTCAGCGCCTTTGGTATCACAGCAGAGCAACTGCCCCAACTGGCTTATTTCAAAATCAGGCTGAATGGCAACAGCGACGTAGCTTTCGTTGCTTATAATGCAAGCACAGTGGATATAAGTAACCCGCTTCCAGCAAAACTCGGTTACTTTAATGCTGCTCCGCTGCAAAATGAAGTGAACATTGCCTGGAAAACGCTCACCGAAACCAACACCGACCATTTTGTGGTGGAGCAAAGTGCCGACGGCCTAAACTTTTTCTCACTCAGTACAGTGAAAGCGGCTGGCAACAGCACCGATGCGCGCCAGTATAGCTTTACGCATCGCCATGTTGCTCCCGGCAAGATATACTACAGGTTGAAAATGGTTGACCTGAACGGCCAGGTAAGTTATAGTGAAATTATATCGGTAACGATAAAAGAAGACCCAATCACCACGCTCTGCGTATATCCCAATCCTGCCAGCGACAAAATTTATATCAGGAAAAACAGGAGTGCTGCGAATGAGAAATACCAGGTGCGCAATATGGCTGGGGTGTTGATGATACAGAAAGAATTCGGCCCGGGCAGCGGCCAACATTCAATCGATATAAGCTCACTCACGAGCGGGATATATTTCCTGGTGCGCATTAGCGGCGATCAGCGGGAAATGGTAAAATTCATCAGGCAATAGCCGCTTAATAAATCCTTCCGCCGCTTTCATTCACATCTATCAGGCGCTGGGTAAGCGCATTGTCAAACACTTCTTCCTTACTGGCCATCACCTGGCGCAACAGATCGTGAATGGTGATAACGCCCTTGAAATGTCCCTGCGGATCAAACGCTGCCAGGTAACGGCGGCTATGTTGCGTCATCAGGTTCATGCAATGTTCCAGTGTATCGTCCAGTCCTACCCTGGGCACATCATTGTCCATCACCTCTCGAACAGAGGTTTTTTCGCTGCTGCGGCCCTTCAGTATTACATTGCGGCTATAATCTCTTTCTGAAAAAATTCCCCGGTATTCGTCGCCTTCCATAATCACGAGATAGCTAAGGTTCACTTCATTCAGTTTGCGCAGGGCATCGATTACCAGCGTATCGGGCGTAGCAATATTCCTGGGTTTCGGCTTTAATAACAATATGTCCTTTACAGTCCGCATAGCTAATGTCTGGTTAATAGGCTAATATCGTATTTTATTGTTCAAAAAATAATGCTTTTGCCGGAAATTGGGAAAGCAATTTACCCTGCAACAAATTTAGTGACATGAACCTTAAATCAATCAGCAAAGATTTTGCAGCTTTTTCAACCCGATAGACCATGGCCGTTCTATCCATGCAGAAGCTGATAAATCCGTTCTGGCGAAAAATTCACTGCGATAAATGCAGGACCATAAAACTGGAAAAAAACACCTGACCATACCCGGAAATCCCTACTTTCGTAGCAAATTATTTTTTCATATGGACCTCAACGCCCTTTTTGAGCAAGCTGTGGCCGACAGTAAGACCTTATCCGACCGTCCGAGTAACGACACATTACTGCAACTATATTCCTTGTACAAGCAGGCTACCGAGGGCGATATCCATATCGATCCTCCCGCCAATCCCTTCGATTTTGTTTCGAAAGCCAAGTACGAAGCCTGGGCAGGTTTGAAGGGAAAAACGAAAGAAGAAGCCATGCAGGAATATGTACAACTGGTAAGTAAGTTGAAAAACTAACCACTGATAAAGATTGCCGAACAAAGCCGCTCATCCGTATATTGCTTATCTGCCTTACCTGATAGCCGGCTTGTTTCTGTTGCTGGCTGTTACCAGCGTGCAATTCGATGATGTTACCGTTGATGAACCCGATCATCTTCAGTATGGCGCCTACATCCTGAAATGGAAAAGCGACCGCTATGTGGAGGGGCGCGATTTCACCACCACCATGCCCATCACAGCCATCAATGCCCTGCCGCGGGCGGTGGAGCAGTTGCTTCATCCCGGTTTACAGAAAAATGACTGGGGAGAGAGCGACGTCAAAAGCGGCAGGTACCTCACCATTTTAGTTTCGATTGTTTTACTCACCTATATCTTTCTTTTCGCAAAAGCCATTGCAGGATATGCTGCGGGTTGCTGGGCGATGTTTCTCGCCGCACTCGATCCAAACCTGTTGGCGCATGGCCGGCTGGTAACAACGGATATATACAGCGCGCTTTCTTTTTTAATGACCATTTATCATTTGTACCAATGGCTGGTGAAAAAGAATGAAAAGCATTTTTATGCCTGGTGTTTTGCTATCGCCTTTGCGCAGGTGTGTAAAGTGAATAATATTCTGCTTTACCCGCTTTGCTTTGCCGCTATGCTTGCCTGGAGAAATAAACGCCCGACAAGAGACGACTGGAAACGGGTGGCTGTTTTTGTGGTGATGCAGGTGCTGGTCATCAATATCGCATTTCTCTTCTTTCGAACCGGTCTTCCCTTAGCGGCATATCAATTCAGAAGTTCGTTTTTTCAACAATTGCAGCAGGGATTCCTGGGTGGCATTCCTCTGCCCTTTCCAAAATCATATATCGATACGTTCGACCTGGTGCAGTACGAAAGGGAAACCTTTGATGGCGTAGCGATGAACTATTTGCTGGGAGATTTGCGGTATCAAGAAGGATTTATCGGCTATTATTTTGTGTGCTGGGCATTGAAAACGCCGCTGTTTACTCAACTGCTGACCCTGGCCGCTATCAGTTATTTTATTTCGCGTCGGTTTTTCCGAAAACAATTTCTATTCTTTTTCCTTATCCCCGTAGCAGTTATCATGATGTTTTTAAGCAGTTCATCAGTACAGAGTGGCTACAGGTATCTGCTGCCAGTACTGGCGCTTTGTTTTGTTTTCGTCGGCGCGGTTGTTCCTGCGCTTTCTGAGCGTTATGCCACCTTCGTGCGACCAGTAATGATCGGCATTCCGCTGCTAGTCGTTATTTTTTCTTTCCCCAATTTCATAGCTTACACCAACGAGTTTATTACTGATAAAAAAAATGCCTGGCGTTACCTGGCCGACAGCAACCTGGATTGGGGACAGCGACATAAGCAGATTCAATTTTACCTGGATGCTAACCCGGACGTTATTTTTGAACCGGAGAAGCCAACCATGGGAAAAGTATTAGTCAGGATTAATAAACTGGCGGGCACCAGGGATGCCAATGCCTACAAGTGGCTGCGGGAAGGATACGAACCGGTGGCTGTGGTGGAGGGCTGCTATGTGTTGTTTGATGTCAGGTGAAATGCTTTTTGTATAATTCATCAAAAAGCTGCGCTACTTTTTCCTTACTAAATCTTGATCTGGCTTCGGCTGCTATCTCTTCGCCGTTGAATTGATGAATGTTTTTTTTCAGCCACAACATTTTTTCCGCAAGCGCCCGGGGATTGTCTCCGGCAACGAAAACCCCGTTCTTGCCTTCTTCCACTATTTCATGAAAGACGGGCAGATCGCTCACAATTACGGGCAGTCCGCAGGCATTCGCTTCCATAATTACATTGCCAAAAGTTTCATAGCGCGAGTAGAGAATTAACGCGTCTGACTGTTGCAGCGCTTCTGCAATACCGGCATGCAACACTTCGCCTTTGAAAAAAACGTGCGCGGAGAGCTGCAGGGAGTCAGCAAGCGGTTTGTATCGCGGTACTTCAGGACCGTACACGATCAGTTCATTGTTATCGTCTTCATTTACCACCAGTCTGAAAGCTTCGAGAATAGCCTCAAAGTTTTTTTGGTAATCGAGCGTAGAGATATGAATAAAGCGGAATGGAAGACTGCTTGTTTTTGTCTTAGGATAAAATAGTTTTGCGTTGATATAGTTGGGAACGACCGTATATGATTTTGCGCCAAATTGTTTTTTGAAAAATTCTCCGAAGTATGCAGACGCGGTCACCAGTTCACGCGCGTTATGCAAAACTGATTTCCAGAGGTGCTGCAGCAACGCAGGTTGTTGTTTAAAATTGGGTTTGGCATTGGGCAAAAAGCCCGTCCATCTTTCAAAAAGTACATATGGGATACCCTGGAATTTTTTTCTTAGCAAGGCTATTATGCCTGCCTTTATACCAACCTGCACCAGTATGCCAGCAGGTTTGCCATACTTTTGCACGTATTCATTCCACGCTCTTTGGTGTAAATGCAGAAAATAAATATTTGAAATCAGCGTATCGGCCAAAGCGAATGAAGGATAGTAGTAGATAACCGCCGTGAAGTTTTCTGCGTACTTTCTCTCCTCTTTTGTAACCTTCTTTATTTTCCCCGTAGTGTCTTTCACCACATGAATCACATAAGTATGGTTCACCAGTGCCGAGGCCTGCGCATGCCGCTCGATAAAATCACCGGCGAGCATGTTTACCTGGCTGGGATACCAACTGGTGAGCCATAGTACCTTCATGCGCGTTTAAATTTTAGCAGTGAATGCCAGGTGAAATGGGTCGTGCTGGTAAAATGTACCAGCATATAGGCGGAATAAACAATATATCCAACGCTGCTCATGATGGCGGCGGCGTAAATGCCGTAGCGCGGTATCAGGATATAATCGCCCACTACCATAATCACTAAGCCCAACAGTACGCCCTGCAGGTTATACCTGGGTTTACCAATGCCCGAGAGATAATTAGCCGTTACCGATACCAGCATCAATGCCATAATGCCCGGCATCACGATTAAGAGGCAGGGGTAAACCAGTTTGTAAGTGTCGCCATACAGGGCGGTAAACACAAACCATCCGGTGGCAGCAATCAATAACAGGCTGCCTCCACCGATCAACAGCAAGCCACGCATCAGTCTTGCCAGGCTTTCTGGTTTTGACTGCCCCGCTGCCGAGGTGGAAAAAACCACCGTGCCCGCCGTAGATGAAAGCAACATGAAGATATGCGCCATTTTCGACACCTGGATATAGTTGCCCAGCTCATACAACTGCCTCGAAGGATCGTTGAAGTAGCGCAATAACCAGTAATCTGCGCGGTACAAAAGAAAAACAAGCAGGTTAGTGACCAGCATATAGCCTGTGTATCGCAAAATGGTTTTGAACGACTCCTTACCGGGCCATTTAAAATGCAGGGAAATCTTATACCTGGCATGAAATAAAATCAGCAGCAATATGCCCTGTGCCAGGAAGACGACAAAATACAAGGGCAAAAAATAGGTAAATACATAGTGCTTGTCGCCCGCCATATGCAATGCTACAATAGTGCCGGCCAGTAGCAGGTTGACAATCGAAGCGACGATATGCGGCGTGGTGAAATTTTTCTTTCCAAAAAACAGTGCGTTGTAATAATTGATGAATATGAATGCTGCCAGGTAAATGAAAGCAAAAACTGAATAAACGCTGGTGGCAAACCCGCCCATATATTTCTCAGTAATCCATCCCGACAAATACCAGCATGCCGCGCAGTAGACCACTATCCAGGAGGCGGCCAGCGCTAACAGCTGATGAATTGGCTGTTTATTATCCGCAGAAAAATAGACCAGTGAAGCTTCAAAATTCAGGCTGCCCACCAATATCACAAAGCTCAGGACTGCCAGGAAAAAACTGATCTGTCCCATCAGCGTGGCCTCGAAATACCTTGCCATGAACAAATTGAGCAGAAAGGCCGAAAAGAAATTACATCCTCTCCAGAAAATGCTCTGATATATCAGGCGGGAAAAGTTCATGTGTGCAGCATGCAAGATACAGCCGTGGTTAACAGCCGCTTATAGAGCAAATATAAGGCAGCCCCTATAATTTACTTACAAAACGAAAAATTATGGAGATTATGCGATCGCACACAAATTGATTAAGACACAACACCGCCCCCTGGCCGGAAATTTTCAGCCACACGAAAAGGGAATCTCAAACTACATCCACCCATTCACAACTTCAAATTCAAATTCAATATCCAATATTCAATATCTGCTGGCTGTCAAACTCGCATCCAACCTCGCCAACTCCTCCGCAGGAATGTCTTCCCGCATTTTTCTAAACACAACAAACTCTTCAAAATAGGTATGCTGGTCTACCAGCGTCAGGAATGCTTTGTACAGGTAAATGCCATCGTTGTGCAAGGGAATGCGTTGCGCCAGTGTGCGGATGGTATCGTGCTCGCGACGGAGAACATTTACGTATTCGTTGTTAAACCGGTGACGGGCGAGAAAGGGAATTAAGACAGCTTCTTCAGCATCCACGTGTTTCTTTAAGTGAACATTCCAGAACTGGAGGATTTCATTTTTCATAGATTCCTTGTTACTGTTCTGGCTGATTGTTTTCATGATTTGCAGGCATCTTTGACGGTCGTCACTATGCTGATTCGCCAATACCTGCAGGGAATTGGAGATTTTCATATCAGATTCTTTACATAATCAGAACCCAAGAATCACTCCATATCGCCCTTTGTGCAAAATTTGCAGGTGTGGTTTAACGCTCTTTTCACATTGCAGTGATGCCATTACAAGAAAGTATTTACAAGCCGCGTAGCGTTTAATTTAGTAACCCTCAGTTTCCGGGGGCTAAGTGTTACTTTAAAGCCTTAATGATGGCTGTAAATTCGTCAGCATTCAGAGAGGCGCCGCCTACCAGGCCGCCGTCTACGTCGGCACAACCAAATAATTCTTTGGCATTGTTTGCCTTTACGCTTCCACCGTAGAGAATGGTGATTTGTTTGGCCACCAGCGGGCCATATTTAGAAGCAAGGATATTTCGCAGGTGTGCGTGCATTTCCTGGGCTTGTTCCGAAGTGGCGGTCTTACCTGTTCCAATGGCCCAGATGGGTTCATAAGCAATGACTATCTGTTGAATCTGGTGTTCATCGAGGTGAAACAACGACTCTTTCAGTTGTTTTTCCACATAGGCGTTTTGCGTGCCGGCCTCACGAATTTCCAGCGGCTCGCCGCAACAAAAAATGGGGCTGATTTCTGCCTGGAGACAGAGATTCACCTTCTCGGCCAGTTGTTCGTTGGTTTCTTTAAAATATTCCCTGCGTTCGCTGTGACCGAGTATGCAGTAACGGATGCCGATCGATTGCAGCATTTCGGCAGACACTTCACCGGTAAAGGCGCCTGATTTTTTGTGATAGCAATTCTGCGCAGAAACAAAATAGTTTTTGGCATCGGCCACTTCGCTTTTGGCCATAATGAGGTAAGGAAATGGTACTGCAAAGATCACCTGCTGATGCTCAGCAAGGTTGATGTTAGCATTCAGTATATCGTTGAGTAATTTTTCTCCCTGCTGATAGGTGCAATTCATCTTCCAGTTGGCAGCTGCAATTTGTTTTCTCATGAAGCGTGTTTTACCAGTTTTTAAGAGTGGTCAAATATATAGCGCAATTGACTTATTTCGTCTTCGGTGATGTCCTGATTTTTTAATTTTTTCCAATTGGAAATATCCGCGATTGCCTTGGCAAAATCGTAGCGCGCGGGCGATTCGGTGCCCCACCTGAAATTGGGAACATGTTTTGGCGGCATGCCGGTGCCAACTATATTCGCACAAACACCCACCACAGTGCCCGTATTGAATGAAGTATTAATGGCGCAGCGCGAATAATCACCCATCAGCAATCCGCATTTGAGTCCGGCGCGCACATAATCTTCCTGCGGTTTATGCCACACGCGCACTTCGCTGGCGTTGTTTTTCATGTTGCTGTTGGAAGTGCCGGCGCCCAGGTTGCACCACTCCCCGATCACAGAATCGCCCAGGTAGCCGTCGTGCGCTTTATTACTGTAGCCGAAGATTACCGAGTTTTTTATTTCACCGCCCACTACGCTGTAGGGTCCGATGGTGGTAGCGCCATAAATGCGGGCTCCCATTTTCACCACGGCTCCTTCGCATAGTGCAAACGGTCCGCGAATATAACTGCCCTCCATGATCTGCGCATTCTTCCCGATGTAGATGGGGCCTTCGCTGGCGTTGAGCATGCAATGCTGCAGCCTGGCTCCTTCTTCAATGAAAATATTGGCTGCGCCGATCACGCTTACGGTTTCGGGTATGGGTACAGAAATGCGGTCGCGGGTAATTATCTTGAAATCTTCTTCGAGTGCCCAGGCATTCCATTGGAAAATATGCCAGGGATATTGTAGAATTTTAACACTATCATAATCGGGGTCGGCATTGGAGGAAATTTCTTCACCGAGCGACTCAATAAACTGCCTGGAGGGGACAATATTGGCGGAGAATAGAATGGTATCGTGGGCGGGCTGCTCTTCATTGTGGCGCACCAGCTTTACTTCCTGCTGCAGCAAGGCTTCCCATTTTTCGCGTATAGTGAGAATACCGATACGGATATCGGCAACCGAACGCACCTGTGCAAAAGGATACAGGTGATGTCGGACTTCCTTGTCAGTCAGGTAAACCGGCTTCATATTGGGTTATGTTTAGCCATTAATAATCGATGCCATTTTAAAAAAAATCCCCTTCCTGAGAACAGGAGGGGGAAAGTATAGCCATGAAAAACAAAAATGTTCGAATTGAAATTAAGCTTTTATTTCTTTTTTTCGTAACGTTTCTTGAATTTATCGATCCTACCAGCCGTGTCAACCAACACTTTCTGGCCGGTAAAGAAGGGATGAGAGGTATTCGAAATCTCCAGCTTGATCAAGGGATATTCGTTACCATCTTCCCATTTAATGGTCTCCTTAGTAGGTGCTGTAGACCTGCTGAGGAAACTGGTTCCGTTACTCATATCTCTAAAAACAACTAACCGGTAATTCTCGGGATGGATCCCCTTTTTCATAACTCTTTGATTTTGAACTGTTTCCTGTTTTTAATGTTCAAACAGGTAAGTTAAATTTCAGGATTTATTTGCAAAGCCGCAAAATTAACTTTCGGCATGCTTCCATCCAAATTAAATTTCGATTTATCTAACCGGTTTATAAATTCAGATGTTGTTTTTAGTGAATTTAAAATCAAATAACTAAATATTAGACGTCAAGCAAGTTCAGAAAGTTGCGCCGGGAAAATGTTAATACGCCAGGGTGAGTGTGCCTAATGTGGAAAAACCGTGGAAAAAGAGAAAAGCACCGGATGTTTTTAACTATACTGCCGAAGCAATATACTTACTAACCCAATGCTTTTCATAAACCGTTTCTACCTTTTTACGGGTATCATCGATTTCTGCATTGAAGATACACCCACCGATAGCCCGTTTCCAAATTTTGGAGAGGATTGATATGCACCAGTTGTGCACCAGGTTATGCACAGGCAACCCCCAAACCAGTCATCGGAAGCCTTCAGCTTCTCATGTTTTCGAATTGTAGTGGAATTCCAAGGCCAGCGTTTTTGCAGGTCTTGATAACTTCCTGGAGGTCGTCGATTTTTTTGCCGGTTACGCGGACCATATCGTCCATAATGGCGGCTTGTACCTTGAGGCCGGTGTCTTTTACCAGCTTCACCACCTTTTTGGCGTCTTCCTGTTTCAGGCCGTTCCGAACCTGGATTTCTTTCTTGACATACTTGCCGCTCTGGTGAGCGTCTTTGGAGAGGTCGAAGGCTTCGGGAGAAATGCCTTGTTTATTGGCGCGACTGATCAGCACGTCGATGATCTGCCGCAATTTCATATCATCATCGGCCTCTATATTGATCTTGTATTCTTTTTTGTTGAGTTCGATCACCACGTGAGAATTCTTGAAGTCGAAGCGATTGGTGATTTCCTTGGTCGTTACGTTTACGGCGTTGTCCAAAGACTGACCGTCTACTTTGCTTACGATATCAAACGATGGCATGACAAGAGTTTCGGCAAATCTATAAAAAAATAAAGGCCCATAGAAATGGGCCTCGCTAACCAAAACTAACTGCTTATGAGAAAAACTATATGACTGCTATATTGTGAGAAAGATCTCTCTTTACATGTAAGAAATCCCACATCCTACCAGGTACATTAAAACCATTGCTATGAGTAATACCTTTTTCATCGTGTCTTCGTATTTTCATGTTATATATATGACTCCTGAAACGGAAAAAAGTTAAGTCGAACCCTGTTAAAATTTTTTAAAAGAACCTTTTCCTTTCTTTTCGGCTATCCCCTCTCAATTCTCGTCCTCTACCCTACTATATCAAAAATGCGTGCCAGATTTTCGATATCCCCATTTTTGAGGTGTTAAAAATGAGTTTTGGGTTCCGGGTGTGGGGTTTGGAGTTTCGGGTTGGGACTGCTACGCGCAGTTTATTGTTCCGCGTTTCGGTTGTTCAAGTTCGGACAGCCAATACAAAGTGCGGCAGCCACCCGAAACACCCAACCCGAAACCTGGTACTGCGCAAAGCGCCCGGAACCCGAAACCAAATGGCTTTAGCCGTTAGTCTTCACCCTGTTCAGTTCATCCGGCGAATTGCGTCTCCTCGGCTCTGAGGCATTCTTCAACGGTTTGCCGAAGCGCCAGGTGAAGCTGAGATTGGTTACCCTTGTGTCGCGGGAGTTTTTGAACCTTGCCTCGGTAGCTTTGAAATAGATATCGCCATCCACCACCTGGCTGTAGAATATATCCCTGATGTTCAGTTTAAGTGTACCCTTTCCTTTCAAAACCTGCTTGCTCACGCCTGCGCTCATGGCACCGAAAGGCTGAATCACAAACTGGCTTTCCACACCTTTCGTTCTGTACCATCCGCTGAGCTCGGCGCTCCATCCCTTGTCAAATTTCAACTGGTTGTTTACACTCAACAGCAGGGTGCCGCCGCTTACGTCCAGGTAATCGCCATACAACATGCCTTTATAGGTCGAGTAATTGTAGTTGGTATACACTATCGAGGTAAGCCAGCTGGCAAACCTTATCTGCGCGTTTACTGTTATGCCACCGCTCTCCATCCTTCCGATATTTCCATTTCGCTGGATGGTGGCATAACCGTTTTCACCGTTGGGCAGTTTCTCCTGGTCGAAGGTTTCTGAAAACAAATCGATAGTAACGCTATAGTTCAGGGTTGTTGTCAGAATTCCCTTGAACAGGTGAGAGAGTTCAAAATTGTTGGTGTACTGCGGCCTCATGTAAGGATTGCCCGCGCCATAGGTGTATTTGTCCAGGAAAAAGAGGAAAGGATTCAGGTCCTGGTACGCCGGCCTGTCTATACGGCGGCCAAAGTTGGCGCTCAGCGTATGATCCTTGTGCGCTTTGTAAGTAACAAACACGGTGGGGAACCAGCTATTGTACGAACGATCGAAGGCGGAATCAGGACGGGTAGGATTACCGTGCGTCAAACCTTTCATGTGAGTATTTTCAAATCGCAGACCAGCCTGCACGCCCCATTTCTCGTTCAACTGCTTGTTCATGCTGATGTAGGCGGCATTGATATTTTCCTTGTAGTCGAAAAAGAACGTCTTGCCATAATCAGCCATCCAGTTACCCGGCTCGCCATTGAAGTATTGGGCTTTGTTATCAGTAACCACATAGCTCGATTTAAAGCCCATTTCCAGTTTCCCGTTTTTGCCAAGAGGATGGATATAATCAGCTTTCGCAGAATAGATGTCAATATTTACCGGCAGATCACCTTTCAACAACTCTTCGTTTTTCTTTACCATTTCCGGGGTCAGAATGGTGTTGTTGAAGAACTGTGTGCTCGATGCGTTGTAAGTGATAAAGTCGAGGTCGGCGCTGAGTTCACGGCCGGTGCTGTCGAAAACATGACGCACGTATAGGTTGGCGTTCAGATTTTTCCATTTTTCTTTTATGTCTGAAGTGGCATACACCAGCGAATCAACCTGTCCATGGGGATTTTTCAAAAACATATTATTGGTACCATCGGTTCTTTCAGGATTGTAAAACCCTCCCAGCACGGCACCAACAGTAGTTTTCTTATTGATAAAATAATCTACGCCCAGTTTCAGGTTATTACCTATGAATTTTCTTTTCATTAAAGAGCTCTGCTCGAAAATGGCGTTGGTTGATCCATCATCGTTTTTATAACGACGATATATATCGAGTTGCTGGAAACCTTCATTGTAATTGAAGCTGTAGTTGCTGTAGAGGTTTACCTTGCCGTTGCGATAGTTCAGGCTCAGGCTTTCGTTGGTTTTGGGGTAAACGCCCTGGCCAACACCGGCGGTGAGGCTGCCGTTGAAACCTTTCAGCTTATTCTTTTTTGTCTTGATGTTAATGATACCGCTATTGCCGGCTGCATCATATTTGGCAGGTGGGTTAGTCATCACTTCAATCTGCTCCAGTTGCGAAGCCTGCATACCTTTCAACAGGTTGGCCAGCTCGGCGCCGCTCAGGTATGCTGGTCTTCCGTCGAGCATCACCACCACGCCCTGTTTTCCTTTCAGACTGATGTTGCCGTCTTTGTCAACCTGTACGCCCGGCGTTTTTTCCAATACTT
Organism: uncultured Chitinophagaceae bacterium; assembly: GCA_937958995.1. Lineage (GTDB taxonomy): Bacteria > Bacteroidota > Bacteroidia > Chitinophagales > Chitinophagaceae > CALCIN01. Next base: position 80,631 of record CALGAP010000005.1, read on the forward strand.
CCAGTGCATTGGCACCTGCGTTGCTCACAAATGCATCTACGTTCACCACCATGCGGTCTATCTTTTGTTCGATCAGCGGCCTGGTGGCTGATACTGTCACCGATTTCAAGGCTTCGGTGCGCTCAATCAGAACAACCGGCTCCAGTTCAAGCGAAGTGGTGCCTGCATCAACAGTGAAAATTTTTGAATAAAATTTTTCATGGCCTACTGCGGTGACCTGCAGAAAATAATCCGACTCGGCTATGTTTTCGAACTCAAACTTTCCCTGCTGGTCGCTTACTGCTACTTTTACCCTCGCTGAATCAGCAGCCAGCAGTAGTTCTATGGTAGCTGATGCGAAAGGCTTATTATCGGGCGAAAGAATAGTTCCTGATACACGGTTTTTCGTTTGTGCGAAAGTCCCAAGAACAAAAGTTAATCCGGTTAGCAATGCCAAAATACGTTTCATTATCATTTTTGTTTTTCATTTGCCACTGTGACGCGGCAGGCTATTTCTATGTTACAGTTGCCAGGAATTATATGATGAACGGTTATCCTCCTACACCAACGCGATTGGTTTCGTCGGGACCGCTGTTTCTTTTTCTTTGCTGGCCGTTCATCTTACCCTTGCTGAAGCGGTAATTGAAGTTGATGTTGAACACCCGGCTGTCGCGCGACTCCTGGAAAGAAGCATCCACATCGCCATAGCGGCTATCAGCCTGGAAGCGTTGTGTGTAGAATAGGTCGCGGAGACTTAACCTGATAGTACCTTTTCCTTTCATCACTTGTTTGCCCACACCTATGGCCACCATGCCCATGGGTTTTGTCTTAATAACACCTTCTATAGCCGCGCTTCTGAAGAATCCGTTGATTTCAGCGCTCCAGGTCTTCGCAAAAGTGAAGGTCTGCGATCCATTTAAGGTAAATGTGGTGAACTCTACCTCCACAGGCACATTATTGACGATGCCTTCGAACAGGTTATTGAAAACATTCAGGTAAATATTACTTCTCCACCATTTGGTGACGGGTATATTCGAATTAACCGATATTCCAAACTGGCGCTGTTTCGCAATATTGTCACGGCGCACATACGTGAGCGTATCTTCTGTGATCTGCTCCAACACCTGTTGAATGATATCTTTTGTGGTGAAATAATTGAGTGTAGTGGTGAGAAAGCTCTTGAAACTGTGACTGAGTTCAATATTGTGACTGAACTGCGGTCTCAGGTTCGGATTGCCTTGCTGGAACGTGTACCTGTCAATGAAATTGATAAAAGGATTCAGGCTTTCGTAATCGGGGCGGCGAATGCGGCGGCCATAATTTATTACAAAGCTGTTCTTCTTATCAGCCACGTATTGAATATATGCGGTCGGGAACAGCTGGGTATAATGACGGGTGAATTTTTCCCCGGTTGTTAACTGGTCGCCGGTAGCGTTCGTGTTTTCCAGGCGAAGGCCTACCTGCGCGCTCCATTTCTTAGTGAGAGGTGTGCTGAAATTCACATACGCCGCATTGATATTTTCTTCGTACACAAAATGGTTGGTGCGGCCCAGGTCGTGAACGATCACGCCGTTAGTGAGACTATCATATATAGCGTTGTTGTCAGTTTTAACATAGCTGCTCTTCAAACCTGCTTCAAAGCGTCTTCCTTTTTTCAACGGAAGTAAATAATCCACCCTCGCACTGTATATCTTGATATTCTGTGGCAGGTTGCCCAGCAATGTATCCGGCTTTGCGGTGGGTACATCATGTGGATCGAAGTATGAGTTGATCATCTCCTGGTCATTGCGGGAGTCGTACACCACATAATCGAGATCTGCGGTAAGTTCAGAGCCGGAAGTATCGAGTAATTGACGAAGGTTGAAGTTGGTGCTGAAACTCCTCCATGTCTGGTCATTCAGGATCGATGCGCGTGTCAGTCCAGTGTGGTTGCCGAAGGGATCTGACATTTCGGTGAAGTTGCTGTTCTCTCTTTTAATCGGGTTAATGAATCCATTCACCACCATGCCAAGCGTTGTTTTCTTGCTCACAAAATAATCCACTCCTGCACGGCCGCTGTATGATTCAGGTCTGAACAACATGCGTGCTTCCTGGATAAAGTTGGAAGTGATTTCTTTGGTTGACTGATCGCGGAAGCGTCTTTGTATATCGAGGTTATTGAAACCTTTATTCCTGTTGTAGTTGATACCTGAGAAAAAGTTGATCTTCTGGTTACGGTAATTGAAATTGAATGATTCGTTGAATTTCGCATAGCGGCCGATACCATAACCAAGATTCAGGTTGCCATTGTATCCGAATTGTTTGTTTCTTTTTGTTTTAATGTTGATGACGCCTGAGTTGCCCGATGCATCAAATTTGGCGGGCGGGTTGGTCATTATTTCAATCTGGTCGAGCTGAGAAGCGGGCATGCTACGCAGCAGGTTGGCAAGATCGGTGGCGCCCAGGTACGTGGGACGGCCATCCATCATCACTACCACACCAGATTTACCTTTCAGGCTAATGTTGCCGTCTTTATCAACCACTATGCCCGGCGATTTTTCCAGCACATCCAGTGCTGTGGTCCCTGTGTTGGTAATGGATGCTTCAACGTTTACCACCAGCCTGTCGATCTTTTGTTCAACCGGCGCGCGCGAGGCAGAAACGGTCACCGCACCCAGCTCTTTGGTGGCCGGGGAAAGGATGATGGGCTCCAGCTCCAGGTTGGCCCCCTCTTTCAGTTCAAAGATTTTGGAATATTGTTTTGCATGACCTACCGCGGTAACCAGTAAGAGGTATTGGCCGGCGGGAATGCTTTCGAATTCATACCGGCCCTCTTTGTTGGCCACCGACAATTTTACAATGGTGGAGTCTGTGGCGCGTAATAAAGTGACGCTGGCAGAATTGACCGTGGCCCGGCTGGCGTCGGCCACTTTTCCGGACAGTCTGCCCGTCGCGTTTTGCGCATAACTGGTTAGTAATGAAGCGCTCATTACCAATGCAGTCAGCATTTTGATTAACATTTTCATTTTTCAGTTGGCTTTAGAACTTTGTTTTATTAGTTACATTTCAAAGGTAGGTACTATGTTTTGCAAGGTACATGGTTTTGTGCCGGACGGCTGATATGGCTGATATCCGGAAAAACTCCTAATGAGGATGTGACGAGTGCCCGCCGGATGGGGTTACATTTTTCGGCAAACCTGTGATTGGCGGTAAGAATCGGGGAAGGTGGGATCCGGGTTGAAATGGGTTATTAGAGTTCAGTACCCGTCGCGCGACGCTTCAGCGTCACATATAATATGATGCCGCCGATGATTAATCCCAGGGAAATTAACTCAGCCTGCGTGGGCTGAAATGGTAAGCCGCTGTAAGTGGTATTTACCCGGATTTTCTCAATAAAGAATCGCTCAATGCCGTTCACCACCAGGTAAACCGCGAAGAGTGTTCCCGCCACTTTCATTTTTTTGCGCAGCACCCATAGCAAAGCAAAAAGTAGGAAGCTGATGACCGTTTCGTAAAAAGGAGTGGGAAAAACAGGAATGGGAAGTTGCCGGCAATACTGCCCGTCGGTACATCCTTGAATCATCACTCCTTCTTTTACTACGTTGTGCGGATAGTGATACGCAAACAACCATTTTGGCAACCAGGAAGGAGCTTTTACAGGTTTATGCGGAATTTCGTCGAGACTTTCAACATTAAATGAAGAAAGATAGAAAGTGGCATTGGCTTGCAAAGTTGTGTTGAAGGATGTTGAATCTGCCAGTTTCACCTTTGAATCGGGCGTGGTAACATAGGCGCTGTTCAGGATACCCCAGTCGCCATCGCCGGCCACCTGGCAACCGATACGGCCCACTGCGTAAGCGAGCATCAATCCCGGTGCAGCCGCATCGCATAGATAGCGGAAACCGATCTTTCTTTTTTTCGCATAATACCAAATGGCGAGTGTGGCGCAAATGAGGCCACCGTAAAATGTGAGACCGCTGAATGAAAGCAGTGCTTCGACAGGATTGGCGGTAAATTCATCCCAGTTCTCGAGGTTGTGAAAAATCTTCGCACCGAGAAATCCGAACAGCGCGGCTAGAATCACCATATCTCCTACCCTGTCGTGCGGCCATATGCGAATAGTGCGTTCTTCTGGTTTTGCCAGTTTCTGTCGGTTCTTTTCACGCCACTTCCAGAAAGCCATCAGGCCGCCCAGTATAATACCCGCCGGCCAGTTACCTCTCAACGATACGATATACTCCTGCGGATCGAGACCCTCAGTGACACCCGAGGAAATCAATCCGACTATTTTGAAACCCAGTATAAATCCAAGCAGGAAATTGAGGAATAATTCTTCCAGTGAAGCCGGCTTGCCCACCACAATCTTTACTTCTTCTGCGTGCAACAGACCTGCGCGTTGTTTCCGCCTCAGCTCAATAGTAAGTATCCACGCCGCCGCCAGGAACGACAGCGCCACGAAAAATCCGAACGAATTAATAATCCGCAGCCAATTCCATTCAACTCCAAATAAATCCTTGAAAGCGTAGTAAAGGTTGGGATACATTTCGTGAGTATAAGTTTGCAATGATATGAAAAACGGGCAGAAGATTGAAGATTGAACAGGGAAATTTGAACAAGGAATCTCGAAGCAAGCCTTCGAATCTCAATTACATCCCTTCAAATTCATAGTCAGTTTCCTTGTTCATTATTCAATATTCAAAAAAGACCCTCTCAGGAATGAGAGGGTTATCACTATGAACAAAGCTGATTTTATCAGCAATATTATACTAGCAATAATGTTCGAATGCTGCTATCAGGTTATGAGCTATCATTTGTGCAGTGCGGCCTTCTATCATGTGGCGCTCTATGAAGTGAACCAGTTGTCCATCTTTAAAGAGTGCAATAGAGGGTGAAGAAGGCGGATAGGGTAACAAATGCTCGCGCACCTTATTGACTGCGTCGATATCAAAACCTGCGAATACAGTGGTGAGATGATCGGGTTTTTTGGAAGCGTTGGCCACGGCCATAAGTACACCCGGACGGGCCGAACGCGCCGAGCAACCGCATACTGAATTAATCACTACCAGGGTAGTTCCGGGTTGCTTCAACTGCGCTTCAACTGCCTCCGGGCTGGTTAATTCTGTAAACCCGTTATCAGTGAGTTCCTCTTTTAGTGGAATTACTATTTCTTCTGGATACATTTTGAGTTTTTAGTTTTAAAATCAACGCAAAACTATACAAAAAGTTGACTCCAAACCCGGATCGGGATGGCGGGATGAGGGTCGGATCACGGATTTAACGCATTTAGGAGATTACACGGAAAGAGAGGGTGCCGACTTCACCATCGGTATTTTTCTAAAATCCGCTTCAAATGCGTGATCCCCCACTCTTCTGCTGCAATGTTGACAGTCAAACAATTATCATCATGCTAATTTGTCTGATTGGTTCATCAACACCGGACATTTATACGGAATTTTTGCATTGGTATGCCCTTTGAGTTTTCCACATGAAACGTTTCAAGTGTTAATAACCAAAAAATTTATAAGACTATGACGCTCGTTAAGTTTAACAACCGCTCATTGCCAAGAACAATTGATGCCGTGTTCAACGACTTCTTTAATGGCTTTGCCGGCGGTTTCGGAGATGCTCTTCAGACTGTTCCGGTGAATGTCCATGAAACAAAAGATGCTTACCACCTGGAAATCAGTGCCCCCGGCCTGAATAAGGAAGATTTCTCGGTGACCGTGGACAAGGGCCTTCTGACCATCTCCTACGAAAAAAAGGAAGAAAACAAGTCAGAAGATTATAAAACCCTGCGTCGCGAGTTCAGCTACCGCAGTTTCAGGCGCACTTTCACCCTGGAAGATGATGTGAATGCCGAGAATATCCAGGCTAAGTATGAGAATGGGATTCTGAAAGTGCTGCTTCCCAAGGCCGAACCCATCCAGGGTTCTAACCGCCAGATAGTGGTACAGTAATATTTAAAAAGAATTGTAAAATTTTTATTTCTAAGCAGTTGGTTTAGGTTTTATGCCCGTCCCGGTATCGCCCGGGATGGGTTTTTTATTCTAATTGTGCTAATTTCGACACTTCGTAATAAATCATGAGAGAACTAAACTTCTGTATCCGTCAAACCTCTTTGTTGATTGTATTGGTGGCGGCTCTTGGTCTTGATTCAGTAGCGCAGGAAAGAACCGTGTCCGATACCATCCCCTACGTGGATTCGTTGCATTTACCCTACGATTCTGTAGATGCCCCCCTGCGCATTAAAAATCTGAACCCCTATTTCACGCTCCACGTGGATTCCACACTTAATTATAAACTGGAGATCAACAAGGACGAGCGACATTATTATTGGTTCCTGAGAAACTCGCCGGTCGGTCTGCGCATCAACAAAGACAATGGCCAGTTGACCTTTAAGGCTGATAAAAGCCTGTTTCTTTCCGGCAAATTGAAATTCGATACAGAATACCGGGTCAATATAGGTGTTCAAAGCCTGAACGATCCCAGCCAGCGGGTTGATACCTCATTTTCCATATTATTCTATAATACCGATATCATTCAATCGAAGGTGAAGCCCACCGTCAGCTCCACGCTAATTGTTGATGAGGGTGACACGGTTTCGTTTAAGGTTCAGTGTGAGCATGGCAGCTTCCCGATCGATAATATCACCTTCTTCGCCAATATGCCGCTGAAGAATTTCACATTGGTGAAGAAATGCGATGACGATTTTATCTGGTCTCCTCCATTCGATTTTGTAAAGGATAGCGATTCAGGGAAAGTAAGAGTGCTTCTGTTGAGTTTTGTTGGTACTAACAAATTCAACATCCGCGATACCGCTGTTGTGCGTGTGATAGTAAGAGATGCGCTGAATTATCCTTTGGCAAGACAGGAATACGACCTGCAACGCAGCATCATCAACACCTACCTGCTTCAACTGAAGTACACCTTTGTTCAGTTAGACAGGCGCGTGAAGAAGGTAAAAAACACCCGCACCACGTTTGATATTACCGGTTCTTCGACCGCTTTGACAGGAAGCATCCTTTCCACCTCCACCAATGAAGGTACCAAGAAGGCCGGCCAGGTGATGCCCAGCGTGGGCGTATCGCTTGTACCTATTAAGGAAGCCGTGGCTCCGCAGAAAGTATTCGATCAAAACCAGGCTTCCACTGTGCGTGCAGCCATCAAGCGCCTGGAATATATGATGCAGGATAATTCCCTTGTTGGCGAGCGTGACCCTGACATTACGAAGAAAACAGCCAAGCTGAAAGATGAATTAAAACAGATCCAGATTCAGCTGATCGATGTGCCTATCGAGATGACGGCGAACATGACAGAAGAAGAGCTGAACGAATATTTCAACAGCCCTCGCGTAAACAAGAAATACAGGCTGAAAAAGAATTAGTAGCGGTGATTTCCAGGAAATAACGTTTACTCACATCCCTGTCTTCTCCTGGTATCGATGACATACTGAATTTTCCAGGTGCCGTTCAGTCTTACTAGTTGGAATGAATTCACACCGCAGTGACTGAAATTTCCCTGGAAATAAAATTTGTAAGGCGTCCATACGGTGGCCATCGGACCATCTATCTTGATTGTTTCAAATTCTATCCTTTCATCGAGATCGCCTTTTTTCTGCTGGCTCAACACCTGGGCAAAACCATTTAATGGCTCTGTACGCACGGAAACCTTTCCCTCGCGGTTTACTACCACAGTCTGCAATATGGCACTGTCTGTAAAAGCATACTGCACCATCTGCGCGTCTGCATTTCTCAAACCATCGAAAAACTGGTTGATGGCCGCTTTTACTGAATCTTCGGTGCTTTGTGCACGAAGGCCAGCATTTACCGCGAGCATCATCGTTAATAAAACCAAAATTTGCTTCATGTTAAGCTGTATTTAACGGTTTCCGGCAACGGCAGCACCCGGAACTCCTAACCCGAAACCCGCAACTATTTCACGTAGCCCAATATCTTCAGCATACTCTGGGCTGTCTGCTCTTTGGCGTATAACCAGTCTGTGAGTTTGCCGTTCTTGTCGTAGTTAATGATTACGTGCTTGGGAGAAGGAATCAGGCAGTGCTTAATGCCGCCGTAGCCGCTCAGCTGATCCTGGTACGCGCCGGTGTGAAAAAATCCAACATACAGGGGTTCCCCGTTATTGAGCTTGGGAAGGAACACTTCGTTTACGTGTTCTTCGGAATCGTAATAGTCGTGGCTGTCGCAGGTGATGCCTCCTAAAATCACACGCTGGTACTCCTGGTCCCATTTGTTGACGGGCAGCATCAGGAACTTTTCTCCAATTCCCCAGGTATCGGGCAGTGTGGTGATGAAGCTGCAGTCGATCATATACCAGATCTCACGGTCATTCTGCATTTTCTGGCCCAACACGCTGTAGATATGTGCCATGCTTTCGCCTACGGTATAGCTGCCAAACTCGGTAAAAATATGAGGCATGGGCACGTTGTTCTTCTTGCAGGCCTTTTTGATATTGCCCACAATTTCATTGATCATGAACTGGTAGTTGTACTCAAAGCCCAGTGAGTGCTTGATGGGGAATCCACCGCCTATGTTGATGCTGTCCAGTTCAGGACAGATCTTCTTCAGCTGGCAGTACAGGTTGATCACCTTATTGAGCTCACTCCAGTAGTAGATATCGTCCTTGATGCCTTTGTTCAGGAAGATGTGCAGCATCTTCAACTGGAAGCGGTCTTCGTTGCCTTCGATCTTGTCAACATAAAATTCCAGCACGTCCCTGGCGCGGAAACCGAGACGCGAAGTATAGAAGGGAAAGGAAGGTTCTTCTTCAGCTGCCACCCTGATGCCCAGTTTGAAGGGCACTTTCACAGATTTCTTGTACTGCTGCAGTTCGTCCTTATTGTCGAGGATGGGGATCACATTCTTAAACCCGCTGTTGAGCAGGCTGGCAATGCGGCTGGTATAGGTCTTTTGCTTGTAGCCGTTGCAGATGATAAATATATCTTTTGTGATCTTTTTCTTTTCGTACAGCTTCTTGATGATCTCGATATCGTACGCGTACGAGGTCTCGAGATGGATGTCATGCTTCAGCGCTTCTTCCACCACAAATGAAAAATGGGAACTCTTGGTGCAATAACAATAGTGATACTCGCCCGTGTAACGATGCTTTTTCATCGCGTTGGCGAACATTTTTTTCGCCTTCTTGATTTGCATTCCAATCTTGGGCAGGTATGAGAGTTTCAGGGGAGTACCATATTTAGCAATCAGCGCCTTCAGGTCGATCCCATTGAATGACAGGTCACCGTCCTTTACATCAAAACCTTCCTGGGGAAAATTGAAGGTTTGCTTCACCAGGTCGGTGTAGGTGTTGTTCATGTACTGATTTCCGTTGCTGATGGTGAAAAATTTAAATGGTTAGTGAAAAAACGGTGTCAATTCAGAAAGAGCTACGCAAAAGTAAATGATTTGGAAATAAAAAAAATCGTTTGCAGACTGAGCGCTCAAAATCCGAAAAAGGGAAATCCGAAATTCAGATTCCCGGTACAACCAGGTTTCGAATTTCGGATTTCAAATTCATCCTTTCGGATTTATTCTGCTGGTATTTTTATTTCACTGAAGCTACCAGGTTCTTGAAAGTCTCCGGCTCATTCATAGCGAGGTCGGCCAGGATTTTGCGGTCGAGGCCGATTCCCTTTTCATTCAGCTTGTGGATGAACTGCGAGTAGGTAAGACCTTCTGCGCGAACGGCAGCATTGATACGGGCGATCCACAGACCGCGGTATTCTCTTTTCTTCAGCTTGCGGCCAACGTAACGGTAGGTCAGACCCTTCTCCAGTACGTTTTTCGCTACTGTGTAAACATTCTTACGCTTGCCGTAGAAGCCCTTGGCTTGTTTTAAAATTCTCTTCCTGCGGGCGCGGGAAGCTACGGCTGGAACTGAACGAGGCATATTGAAATAATTTTAGAATTAAAAATTGATGAAATTACTGTTTCGGGTTTCGGGTTATTTGACCGCGCGGCAACTATAAATCGCGGCAGCAACCCGAAGCGCTTAACGCGCAACCCGGAACTACTTAAGTCTGAGCAAACGTTTTACAAAATCCAGGTTGGCCTTGTGAACAATGCCGTCCTTGCTGAGCCTGCGTTTGCGACGTTTTGATTTTTTGGTAAGAATGTGACGTTTGAAAGATTTCTGGTGCGTGATCTTACCAGTGCCCGTTACCTTGAATCGCTTCTTGGCACTGGAATTCGTTTTAACCTTTGGCATTTTAATTACCTTTTTCAATTATACCCTGCCGGCGCCCCCGATCAGCCGGGGAACTTTTCGAGCCATGTGGGAAATGGTTTTCCGGGATTTTACCCTGACAAAAACGAGGCGCAAAGTTAACGAGTAAAAGATTAAGAAAGAAAAGAATTCTAATATAGTCCGGAAGGTCCGGGGAATCCTGGCGAAACCTTTAGTCCCCGCCCCAAATATCGGGGCAAAAGGGGGTTTTGTCTAAAAATTAGGGGCGGTTGCCATAGTTTCCCTCTTCCCGACTATATTTATGATTCTAATCTAAAAATTTGGTTTGCAGATGAAAAAACTGAACTACCTGCTGGTTATTGCCTGTTTTGCGATGCTCGTATCCTCTTGTTCCAACTCCGGAAAACCCCGCGTGCTGGTGTTTTCCAAGACTGCCGGTTACCGTCACGCTTCTATTGAAGCCGGAAAACTGGCAATTATGAAGCTGGGCCAGGAAAATGGATTTGATGTGGATACCACTGAAAACTCATTGTATTTCAATGAAGATTCGCTGAAAAAGTATGCAGCCGTCATATTTCTCAGTACTACCGGAAACGTTCTCAACGCCACCCAGGAAGTGGCTTTTGAGCGCTATATCCAGGCCGGCGGCGGTTTTGTGGGCATACACGCCGCCACCGACACCGAATACGACTGGGGTTGGTATGGCCGCCTGGTGGGCGGATATTTCCTGAGTCATCCGCAACAGCAGGAAGCTAAGATTGTGGTGGTGGATTCAAGCCATATTTCCACCCAGCACCTGCCCGACACCTGGGTGCGCAAGGACGAATGGTATAATTTCAAAAAACTCAACCCCGATGTGCATGTACTTCTAAAGCTCGACGAGTCGAGCTATGAAGGTGGCCAGAATGGTGATAACCATCCCATTGCCTGGTATCATGAATATGATGGCGGCCGGGTTTTCTACACCGGCCTCGGTCATACCGATGAAAGCTATAGCGAAGAACCGTTCCTGGTACACCTGCTGGGTGGTATTAAATATGCCATCGGTGGCAATAAAAAACTTGATTACAGCAAGGCTACTTCACAATATCCTCCGCTCGAGGATCGCTTCACCAAAGTGCCCCTGGCGCAAGGCGTGTTTTATGAGCCTACTGAAATGACCATTCTGCCCAATCTCGACATCCTGATCGCGCAGCGCCGCGGCGAATTGTTGCTATACAAGCAATCGACCAAGGAAGTGAAACAGGTGGGTTTTCTCGATGTATATCATAAGGCCACCGTTCCTGGCGTGAATGCCGAAGAAGGTTTCATGGGTTTAAAGGCCGATCCCGATTTTGCCAACAATCATTATATATATGCTTTCTACAGCCCGTCGGCCGTTTCGGTAAACAGGCTTTCGCGTTTCAAATTCGAAAACGATACGCTGGATATGAGTTCGGAAAAAGTAATCCTTGAATTCCACTCCGATCGTAATATCTGTTGTCATACCGGCGGCTCCATTGATTTTGCAGGTGATGGAAAGACTTTGTTCCTAAGTACTGGCGATAATTCTACTCCGTTTGATGAGCCCGGCCAGAGGTATGTGAACCGTGGATTTGCGCCGCTCGACGACCGTCCCGGTCACCAGCAATATGATGCGCGCCGCACCTCGGGCAATACCAATGATTTGCGCGGTAAAATTTTACGCATCATCATCAACCCCGACGGCACTTATTCTATTCCTGAAGGAAACCTCTTCCCTCCCGGCACGCCCAATGCAAAACCTGAAATATATGTGATGGGTAACCGAAATCCGTACCGTATTATGGTTGACAAGAAAAACGGTTACCTGTACTGGGGTGAAGTAGGTCCCGACGCGAACAATGATAGTTTTGCTACGCGCGGACCTCGTGGATATGACGAAGTGAACCAGGCCCGTGAAGCAGGATTTTTTGGATGGCCGCTCTTCGTTGGCGACAACTATCCATATCGCGAATATGATTACGCTACCGGCAAATCGGGCGAGGCATTCGACCCGCAAAAGCCGGTGAACAGGTCGCGCAATAATACCGGTCTGCAAAACCTGCCGCCCGCCAAACCCGCATTCATATGGTATCCCTATGGTGCATCCAGTGAATTTCCGCAGGTAGGCACCGGCGGCCGCAATGCGATGGCCGGACCGGTTTATTATACCGATATGTATCCTGCAGAAACCAGGCTGCCCGAATACTACAATAAGAAACTGTTCATATACGAATGGGTGCGCGGATGGATAAAAGTGGTGCACATGCTTCCCAACGGCGACTTCGATAAGATGGAGCCGTTCATGGAGCATACCAGGTTCAACAACCTGATCGATATGGAAGTGGGTCCGGATGGAAGACTGTATTTGCTGGAATATGGCACCGGCTGGTTTCAGAAAAACCCGGATGCTGCGCTTTCGCGTATTGACTACAATGGTGGCAACCTTGCGCCCAAAGTGGCCAATCTGCAAGTGAATCAGACTTCAGGCACATTGCCGCTGGCCCTCTCCGCCACCGTGGAAGCCAGCGATGTGGAAAACGATAAATTGAAATACACGTGGAAGATTGGAAGCATTAAGAAAGAAACAAAGGAGCCGCGACTGGAAATTACGCTTGATAAGCCCGGTGATTACCCGGTATCGGTGGAAGTGAGTGACGGAAAAAATACAACGACCAGTGAAGTGATATCGGTATATGCCGGCAATGCAGCGCCAAGTGTGGAGATAGAAATCCTGGGTAATAAGACTTTTTACTTCCCCGGAAAACAGGTTAACTATTCTGTGAAGATCACAGATCCGGATGACAGCAATTCTCCCGATCTCAATAATCTGGTGGTTACTGCCGACTACATGGAAGGCAGCGACCGCGCGGGAGCTAATCTGGGTCACCAGGTGCTTACCGAAGCCGCACTGGGTAAGAACCTGATGCTGACGCTCGATTGTAAGACATGCCACAAGGAAAATGAACCATCTATTGGTCCCTCCTACCTGGATGTAGCTAAGAAATACCGCAACGATCCCAATGCTGTTTCTTACCTGGTTGACAAAATCATCAAAGGCGGAGGCGGCGTATGGGGTGAAGTGGCTATGGCGGCACATCCCGACCTGAAACCGGAAGACGCCAGGCAGATTGTTACCTGGATTCGGTCATTGACTGAGGAAAAAACAGCCAATCAATCGCTGCCGGCATCAGGCTCCATTGATGCAACGCTGGGCAAACCGGTAAAAGATAATGGCCTGTTATATATTTCCGCTGTTTATACCGACAGAGGAGGCGATAATATCAAGCCGCTCAGCGGCAGCACGATGGTATCGTTGCGTAACAGCCAGCTGAATTTCCGCGGAGTGGATAGCATGAGCGGATTTACTACTGCCAGCTTCGGCGGCAACAGGTTTATGATCACACCCAGTGGAGCACCCGGTTGGTTTGTATTGAAAAATATCGACCTCACAGATATCAGCAATGCCACATTGCGCGCCAGTTGGCTGGCAGGACCCACCGCCGGTTATACCATTGAGCTGCATCTTGATGCGCCGGATGGAAAACTGTTGGCCAGCTTCGATGTAGCGGCGCAGCCTACCAAGGCTCCTGGCTCTAATCCGCCACGCCCGACATTGTCAGAATTCAAAAGCAAATTTGAAGCGGTGACAGATGGAAAATTCCATAACGTATACGTGGTCAGCAAGCCAAAAGAAAAAGAAACGGTGAGTATTTACCTGAGCCAGGTGGAATTTAGGTAGAGCAATTATTTTTTCTTTCTGCTGTAGAAATAATCGATCAGCAGAACGATGATCATAATCATAAGGCCGAAGAACTCGCGGGTATCCTCTATCCAGGGTTTTTCGGCCTTCATGCTTCCTGCAATATTGGCCGCATTATGTTTGGTGAGCCAGTCGAGCACTCCGTCTTCCTCAAAAAATAAAATCACCGCATATACAAGGTAACCGGCTATGCCCAGCAGGTATGCCCGCGGAAAATATTTTCCTCTGAATGCCAGCCAGCACAAAATGGCCGCATACATGTAAATGGGTATCCACAACCAGGGATCGGGGTCATTGTATTGAAGTGCTGCACTGAAGACGAACAGAATGCAGAAAATGAGGTTGAAAATTTTCATATGTGGCTGACTTATATACTGTTTGATCCGCACTATAAGAAAAAAAATCCGGATTCACAATACACAAAATACTATAAAGTGGGTATTCTCCCCGCTTGAGGAAGGTAGTAACTTTAAATTTCAAGTTACCATTCCATACTCAAAAATGCCTTCATTATGAAAAAATTATGGTTCGTGGCGGCCACCCTGCTTTTGGCAACCATTACCGAGGGACAAGTTCTCAAGCGCATTGGTGAGCGCGCGAAACAAAAAGTGAATCAGAAAATCGATCAGAAAGTTGACAAGACCGTTGACAAAACAGTTGATGACGTGCTGGATGGAAAAAAGAAACCTAAGAAATCAAATGGAAGCAAGAATGATGAGGATAAAGCTGATAGTGGTGGTAATTCAAATAACAACAGTGGCAGCTCGGGCACTGGCCCCAATGCCGGTAATCAATCAAAAAGTACCGGCTCTGGCAGTGGCACGTTGACCAGCTACAGCAAGTTTGATTTTGTGCCTGGCGACAAGGTTATTGCCTTTGAAGATTTTTCGCAAGATGAAATCGGCGATTTCCCCGCAAAATGGAACACCAATTCAACTGGCGAAGTGGTGACGGTAGAGGGCCAGGAAGGGCATTGGCTGATGCTGAGGAAAAAAGGGAAATTCCTGCCTGAATTTATCAACAGTCTGCCGGAAAATTTTACGCTGCAGTTTGAATTGCTCTGCAATGAAAATTACGATTTCTACTCTCCCAGCCTCGACCTGTACTTGCTTACAGGGGAAAACTCTAATAAAGCGTTTCAATATTCTTTCATATCAATGGAAAAACGCTCTGGAGTAAAACTCAGTTTCAGTCCCGCCAACGCTGGCAACAATGGCGGCGTGTGCAAAATTGTGAACTTCGAAAACGGGGTCGAAGTAATTAATAACAGCGTGGATGTAAAATCATTTTATGCGAAAGCTGGCAAGACAAAAGTGAATGTCTCCATCTGGCGGCAAAAGAACCGCATTCGTGTGTATCTCGATGAAGAAAAGGTCTTCGATTTACCACGTGCTTTTGTCGCCGATAAAAAATATAGTACGGCGATGTTTGAATTGTGGGCTGACGTAACAAAAGAGCGCGACCGCCTTCTTATCACGAATATTAAATTAGCCATTGGTGCGCCCGACACACGCAGCAAGTTGATTACCGAAGGTAAGTTTGTAACCAATGGCATACTTTTCGACGTCAACAGCGACCGCATCAAGCCAGAGTCGTATGGCATTTTGAAAGAGATTGCCACTGTGCTCACTGAAAATGCCAGTGTGAGGGTGAAAGTGGTGGGACATACCGATTCAGATGGCGATGAGAAATTTAATCTTGAATTATCGAAACGCCGCGCAGAATCGGTGAAGAAAGCGTTGAGCAAAGAATTCGGCATTGATGAATCGCGCATCGAAACGGATGGTAAAGGCGAATCACAGCCCGCCGATAAGAACGATACTCCCGCGGGTAAGGCCAACAACCGGCGAGTGGAGTTTATCAAGCTGTAAGGAAAAGAATCTGCCGCGCATTTGCGTGGCAGACTTTTTAATGGAGAATTGCAACAAGAATTTCCTTACAATTTAAATGCGTAACCCAGACGAAAACTGAAGTAACGGTGCCTGAAATCCTGGTCGGGGTTCATATCTTTATCCACTACGTTATTCAACCCCAGGTTATACCTCGCATTCACAAATAGACCATTCGCGAATTTATATTCAGTACCAAACATCGCGTAAAAACTGGTTGAAATAAACTGTTCTTTTATATCTTCTTCAGGTCCGGTGCTGGTCTTTGCTTTTCCACTCAATAAAATACCCAATTGAGGACCTGCAAAGAAATTGAAGCGCTGCGCCCCATAAAACTTAACAACAACCGGGATGGCAAGGTAATCCATATTATAAGTGCCCGCTGTGCTTCCATCGGCTGCAATAATAGCAGTTCCCTGTCTTGAATAAATGGCTTCGATCTGAACAGCAAAATCTTTTGAAATGCCGGCTTCAAAGTTGATACCACCAGCCAGGTCGCTCTTAAATTTCAGCGGCCCGCCGGTAGCGCCGGCAATAGTCAAACGAGCTGCATCCACCCCGGCAGAAATGCCGAGCTCAAGATCTTGTGCGGTTACGGAAGTAATGGCAAAAAAAGCCATGGCTACACTCAAAAAGTGCTTTTTCATGTTGGTGATTTTTGTTTACAATAAGAATAATTGCTTCAGGTAGAGCAATAGGGAGTGGGGTAATCTCAGGTGGACGTCCAGTACTGTTTCAGTACTATGATTTTGCACCGCAAAGATGCATTCAATGTTTTGTATTATCAAGAAACTGAAACAGAAATTTTTGAAAATCCCACAAAGTGGGTATTTAAAATCGTCGTTGGTATAGAAAACACTACTGTTCGTCGATAAATATACCTGTATGCATCAAGCGCATTAAACGTAATGAGCAAGCACAAGTCTATTAGCGCAAAAATTACAAGTCATGAAAAAGAAAACTATGCAATGGGTATTGGTTCCGCTTTTTGTTATGTCGTTTACCGTTATGTATGCACAGGACAAGTCGAACGAGGAAAGAGCCAAAATGCTGACCGAAAGAATGAAAGAGAATTTATCGCTGAGCGACGATCAGTATGGTAAGGTTTACAACATCAATCTCGCCTTTATCAACAAAGCCACGCAGTTAAAAAACAGCGGTGGTGGCAGGCTGGCAAAAGCGCGCAAGCTGAAGGATGCCGACAGCGAAAGAGATAAAATGTTGAAAGGAGTTCTGAACGACGAGCAATTTAAGAAGTACAAGCAGCAAAAAGAGAACAATAGGGAGGAACTGAAGAAACGTGCCGGTGAACGCAGAGGATAGGAACCGGTGGCCTTCGGGCCGCATTTGTGTTGGGAATACGCCCAAGCAAAACGCCCCATTTCCGGGGCGTTTCTTTTATTCAGCTTCTTTTTCTTTTTTCTTTTTAGCTGCTTTTGGAGAAATGATCATGAGCATGCGCTTGCCTTCGAGTTTGGGTAACCCTTCCGGCTGACCGAATTCTGCCAGGCGCTCGGCAAATTTCAGCAACACCAGTTCTCCCCTTTCTTTAAACATGATAGCACGGCCTTTGAACTGCACATAAGCTTTCACCTTATTACCTTCTTTCAGGAAGGCTTCGGCGTGTCTTGCTTTGAAGTCAAAGTCGTGATCATCGGTGCCGGGTGTAAAGCGGATCTCTTTTACTTCAGCCGCTTTACTCTTCGACTTCATTTCTTTTTCCTTCTTCTTCTTTTCGTAGAGAAATTTATTGTAGTCGATGATCTTACAAACCGGGGGATTGGCGTTGGGTGAAATCTCAACGAGGTCGAGACCTTGTTCCTGTGCCATACGCAATGCATCCTGCGTATTGTATACGCCCACTGTTACGTTGTCTCCTACCAACCGCACCTGGGGCACCCTGATCATATGGTTTGTACGGTGCTCCTGCTGTTGCTCTTTTCTGAAACGAGGATTAAATCTGCCACCTTGTGGCCTTGGAGTAAATGCCATTTACAATTTTTTGTGAACAATCTTGTGAGTGCTACTCACGGTTTCTTATTTCTGATACTGCTTCGTTAACGAACTCTTCAATACTTTTTGTTCCCAGGTCGCCCTTGCCTTGCCGGCGAACGGCCACTTTTTGTTCGTTCATTTCCTTCTCGCCTACCACCAGCATATATGGCACTTTCATTACTTCAGTGTCGCGTATCTTTTTACCTATCTTTTCGTTACGATCGTCAACCTCAGCACGAATATCTGCTTTTTTCAGCGATTCCAAAATACTATTTGCGTAGCCCAAAAACTTATCGCTGATGGGCAATACCTTCACCTGTACGGGCGATAACCACAGGGGCAGCTTGCCCGCATAGTGCTCCAACAAGAACCCTATAAACCGCTCATGGGTACCCAGGGGCGCCCGGTGAATAATGAGGGGTATTTCGGGGGCATTGTCTTTATTGGTGTATTCCAGCTTGAAGCGGCGGCTCTGGGCAAAATCCACCTGGTTGGTGGCCAGCGTAAATTCCCGGCCAATAGCGCTCCATATCTGCACATCAATCTTGGGGCCATAAAAGGCACCCTCATCCCGCACTTCCACAAAGGGTATATTCGACTCGATCAGCACATTGCGCACCATCTCCTCAGTTTCCTTCCACAACTCGGGTTCATTGATGTATTTCTGACCCAGTTTGGACGGCTCGTGCAGCGACAACCTCATCACATATTTGTCGATACCGAAAATCTTAAAGTACTTCAGGTACATTTCGTTTACCGCCCTGAACTCATCGGCAAACTGCTCGCGGGTACAGTAAATATGAGCGTCGTTCATGTGCAGGCAACGCACCCTCATTAAACCAAATAACTCACCACTTTGTTCGTAGCGGTAGCAAGTACCGTACTCGGCCAAACGCAAAGGAAGGTCTTTATAGCTCCTGGGCTCTGCCGCAAAAATCTTGTGGTGATGCGGGCAGTTCATTGATTTCAGGTAATATTTCTGGCCTTCCAGTTCCATAGGCGGGTACATACTGTCGGCATAGTAAGGCAGGTGACCGCTGGTGAGGTACATGCTTTCTTTCGCGATATGCGGGGTCACCACCCTTTTATAGCCTGCTTCCTTCTCGGTTTCCTTGGCCAGTTTTTCCAGTTCTTCGATAATGATGGTTCCATTCGGCAGCCATAAAGGCAGTCCCGGTCCCACATCATCATCCATGGTATAAATGCCCAGCTCCTTGCCCAGTTTACGGTGGTCTCTTTTCCTCGCTTCTTCCAGCATATGCAGGTATTCATCCAGCTCTTTCTGCGAAGGGAAAGTGACGCCGTATATGCGGGTCAGCTGTTTGTTGTTCGCATCGTTTTTCCAATAGGCACCGGCGATATTGGTGAGTTTGATCGCTTTAATAAAACCTGTGCTGGGTATATGCGGGCCACGGCAGAGATCGGTAAAATTGCCCTGGCTGTAGAAAGTAATAGATCCGTCTTCGAGATTGCTTAAGAGGTCAAGCTTATATTCATCACCCTTGGCAGTGAAATATTCCACTGCTTCTTTCTTGGGCATTTCTTTGCGCTGGTATGGATTGTTTTGCTTAGCCAGCTCATTCATTTTCTTTTCCAGCTTGCGCAAATCCTCTTCAGTGATCTGCCGGCCCCCCAGGTCCATATCGTAGTAAAAGCCCTGTTCCTTTTCCAATGGCGGTCCTACCCAGAATTTTACCCCGGGAAAAAGGCTTTCCACAGCCTCGGCCATCAGGTGGGCAGACGAGTGCCAGAACGTGAGTTTGCCTTCCTTATCTTCCCACGTAAGCAATTTCAACGATGCATCCTCATAAATTGGCCTGGTGGCATCCCATACCTGTCCGTTCACACTGGCTGCCAATACCCTCTTCGCCAGTCCTTCACTGATCGATTTGGCAATCTCCAGCGAAGTAGTACCTTCTTTGTACTCCCGAACAGAACCATCCGGAAAAGTAATTTTGATCATTGTGTCTTAAGCCTTTAAAATAATTTTTGTACCTCTCGTCCACCTTTGCATGATTGGAGACAGACAAGGGCGGCAAATTTAACGATAATTTGGAGACGGCCCTTTATGATCTTTAGCGTAAAAAACTAATAATTAAGTAATTTGCCCGCTGTAGGGATTGTCCATGAAGCAACTTTTACTCATCTTATTTTGCTGTTTCTGTACCGCCTCGCAGGCACAGGACCTCACCGGTATCTGGAGGGGAAGCTTTCGCAGTAGTTCTAATCCCGCAACCAACAGGCTTGAAGAACTGATGGGCGTGGACCCAACTTATAAGTTCGAGGTACAGATCAATCAAAAGGATAAACAGTTCACGGGCGTTACCTACTCTTACCGCACCACGGTGTTTTATGGCAAGGCCACCTGCAGTGGAACTATCAATCCCGCTACGCGCAAAGTATACCTGGAAGAACTGAAGATTGTGGAAGTGCGCATGGCCGGCGGCAGCGATGCCTGCGTGATGACCCTCTTCCTGCAATATTCGAAAAAGGGTGATGAAGAATTCCTGGAGGGAAATTATACCAGCATGAACACCGCCGACTCTACCAACTGCGGCCGCGGTACCGTGTTCCTGCGCAAAGTGACCACCTCCGATTTTTACAAAGAACCCTTCCTGGTAGAAAGAGAAAAAGAACTGGAAAGGAAGAAAGCTTTGGCCCAAAAGAACACGACTACACCCGAAAAGAAAGGACCCGAGGCGGTGAAGATCGATCCGGCAAAACCAGCAACACCTCCCAAACCTAAGCAGAATACTTCAACCACTACCCAGAAACCCAATTCAACCCCCGATAAACCAGCTACAGTCAAGGCACAAACCCCCAATAAAGACACCGCCGCTAAGGTGGTATTGGCCCCGGCCGATACGGTGAAACGCGCCGAGGTAAAGGCCCCGGAAAAAGTGCCAACACCGAAAATATTGCTCGCCCGGGAAAATGAACTGGTAAAGACCATAACCACGAACTCCAAAGAGGTGGTGATAAACATATACGACAACGGCACTATCGACAATGATACCATTTCGGTTTACCTCGATAAGAAACTGGTGTTGCACAAGCAAAGGCTTACCGACCAGCCGCTCACATTGAAGTTTAACCTCGATGAAAATGGCGGTGAACACGAATTGGTGATGGTAGCCGAAAACCTGGGTGAAATACCACCCAATACTTCGCTGATGGTGGTGTATGCGGGCAGTAAACGCTACGAAGTACGCATTACCTCTACCGAACAAAAGAATGCCGTGGTGAAGTTCAGGTACGAAAAGCCTTAGGGCATGGTGTACACTTTACCGCGAACTACAGGCTGTACTGCCGTTCAAATAAATTTGGTGACATAAAAAGACAATCTTGCTAATTTCCGTTCAAAATCGTGGAATGCGTTACAGCCTGATCATTGCGCTCGTTTTATCTGTAGCTACCCCAACCCATGCACAAATCCTGACCGGCATATGGCGAGGAACGCGCACGCAAAACCCTGGCGGTTGTTTTCCTGAATACATCCAGGAGCTGCACATTACCTATATGAACGCGAAAGACAATTCGTTTATGGGTAATGCCTATAGCGGCGATAAGGAAAGGTTCACCAAAGTAGTGTTCACGGGCCGCTTCAATCCTCTTACAAAAAGAATGGTGATTATCGAAAGCGCGGTGCTTCAGTATAATGTGCCCGAAAATTGCATTCCATGTATCAAGACTTACGACCTGGTATGGTCACAATCGGGCGACAACGAAAATCTGAACGGAGAATGGAAAGGCCATGAAATGGGCAATAACAATTTGTGTCAGCCTGGTAAAGTCTCTTTGCAACGCGCCACCACATCAATATGGCCGGTTGACGTGTACCAGAATGATACCCTTTACAATCTCCAGAAAAACATGAAGCTCGAGTCGCGCGAAAAAGAAGTGGTGCGCAGCTTCACGGTTGATACCAACAAAATCAAAATCGAATTATACGACAACGCCGAAATAGATGACGATACAGTATCTGTATTTCTCAACAATAAGCTTCTTCTTTACAAGAAGCGTCTCACCGACCGCGCGCTCACGCTCGATATTGATCTTTATCCCAACACCGATTACGAACTAATGATGTACGCCGAAAATCTCGGCCGCATTCCTCCCAACACCTCGCTCATGGTAATTACAGCAGGCAAGAAACGCTATGAGTTGAGAATAACTTCTACGGAACAGAAAAGTGCGGTAATAAGATTCAGGATGGAGTGATTAACGGGAGAATAAAGTGGTAAGAAAGAATCCAGATATCAACAAGCCGGGGATTAATTTTCAAATTTGTTCGCAGTCTGCAAACAAAATTGAAAATTAATCCCTGACTTTATTGATTGTTGTTTATTTCTTCAACACCAATCTATTAATTCCTTGCCGCCGTCGCTGAGGGAGCTTCTTTCCTCGGCAGCTTTTCGTCTCTCTGGGCTGCATGATATACAAACGATGCAATGATAGTGGCAGCTTGTTTCAGATCGGCAGCCTGCAGGTGATCGTAAGAGTCCATATTGGTATGGTGCGTACGGGTATCGTATTCGATATCATCCTGGATAAACTGGAAACCCGGTATACCAATGGCATCAAATGAAAGGTGATCGGTGCCGCCTGTATTCTGCAGGGTGAGTGTAGTGGCGCCGAGGTCTTTAAACGGCTCGAGCCACTGCGCGAAAATGTCTTTTACGTTCTTGTTGCCCTGCAGGTATACACCACGAATTTTGCCGGTGCCATTATCGAGGTTGAAGTAAACCGAAACCTTATCACCGGCAGCATTATAGCGGCGGGTGGCGGTATCGGTAAAATGATTGCGCACATAGTTGCGTGAGCCATGCAATCCTTGCTCTTCCCCGCCCCACAGCGCAATGCGAATAGTGCGACGCGGTTTTACACCGAGCTTTTTCAGAATGCGAACGGCTTCCATCATTACGGCACAGCCTGCCGCATTATCGGTGGCGCCCACTGAACCA
Source organism: uncultured Chitinophagaceae bacterium (assembly GCA_937958995.1). Classification (GTDB taxonomy): domain Bacteria; phylum Bacteroidota; class Bacteroidia; order Chitinophagales; family Chitinophagaceae; genus CALCIN01. Next base: position 103,403 of record CALGAP010000005.1, read on the forward strand.
TGCCAGCTGTCGAGGTGACCGCCGATGATTACCAGTTCTTCTTTCAGTTTGGGATCGGTGCCCTTGATTTCAGCAATTACATTGTACCCTTTTAAATCGTCGGTGTAAAATTTGGTTTTTACATCCACTTCCAGCTTTACGGGAATATTGTGTTGTGCCAGGCGCTGCAACATCATGTAGTCCTCGTAGGCCAGCATAAGATCGAGGAAGTTTTCGGGAGTGCCGGGCTGGTAAGCGCCACCACCTTGCACAAATATGGTACCATCGCGACCGCGCGGGCTGGTGCTTACCAGGGCTACTGCGCCCTCTTCTTTGGCCATGTTGCGGATAATATTAAGGGCGGATTGACCTCCGGCTCCGGGGCGACCCATTAAGGTGCGTTGCCCCTGGCGGGCGGCCGGTTCCCAATCAGCCATTTTTTTCAAATCTTCGTCTGAATGACGTCTTGCGTCGGGACGGTAGGTGGGTTTCAAAGTATCGGTGCGCGGAAACAGAATTACTTTCCCTTTCAGTTTCCCTTTATAGGATGCCGCCTGGGCGCTGTCTTTTGCTTCCACCACGATGACCTCGGCAGTCTTCGGGCCATTGGTGCCCGAAGTCCATGTCTTGGGAAGTGCAATCAGCGGCTTGTAATAGGGAGCCGTCATAGCTACATACGACCGTTCCAGTTCCCATCCCTTACCCCAGGTGCCCCAGGGTTCGAGCCTGGCATTTTCCAGACCCCATTCTTTCATTTTGTTAATAGCCCAGTTGGCGGCGCGGTTATAACCGGGAGAGTTGGTCAGGCGGGGACCGTTTGCTTCGGTCAGGTAAAAGACGATATCCATTACCTGGGAATTATTCAGTCCTTCCTCGCGGATCTTTTGCACCATGGCGGCATCGGGAGCATCTTTCTGTGCCAATACCACGGCGGAAATGCAAAAGCAGATTAGCAGAGTTGATAATCTTCTCATGTAGATAGTTTTTTTGATTGGACGGGAAAACTACGGAATTCCTGCCGGAGTGGGGTCTAAAACTTAAAATTCCATGTAACCGCGGGAATTATAGGGAATAAAGACACCTGTAAAGCTTCCACTTTCAGGGTGCCGTCAAACGGACTACCCGATTGGTCGAAGTAAATGAAGTAAGGATTCAACCTGCTATACACATTGTAAATGCTGAACACCCAGCTCTGCTGCAATTTCCTGCCAGGCTTCTGGCGGGGCGTTAATGTGGCCGATACATCCATGCGGTGATAGGCCGGCAGGCGGTATTGATTCACCTTGCTGTATTCCTGCGTCAGCACACCATTGATGATATAGAAACGCTCCGGTAATGTAGTGGCATTGCCAGAGCCATATACAAACACCGCAGAGAACTTCCATTTCTTATTTAATTCATACATCGCTACAACCGACATGTCGTGACGACGGTCGTATTTCGCAAAATATTTTTCACCATCATTCAGCCCCGGAAACTGCCGCCAGGTCCAGCTTAAGGTATAGCCAATCCAGCCGGTGAATTTTCCGCGCGTCTTGTTGATGAATATTTCAGAACCATAGCTCCACCCCTTTCCGAAAATGAACTCCTGCTCGGGATCCTTTAACGAAGGCGTATATCCCTCTTTATATTCGATCTGGTTATCCATTTTCTTATAGTACAGTTCGAGGGAGGTTTCGAAAGTGTTGTCAGCAAAATTTTTGAACAATCCCACGGCATATTGCCAGCTGATCTGCGGTTTTACCAGGTAGGTGCTGGGTACCCAAAGATCGGTGGGTAAAGTAGAGCCAGCATTGCTTACGAGATGAATGTATTGATAATTGCGCGTGACGGCCGCCTTTAAAGATGTGGCATCATCAATACTGTAGCGAATAGTGAAGCGCGGCTCCCAGCCGGTATAAGTCTTTACCGTTTTGCCGCGGCCAAAAAATGTGCTGTCAAGTTTATTGCCGTCGGCATCGCGGACGAAAATTTTATAAGGACCGAGTTGAGTGAAACTGCTGAAACGAAGTCCGTAATTCAATTTCACGCGCTCTCCTATTTCCCATTCATGTTGCACGTACAAACCCGATTCACCCGCATACTTCTTGCTTTCCGTATTAGGCTCAAAGCGCGTATCACCTTGTCCGCCGGTAAGTATATTGGGAGTAAAAGTATGATAAGTATATAAGCCGCCGAATCTCAAACGATGCTGCGGCCTGGGAAAAAAATCTATATCCACCTTTGCATTGATATCACGAATACCGGAAGAAAGTTTCAATGCAAAATCATTTTGCGCCGCGCCAAAAGAGAATCCATAATCGTTATACACCAGCGTGGTATTGGAGAATAATTTCCGGTTGAAAACATGATTCCAGCGAAGTGTGGCAGTTGCATTTCCCCAGGGAATATCGGCTTTGAATGAACGGCGCGCATTGCGGAAAGTGAATACATCTCTGCCGAAATATCCGCTCAGGTAAAGACGGTCTTTTTCAGAAAATTTATAATTCACTTTCGTATTGAGGTCGTAGAAATAATATCCCGATCCGTAAAACTGGCTTTCTTTTTTCACAAATGGTTTTACCAAAACATCCACATAGGTGCGGCGCGCCGAAACGATGAATGAAGCTTTTTCTTTTTTGATCGGTCCTTGTAAAGAAAAGCGTGAAGAGATGGCGCCAATGCCGCCTTCCACTTCAAATTTTTTCATATTGCCTTCTTTCATTGCCACGTCGAGCACGGACGATAAGCGACCTCCGTATTGTGCAGGCATACCCCCTTTGATCAGCGAAGTGTTTTTGATTGCATCCGAATTGAAGACTGAGAAAAATCCAAACAGGTGGCCAGTGTTGTACACAATTGCATCGTCAAGCAGTATCAGGTTCTGATCGGGCCCTCCGCCGCGTACATACATACCGGTGTTACCTTCGCCGGCATTACGCACGCCCGGCAGCAGTTGAAGCGTTTTCAGCAAATCCACTTCACCCAATAATACCGGCACTGATTTCACCTGGTTCATGGAGAGGTCGATCTTGCCCATTTGCGCGTTGGTCACATTCTGATCGCGGCGGCGCGATGAGACAATCACCTCTTGCAAAGCGGCGCGTGGCAAAAGGGAAAAACTGTATTCGATGTTTTGAGAAAGATTGATGGTTAATTGTGAAGGGACATATCCCGCAAAACTTACCACAGCAGTATATTGTCCCGGCGGCAGGGTGATGGAATAAAATCCATACTGGTTGCTGGTCACCGCTTTGCCGGGCTCTATTATGGTTACGGTGGCTCCTATGAGCGTCTCGCCGGAGAGAGAGTCCTTTATATAGCCGCTAAGGGTAAACTTATCCTGCGCCTTTACACAGAGAATTGCCGAAAGAAGTACGACCAGTCCAACAACTTTTTTCATCAAAAGATTCATTTTTCATGGCTTGCTGAAATTTCCCGGCTATTGCTTTGAGAAATCCAGCGAATCTTGCACGCTGCCGCATTCCAGCATAGCATCGCCGAAGTATGGATTGCGGATGGCGCGTTCATCACTTACCCAATAAGCGCCTTTGTTGTCGAAGGCCATGGGACAAAATTGCCAGTACAGTTTCTGGCCATCATACCTCACGGTGCGGGTAAGATTATATAATGCATCGGCGATCATTTCAAATTCCTTGCGCTTGGCCTCCAAACCATTTTCGAGAGAAAGTGCATGTGCCGATGTGCTGATGGTGGAAGCAAAAATCTGGGCAGTCTCCTTAATGGCGCCGGTGCTGTCACCCTTAATTTCATCCAACTTAAGACTGTCTGCCGCCTGCCGCAACTCGAGTGCTGCGGCAGAAGCTTTAGCGGTGTCGCTGGCTACCAGCGCATCTTTCACTGCATCGTATGCGGCCAGCAGACTGCTGTACGATTGGTTAAACGCGCCTGAGTTATCGCCTACGGCAAGAGGTTGTTGCTTAGGCCCTTCATCGTGACTTTTATCTTTTTTGAAAAAAAGAAAATATGCCGCTACCAGGGCGGCAGCTACAATCACTGCCAGTATTGCTCTTTTCATCGTTACGTAAATGTTTTTTAAGGGTGTGATGAAACCTCGCTATCGCTCAGAATCATTAAAAAAATGTTTTGTAAAAAATTCCCGGCAAAGGTAAAGATTAATGGTTTACAGAGGGTTTGTTTTACTTTTGCGGTGCAAAAATTCTATAATTTGATAATCAGTCAATAAAAGGAAGAAACGTGCTGGCAGGATTTACCAATATGACATTCGAATTCGGGGCGCGGGTGATAGTGCAGGATGCCACCTGGCATATACAGCCTAATGAACGCATCGGCCTGGTGGGATACAATGGAACCGGTAAGAGTACCCTTCTGAAAGTGCTGGTGGGTGAATATCAACCCTCAGCTGGTACGGTTGAGCGCAGCCGGGGCACCAGCATCGGTTACCTGCACCAGGATCTGTTGAGCTTTGATACCAACGACTCCATACTTTCCGTTGCTCTCAGCGCTTTTGAGCGTGTGTTGCAACTGGAAAAAGAAATTGAGGAGACAGGCAAACTGCTCGAGAAAAATCCTGAAGACGAAAACCTGTTGCACCAGTACAGCGACCTGCTGCACGAAATGGAAACTCTCGACGGTTATAACATTCATCACAAGACGGAAGAGGTGTTGCAGGGACTGGGCTTTTCCAACAAAGACCTCCACCGCCCCTATCGTGAATTTAGCGGTGGCTGGCGCATGCGCGTGCTGCTGGCTAAGATGATTCTGCAGGCTCCCGACCTGCTGCTGCTCGACGAGCCTACCAACCACCTCGATCTTCCGTCGATAGAATGGCTGGAAAAATATTTACAACATTACCAGGGGTCGGTGGTGATTGTGAGTCACGATAAATACTTCCTCAATCGCATGGTGACCAAGATCGTGGAGCTGTATCAGCGGCAGCTGCACATCTACCCCGGCAATTACGATTTTTACGAGACGGAAAAGGCCCTGCGCATCGAAATGCAGCAAAGAGCGTACGAAAACCAGCAGGAATATATTCGCCAGCAGGAACGCTTTATTGAGCGTTTCAAAGCCAAAGCCAGCAAGGCCACGCAGGCGCAGAGTGTGCAAAAGCGATTGGATAAACTCGAACGCATCGAAGATGTGACGCTCGAACGACCGACGCTGCGCATCAATTTCCAGGTTGATAAAACACCCGGCAAAGTGTTGTGCGAGCTGAAGCATATCAGCAAATCGTTCGGCGACGTGAAGATTGTGGAAGATACCGGCGCTGAGATCAACCGCGGCGATAAGATTGCATTGATAGGCGCTAACGGTAAAGGTAAATCCACCCTGCTGCGTATTATAGCGGGCACCGAGAACTTCACCGGCGAGCGCAAATGGGGCCATAACGTGGAAGAAAGTTTCTATGCCCAACACCAGCTCGAAGCGCTTGACATCAACAATACCATCATCGATGAAATGAAACTGGCGGGGAGCCAGAAGACAGAGCTGGAACTGCGCACCTTGTTGGGTTGCTTTCTGTTCAGCGGCGATGATGTAGAAAAAAAGATCAGGGTGCTGAGTGGTGGCGAGAAGGCGCGCGTAGCCCTGGCCAAGACCATCATCAGCAAGGCCAATTTTCTGTTGCTCGACGAACCTACCAACCACCTCGATATACACTCGGTAGAGCTGCTGATAGAAGCACTGAATAAATATGAAGGCAGTTTCATACTGGTGAGCCACGACCGCTATTTTATATCGAAAGTGGCCAATACCATCTGGGAAATAGAAGACTACAAGATCAAAGCATTCAAAGGCGGTTACGAAGAATGGCACGAATGGAAGGAACGTATGGCCGCCCGCAGACTGGAGGCTTCCAACAATTCAGCTGTTCAGGCTAAAACCCAGGCAAAGGCCCATACTCCGGCACCCAGGCCACAGACTTCGCAGCCAATCAATAGGGAGCTAAAAAAAGAGCTGCAGAAACAGCAGCGCCTGTTTGAACAATTGGAACAAAAATTGGCTGAACTTACTAAGCAGCGCGATGCGCTGGAAGCCTCGTTGAGCGCTCCTGAGATTTATGCTGATAAGGAAAAATTCCTGAAAGCCGAAGCGGATTATAAGAAAATCAGTGAAGAATGCGTTCAGCTTAATAAAGAGTACGAAAAGGTATTTGAAAAAATCATGGAGCTGGGAGGTTAAGTCTCCTGGCAATAGAAATGTAAACTATGCGCCGGCAACGAAAGAAAAGTCTGAGATTGATTAGGTTTTGGCCTGGCTGTATCCTGGTGCTTTTCCTCGTGAATACGGTATCGGCACAGACTTTCCAGGTGCGCCCGAAAATTGGCGTTACCCTCAGCGGCGGCGGTGCCAAGGGGCTGGCGCATATCGGCATACTCAAAGCCATCGACTCAGCAGGATTAAACGTTGACTATATCACCGGCACCAGCATGGGTAGCATTATCGGCAGCCTGTACGCCATAGGTTACAGCGCCGACACGATTCTGAAAATCGCGCGCACCATCGACTGGGACCTGATGCTGAGCAACCAGTCTTCGCTGCGCAGCATCTTCATGGAAGAAAAAGCCGAGTATGGCAAATACATTATCGAATTGCCCTGGGTGAATAACCAGTTTCGCTTACCCACGGGTCTCTTGCAAGGCCAGGAACTATGGCTGAAATTCTCGGAACTTTATTTTCCCGTTTACGATAAAAAGGATTTTTCCCAGTTCAGCATTCCCTTTCGTTGTATAGGTACCGATGTAGGCACCGGCGAGGCGGTGGTGATGAAAGAAGGTGAAATTATCTCTGCCATCCGCTCCAGCATGGCTATCCCTTCGGTTTTTACGGCGGTTGATTTCAACGGAAAAAAACTGATCGATGGCGGCATCGTGCGCAATTTTCCTGTGCGCGATGTGCGCGAAATGGGCGCCGACATAGTGATCGGCAGCAATGTGACCACGGGACTTATGCCCTCGGACCAGGTGCGAAACGTGTTGCATATTTTGCTGCAGGTAGCTTTTTTCCGCGAAGCGGAAGACGCGCGCACCGAAGTGCCGCAGTGCGATATTTATATTCCCTTCAAGATGGACAAATACACGATGGGAAGTTTTGGCAATGCAGAAGAAATTCTGCAACTGGGTCTTGAAGAAGGAAGGCGATTATACCCCACTTTCAAACGACTGAAAGATTCGCTGGACCAGATATATGGTGTGCAGGAACCGAGAAGAGACCGCCTGCCTGAAGTGGATGGCGTGCGTATATCCTCGTATGAAGTGCAGGGCGTGGAAAAAACCTCTGCCGATTTTTTTGTTCATACGCTGAACTTTGAACTTAACAAAATTTACACCGCCAGGCAACTGGCCAATATGGTGCGCCGCGCTTACGGCACGCGCTACTATAGCCGCATTGTGTACTCGCTGCAACCCCAGGACGATGGTACCTGCAAGATTGTTTTCGATGTTACTGAAAACCCTTTCACCTTTGCCAAACTGGGTTTGCATTATAACCGCTTTACGGGTGTGGGCATCATTGCAAACCTCACCAGCCGCAATTTCTTCACTACTAATTCGCGAAGCCTTGTATCAGTCAATCTTGGTGAAACCTTTCGCGTGCGCGCCGAACACCTCCAATATATAGGACGCCTGAAAAATGTTGCCTTGCCGCTCGATCTGCAATACGACCGCTTTGATTTTACTACTTACGATACCTATGAACAGGCGGGCTTATATAAACAACATTATTTCCGGATTGGCGGAAAACTGCAATATTCTCCCAGCCGCAATTTCTCCATTGGTGTAGGTCAGAAATTTGAATGGTTGCGATACAGGCCCACAATTAGTAAAGGTGTTGAATTCAAGGGCTCGAACAATTTCTGGAGCACCTATGGATATGTGGCGCATAACTCGCTCGACCGCCCGGTATACCCAAGTCGAGGCGTGAGGATTGAGGCTGAAATGGCGCAAGTGGCGCGACAGCATCCGAAGCTGACTTTCCTGGTGGATGGCGAGGAAACAAACGATCCCGCATTGCAGGTAGCTACCTCGCCATATTTACGTACGGTGCTTGACGTGGAAAGTTACATACCGCTCGGCCGCCGCGCCACCCTGCAAATGGCGGCGCAGGGAGGTATCAACTTCGACTACACCAACAATGTGATGAACGAATTTATCATTGGCGGTCTCACTAAAACATTCCGCAACCAGGTGCTCTTTGCAGGTCTTCCCGAAGGCGCCTTATATACACCTTCTATGGCCATGATGCAGGGCGGACTGCGTGTGCAGATCTTCAACAACACTTATCTCACCGGCCGCGCCAACGTGCTGTTCAATAATTTCGTGAGCAAAAGCGATTTCTTCTCCAATCCTGATTTCTTATCGGGCTATGCGATTACTTTCTCTTACAATTTCGCACTCGGTCCTTTGGAGATAAGCGCCATGTATTGCGATCAGACCAGGAAGGTGCAGTCGTATATTAACCTGGGGATACCGTTTTAGAAAACTATTCTGAATTGCTTTTTACAAAATCACTCACCAAAAAACTTATCAGCTTTCCAATGCCCTCCTGCCTTCTGCCGTCTGCCAGTTGAGTGGCGCCCTCGCTAATGTGCAGGTATGCGGGCTTGCAATGAGCGGCGGTAAAACTTACATACTGTCGTGCGTGCACGGGATGAATACCTGAAGGCGTAGCTGCGCTTGCCAACGTATTTTCTATACAATCGAGATCGAGCTCAATGCCTATGTAGTTATCATCGGTAAAAGAAGCCGCGTGCGCCACAGCCTGCACGAAAGTTCTTTTCTCATTCACAAAAATGTCTTCGTAGGTGATGAAATCGAAGAAGGGATTATTAACTATATCGAGCCACACATTTTGCGGCAGATAATTTTCCTGCATCCCCACCACGCAATATTTCAGCAGGTAACCATCTTCTTCGGCATAGCGAAAAGCGTTGCCACTGTGCCTGCCTTCGGCAGGACGATAATCGGAATGCGCATCGAGGTTGATGCAATTGATTTGTGCAAGTGGTATGCGCCCGGCCTTGTGCAGCCCTTTTGCCGTGCCCTTGATCATGGGGTAAGCATTGTTGTGACCGCCACCGATGGCAATAGGTATTTTACCTGCAGCAGCAATGATTTTTGCCAGTTCTTCAACTTCATCGTCAATCTTGTTTACTGCATGACGATAAGCGTTAATGCGCTCTTCGTGATCGTGTGCATTGTGCTCGATCAGGTTGCGCATTTCACTGAAGTCGAAATGACCTAATAGCAGTATCTCTTGTCCGTCGAGGAAATCATTGCTTTGCGTATTCAGGAATGCGGAGAGAAACGGCGTCCAGGCTGAGTCGGCGCCGCCGATTCCATAGTTCGCGCGTACCCCGATATCTTCAGGGATGCCAAACAGCACATAACGCGCCGAAGATTGCTGCAAGGTAATTTCCCATTGCTGCTTGCTGGGCAGCGCCAGGATATTTTCCCCCAACTTAGTCTCAAAACGCCTTATCCGCGTAAGGGTGAGAATATCCTGCCTCGTATAAAAGCTGAAATGCTGCATGGAGCGTTATAAAATTTCTTTGTGTTCGGCAAAAGTTCCTTCCTCCACAATCTGGTCGGGCCGCTGCTTGTAAAATATCATACCGAAAGTCATCACCAGGCTGGTGGTGAGAATGATGAAAAACAGGATATCGTTGTTGAATGTGGTCAGCTGGAACTCCGGCGGTATTTTATAAAACAGCACGATGGTGATAAGACCGCGCGGAATAAAAAATGATTCGGGAAAAACATTGGTATGCACAAAAAAGCGCAGGTACAATAACCGAACAATAAACAATGCCGCCACTATGGCGCCGCCTACCATCCATACCTCCCGCTGGGTGATAAAATGAAGTGATATAGAGAAGCCAAAAAGTATAAAGAAAAATGTTCTAACCAAAAAAGAGGTCTCTGCAGTAACTGAGTGCAGCAAATGCCGCAGGGGGTCTACCTGCTCCTGCGGAAAATACCGCAATAGCCGCGGCCATTTAATCAGCTCCCAGTTGTTGATCATAAGACCGAATACCAGGATGATGATCAGCGAAGGCAGGTGCAGATTCTTACCTCCGGCATATAGCAATATCAGCAGCGCGAAGATCAGGAAGAATTTAATATTCAGGCGGGTCTTGGCCAGTATCAGGAACAGTACGAATGAAAATACTACCGAAAGCAAAATCGACAACAGGATGTTGCCGCTAAAAAGCGCTGCCGACTGCCAGGTAAGACTGTTTTCCGCGGTAAAATAATTAAACAATAAAATGCCCAGGATGTCGGAAAAAGAAGCCTCGTATACCAGGAATTCTTTTTTCTGGTTGTTCAGGTGGTGTATGCTGGGCAACACTATGGAGCTGCTCATGATGGAAAGCGGTATGGCATACACCATGCATTTCTCCAGAGGCTCATTGTGCCAGTAGTATAAGATGCCTGTGACCAGCGCTATAGATATGGCCAGGATAACAAGAGCAGAGAAAAATGAATCGCGGATAAGCTTGATCTTGTCGCGCGCCAGCTTCAGGTCCAGACCGGCTTCCAGCACGATCATGATCAAACCCACAACGCCCAGGCCTTCGATAAGTTTTTCGGGAAATTCCAACCCCCAGTTATAGGTATCGGATACGAACCGGAAGCCAACGCCGGCAAACAACAAAAGTAGCACGGAAGGAATACGGACATATCTGCTTACGATCAAAAACACGTAAGAGAGTACAACCAGGCTGCAAACGATAATTAACAGGTCTTCTGTATTATAATTACCCATTTAATGAAATTAGTGAAATTATAGCCACTCGCCGCCGATCATTACTTTGTCAATCAGTGATGAACCGAATGCATAAGGCAGATAGGCCAGCGAGGGAACAGGTTTTGTGATAATCAGGTTCGCTTTTTTTCCCACAGTTATTGAGCCAACTTCTTTTTCCAGTTCCATAGCATAGGCGCCATTGATAGTGGCTGCATTGATTGCCTCTTCGGGCAGCATGCGCATCTGGATGCAACTCAAAGCTACCACCAGGTTCATATTGCCGCTGGGTGATGAACCGGGATTAAAATCCGAAGCCAACGCTATGGCGCAACCCGCTTGTATCAGCTGCCGGGCAGGTTGATAAGGCATACGGAGGAAAAAAGCTGCTGTCGGTAACAGCGTGCCGATGGTATTGCTTCCCGCCAGGGCCTTTATGGCTTTATCATCCATTGTTTCGAGATGATCAACGCTCAAAGCGCCATGTTCCACGCCTGCCTGCACGCCGCCCGAAAGATTCAACTGGTTGGCGTGAATCTTCGCCTTCAGTCCATATTGCTGACCCGCTTTTACGATTCGGCCCGTTTCTTCCGGGGAAAAGAAACCTGTTTCGCAAAACACATCAATAAAATCGGCCAGTTTTTCTGCGGCAATAGCGGGCAACATTTTTTCTATGATAAGTTTGATATATCCCTCGTGATCGTCTTTGTATTCGGGCGGCCAGCTGTGCGCGCCCAGGAAAGTGGCCTTGATGGGCAGGCGGCTTCTTTCTTTCAGCTTTTTGATGACGCGGAGCATTTTCAGCTCGCCATCCACATTCAGGCCATACCCGCTTTTTATTTCGATGGCGCCCGTGCCGAGGCGGCTTACCTCATCAAGGCGCTGCCAGGCGAGGCGGAATAGTTCATCTTCCGAAGTCTCGCGCAGTTTTATCGCGGAATTGAGTATGCCTCCGCCGCGGGCGGCGATTTCAGCATAGCTCAAGCCTTTTATTTTATCGATGAACTCGTTTTCGCGGCTGGCGGCAAATACGAGGTGCGTGTGCGAGTCGCACCAGGCAGGAAGAACAAGACGACCGGTGGCGTCGAAGACATTCTGGGAGGAAGAGTTTTCGCGCAAAGGCCCCAAAGCGCTAAGCTTACTTTGCGCCCTGGAGCCTTTGCTTGCAATATCCTCCATGCACCCGTATTCGACTATTTCATCATCCTCTATCAGCAGGTACGCATTCTCAATGCACGGCAAATCCGCCAGCTCCTTTCCCCGCAACAGGTGATAATCTTCCCGGGCATTCACCAGGGTTTTGATATTGGTGATCAGCAATGATGCCATAGCAGTAATGATACGCGAAAGAAACGAATTTATGCGTTACTGCCAGCGAATTTTCTTACGGGAAAGGGAACCATTAACCTTTGCAGCAATTCCAGCACTTTTTTCTGGTTAAATACCATATACTGTGCTGCGGTGGGCGCGTTGGAGACTTTTATATTATACGCGCGCTCAGATAATGCTTTGAACATATCTTCATCGGTGGTATCATCGCCAATGCAAAGAATGAATTCGGGTGCAAAGTCGTTAACCATTTTCAAAGCAATTACACCCTTGTCAAATCCCGACATTCTCACCTCTACCACCTTATTGCCATCTATTACCTGCAGCATGGTGTTTTGCAACAGCTCTGTCAGTGTATTGATAAGCTCGCGGCTGCGTGTAAAGCCCAGGTCGGGATGCGTATTGCGATAGTGCCAGGCAATGGTGTTGTTTTTTTCCTCTATAGTAGAGCCTGCGCATCGGGTCACAAACATTTGCAGTATGGGCCTGATCTCTTCCTTCCATTGGTTGGGTATAGAAGCAGGCTGCTGCCAGGGCTCATTTTTTATTTTCACGGTAGTGCCATGTTCGGCCACCATCGACACGGGCAAATCCCCCAGCCACCTGTCAAGCGTCGCTTCGTCGCGACCACTGATGATTACTACATTGTTGGCGGGGTCTGAAGAAAGTTCGCGCAACAGTTTTTTCAAATCAGGCGAAGGCGCCGCCTCTTCCGGTTTGCGTGCAAAAGGTACCAGCGTACCGTCATAATCGAGCAAAAGGCAACGATTCTTCGCTACCTGGTAATGCAGGTGAATTTGTGCGAGCACCTTATCGTCCACCAGCTTTGTCTTCTGCTTTTGTTGCTGCTGTTTCACATTGGCCAGTTGGTCCAGGAAATCGCTCACCCACTTAATCACGTCGTATTCTGCCAGGCGCTTTTGCATCATTAGCAAGCGCTCACGTTGTTCTTCGGGCGGCATCGTAAGCGCCCGCAAAATGGCGTTTGACACGTCAATAATATCGGTGGGCATCACCAGCAATGCTTCATTCAGTTCGCTGGCGGCGCCGGCCAGTTCGCTTAGTATCAGCACGCCTTGCTGGTCGGTGCAACTGGCCACGTATTCTTTGGCTACCAGGTTCATACCATCGCGCAGCGGCGTGATCAGTGCCACGTCTGAGGCCTGGTACAGTGCCAGCAGCTCATTAAAAGGAAGATGATTGTAGCGGTAAATAATCGGTTGCCAGCTGATGCTGGAATATTTACCATTGATGGTTCCGATCTTTTCTTCTATTTCGCGCTTGCGCTGGTTGTAGGCATCAATTTCATCGCGCGAAGGCACCACGTTCAGGATAAATACCAGCTTATCCTGCCACTCAGGATTTTTGTCGAGAAAATAATCAAACGCCACCAGGCGGTCCATCAGTCCCTTGCTGTAATCGAGGCGGTCAACCGAGAAAATTATCTTTTTATTCTCAAAATTCTTCTTGACCTCGTTGTAGCTGGCAATTGTCTCGGGCTCGAGCGTAGCCTGCTGAAATTTTTTAATGTCTATGCCAATCGGGAACAGATCGGCCTTCACCAGCCTGTTTTGATATTGCAGGCTATGGAAATAGCTGTCAACACCCAGGATCATCTTCACCGATTTCAGGAAATGCTGCGCGTAGTCGTGCGTGTGAAAACCCACCAGGTCGCTGCCCAGGATCCCTTTCAGAATGGAGCTCTTCCAGTCGCGCGGCATCAGGCGGAATATTTCATAAGAAGGAAATGGTATATGGAGAAAGAAACCTATGCTGATATCCGGAAACTCTTCACGAATCATTTCCGGCAGTAACATCAGGTGATAGTCGTGTATCCAGATTGTATCATCAGGACGTATATGGGGTAAAATTTTTTTCGCAAATTCTCGGTTTGCTTCTACGTAGGCTTCAAAATATTCGGTCTTGTAATCTACCAGGCTGGGAAAATAATGAAATAGCGGCCAGATTACGGAATTGGAAAAACCATTGTAGTAGTCTTTATAGACTGTAGCATCCATAAAGAGCGGTACAACGTTGAAATCGAGCTTCTCCACTTCGTCGGCAACGGCATCCCAGTCAGATTGGGGAAAATCTGCCACGCCCATCCACAGCTTATCATTTAGTCCGGACTGCTTACTATCATTTTCAAAAAAGCTCTTGATGGCGGAGACCAGCCCTCCAGAACTCTGCCTTACTGTGATCTGGTCGCCATTGTGGTCTATCGAAAAGGGCAAACGATTGGATATAATAATTAGTCTACTCATAGTTTACAGGCCTTTCTAATTGATTAACAATGGAAACAAGAAATAATAATGCCAGTAGGCACCATTATAAACAAAAAAGGCCGTCATTTTGGTTGACGGCCCCATTAAAAAATTTTAATCTCAACATTAAATTATGCAAACCACTGCAAATAAGACAGGAACATCATCAGTGCAAGAAAACCTGCGGCGAGCAGTGCGGTCGTAAGACCTTCATACGAGCGGGTGATTTGTTTTTTCATAGACACGGACTTTAATGATTAAATGGTTTATAAAATAACGGGGGATAATGAGCGTTAGTATTACCCCGTATTAATAACTGAATTACAATTATTTGTAATATTCGGAAAATACTGTTTTTTGCGGTCAATACTTTCCTTTTTCTGAAGCCCGATTCTATATCAAGGCATTAGCGAAATGCACTCATATTTTCAACCTGTCTTGCAGGTCAAGTCCATGCTTATGCGCAGTTTCCCTTGCCAGTTCATAACCTGCATCTGCATGTCTTATTACGCCAATTCCCGGATCGTTGCGAAGCACGCGTGCCAGTCGTGCTGCAGCATCATCGGATCCATCAGCCACTATCACCATACCAGCATGTATGCTATAACCCATGCCTACTCCACCACCATGATGCAGGCTTACCCAACTGGCGCCGCCGGCGGTATTCACCAGGGCATTTAGTAAGGGCCAGTCGGCCACAGCATCGCTGCCATCTTTCATGGCTTCGGTCTCGCGATTGGGTGAGGCAACAGAACCCGTATCCAGGTGGTCGCGGCCGATCACTATCGGCGCTTTTACTTTCCCGGTGCGAACGAGTTCATTGAATGCAAGTCCTGCTTTTTCTCTTTCTCCCTGTCCCAGCCAGCAAATGCGTGCGGGCAATCCCTGGAACGCTATTTTTTCCTTCGCCAGTTTCAGCCAGCGTTGCAGCGAAGCATTTTCGGGAAACATGTCAGCAATCACCTGGTCGGTTACTGCAATATCGTTGGGATCGCCGCTCAACGCTGCCCAGCGGAATGGTCCTTTCCCTTCGCAAAATAGCGGGCGTATATATGCGGGAACAAAACCGGGGAAAGCAAAAGCATTGTTTAAACCTTTCTCCTGCGCTCTTGCGCGGATATTGTTGCCATAATCGAAAGTGACTGCGCCGCGCTTTTGCAATTCGAGCATCAGCTCCACGTGGCGGTACATGCTGTTGTAGGCATGTTCGAGATATAATCCTGGATTTTCTGCGCGCAGGACCTTCGCCTGTTCATAAGAAATTTCATGGGGCCAGTAACCTACCAGCGGATCGTGCGCAGATGTTTGATCAGTCAGCGTATCGGGCACAATATTTCTTTCCACCAGGCGCTCCAGCAAATGAACGGCATTGCAGAGCACGCCGATTGAAATATTCTTTCCCAGCTTCTTTGCTTCCAATGCCTGGTCGATTGCTTCATCAATATCCTTCACCTTCACATCGAGGTATTTTGTCTGCAGGCGTTTGTCGATACGCCACTCTTCCACTTCCGCAACCAGGGCCACACCTTCGTTCATGGTGATGGCGAGTGGCTGAGCGCCGCCCATACCGCCCAGGCCTGCAGTAACGTTCAGCGTTCCTTTCAGCGTGCCACCAAAATGCTTGTTGGCCGCGGCTGCATAGGTCTCATAGGTACCCTGTACAATACCCTGGCTACCGATATAGATCCATGAACCGGCAGTCATCTGACCATACATCATCAGGCCTTTTTTCTCCAACTCATCAAAATGTTCCCAGTTAGCCCATTTAGGAACGAGTTGTGAGTTGGAGATAAGCACACGGGGCGCGTCTTTATGTGTTTTTAAAATGCCGACCGGTTTACCACTTTGAACGAGCAGTGTTTCGTCGTTTTCGAGAATCTTCAGCGCCTTGATAATGTTGTCGAGCGCTTCAATATTACGGGCAGCTTTTCCCCTGCCGCCATAAACGATCAGTTCTTCTGGTCGCTCCGCTACTTCGGGGTTAAGGTTATTGAGCAGCATGCGAAGTGCGGCTTCCTGTATCCAGCCCTTGCAGGAAATCTGCGGGCCGGTGGGCGTTTGATATTTGGCAGAATGGAAAGTCTTAATCATAAGGTTTTGCTGTGCTGTAAATGTACGAAGACGAAATTTTATATCTTTAGCTTCTACTGTTGCAAGTTAAAACCCCTTGACCCTGTTACATGAGAAAATTGTTGCTGACTATCTGCGTCACCAGCCTGAGTATGTTTACAGTGGCGCAGTTTAAAGCTGCCGATTCCCTCAGGCAATTATTACAGCAGGCACAGACCGATACTTCACGGATGGTGCTGATGGCAGAATTATCACAGGTATTTCTCAATAGATTCGCGGACTCGTCGCTGTACTATGGCCAAAGTTTGCTTGAATATGGCAAGGGCAGGAATAATTACATGCTGAATTTCTTCGCGCTCAACAACATCGCGATGGCCTATCAGCAACTCGGCAATCAAAGCCGCGCCCTGGAAATCCTTTTCGACCTGGCAAAACTTTGCGAAGAGAAAGGCGATTTGCGTCGGCTGCGACTCGTGCTGGTCAATATTTCAAATTTTTATGCGGAAACAGGTGATCACCGGGAGGCTATTCGCTACCTGCAACGAGTTCTTGAAACACCAAAGCAAGAGCCCTCCAAAATTTGGGGGCGTGCGTGGTTGAATATGGGTGATTCTTACGAAAAGTTGGATGTCCTTGATTCTGCCCGGTTATATACCGTGTTAGCCAGTGAAGAAGCGCGTAAGAACGGTGATACAGAAACGGCATCGCTGGCCGACAACAACCTGGGGAATATTTATTACAAAATGGGCGAGCTGGATATCGCCCTGGGGTATTATCGTGCAGCCATGCAGAATATGATGCGTGACAATTTTTACTACGGCATGGCCGAAACAGCACTGGGACTGGCGAAAGTTTACCAGAAGAAAGGGATTAATGACAGTGTATTGTATTATGCGCAGATGTCTTTCAATGTGTCGCGCAAAGCAAATCTTGTGGGTGATGTGCTGAGAATATCCACCTTTCTGGCGGACTACTTTAAAAGCCGGAAAAATGCCGACAGCGCCTATAAATATTTGGAAATAGTGGTGGCTACCAAGGACACGCTGTATAGTACCGAAAGGACTAACCAGGTGCAAAACCTGCTTATTGAAGAACGCCTGCGCCAACAAAAAATAGAAGCCGATAAGGCTAAGCAAAAGGCGGAAAGAGAACAGAACATTCAATATGCCATCATTGCGATTACGCTGTTGAGTTTTCTCATTTTGTTTCTTGTATTGAGCCGGTCCATTATTGTTAATGAGAAATGGATAAAATATATGGGCGTGCTGGGACTGCTGCTGGTATTTGAGTTTGTGAACCTGGTATTGCATCCTGTGCTGGCAGAAATTACGCACCATTCGCCCGTGTGGATGTTGCTTTTTATGGTGGCCATTGCGGCTATCCTGATACCAATGCATCACCGTGTGGAGCATTTCATTCGCCACCGGCTTACTGTCAAGAATAAGAAGCTGCGTTTGGAGACCGCCCGCAAAATTGTGGCCCAACTGGAGAAGGACGAGGCGCTGAAAGAAGCGGATTAGCCTTGAAAATCAACTGAAAATTCTAACCGGCGGCTGGTGACGGTGGTACAGGCAGCGCAAAATAAAAATCCATACCTTTAAATTGCACATTCGAATTCTTAACCCCCAGCCCCAACCGCATGAGAAAATTCTTCCTGGCGTCATGCCTATGCCTGCTTTTATTTACTTCTGTTGCGCAACAACATGTGGCTGATTCTATCTTGCGCGTGATTGAGAAGGAAACTGTCGATTCGTCGCGTATGTCAATGCTTCATCAGCTCGCCTTTGCTTATGTGTATATCAAACCGGATACCGCGCAATTATTGTCTCAACAGTTAATTGACTTTGGCAAGAAGTCTGGCATATACGTACACGAATTGAGGGGGTTGGCTGTCAGCTCTTCTATTTATACGAACCTGGGCAACTATGCGCGTGCACTGCAAGACCTGCTGGAGGCAATCAGGATATGTGAAAAAAATAAAAGCGATCGCCGCTTGCAGTATTTTCTGATTAATATTTCAGCCGCCTATTCTGAGATGGGAGACCTGAAGGAATCGATGGGCAGCCTGTATAGATTGCTTGATTTGCTTGAAAAGGAAAACGATGACTTTAACCGCACCAGCGCGTGGATAAACCTCGGTAATAATTACGAAAAACTCAATAGGCTCGACTCTGCCCGCATTTTTACCACCATGGCCAATGAGCTGGCGCGTAAGATAAATGATGAATATGGCATAATGCTATCCTATACCAACCTGGGAAATATCCATGCCAAAAGTGGTGAAACAGATATCGCGATGAGTTATTACCGTTATGCACTGGATGTGGGGATGAAGATTGAAGAGTACTTCGGTCTTGCTGAAGCCACCCTGGGTATGGCAAAATTATTTGAACGAAAGGGACGCCACGATTCGGCGCTGCATTATGCTCGCCAGTCGGCCAATATCGCCCGCCAAAACGGGTTTATGCAATCGCTGCATAGCGCCGGCAGTTACCTGGCAGATTTCTATGAAAAGCATAACAGGTCAGACAGTGCCTATGCCTATCTGCGCCTTGCGGCGGCTGCGAAGGATTCCATATTCAGTACTGAAAAGACAAATCATTTGCAAAGCCTGATGATAGAAGAAAAAAGCCGTCAGCTTAAGCTGGAAGAAGAGCGATTGCAGACCAAATTAGAAAGAGAAAAGAATATACAGTACGGTATTATAGCCATTACCTTGCTGACCTTTACCATTTTATTCATGGTGCTGAGCCGTTCGGTGGTGGTCAACGAAAAATGGATTCACTTTATGGGAATACTCGGCCTGTTGCTGGTGTTTGAATTTGTGAATCTCATGGTGCACCCTTTGCTGGCAGATATCACGCATCATTCACCGATATGGATGTTGGCTATCATGGTGGTAATTGCCGCCATATTGATTCCCTTGCATCACCGGCTGGAACATTTTATCAAACACAGGCTGATTGCAAAGAACAGGCAGTTGCGCCTGCAGGCAGCCAAAAGACTGGTGGCGCAACTGGAGCAGCAGCAAAACGTGCCGACACAAGCCGAATAGTTTTTTATCGCAAACTGAATTGTTCGAAATTTTTATTCAGCTGAATACCCTCGCTTTCGGCAAAAGCATTGCATTGCTCTACGAAAGAAAAATCGCTGATGATGCCTTTGATTTTTTCAATATCGCTCGCAAATACGCGGTCTTCTTCAGCAAACTGAACAAATTTTCTTACATAGTCGTGCGCAAACTCCAGTAGCGCGCTGCTCTTGAGCGGCCGGCGGAATTCGATGGCCTGGCAGGCGCTCATTAGCTCAATGGCCAGAATGTATTCAAGATTGTCGAGAACTTTGTTCAGTTTCCTGCCGCTGATGCTGCCCATACTTACATGATCTTCCTGGCCCAGCGAAGTGGGAATGCTGTCGGCACTGGCGGGGAAACACAATGTTTTATTTTCGGTGACCAAAGCAGCGGTGGTGTATTGCGGAATCATAAAACCGCTGTTCAGTCCCACATTGTTCATAAGCAACAAAGGCAATCCCCATTTTCCTTCGAGCAACAAATAACATCTTCTGTCGGAGATATTGCCGATTTCAGCTGCGGCAAAACAGGCATAATCGAGTGGTAACGCCAAAGGCTGACCGTGAAAATTTCCTCCGCTGATGGTATCGTGTGCATTTAAAATAACGGGGTTGTCGGTTACGCTGTTGAGCTCTGTCTCGGTACATTCTTTCAAATGCAGCCACGCATTGCGCGAAGCGCCATGCACCTGTGGCATGCAGCGAAGGCTATAGGGATCCTGCACGCGGCCGCAGTCAACATGACTTTGCATAATGGCCGACTGATGCAGCAGTAGTCGCAGTCTTTGTGCCACCAGCTGATTTCCTTTAAACGGACGCAGGTTGTGCAGGCGTTCATCAAACGGAGCCTTGGTGCCAGTTAAAGCTTCCAGGCTCATCGCCCCTATAATATCAGCGGCCTCGAGACAATTATGCATGCGTTGAACTGCTTTTACCGCGTATGCCAGTATGAATTGCGTGCCGTTGATGAGTGCAAGACCTTCCTTGGGTCCCAGTTGTACAGCAGATAATCCGTGTTGTTGTAATACCTGTTGCGAGGGCAATCTTTTTCCCTTATAAAAAACTTCCCCCAATCCTATCAGCGGCAAAAACAAGTGTGCCAAAGGTGCCAGGTCGCCAGAAGCACCCACACTACCTTTTTCCGGTACTACGGGCAGAATATCGTTTTCAATATGCCAGTTGATTCTTTGCAGCGTTTCTACCTGCACACCCGAAAAGCCCTGCGCCAGGGCCTGCATTTTGGTGATAAGCATAATCTTCGCGATCTCAGCGGGTATGGGTTCTCCTACTCCCACGCTATGACTTTGCAGAATCTTGTGCTGCAGCGTACGGGTATCTTCTTCCGATATGGGTGTGTTGGCCAGTATGCCAAAACCCGTGTTGACGCCGTAAACGGTTTTGTTTTCTGCAACAATCTGCTGCACTTGTTGCTGGCTTGCCTGGATTTTCCCGAGGGCTTTCGTACTGAGCACGCCGCGAGTCTTTCCCTGCGCCAGGTCTATCACGTCGGCTATATGAAGTGTATCAATGCCATAGTTAAATGAGCTCATAGCAAGTCGTTGAAAGGCGCAAAGTAAAACATTTCATTCGCCGTTGATCAAATTCATTTGCATAAGCCGTATAAGTTTTTAATTTTGATGAGTTATGCGCTTTTTGCTGCTGATACCCGTTTTTGTGCTTTTTCTTTCCAAAGTGCCATTCATACAGGTGATGCCGGTGGAAGTAAAGGTGGTATTGGCAGAAAAGCAGAAAGAGAAAAACTGCTGCAAAAAGAAGAAACAAGCGGTATCGGAACCCCCATCGTGCCATAAGGCCGAGCATGCTACCTCCAAACCAATGGCCTGCCACCCAGGCACCATGCCGGTTGAAGGCAGTTGCCAGCCTTCAGGCGCGAATTGCATATGTGTTTGCCTTTTCCAGTTTACCGCGCCAGAAAATGACTTCAAAGCCTTTCAGCTCGACCCGGCCAATCCCTTAGCCGGTCGTACAGGATACTTAGAACAAGAGTGGAAAGATCCGCATATCGACTCGCCCGTCCAGCCTCCCGATTATTTATAAATTGAATATTGAATACTGAATATTGTATTTGTACGTTGAATTTAAAACCTGAATCATTCAACCTGTAGCCGCTTACCAGCGTCGCGACAGGTATCAATTAAATAAAAACTATTTTGTCAAATGAAAAAGCTCGTGTTTTTGGCATTGGCGGCTATGCTGACCACTGCGTCCGTATCTCCTGCATTTGCGCATGACAAAGAAAAATGCAATAAGGAATGTTGCAAGAAAGGTGGAGAGAAATGCAAAGAAGAATGCAAATCCGGCAAATGCACGCATGAAGAATGCAAAAAGAATTGCGAAGAAAAGAAAAGCTGCTGCAAAAAGCAGTCATAATCTGCATCGCATTTCTTATGATACAAATAATCGTCCCGCCCTTAAGGCGGGGCGATTTTTTTTGGCGGACAAATGAAATTTGTTTGTAATTTTCGCAGCACTTCCTCCCTTATACTTAGCATATGAATAGAAATACTGGCGCAATGCTCTCCATCATGATGTTCCTGGAATATTTTATCTGGGGATCATGGTATGTAACAATGGGCTCCTACATGCCGGAACACCTGCATTCAACCGGCGTGCAGATTGGTAATGCCTATGCAGCACTGGCCATCGCAACTATGATATCGCCGTTTTTTGTGGGATTGGTTGCCGACCGTTTTTTTGCTGCTCAAAAGATTATGGGTGTTTTGCACCTGGTAGGTGCGGCCCTGCTTTACCTTGCGCCTCAGATTTCAGACAACGACGCATTTTACTGGACCATACTCGCTTATTCGCTGGCGTACATGCCAACCATTGCTTTGTCGAATAATATTGCCTTTCACCAGATGTCTGACCCCGGTAAACAATTCCCCTGGATCAGGGTGTTTGGCACAGTTGGATGGATTGTAGCTGGTATAATGATTTCTGTTTTGGGTATGGAAAAATCACCCAACACTTTCGTGCTTGCCGCCAGCGCCTCCGCCTTGTTAGGTTTGTACAGCTTCGTTTTACCCAACACACCTCCCTCGCAGAAAAACGCGCCGGCCTCGGCATCCAAAGCCCTGGGCGTGGAGGCCTTTGTATTGTTTAAGAGCAAACCATACCTGGTATTTTTCATTGCAGCTATATTGGTGTGTATACCGTTGTCATTCTACTACGAAAAGGCTAATCTCTTTTTAAATGAACTGGGTATGACCAAAGTTGCCGGTAAGATGACGATGGGCCAGGTTTCTGAAGCAGTTTTCATCCTGGCAATTCCTTTCCTCTTTAAGCGCATAGGCGTAAAGAATATGTTGCTGCTTGGTATGACCGCCTGGATACTTCGTTACCTGTGTTTTGCCTTTGGCGATATTGGTTCAAATGCCTGGATGTTGTATGCAGGAATTTTATTGCATGGTATCTGTTACGATTTCTTCTTCGTAACCGGTTACATGTATACCGAAATGAAAGCGGGAGAAAGAATCAAAAATGCAGCGCAGGGTTTGTTCACTTTTGCTACCTATGGTCTTGGTATGGTGATAGGTACCAAGATTGCGGGTTATGTTTCGGATGATAACGTGATCAGCCCGGGCAACCATAACTGGGAAAATATCTGGTTATTCCCGACCTATATCGCCGTGGGCGTACTGATCTATTTCTTACTTTTCTTCCGCGAAAAACGCGAGATCGAAAGTGCCAGATAATACTCAAAACTTCAAACATATAGCTTATGCAACGCATTGCCATGCTGGGTTCCGGCTTCATTGGCCGCTTTTATGCAGATTCTTTGCAGGGTTACAGAAGCAAGGACAAGATTGTCAGTATTTATTCGCGCAGGGAAGAAAGCGCTAAGAAATTTGCTCAGGATTATAATGTGCCGCATTATACCACTAATATGGAAGAAGCCATTGCTAATCCCGATGTGACGGTGGTTTGTATTTCATTACCAAACAACCTGCACGAAGAAGCCGTGATGCTTTGCTGCAGGCATAAAAAAGCAGTGATGACCACTAAGCCACTGGGAAGAAATGCTGCTGAAGCAAAACGAATGCTGGAAGCCGTGGAAAAAGCCGGCATATTCAACGGGTACCTCGAAGATCTTGTATATACTCCAAAATTTTTGAAAGCTCATGAATCGGTGAAGAATGGAGCGCTGGGGCGCATACTCTGGGCAAAAAGCCGCGAGACGCATCCCGGTCCCCACAGCGACTGGTTCTGGGACCTGGAGCAAGCCGGTGGTGGTTGTATACTCGATCTCGGCTGTCACTGCGTGGAAATTGCACGATCATATATCGGCAAAGACATCAAACCGGTGGAAGTAATGTGCTGGGCAGATACCCAGGTGAAACCCATCGATGCCGAAGATCATGCGATCGGTTTGGTGCGATACGAAAATGGCGCTATCGGGCAGTTTGAAGTTAGCTGGACTTTCCGCGGCGGCCTCGACCTGCGCGATGAAGTGATGGGTACCGAAGGCACTATCTGGATAAACAGCTTCCTGCGCACCGGTTTTGAAATGTTCACTACCGGTAAAGGCGCCGATTATGTAGCGGAGAAAGCGGAAAGCAATACCGGCTGGCTGTTTCCCGTGGGCGATGAACTGAATGAATTAGGTTACAACCACATGTTCATGGATATGTTCAACGCCCTGGAAAGCGGCAAAGCCCCTAAAGAGACTTTCTACGATGGATATGTGGTAAATGCCATTCTTGATGCAGCTTATCGTTCTGCCAAAAGCAAGCAATGGGAACCTGTTCAACTTGATATCTGGCGCGGCAAGACGGGCGTTACCAAGGATAGCCACCTCACCGAGTACGATGCTGAGCATTACCTGGTAAAAGAAGAAGTAACGCACTATGGCGCGAAGAAGGTGATTCTGAAAAATAAGAAAAGCGGAAAGATTAGTGAGAAAGTACTGGAATAGTTGAGGAAAGATCAACAAGCAATAAGTCAGGGATTCATTTTCAAATCTGTTTGCAGGCTGCGAATGAATTTGAAAATGAATCCCTATTTTATTGCTTGTTGTTTGATTTTTCCAATCATTTGTTTCCCGCTGGCGGCGCTGCCGCAGCAGTGGGCGGCTCAATTTTTAATCCTAGTTTTTTCGCCACCAGTGGCAGTAGATCATCTCCGGGCGGAAAGGCAATGAGCGCTTCTTTGCTGAGCACGTATGCATAACCGTTTTCTTTGGCAACTGTTTGTGTAGTAGATATTGCTTTTTGCTGAATAGGAATCAGCAGTTCAGTTTCTTTTTGTTGCAACCGCTCGCCGGCTTCCTGCTGGAAGGTGATCAATTTGCGCGCGAGTTCCACCAGTTCCTGGCGTTTCACCTCCCGAACGGCCGGGCTCCATTTTGCAGAGTCAGCTTTATAGGTGCTGTCTTTGGTATCGTACTCTTTGCGATAGTCTGCCAGTTGATCACTGAGCGCCTTGTTATAGTCAGCCAGATCAGCCTCTGCTTTTTTGTATTCGGGCATGGCAGGGATTAATTCCTGCAAGCTAATGTAACCGATCTTGTTCTGGGCTTGTGTACTACTGCCAAAAAGCGACAAAATCAGGCAACACAAAACAAAAGGAAGTAATCTTTTCATGTTTAGGTGGTTTATTTCTAAGTCAAAAAAAAGTTTACATCCGCTGCTTAGTGACGGGTGCGATCATCGATTTCAGGCTTTCTGAAGTTATTTTAAATCCATATCTGAAATGATTCCCTGGATGCGTTTGTCAAGCGCCGCATGCACTTCGATATTATCAAAATCAGCCGCGCTCTTCAATGTAGTATTAACGCTGAAGTAGAATTTTATCTTGGGTTCGGTGCCGCTGGGACGAGCCGAAATCTTGCTGCCATCTTCCAGGATAAACTGCAGCACATTCGACTTGGGGAGTTTTATTTCCCATTCTTCACCGGTAATCAGATTTTTGCCCAGGCGCAGATCATAATCGAGCAATTGCACCACCGGCGAGCCGTTGATGGTCTTTGGCGGATTATTGCGATATCTTTCCATCATCTCCGCAATTTCTTTCTGTCCATTCATACCTTTCTTGGTAATACTGATCAGGTGCTCTTTATAGTAGCCGTATTTTACATACAGGTCGATCAGTTTTTCATACAATGTTCTTCCTTTGCTTTTCTCATAGGCTGCCATTTCGCAAAGAATAGCTACGGCCGACACCGCGTCTTTATCGCGCAGCTTTGAGCCTACCATCAAACCATAACTTTCCTCACCACCGATCACGTAATTTTCTGTTGCTTCTTTTTCTTTGATCAGTTCGGCGATCCATTTGAAACCGGTGAGCACGTTATAGCATTTCACGCCATAATCAGCCGCCATA
The DNA here is from genome assembly GCA_937958995.1 of uncultured Chitinophagaceae bacterium. Lineage (GTDB taxonomy): Bacteria > Bacteroidota > Bacteroidia > Chitinophagales > Chitinophagaceae > CALCIN01. The sequence goes on from CALGAP010000005.1 coordinate 129,166, forward strand.
CGATCGATCATGTCGGTGGTAACGATCGTCTTCACCACCATATCGTTCTGCTGCGCAATGCCCTTCGTCTTGCGTGCTTCCATAATGTAGTTGAAAGCGAGCACGGCTGTCTGGTTGCCATTCATCAGCACCCAGTTACCCTGCTTATCTTTTATACCAATACCCACGCGGTCGGCATCGGGATCGGTGCCGAGCAAAATATCGGCGTCCAGTTCTTTTGCTTTTTTTAAACCAATGCTCATCGCCTCGCTCTCTTCAGGATTGGGATATACCACGGTGGGGAAATTGCCATCGGGCTTTGATTGTTCTTCCACAATGTGGACGTTGGTAAAACCATAACGACTCAGCACCTGCGGCACCAGCATGATGCCCGTGCCGTGAATGGGTGTGTAAACAATTTTCAGATCATGCTGCTCTTTGATGACCTCTGGGTAAACGCTCAGGCTTTTTACCATTTCGATATAGGCCTCATCTACTTCCTTGCCGATGATGGTAATATTTTCTTCACCGCCTGACCATTTCACATCATCAACAGAAGCGATTTTTTCCACCTCCTTGATCACATTCTTATCGTGCGGGGGCACCAGTTGTCCGCCGTCGCTCCAATATGCTTTGTAACCGTTATACTCTTTGGGATTATGCGAAGCGGTGAGCACTACCCCGCCCTGGCATCCCAGGTGACGAATGGTAAAGCTCAGTTCGGGAGTTGGACGCAAAGCTTCGAAGAGAAAAACCTTTATACCATTTGCGGCCAGCACATTCGCGGTAATCTCGGCAAACTGGCGGCTGTTGTTGCGGCTGTCGTGCGCAATGGCTACGCGGATGGTGCCGCCGGGATATGTTTGTTTCAGGTAATTGGCATATCCCTGTGTGGCCATACCCACGGTATATTTATTCATGCGGTTGGTACCAACGCCCATGATGCCCCTGAGACCGCCGGTTCCAAATTCGAGATTGCGGTAAAATGCGTCGGCCAGCTCAGCCGTGTTTTCTTTTTCAAGCCGGATTACTTCCTGTATGGTTTGTTCATCGAATGACTTGCTTTTCCATGCTTGTGCTCTTTCCTTTATAGCTGCGTCCATAAATCAAAAGTTTTAGAATTAGAAGTTTGAAGTTATATAATTTTATCATTTACCAATTCGTTAGCTGTGCCGATGCCCCGCAGAAATAGTATATGGTGCTTACTCATCGCAGGATTCTTACTCTCTTGCAATTTTGCTGCGGGGCAAGAAGTGTTGGGTGACGGGTTTCGCGAGTCGGGTTATGGACCAGGACTTCCCATTCAACCAGACACCCTACACGCTACAAGCGTCATGCAGCACCCTTTTCCCCAGGTCATTAATAAACTCAAACCCGACACTCCAAACCCGGAACGCGAAACCGCGACCGACACCGTCCGCCGCAACCGGAATCGCCTCTGGCTCGTGGCCGGCGCACACGCTGCCTTTTGGGCGGGCTCTTATATAGCGCTCGACAAAGCCTGGTATGCCGATTACCCGCGCTCCGGCTTCCATTTTTTTGATGATAACGGCGAATGGAACCAGATGGACAAAATGGGGCATTTGTGGACCACCTACCAGGTAAGTCGTGTTTCAGCCGCCACCTGGCATTGGGCCGGACTGAGCAGGGAAAAAAGCGCCTGGCTTGGCGGTATCAGTGGTATAGCCTACCAGACCATCATAGAATTGCAGGACGGATTCAGCAGCCAATGGGGCTTCAGCCTGACGGATATGCTCGCCAATGTGGCCGGGGCCTCGCTGTTTGTAGGACAGGAACTGGGTTGGAACGAGCAACGCATTTCTCTTAAATTAAGCTACTGGCCCTACGATTATGATGGACCCGAGCTCCGCGCCCGCCGCGACCAGCTCTTTGGCAGCACCACCGCAGAAAGATTGCTGAAGGAATATAATGCCCAGACCATCTGGCTCAGCGCCAACCTCCACGCCTTCATGCCCAATTCGTGTGTCCCCAAATGGTTGAATATTGCTGTAGGCTATGGCAGCGATGGCTTGCTGGGCGGCAGGGAAAACAAGTGGACTACCGAAGAAGGCATCGAAATCGACCGTCGCGATATTCCGCGTACTCGTCAATTCCTGCTTTCACCCGATATTGACCTCACCCGCATACCTACTCGCAGCAAATTTTTGCGCACCGTTTTTTCCCTTCTCAATTGCATCAAAATTCCGGCACCCGCACTGGAGCTGAATTCAAAGGGAAAACTCAAAACGCACGTCATTTTCTTCTAATCACATAATGTGAGAAAGGCCAACCCCAGGGCTGACCCACCCTAATTGGTTTTTACTATACCGCCAATGAGTCCGCCTAAACCAATGCGGATGCCCACCGTACCCTTGTTTCCGTTGAGATATGAAAGACTATTTTGAGAACATTTAACAGCTATTCGTTCAGGTCGTTTAAGAGGTCCATGTGGTGTTATCATTTTCTGAGGTAGCTGCCTGTAAGCGCACCAAAACCAGCCACCAGTGCGCCAATAAAAGCGGTAACTAATATTAGCAAAAAAGTTGAACCCCCCAACGGTATAAGCCTGGCAATTTTTTGTGAGAGTATGTTTTGATTTTGCACATCAATCCACCAGGCGATGATAGCCCACAAAAGAAAAACGCCCAGGAATCCGGCCAGCCACGATTTGCCGGGAGTCTGCCGGATAAGCGCCGCTACTACAAATGCAGCAATGGCAACGCTCCACCAGCTCATGTAAAAGCCAAGTGCAAAACTTACAAGTGCGGTCAGTATAAGCGAGATGAAGAATTTCATGGTGGTTTTATTTGCTAAAAGTCATTTTGTATAAAATGCGTTTATCATTGGCCTGGTCGGGGCGCATAACCCATAGCGTATTGTATTTTCCCGCGGCCCAGTCGTCTACAAAGTTGTCGTAGTATTTACTTCCGGGGTTACCGCTTTGTCCGCCGGGATAAACGCCGTATGCTTCGGTTTCATCGGTCAGATGCACTACCATGCGCCAACTGGGACCATGCCATTTCTTGGTGGCATTCACTATGTGTTCGCCGCCGCCGGTTACCAGGTTGTAGCGGCTCAATGGCTCCAACTGCAGCAGGTGACGTATACCGGTACCCTTGTAGCGGCTCCAGTCGAGCAGTCCGCCGCGGTCGAGGTTTTCCACTTCGCGCGCTGCTTTCTTAAAAGCAGCCGTCGCCACCATGGCAAGGCTTTCCTGGCCGGGCGTTTTTATATTGTCAATAAATGAAAATGCAGAATCTCTTTTTAAAGCTTCCACCAGGGTAGCCAGCTCGGGATACACTATGGGGCCCCGAGCCGCCGACAACTCATCGGCCCAGATTTCATGCGCCAGGCTATCGAGCCAGATGCGGAATATGGTAGCGCCCTGCTCCTTGGGATCGTTGCGCAAATTCCAGCGGCGTACGATGTTGAAGTATTTCAGCTCGTCTGCATCCAGTTCTTCTTCGTCCACATTGCGCACCAGCACGGGCAATATGGTTTCAGCCATCACATTGTAGTTCTCCATCTGCAATTGCTGCATATCCTTCGGCGTAATGTTGAACATCTGGTCGAGACGCCGGTTGATCATTACACCACGGTACACATTATACGAACCGCCGAGGTAGTATGGATAAGTTGTGTCGGCGGGCAATTGGTTGGCGCTGCTTACATATCCGCGTGTGGGACTCAGTATATGCGGGTTTTCTGCCTGCGGTATGGTATCCTGCCAAATATACGTGCTGTCTTCACCGGGCATCACAAAATCGCCCTGCATTTTCCATTTGGCGGGAAACACACCCTGCTGCCAGATGGCCACCTGGTTGTTTTTGCTTGCAAACACAAAGTTTTGCGCCGGACAGGTGAAATGTCTTATTGCTTCCAGGTAATCGTTGTAGTTATTGGCGCGGTTGAGCAGGTAAAATGTTTTCAACTCATTGCTTGGCTCATGCGCCTGCCAGCGAACGGCGAGATTCATATTTTCGCCGGTGCGTTCTCTTCCCTTATATCCTTTAAAACTATTATCATATTGCACGGGACCGAAAATGGTATAAGCCACCGTGTCTATAAGCGGCGCGGCACCCCTGATTTTTATGGTGTCGTAATGAAGTTCGCTGGCTTTCCATGCTCCGTTAAACCAGTATTCTTTCTTCGTTTCATCCTTAAAACTTATCCGGTAATAATCTTTCACGTCGCGGCTGGCATTGGTAACACCCCAGGCGCAACTATCATTGAAACCGATGATGATGCCAGGGGCGCCGGGAAAACTTACACCATAGGTGTTATGTGTGGGTGAATGCAACTGCATTTCATACCAGAGCGCAGGAAGGTTTAGCCCGAGGTGCGGATCGTTGCACAGTATCGGGCGGCCACTTTGCGTCTTGCTGCCATCAACGGCCCAGTTATTACTGCCGTTGTCTTTATCGGGTTTATTTACCGGCCATACAGAAACCGTCTCAATATCTTTCTTCCATTGAAAATATACTGAATCGGCATTGGCCGGCGGACGTACCTGCCTGGTGGCTGGCGGAAATGGCGTGCCCTTAGGAATAATGGGTGATAACGAATCATGCGCAAGTGGAAACAGCGTTTCAAATTCTTCCTTGCTTAGTATTTGTTGCAGGTTGGTATGCTCTATATCTTCTTCATAACCGGTCAGATCAAAGCTCATATATTTTAAGAATAGCGCGGTCTTCAGGTTGTTCCAGCGCTCCGGTTTGTAGTCGAGCAGGCGGTATTCCAACGGAAGATCTGCATTGGTCATTTGTTCTATATAGGCATTGACGCCCGCGGTATAGGCGTCGAGCATCATTTTGGTGTCGGGATCATTTTCTATTTCGCGCAAGGCACGGCGCGCGCCGTGCACCATACCGAGGCGTCGCATATTACGGTCGTTGTTGAGGATATTGTCATTGGGTCCGGGCCCGACAATTTCAGCCAGTCTTCCAGCCGCTGCGTGAGTCTGAAATTCCATCTGCCAGAGGCGAAATCGCGCGTGCAGGTAACCTTGTACAAAATAGAGATCCTGGTCTTCCTGCGCAAACACATGCGGTACCATGCGATCATCGAAAAACACATCTACTTTGTTCTTTAACCCGGGAAAATTGAACTCGAGCGAAAGTTGTGCGTCAACCGGTTCGGCATTCTGCCAGAAACCATGTTGCGGACTCAGAAATTTTCCCATCGGCGGTAAAGTGGCGTCGCCGATGGTGAGTCGCTGGTTGAGGACGATGATCAATGCTACGGTTATTACGGCTGAAACGAGGAAGGGGATAATTCTCATATCGGATAGTCTGGAAATGGCTTAAAAGTAGTCTATTTTCTCTATTACACGAAGCGGTATTACCACAAAATTGTATTGCAGGGTCAATGAGTTATGCTGATTTTTACACCCTCAACACAGGTTACTATACACCGATCCTTATAACAACCAGTTTTTCGTTTGCCGTGAGTTTTGAGTACGCAATCAGCAGTTATTTTAATCAGGACCCTTTATGAATTAGAGGTTGCTAATCCGTCAGAAAGCGAACCGGTTCCCGTAAGAACCGGTTTTTGCATTCCATAGTTAAACAAAATACTCCCCGTCGTGCATTTTATTTTAAATTAAGTTCAGTTCTTTGGCCGTTCACCTATTACTCACCCTAAAATTGTTTGGCTATGAAAAAGAGATCCCTTTATGCCATAGCATTGCTATTGGTGCCCTGGGTTAGCTGTACAGAGCCAACGGTGCACGAAATTGCCAACCCGCCAGAGCCAGTTGCTCCAAGAGCTTCCATGATCCTGCCCGATGTTAAAGACACTACCCTCCCCAGTGGCCGCAGAAATACTTACCTGGTAGGCCTTCGCACAAAAAGCGGATTTTTTATTGAGCGCTCATGGTTCCCCGCCGGCTACAAAAGCATACCACATGTGCATAATGCCGACTTATATGTGACCATACTGCAGGGATCGGCTTATATAGGTATGGGCAGCCGGCTCGACACCACCATAGACATAAAACCTTACGGCGCCGGTAGCTTCCTGGTGATTCCCGCGGACCAGCCACACTACGAATGGTTTACCGAGCCATGCCTGATGCAGATTGAAGGAGAAGGGCCGAATGAGACTTACTTTGTGAACTAAAGGTTCGTGGGTTGAAGATAGAAGAAGGAACAGGGAAGAATGAAGGAGAAGGTTGATCGGGTATGGGGTTGGAGCCTTCTTTACTGCAGAAGACGGCAGAGTTCCTGCACTTCGTGAAGGCTGTTGAAGGCGTGGAGCACGATGCGCAGACGTTCGCTGCCCTTTGGGACAGTTGGGTACAGGATGGGGCGTACATCCATGCCTGCGTCCTGGAGGGTGCCGGCTACTTCTTTCACTGCGTCATTACCGGGTATGACTACTGCCTGTATGGGCGTTGATGATATCTTTTTGTCGTAGCGGCAGGTTGCCTGCTGGAGCAGGTTGATGAGTTGCTGCAGGTGTTCGCGCTCGGCATTCATTTCCGGGAAAATTTCATAGGCGGCGCGGATGGCGGCAATAGCTGCTTCGGGAAGCGCCGTGGTGTAAATGAACGGGCGGGAAAAATTCACCAGAAAATTGCGCAGCAGCGAGCTTCCCAATACAATGGCGCCATGACAACCTACGGCCTTGCCGAATGTGTGAATGCGCGCAAAACATTTAGATTGCAGGGAAAGATCTTGCACCAACCCCTCTCCTTTTTCCCCGATAACGCCAGTGGCATGCGCTTCGTCCACAATCAGGTTGGCTTTGTATTTTTCACATAATCCGGCTATTTCCTGCAATGGCGCTGTATCGCCATCCATGGAGAAAACAGATTCGGTGACCACGAAAATATTTCCAGCAGCAGCTTTCAGCTTTTTCTCCAGGTCTTCCACATCATTATGACGAAATGAAAATGACTGCGCGAAACTGAGTCTTATTCCGTCGCGAATGGAAGCGTGACTGAGATAGTCGTATAAGATAGTGTCACCTCTTTGCGGCACGGAACTCAAAAGCCCAAGATTGGCGTCGTAGCCTGAATTAAAGAGTACTCCTGCTTCCGCATCGTGAAACGAGGCGATGAAGGATTCCGTTTCTTCAGCCAGGAGCGAATTACCGGCGAGCAGCCGCGAGCCGGTAGAGCCGTGGCGGTAATTCATGAAAGCGCCGGCCACCCGCGATTCAAGCAGGCGGTTGCGCACAATGCCCAGGTAATCGTTGGAACAAAAGTCTGTATTGCCCGAAGGCAGTTGCAGCTGGCGCAGGGCATTTTGCGCCTCCCTTTCTGATAACTTCTTTGAAAGAAAATCTTCCGGCATGTCCTGTTCTTGACTGGCAAAGAAAAGGAATATCAGCGATTTGAATTTAAATTGCACCCTATGGAAATTACCAACGACGTAAAAAACATTCTTGGCCTGCACCTCCCTACTGATCCACGCTGGGTTGACCTGGCCAGCATGTCGCTTGAAGATATACTGACCGACCATGCCTATTGCGAACAAAAGGCAGCCACCAGCTGCATTTCGCTGATCCAACGCTACAGCGATAAGGAAAAACTGGTGTATGAACTGGCACCCATCGTAACCGAAGAATGGGGACATTTCAGGTTGGTGTTGGCTGAACTGGAAAAGCGTAAACTCAAACTCGGCAAGCAGCGAAAAGACGAGTACGTAAATGAACTGCTGAAATTTGAAACCAAGGGCGGCTCAGAAGAAGACCGGCTGCTTGATAAATTGCTGATTTGTGCCCTGATCGAGGCGCGCAGTTGTGAGCGATTTAAAAGACTAAGTGAAGGACTGGATGATGAATACCTCCGCAATTTCTACCGCCGCTTTATGGAAAGCGAAGCAGGGCATTATACGTTATTCATTGACCTGGCAGAAACCTATATAGACAAAGAAAAAGTGCGCAGGCGCTGGCAGGAATGGCTGGCTTATGAGGCAGATGTGATGAAGCGGATGGAACTGCGCGGTGATAGAATGCATTGATGTGGGGAAAAGAATCAACAGTCAATATGGTCAGACTTCAAGGCTTAATTTTTCTAAGTATAAAGTCACAAACTCATCTACTCTCTTGCGGCGGTATTGCATGATCCAGCGGGGATGTGGAAGCGGAATGATCTGTTTAAAGAAATGATGCTCCTGGTTTAGTTTGGAGAAAATTTTGAAATTGGTGCCTTCGCCGAGGCAAAAACAATAGTCTGTATTCGTGGAAATGGTTTGCAACTGCTGCCGGATACATCTTATGATAAATGGCTTGCAGTCTTTCAGTAATTCTTTGTCATCGTAATAATTCAGGTTTAACCCATCTTTGGTAAAGCCTAGTGGTGATAGTGCCGTGATGAAAAAATCGCCGTAAAATTTGTCAGGCCCGCCATATGCTTTCATTACCTCGTAAACAAACAGTGAAGACAATTCAGGCTTTTTCGCCAGGTCATTTTTTATACCACATTCATTTTCGAGTCGTATCGGATCCGTAAAGGGTATGCCAGTGACGCCGCCTCCGAAGCGCCCGGGATTTATACCGAATATGAATTGACGCGGACGTGTATCGCCATAGAATTTTTCATAAAAAGTTTTGGTGAGTTCCCATGAACCCGTTTCTGTAAAAGGATTCATGATCTGCACGCCCCCGGGAACGGGGAAATCGGGTTGCAATTTTTTATAGAAATCAAGTATTGCATACGATTGCGTAAGATTTTGCGAAACGGTTTTCATTCAATCAATTTTGGGTATTTTGTGCTCTCAGTTTTTCTCCAAACAACTACTGTTATGAACCGCAGATCATTTGTGAAAAATACAGGGCTTACAACAGCCGGCGTTGCCATGCTGCCAAATATAATACTGGCGACATCAAAACAGCAAAAGGTAAAATTAGGATTTATCGGTGTAGGATTAAGAGGTCAGAATCATCTCGACAATGCCCTGCGCCGCAAAGACGTGGAGGTGGTGTCGATATGCGATATCGACGAGCGGATGTTGCAGTCAGCTAATAATTTATTCAAGAAACACAATAAGCCGCAGGCGAAGGTATATACCGGCGACGTGAACGCCTGGAAGAAATTGGTGGAGCAAAAAGATATTGATGGCGTCATCATTTCCACACCCTGGGAATGGCACGCGCCCATGATTATCTATTCGGCACAGGCGGGTATCAAATATATTGGTACCGAAGTGGTGCTGGGCATCACTTTGCAGGATCACTGGGATGTGGTGAAAGCGGCCGAATATCACAAGGCTCATGTAATGATGCTGGAGAATGTTTGTTACCGCCGCGACGTGATGGCGGTGTTGAATATGGTGCGACAGGGTTTGTTTGGAGAAATCATTCACCTGCAGGGCGGTTACCAGCACGATCTGCGCAATGTGAAATTTAACGACGGGAAGAATGCCTATGGCGGCGGTGTTGAATTCGGAGAAAAAGCTTTTTCCGAAGCTCGCTGGCGCACCGAGCATTCGGTACATCGTAACGGCGACCTGTATCCCACCCATGGTATAGGTCCTGTAGCGGAGATGATCGATATCAACCGCGGCAATCGCTTTGTTTCATTGTCTTCTTTCTCGACCAAGGCCCGCGGACTGCATGATTATATTGTAAAAAATGGCGGCGAGCAACATCCTAATGCAAAAGTTGAATTCAAACTGGGTGATGTGGTGACAACCATGATCCGCTGCGCCAATGGCGAAACTATCTTATTGCAACACGATACCAACCTGCCACGCCCCTATTCACTCGGTTTTCGCGTGCAGGGTACAAAGGGTATCTGGATGGATGTGAACCGCTCGCTGTATATAGAAGGTGTAAGTGCTAAAGAACATCAGTGGGAAGATGCAAAGCCTTATCTCGACAAATACGATCATCCCTTATGGAAACGCTGGAGCAAGGAAACAGATGGCGCTGGTCATGGCGGTATGGACTTTTTTGTGCTTCATGCCTTTGTGGAAGCCATCAAACGCAAGACGAATGTGCCGATGGACGTATATGATGCGGCCGCCTGGAGTGCTATTACACCTTTGAGCGAGAAAAGCATTGAACTGGGTAATGAGACGGTTGAATTTCCCGATTTTACCGGCGGGCAGTGGATGTACAGGAAGAATGATTTTGCGTTGACCGACGAATTTTAGAGTAAAGCATTGGGTGCTTGAGATTTTATCGCAATAATGACTGAATTAGAAATCAAGGAAGCTGCTTCACACTTCGGCAAGCAGGTTATTAGTATCGTGCCGCTCACGGAGGGGCTGATCCATCAAACCTATAAGGTGGAGTATGCCGGCAGCGGGCCTGTGGTGCTGCAAAGTATTAACCGGAACACATTTCCTCACCCGGAGAATCTCATTTACAATTACCTTTTGCTTTCGGAATATTTAACTAACGGCGGCAAGACTCATATACCGGCCATGGTAAAAGCTGATAATGGAGAATGGTTTTGGATAGACTCATCGAATAATTTCTGGCGTGCCACCGAATTCGAAACCGGCACTGTTACGATGCCGCAGCCCGAGAGTGCTGATGATGCAAGGCTGGTGGCGCATTGTTTTGGCAAATTCACGCGTGATCTTTCGCAACTGGATGCTTCTCGTTTGAAAGTAATCATTCCCGGTTTTCATGATCTTTCGTTGCGGTACAACCAGTTTGAGGCAGCGGTGGCAGGCGCACATATCAACAGGTTGTTGAAATCGACCCACATCATTGCCGAGCTTCGCCAGCGGGCAAAATTCGTGCAATTTTATACTTACATTGTTGACGATCCTGGGTTTAAGATCCGCATCATGCACCACGATTGCAAGATGAGCAATATTTTGTTGAATGCCTCTACTCGCACAGTGATTGGTCCCATTGACCTGGATACGGTGATGCCGGGGTATTATTTTTCCGATATCGGCGATATGATCAGAAGCATGGCGGGAACGGTGGATGAGAATAGTACGCGCTGGGAAGACGTTGGCATCAGGAGAGATTTTTATGAAGCGATTATTGAAGGTTATTTAGCAGGAACTGGCGATGCGTTTACCAAAAAGGAAATCGAAAATATTCATCAGGCAGGACTGATAATGATTTATATGCAATGCCTGCGGTTTTTAACGGATTTTCTGAACAATGATGTGTATTACTACACTACTTACCCTGAACAGAATCTGAATCGAGCGCTGAACCAATTGCTGCTGTTGGAGAGATTGGAGGAGTTTTTGGAGGAATGACATTAGCGCCCGGAAGCGAAATATTCAATCTCTTCTTTCAAATCCAGGAACGGATATTGCTTCTGCAGGGACTGTGCTTTTTCCCAATGCGATTGCAAAAACTTTTTGTGTGCCTGCGTTTCCGGCTGAAATGCCTTATGCTTACGTGCGATCACCAGCTTTTGAACTTCCTCAGATAAAGCTCTCGATGATTCATCTACACAATGCTGCATAAATTTTTCCAGGACAAATTGCGTGCCCTGGTAATTGGGATGCACCAGGTCGATATCGTAAAAACGATAATCACGCAGCACATCTATCACCAGTTCATAGGCGGGGAAATAATACAGCCGGTCGAATTTGTTCACGAGGTTGTGCACCACTTCAATCAGTCGCGCCTTGCTGCGGTTGTTGTCGATCACACCGTCGCGGATATGACGTACGGGGCTGACGGTAAAAATTACCTGCAACGATGGATTGAACCGGAACAATTGGTGCAGGCAATTATCGAGCGCGCTGTTAATCTCTTCGATCGTCATCAGGTGCTTATCGAACCAGGCCGCTGGCGCGCGGTGGCAATTGGCTACTGGTCCGCTGCCCGGCGATGCCGGTGTAAGCCTGTACGAAAATGCTGTGCCTGGTGTTATCACAAGCCAATTGGCCGTCTTCAGGAATTCATGCGCGCGTTGTTGCGATTGGTTGATGCGATCGAGTACGGCCTTCTTGTCTATTCCTGAAAAGCGGCTATGATGTTGCCAGCTTTGCCAGAGTTCATTCAGGTGAAAAAGATCATCTTCTGTGTACTGCCTGTTTTGGATATACGACACCAGGCTGCTGGCAATGCTCTGTGGGTCGAACAGAATGCCATTGGGGTTTTGCAAAATGGAAAACTTCAATTCTTCCAGTTTGCTGCCAATATGCTCGGTGAAGCAAGAGCCGATCAGCAACAACTTGTCTTTATAGCTGATGGGCTTTGTAAGCGTTGGTATTTGTATGGGAACCTGGAACTCCATAATGTTTAAACAAAAATTTCTGTGGCGAGCCTGCTGGCATGAGCCAGTGCTTCTTTGTCGATAGAAAACTGATGTCCTTTGGCTTCCAGGTGTGCTATCAGCCATTCGGTGTCGATATTCCCCACCAGCTCATCATTGGCCATGGGACAGCCCCCAATTCCTTTGAGTGCTCCGTCGTAGCGTGTACAGTTGGAATTCCACGCTGCATCAATCTTTGCCGCCCGGTTATCGGGCCTGGAATGCAAATGAACCCCGAGTTCTATATCCGGCAGCGAAGGTACCAGGTGCTTCATAATCTTTTCTATTTGTTCGGGGGTGGCAAGACCTACGGTGTCAGCAATAGAGATTGTTTTGATACCCAGCGAAACAAATTTCTCCACCCATTCATGCACTATTTCTTCGGACCAGGGATCACCATAGGGATTTCCAAAGCCCATCGAAATATAAATGACCAATTTCTTTCGCGTTGACGCGCAAATATCCTGGATTTCCTGCACGCGTTCCAGCGATTGTGCCATACTGCTATTGGTATTCCTTTGCTGGAATGTCTCCGATATTGAAAATGGAAATCCAAGGTAAGAAATCTCATCATAAGCGGCCGCTTCCCCGGCACCGCGCGTATTGGCGACAATCGCTAGTAATCTTGACCTGGAATTGGAGAGTAACAGCTTTCGAACCACATCTTTTGTGTCGGCCATTTGCGGTATCGCTTTCGGAGATACGAAACTTCCAAAATCCAATACATCAAATCCAACCTTCAGCAAAGCGTTTAAGTATTCTATTTTCTTCTCGGTAGGAATAATATTTTTCCAGCCCTGCATGGCATCGCGGGGACATTCTACAAGAGTTATTTTCGAATTGTTCTCGGGCATGCTGGAAATTTCTTTTTGATTCATAACTCTAAGCGGTATTCTTTGCTGGTAATATTCCCTATTGGTGAATACGGCAGTGAGGATCGACGCTCGCGATACAGAAAATCGCCTGATGGAGTCTTTATCATGAGTTGTGCATGCTCTTCACCCCCATCCTTTGCTTTACCGCTTCATATAACACAATTCCGGTCGCGACCGACACATTCAACGATTCAAATTTGCCAGGCATTGGAATTTTAATAGTGGCATCGCAAATCTTCAGCAACCCGGGAAACACGCCCCTATCTTCACTGCCCATTATAATACAACAAGGAACTGTCCAATCTGTTTCGAAAACCATTTTTTCCGCTGTCATTTCCGTCGCAAATACTGAAATTCCATTCAGGTGAAGCGTATCCACGGCCTTCATCAGGCTGTTGACGCGGCAAACGTGAATCTTTTCCAGCGCTCCTGCGGAAGATTTCATGGCTTCTTCGTTCAGGGCGCCCACACCTTTATCTGGAATTATTACAGCCTGTGCGCCACAGCAAACGGCACTCCGTGCAATGCCTCCGATATTTCGCACATCGGTCACTCCATCGAGCATCACAAAAAGCGGCGTTTCTCCCCTGCTCACCACGTGGTCGATCACCTGCTGCAGGTCCATATACTGAACCAGCCCCGCAATGGCAATTACGCCCTGGTGATTGGCTTTCGTAAAGCTCTGCAGCTTTTCGGGCGGCACCTGTTGAATGGGAATATTGTGCTCGCGCGCCAGCTGCCTGATCTTGCCAATGGCATCGCCGCTCACGTTGCGCTGGAACAATATCTTGTCGATCGCCCGGCCGGCTTCGATTGCTTCAATCACCGGCTGCCGGCCAATCACCAGCGCAGATTTTTTAGGCATAGGCTGTTTATGAAATGCGGCCATCGGCAATCATGAGTTTTACTTTCAGAATAGCGGCCACAGACATGCTATCGGTGATCTGGCCTTTTTCTACCATATCGTATGCTTCATCAAACGAAACCCGTTTCACCTGCAATTGCTCGGTCTCCTCAGGCTCGGCCTGCCTCTGTTGCAGTCCGCGTGCGAGAAATATGATGCCATGTTCATCAGAGACAGAATTCGATAAATGCATTTCCAGGATCGGCGACCACTCAGAGGCCACCAGGCCGGTTTCTTCCAATAATTCACGCTTTGCCGACTCCAGCGGCTCAATATCCAGCGGGCCGCCACCTTCCGGAATTTCCCAACTGTACTGGTTCAGCGGAAAGCGATATTGTCCTACCAGCCAGGTATGCAATTCTTCATCCAGCGGAAGAATTCCAATTGCCAGTCCCTTAAAATGCACTTTTCCATAAATTCCTTTGCCCCCGGAAGGATTGATAACGTCGTATTCAGTGAGCGAAATCCAGGGATTATCGTACACCTTTTTTTCCGACAATACTTTCCAGGGATTGATGTGCTCGTTCATGGGCCGAAGCTAAGGGGATAAATTTGAAAATTGAAATTCGGAATACGGGGTTGGAAATTTCAAAAGACAGGCACCGGAACCAATTAAATTCCAAAGGAGGAAATCCCAAGCGCGGCTGCCGGAGAGAGTTTGCGCAGAAATCTTTGGTTGGAATTCCAGGGATGGAAATTGTTGTGTCGGAAATTCCATAACGCAAGTACCAGGAATCAAACAAACTCCAAATAAAAAATTCCAAAGGAACAACTCCTTTGGAATTCTAATTTGTTTTGTATTTTTTAGCTTTTGGCTTGAGACTTATTGGGTTCTTGCTAGCTGGTTCTTGAGATTTCCCTTCCAATTTTCGCCCGCAACAGGTCTCCCCGAAAAAACTATTTCAATCCAAACGCCTTTTTAATCTTACCCACATAATCCAGTTTCTCCCAGGTAAACAATTCCACTTTTTTCTTCACCACTTTGCCGTCGGGGGAAACGAATGTCTTTTCCACTACCTGGGGCTTGCGGCCCATATGACCGTAAGCGGCGGTTTCGCTGTAAATGGGATTGCGCAGTTTCAACCGCTCTTCGATGAAATAAGGACGCATATCGAAGATGCCTTCGAGCTTCCTGGCAATCTGGCCGTCGGTGAGATTTACCTTGGAAGTGCCATAGGTATTTACATACAGACCCATGGGTTTGGCAACGCCGATGGCATAGGAAACCTGCACCAGTACCTCGTCGCACACACCAGCTGCCACCAGGTTCTTGGCGATATGGCGGGTAGCATAAGCAGCTGAACGGTCAACTTTGGAGGGATCCTTACCGCTGAAAGCACCGCCACCATGAGCGCCTTTGCCACCATAGGTGTCAACGATGATCTTGCGGCCAGTGAGGCCGGTATCACCATGCGGACCGCCAATTACGAATTTGCCGGTGGGGTTGATATGATACTTGATCTTATCGTTGAAGAGCTTTGCGTATTTCCTGTATTTCGCCTTTACCCGCGGAATCAGGATGTTGATCATATCCTCGCGGATCTTCTTCTGCATTCTTGCCTCGGTGTCGAATTCATCGTGCTGAGTTGAAATCACGATGGCATCTATGCGAATAGGTTTGTTGTTATCGTCGTATTCGAGTGTAACCTGGCTTTTCGCGTCGGGGCGCAGATATTTGATCTGCTTGTTTTCGCGGCGCAGAGCAGCCAGTTCTATCAACAGCTTATGCGCCAGGTCAAGGGCCAGCGGCATATAGTCTTCTGTTTCGTTGGTGGCATACCCGAACATCATCCCCTGGTCGCCGGCGCCCTGGTCTTCTTTCTTGCGGCGGTCAACGCCCTGGTTGATATCAGATGATTGTTCATGGATAGCAGACAATACACCACAGCTGTTGGCTTCAAACATGTACTCGCTCTTGGTATAGCCGATACGGCGGATTACCTCGCGGGCAATTTCCTGTACATCGAGGTAAGCGCGCGATTTTACTTCACCTGCCAGCACTACCTGCCCGGTAGTCACCAGCGTTTCGCAAGCCACTTTCGACTGCGGATCGAAAGCCAGGAAATTATCGATAAGGGCATCGGAAATCTGGTCCGCAATTTTATCCGGGTGACCTTCAGAGACACTTTCAGAAGTAAATAAATACGGCATAATTATTCGGAATTAAAGAGGGCAAGAAACGTTAATGGGTTATACAAAAATTTTTTACAGGCGCAAAGATAAGAGCCGGTACTAAATTTTGGAATAAATAATTCTAAGGCGCAATCTCTTAGCCGGATCGGGGTGCGACCCTCCGCCAAGCACTACCCTGTTGGCAGCAATCGGCGTATTTACCAGGAATTCTGATCCCAGCGGGTATGATGTAACCACCCCATCACCGCTTTCGAAGTATGGCCTTACAGCATATGGAGCATACACCCTGAGCGTGTGGCTGCGCAGTTTCTTGGTGACAATAGATTGCACGTATCGGCTCAGGTTGAACATATACCTGGTGTTGTTGCGCAATACACCTTCAATTGAACCCAGATCATACCCCAGTCCCTGTCCGGTAAATACAAAGTCGTTGCGGATCGTAAACGTGGAATCACCTGTCTCGTTGATAGCATCAATAAACAATACCGGCGGCGGCGTATAAAAATTCTCCTGTGCCGAAGGTATTTTCTCCAGGATCAGTTCTGCACGATGTATTACACAGTTGGGTAAATTTTCCAGTCCGGGGATTTTTATTACGGCTACCGATCCCGGTGTCGACTGAATATACATCAGATCGTCGTTGGGATTGGAGTTGCTGATATAGGTGAGGTAACTGTTGCCGGGGGTACGCTTCACCAGGTTGGCCGAGTTGCGCCAATTGGAGTTGGATGAGAAAGTGAAGCTGACGGTGGCAGTATCAATCTGCCCGTTTTTCTGCACTTTAACATACATGCTTACCATGGCCGTGGGCGAGCCCGCCAGGTTGAAATACGCCAATGCATTGGGGGCGGGCGAAGCAGCTTTGTTCACCCTGACAGCAAGTCCCTTGAAATTCGATCTGAACAGGGAGTCGCTCTTATAGTGATTGGCTGTATCAAAGTCTATGAACTTTTCAGCCAGTGAAACACTCAGGGGTATGCGCAGCAGGTTGGCCGTTCTGATGGTATCATAAATAGTGGCCACGCTACTGGTATAATTTACATAGGTCAGCGAGTCGTCCAGCGATCTGAAATCAACCATCTTACTGCCCAGCAAACCCGGAACCAGGTTAAAAGGTGTGGCATCGATGCGGTAAAAACTATCCGGGAAATCGCTGGGATCTATTTCATATACCTCGAACTGTTGAATGGAATTCGAGTCACCATACAATGTGCTGTAAGGCAAAGAAAGAATCACCGAATCAATTTCGGTGATGGAGTCTTTTACAACAGGAAAAGGGTACACGCCATATGCCTGCGGTGTGAGCGAGAAATAAGCTTCCGCTTCTGTCTCACCAAACTCAGGGTCGTTGGCTATACTTCCGATGGCGTGTAATTCCGACTGGCCGAGGCGGGTACTATCAGGATTGATAATGATATCGCTGATCACTTCGAACACCGTGTCGAAAGTGTGCACGTTATCCACTACTGGGATCAGGTTGTTACCGATGTCGGTGGTGTCGATCTTGGTGCAGGCAGTGTGTAAATATAATCCTGTCAGAACGGTTACGGCTGCAACTAAAAACTTCCTGTTCACGCAGTGGTTAAGTTAAGTTTCTGAATAATACCTATTTGGCAAGGTCGGAATACAATTGTAAATAGTCTGTTAAATCAGATTCGGCATTGTACGGAAGCACTTTCTTACCTTTTACTTTTCCGAATTCCTCTACCAGTTTCTTATCCACTTTTTCCACTCCGAAAGTGATGGCGTCGGCATAGGTAGCACCGCCACGCATCATCGCCACGTTATTGACATCTTTGAAAGGCTCGAGGTCTTTGTCTTTGATCAGCGGGCTGATCTGGGCCATCTTCAGGAAATCGGCGCCAAGTTTTTCTTTAAAGCTATTGCTGCCGATGGTATAAACTATTTTGCTATGCGCAAATACGGGCTCTTTTTTGTAAGCTGTTTTTTGATAAAGGGGAATTAAGCCGGTCATCCAGCCACTGCAATGAATAATATCGGGCGGCCAGCCAAACTTCTTCACGGTCTCGAGGGCGCCTTTGCAGAAAAATACCGTCCTCAGTCCATTATCATCAAACCATTTTTCCTGCTCGTCGTGAAAGATATATTTGCGTTTAAACAGGTCTTCATTATCGAGAAAATACACCTGGAGGCGTGCATTGGGTAAGGAAGCAACTTTGATCTGGAGGGGGTAATCGTCGTTATCAACCGAGACATTAATGCCTGACAATCGAACCACTTCGTGCAGCCTGTGCCTTCTCTCGTTGATCACGCCGAAGCGGGGCATAATACAACGCACTTCAAAACCATTTTCATTTGCTTTTATCGCTAACCTGTTTACCGTTTCAGAGAATTCCGTCAGTTCGAGATAGGGGGACATTTCGTTAGCAATAAATAAAATTCTTTTCTTTGTCAGCATTATGATAGTATTGAAATAAGAATACCGGGAATTTTCAACCGGATTTTTTAATTACCTGGCTAACTTTAAAAAATTTAGTGTGCAAAGTTAAGGTTTTTTATCGGAACGCCGTTTCACACCCAATCCCTTGACTTTAAAACCAGTCAAATGATCATAGTCAAGCAGGCCAGTACATTGGCCCGTTATATAGAAAAGGAGAAGAAAGAAGGCAAAATTGTCGGATTCGTACCTACTTTGGGCGCCCTGCACCAGGGACATATGACGCTGATCGGGCAATGCCGCCAGTCATCAGATTTCACAGTGGTGAGCATATTTGTAAATCCTACCCAATTCAACAATATCTCCGATTACCGCAAATACCCGCATGTTATAGAAAAAGACATTGCCCTGCTGGCAACAGCCGGTGTGGACATGCTTTTCTTACCCCCTTTGGAAGAAATATACCCTAATGGCACGGAAGGCCTGGAGACCTATGACCTGGGCTACCTGGAAACAGTATTGGAGGGCAAATACCGCCCCGGCCATTTCCAGGGGGTATGCCAGGTGATGCAGCGCCTGCTGAATATGGTAACGCCGCATAAGCTTTTTATGGGGCTTAAAGATTACCAGCAATGCATGGTGGTGAGGCGCCTGCTGCATATTATGGAGTCAGATATAGCGTTTATAGGCTGCGATACGGTGCGCGAGCCCGACGGACTGGCCATGAGCAGCCGCAATCTGCGGCTGTCCGAAACGGAGCGAAAGAAAGCGGCTACCATTTATGAAACCCTGCAAATGGTAAACAACGAGCTGGAGCCGGGAGATTTAAGAGCGCTGAAGCAAAAAGCCGTTAGTAAACTGGAACAGGCAGGTTTTAAAGTTGATTATGTGGAGATTGCCGATGCCAACTCATTAGAAATTGTGGACAGTTGGGATGGCAAAGAACCGTTGGTGGCCCTGGCCGCAGCCTTTATAGGTGAGGTAAGACTGATCGATAACATTGTGCTTAAACTTTTATAGCTTGCAGCCGTTTTTATAAATGCATCAATTTCGAAATAGTAATATGCAAATAGAAATATTGAAATCAAAGATCCACAGGGCGGTTATAACAGAAGCAAATCTCAACTATGTTGGCAGTCTTACCCTCGACGAAGACCTGATGAACGCTGCCAACATGATAGAATATGAAAAGGTGCAGATCGTGAATGTGAACAATGGCTCGCGCATCGAAACATACCTCATTAAAGGAAAAAAGGGCTCGGGTGTATGCTGCCTCAATGGTCCTGCTGCGCGCCAGGGCGCTGTGGGCGATACCGTCATCATTATTTCTTATGCCACTATGGATTTTGAAAAGGCGAAGTCCTTCAAACCCTCTGTTGTTTTCCCTAAGCCGGGCAATAAACTATAATTAATCCGTTATACTTATGCCTGCTTGGGCGACCTAACTTACTTTTACCCTTCATATATGAATAAGAAAATTCTCAGCCTATTACAGTACGCTTTATTCTTAGGGCTTGGAATTTTTTTGGTCTGGTGGTCCCTTAGCCGCATTAGTCCCGACGAAAAGGAAAAAATGCTGGTTTCACTTCACAATGCCAATTACTGGTACCTGATACCGGTAGTAATAGCGTTGCTGGCCAGCCATTTTAGTCGCGCCATGCGCTGGAAGATACTGATGGAGCCATTGGGTTATAAAACGCATATCGGCAATACCTATTTGGCTGTGTTGATTGGTTACCTGGCCAACCTGGCCATCCCCCGCCTCGGTGAAATTCTTAAGTGTACCATATTGGCCAAATACGAGAAAGTGCCTGCTGATAAGCTGGTGGGCACCATTGTGGCCGAAAGAGCATTTGATATGATCTGCCTGGCGCTGGTGATGGTGATCTGCATTATTACCCAAACCGACCTGATTGGTGATTTTATTTATAACCTGGCCAGGGAAAATGTGGGAACCGGCTTATCGGTTACGAAAATTGTGATCGGGGTTGGCATACTGGTGGCGGCAGGCGCGGCAATGCTGTTTGTGTTTAAAAAGTTTGCGCACATCTCTTTTGTAACGAAAATCAAAAAAATTGTTGCCGGCGTATGGCAGGGACTCACCAGCGTGCGCTTCGTGAAGCATAAAGGATGGTTTATCTTTCATACCCTCTTTATCTGGAGTATGTATCTTGCCAGCGTGCAGATTGGTATGTGGGCATTGAAGGAAACATCGCATTATGGTTTGATCGAGTCGCTCACCGTGTTGTTTACCGGTAGCGTAGCCATGATTGTTACCCCCAGCGGCATCGGCTTATATCCTATCCTGGTGATGCAAACCATGGAGCTGTATGGGCTGAGCCAGGCCTACGGTACTGCTTTTGGGTGGTTGCTGTGGACGGTACAGTTTTTCCAGATACTGATATTCGGTTTAATAGCGGCAGTTGCCCTACCTTACATTAACAAGAACAGAAAGTATGCGCAAGCCAGAGATCATCGAGTCGAAAATAATGTCGTTGCCGGAGGCGTTGAAAAGAGTTAATCAATGGCGCCTGCTCGGCAAAACCATCGCTTTCACGAATGGTTGTTTCGATATACTTCATCGCGGTCATATTTATTCGCTGGCGGCAGCCGCGCGCGAAGCAGACTACCTGGTGGTGGGCCTCAACTCCGACTCTTCTACCAAACAACTCAAAGGTCCCGGCCGCCCGGTAAATGACCAGCAGGCCAGAGCCATAGTGCTGGCATCGCTGCTGATGGTAGATATGGTGATCATCTTTGATGAAGAAACCCCGATTGAACTCATCAAAGCCATTCAGCCTGATGTATTGGTAAAAGGCGGCGATTATACCGAAGAGCAGATTGTGGGGGCAAAGGAAGTAAAGGCAAATGGCGGACGTGTGGTGATCAATCCAATCGTGGAAGGATTTTCTACGACTTCGATTATAGAGAAGATGAAAAAATAATCAGCTTTTCTTCGCGTACATCCTCTCCACTTCCTGCACGATCAGTTCCATTTCGCGCTCGGCGCCGTTGGGATCGTAAGGCTGTTTGAGATTACTGTTAAAGAAAAAGGCAACGGTCTGCCAGAAGCGGGCAGTGAATCCGCCTTTGTATTCTTTGATGATGTCGTAGCAATTGTTTCCCGTTTGCCGGTTGATCAGTTTCATCAGCACCTTGCCCTGGTAAACCGACAATTCCTGGAGCGGGTCAGCGAATTCTTTTTTCAGTTCTTTCTCTCTCGACTTGATATATTTCTTCCGTTCCTTTTCGCTCATTTTCGCCGTCCTCTCATTGATCTCATTCATAATGATGCCCGCTTTTCGCGCATACGGATACGTTACATAAATGGCATTGCGCAGGCGGGTCCATTCCTGGCGCTTCTTGAGCAGGTGTTTGGGATAAGGAGCCTGCACCCATACCCACTCCATAATGCCGCCGGGAATATATTGGTTGTCGTGAATGATGGCTGGCACGGGGATAGTATCATTCGGGCCCAATTCAGGTAATGGTGGTTCTCCCTGCGCTTTGGATGATAGCGGGGCAAGTATAGAAAAACCAAGGATGATCAATAAATGGGGTAATATCTTAGGTCTCGCAGTCATACTCAGCTTCACACAAAATAGCAATTATTCTTTACTCTTTAAACGCAAAAATGGGTAAAGGGCATTTAAAAGTAATGTTAACTAGTTCAGTTTGAGCCGGCGCACAATGCTCATGATCATGCCTGCCACCATCACCACAGTGCCCAGCCACAAGAGGTTGATAAAGGGGAATTTCACCACTTTGAGCGCAATGTATGGCGTCAGCCGCGATGATTCCTTCACACTGATTTCCAGTTTTCTGTCGGGCAGCACGCGGGTCAACGCCACGGCAAGTCCCTGGGAATAAAGGGTATCGATAATATGGGTAGTCTGCAAGCCTTTTAGGTAAAATACCGGCATGGCGGTGAGGGTCTGGTTGTCGCTGGTATATACACTCAGGCTGGCCATCAAAGCGGTGTCAGTGGGTTTGAAATCGTAGCGTTTATTGCGCGGGTTGGCCACCACGCTGTCGAGAATCATATAGCCCGACGAATAGAATATTGTGTCGCCCAAATTGACAGAATGAGTTCTGAACTGGGATGTATCAGCGCCTTCGGCCAGGTTGCTGGAAGCGTTTACGTAAATGAAAATGTCCTTATCCCAATAATGCTTTGAATCGGGGTTGGCAGAATAGCCCTCCTGCCCTTTTGTGGCCTTGATGATATCGGGCAGCAGGCGAAACTTTTCACCAGTCTTCTTATCCTCCATGTCGATGTAAAACCAAGTCATCTTCTTGTTGGCTGAAACACTGTCGCCATTATACGTCACCCAGTATTTTCCCATATCGGTACGAATACCCTGGAAGAGAGTGAGATTCTCAGTACCCTTGATCTGGCTGTCGGGACCAAAATTGAGCGGGTTGTTGAGATTGATGGAAAGTATTTCCTTGTTGGCGCTGGCTATCAGAATTCCGAGCAACATCATTCCAAATCCAACGTGCGCTACCGAAGCGCCGGCTGCTTTCAGTTTTCCTTTCAATCCCAGCCACACGTAGCTAAGGTTGGCTACGACAGTATATACCGCCGCGAAGATGGCGAGGTGAATGGCGGCCAGGAATCCGAGTCCATATTTATCATAATCCACTCCGCCGAAATAACTGATGCTGAAAGATGCCAGCAGGCTGATGGCCGTCGGAACCAATATGCTTGTCCAGAAATTTTTCTTAGGCGTATTCTTATACTTCAGGAACTGGGTAACAGCAGTGAGAATTCCCAACACAATTGCCACGAATATCTGGATCCGGTTGTACGAGAATTCTACATCTTCCCCTATAGCGAGGTTGGTACCAAATAATTTATTGATCAGTGGAAAAGAAGTCGGTACGATAATGGAAATCCCGGAAAGCAATAATACCAATGCGCCAATAAACATCCAGAATTCACGGCTATACGTGTTTTCTTCCTTTACAATATGCGGAATCTTTTTGTAGCGTGCAAACAGGATTGCAAAAGCCACCACCACATTCAACACCAGCCAGGCGCGCAGTTGCCATACCATGTCGGTAGCCACAAACGCGTGAACCGAAGTATCCTGCAAGTCGCCGCTGCGGGTGAGGTAGGTAGAATAAACGATGAAGAGGTAGCCGAGTATAAAGAAAACATATGTTGCGCGCAACGAGTGACCAGTACTGTTATATATCAGCTGCGTATGCAATCCGGCTACCAGCAACAGCCAGGGCACCAGCGAAGCATTCTCCACAGGGTCCCATGCCCAGAAGCCTCCGAAGCTCAGCGATTCATAGGCCCACATGGCGCCCATCATGATGCCGGTACCGAGAATAGCTACCGAGAAAATGGTCCATGGCAGGGCTTTCTTCGTCCAGCCACCAAAATCCTTGGTCCATAAGCCGGCTATCGCAAATGCAAACGGCACAATGGTGGAGGCAAACCCCAGGAAGGTAATCGGCGGGTGTATGGTCATCCAGTAATTCTGCAGCAACTGGTTCAGGCCAATGCCATCCTGCATAGCGGGCAGCGACAGGTAGTTGGGGTTTTTGAATACCTCGTTATCGGGAAATACATGACGGGTAAGTATAAACGGGTTGTTTCCCACCTTCAGGCCAAACACATACACGCCCAGTATCATAGTGGCGAGGCAGGCCTGCGCAACGCTGATCACGGTCATCACCGGCGCTTCCCACTTGCGCGAAGTAAACATCACAATCACGCCGAGCACCGCATGCCATACCATCCAGAGCAGGAAGCTGCCCTCCTGTCCTTCCCAGGTACTGCTGAGCAAGTACTTGGGCTCGAGCGAACGGTCGGAATGGTTCCAGGCATAGTGGTATTCGAAATAGTGGTTGGATATGATAGCTACGATGGTGGCTATGATGCTGATAACGCAAACGGCATCGATCAGGAAGGCTACCCGCGCAATTTTTTTCCAGCTTTCCGCCAGGGCCATAGTGGCGGAGGTAGTGGATTTATAGTAGGAAATGGCTGCAACAATCGACGCTGCCAATGAGAGTACAATTAAAAAATGTCCAAGCTGACCGGGAAAAAGATGTTCTCCGATATAGTTCATCGGTAATTAAAGTTTTTGAAGCGGCCGGATGTTACCTCGCTGATGCTCGGTCTCATTTCACCATGATTAATTGTTGTGATTAATTGCTGTGCGAGAGATTTTTTTGTGCTGCTTTAGGGTCGTCTTTGTATTTGGAAGGACATTTTATAAGAATGCCATCTTTACTGGTAATTTCAAATATATCGCCTTTCATTTTGCCTTTCAGCACAATACGATCAGATTTCTCCATATCGAAAGGCTTTTCGAAGTGGTAGACCACTTCGGCTTTATTGCCCAGCGAATCAACTACATGGAAACGGGTAAGGTTGGGATTGCGCAGTGGGTCGTATTGAATGGGGTTGGGAACAGATTTGTCCAGTTGTGCGATCACGGTCACGGTCTTTCCCTCCTTCTGGCGGGCCGAAGCCAACGTCTCATAAGTAGAAAGATCGCCCATAAAACTCAGTAGAATCATAATACAGGCGGCAAAACCTACCAGTATTATAATATGGCTTTTCTTCATAATCGGTGAAATTCAGGGCAAAGTTAGGTCAAAATGTTTCACACTGTGAATGTGATTTTTGTGCAGATTAAATGATTTTAATCAGAGGGTCGGGTTTTTTAATCTGCTGACAACCAGCAATCATATTTTTTTGTCTGGAATTCATACTGTGCTAACTTGCACAGCGTTTTTCCAAAACGAGAGGATATTCAATAATGGCAGACCTATCGAAATTTGATCCCAACGCCGCGAGTAATCCCAATAACAATATATTTGGTTTACCCTTCACAGAAGAAGAAGCCCGGCTGGTGATATTGCCGGTTCCCTGGGAAGTGACAGTGAGCAATACTGCCGGCACCGCCCGCGCCGCCGACCATATCTTCAAAGCAAGCATGCAGGTGGATCTGTTTGATCCCGACACCAGGGATGCCTGGAAACAGGGTCTCTATATGCGCAGCCCCGACCGCAAGATTCTGCTCAAAAGCGATTACCTGCGCAAAGAGGCAGAACTCTACATTGATTATATCTCCCACGGCGAGAAACTGGAAAAAAATGCCTTCATGTGCAAATCGCTGAAGGAAATCAACGAGGGCAGCGCATTTCTCAACAACTGGGTGTACGAGCAGACCATGGACCTTCTGCAAAAAAATAAGCTGGTGGCGCTACTCGGCGGCGACCACAGCATTTCACTGGGCTTTTTCAAGGCCATGGCCCAGCAACACGGAGATTTTGGAATTTTACAGGTTGATGCGCACTGCGACCTGCGCGAATCTTACGAATTCTTTACATATAGTCACGCCAGCGTGATGTACAACGCGCTCACCGAAATTCCGCAACTCACCCGCCTTGTGCAGGTGGGCGTGCGCGATTACTGCCAGGAAGAATGGGAATATATCTGCAACAGCAATTACCGCGTCATCACCTATTTTGACCGCGATATTAAGGACCGCCTGTACGAAGGCCAACCCTGGCGGCAGATCGTTGATGAAATTGTGAGCCATCTCCCCGATAAAGTCTTGCTCAGTTTCGATATCGACGGCCTCGATCCCAAACTTTGTCCCAATACCGGAACGCCGGTTATGGGCGGCTTCGATTTTGAACAGATCTATTATCTCCTCAAGAAAGTGGTGCAAAGCGGCCGCCGCCTCATCGGCTTCGATCTCTGCGAAATCGGCGTTGATGAACAGGAATGGGATGCGAATGTGGGGTCGCATATTTTGTGGAAACTTTGTAATTTACTCGTTGCAGTTAATTAGTTTCGGGTTTCGGGTTGGGAGTTCCGCGTTGCTGCCGCACTTTATAATGGCAGTCTCATTTGAAGAACCCGAAATACGAAACCCGAAACCCGACAGCTTATGGTTTACCAATACGTCGTCGTTCTGAAAAATCTTCAAAACCGGTATATCGACCTGGTGGGGATACTGCTGAGTGTATTTTCGGCATTGTGTTTTGCCAGGGAGTTGGCCGTTGCTGAGTCGGTAGGACTCGCTTACCTGCTGGGACTGATATTCGTGGTGGGTGTGGTGATTTATAATATATACCAGTCTTATCGCGGTAAAAAAGTCTTTTACAGCCGGGCTTTGCTGATTGCAGCATTGGTGTGGATGAAAATGCCCTATTGGCAATGGCTGGCATTTGTATTCATCATCCTGGCCTTGTTGGAGTATCAGGCGAAGTATGCCGTGGAAATCGGATTTGCCGATGACAGGATCGTGATTAATAGTTTCTTCAGGAAAAAATACAGCTGGAACCAGTTCAATAATGTGGTGCTGAAAGATGGTATTCTTACCCTCGATTTTACCAACGACCGCATTTTGCAGCGCGAGATCGAGGACGATGAGGAGGAGGATGATGCAGACGAGGAAGAATTCAATGCGTATTGTCGCCAGCGACTGGCCGCCGCCCTGGCGAAATAAATTCTATGAACGGATTATGGAATTTTCGGGCATCCGCGTCCCACCATGTATAAAAAACTACTGCGTATGAACTCCTTAGCCCTTCCTGTGGTTCATCCGGCATTTCAGAAGTTGAAACGTTCAGGCCGTTTATTGCATCTTGCGGCCGCCACACTGATCCTGGTACATGGAATTTCGCACCTAAGGGAACCGCATAGCAGCCCCATTTATCTTGGATGTCTTTTCTTAATTGCCCTCGATATTTTCATATTGGTGGTGGCGGTGAAAGACCTGGCCATCGATATGCCGCGGGTCAATTTGTTTTTTCGCCTGGTGGAAATCGTATTTTTCATGGGTATCAGCGTCACCACATTTATGAACGGGTTATGGATCACCGGTGCCATACATGCTGTTTTGAGCGTAGCTTACATATATCTGTTTAATTGTGAAAAAAGACTGCACAAGGAGGAGTACATCGCCATTTTTCACAGCGGCGTAAGTGTGCCATCACTGCCTGAAAGCAAGTTCTTTATCTGGACGCATATCGAAAATATCGAAGCACGTTACGACTCCATTACCATCAATACTTCACTCGATAAATCTTACAGTTTCGACCTGCGCAGAAATCTTGCATTCGAAGAACTGGATCAAATTCACGAATTTTGCAGGCACTACCTGGGAAGGTGAAGGGTTTCGGGTTGGGGATTTCGGGTTGCTGCCTCGCTTTATTAAGGCAGCCCGATTTAAAAAACACGAAAAGCCCAACCCGAAACAGGAAACACGGAACTATAAGATGAAGTCACCATATTTACTGTACTCCGACGGGAAGGGAAATATTTTTGAAGATACTACTCTGTATGCCACTGGCCGGGCGGGCTGGGATGCATTTCCTGTGCCCGGAGAAGAATGGATTCCCCTGCCTGATGGCGGCACTTTATACGAACTGCCGGGGCGGCGGGGAATTGGTATCGATGTGCGAACCGGCGAAATGCGTTTATGCGAAAAAGGATGGGCGGTAGCGGCTTTTATACCACCTGCGCATACAGGCACTTTCCTGGCCGCCTATGAAACAGAGGCGGGAGCGCCTACCCTGCCCTTGTTTTGCTATACCGCTGCCGGCTGGCGCGATGAAACATTTTATGTCACTGCCCTTCGTATTGAACAGGATATACGACAGGAATGCCGTGGTTACGACCAGGCCAAAATTGAATATGGCGTTGAGCGCATGCTGAAAGCCTATCCGCACAACAGGCTGGTAAAACACCTCGCCAAGAATTGCTGTCTCACGTATCATTGTCCTGCTGCGCGCAACTATTTTTTGGGAAGGTGGGAATGCCCGGTGCCTTCTTCGCCTGCCTGTAATGCAAATTGCATCGGTTGTATTTCTTTTCAACCAGAAGACGAGACCATCGTCTCCACGCAGGACCGCCTTACATTCAAGCCGCTCCCCGAAGAGATCGTGGAATTTACGGTGCCTCATTTGCAGGAGGCGCCGTTTCCCATTATCAGTTTTGGCCAGGGTTGTGAAGGCGAGCCTTTGCTGATGTGGGAAACCATTCGCGAAGCAATCATTGAAATACGAAAACACACGCAGCGCGGCAGTATCAATATCAACACCAACGGTTCGCGGCCCGACGCGGTAAAAGCCTTGTGTGAAGCGGGATTGAACTCAATAAGGGTCAGCACCAACTCTGCACGCAAACATATTTACGAAGCATATTACCGCCCCAACAACTACGAATTTGAAGATATTATCGAGAGCCTGAAGGTGGTGCGCCACTACGGCGGCTGGAGCAGTATCAACTATTTTGTATTTCCCGGCATGACCGACAGCGTGGAAGAATATGAAGCGCTGCGCACGCTGATCCGTGAGACGGGACTGAGCATGATACAATGGAGAAATTTCAACATCGATCCCGACTGGTATCTCGGAAAAATTGGTGTACACGATACGGGCGAGATCTTAGGCGTAAGACAATTGCAGGATCTGATAAAAGAAGAATTTCCCGATTTGAAATACGGGTATTTCAATCCGCCGATGGAAAGGATAAAGGGAAATTACGAAGTGGATTTTGCGCATTGAGATGCCCGGTGCTTTATTAAACTGTTCTTGCAACAAAGCAGGCAATGAAAATCATCAACCTTCCGCACGATATATTTCCCGGTGAAGCCATTGGTTCAGACGACATAGTCATTCATGAGTACACTGCCCGGTCGGGAACCATCAAGGGCAGAAGTACGTTAAGATGTAATGCGGTAAGCCTGGTGCTGCAAGGGGAAAAGACCATGGTGTTTGCAGAAAAAACATTCCGCATTGGTGAAGATTCTTTTCATATTCTGACTTCTGGAAATTGCCTTTCATCAGTGAATTTGTCGCAACAACCCGTTTTCAAAACTATCCTGGTATTTTTTTCAAATAAAGTATTATCTGATTTTTATATCAAGTACAACGACCTGATCAGCGGGCAAAAGCGGCACCAGTCAATAAAAGAGGAGAACTATATCAGCCTGAAAAAGGATGCATTTATTTACTCGTACATCGCGTCGCTGCAGGCCATGCTAAAACAACCGCAGCCGGTTTCTCGCGAGATGCAGAGATTGAAATGGGAAGAATTGTTTCTATACCTTTTGGAAAATTATCCCGGAAAATTTTTGGCTTTTCAACCGCACCTTAAGCATCAAGCCGAATTTGAATTGCGAAAAGTGGTAGAAACCAATATTACCAACAATCTTAGCGTGGAAGAACTGGCATTTCTTTGCAATATGAGCGTCTCTACTTTCAAACGCCGTTTTCAAAAACTGTATGGGAGTGCCCCCGCGCGCTGGCTGGTTCAGAAAAGAATGGAAATCGCTGCTTCCCTTCTGCAAAATCCTGGTGAACGTCCCAGCGATGTATTTTACAAAGTGGGGTATGAAAACCATTCCTCCTTCTCTCAAAGTTTCAAACAGGTTTTCGGAAAAACTCCAAGCCAATACCAGGAAGATGTGCTAAAAGCAATAGTCTGAACTTCCAGCTACAGAATTTGAACTAATATCCATAAAAGCATGCATTAGCTCCCGGCTAGTTTTGTACTTCTAAAAAACAGAATACCATGAAACAAGTAACGGAGCTAAACAAATCGGTTGTACTGCGATTCAACCGGGAAATTATTGAAAAGGGAAACCTGGCAATGTTGGATGAACTGGTTTCGGATGAATTTTGCAACCACACCGCCCCGCCTGGTATATCGCGCGGGAAAGAAGGGCTGGCAGAGTTTCTGATCAATACGTTGCGCAAAGGGTTTCCCGACCTTTCGGTGGAGATCTACGAGCAGGTGGCGGAGAACGACCTGGTGACAACGCGCAAGAAAATCCGGGCCACCCATACCGGAGAATTTGCCGGGGTGGCGCCTACCGGAAAAAAAGTGGAAATCAATATTATTGACATGGTGCGGCTGAAAGATGGAAAATATGTAGATCACTGGGGCGCAAACAATCTTCCCCAGGTATTGTCGGAGCTGAAAGCAAAGTGATGACTTATTTCTTTGCTATATTGCCCTAAAACTGCTTTGTTGAGGCGGCCGCCTTACATACTTCCTTTGATTGTAATATCGCAGTTTGCCGGCACTTCGCTATGGTTTGCCGGCAATGCTATTTTACCTGAAATACAAAAAGAATTGCATCTCCAGGAAAATGCCCTGAGTAATATTACCTCGGTTGTGCAGTTGGGTTTTCTTTCAGGAACGCTGGTGTTTGCGATTCTTTCTGTTGCTGATCGTTTTCAACCTTCGCGCGTTTTCTTTGTGAGTTCGATGCTCGCAGCATTGGCCAATCTGTTCATTGCCTGGTTTGCGAAAGATGCTTTCCTGTTGCTCTCACTTCGGTTTATCACCGGCTTTTTTCTGGCGGGCATTTACCCGGTAGGTATGAAAATTGCCGCCGACTGGTACGAGAAAGGTTTGGGTGAAGCTTTGGGCTACCTGGTTGGCGCTTTGGTGTTGGGCACTGCCTTTCCGCATTTGCTGAAAGGTGGTTCCTATGAACTGCCATGGAAGCAGGTGTTATACGTTACATCGGGTGTAGCGTATGTGGGCGGGTTATTGATATTATTGTTCGTCCCCGTCGGCCCCTTTCGCAAGCGTGCCGCTGCATTTCACCCCCGGGCTGTCTTTGATATTTTCAGCTCCAAAGAATTTCGCGCAGCGGCGGGCGGATATTTTGGGCATATGTGGGAATTATACACGCTATGGGCCTTTGTGCCGGCACTGTTGATGATGCACCAGCAATTGTCGGGCGCGCACTACGATATTTCACTCTGGTCATTCAGCATCATCGCGATGGGAAGCTTAAGCTGCGTGGCAGGTGGAATGCTTTCCCAAAAGATAGGAAGCGCAAAGGTGGCCTGTTATTCACTCCTGGTTTCAGGTATTTGCTGCCTGGTGTACCCATTGCTGATGCAGGCGGGCGCCGCGTTGTTCTTGTTTTTTATGGTGATATGGGGTATTGCGGTCATTGCCGACTCGCCGCAATATTCGGCACTGGTGGCGCAGACAGCGCCGCATCAAAACAGGGGCACGGCATTAACCTTTGTTACTTGTATTGGGTTTGCTATTACAATTGCGAGCATACAACTGCTGGGAATTCTTTTCCGGCAATATAATTCTCACCTGGTATTTCTACTGCTGGCTCCGGGCCCCATTTTCGGTTTGCGCGTGTTGTACCGGTTAATAAAGCCGGGACAAAAGAAAATTGAGACCTAAGTCCTTTATTTTTGCGCAACTTTTTACATGAATCCTGTTCCAACCAAACAACTATACATAGGCATAGGGCTGGCGGTGCTGGCAACCATCATCTGGTCAGGCAATTTTATCATTGCGCGTGGTATTGCCACCAGGATTCCACCTGTTTCGTTGGCCTTCTATCGTTGGGCGACGGCTTCCCTCATCATGTTGCCATTGGCCTGGAAAAAATTCGGACAAGAAAAACAGGTGGTGTTGCAAAACAAGCAGCATATTTTCTGGACTTCTCTTACCGGCGTCACTTTATTTAATACGCTGGTATATTTCGCAGGACATTATTCCCCGGCCATCAACCTGGCGCTGATAGGCACTACCTCCTCTCCAGTGTTTGCGATTGCATTGGCGGCCATTTTTCTGAATGAAAAAATTACGCCGTTGCGCATAACAGGCTTATTGATTTGCATAGCGGGCATCGTGTACCTGATTGCGCAGGGAAGCTGGGAAAAGTTAAAAGCATTTCACTTTTCCGTTGGCGATGTGCTTATTCTTTTAGGTGCGTTCAGTTTTGCGGTTTATAATATTCTGGTGCGCAAAAAGGCAAAGGGAATATCGCCGATGAATTTCCTCTTTGTGGTTTTTACCGCGGGAACGATTCTACTGATCCCGTTTTTTTTGTGGGAAGTCTTTACTACGCCTGCTGTCACCTGGAGTGGTGACCTGCTGTTGATCATTCTTTATTTAGGCGCGGGCACATCGGTGATAGCCTTTTTATGCTGGAATGTTGCGATCAGTCGACTAGGTGCCGCGCGGACAGCATTGTTTGGCAACCTCATTCCATTATTTGCAGCATTGGAGGCGGTGTGGTTGCTGGGAGAAAAAATTACGGCAGTACATATTATAGGCGGCATAACGATAATAGCGGGCCTGGTAATTGCCAATCTGAAGAAATGAGTTTCGCGTAAAGGCGCTAAAGCGCAAAGATGTATTCCAGGTTTTGATCGATTGTTGCCTGTGTCCATTGCCGGAGGGCGAAATTCCCAAATTCTTTTATTTTCGTTCACCAAAAAATATCCAGCCATGAAATTCAACATCGAACAAGCCATTCAAATCCTCGAAAGAACGCCGGCCGTGGTTTCCACTCTTCTCAAAGGCCTCGACGACGATTGGGTTATGCAAAACGAAGGCGGCGAAACCTGGAGCGCTTACGATATCATCGGCCACTATATTCATGGGGAAAAGACCGATTGGATCGGGCGCATGAAAATCATCCTGGGCGATGGCGACAAACATTTCAAACCATTCAACCGCTTTGCGCAGTTTGAAGAAAGTAAGGGTAAAACGCTTGACCAACTGCTTGGCGAGTTTGAAGTGTTGCGCAAAGAAAACCTGGCCGTGCTGAAAGGTATTTCATTTACCGACGAAATGTTTGACCGCACCGGCATCCATCCCAAATTTGGCGAGGTGACCTTACGGCAATTGCTGAGCACCTGGGTGGTGCACGATCTGACGCATATTCATCAACTCAGCCGCGTGCTGGCAAAACAATATGAGCAGGAAGTGGGCCCCTGGTACGAATTCCTCGGCGTGCTGAACAAATACTGAAATGACCACTGAATTTATTCTTCTCTGCGTGGCTGCTTTCCTCGCCGGTTTTACCGATGCCATATCGGGCGGCGGCGGACTGATACAGTTGCCCGCGGCGCTCGTGTTATTGCCTCAATACCCTGCCGTAACCGTCATTGGTACGCTTAAACTGCCTGCCATGAGCGGCACGCTGGTGGCCGCTGTGCAGTATGCCCGCAAAATAAAATTCAATATGGCTTTGATAGCAGTATTGATCATCACCTCGTTTTGCACGGCTATGGCGGGATCAAAATTGCTCACGATGGTGAGTAATGATTTTATCAAACCATTTCTGCTGGTGGTTCTGATTGGCGTGGCGATCTATACCTATTCCAATAAAAAATTCGGCACGCATACCGACACGAATCATAGCCCCGCACAACAATGGTGGCGGGCAGTGATGATCAGCCTGCTCCTGGGCTTCTATGACGGATTCATCGGTCCCGGTGCGGGCAGTTTTATGATGCTCGGTTTTATATCACTGCTTGGTTTTGACTTTTTGAAAGCCAGCGCGCATACCAAGATGGTGAACCTCGCTTCTAACCTGGGATCGTTTGTGTTTTTTATCCTTAGCGGAAAAATTATTTATGCCATTGCGTTGCCGATGGCCGGCTGCAATGCGTTGGGAGGATGGTTAGGCGCCAGGCTGGCGATATTAAAAGGCAATGCATTTATTCGTTTGTTCTTTCTCGCCGTTATCATTATCGTTATTATGCGCTTCGCCTATGACGTGTTTAAATAACGTTAAATTAATTTTCCAATGTGTTTAAAAAACAACAATGCCCGGGGACTTAGCATTATTGTTGCATCATATGGTAAACATTCGATAACTTTAACTGATCAAACGTTCAAAAGCAATGACCACTCAACAACAACAGGAGTTCGAATCCAAAAAAAACATGCAGGCCGGTCTGTACACTGCGCTCGTATGTGGTGCGATTTTGGCTCTCAGCCTGGTCATGTCGTGGACAATGCCCCCGATACCTGTCCCACCCATCGATGAAGGAATTGAAGTAAATCTTGGCAATAGTGATTTCGGTTCGGGCGATGATCAGCCTTTTATACCCAATCCCCCGGCAGCCAGCCAGCAACAGGCATATAGTCCTCCGACACCGGTGGCTGCGAAAGACGATGATATTAAAGACATCGCCACCGACGATAAGGACGAAGAAGCCCCGGAAATCAATAAGCCAAAGGTGGTGAAGAAAGAAGCTACCAAGGTGCCGGAAAAGGAAGTGGCCACCACAAAGCCTACCACCAGGCCCCAGACAGATGCGCCGGTGGAGAAACCTGCGCCGAAGCCTAAGGTGGTGATGAAAAGTGATGGTTCCACTTCAGGCAAGACCGGTGGTAATGATGCCGACAGCTACAAGAAAGGCAGCGGCGAAGGCAGTGGTAATGGTAAAGGCGACCAGGGTGCTCCCGGCGGTAATCCTGATTCAAAGAATTATACCGGCGGTGGCACCGGCAATAGCGGTGTGCGTATTGCGAGCGGATTGAGTGGCCGCTCGATTACCAGAGTTTATCAATACCAGGACGACTTTAATGAAAACAATACTGTAGCCGTTGATGTGCGCATCGACAAAGCGGGTAACGTAATTAGCGCAACCTATCAGTTGAGAGGCTCTACCACTTCAGAAAACTACTTTAAGCAGAAAGCTATAGAGATAGTTAAGAAATCTAAGTTTAATGCCATTGAAAACGGTCCGGAAGAACAAACCGGCACTGTTTTGGTTAACTTCAGAGTGAAGGGATAATAACCAGTACTAATCCTTCGATATATACATCTCGATTTGGATATTAAGCCACGGTTTGAACAACCGCGGCTTTTTTTATCACAGATTTGCGTGCCATCCCATAAATCCATACTTTATCCGTGATTCCGAATCCCTGCTCTATATTTGGAGCAATTTTTTTCCTGTGACTTACGATCAAGCGGTCAATTACCTGTTTACGAAGCTTCCTATGTTTAGTCACATAGGAGCCGCTGCTTATAAGAAAGACCTGGACAATATCAACAGGCTTTGCGAATTCCTGGGTCATCCTCAAAAGAATTTTAGGTCCATTCATGTGGGGGGCACCAACGGCAAGGGTTCTACCAGTCACATGCTGGCGGCGATTTTGCAGACTGCGGGCTATAAGACCGGTCTTTACACCTCCCCCCATCTCCGCGATTTTCGCGAGCGGTTTCGCGTTGATGGCGCCATGGTGCCCAAAGAGTTTGTGACTGAGTTTACGGAACGCATTCAGCCTGTGATTAACGAGATCAATCCTTCTTTTTTCGAAATCACCGTGGCGCTTGCCTTTGATTTTTTTGCAAAGGAAAAGGTGGATGTGGCGGTGATTGAAGTGGGTTTGGGTGGACGGCTCGATAGCACCAACATTATTATTCCCGAAGTTTCGGTGATTACGAATATCGGGTGGGATCATATGAATATATTGGGCGACTCGCTGGAGAAAATCGCCAAGGAAAAGGCGGGTATTATAAAAGACAATGTACCTGTGATTGTGGGGGAAGTGTTGCCGGAAACAAAACCTGTTTTCGAAGAAGTGGCGAAAGCTAAAAACGCTCCGCTGTTTATTGCCAATGATGAGTTTTATGTTGCCGAGTGGCGGTTTAAGAGTCATGAGCTGGAAGCGATGGTATCGGCGCATGGTTCGGATGTTCGGGAAACGTACACGCTTGATTTGCCGGGTTATTACCAGGCAAAGAACCTGGTTACCGTTCTCTCCACGATAAAACAGTTGCAACATCGCGGATGGCATATTGAGCAGGCACAAATTGGCAAGGCGCTTAAGCACGTAAAAAAACTGACTGGTCTGCATGGAAGATGGGAAGTGATACGCGAGCATCCATTGGTGGTGCTGGATGTGGGGCATAATGAAGATGGCATACGACAGGTGCTGGCGCAGATTGAGCTGACTGATCACCAGCATTTGCATATTGTAACGGGATTTGTAAAAGATAAGGATATCAGCAAGGTGCTGGCGCTTTTGCCCAAAGAAGCGCATTACTATTTTACCCGCGCGCAGATTCCAAGGGCCTTACCTGAAGATGAACTAAGGCTAAGAGCCAGTGCTTTGGGGCTGGAAGGCGTAGCTTACCCGGATGTGAATGCAGCACTCAAGGCGGCTTTATCAAAGGCGGGCAAGCACGACCTGGTGCTGGTTTGCGGTAGTGTGTTTGTAGTTGGCGAAGTAGAAATTTAGACTTGAAATGGTATTCCTAGCGATCGACTCTGATATAGCAGAAAACAGAAATTTCAGAGCCGCTGCAGCGCATAATAAATCGCCGTTACGTGCATACTTTGAATGATCTTATTCTCCTGCAATAACGCCTTTAACTCATCAAGCGAGACCAAATGGATTTCTATATCCTCATTGTCATCCAATTTCTGTTCGGACACTTTCTTTCCCCCCGTGGCCAGGAACATATGCATCCAGTTATTGTTCGTAGATGGATTAGCGCAGGTTTTCCCTAAATATTCAAATTTGGAAAATTGATACCCTGTCTCTTCAAGCAATTCACGCGCAATCGCATCTTCCAGTGATTTATCAGTATCATCCACACATCCGCCTGGTATTTCAAAAGCGGTTTCACCAATAGCGTGACGGTATTGTCTTTCCAAAATTACCTTTCCATCTTCCGTCAGCGCCAGCGCCGTTACCCATGTTGGAAATTCATATACATAGTACGGCTCCACGATCTGCCCGTCGGGACGCTGACAGGTATCGTTGCGAACGGTAAACCACAAATCTTTAAAAAGATATTCCGATTTCAGTACTTTCCATTTCAGATCGCGCATGAATTGTTGGAATATTAAACGTTGTGATGAAATAAGTTTTTTGAGAAATAAGGCAGCCAATGCTACCAGCCCGTTCTTTTCCTCAACTCCGTAATATGGGCAGTATGATGCAATCCATGCCAGGCGTAACTGCCCAGCAAATACC
The DNA here is from genome assembly GCA_937958995.1 of uncultured Chitinophagaceae bacterium. GTDB lineage: Bacteria > Bacteroidota > Bacteroidia > Chitinophagales > Chitinophagaceae > CALCIN01. The sequence continues at coordinate 166,396 of CALGAP010000005.1, forward strand.
AAAGCGACAGTTGTGTCTTATGCTCGGGATGAAATACGGTTCTCTCCCACTCATCGTCACGAATATTTTTCAATACCTCATACCAGCGTGCATGCAAGGCGTGAAGAAGAGTTAATGATACATTGATGGGAAGATTTTTTGTATCGGCGAGATTGGCCCACAAATCCTGCTCATACGGCTTAATGGTGGGGTTGTCTTCAGTAAGCGCCAGTTTAAATCGGCAGTAGGCATTGATATGACTATCGGCTACATGATGCACCAGTTGTTTCACCGCCCAGCCGCCATCGCGGTAAGGCGTTTCCAGTTGCGCTTCGTCCAGGTTCAACACGGCTTGTTCCAATGAATGCGGCAGGAATTTAATGTCGTTGATCCAATCCTGTTTCTGTCTTTCGGAAAATGGCTGGGGCACGTACTGCCCAATGGGGTAACTTAAGTTCATGCCTATATGTATTTTTATTCTTCTCTCAGTGCATGGCCGGTGAGATGAATGAACACATCTTCCAGGTTAGCCTTTTTCACTTCTTTCGGTCTTTCGAAGCCACTGGCCACCAGGTCGTCGATCAGTTTATCGGGCGTGTCCAGCGCAATGATTTTTCCCGAATCGATAATAGCAATGCGGTCGCAGAGAATTTCTGCTTCATCCATATAATGCGTGGTGATGATTACTGTAGTACCCTTGGCGCGAATGTCGCGTATCAGATCCCACAAATTGCGGCGGGCCTGCGGGTCAAGACCTGTGGTCGGTTCGTCGAGGAATATGATCTTGGGATCGTTGATCAGCGTGGTGGCGATGGAGAATCGTTGCTTCTGGCCCCCACTGAGATCCTTGTATTTTGCCTTAGCCCTATCTTCCAGGTTCACGGAGCGCAATAGTTCAAAGGCGTTTATGCGTTTGTTATAAAGCCCTGCAAACAGGTCAATCAATTCAATCAGATTAAGACCGGGATAAAATCCTGAGGTCTGTAGCTGCACGCCGATCAATACTTTGATCTCATTGGGATGTTTGTCGAGGTCGAGGCCATCGACTATCACGGTGCCTGAGGTCTTCTGCCGCAAAGTCTCGATAATCTCCAGCGTAGTGGATTTACCCGCGCCGTTGGGTCCCAGCAAACCAAAAATTTCACCTTCCCTCACATCGAAACTAATACCTTTGACTGCCTCGAAATTGCCGTATTTTTTTACAAGGTTGTTGACGGAGATGATGACTTTACTCATTGGCAGGAAAATGATTTAGCGCGAATTTAAAAGTTTATGGCAGTCAATCGTGGAAGTTATAGAATAAATTCTACAATTCTGCACCCCATTAGTTCGCGAAAATTTGTGTAAAGTACAACTGGCTGCGTTGATCGCGCGCTACCCCAATGCCGGTATATTTGAAATTTCCCTCGATGTTCTTGCGGTGACCAGGACTTTTCAGCCACAATTTCACGGCCTGCTCGGCGGTGAAGACGCCGCGGGCTACATTCTCGCTTACTGCAGTCACCGATTTCATCTGGGCGGTGATACTTTTGGTGCGGTTGGTGAGTCCCTGGTGACCGAAAGGTACTTTCTTGGAAGCCATATCCGTACTGTGTTTGCGCGCCAGGGAGGCCACAGTGGCGTTAAAGGTGAGTGGCGGCAATCCTACCGATTCACGGTGTTTATTGACATAGTACAACACGTCGCGTTCCACTGCGGGCGCAAGGCTGGCGCTCTCCAGTTCGGGTGCTTTGGGCGTGGTGGATGTGGTGGGCGCAGACGGCGCTGAGGGCGTTGATTTTTTGGCTGGCTCGGGAGTGGAACAAGCTTGTATAAAACCTGTGAATAACAGGGCGATGATTAACCTGTAGAAGTTCATGCCGTATTTATTCCAATTTTATACCAGAAAAGGTGGGAACACTTATGAAAGTGTTAACTCCATGCGCACATCGGCGGTTTTCATAGGGGCATCCACCACCGGGGCGTGCCTGAATCCGTATTTTTCATAGATTTTGTTGGCCCGCTGCAACTGGCTGTTCGAAAACAGGCTTATCTTTTTAGCCTTCCAGGCGCGCGCGGTTTCCATACATTTATCCATCAGAATTTTACTGATTCCCCTGCCCTGCCATTTTTCGGACACAGCCATTTTGATGAGTTCGTATTCGCCTTCGGCGGTTTTCATGAGACCCAGTGTGCCGACGATTTCATCGCCGATGCGAACCAGGTAAATCACACCGCCGCTATCGAGCACATATTTGTGCGGGTTGTCGAGGATGAGCATATCGTGATTTTCTCTCAAATGGTATTTATCCAGCCATGTTAGATTCAGTTGCCTGAAATCTTCGTGATACCTGTCTTCGAATTCCATGATTTCTATATTGCTCATTCCTGCGCTTTTTTCAAATCCTCTTCCAGCTCTTCCATCATACCCCTGCTGCCGATAAATAATGGCGAACGCTGGTGCAGTTTGGTAGGTACTATATCGAGAATTCTTTCCTTACCATTGGTTGCCTTACCACCGGCCACTTCCATGATGAAAGCAAAGGGATTGCACTCGTACAGCAATCTTAATTTGCCATTGGGCTTATCTACCGTGCCGGGGTACATAAATATGCCGCCCTTGATGAGGTTGCGGTGCACGTCGGCCACCATACTTCCTATATAACGTTGAGTATAGGGCCCGCCGTTACTCTTGTCCTTTTTCTGGCAGCGTTGTATGTAATGCTGCACTCCGTCCTCATAGCCGAAAAAGTTGCCATGATTGACAGAGTAAATTTTTCCAAATTCAGGGCATTTGATATTGGGGTGACTCAGGCAAAATTCACCGATACTGGGGTCGAGGGTAAAACCATTCACGCCGCGGCGGGTGGCATATACCAGCATGGTGGATGAACCATAAACGATGTAACCGGCAGCCACCTGGTTTTTGCCCGGTTGCAGGAAATCTTCGGCTGTAACCATTGTGCCCACGGGAGTTACGCGCCTGTACACGCTGAAAATGGTTCCAATGGACACATTTACGTCTATATTGCCACTGCCATCGAGAGGATCATAGAGGCAGACGTATTTCGAGTTCATACTCACCGCATCGTCGAAGGCCACAAAATCGTCGAGTTCTTCACTGGCAATGCCGGCGCAACTGATACCATGTTGTAACACGCCGGTGAACTGGTTGTTCGCAAAAACGTCCAGTTTTTTCACATCTTCTCCCTGCACATTCACCGAACCGGCGTCGCCCAGAATATCTACCAGGCCTGCTTTATTTACCTCCACATTTACGCGTTTTGCCGCCAGGCCAATATCCCGCAACAGTCCGCTCAACTCGCCGGTGGCATGGGGAAAATTGCGCAATTGCTGAATCGTGAATTCGTCAAGGGTTAAAACTTTTCTGTTAATGGTACTCATAAGTGAACAGTCGTTAGCGTGGCAAAAGTAAGGGTTTCGGACTGGGTTTCCTGTTTCGGTAGTTTGCCAGGAAAACCTGGAACCAAATAACCCTACACCCAGCAGCCTGAACCCGAAACGCTAAACCCCTTACATTTGCGGGTTATGCAAGTGTTCAAATTCGGCGGCGCCAGCGTAAACAGCACAGACAGGATCAGGAATATACCTGGTATAGTTCAGTTGTATAATGGTGAAAAACTGCTGATCGTGATTTCGGCGATGGGCAAGACCACCAATGCGCTGGAAAAAGTGGTGGAAGCCTTTTTTGAGGGTAAGCAGCAGGAGGCGCTGCAACTTTTTGAAGCCATTAAGCAGACGCATCTCACCACCGCCAAATACCTGTTGGTGACCACGTATAATAAGACCCTGGACCAGCTCATCAACTTTTTCACCGAAGTGGAGTGGTTGCTGCACGATAAACCGGTAAGGGGGTTCGACTATTACTACGACCAGGTGGTATGTGTTGGCGAATTATTATCTACTGCCATCATCAGTGCCTTTTTGGAAGAATCGGGGATAGATAATCACTGGATCGATGTGCGCGACATCATCCGTACCGACAATAATTTCCGCGATGCGAATATTGACTGGGAAGTGACAAGGGAAAAGGTAGAAAATGAGATAAAACCGCTACTTGATAAGCACAATATCATCATTACGCAGGGCTTCATAGGTGCCACGGGCGACAATGAAAGCACCACACTCGGTCGCGAAGGAAGCGATTATTCCGCCGCCGTGTTCGCCAACCTGCTCGAAGCGCAGTGCCAGGTGATATGGAAAGATGTGGAAGGCGTGATGAATGCAGATCCTAAAGAATTTCCCGACGCGCAGCTGATATCAGAGCTGAATTATGATGAAGTGATTGAAATGGCTTATTACGGGGCGCAGGTGATACATCCAAAAACCATCAAACCCCTGCAGAACAAAGGCATTCCGCTGTATGTAAAATGTTTTTTTGACAAGGAATTACCCGGCACTATCATTCATAATAAAAACCTGAAAGGTCTGCCGCCGATTATAGTAAAAAAGAGCAACCAGGTGCTGGTGCATTTACATTCGAAAGATTTTTCTTTTGTCGGGGAAAAACCCGTCGCTGAGTTGTACCAATTGCTGGCTTCGCTGAATATTAAACCCAACCTGATTCAGACCGGCGCTGTTACCATACAGGTTTGTCTCGATGACAGAGCCGACAAAATTGAAAAACTCGCTTTTGGCGCAGCCGAATTATTCGATGTTCAAATCGAGAAAAACCTGACCTTGCTGACCATCCGCCACTATAATGATTCAATTTTGCAGAAAATGATTTCGGGGCATAGTATTGAACTGCGGCAGCAATCGCCGGAGACAGTACAGTTGTTGCTGGTGCCCTCCACCGTACAATAAATGAAAATGGAAAAGCCGATTGAATTTTACCGGGAGCGCGTTGCCTATTATAAAGCACAACTCAGCGGCATACAAAATAAATACCGCCTGGTTGGTTTGTTGAGACTGGTGAGCTTTGTAGCTTTTGTGTTTGCAGGCTATCAATGGCTGGGTTCTCGCGGCGATGTAATGCTGGTAGCGGCTATTGTTTCCATCATTGTCTTTATCGCGCTGATTCGCGTAGCGCTCAACCTGAACGACCGTAAAGAGCTGACGGAAAAACTGCTTTTTATCAATGAAAACGAAAAAAAACTGCTGCAGCATCAACCCAGTGATTTTGATGCCGCATCACATTTGTTATCGAATGAAAATTATACCGGCGATCTCGATTTGTTCGGCCCGGGGTCGGTTTTTCAATTGCTCAACCGCACCACTACTTATCACGGCACTAAAGAACTTTCCGAGTTACTTACTTCGCCCATCCTTTCAAAAGAAATGATCGAATTGCAGCAGGAAGCTGTCAAGACTCTAAGCCCGCAAAAAGAATTGCGACAGCTGATTACCGCGCACGGATTAATGCACCAGGAAAGTGAGGGTAATTTATATGATATCATGAACTGGCTGAGCATGCAACCGCTTTTGCTGGGGAAAACCTGGCTGAATATCGTCAGATTCGTGTTACCCACTTTTAATGTGGCTGCATTTTTCTATTACCTCTACTCAGATAATTATTTTCCGCTAACGGCCGGTGTTGTTGTTAGTTGGTTAATTATCGGTGCATTTTCAAAAAGGATCAATCAGCAACACAGTCTGTTGGGAAAAAAATACTTCATTCTTCAGCAATATGCATCAGTGTTAACGCATTTCAGCAAGGTGGATGCGGCCAATTCACAGTTGCTCCAACGCGAGCGCGCAACGGCAGCGTCGGCGCACGGGGCTATCAAAAAACTTTCTCGGCTGGCTTCCTTCTTCGATCAGCGATTCAATATTCTCGTAAATCTTTTTCTGAATAGTCTTGGCATGTACGACATACAATGTCTACATGCACTGGAAAAATGGAAGAAAAAATATGCGGGCAATTTCAATGAATGGATACATTGTGTGGGGTCTGTTGAAACCTTGAATTCACTGGCCACTTTTGCTTTTAATTATCCTTCATATCAATATCCCACCGTTAACGAGAGCAAAGCAGGCATTGCGGCCGAACAGCTCGCGCATCCTCTGATTCCGGAGCATGAGCGGGTGGCAAATGATTTTACTATTGGCAAAGATGAAAGACTGGCGCTGGTGACGGGTTCGAATATGAGTGGTAAAACAACTTTCCTCCGCACGTTGGGCGTCAATTTACTGCTGGCGCAATGCGGTGCGCCGGTCTGCGCCAAACGGTTTGAATTTACGCCGATGAATGTGCGTACCTCCATCCGCGTGAGCGATTCGCTGCAGGAGCATACCTCATACTTCATGGCGGAGCTAAAAAGACTGCATAATATCATCAAACACCTTGAAAAAAGCAAGTCGCCTACCCTGGTGCTTATTGATGAAATTTTGCGGGGCACTAATTCAGAAGATAAGACGCAGGGTTCAGGAATGTTTATCAAAAAACTGCTGCAGTATAATTGCATCACGCTTTTCGCCACGCACGATCTTACGTTGAGTAAATTGGAAGCAGAACTTCCCGGGCAGGTAAGAAATTATTGTTTTGAGAGCACCATTCGCGATGGGGAACTGATCTTCGACTACACCCTTCGCCAGGGCGTGGCCAAGAACAAGAACGCCTCTTTCCTGATGCAAAAAATGCAGATCATTTAATGCTTCATGAGTGATTTTACGGTGCGAATGCCATTGGCTTCGACCAAAACCCAGTAATTGCCGGCGGGTAATGGTTGGATAGGTATTGTTATATCGGTAAAACCCGGACTTACTGTTTTTTGCTGCCTGCTTAAAGGCTGGCCAGCGCTGTTTAGCAAAATGACGTTGACTCTGAAATTTTCCTTGGAATATAACCTGATGCTTACGTTATCGGATGCCGGGTTGGGCTGCATCGACAGCCATTGAAACTGCGCAATAAGATTCGAGTTTATCCGGATTACTTCAGAGTATTCAATCTTACTATTTGCGCGAATTACTTTCAGGCGGTAATAACAGGTAGATGCCTCCGGCGAGACGTCTAAAGCTAAATAAACGAGATTGGCACTTGCGGGCAGGTTAGCCACCGTGGCATATCGCACGTGATCAATAGTGCGTTCCAATTCAAACGAAACAATATCATTCCTGGAATGCAGTTCCCATTTGAGTTCGTTGCCGTTGGCAGTAGTGCGGCCGGTAAAGGATTTCAATTCATTCACAGGCAGTGGTTCACAAATATTAGCCGCAGTGTGATCAGGTAAAATAAAGCCGGTTAAAACAGCGCCATTGCCGCCGGCCGTGGCGCCGGCAGTGGTATTCCGGCAAGCGGTATTGGGAGAATTCGGGCTTCCTACACCGTTAGCTCCACCGTTTACAAAACTGGTCACGTTGGCGAGCGAACCCGCTCCTTTCATCCACACTACACCGCCACCACCTCCTCCACCCGATCCCGGGCAGTCGTCGGAAGTGCCGGTTCTGGCAGCATCTGAGCCGCGGGCTCCAGCTGCAGAGGCTATGATGCTGCCGGTCACTGAATTGACATTAAGTATGATGGTGCCTCCCGCGCCGCCGCCACCGCCGCCATCGCCGCCGGCGCTATAGGGATCGGCGGCATGCGCAGGATTGAAAGGCCTGGCGCCATCGGCCTCAATGCGCCTGCCGGCGCTAACTATGGTATTGGCTGTGATAAATATAATACCGCCCCCTGCGCCACCAGGCAGGCCAACGCCGTTGTTCTCGTGACCGGCGCCACCACCTCCACCCATAAACACGCGATTTTCGTTCGTGGTTGCACTGTAGCCAAAGGAGGCTAAACTTAGCCCGCCTAGTCCGGGCGAACCACCATGACACAGATAGACAGGCTCGAGGCTTCTTCTTCCACCAAGTCCGCCCGCGCCGTAATTGGCGCCTCCGCCTCCTCCTGCGTTGTGGTTATTGCCGCCGCCGCCGCCATTGGCCTGTTTGCCCCGTGCATATTCTGCGCCGGTAATATATGCTGCTATTCCTTCACCCTTTGGCGCAGCCGAAGTGTACTGCGGACCGCCGGGTGCCATCAGCGGAAGAAAGAAGTTTGTAACATTGATGAGAGGTGTACAATCATAACCACCATTGGGATAATCCTGCAGCCAGCCGCCTGCAAAACCAATTCCATTCGCGCTGATATCGCCGTTGAGGTAGATGGTCTGCGCCTCCAACGCGATGACTCCACCTGTGCCAGTGATAGAATTCCAGGGCTGGCCTGTTAAATGGCCACCGACTGTCACTTCATTATATCGCGGTACGCTTACCAGTTGCACCTGTTCGTTCACATCGTAGTTACGGGCCAGTTGTTGCGACATCAACACTTCATTTCCGGCAATGGCGCAGATATAGTTGAATTCATAATTTCCAGCTCCATTCAGTTGTGTAATATTTCCAAAGTTTACACTGTTGGAATTATCTATTTCAGCGCCTTTCATTTGAATCAGCAACACACGGGTGTTGATGCTTAAGCCAGCAGTAGAATTAAGTGTTAGCCAATTGGTGGTAGTATTAATAGCAGTAACGCGGTGATACGTATTGATAATGCCGGATGCTACCTGGCCGGCCGCCTCAGCAAGAGGACAATACAACACACATAGGGTTATAAAGAGCCTTAACAGGATGAGGTTTTTCATTTCATGGGTTATTGGTTTTCCGTCAAATACGCAGATTCCTGGTATTAATGGCAGGTCCATAAAAATAATATTTATGGTGCGGGATTGCAATAGCCTTTGAAGACCGAATATTTTTCTTGTTTTTATAGACCGATTGGTCTATTTTTGGTCTATGTTGTCAAAAGCTGATAAGACCAGGCGGCATATCATAGAGAAGTCGGCACCCATCTTTAACACGAAGGGTTATGCGGCCACGACAATGAGCGATATTCTCAAAGCCACTGGCCTGGCCAAGGGCGGCATCTACGGCAATTTTTCCAGCAAAGATGAAATTGCCGCAGAGGCCTTCGAGTTTGCGTACAACAAACTGAAGGAGGAATTGCGCTTCAAAATAAAGCAGCAGAAGACGGCGCTTGACAAGCTATACGCCATCCTGGATTACTATCACAACTATACGGTCCATCCCCATATAGAAGGCGGTTGTCCCCTGCTGAATACCGCTGTCGACGCAGACGATCACATTCCTTTTTTGAAAAAGAAGGCGAAGGCTGCTCTTGATGAAATGGTGGGCTCGCTGGCGTATATTATCAGCAAGGGAATTGAAAAGGGAGAATTCCGGAAAGAGATCAATGCTGTGCAGGAAGCCGAAATCTTCGTTGCTCTGATCGAAGGCAGTATTATGATGTCGAAATTATCAGATAATCCCGCTGTATTGAACCGGATGCTCAACTTGCTGAAGCTCCGGATCAAACACTGGACACCATAAATTTTTTTGATGATTCACAGACCGATAGGTCTATTTAAATATGGTTCATGGAAAAAAGACTTCAATCCGTTTATACTATCCGCTTTAGTGACTGCGATTTGTTTGGTCATCTTAACAACGCGCGGTATATCGATTATTTCCTGAACGCGCGTGAAGATCACCTGAAAACCTACTATAACATGAGCCTGGATGAGTTTTACAGGCAGGGCCTCACCTGGTTTGTAGGCAGCCACGAAATTCTGTACCTCCGCCCGGCGCAGTACAATGAACGGGTAGTGATTCACTCGTGCCTGTTTCATGTTACCAACGACGTGTTATGGGTGGAAATGAAAATGACCGACGAAAAGAACTCGCATTTAAAGTCGCTGTTGTGGACGAAGTTTGTCCCGGTAAACCCCGCCACCGGCCGAAAGCAAAACCATCCCGATTCGTTTATGGAATTTGCGCGAAAGGTGATGGTTGATGACGTGGATTGGCAGGCAGGGATTAAGAGCAGGCTGGCCGTGTGGCAGAATACTGTCTACTCACGCACGATATCAGTTTAAGGTTTCGCCAGTACTTTCTGAATGCAGGAATTGCTTAAAAGAAAATAGCCCGGCTAGACAGCCAGGCTACTTCTATTATTTATCCTACAAAACCAACTACTTCCTTACTTCACTTCCTCGTATTCCGCATCAGTTACATTTTCACCACCACCTTGTCCGGCGCCGCCTTGCTGGTTGTTGCCAGCACCGGCCTGGCCGCCTTGGGTAGCTTTGTACATTTCTTCGCTGGCGGCAGTCCAGGCATTGTTCATTTCAGCCATGGCTGCGTCAACGGCGGAGAGGTCCTGCGCTTTGTGCGCTTCCTTCAGTTTATTAAGAGCGGTTTCGATGGGAGTTTTTTTATCGGCCGGAATCTTATCGCCATATTCCTTCAACTGCTTTTCGGTCTGGAAGATCAAAGCATCGGCCTGGTTCAGCTTGTCGATTTTTTCGCGTGCTGCTTTATCGGCGGCTTCGTTGGCGCGGGCTTCGGCTTTCATTCTTTCCACTTCCTCCTTGCTGAGACCACTGCCAGCTTCGATGCGGATCTTTTGTTCCTTACCGGTTCCCTTATCGCGGGCGGTAACATGCAATATACCGTTGGCGTCGATATCAAAAGTCACTTCAATCTGCGGCACGCCACGCGGGGCCGGCGGAATATCGGTCAGGTGGAATTTACCCAAGCTCTTATTCTGGCTTGCCAGCGGACGTTCGCCCTGCAATACATGAATTTCTACGCCAGTCTGGTTATCGGTGGCGGTAGAGAAAATTTCCGATTTTTTGGTCGGGATGGTGGTGTTGGCTTCGATGAGACGGGTCATCACACCTCCCATGGTTTCGATACCCAGCGACAGCGGGGTAACGTCGAGCAGCAACACATCCTTCACTTCGCCGGTCAATACTGCACCCTGTATGGCGGCGCCAACAGCCACCACCTCATCGGGGTTCACACCCTTGTTGGGTTTTTTGCCGAAGAATTTCTCTACAATTTCCTGCACTTTCGGGATGCGTGTACTACCACCCACCAGTATCACCTCGTCTATCTGCGATGCGGTGAGACCGGCGTCTTTCAGGGCCTGCTCACACGGACGCAGGCAGCGTTCGAATAATTTGTCTGCCAACTGCTCAAACTTAGAGCGTGTCAGCTTTTTCACCAGGTGTTTGGGCACGCCATCCACTGCGGTGATATAAGGTAGGTTGATTTCTGTTTCGCTCGAAGAACTCAACTCGATCTTGGCTTTTTCCGCGGCTTCTTTCAGGCGCTGCAGGGCCATTGGGTCCTTGCGCAGGTCAACGGCTTCTTCATTCTTGAACTCATCGGCCAGCCAGTCCATGATCACTTTGTCGAAATCGTCACCACCCAGGTGCGTATCACCATTGGTACTCTTCACTTCAAACACTCCATCACCCATTTCCAGTATAGATATATCGAAAGTACCACCACCCAGGTCGAATACAGCGATCTTCTGGTCGTGCTTACCCTTGTCGAGGCCATAAGCCAGGGCGGCAGCCGTAGGTTCGTTTACGATACGACGAACGGTAAGACCGGCAATTTCACCGGCTTCCTTGGTGGCCTGGCGCTGGGCGTCGTTGAAGTAAGCAGGCACAGTAATCACCGCTTCTGTCACTTCCTGGCCCAGGTAATCTTCTGCAGTCTTCTTCATTTTCTGAAGCACCATGGCAGAAATTTCCTGGGGTGTATACAGGCGGCCATCTATGTCAATACGTACGGTATTATTGTCACCTTTCACCACTTTATAGCTCCAGTGGCTGATCTCTTCGGTTACTTCGTCAAAACGGCGGCCCATAAAGCGCTTTACACTCATAATGGTATTATGAGGGTTGGTGATAGCCTGGCGTTTGGCCGGGTCACCCACCTTGCGTTCGCCGTTTTTCAAAAAAGCCACTACCGACGGGGTGGTACGGCGACCCTCGTCATTGGCAATAACCACGGGCTCATTACCTTCCATCACTGACACGCAGCTGTTGGTGGTACCCAGGTCTATTCCTATTATCTTTCCCATAATTGACTGAATTTAATAGTTCCCTTATGATTATCAATGATTATGCCGTGCCGTACGAACGTGAAAAATTGGCAGTCGCGCCTGCGGCGCGCGGTGTGCAGTGTGCAGTGTGCCAGCTTTGACTACCACTTTTCGGTTATTGCTGGTCTTGATTATTTAAGTGAATTTACACGGGCCAAAACTGGCGGCCTATGTTTAACAGCGTTGTACTGGACGTATTTATTGGGCTGATATTGATCTACCTTTTGTACAGTTTGCTGATCACCATTGTGAGCGAGATCGTAGTGTCGTGGATCGGGCTGAGGTCGAGAATGCTGCGGGTGTCGATCGAAAAAATGCTGAACGACGGGTATTATTATCAGCGGGCACATTATAAGCGGGCGGGTGCAGTGCTTAATTTTTTCAGGTTTGCCTGGTTTATCGTGCAGCGCTTTTTTCTGAAAGAATTTCCGGGGTTCAGGACAACTTTTGCAGGAAAGTTTTACGAGTATCCTTCCATTAAATACCTCGCGGCGCGGGGCGGCGAAAAAAAGACATTTGTCACCGAAACCAAACCCTCCTATTTTTCCGACGACATTTTCGCCGATACGCTTATCCAGATGCTGAAGGATAAAGGCAGCGGTGCCACCGATATTGAAAAGGTAAAATTCTGCCTCGATTTCAACACCTACATGATTGAGCCTGCCACGCTGAAACGAATGCGCGATATGGCGGAAAATGCGGGCACCGACATCAACGCATTCAAACAAAACCTGAAGACCTGGTTCAACGAAACGCAGGACCGAGCCTCGGGTTGGTATAAGAAAAAAGTTCAACTAATCCTGTTCTGGCTCGGGCTTATCGTGGCCATCATTTTCAATGTTGACACGTTGCGTATCGCCCGCATACTGTCACGCGATGACAATGCGCGCGACCAGTTGGTGAATATGGGCATCGAACTATCAAAAGATTCTGCGCGGTATGCGGCTTTCCTCAGCGACCACGACAGCACTTTGCCAAAGGCTGTGTTGGACAGCGGCTACAAACGCATCATCCGCGACCTGGACGAAGCCAACCTGGTAATAGGACTGAAATGGGGAACCGATACGTTGACAAAACCATTGGAGAAAACAATCATCAACAGCGACGAATCTTTTATTGCCATAACAAACCAGGGCAGCATCTTTACCGCTTCGCAGCAAAATATCCGGCAAAGTCACCAATCTCTCCTTCGTCAGAATGCACGCATCGATTCGGCGCTGGAAAAATTGAGCGAGCTGGAAGTTAATTTATTGGCAAGAGCAGACAGCGTTCGTCTTCTCCGCGAAATTGATTCGATAAAAAAACAGCTCGCACTCTTCCGCGCGCAAAAATCACGCGATTCACTCGTCATTGCAATTAACAACACCAGGTTGAATGAAGTGTTTGCAGTGATCAACCAAAGCTCCCAGGCCCGATTTGTTTCCATACACGAAATAGACTTATCCGACAACGACAAGATTGTCATTCGCGGCCGGAGGCCATATAAGTGGTATGAAAAACTGGGTTATGTGCTCTTCGCCATCTTCCGCGAGTACCGCTTCATCGGCTTTTTTATCACCGCTCTTATGCTCTCGCTGGGCGCGCCATTCTGGTTCGATCTGTTGAAAAGATTCATATCAATGCGTGGCGACGGTGTGAAGCCGGAAGAAAAGAAGGTAAACAATACCGAAGGCATAATTAACCAGGCCGCGCCGGTAAAGGTTTCCCCCGCACCCGCAAGCAGTTTGAGTATAGTGGGTGATGCCGTAGATGAAGCTTTGAAAAAATATCATGACGAAATCAGGAAAATACCCGGCGTAAAAACCGTGTTTGCCGCGAGAGAGAAGGAAACAAAAGAAAAATTTATACAGGTAAATGTTGACAGCGAGGCTACCCGCGAAGCAGTGTTATCGAAATATCCGCTGCTGCGCGTCGACAACATCGTTGTGAAACACAAAGTGGTGGTAAGCGGCGTACCCGTTAGCAATGGAGGTAAAGAAGGCACTATTCGCAATATTTCAGGCAAAAATGGTTTTGGCACGCTTGGCTGCCAGCTTAAACGAACCGATACCGGCGATTTTCATATCCTGAGCTGCTGGCATGTGATGAAGGGCGACCGCAATTACTCCGAGACCGACCATTTCGACATCATTGCCGATCATAATGATGATCCCTGCGCCAAACGTTGGGCCGGCGGCATACGCGGCGCTTTTGACTACGGTATTGCACGCTATGATCGTGGCGCGACAGAGAACTTCAATGAATTCCTCAAGAGGAAATTAGGTATTGACCATGAAATCACCACCCGCGTTATCGATAGAAGGGATATAGATGAAATGATAAAAGTGAAATACTACGACTGCCTCACCAGCCAGGTAAGAAGAGGTATCTTATTCGCTAACTGCGCCGAGGTGACGGTGAACTATGTCGACAAAGACCGCGTGATCCGCGACGTGATCCTGATTACGGGTGAAGACGATAAAAGCATCAGCAGCCCCGGCAATTCAGGCTCTATCATATTTGATGAGAACAATACCGCCCTTGCTATGATCATCAGCGGCGACAAACATTTTACATACGCAGTCAGGCTTTCGCACATATTCAGTATCCATGACGAAATGATTATCGCTTAACCTAAAGAATAAGTCATGACAAAGAGAAGCCTCGCCTTATCCATTGTTTTGTTATTACTACAAGCCAATGCCTTGGCACTCGACACTTTGCATCTTCATATTGCCGATATGTCTGCAATGAGATTGCAATTCAATCAGACATTCATTACCAGCCAGGGAAGAATTAATTTGACTGAGCCCAACTGGTTTCTGCATATTACCAATCCCGCCGGCGCCATAGTGGTCCTGAAAAATATGGAAGGCCGAGGCGACTCGGTCATACTGGAAGGAGCTACCAACACTTTCTTAATAAAAGACAGCCTGCTGAGCGACAAAAATTTCACATTGCAAAAAAATATTCGTCTCACTGTCAGAAATCCTGCCGGCGGTGCCGGGAAGAGTTTTGATATTGAAATCAATCGATCCCGAATAAGACCAAGGGGTGATAACCGTCCACAGGCTGGTGGAAACGAAGGAGGCGCCGGGACAACAGAATATGTTCCCGGCTCCATGGTGTACGATGCCCTCGCACTGGCCGATACCAGGACCGGGCCGGGAACGAAGAGAATGATCCTGCGATACTATGTGGGTGCCGATAAACTGGACTCAGCTTTGAGTGATAACAAGTTTTTGGAGGGAGTATTGGCGGAAGTTGAGGGTGCTGTCATTCAACAATCGGGCGGAGGACTTTCAGCACTGCTTTCTTCTATCGGCGGGCTTGACGTGACTAAATACGCCGACGGTCTTGCAAAATTTTTAGTAAAACGCGTAAAGCAGGAACTGAGCGTAGCGTTTTTTGAAAGGTTCAAGGCCATTATCGACGGCACGAAAGATATCCGCACGGTTTTTCCTCAAACGGCTATATTGCTCGATGCCATCGATGTGGAAGTGTACGACTACGAGCGGTACATTCACAACCTGCGCGAAGCATTCAAGGCTGATATAACTACATTACACCGCAATTTGCCCGGCATTGTCACGAACCATCCTGAGTTTTTTAACCGACAAAAAGAGCTGAAGGCGGCGCTGCTCAGCAGTTGTTATATTGCCGGTGAGCTGGAGAGCCAGTCGCACCCCGGCGATATTTTAGCTAACTACCCTATCGAGTACCTACAGGAAACCGGTCTCGATTTCAGTGGCGCCATTCAAACCCTTCAATTACTCAGCGCATCTTTCCGCGACACCGTTATTGGTGAACATGCCCGCTATTGGGTGCCGATCAGTGCCTTGCGATTACTGGTAAATAACAAACTTTCCCTGAAATACTACCTGGGCCTGCTGCGCCACGAAGCAAAGGCAAAATACAATTCGGTCGCATTTCATAACAATAATCTTGTTGCCCTGCTCGACGAGGTAGCCGTACGATACGATTCCGTGGCGGCGATATACAGCGCTTACAAAAGATATGTTCTCCGCTTCGCCGAAAAAACGGATGCGCTGAACCAGATGATTGAGGAATACAGGAAAATTGAAAAGATTGATTCTGCCGCACTCGAAAAATACGGTACCTACCTGCGAGCCGCCGTCGACATGATTCAATATTGTACCCAGGCTTCTACCCTGCCCGTTATTAAAGATCACACTGAAATTCCTGATCTCGACAGCCTGTTCAACCGGTATTTTCAAATTGCTTATTCCACTTCCGATTTGCTGACCGATATCAGCAAGAAAAATTATTCGGCAGCTATCAACGATCTCGTGCGCATTTACCATTTGGTTCGCGTAAAACCATTGCAGGAAAACGGCACCATCAACAAAAAAGCGGCCTCTGCATCGGTGCTCGCTCAAAACCGCCTGGCAAAATATGGCAGTTTTATGGCGAATGTGGCCACCGCCAAGACAGCTGACGAGGTAGCGAAAGCGATTGAAATTGCCGCTCTGCCTGTCGGATCTTCACGGGTAAAAAGAGAAACAATTTTTAATGTGGCCGTTAACGCTTACGTGGGGCCTTTTATCGGGTATGAAAGAATAAGAGGCGTTGATTCATCAGGAAAAGTAAATTCCTATGGTATCACTGCGCCCATCGGTGTTTCACTTAGCAAAGGATATTCTGTTTTATTTTTCAATTCAAACCACCGTAGCTCATCATCCATTTTCTTCTCATTATTCGATATTGGCGCTATCACCGCGTTTCGTTTTACCAACGACAGCACGGAAAAAGTACCTACGATACAATTGAAAGATATCATCTCGCCCGGCATTTACTTTAGTCATGGTTTTGGCAGAACGCCCATCTCGCTCAATATCGGATACCAGGCCGGTCCTGTGCTTCGCCGTGTGCGACTAGACGAAAACGAATACAGCAAGGCTTATTCACGTATCAGCATATCATTGGTTGTGGATATACCGGTGTTTAACCTGTATAGCCGCTCCCGTTAACCTCAATACTTAACCAATAAAATTTCAGTTATGGAACCATTAAAACTTATCCGTATCAACAGCCGTGGACCGCTTGTTACCAATTGGCAATTCTTTCTCATTGGCCAGGAATTATACAAAGGACTTGCAGATGGCATTTTTGGTGAACGCACCAAAGAAGCCACCATCGCTTTTCAACGGCTGCACGGCCTGCAGCCCGACGGTATAGTGGGCAACAAAACGTATGGGCAGGCCATGCTACTCGGCTTCAACGGTGCGGCTGATACGCGCCGCGATAAATCGGGAACTGACTGGCCACCCAGGCCGGGGTTTAATCCATTGGTGAGCAATGCTGCGCGGGAGAAAGTGTTTGGCAAATTCAGCTTTGTATCAGCGCCGGAACCGAACAACCCGGAAAACATCCGCATCATCGACGACTGGCAAAGAAAAAATATCGTCACCATTTCCATTCCGCAGCTAAAGCCCATCAAGGGATCAGATAAGGTACAGTTTCACCGGCTGGCCGCCAGGCAGATGATCAAGCTGTGGAGCGACTGGGAAAAGGCCGGGCTGATGCCCCTGGTAATTACCTGGGCTGGATCTTATGCGCCGCGTTTTGTGCGTGGCAGCCGCACCACCCTCAGCAATCATGCGTTTGGCTCCGCCTTCGATATTAACGTGGCCTGGAACCCGCTGGGTGCTGTACCGGCATTGGTTGGACAAAAAGGATCGGTGCGGGAACTGGTGCCTATTGCGAATGAAAATGGTTTTTACTGGGGCGGACATTTTACCCGCAAAGATGGAATGCATTTCGAAGTAGCACGCATCTTGTAATATTACTTGCTGCTTACCTCTGAAGCTCTGAACGTAAAATACTTTTGTGTTACAAAACTGAAGGAGATCACAATAACGGTAGTGAGCATTTTGGCCACTGTGGGAAAAATATGAAACTGTTCTACGAAAAGTTTAATGAAAAAGTAGTTCAGGGCTATGCAAACCAGCACCAACAGGAAATACCGGAATAATTGAATACGCCCTCTTAATGTTGAACCAGGGAATACGATATTCCTGTTAAGGTAAAAACCGGTCGGAAAACTCACTGCAAACGCAATGAAGAAAGCTGCAATGTGAGGACTGATAGCGTTTAGCGGCGCCATCAATGGCGTATAAACAACCTGTTTTTTTAAAATGAAATTATAGCTGATAAAGTAGATGAAGATATCCAGCATAGTGTTGCCGCCGCCACAAACCGCATAACGAAAGGTCTGCAATGGAAAAAACCTTCGAAAAGGTGGGTAGAAATAATCTATGGCTGCTATAATCTTGTCTTTCAGCATTCCAACAGGTGCGGTTTTACCTTGTCAAACGACCTTGCAAAGCTAATAGATTAATGTAAGAAATCATACCCCGGGGCTATACTCTTTTAGCCTCTTTTTTCTCTTTTATCCTGCTTGGCGTAGATTTGCAACCTCAATAACGAAGCATGGCAGTAGTTTCTGATATACAATCAGCAGTCAGTATCCAGATCAAGGAATTGTACGGGCTTGAAATTGAACCCGCCAACGTCAGCATCAATGAAACCAAACCCGAATTTGAAGGTGACTATACGGTTGTACTTTTTGCATTGGTGAAGACATTGAAAAAATCACCCGATGTGCTGGGCAAGGAACTGGGTGAAAAACTATTGGCGGCATATCCAAATCTCATTGGCAGCTTCAACGTGATCAAGGGCTTTCTGAATCTCTCTGTTGCCGAAAGCTATTGGACTAATTTCTTACACCAATCATACAACAATCCATCATTTGGCCGCAAGCCTTCGAATGGCCGCCGCGTGATGGTGGAATATTCTTCTCCTAACACCAACAAACCTTTACACCTGGGTCACCTGCGCAATAATTTCCTGGGATGGAGCATTGCTGCTATTTACCAGGCCAATGGTTTTGACGTGGTAAAAACCTGCATTGCCAACGACCGCGGCATTCATATCTGCAAGAGCATGCTTGCCTGGAAAATGTTTGCCAACGGCGCCACACCCGAAAGTACGGGAATCAAAGGCGATCACCTGGTGGGCGACTACTACGTAAAATTTGGCGTTGAGCACAAGAAGCAGGTGGAAGAACTGATGGCGAAAGGTTTGTCGAAAGAAGAAGCCGAAAAAGAAGCGCCGATTATGAAAGCCGCGCAACAAATGCTGGTTGACTGGGAAGCGGGTAACAAAGAAGTGGTTGACCTGTGGCGCATGATGAACAACTGGGTATATAAAGGCTTCGACGAAACATACAAACGCATCGGCAGCGATTTCGACAAGATATACTACGAGAGCGATACCTACCTGCTCGGCAAAGAAATGGTGCGCGAAGGTTTGGAGAAAAAAGTGTTCTTTCAAAAGGAAGATGGCAGCGTGTGGATCGATCTTACCGCTGAAGGACTGGATGAAAAAATTGTTCAGCGCCGCGACGGTACTGCGGTTTACATTACGCAGGATATTGGGCTGGCAGAGTTAAAGCAAAAAGAACTTCCTTCGGAGCAGAGCATATATGTGGTAGGCGATGAACAAAACTATCACTTCAAAGTTCTAAAACTCATTTGCCAGAAACTGGGGCTTCCCTCCGCCGATGGCATTTATCACCTCAGTTACGGCATGGTGGAACTGCCCACTGGCCGTATGAAGACCCGCGAAGGCACCGTAGTTGATGCCGACGACCTGATCGATGAAATGGTGAAAGTGGCGCAGCAGAAAACAGAAGAATTAGGCAAGGTAAAAGATTTCGACGAGCAGGGGCTTAAAGAACTCTACGATACGCTGGCTCTCGGTGCGCTCAAATTCTTCCTGCTTCGCGTGGATCCCAAAAAGCGCATGGTCTTCAATCCCGAAGAATCCATCGAATTTCATGGATTTACCGGGCCCTTTATTCAATATACTTTTGCCCGCGCAAGTTCCATATTACGTAAGGAAAAACCGGGCGGACAATCCTTTACCACCAACCTGCTTCCCCTCGAAAGAGACCTGGTGGTAGAATTAGAAAAATATCCGACCATCATCGGGCAGGCGCTCGAGGAAATGAATCCCTCAGTAATTGCCGGCTACGCTTTCAAACTGGCTCAAACATTCAACTCTTTCGTCACAGAGCTACGCGTACTCAACGCCGAATCACCGGAGAAAAAAGAGTTGCGTCTCGAGCTTTGCCAGATGACAGCGAATATTATCAAATCAGCGATGTCAATACTGGGAATAAGAGTTCCGGAGCGTATGTAGAAATATCTTCAAAAAGAACCTGCACCCTGCACCATTACAATCCCCCTGGCATTTTTCGCTCTTGCTTCAGATTTTTCAGCGAAGGATCCATCTGGATGGCGCGGTCGCAGAGCTGCTGACCTTTTTCTTTTTCACCCTTTTTTTGGTAACACATGCCAATCATGTAGAGGGCGTTGGCACTTTGCTTGTCGTTGGCGAGCACCTGGTCGAAGTAGTCGATGGCTTGCTGATACTTTCCCCCGCGATAGTAAGCATCTCCAAGATTGTAGAGAATTTCCTGGTCTTGTGGCTTGCGCTGGAGTACTTCTTTCAGCAGCTCGGCACCTTTTTCATAATTGCCGATGTTCAGGTAGGCATTGCCGAGATTTTCGATATAGTCGTTGGTGCGTTTGTAGCCTGCCGCTGCGGCACGTTCGAACCAGTAGATAGCTTTCTTGTCATCGGGCACTGCATAGTAAGTAAGACCGGCCTCGTACATCCAGTTGGCTTTGGTGGAATCGCGCTCGATGGCCTGCTCATAACAACCTGCCGCGCGTTTATAGTTGCTCATTTCAATAAAGCAGCGGGCGGCGATATAAGGAATTTCAGCACGATCGGGTTCGTCTTTAAAAGCGAGCTCGCAATATTTTATCGACTCACCATAGTTCTCGAGTTCATAATAAGCTTTCGCAATATTGAAATTGGCGCCCTTACCGATCCTGGCCTGCTGCATCTTTTGCGAGTATTTGATGGCATCCTGCCATTGGCGCATGTTCAAAGAAAGTGTGGCGAGATTTTCAATTACTTCGGGCCGCTTATTGCCGGCCTGTTCGGCACGCGCAAATTTGTCGAGTGCTTCGCGGTAGCGGCGCTGCTCCAATAAGGCAAAACCCCATTCTACCAGAAGATCGCTGTTGGAAGGCGCCAGGGAATAGGCCTTTTCAAAGTGTTTTTCAGCTTCCCGGAAACGGCGGGCCTGTTTTTCTTCGAGACCTTTTTGCTGGTAGTAAGCAGCGCTGTCAGATTGCTGCGCCAGCGCCAGTGCGGAAATTTGCAAGCAAAAGAGTAACGTAAACAGGTTTTTCATATTCTTCAAATTCAGGTTCACTATTTCAGGATTATAGCTCCCAACGGTGGCAAATGAACATTTATTTCGTAAAGGTCCTCGTTTTTATCCACAAGAGTTGTTATAATTTCCGGGTTATATACATCGCCGGTGCCCCAGTATTTTTTGTCATCACTGTTAAATATTTCCTTCCACTCAGATTTTCCATAGGTCACAATTTTCCAATGATGTCGCACCACTGGTGTTAAATTTAACGCTATCAGCAGGTCATTGGCAGGATCCTTACCCTTGCGCCTGTAAACAACAACCGTCTCTTCGCGATGGTTCAGATCAACCCACTCAAATCCATAAATATTGAACTGGTTTTCGTACATGGCGGGCTCGTTGCGCAAGAGAAAGTTCAGATCGCGTACACAATCGCGTAATAAACGGTGTGAATCATATTGCAACAATTCCCACTGCAATTCGCTTTTATAGTTCCATTCGCTGGTGGCGCCAAATTCATTGCCCATAAACAGCAATTTGCCTCCGGGATGGGTAAACATGTAAGTGTAAAGCGTTCGCAGGTTAGCGAACTTCTGCCATTCGTCGCCGGGCATTTTGTACAACATAGGACTTTTACCGTGCACTACCTCGTCGTGACTGAGCGGCAGCATAAAGTTTTCGTCGTAGTAGTACATCATACTAAACGAAAGCTTGTTCTGGTAGTGCTTGCGATAGATGGGATCCATTTTGAAATAATCCAGCGTATCGTGCATCCACCCCATCATCCATTTCATACCAAAACCCAAACCGCCCTGGAATGTGGGTCGCGACACGCCCGGCCAGTCGGTAGCCTCTTCGGCAATGGTCTGCACATCGGGGAAATCGCGATAGATCGTCTCGTTCAGATCGCGGATGAAACTGATGGCTTCTAAATTGCCATCACCGCCGTATTCATTGGGTTCCCATTGCCCGTGCTGGCGCGAATAGTTTAGCTTCAGCATCGAGCTCACTGCATCCACGCGAATGGCGTCAATATGATATTTTTCGAACCAGAAACGCGCACTGCTGATCAGGAATGATTTGACCTCGCCGCGGCGGTAATTGAAGACATAACTGTTCCAGTCTGGGTGAAAGCCTTTACGCATATCCGCATATTCATACGTATGCGTGCCATCAAACATGAAGAGTCCGTGTGCGTCGTAGGGAAAATGCGAAGGTACCCAGTCGAGAATAACGCCGATGCCCGCCTGGTGAAAAGCATCTATCAGCGCCATGAAGCCCTGCGGATCGCCAAAACGTGAGGTAGGCGCAAAATAGCCTGTGCCCTGGTATCCCCAGCTTCCGTCGAAAGGATGCTCCATCACGGGCAGGAATTCCACATGGGTATACCCCATTTCCTTGACATACGGCACCAGTCTCTCGCGCAGGAAATCGTAACTGTTATAGGTCTCTTCATCAAATTTATTAGGACGCATCCAACTGGCCAGGTGTACTTCGTACACGCTCCAGGGTGATTCCAGCGAATTATGTTCTTTTCGGGTACGCATCCATTCTTCATCCCCCCATTCATAGTCGAGCTGCCAGGTGATCGAGGCTGTCTTCGGGCGCTTTTCCCAGAATAAAGCAAAAGGATCACCCTTATCGAGCTTTCTTCCATTATACCCGTGAATATGGAACTTATATACCTCGCCCTTGCCCAGCCTGGGGATGAATCCTTCCCAGATCCCTGAATTGTCGAGCCGCACGTACAATGGGTGCGACTGGGTATTCCAGTCATTAAAATTGCCTATCACTGAAACCCAGGTGGCATTGGGCGCCCATACTGCGAAGTAATAACCCCATTTGCCCAACACCTCGATGTGGTGCGCGCCAAAGACTTTGTACAGGCTGTAATGCGTGCCTTGCTGGAAATGCTGGATTTCTTCCGGTGTCAGCAACGAATAATTCCAAACCGGCCTGGTGCTGTCAACAAAGTGGATCTCTTCGTATTTCATGTTTCGTTATATGCGCTTCCGTTTAACTTTAAAATAAGGATAAACGATTTTCTTTTTTCAAATCCTTTTCAGATATTCGTTATCACTTCCCGGAAAGGCACGGAAATCACAGTTTTTTTCGAATCAAGTTAACGGAT
The DNA here is from genome assembly GCA_937958995.1 of uncultured Chitinophagaceae bacterium. Lineage (GTDB taxonomy): Bacteria > Bacteroidota > Bacteroidia > Chitinophagales > Chitinophagaceae > CALCIN01. Next base: position 189,622 of record CALGAP010000005.1, read on the forward strand.
TTGATCCATCCTGAATCGCCATGAAACAACTGACTGCATTTTTCGTGCTAATTTTTTGCCTCGTCCATTTAAACTTCTCACAAAACGTTACCATTAAAGGTACTGTAATTGACATGGCGGAAAAAACAAACCTTGCACAATCTGTTGTTGCCTTATTGAAGTATGAGGATTCCACGCTGGTGAAGTTCACGCGCAGTGATAAAGACGGCAAATTTGTATTGAAAGATATACCCGCAGGCCTACCGCACCAGTTCCAGCACCCACGCCGTCTTGCCCGGCACTTTCATTGATCTCAATATCGGTTCTATTCTTCGGTCGATCACATTCCTGGTGCGAGTAAACCCTCTTAATCGCTCGCCAAATCTTTCTAGTGAAAATTCCTTTTCATCATCGTTCTGGTTCATCACTACCATTACGGTTTGCCGGTCGTCGTAGCGGAAGTACACGAAAATTCCATCTTCGGGCACAAACTGCATCATTTTGCCCCGCCTGATAGCCGTAGAAGCCTTGCGGAACTGCGCAAGCTTTTGCGTGTATTCCCAAACGTCATTTTCAACGGCAGTGCGACCCTGCGGTGTGAATTTATTCGCGCTGTCGCCCGGCCAGCCACCCGGGAAATCTGAGCGCACTAATCCATCAGGATCAGCAAAATTTTTCATCAATATTTCTGTGCCATAGTACAATTGCGGAATTCCCCGGAAAGTCAATAGCCAGGCCAGGCCCATTTTCATTTTCTGCACATCCTCTCCCACCACCGAGAAAAACCGGCTCATATCGTGATTATCGAGAAAGATTACGTTCTTCATCGGGTCCTCATACACGAAATCGTTGGTGGCGGTAAGATACAGTCGGTTCAATCCTTCGGTCCAACCAAAAGGCTGCGTGAGGGCGGGAACAATTCCATACAAATTAAGCTGGAAATCTGTCACACCCGGAAGATTGCTCTTGAATGGAATATTGTAATTGTTTCTTACAAAAAAACTCTGGTTGGGAATTCCATGCACCCAGGTCTCGCCAAACAAATGCAGTTGGGGATATTGTTCCAGCAGAGCCTGGTTGCAGCGGTTCATAAATTCCAGATCGTTGTACGCATACGTATCAATGCGCCAGCCATCAACACCATATTCTTCTGTGCACCAGATGGCATGTTGTATCAGGAAATTGGCGAAGTATGGATTTTTCTGGTTCACGTCGGGCATGGCGCTTACAAACCAGCCATCGCTCATTCGCTTTTTATCTGCTTCTGATGCATAGGGATCCATCAATACCTGGTCTTTGTAAGTGGTCTGCGTAAACCTGGGCCAGAAATGAAACCAGGTGCTGTCGGGCAGATCTTTAAACAGGAAATGTTCTGTGCCCACATGGTTGTACACGGCGTCCTGGATCAGTTTCATTCCCCTGCGGTGCAATGCATTGGCCAGCGATTTATACGCGGCATTGCCGCCGAGGCGCGGGTCAACGGTATAGTGATCGGTAAACGCATAGCCATGCTCGGTGCGCTCGGGCATGTCGTTGACGATGACCGGGTTCAGCCAAACGGCCGTTACGCCCAGCGATTCCAGGTAATCGAGTTTGTCTTCAATACCTTTCAGGTCGCCTCCATGACGCGCCCACATATTTGTTCTGTCAAGACTTTGATCTTTCATACCTGGCACGCGATCGTTTGAAGGGTCGCCATTACAGAAACGGTCGGGCATAAGGAGGTAAATAAGGTCATCGCTGGTTACGCCGCGAATTCTTGTGCGGCCGTTATCCTGGCTGCGGGCTTTCAGTTCGTAAGTCAGTCTTTTCACGGGCGCATTGCCCTCCAGTTCCAAAGTCATTTTACCCGGCATAGCCCTGCCATGAATCACGAGGTCAACTGCGAGATAATTAGGATTTTCAAACACACGGTTACCTACCACTTCCACACCGGGGTAGTCGACTGTTACACCCGATACGCCCCTGCCCACATTGGTACCATAGATCAGCAACTGCAGTTTGGGATTTTTCATGCCCGCCCACCAATGCGTCGGATATATCTTTACGTTAGTCTGGCAAATGGCAGTCAGCGCGCAGCAACAGAAAACAATAAAAGCAACAAAGCAGGCTTTAAACAAGTTCCTCATGAGATTGTTCTTTTACGATCAATGCACAAAACACCCCCGCTGCGATCAGCAGGCCACCGCCGATTTGTACGGCCAACAGGCGATCATTATGCAGTACGCTCTCCATAAATTTCCCGAAAAACAGCGAGGCAATGATTTCAGGCAAAACAATAAAGAAGTTGAAAATGCCCATATAGATTCCCATCTTATGAGCAGGCAGATGTCCTGCCAGCATAGAATAAGGCATTGATAATATAGAAGCCCAAGCAATGCCCACCATGCTCATACTTACATACAGCATGTTGGGATCGGTGATATAATTTACGCTTATCAGTCCCAAGCCACCAATGAGCAGGCAGAAAGTATGCGTCATTTTCTTTCCCACCTTGGCTACCCAGAATGCCAGGGTAAGCGAAAACACGAAGGTGACGAGATTTAAAATAGAAGAAGTGATATTGGCATGCTCTACCCCGCGTATATAAATATCATTCGAAGTTTGCGGGTCGCCGCCAAAAATATCTCTTGCCACACCGGGCGTATAATAAAACCACATCAGGAAAAGTCCGGGCCAGGTAAGAAACTGTACCGCCGCCAGCCGCTTCATTTGCGACGGCATGTTGGCAATGCTCGAACCAATTTCTTTTATAGCCCCGCTTACACCGGTACCATGTTGCGCATTCAGTTTCTGCTTCCAGTCAGGATCGGTGGGCGGATATTCACGGCTGCGAAAGACGGTGTACAGTACTGCGAATAAAAACATGACACCACCGATATAAAACGACCACATGATATTTTCCGGAATTCGCCCTTCCACTTTTTCCCGGGAAATTCCGAGGGCGGGTATGCGCACCAGTAGGTTGGGTAAGAAGCCGGCAATGAATGAAGCGGCACCAATGAACATGCTCTGCATTGCAAATCCGAAGGGGCGCTGCTTTTCATTCAGGTTATCGGCTACAAAAGCCCTGAATGGTTCCATGCTGACGTTGATGGAAGAGTCCAATATCCAGAGAGTGCCCGCGGCAATCCAGACAGCCGGGGAGTTGGGCATCACAAATAAGGCGAGGGAACTGAGAATGGCGCCCACCAGGAAGTAAGGTCTTCTTCTGCCCCAGCGCGGGTGCCAGGTACGGTCGCTCAGGTAACCCACAATGGGTTGCACCACCAACCCCGTCATAGGCGCGGCCAGCCACAAGCCGGGAATCTGCTCGGGCGATGCACCCAGGTATTCATAGATCACGCTCATATTGTTCATCTGCAGCGACCAGCCAAACTGGATCCCGAAAAACCCAAAGCACATATTCCATATCTGCCAGAAATTATAACGGGGCTTCGCCTGCAGCGCGGCATCCGTTTCCAATACGAGCGGAGCTGGTTCCATGGGGGTGTTGGTTGTAGGTGTTGTGTGTTTGGTACACAATATAATGAAGATTGAAGAAGGAACAAGGAAATTTGAATGGGCAATAAGAGGTGTTTAACCTTCAACCTTCCTTGTTCCATCTTCCTGTTCTCTGTTCAGTCTTCTATATCACAAACCCATCCGGTAGTATGCTACCCTTCTTCACCACTACTATGCCGTCTTTGATGGTATACAGCGAATGGTCGGTGTTTTCGAGGTGGGCGGTGCCGTTGATGCGCACGTCGTTGCCGATGCGGCAGTTTTTGTCGATGATGGCATTGCGTATGTAGCAGCGTTCGCCGATGCCGAGCTTGGGAAGACCGCGCGCCAGCGAGTGGTTCATTTCTTCGATGGTCTCGAAATAATCGGCCCCCATTACAACGCAGTTTACCAATGTGGTACCATGACCAACGCGACTGCGGATGCCTATAACGCTGGTCTCGATGCGGCTGGCATTTATAATGCTGCCTTCGGCAATGATTGTGCGCTCAAGCGTAGTGCCGCTGATCTTGGCGGGCGGCAACATGCGGGCGCGGGTATAAATGGCTTTTGAATTATCAAACAAGTTGAAGGGCGGAATTTCTTCGGTGAGCGCAAGGTTGGCTTCAAAAAAAGAATAGATGTTTCCGATATCTGTCCAGTAGCCTGTGTACTGGTAGCTCATTATTTTGTGAACACCGATGGATTTGGGTAAAATCTCCTTTCCATAATCCTTCGCTTCTTTGTGTTCATCCAGCAACTGGTCAAACATCAATTTGCGGTTGAAGATATAAATGCCCATCGAACCCAGCCAGTTCCTGCCTTGTTTTTGCATTTCAGGACCAGTATCGCTCACCCATTCGGGCAGTAGTTCCTGTTTGGGTTTTTCAATGAAAGCCGTGATCATATTGTTTTCATCAACCTTTAAAATTCCAAAGTCGGAGGCTTCACGCTGTTGCACAGGTATGGTAGCCACCGTGATATCGGCCCCGGATTCTTTATGATGCTGCAGCATTTCCTGGAAATCCATCTGGTAAAGCTGGTCGCCGGATAATATGAGTACGTATTCGAAATCGTGTTGACTGAGGTGACGCAACGATTTACGTACTGCGTCGGCCGTGCCCTGGTACCATGAGGGGTTGTCGGGTGTTTGTTCGGCGGCAAGTATATCCACGAAGGCGCTGCTGAATATGCTGAAGTGATAAGTGTTCTTGATATGCTTGTTGAGCGATGCCGAGTTGAACTGGGTCAACACAAACATGCGATTAATGCCCGAGTTGATACAATTGGAGATAGGAATATCCACGAGGCGATATTTTCCGGCAATCGGCACAGCCGGTTTCGAACGGCTGGCGGTTAGGGGATACAACCTGGTTCCTGCGCCGCCACCCAGTATGACAGCAATCACTTCTTTACTCATATCGTTACGTTTTTGATATTAAAAGGTATCATTTCTTCACGCTCTCATATACTTCTATGTAGTGCTTCACGCTGGTTTCCCAGCTGAAATCGAGTTGCATCATCTGGTTGCGGATCTGCCGCATTTTTTCTTTGTCGTGATACAACTCCACCGCGCGCCACACGCCATGATTCACATCGCCGGCGGTGCAATGCTCATAAGTAATTCCATAACCGCCTTTATCACCGAAATCGATCACGGTATCTTTCAATCCACCCGTGCGTCGCACCATGGGAACGGTTCCATATCGCATCGAGTACATCTGGTTGAGGCCACAGGGCTCAACGCGCGAAGGCATCAACAAAAAATCCATGCCTGCATACATCAGGTGACTCAGCGCTTCGTTGTAGCCAATATAGACGTTGTAGTCATATTGCGCCAGCGACTTCAATGAAGAAAGTGCTGCTTCTACTTCGGGGAAACCGCTACCCAGAATTAAGAAGTTCATGCGGCGGCCGATGTAGTAAAACGATTCGCCGATCACCTGCGGCAGGATATCGGCGCCCTTCTCGCCTACCAGTCTGCCGATAAAACCAATCAGCGGTTTATCAAAATCAAGTTGAAAGCGGTCGCAGAGCAGCATCTTATTTTTTGCCTTGCCGGCTTCCACATCGTTTAGACCATACCGGTTTTCGATATAGCTGTCCTTTTCAGGATCCCATACATGCACGTCAATGCCGTTGAGTATGCCAACGCATTTTCCTTTTTCGTATTCAAAGAGCGCTTCGAGCCCGTTGCTCATCCATTTCAGTTCTTCCAGATAATTCGGGCTCACTGTCGTCACCTTATCGGCACACTTGATACCACTGGCCAGCGGGTTGATGTTGTTGTTCCAGTCGAGCATGCCCCATTTCCACATATCCCATGGCGGCAGGTAGGTGCTTTTGTTCCAGCCCATCCAGCCCTGGTATTGTGCGTTGTGAATGGTGAGTACGGTGGGTACGTTTGAGATCACGGAGTATTTGTAGCAGTGCTTCACCATGAAAGGTATCAGCGCCGTGTGATGATCGTGCACATGTATTACATCGGGTTTTTTCTCCCATGAACTTATCCAGTCCAGCGTAGCAATCTGGAAAGCCGTGAACCTTTCGCTGTCGTCGTCATAGCCATACACTTTTTCACGGTCGAGCAATCCGTTGATATCTACCAGGTATAATTCAAAGCCGAGCTTATTTGTTTTTTCCCTGATAACAGTAAACTCAAACCACCAGTTGCCCATATTGGTATAACCTTTATGCACCACGTCCCATTCGTTGGCGTAGAGAAATTTGGTGCGGTACATGGGCATTACCACCCTGGCCTGGTGACCCAGGTCATTAAGATATTTGGGCAGGGCTCCCACCACGTCGCCCAGTCCTCCGGCTTTGGCTACAGGATAACATTCCGCGCTTACATGTAGAATTTCCATTCTTGGGAATCAGTTAGTGGGTGAAGGAAGTTGTCATTTCCACGCTTTCAATATATGAATGTTTTGGAAATGAACTTACTACAGGCGAAAAAATTTTTAGTTGACGAATTTCTTGTTACTTTGAGCCCCGATTCAAAAACTGCTATAAATGAGTGAACCCAAGCAGGACGTCCTTGATGTCCACGAAAAAATCAACTATGGTGGAGCCCTCAGCACTTTAGTAACTGTATTTTTTTTCTGGGGTTTCATTGCAGCTTCCAACAGTATTTTCATTCCGTTCTGTAAACACTATTTTAACCTCGACCAGTTTCAATCCCAGTTGGTTGACTTTGCCTTTTACCTTGCCTATTATATTGGTGCGCTGATATTATACCTGGTCAGCGTATCGCGCGGCCGGGATTTGATGGCACAGTGGGGCTACAAAAAAGGAATCATCTACGGGTTGTTATTGTCGGTGGTGGGCGCGGCAGGTATGATCCTGGCCGTTAACTACGGCGGTTTCGCGTCTATGCTTACTGCGTTGTTCATCGTAGCACTCGGTTTTTCGCTGCAGCAAACGGGCGCGCAGCCATTTGCTATTTCGCTGGGCGACCCGGCCACTGGCTCGCACCGCGTAAACCTGGGTGGCGGCGTGAATTCATTTGGCACCATGATTGGTCCCATAGTGGTGGCACTTGCCTTGTTGGGTTCTACCGCCGTGACCGACGAGGAGATCAAACACCTGAACCTCGATAAAGTAAATTACCTGTACATGGCGGCCGGTGCGCTGTTTTTGGTGGCGGCCCTGCTGTTCATGTTTTCAAAGAAATTACCCAGCGGAAAAAGCGATGCCTCTGTTGAAAGATCCAATAAGGCCACCTGGGCGCTGGTAGTTATTACTATTCTTCTCATAGCATTCTTCACTCCTGTATTCAATAGTTACCGAACTGAAGAAGGAAAACGCGTGGAGCAATTGCAGAATGAAATTGGTGCTTTGAGTGCGCAGGTGGAGAAAGGCGATGCTCCTGCCGGATTATCGACTGAGCTCAGCGCCAAAGAATCAGAACTGGATGCATTGAAAAAACCATTGGAAAGGGAAAGAATGTACTGGCTGCTGGGCGCACTGGTGGTGATTGTGTTTGGTTTGTTGTTCAGTAATCAAAGCGCTAAGCGCAATCCATCCGGCTGGGGTGCAATGCGCTATCCGCAATTGGTGCTGGGCATGCTGGGCATATTTACTTATGTGGGTGTGGAAGTAGCCATCGCCAGCAACCTGCCTGAATTATTAAAGCAGGATGAATTCGGCGCCATCACAACTGCCAGGTCGGCGCCCTATATATCGTTGTATTGGGGAAGCTTAATGGTGGGTCGCTGGGCCGGTGCTATCCCGGTGTTCAATCCCACTAAGTCGATGAAGAATTTCCTGATTGCCATCGTGCCCCTGGTGGCGTTTGGTATAACACTTGGCGTAAATGCGCTGGCAAAAAATGACATCTCCGGCTTATATGGATATATCATTTGCGTTGTGGTGCTGATACTTGGTTTCTTTATTTCCCAGGAAAAACCTGCCCTGATGCTGATGGTGTTCAGCGTGCTGGGAATGGCAGCTATGATACTGGGTCTCCTGACCTCTGGTACAGTAGCTACTTACGCATTTATGAGCGGCGGTTTATTCTGTTCTATTATGTGGCCCTGTATCTTTGCCCTCGCCATTGCAGGTCTGGGCCAGTACACCACACAAGGTTCGGCCTTCCTGGTAATGATGATCCTGGGTGGTGCAGTGATTCCACCCATACAGGGCAAACTGGCTGATATAATCGGTATACACCAGTCATATTTCATCCCTGTTCTTTGTTTTGCCTACCTGGCCTTTTATGCATGGGCAGTAAAGGGCATTTTGAGAAAGCAGGGTATTGATTTCGACCAGCAGATAGCTGCAGGACATTAATAATTTTTAAAACAGGTTCTGAATAAAAAAGCAACAGTCAACACATTCATGGAAGCACTAGCGATAGGCATTGATATTGGCGGCACAGGTACCAAATTTGGCATTGTTGACCGTGTAGGAAATGTTTTGTTTAGCAGCGAAATTTCCACTCGCAAGCATGAAAAAGTGGAGACTTTCATCGACGATCTCTACGACAATTTATATCCCTTAATTCAAAAGGCGGGCGGCATCGGCCGCATCAAAGGCATAGGTTGCGGTGCGCCCAACGGCAACTACTACACAGGCACCATCGAGTATGCGCCTAATCTTCCCTGGCGTGGCATTATCCCAATGGCCAACCTGCTGGAAGGAAAATTCAAACTGCCCGTCACCCTTACCAATGATGCCAATGCAGCAGCTATTGGTGAAATGATGTATGGCGCCGCCCAGGGCATGAAAGATTTTATCATGATCACGCTGGGTACCGGCGTAGGCAGTGGTATTGTAGCGAATGGTCATCTTATTTACGGTCACGATGGCTTTGCCGGCGAATTAGGTCATACCACCATCATTCCCGGCGGCCGCATGCATAAAGGCACAGGGCTGCGCGGCTCACTGGAAGCTTATGCATCAGCCACTGGCGTGACAGCCACAGCACTTGAGTTCCTGGAAAGAGACCCGAACGCAAAAAGTCTTCTGCGCAACTACAAACCCGAAGAAATCAACTCGCGCATCGTATATGAATGCGCCATCGAGGGCGATGAAATTGCTAAAGAGGTATATGATTTTACGGGAAAAATCCTGGGACTGGCGCTCGCCAACTTTGTGATGTTCTCCTCACCCGAAGCCATCATATTGTTTGGCGGATTGACCAAGGCCGGCGAACTGATTCTCAAGCCTACGCGCGAGCATATGGAGGCCAACCTGATCAAGGTTTTCCAGAATAAAGTGAAAATACTGGTGAGTCATCTGAAAGAGGCTGATGCGGCGATACTGGGCGCCAGCGCATTGGCCTGGGAGCAATAACTATTTCTTTTTCTTTTTCGCCCTTACAATAAAAACGGCGGGAACGGGCCGCTGCCCTTCTTTATCTGAAGGTTTGATGGTTTCGTGGCCATTCACCAACATGCAGGTGCTGCCACCACCATCGAGGTTAAGCGCTTCCACGCAACCGAGATCAGCCAATATCTGGGCTTCTTCCTGCAGCGTGGCGCCTTCGGCAACACCGGGCATTCTGCCCTGGACAACGAGAATAATCAGTTTGCGATCGGCGGTATAACCCATAGCCGTACGCGGATGGCGGTCGTTTTCGCCATTCACAAACATCTGCTCTTCTTTATTGGTGATGAAAACAGCGCCGTCTTTCACCAGCACTGGTCCGCCGCCAACGGCAGTGTGTTTCTTCCACCAGCGCCAGAAATCAATCGTGCGCAGATCGTTAAACGAAGGATCGGGATTAGTACCGCGCGCCACAATGGGCCGCTCCTGGAAAGCATAAGGCCACTGCTGAGCTGTGTCGGTAAACAGCCAGGCCACGTCGGGACGTTTGTTCCTCGTAAAACCAATCGCGCTGCGCGTAGGATAATAAAACGAATCGCTGTTCTTACTCTTCAGGGCGGGCACATTATAGGCCAGCATCTGCCCATCTTTCATCACCACATTCAGGTTCTGGTTGGTAGCAAAAGAAAAGAAAGTGCAGTTCACCACTATCAGCGGCTCGTTCTCCATGAAGTAATATTGCTGTGGGGTGTAGCGTTTACCTTTGCCAACTTGTGTAGTGAGCTCCAGTTTCCGGTCCTTAAGGTTTACCGAAGCATACATCGCCACAAATGGATGACCGTTCAAAGTGTCTTCCGTTCTGTACAGTTGAATAGATGGAGGAAGTTCTCCATATCCAGAATCAACGCGCGTCCATTTTAATTGCGCTTCAGAAGAAAGCGGGACAAGCAAACCTGTAAAACAGAAAAAGACAATAAAGGAAATTTGAAATAAGCTTCCCTTCAACATTCTTATTTCAACCTTCCCTGTTCCTTCTTCAATCTTCATACGGCTTTTTCTTTTAACCACGCTTCTCTCCCATAGCCGGGAATCACGTGGCGGTCGCTGTGGTATGATGAGCGTACCAGCGGGCCGCTTTCCACATAGTCGAATCCCATTTCATAACCGGCGTCGCGGTATTCGGCAAATTCGTCGGGGTGAACAAAGCGTATCACGGCAAGGTGGCGTTTGGTGGGTTGTAAGTATTGGCCCAAAGTAATTACATCAACGCCGCTGTTGCGAAGATCCTGCATGGTCTGCAGCACTTCTTCTTTTGTTTCACCAAGGCCCAGCATGATGCCGCTCTTGGTGCGCATGCCGCCTTCTTTCAGTATTTTCAGCACTTCCATACTGCGACGGTATTTTGCCTGTATGCGCACTTGGCGCGTAAGGCGCTCTACTGTCTCAATATTGTGTGAAACCACTTCGGGGGCAGCATCAATGATGCGTTGTATATCTTCTTTCTTGCCTTTAAAGTCAGGAATCAGTGTTTCGAGCGTAGTATCGGGATTCAAGGCTTTTACCGCCCTGATGGTATTGTACCAGATAGTGCTGCCGCCATCCTTAAGTTCATCACGGTCAACCGAAGTGATCACTGCGTGTTTCACTTTCATCAGGTGGATGGCTTCTGCCACGCGTTGCGGCTCGTCCCAGTCTACCGGATCAGGACGGCCAGTGGCCACGGCGCAAAAGCCGCAGCTGCGGGTACACACGTTACCCAGTATCATAAAGGTAGCGGTGCCTGCACCCCAGCACTCGCCCATATTCGGGCAATTGCCGCTTTCGCAAATGGTGTGCAGTTTATGTGTATCTACCAGTCCGCGAACATGCTTATAACTCTCTCCTATGGGCAACTTAACGCGCAGCCAGTCAGGCTTTTTGGGACGCGCATTAAGGTCATCAGTCTTATTAATAACGGGTAATTCCTGCATAACATATCATTAAACAGCCTGTCATCACAATGGTTCAGAAGCACAAATGTAACACGGATTTGGGGATTAACATAATTGGGGGTTGAGCGAGGATGCAGGATGGCACAGGTGCGTGATCTTACTTTCGCCTGCCAAGCAGCAGCGAGATATATGCGTTAAAGAAAAATTTCTTCTCTTCATTCAATGCCATCTGTGGTATCTTATCCATGTAGTATTCGGCGTTGAGACCGACCTCGATGGCAGTAACGGTTTCGTTGAAACGGCCATAGTCGAAACGCATGGCAGCTTTCGCGTGTACGCCGGGTTTGAATTTTACTTCTCCCCAGCCAACGGTGAAACCGGAAGAGCCTTGTTCATAGTAGCCGCTATCTATTATGGTCGGATATGTCTTGCGAAATCTCTGACCAGTATTCGGATCATCTACGTCCACATAATAAGGCTTCAACAGACCTGCGCTTACGCCTCCGCCATATATAGCCATCACGCCCACGCCATTTTTGTTACCCTTACCTCCAATAATGCGTTGCTGACCCATGCCCAGTTTGAACTGGTAAAAATTATTCATTTTACCAAATATCAGGCTGTTGAAATTGAAACCGCCGGGGCTCACGTACGAAACCCTTTTTTCTTTCTTGTGTTTTTTCTCGTTGAGCTCTACCTGGAAAATGGTGGCAACGCGATTACTTTTGAACTTTCCCCATTCATAGGAAAGTCCATAACCATCCGTGGCCAGTTTGATGCCGAATATGCTTTGCTTGTTGAATATGATCTCTCCTTCTTCCTGAAGCTTCAGCAATGCATTGATGCGTTCTCTTCTTGCCTCTCTCTTGTCTTTTTTTGAAGTGGGCGACTGCGGTGTGGGATTTTCCTGTGCCCATACTGCGGTGGCCGTTAATATTACCAGGGCTGACAATACGATTTTCTTCACCGGCAAAGTTTTAGAATTATTAAACGTAAATTTAAGGTAAAAATATACATAATGACCTCTACTGTAGTTTACGAAGGAAATCTGAGAACGGTTTGTACACATTTAAGATCCGGTACCGAAATTGAGACCGATGCCCCGCCAGACAACCAAGGCAAGGGTGAGCGGTTCTCCCCTTCAGACCTGCTGGCAACATCGCTGGGAGCCTGTATGATGACCATAATGGGTATAAAAGCAAGGGATATGCAGCTTGACCTGACCGGTATGAAGATAGAGGTAGAAAAGATCATGAAGCAGGAGCCGCGGCGCGTTGGGGGTATAAATTTAACTTTCCATTTTCCCGATACTTTATCTGTTACAGAAAAGCAAAAGACAATTTTGGAGAATGCCGCGCATACCTGCCCGGTTATTTACAGCATTCACCCCGATATAGAAGTGAATGCAAAGTTTAACTGGAAAGAAGTGGTGGCAGGTTAACTGCAGCCGGTACAATACTGTTTACTTTATTGCAGATAAGAATTCATCCAACACTTTGTTGAATTCATCTCCTTTGTCCATATGCATCCAATGGCTGGTTCCTTCAATATGCCTGGAAGGAATATGCTTTGCCTGCCTGGACAATGCGTTGGGTAATTCGAGCTCTCCATCTGCATAAACAATCATTACCGGCACGCCAATCCTGCTGATCGCCGGCAGCGGATCATAGTCAAATTGTCCTTTGATGATCTGCAGCGAAACGGGCCTGCTTATCTCCTGCACGCCACGCATCACTATTTCATCTGTGGGTCTGCGCGCGCCGGTCAGTATACGTTTCATATAGTCGGCCATCACGTGCGGATATTGTTCGGATTCCAGTGCAGCCATAATTTGTTTTGCCTGTGCGGGATCTGATTTGCCGGGAGATCCTGCCAGTATCAACCCCGCTGCCCGGTTGGGATGCGCATCGGCATAAGCCAGGGCGGTGGTTGCTCCCATGCTATGACCTACCAATACCACGCGCTGCCATCCCAGTTCGTCCATCACGGCTTCCACATCTTTTACCAATGCTTCCACAGAATAGCTGGCATTATCGCTCGCTTCCGATTGCCCGTGTCCGCGAAAATCAAATGCCGCCGCCTGCCTGTGCTGGCGTACGTATTCCAGTTGCTGTTGCCAATGCTCAATGCTGCCGCCAAACGAATGCAGAAATAGAACGGGTATGCCTTCCTGTATATCGCTGTTGTTGTTGTCGATGTAAATTGCGCCCACAGGACCCTGAATACGGCCCGATTTCTGCGCCGGTTGGGAAGTGCCCATACAATTATTTTTTTGGTAGCGAAACTGTAGTGATTATGCGCATAAAAATTGTGCCATCGCGGTTGTCGTTTGTCACGTTAAGGCACGAACTTCAGATCTTGCCGCTGGAGACGAATGCACGGCTTCTATGAAGCTGTCCAATAGGCCTTGTTTCTAAGAATTACCTACGCTGTGTTTCGCAGAATTCTTCAGCAAAGCATTTCCCACGGCACAATCCAGGCATCGTCGTTCGTCGCAATAGTTTGTCTTCAATTCTTTCAATGCCTGTGAGTCGAAAGCATTTTTATTGGCGATGCATAACTGGCTAAAACCAAAGGTGATGGTGTTTTTCTCCGACGCAAGTTCCCGCAGCCATTGTAACGCCCGTTCGGTGTATTGGTCTTCTTTATGCAAACGTCCGTATGCAAACAAGAGTGGCACCACGGTATTGATGATCACGTTGTCAACCATTGTTTCGCCCAGCTTCTTGGGTTTGAAACCGGCGCTTTCTGAAAAATTATAATGATAGTGCCAGAAATCATTAGCGGTAACCGAAAACAGTTGCCGCAGGGTCTCCATAGACTCCGTCTCACGAATTACGGAAAACAAATGCGCTGAACTGTGAATCAGCATGGCCAGTTGGGCCAGCCTGATCGTCGGAAATGCTGAAGGCCGCATGCGCAAAAAATGCACGCGCTCGCATATCGGCTGCAGATTATATTTTTTCTGGAGAAAACGGTATTCTTTCTGCAGCATGATCGGGTAATGGGCCACGAATTTCTCATTCAACAGCCCAGCCTGCCCCATCAGCAAGGCTTCCAGTTGTATGACCTGGTTCTTATGCCTGGCCAGCAGACTTAACGGCAGACTACGCGCAATGGACTCAAAGGCATCGGTATTCACCACAATTCCAAAGTTTCTTGCCAGCAGCCACCAGCAGGTCTCATCCCAATGATGCCTGTTTTCGAGCAAGTAAGCAAAGATGATGCTTGCCTTTCGCTGCAAACGTTCAATCACCAGTCTTTCCTTCCAGCTTATCCATATTATTTCATCCACTTCTCCTGCACCTCTTCCGCAGGGAATGTACGACTGGCTTTGCATCCATTCTTCGTAGTGTTGCAAAAGCAGTTTGGGCACCAGGTTGCAAAGCTCAAACACGGGCATCTTCCCCACTTTGCCCGGCATATCGTCCTGCCATACCACGTGCAGCACCACGTTATCGTAGTTGCGGTCGTGCTGGTGGGCATGTCGGTACCAGTCTGATGTCTTTACATGCAACTCCACATGTCCTGCCCAAAGCGTGTTGCCAATACGAATCTTGGCATTCAGAAAATCGGGTCCCTGGTTGGTATTGTACACACCGGGATAAATTACCTGGAAATGTTCGCCATCGGTCAGTTGCAGCGGCTGCCGGTTGAAATACCGGAACTGCCAAATGAATTGGAGTAAACGTTCATTCATAGGGACAAAAAGTTTTGGGTACTTCAGGAAGTACTATTAAAAGCGGGCAGTAGTAAGAATGGAAAGATTTAGTGTGGGTGAAACCGTGAGTTCAAAAATAAGGTATTTTACAAATACCGATCAAAAATTTTTTAGGGCCTGCACCACGCGACTCACGGGTAGTCCCATTACGTTGTAGAAATCGCCGGCGATACTTTTTATACCCACCACGCCAATCCATTCCTGGATGGCATAAGCGCCGGCTTTGTCGTAAGGTTTGTACTTGTCAACGTAGAACGTTATTTGCTCCGGGGTCAATTCATGAAACCATACATCCGTTTTATCAGAAAAAGCAATTTCCTTTTTCCCGTCGGTAATCACCACGCCGGTAATTACCTGGTGTTTTTGCCCGGATAGTTGCGATAGTATTTGCAATGCATGCTCCCGGTCGCCGGGTTTGCCGATAATCTCATTTCCCAGCACAACAATGGTATCGGCCGCTATCACAATGCTGCCATGGGTTACCTTCCCGCTCTGCTGCACAGCCAATGCTTTTTGCCTGGCTATGTATACGGGCACTTCCTCAACGCTTAGTTCATCCGGGTAATCTTCCGAAGTGGGTTGTACAATTACTGCTACTGGTATTTCTGCCCATTCTAATAATTGTTTGCGCCGCGGCGATTGCGAAGCCAATACTATCGGTCGATTTTTCATCTACAGATACATTTTGAAAAATATCATTGACAAGATTCCGGTCAACATCACAAATTTCAGGCCGTTGCTGATATGATGATAATCTTCGGGTAATTTGGCAGTATATAATTTCCGAAGAAGATATATTAAAGGAAGAACGATCAGCAGCGTGCAGTACAAGGCCGGCCACCACCATTGGAAGGGCAACACGTAGATCTGCACAATAACCAATGCGGCAATCAACACCACCATCCAGGTGGCTGCAAATACTTTCGAGGCATTCACCCCCCACACTATCGGCATGGTGCGGCAACCATAGCGTTCATCGCCGGGCATGTCTTCCATGTCTTTTACCACTTCGCGAATCACAGAAATGATAAAGGCAAAACCTGCGTATAAGAAAGTAAGTCGTATCAGCTTGAGATTGTTGTCATCAATCGAGTCGATATTTTGCCCCAGTCTCCATTGCAGCAAACCCACCACCAGCACCACCCAGGCCGTCATCAGCGAGATGATAATGTTTCCGCTCAGCATTCTTTTCTTGAACGTGGTACTGTAAAACCAAAGACCGATCACGCAACCCGTGTTGGCAAATCCCAACCACCAGGCGCCTGTTCTCCAACTGAGGTAAAAACTAATGGCAATGCCCAGCATAGACAGGGTCATGTGCCAGAGAATAGCCCAGCGACGGCGGATATGCTTATCCACCACCAGCTTTTGCGGCTTATTAATGAGATCGATATTGAGGTCAAAATAGTCGTTGATGATATACCCTGCGGCGGCGATGAGTATGGAGGCCACCACCAGCAATGCAAAATAAGGTAGAGGCAATGCATCACTATGCCACTCGTGCATCAGGGGTTGCACTATGGCATATTGAAACAATACCTGCGTCAACGCAATGAAGAGCAGGTTAAGCACACGGATAAGGCGAAAAAAGGCAACCAATAATTTCATTGGGTTATGCTGGTTTGGCGTTTTAAGGTTCCGGGTCAACGGCTGGGGGTATCGGTATAAAGTTCCCAGTGATTGTTCAGCTTCAGGACTTTTTCAATGACATCGCGTACGCAACCCTGGCCTCCTGCCACCGGGGAAATATAGGCGGAGGTATCGCGAATTTCCGTAGCGGCATCTGCGGGGCAGCAACTCAATCCCGCCTCCTGCATTACCTCGTAGTCGGGTATGTCGTCACCCATAAACAGAATTTCAGGCTTCTGCAGGTTATGCTGCTGCATATATTCCTGCAGTTTCTTCTTTTTGTCGGTGACGTTCATATACACATCGTTCACGCCTAACTTGTTAAGCCGGGTGATGACGGGTTCCGACATGCTGCCGCTGATGATCGCTACGCGATATCCTTTCTTAATGGCCAGTTGCAAAGCAAAGCCATCTTTGATATGCATGCGGCGAATGAATTGCCCATCGGGAAAAATAAAGAGCGCGCCATCGGTCAACACACCATCCAGGTCGAATACAAAAGTGGTGATCTGCTTGAACCGGTCTAATAGAGTCATGGTGGTTGAGTTAGCAAATAGAGCAGCAAAAATAGGTGAAAATAAAAAACCGCTCCGGTTTAGCCAGAACGGTTTCAACAAGCTTTTATTATTTATCTCTTATTTCTTGGTATTATATACCACATTCTTGAGTTGAATCATATCATTCATCACATGAACTGCTTCATTAAGGTATATATTAGAGCGCAGGTTCTTGATCCATTGTTTAAAGCGCTCAGATTTGCCTGCGTCATATTCAAAACGTTTCAAATCTTCGGGCAAGGCCTGCACATCCAGCTCAGTAGTGAGTTTGCTAAGCGATTCTAATTGCTTGATGGCTTCTTTGGCTTTTTTCTGCTCAGCCTGGAATTTTTTCAGGTTCAGTGTATAAACCTTATTGTCCTGTTTGGCCAGGAATTCGGCATGTGCACGGATCTTGCTGAATACTTCATTGGCTTTCTGGCGCTCGAGGCTTGCCTTTTTGATCGGCTCCAGGTCGAGGCCATATTTCCAGGGTTTATAGTCAGCTTTCTGGATTTCGTCCCAGGGCAATGCGCCGGGATTGTCTTTTTCGCGCAGCTTGCTGAATTCAAAAATATCCGGCAGTGCTATATCGGATGAAACGCCACGCAACTGCGTAGAGCCTCCATTGATGCGATAGAATTTTTGCAGGGTGAGTTTCACGGTACCAAGATCGCTGTTGGGATCAAGGAAGCCCATGGTTTTGTCAAGACCAATATTGCGTTGCACAGTGCCTTTGCCATAGGTAGAAGAACTGCCAATGATGATGCCGCGGTTATAATCCTGTATGGCCGCAGCGAAAATTTCAGACGCCGATGCACTGAATTCATCTACCATTACAGCCAGGGGACCGTCGTATAATGCAGTCTTATCGCGGTCGTAATAGATCTGCGGTTGTTTGCCGTCGCGGTCTCTTACCTGCACCACAGGACCACCTTCAATGAACAAACCTACCATTTGCACCACATCATACAGCGAACCGCCGCCATTGCTGCGCAGGTCCATAATGATGCCATCCACTTTCTGCTCTTTCAGTTTGATAATTTCCTTGCGTACATCTTCCGAGCAGCGGGGGCCTTTCGGGTTATCGAAATCGGCATAAAATTCAGGCAGGTATATCAATCCGATCTTGCTGCCACCCTGGTTGATGATGGCGCTGCGCGCAAATGTTTCGTCTTGTATAATTTCATCGCGGATAAGACTTACCACTTTGATGGAACCGTCTGCCTTTCGCAGGGTGAGTCTTACTTCGGTTCCTTTTTTACCACGAATGATTTTCACGGCATCGGGCACGGTGAAGCCAGTGAGGTCAACCGGTTCAGCATCGCCTTGCGCCACTTTCAGGATGGCATCGCCAATGCTGATTTCGCCGCTTTTCCAGGCGGGACTACCGGTAAGCAAGGTACCAATCTTGATATTGCCGTCTTCTTCCCGCAGTGAGGCACCGATACCAAAGAATCTTCCGCTCATTTCTTCATCAAAATATCTCTTATCTACGGGCGGGAAGAAAGTGGTATGCGGGTCAAACGATTCGGTGATAGTTTTTACGTATTCGTTGAAACGGTCGTCTTCATCGTT
The DNA here is from genome assembly GCA_937958995.1 of uncultured Chitinophagaceae bacterium. Taxonomy (GTDB): domain Bacteria; phylum Bacteroidota; class Bacteroidia; order Chitinophagales; family Chitinophagaceae; genus CALCIN01. The sequence goes on from CALGAP010000005.1 coordinate 208,251, forward strand.
CAGTTTAACTTTCATGCGCTCGTAGGCGCGGCGCATGATCTTGAGCACCTGTTCGCGCGCTTCTTTTTCCAGCTCTTCGTCTTTTTTTGCTACGAAATCCGGAGTGCCCTTATTCTTCTCACGACGTTCCAGCAGGTCGGCATAGCGCTCAAGGGTCATATACTTGAGACGTTTGCGCCAGGCTTCGCGGCGCTCGCTTTCATTTTTGGGATAATCCAGCTGGTCGGGATCGAGGTTAGCTGTTTCGTCTTTCGTAAAATCGAAGGGCCTGGCAAGTATTTCGGTAAAAATTGCCTCGATTTCGGGAACACGTTTCTTATAGATTTCGGAAACGGCGGGCACAAACTGAATGCTGCCGCCCTTGATTTCATCGTCTAAGCGTGTTTCAAATTTTTTCAGCTGCTGAATATCGGACTGCAGCAGAATATTCTTCTGCGGGTCAATTTTCTCGGCGAGGTATTTCCTGAAAATATCCTTTGAGAAGTTGTCGTCAATTTTCTTAGGGCTGTAGTGGATTTCTGTCAGCATCTCCCCCACGTTGTGGAGAATCTTTTCATATTTACTGGGCGGATTTCCACCATTGCCAGCCAGTCCAAAGGTCTTAAACGCAACAAACAAACCGGCAGCAAGTATCAGGAGAACGACAGGCAAGTTCTTGGTCTTAAACATATTTCTGATTGCTTTTGACATCTTCTCAAAAATAACGATAAAACGCTATGGTTGTTGCCGCTGGGAAAGTTAAAGTTGGGGGGATGCTGCCGCCCGTTTTTGGGTTCGGGGTTGGGGGTTTCGGGTTGCTACCGCGCCGTTTAATCGCTACCTGGTTTTATTAATCGCTAACTAATTTCAAAAGTTGCAATCTGCATCAGAAGAACCCGAAACGCTAACCTTCAACCCGAAACAGAAACGCCCGACAATCGTCGGGCGTTTAGGGTGGCAGACCGGGCTCGAACCGGCGACCCTCAGAACCACAATCTGATGCTCTAACCAACTGAGCTACAGCCACCGTGACAGGAAGCGCAAAATTAGCGTAAAAAACATTGATTGCAAAAAAATCACGGACCTGGCAGGGATAAAAAAGGATCACTCAAATCATCTGTTACATCCGCGTATCCTGCGTAATCCCAATAAATCCGCGATTAATATCCTTGATTGCGCTTTCTTTGCAGGATGAAAAAAATTTAAACTGATTCGATGATCTGGATTTATATTCTGATTCCCCTTATCTCGGCTTTTATAGGTTGGATGACGAACTGGGTTGCCATTAAGATGCTTTTTCACCCCGTGAAACCTGTGAAATTCCTGGGTATGACTTTCCAGGGAATTTTTCCCAAGAGGCAGCAGCAGTTTGCGGAGAAGCTGGGAAGACTGGTGAGCAATGAACTGCTATCCTTCACTGATATAGAACAGAAGATCACCAGCCCGGAAAATCTCAAAAAAATTCTGCCGCATGTAGAACAACACATCGATCAGTTTCTGCGCGAAAAGATCAGCGATGTATTTCCCGTCATCAGCATGTTTATCGGCGATAAGACCATCAACCAGCTGAAGACTGTCTTTATGCAGGAACTCGAAAATATCTTCCCCGTACTGATGAAGAATTATATGAATAATCTTAAGGAGGAGCTTGACCTCGAAAGGATTGTAGTGGAAAAAGTGGCTGGGTTTTCCAGCGAAAAACTAGAATCCATTCTCTACCAGATCATGTCCAAAGAATTCCGCTTCGTGGAGATCATCGGTGGCGTACTGGGTTTAACTATTGGCCTCATTCAAGTGTTAATCACTATCGTTTTTGGGGGTTAGTACTACCGTTTATCATAATGTCATAAACTCGTCACAGGTTTATGCCAGTTTTTGCGTCTAATTGGCGATTTAGTGCCTATCGACTGGAGAAAATTTAAAACAGGTCTTTCAAAATCAATTAATTACTGATGAAACAGTTTTTTGCGTTTGTATGGTTAGCGCTTATCTCAACCACACTGTATAGCCAGATTCCCATGGGCGGTCCACCAGCAGGTGCCCGCGGCGGTGGTCAACAGGCCAATATGGGCCGATTTTACGGCAAAGTAGTGGACGAAAAGAACAAAGGCATCGAAGCCGCTTCTGTCCAACTTATCATGAGCAAGATGGACCCCGCTACAAGACAACCCAAAGACACCATCGTGGCGGGTATGCTTACCAGGCCCAATGGTGATTTCAGCCTCGAACAACTCCCGCTCTTTGGTCAGTTCAAACTGGTGATAACCGCCATCGGTTACCAGACTATCGAACAGAAAGTGTCTTTCGACTTGAAGATGGGCGCCGGCCAGGACATGCAGCAGGCACTGTCGATGGTTGATAAAGACCTGGGCAATATCAAAATGGAAATGGACCCGCAACTGCTGGCAGGCGTTACCGTGACCGGCTCGAAACCGTTGATTGAAATGGGTATTGACCGGAAAATTTTCAACGTAGAAAAAAATATCAACGCCGCCGGTGGAACGGCAATCGATGTAATGCGCCAGGTGCCGAGCCTGAACGTAGACATCGAGGGCAATGTGACCCTGCGCAATGCAGCCCCGCAAATATTTGTTGATGGTCGTCCCTCTACCCTCACGCTGGAACAGATTCCTTCCGACGCCATTCAAAGCATAGAAATTATTACCAACCCTTCTGCCAAATACGATGCAAGCGGCGGTCAGTCGGGTATTTTGAATATTGTGTTGAAGAAAAACCGCAAAGCTGGTTATAACGGTAGCGTACGTGCGGGCATCGATAGCCGCGGACGCTTCAATGGCGGCGGCGATATCAATGTGCGCCAGGGCAAACTCAACTTTTTCGCCAACGGCATGTACAACCAGCGTAAATCAAAAGGCTGGGGCGAAACCGATCGCATTTCGCTGATCAACGGAAAGGAAGTAACTACCCTCCAGGATAACAACAACCTGAGCACCGGCGCCTTTGCATTTGGCCGGTTCGGTATAGATTATTTTGTTGATAACAGGAATACCATCACGGTATCGCAGGTAATTGTTGACGGTAATTTCAAATTTGATAACCGCAACGATCTCGATATTGACACTGCCGGTATAGCGCACGAATACCAGGCGTTCAATACGGTTGGTAATACCAGCTTCCGCAACTATGGCACACAGCTCAGCTTTAAACACCTGTTTGCCAAAGCGGGTAAGGAATGGACAGCCGATATTAACTACAACAAAAGCAAAAACAGCAACGAGAACGATATCAGCACAAGAGCTTATTTTGATCCAGCCTATACCAACCCCAAGTATGAAATGCTGCAGGGTTTACAAGGTGGCGGGCAAAACAGGTTCATCGTGGCACAGACCGATTATATCGATCCCATCAATGAAAATATGAAGTGGGAAGCGGGTCTGCGCGCGCAGATTCGCCGCTATGAAAGTTTCCAGAGAAACTCCATCAATGGCGATTTCAAACCTGAGTTGAGTAACTCATTCGATTATTCAGATTATGTGTATGCTGGTTATGTTACTTTCTCGCATAAAGTAAAAGACAAGTTCAACTACCAACTCGGTCTGCGCGCAGAGAGCAGCAGCTACGATGGTGAGCAGATTGGAAAAGGCAGCTATAGCAATACCTACCCCATCAGCTTGTTCCCGAGCGTGTTTGTGACCAAGAATTTTGAGAACAGGCAGGATATTCAACTGAACTATAGCCGTCGCGTAAACCGTCCTAATTTCTTCCAGTTGATGCCAAACACCGACTATTCGGATAAACTGAATTACCAGACCGGTAATCCTGATCTGAAACCGGAGTTTACGCATTCACTGGAAGTGTCGTACCAGAAAACCTACGGCCGCAACAACAGTTTCCTGGTGACCATGTTTGGAAAATACACCGACGACCTGATCTCGCGCTACCAGGACCGCGGTGTTATCGGCAACAGCACCGACTCGGCTTTCATTACCACATGGGTTAATGCCAACACCGCTTATGCGGCAGGTGTCGAGTTTGTATTCCGTAACAACTGGACCACATGGTGGGACATGAACGTGAGCACCAACGTGTACTATTCGAAGATCAAAGGTGATAATGTGACTGACGGTCTCGAAAACGATCGTACAAGCTGGTCGGCAAAGACTAACAATACCTTTAAGATTGCCAAGACCTGGAGCATTCAGCTCAGTGGTGACTATACAGCCAGGAGCGCATTGCCCGTTAGCACCAGCAACAGCATCGGCGGCGGTGGTCGCGGTGGTATGGGCGGAGGCGGCGGCTGGATGGGCGGCAGTCCTTCAACCACCCAGGGGTATATAGATGCCAACTACGGTTTTGACCTGGGTATCCGTAAAGACTTCGCGATAAAGAGCAACACACTGACTCTTTCTGTCAACTGGAGCGATATATTGCGCACCCGTAAATATGTTGTGCACTCAGAAGCGATTGGCTTTGTACAAGACGACTGGAGAAGAAGAGACCCGCAGATTGTACGTGTGAACCTCAGCTACCGTTTTGGCAAATTCGACGCTCAGTTGTTTAAACGCAAAAACCTGCGCGGCGACAACGAAACCATGCAGAATGGTATGCAGGGAATGCAGCAGTAAATTAATTTTTGAAAAATATTAATTAATCTGCAGGTAGTTTTAAATTTAGAAATTTAAATTCGCGCTTTCTAAAATAGTTGCAACAGAAACGACAAGAACTACATGATGAAGTTGCAATGGGGACCGGGATTCCGGTCCCTTTTTTATTTGTATTGTATATTGAAATATTGCTTAATACTTCTTCCTATTTTATTGCTTATTGATTCTTCCGCAACCTTTTTTAACTTGTACCATGCCCTACTCCTATCTCGCACTCGGCGATTCTTACACCATCGGGGAAGCAGTTCCGCTGTATGAAGGTTTTCCGTATCAGGCCGTACAAATCCTGCGCAAAGCCGGTTATGAATTTTATGCCCCGGAAATTGTAGCCCGCACGGGCTGGACCACCGATGAATTGCAGACCGCTATCAACAATACACGCTTGCTGCGGGGGTACGATTTTGTATCCTTACTCATCGGCGTAAACAATCAATACCGCGGCCGCAGCACCGACAACTATGCTACCGAGTTCGCGAACCTGCTGCAGCAGGCAATAGCGTTCGCCGGTGGCGAAACAAAAAACGTATTCGTCTTATCCATACCCGACTGGGGGGTTACTCCTTTTGCCGAAGGCAAAGACCGCGCGCAGATTAACCGCGAAATAGATGCCTTCAATACAACAGCAGCCGCTATATGCCTGCAGCATGAAGTAACATTTATTGATATCACCGGCAGCACACGCGAAGCCGCGCGCGATGAGACTTTGCTGACTACAGACAAACTTCATCCTTCCGGCAAGGAGTATGCCCACTGGGCAGCGCAACTGGCCGATGCTATGCGCAAACGGATAAAATAGTTATTTTAGGATATGCAAAAACTGAATGCAAGAGAATACTTCGTAGTGGTTTTGGTGTCGATCATTACCATTGTATTCCTGGTTTTGGTGTTCAACGAACTTTTCTCCAATACCTCCCCTTTTGTCACCACCAGTTCCGGTGAAATCAGCACGCACAGTACTTATATCATAAATGTTCTTCAAAACCTGGTGAAAGTAATATTGGGTATTGTCGCCGCTGTGTTCTTATTGAAAAAACGCCGCATCGGCTGGATCGCCGCGTTTTCGGTTTTGCTCTTCTTTGCATTCATTGCCTGGTACCTGGTCGGCATGTCTATGATGGCAGGCATTATTGATACTAACGTATATATCGGGCTGGGAATGGCCACCTTACTCCTGTTGGCGCTCATATTTCTCTGCTTTCCTTCTACTATCAAAAAATTTCAGATCTCATGCCGGACCATCATCCCGATTGCAATCCTGCTGGCCCTGCTGGCCACCACGCATTTCCTGGTACCGAATTACTGAAAACAATCAGGGCTGGCAAGACAGCCAGCCCCGTTGCTTTACATGGCCTACTGGTCTCTCTACAACAGGTCTTCCTCTTTGAAGCGATACTGCTCTTTTATTTTGCGCATCACTTCATCCATGGAAGCACGATGATCCCTGGGGTTCCATTCGCCCCGTTCCCATTTCTCCAGTTCCTCATCAATATGTTTTTGCTGCAGGTTGGTCATTTTCTCTACCAGCATGTCCGACATTTCTTTTTGTTTCTTATAAAATGCGCGCAGCTTTTCCATTTTCAGTTCTTTATCCTTGCGCATATCGTTTTCGCTGGCGGCCATACTGGTGAGTTCTTCCTTCGCCAACGCAATATCATATGGCCCGACAGGCATAATCAGCTTGGAAAGTATGGGACCCACTTCTATCAAAATGATCAGCAGCGACAATAGAAGACTTGTCCAGAATACGCTGCTTTCTTCCATGGCCAGGTCCGACAATGCCTTATTTCGTTCCAGGAAACCTACATTAGCTGCGGTAGCTGCTTCGTATTTTTTTCTTTTTTCTTCGATGGTGGCGTTTGCGGTAAGTAATATTTCATCTTGTCGCCTGATATCTTCGGCCAGTTGCTGCAGCTCGGGGGCATAATTGCGTTGCGCCGTTTGCCACGCATCGCGTTTCATCAGCGTAAGCCGTTCTATGCCGCGTTGCATTGACCCGCCGGTGCCATCGGCTTCCTGCACATAGGCCTGTTGCAGGCGGTGCAGGGTATCTTCAATTGCATGCTTTCGCGCGATGAGCCGGTCTCTTTCAGCCTGCGCATTTTGCAGCAATGCCTGGTTTTCGATGCGCAGCAGGCTATCGTTCATCTGCATTTTCTGGTGATTATTCTCCACCACTTTGGTGTCGATCTCTTTTTCGAAGATCTTCAGTTCAAGCGGCCGCGCTATAGTAATGCCAATGAGGATTGCCAGGGCAATACGTGGCACCGCCATCCAGAATTGTTTGCGCCGGCTGACGCCATACTTACGCATGGTGGAAACGAGAAACCTGTCGAAGTTGAAGATGATCAGGCCCCAGATAATGCCAAAGGCAATAGTCCAGGTCCAGTTGCCAAAAACGCTGTAAACAGCATATCCCGCCGAGAGACTTGCCAGGACGAATGTGGCCAGAATAACGCCGCCCAAACCTGAGTACTTACTATGTTCCGAGGGATGTTGCCTGAGTATTTCCTGGTGAGCGCCCGCACACCACCAGAGAAAATTGAAATCGGATCTTTTTCTTCCCGGAGGCGAAAAAGAATCGTACGTGTACAGACCAGTATCCTGGCCGCTGTTGTTAGCAGACATAAAATAGTAGTTGGGTTGTGAGTTTAAAGTAGAACTGCTGTATAAATAGTGGTTGAAGCGGGACAGGAAAAGTAACGGTATATGCGGAATTTAATTGTCAACAAAAAGTGAAAGATTATCCACCTATATTGTCTGACAATACTTTGCCCGCCATGATGCCTATAACAATTACCACGAACCATCCAATAATTGTTAACCATACCGGATGTTGGTAGTCTTTCGCGATGCACTTATTGCGCGCAGCCAGTAATAAAAGCGCTAATGCTATGGGTAATGTAAAACCATTTAATGTGCCGGCAGCTATCAGTAATTTTTTGGGTGCTATGCCTGCGCTGATGAAGAATACTGCGGATATCAAGATAAATATAGTGGTCGGTATGCGATGATGTTTATTGAGGAATGGATGAAAGGTGCGGAAAAAAGAAATGGATGTATAAGCAGAACCGACCACCGAAGTAATAGCAGCGGCCCATAGCACCACACCGAAAATTTTCAAACCTGCTGCACCGGCAGCAATGCTGAAGACTGATGCCGGCGGGTTATCATTCGACAATACAGCACCCGATACCACCACGCCCAATGCCGCCAGGAAAAGTAATACGCGCATAAGGCTGGCGAGCAAAATAGCAGTAACACTGCTTCTCGTTACCCGGGGCAAAGCCTGCCTGCCCTTTATACCGGCGTCGAGTAAACGATGCGCACCGGAAAAACTGATATACCCTCCTACCGTTCCACCCACCAGTGTTATGATGGCAATCACATCAATTTTTTCAGGAATGAATGTGTGATGCATTGCCTTCCATACCGGTGGGTTCGAGCTGGTAGCAACATAAATTGTTAAGCCAATCATTACGAAACCCAGTATGCGTGTAAACCAGTCCATGGCCACGCCCGCTTCTTTCACCCAAAAAATGATCAGGGCAATGACCGCGCTTATGGCCGCGCCGATAACCGGCTGAGCCCCGTCCTTATCAAAACCAAACAATATATTAATCCCCAGCCCGGCGCCTGCCAAATTGCCGATATTGAAAGCAAGTCCGCCAAGCACCACCAACGCCGCCAGCAGGTAGCCCATGCCTGGCAACAGGTGGTTAGAAATATCCTGCGCGCGCATTTCAGTAACGGCCACAATGCGCCATATATTCATTTGCGCCGCGATGTCGAGAATGATGGAGATGAGAATCACAAACCCGAAACTGGTTAGTAATTGCTGGGTAAAAACGGTAGTCTGCGTGATGAATCCCGGTCCGATGGCGGAGGTGGCCATCAGGAATGCAGCGCCGAGAAGTGCGGAGCGGGAAGACATGAATGGGAAGATAGATAATTCCGAAAACGCTTGCATGAATTGGTTCTTGTTTTTTCCGAATTGCTGCTTAATTTCCGATATGGCTTCTCGAGATTTTTCCAATCACGCAGCAATTGTCACTGGCGCGGCGCAGGGAATCGGATATGAAATTTGCTTGCAACTGGCGCGGCAGGGAGCGTCGGTATTGTTGAATGATATTGATAAGAAGTTGGCAAAACTGGCAGTCGATAAGATAAACAATGAAGCCGGCGGTTCCGGCAAATGTCTCGCCTTTCCCGGTGATGCGGCCGATCCTCCATTCATCTCACGAATGGTAGAGACTGCTGTTGAAGAGTTTGGAAAATTAACCATATCCATTGCCAACGCGGGCATTACCTTGTTTGGAGATTTCTTTGAATACAAACCCGAAGCTTTATACAAAGTGCTTCATACCAATTTGGGCGGGAGCTTTTTCCTGGCGCAGGCGGCAGCCTTGCAAATGAAAAAACAGGGTAAAGGAGGCAGCATATTGTTCATGTCGTCTGTTACCGGTCACCAGGCGCATAAGAACCTGGCGGCTTATGGCATGACGAAAGCCGCCCTGGAAATGCTGGCAAAAAACCTGGTGATAGAACTTTCACCCTACAGAATTACAGTAAATGCCGTGGCTCCGGGGGCTACCATTACTGAAAGAACCGTTTCAGATGCTGAATATGTAAAAACATGGTCGAGCATTACGCCGCTGGGAAAACCGGCTACAACTTCAGATATTGCCAATGCCGCTTTATTCCTTGTTTCGGACCAGGCAAGGCATATCACCGGTCAGAGCCTGGTGATCGATGGTGGCTGGACTTCGGTCAGCCCATCGCCGTACGATTCCTGATTTTTTTCAGGTTTTGAGGGGAGTCTTTAGTTCAATATCGTTCTGTAGCAGACTTGCATGAATAGCCTTTGCAAACTCCGCTGCATGCGCGCCATCACTATGAATGCAGATGGTCTCTGCTTTAATGGGAATGGCTTTGCCGCTGTTGGTAAATACCTGCCCGGTTCGTATCATAGTCAGAACCTGCTGCTGGGCCGCATCGGTATGGGTGATCAATGCATTGGGTTGACCGCGGGGCGTCAACTTTCCATCGGGTTGGTATGTACGATCGGCAAATACTTCATGTACAAACTGCAGGTTGTGATGGGCAGCGGCCTGTTGCATCACACTCCCGCTCAACCCATAAAAAAGCATTGATGCATCCACTTGCTGAATGGCGCTGCATATAGCCTGCGCTGCCTCTTCATCCCATGCCGCGCGATTATATAAGGCGCCGTGTGGTTTCACGTGATGAAGCTTTGTGTTGAAAGAGGCGCATACTTCCTGCAACAGCGCGATTTGTTTTTGAACGACACGCGTAAGTTCTGCCAGGCTTATCTTCTTGTGAAGAATATCTATTCTTCCGAAATTTTCTTTATCCGGATAACCCGGATGCGCGCCGATGGCTACATTATGCTGTAAGGCAAGCTCCACCGTGCGCTGCATAGTTGCTGCATCGCCGGCGTGATAGCCGCAGGCAATATTTACAGATGTGATGTAAGGAAAAATTTGTTCGTCGTTGGGATAGCCCTCTCCCATATCACAATTCAGATCGATGCTCAGCATACCAGTTGGTTAAGTTGCGCCATACAGGCCCGCTGAAGTATATTCAGTTCCTGCTGCATGGCAAATAGTAATTCTTCCGCCATGCAAATATCCACCATACTGAAATGTATGCAATCACTGGGCCTTAATTGCGCCAGTTTGGGAAGGTGTGCCGATATCACGTGACCAATACGCGGATAGCCGCCCGCCGTTTGGTGATCGGCCATCAGCAGAATCAACTGGCCATCGGGTAAAAGTTGCATGGTACCAAAATTCACCCCTGAAGAGACCATTTCATAAGGCCGCTCTGTTTTCAGTTCCACTCCTTTCAGGCGGTAACCCATGCGGTCGGAAAATGGATGGATGATGAAATTATTTTCCAGCAAATCATTGCGCGAGCCTGGCGTGAGCAGGTCCCACTCATTTCCTTTTACAAAAAATATTTCATTGGGAAGGTTATACACGCGGCCGATAGCCGGTTTCCAGCGGAGCACCTGGTAGTCTTTGCCTTCTTTCAGTAATTGCGGGAAATAAATACTGCTTTCGCGGAATGAGAGCTCATCACCTTTTTCCAGTTTCCGTCCATCACAACCGCCGGCGCCGGCTTTGAGGTTGGTGCTGTAACTGTCGAGCCATTTGTCTAAATAAAACCCGCCATGAACGGCCAGGTAACAACGCGCGCCATGATTGAGTTTGGGAAAATGAAGCACGGTATTTTTTCTTACCACTATCGGCCGCCACAGCGGCAACGGCTCATCATTGAGAGTGGGGGTAAAATCTGCGCCGGTAAGACTGATCAGCGCGTTGTGCTCAAATAATAATTGTGGTCCGGGGAAGTGCATTTCAATAACGGCTTCGCAGCTCTCATTACCCACCAGCATATTGGCCACGCGGGCTGCATAGGTATCCATGGCGCCACCGGGATTGACGCCCCATTTGCCAAAACCAAATCGCCCCAAATCTTGTATAGTGTCCAGTAGCCCCGGTTTAACAATCGTTATTGCCATCGGATTTCCAATTAGTTGGTTTGGATTAATCAGGAATTTGCATGTTGGTGTGCGGACCTTTACGAGTTCTAATGATAGAATTCTAAGCTGGTTACCTTTTGAATTCACCCGAAAGAATCTGTTCAGGGCTTCCGTAGAATTCTATTTAGACGAATGCTCACTCTCGATCTTTAAGAACTCTTCTTTACTAATCGAGTAAAATTCCACTTCATCGCCTGCCTCCAGCAACACTGGCTTCTCTGCCTGTACATCAAACAGGCGCAAGGGGGTGCGACCTATTATATACCATCCTCCCGGGCATTGAACCGGATAAATACCCGTTTGCGATCCCGCCATACCCACGCTGCCCGCCTGCACCATTACGGGTTGAGATTTCCTGGGTACTACCAGCCGCTCATCTACCTCGGCCATGTACGAGAAGCCGGGCAGAAATCCAATCATATAAACCCTGTAGTTCCTGGAGGTATGTAAGTCGATGATTGTTTCGGGGCTCAGCTGTTTCAAGTCCGACACAGCTGAAAGGTCAATGGCATACTCTTCGTCGTAGCAAACCGGAATGCGGATTTTTCTGCCATTTCCGGGGTCGTTGTCTGCAATTGCGCTGCCTGCCTTTTGCAGGAGCGTACTAATATAGGAAAAAACGGTCTTTTCAGGATTATAAGTTTTCTTTACCTCCACGGGGTCATATACCACCGTCACCGAACTATAAGCCACCCACACATCTTTCAGTCCTGCAAAAGGCTGATCCAGCAGCCGCTTTTGTATAGCCAAAGCTTTCTGGTTCAACTCCCTGGTAATAGTGTTACCCAGGTCGAGGGTGGCGGCAGAATCGCCCAGGGGGAATATTTTAAAAGGCTGGCTCAAGGTTTTTCCGAAACAATCCTGAAGGTAATTTTTTTAACCGCATTTTGCACATAAATGCTGCATTTTCAAGGCCGGGCAGGTACCGGGTGGCCCACCTGTAACTTGACTAGCCCCTTAAGCACCAATTTGTTGTTTTCGTCGTTATACACTAAAATTGCACGCCGGTGAACCCGCCTCGGCGGGAATTTTGTTATTACTTATCCATAAAAAGTTTAGCAAGTTGCATGTTAGCCTCGCTGACCCTTGTACCGGCTAATCTTTTATAGTACTAAAATTTTAATTGTAAATCACGGCGTAAAAACGGGTTATATAGAGTATGGCGAAGAATTTACTGATAGTCGAATCTCCTGCGAAAGCCAAAACTATCGAAAAGATCCTGGGTGATGAGTTCGAGGTGAAGAGTTGCTATGGCCATATCCGCGACCTGGAAAAAGCGGAAATGGGTATTGATATTAAAAATAATTACAAGCCTCAATATATCATTCCTGAAGACAAGGAAAAGATCGTCAAGGAACTGAAAGCGGTGGCCAAGAAAGCTTCGGAAGTCTGGCTGGCAACGGATGAGGACCGTGAGGGAGAAGCCATCAGCTGGCATCTTTGCGAGGTGCTGGGACTAGACCCCAGGACTACCAAACGCATTGTTTTTCATGAAATCACCAAACCCGCCATCCGCAAAGCCGTTCAAAATCCGCGCACACTGGATATGAACCTGGTGAATGCGCAACAGGCCCGCCGTGTACTCGACCGCATAGTTGGCTTCGAGCTCAGTCCCGTGCTCTGGCGCAAGATGAGTATGAAAAACAATCTCAGTGCAGGCCGTGTGCAGAGTGTTGCCGTGCGATTGATTGCCGAGCGCGAAAGAGAGATCAATGCATTCACGCCGGTGAGCTCGTTCAAAATCGAGGCGTTGTTTACCGCCAAAGACCTCAGCAATAAGAATGTAACTTTTGGTGCAGAAGGCAAGAAATACAGCGGTGCCGAAGAGGCAGAAGCTTTCCTGAAAAGCTGTGCAGGTGCCAGCTACACCGTTACAGATATACAGGTAAAGCCGGGGAAAAAATCGCCCGCCGCGCCCTTTACCACGTCCACCCTGCAGCAGGAAGCCTCGCGTAAGCTGGGCTACTCCGTTAGTCGAACCATGCTGCTGGCACAAAAGCTCTACGAAAGTGGTAAGATCACGTATATGCGTACCGACAGCGTAAACCTGAGCGATACCGCGATGGAGGATATCAGGAACCAGGTGCTGTCGCAATATGGTGAGAAATATTACCAGGCGCGCAAATACAAGAATAAGAATGAGTCGGCCCAGGAAGCGCACGAGGCCATCCGCCCCACCTATATGGAAAACCAAACGGTGGAAGATGCCGACTGCCGCAAACTGTACGAGCTGATCTGGAAACGCACCATGGCCTGCCAGATGGCGGATGCGGAACTGGAGAAAACAATTGCAAAGATTTCGATTTCTACTAATAAAGAAGAACTCACCGCCAGTGGTGAAGTGCTGAAATTCGACGGCTTCCTGAAAGTATATCGCGAAGACCGTGATGAAGAAGATATGTCGGAAGAGGAACGGCAGGAAGGTATGCTGCCGCCATTGACTGTTGGCCAGCAATTGCCACTGAAAGAAATGAAGGCGATCGAAAGATTTACCCGTCCGCTGCCGCGCTATACAGAAGCTTCGCTGGTGAAAAAACTGGAAGAGCTGGGCATTGGCCGTCCTTCAACCTATGCTCCAACCATTTCAACCATTCTGAAACGTGGTTATGTGGAGAAAAGAGATAAGGACCCGGTGAAGCGCGAGTACCGCATTTTCACCCTGAAGAATGACAAGATTTCGAAACTGACTGATGAAGAAAATACCGGTGCAGAAAAATCAAAGCTTTTCCCTACCGACCTCGGACTGGTGGTGACGGATTTTCTGAAGCAGTATTTCGATGATATTATGGACTATGGTTTTACGGCGCGCATCGAAGAGGAATTCGACGAAGTGGCCGCCGGCAAACTGAAGTGGAATAGTATGATCGACGATTTCTATATCCCCTTCAAGAAGGATGTAGAAAAAACCATCGAGACCGCGGAGCGTATCAAGGGCGAGCGCGAGCTGGGCATCGATCCCAAGACCGGTAAGAAAGTGGTGGCACGCATGGGCCGCTATGGCCCGATGGTGCAGATCGGCAGCGTGGATGATGAAGAGAAACCGCAGTTTGCCAAACTGAAGACCGGCCAGAGCATTGAGACCATCACCTTTGAAGAAGCGATGGAACTTTTCAAACTGCCCCGCACTTTGGGACAGTTTGAAGGCAAAGACGTGGTGGTGAATATCGGCCGCTTCGGTCCATACATTGCGCATGATGGCAAGTTTTATTCATTGAGCAAAGACTACGATCCTTACACCATCACATTGGATGAAGCCACCCCGATTGTAGTGGAGAAACGCGAGGCCAAGGAGAAAAGAACCATCAAGGTTTTTGAAAAAGAAAAGATACAGGTGCTGCGCGGACCTTATGGCCCCTATATCAAGCAGGGATTGCGCAATTACAAACTCAGCAAGGAGCAACAGGAAAGAGCGGAAGAGCTTACCCTTGAAGAATGTCTGAAGACCATTGAAGAATTGAAGGCCAACCCGCCTAAAAAGGTGCCCAGGAAGAAGAAGGCATAACAATAATGGTTATCTTAAAATACCAGTTGACCGAAGAAGAATACTTCGATTTCAGCTACTATACGGGTTGGGCCTCGCCTGACAGGCGGGCTTTTCGCATCCGTTATATCCTCCGGACCATATCCATCTATGCAGTCATTGCAGCGGCCTATTTGTTTCTTGTACAGAAAGACACCTCCATTACCGGCATGCTGATTTTTGCGGCCCCGGCCATTATTTATTTTCTGTTGATCCCCATTCTGGTAAAAAGAGGCATCAGGCAAAAGGTAAGGGCCATACTGGCCAAACCCGAAAACGACACAATACTGGAACCGGCCGAGGTAATTGTTTCGGATACAGGTATTATTAGCAAAGACAGCGGGTCAGAATCCAGGTACTCCTGGGAAGCGATTATCCGCAAGGCAGAGACTCCCCTCAGTTATTATTTATATACCAATTCTTATCACGCCATCGTTATACCAAAGCGAGTGCTTAAGAATGCCGAGGAAAAAAAAGAATTAGAACGGCTTTTTAACCAGCATTTATCACTCAGCTCAGAATTTCCAGACCGGTGAGTGTTAATTTGTGGATAAAAATCGTCCATAAATAATCGGATTTATGGGATGTTTGGGATAGGTCTGAAATTTGAAGTATAACACACAATGGAGGAAAACAAAGAAATATCAGCGCTTTTCCATTTGATTGACGATCCGGATGAGGAAGTGTTCAACGTGGTGTCAACCCGCATTATCGATTATGGTAAGGGAATTATTCCCAACCTCGAAAACCTGTGGGAGAACACCATACGCGAAGACGTGCAGGAAAGAATTGAACTGCTGATTCACCGCCTTCATTACCGCGATCTGACAGAAGAATTCCAACAATGGAATAAGAATATTCACCAGGATATGCTCACAGGGGCTTTGTTGGTGGCGCGCTTCCAGTATCCCGACCTCGTGACGGCACAGGTGTACCAGGAAATAGAAAAACTGCGCCGCAATATCTGGCTCGAATTGAACAATTATCTCACGCCGCTGGAACAGGTGAATGTTTTGTCGAGTATTCTCTACAATTATTTCAACCTGCGCGGTGCAGAAGTGGCCTACCAGAATCCCGAAGAATTCCTGATCAACAAACAGCTGGAATCAAAACGCGGCAATACTATCGCGAACGGCATTCTCTACTTAATTCTGAGTGAATTGCTGGATGTTCCTGTCCGCGCCATTAACATTCCACGCCAGTTTGTACTGGGTTATTTCAAGTCCGACTACGACTTTACGCGTCACACCGAAAACCCCATGTACAAGACCGAATTCTTCATCGACCCGCTCAGCGGCCAGGTGTTCACCCACAAAGACGTCGAAAACTACTTCAAGCGCATCAACGTACCACCTGTTGCCTCCTACTTCAAACCCATGAGCAACAAACGCGTGATCCAAACCCTGCTCGAAGAATTCAGCAAATGCTTCGAAGACGAAAAAAATAAGTACAAACAGGGAGAACTGATGCAACTGGCGGAAATGCTGAACGATGAGTAACCGGTCACACTCCCAGGCTCCAGCCATTTCGGTACTCTCTGCGCACAAATTGATTCGCTTCGTCGAAGTTGGTAATCTTCATGTTTTTGGCGTCCCAAAGCAATTTTTTGCGGCCAGGCCATCCTTTGCCACCGGGACCTTTGATATTCCAGGCGCGAAGTGCGAGATTACCCATGAGGATGGTCTCGGTGAGTGGACCTGCGTATTCGAAGGGTGAGCTCAGTTGCTTTTTGCCGTAGCCGGCGATGCAGGCGTTTACCCACTGCAGGTAGTGACCTTCCGGTACGCGGGGCAATGTTTCTTTTACATTTACTTCCCTGGTCCGCGATGTGGGCAGCAATTGCGGGTTCATACCGTAGGTGCCGCACATCATCTTGCCCTTGGTGCCGATGATGAGCACGCCGCAATTGTCGGTGTCGCCAAATACTTCCTCCGGTCCCAGTTCTTCAGGACGGTCGGGCATAATGCCTCCATCCATCCAATGCAGGTAAATCGGGGGCTTGCCATCGGGCTGCGGGAATTTTAGCTTCACGCTGGAAGCAAGAGGACAGCTTTCGGGATAATAAGAAGGCGTCCACATCTGCTCGTAAACATTCGCTACGCTGCATTCTACTTCGCTGGGATAGCCCAGTCCGACTGTCGCAAATGCGGGGTCTATCAGGTGACAACCCATATCGCCCAGGGCACCGGTACCAAATGACCAGTAACCGCGCCAGTTGAAAGGAACATAACCCGTTCTGTACTCTTCAAACTGCGCGGGGCCCAGCCAGAGATCCCAATCCAGTTCTTTGGGTATAGGATCGGTATTCTTAGGTTTACCAAAACCCTGCGGCCATACCGGGCGGTTGGTCCATACATATATCGAGGTACACTCACCGATCAAACCAGCTTTGTACCATTCCTGCATTTTCCTGACGCCGTCGCCGGAAGCACCCTGGTTGCCCATTTGGGTAACCACTTTATAGCGTTTAGCCGCTTCCGTCAGCATGCGTGCTTCATAAATATCGTGGGTGAGCGGTTTTTGAACATACACGTGTTTGCCCAGTTGCATCGCAGCAATGGCAGCTACAGCATGCGTATTGTCGGGTGTTGACACAGATACCGCATCGATGGTCTTGTTTTCTTTCGACAGCATTTCGCGGAAGTCCTTGTAATAAGTTGCTTTCGGGAACCGCTCGCGGGATTTCACTGCCTGGCGATCGTCTACATCGCAGAGCGCCACGATATTTACATTGGGACTTTTCGCAAACTCTGCGAGGTCGCTTTGACCTTTACCGCCCACGCCGATGCCGGCAATGTTCAGCTTATCGCTGGGTGCCACATAACCTCTTCCAAGCACATGACGTGGCACAATAAAAAATCCGGCAGCAGCCAGGGAACTGTTTTTGATGAAGGCTCTGCGAGACTTATTGATGCGGTTTTTCTTTCTCATCTGGTAACCAATTTAGTTTTTATTGTCAGACGGAACCGCGCCATGGGCCGGTTTCATATGCACAATATTTTGGATTGAAAAATTCTGTTGCAAGTCTTAAATGCTCATTCGCAATATAAGAATAAAACGTTTTAGCAACGATTATGGTGAAAAAATTTGTCACTATGCTTCCAGGCTCCAGCCCTTCCGGTAATCTCTCTTCACAAACTGGTTGGCAGGCTCGAAATTCGTGATCTTCATATTCTCGCCATCCCATAACAATTTCTTCCTGCCGGGGAATTTCTTGTTTCCTTTCGAGTCGGTCTCGCTGTAGTTGAAGCTGCGTACCGCCAGGTTGCCCATCAGCACGGTTTCTGTGAGGGGTCCTGCCTCGGAGAAAGGCGAACTGGTATAGGCGCCATAGCCTTTTTTGCATGCCTCGATCCATTGCGCCTGGTGACCATCCCATCCATTTTTTACCAATGGCTTTTCAGCAGCTGGCAATTTTGCGTCTTTCATTTTGGAAGTAGGCAGCAGTTTGGGATTGCGACCAAACAAACCGGCCAGTAATTTTCCCTTGGTTCCCTCAAAAAGAATTCCACCGTCCCACTCTGCAAGCTCTTCGTCGGGTAATAATTCTGCTGGACGTTTGGGAAGAATTCCACCATCGTACCATATCATTTCTACCGGCGGCATATTTTCGCGCGCGGGGAACTGAATATGAATTTTTGAAGAGGGCGGATAACTATCGGTGTAGATTTCTTCTTTGAAAAATCCTGACCATACACGTCCCACGCTGCATTCTACCGCAACGGGATATCGCAGTTTCAATGCACGATAAGGCACGTCTATAAAATGACAGCCCATATCGCCCAAAGCGCCGGTACCGAAATCAACCCAGCCGCGCCAGGTGGCGGGCAGATAGGTAGGATTGTAATCGCGGTAAGGCGCAGTGCCCAGCCAGAGATCCCAGTTCACTTCAGGAGGAACAGTATGACTGCCGGTAGGAGTTGCAATTCCCTGCGGCCATACCGGGCGGTTGGTCCACACATGCACGGTGTGCACGTCGCCAATCACGCCTTTCTGTATCCATGCTTCCACTTTTCGCGTATCATCACCACTGCTGCCCTGGTTGCCCATCTGGGTCACCACTTTGTATTTTGCAGCCGCCTGCGTCAACACGCGAGCCTCATAAATATCATGGGTAAGCGGTTTTTCCACATACACATGTTTTCCTAATTGCATAAAGGGCAATGCCTGCACCGCGTGCATATGATCGGGTGTGCTGATGATGACCGCGTCTATCTCTTTGGCTTTGGCGCCTTCCAGCAGTTCGCGGAAATCTTTATGATAGCTGGCCTTGTCATATTTCTTGCGGGCATCCACGGCCTGGCGGTCGTCCACATCACAAAGCGCCACTATATTGGCAGCCCCGCTTTTGAAGGCCATTTCCAGGTTATAGGCGCCTTTACCCCCTACTCCAATTCCGGCAATATTCAGCCTGTCGCTGGGAGCAATATATCCGCAGCCAATTACATGTCGCGGCACAATCATAATCCCTGCTCCAAGCACAGAAGCATTGCGCAGGAATTTCCTGCGCGACGATTGATCGGATTTCTTTTTCATAGTTTAGACCAGGCTTGCGTCCAGGGTTATTTCCATATTTAATGCCTTACTTACTGGACAGTTAGCCTTGGCATCTTCTGCACACTCCTTGAATTTTTCTGGCGTAATGCCCGGCACTTTTGCTTTCAGATCGAGGTGAGAACTTTTTATGGTGCCGTCTTCCAGCGTTACCGTCGAGGTCACTTCCAGTGATTCGGGAGTAAAGCCTGCGCCGCCGAGAACGAAGCTTAATTTCATAGCAAAACATCCCGCGTGCGCAGCAGCGATCAGTTCTTCAGGATTGGTTCCAACGCCGGACTCAAACCTTGACGAATAAGAATACTGCATATCATTCAAAGCAGTGCTCTGAGAAGATAATTTGCCTTTGCCTTCTTTGCCGGAGCCGTTCCAAACGGCGGTTGCTTTTCTTTTCATCTGCTGAATAGTTTTTTTAATGGTCAGATGGAATCGCCACGCGAATTCATCCTGAATATTTATTTTTAAAAAAATTTATTTCCTATGTCTATAACCTGGGCCGATTTTGAAAAAATTGATATCAGGGCCGGAACAATAACGGAAGTTACAGATTTTCCGAAAGCGAAAAAGCCTGCTTACCAAATAACTATTGATTTTGGAGAACTGGGAATTAAGAAGTCTTCGGCACAGATAACCGAACTGTACAGTAAAGAAGAATTGGTGGGGAAACAAGTGATCGCTGTTGTGAATTTTCCGCCCAAACAAATAGCAAATTTTTTCAGCGAGTGCCTTATACTCGGCGTTTATACTGATAAAAAAGAAGTAGTTTTATTGCAACCCGAGCGCAAGGTCGAAAATGGCTGGAAGATCGGTTGATTCAACATTGTCGTCCTTTACTACATACTACCAGTCTCCCCTTGGCGTGCTGCGTATTTCCGGCACGGAGCACTGCATCAGCGAAGTGCATTTTGTGGACAATCCCGATGAAATTGCCGAAAATACCAGCCGCGAACAGTTGCCCGAAATGGCCATACAAGCTATCGAGCAACTGATCCAGTATTTTCACGGCAACCGCCGGGAATTCGATTTGCCTGTACACCAGGAAGGCACAGAATTCCAGCAAAAGGTATGGCAGGAACTGATGAATATTCCATTCGGACGTACCATCAGCTACCAGGAACTTTCGCGACGCCTGGGCGATCCCAAGGTGATACGCGCCGCGGCCGCGGCCAACGGAAAAAACAACGTGGCCATTATGGTACCCTGTCACCGGGTGATCGGCTCCAACCGCGAACTGGTGGGTTATGGAGGTGGTTTGTGGCGCAAAAAGTGGTTGCTGGAGCATGAAAACAAGATCGCCCACGGTGTGCAAACGCTTTTCTGAGTAACGGGGCACAGGTTTTGATTTGTAGAAATTGTCCCCATTCGATCAACGGGTTTTACATGAAAACAAAAATCAGTCTTCTCCAGGGCGATATCACCACCATTGCGGTAGATGCTATTGTGAATGCCGCCAATTCTTCTTTAATGGGCGGCGGCGGTGTGGATGGCGCTATACATCGCGCGGGAGGATCAGCTATACTGGAAGAATGCAGGAAGATCGTTGCCCGACAAGGCGGTTGTCCACCCGGCGAAGCAGTAATTACCACAGCCGGACGATTAGCCGCCCAATTCGTGATCCATACCGTGGGTCCCATCTGGAATGGCGGTAAGAATAATGAAGAAAAACTGCTTTCTAACTGCTATCGGAATTCTTTGAATCTTGCTCTCGAAAACGATGTGAAAAGAATTGCTTTTCCAAATATCAGCACAGGTGTTTACCGTTATCCCAAAAAAGAGGCGGCAGCCATTGCGGTTGATACGGTTCAGCTTTTTTGCGAAGAACACGAAGGATTGAAAGAAGTCATTTTTGTTTGTTTTGATGACGAAAATTATGCTATTTACAAACAGTTAATCAATCAAAAAAGGTCGGGGAAAAATTATGGCATTTAAAGCGCTTTGGGTTACCGAAAACAGCCAGGGAAAATTCGAACGAAACATCGTTGAAAGATCTATTGATGACCTGCCTCCCGGCGATGTGCTGGTGGCAGTGCATTATTCGTCGCTCAACTATAAAGATGCCATGTCGGCCACCGGCAATAAAGGCATCACGCGCAAATACCCGCACACGCCCGGCATTGATGCAGCGGGTGTGGTGGAATTGAGCAGGAATCCCAATTTCGCAACGGGCGATGAAGTGATCGTCACCGGTTATGATCTCGGCATGAACACCTGCGGCGGTTATGGACAATACATCCGTGTGCCCGCAGAATGGGTGGTAAAAAAACCGGAACAACTCACATTAAAAGAAGCAATGATCATTGGCACTGCGGGTTTTACCGCTGCCAGTGCCCTTTATAAACTGGAGTTGATGGAGCAATCGCCCGGGCGCGGTCCCGTGGTAGTTACCGGCGCTACCGGCGGTGTGGGAAGTTTATCGGTAGCATTGCTTTCGAAAGCAGGTTATGAAGTGATTGCCATTACGGGTAAAGAAAATGGTGCGGAATACCTTCAACACCTGGGTGCTGCGCAGGTAGAGAAAAGAGACTTCGTAAATGATACCTCCGGCAAAGCCTTGCTGAAGCCGCGCTGGGCTAATGCCATTGATACAGTTGGCGGCAACACCCTGGTCACTTTATTAAAAGCCTGTAAAGTGGATGGCTGCGTAGTAAGCACCGGCCTGGTAAGCTCCCCGCAATTGCCCAACATGACAGTATATCCTTTTATTTTAAATGGGGTGAGCCTGTTGGGTATCGGTTCTGCCGAAACAGCCATGACTACGCGACTGGCTATCTGGAATAAGCTGGCCACTGACTGGAATATTAATGAAAAACTTTCAGTAATCGCCAAAGAAGTGGACCTGGAAGAGCTGAACGATACTTATATTGATATGATTCTGGAAGGAAAGATCATGGGCCGCATAGTTGTAAACCTACGCGATTAATTTCAATGGATATAATACAATGGAAAGTAGCGCAGGTAGTGCCCGAAACGCGGGAAACGATCACCTATGTGTTGGAACCCCTGGACGGCAAGCCTGTTAAGTATGAAGCTGGTCAGTTTTTGACCTTTCTCTTCGAACACCATGGCCAGGAATTACGTCGCTCCTACTCAATGTCATCCACTCCGGGTATTGATGAGCATATTTCCGTGACGGTTAAGCGAAAAGTGAACGGCGCCATTTCCCGCTATATACAACTACGCTGGCGCAAAGGCACAATTGTAAGGACCATTCAGCCTACCGGCATGTTTCGTATTGATACGGATACCAATGCAAAGCGGACATTCCTGTTTATCGCGGCGGGCAGTGGTATTGTGCCGATATTTAGCCTGTTAAAAAAAGTACTGCATTTCGAGCCGAAGAGCCGCGTAATATTGATCAATCAAAACTTTGATGAAGACCGCATCATATTCCGCGAAGCGCTGCTCGGTCTTGAAAAGCGGTTTGGTGAAAGGTTTAAGCTGATTAATTTATTAAGTAATCCCAGTGATCATTCCGTTGCTCCCCAGAGACTAAACAATACGTTGCTGGAGCAAATGATTCTGCAAACTGGTGTGCTCAGCGATAGGGAGAACACTTTCTTTTATACCTGCGGACCATTATTATTTATGAAAATGGTGGAGTTTACCGTGCGGGTGATGGGATTTGAAGGATCCCAGGTGCGGAAAGAAAATTTTACCATAGAATCTATTCCTACTCCACGGTTTACGATGGAGTCGGTGCCGAGGCAAGTGACGGTGCAATATGGTAGCGACAGGTATGAGTTTACTACCACCTACCCTTCCAATATTTTGCAGTCTGCCTTGGATAACCACATCACGCTTCCCTATAGCTGTCGCGCGGGCAGATGTTCGAGTTGTGTGGCAAAATGTGTGAGCGGGTCGGTGAAGATGAGCGTAAACGACGTGCTGACAGAAAAAGACCTGGCAGACGGGTTGGTACTGACTTGTGTTGGTTATGCGGAAACGGATGTAGTGTTAGAATTCTGAATTGGATTTCTTCCAAGTTTTCCGCACGATCGACTCGCGCTTGCCGTCGCAATAGTCTTACGTACTTATATTATTCTAGCGCAGTTCCTCGCTGCTAAATCCTAACGGCAACAGCATCGCCGCGTCGGTAATCACATATATCTTCCCTTCCAATCCGCCCAAAATTAACCTGATGTGGTGCGCCACCCTGTTACTAAACTCCTGCAATGCCTGCCGGCAGATGCCACAGGGAGTGATGGGATGATCGCTGGGGCCATTGGCCGATTGGTAGCTGATGGCCATCGATTCAATGGGAACTTTGGGATATAAGGAGGAAGCAGAAGCCAGTAATACTCGTTCGGCGCAGAGACCTGCGGGAAAGGAAGCATTCTCCTGGTTGGAACCCGCCACAATTTCGCCATTGGCCATTTTGGCTACGGCACCTACGCGAAACTGCGAGTATGGAGCATAGGCATGTTCGGTTACTTCGCGCGCTTCCTGCAACAACCAGGCATCTTCATCATTCAGTTCGTCGATGGAGTCATACACCTCGTACGCAAATTTGTATTCGTCTTTTTTCATACCGCCCTTTTTATTGTATCGTTTTGAAAAGGCGTTTCCAACGAGGGCCGTTTTCCCAGCTCATCCATATCAGCCAGGCCTCGCCTACAATATGGTCTTCCGGAACAAAACCCCAGAAGCGGCTGTCTTGCGAACGATGACGGTTATCACCCATCATCCAGTAATAGTTCATCTTGAAAGTATAGGTGGTAGCTTCCTGGCCATTGATGAAAATCTTACCATCGCGCTCTTCCCATTGATTGTTTTCATAAACCTGTATCGTGCGTTTGTAGAATGCAATATTTTCCTTCGTCAATTCAATAGTGGCGCCTTTCTTCGGAATCCACAATTTTCCAAAGCGGTCAACCGACCAGCGGGCAACTGAGGTATCGCGTGGGAAAATGCGGGGCTCATAGCTGGTATCAATATGAGGAGTAATGCTGGTTACACCGGGAATCTTTCGAACAATTTCCGCTTCAGTTTCAGTAAGGTTAAGCACATACTGGTTGCCGCCGGTAAGATAGTCAGAACCGTCCCTGTTTAATCTTACTCCTGCTTCTTCAAGTTCTTCGGGACTTAGAATCTTATTGTTGGTGATAACGTTGTACTCAGTGGCCGCAGTGGATGATATGAAAGCTTTTTCTCCATTCACATACAACACGCCGTCTCTTATTTCAATTGTATCGCCGGGAATTCCAACACAGCGTTTGATATAATTTTCACGCTTATCAACGGGGCGCGTAGCAATGGTATATTGATCCCAAACGGCATCGCGGGCACGTTGTGCAGCCAGCGCGCGCACCTTTGCTTCGTCGTTGGGGAACTGCCTCCTTAACTGAACCTGTTCCGCCATTTCCTGTCGCAGCAGAATATCATAATACGGGTCTGCCGAATCAAATTCCTTAGTGAGCGTATCGCCGGCGGGGAAATTGAAAACCACTACGTCGTTGCGCTTTACCGGGCTGGCAAACCAGCGGGTATAGGGCAACTTGATAACCTCGGTATATGATTTAACATTCAGCAGCGGAATGGTATGATGCACGAAAGGAACAGCCAGCGGCGTATTGGGAATACGCGGGCCATAACTCAGCTTGCTCACGAAAAGGAAATCGTTCACCAGCAGGGTCTTTTCCATCGAGCCGGTGGGAATGGTATAGGCTTCAAACACAAATACGCGGATAAGCGTGGCTGCCACCACGGCAAATACGCCGGCATCGAGCCATTCGCGGGCGGTAGATTTCTTATGGTTTTTGACAGCTTTATATCCAAGGAACTTTTCCTTTTCATTGAAACCCAGGTAAGGGAAATATATGACGGAAAGCAGTGCGGCGGCTGCGTGCTCCAGGAATCCGAACTTTCCGAACAGTTTTACCCATTCCACCAAAAGCCACATGCTGATAAACCAGCCAACGATAGGTATGAACTGCCAGAACCACCAATGACGGGAAATATGAGCCGCCTTTACGATTTCCCAGGTATTGAGAAATGGTACGAAGGCTTTCCATCCCGGGATACCGGCTTTCTGAAACATTTTGAATAAACCTACGGCTGGTAAAAGCACTATTAAGAGCGAGATCAGTATGATAATCGTCAGATCGTGTAAACTCATTCCGGAGCTATTTATAAAAATTCGGGCAAAAATACCATATTAATTGTGACTTAAACGGGCTGATTACGAACAATTTGCTAAAAATGGTGTAATTCTAACCTGTAAACGTATCAACGCCTGATTTAATTTGAACAGGTGCAAAAGTTGTAATATCTTACTTTTTGTAACCCAATCATGAACTTTTTTTCTATAAGAGATATAGCAAACCTCACCGGAATTAAAGCCCATACCCTGCGCATCTGGGAACAGCGGTACCAGCTTTTCTGTCCCAAAAGACGCGAAAGCAAGCACCGTTTCTATGATAATGAAGACTTAAAGTACATTCTTCGCATAGCCTATCTTTATAATAATGGATATAAGATTTCTCAAATTGCCGGTCTTACCCAGGACCAGATCATGCAGCTGGCACTGGAATTAAAACCTAATGACGACAATTTCGATATCTATATCAACCTGCTCACCGAAGCGGCGATTGACCTCGACCAGCAACGTTTCGATAAAATTCTGCATACGTTGGTATTGCACGCTGGTTTTGAAAAAAGCGTGATCAGGGTGTTGTTTCCCCTGCTGAAAAAGATCGGCCTCTTGTGGCTTACGGGCAATGTGATTCCAGCCCAGGAACATTTTGCCAGCGCACTCATCATCAAAAAATTGCTGGTGGCCATCGATGGACTGGAAAAACCAGTGGCGAATGAAAATCGAAGAGTGTTGCTGTTTACGCCGGTTGGAGAATTGCATGAAATTCCACTTCTCTTTATGCATTATATGCTGAAGAAAAACGGTGTGCCGCAGGTTTATCTGGGAAAAAATGTATCGTTGGAAATGTTGGAACTGATATGCCAACATCACGAGGTTAACCAACTTTATTTCCATGTAATCACCAATCTCACCCGCTGCGATATCAAGGAATATTTATGCCGGCTTTCGCGCCTCTTCCCTGAAAAGGAAATCATTTTCTCCGGCTCACACGCCTGTCAATGCCAGGGCGCACCCGACAACGTGCGCAGGCTTGGCTGCAATGAAGAATTGCTGGAATTCGCAAGACCTGCATAGGCGTAGCATTACCGCTTCGGCAAGACGTAAGTATGTACGTCGTCTGCAGTGATTGTTTTCCCCGACAGAATAATCAACCGCTCCACTACGTTGCGCAGCTCGCGGATATTTCCAGTCCAGTTATGCTCTTTCAGCGCGTCAATCGCTTCCTTATCGATCGCTTTCTTTGCTATGCCATAATCGCTGCAGATATCGGTCAGGAATTTGTCAACCAGCAAGGGAATATCATCGCGACGGTCGTTCAGTGATGGCACGTGAATGATGATCACGCTGAGACGATGGTATAAGTCGAGGCGGAAATTTTTCTCTTCCACTTCTTTCAGCAGATCTTTATTGGTAGCGGCAATCACGCGCACATCCACGTTGATATCTTTATCGCCACCCACGCGGGTGATCTTGCCTTCCTGCAATGCGCGCAACACCTTGGCCTGCGCATTCAGGCTCATATCGCCAATTTCATCGAGAAATAAAGTGCCGCCGTGTGCCTGTTCAAATTTCCCGATGCGTTGTTTTACTGCAGAAGTGAACGATCCCTTTTCGTGACCGAACAATTCGCTTTCGATCAGTTCGCTGGGAATAGCGGCGCAGTTCACTTCCACCAGCGGGCCCGATGCACGATTGCTTTTTTCATGCACCCAGCGTGCCACGAGTTCCTTACCTACACCATTTTCGCCCGTTATGAGAATACGCGCTTCAGTGGGCGCCACTTTATCGATGGTTTCTTTGATCTTTACAATGGGTCCCGATTCACCGATCATTTCTTCCACCTTGCTCACTTTGCGTTTGAGCACTTTTGTCTCGGCCACCAGGTTGGTCTTATCCATCGCGTTGCGGATCGTGATGAGCAGGCGGTTCAGATCTGGTGGTTTGGAAATATAATCGTATGCGCCCTTTTTCACGGCTTCCACCGCGGTTTCGATGGTACCATGACCAGAGATCATGATCACCGGAATATCGGGATTGGACTCGCGTGCTTTGTCGAGAAATTCTATGCCGTCGAGCTTGGGCATTTTGATATCACAAAGCACCACGTCGTAATTTTTCTCGCGGAAACGTTTCAGGCCCTCCTCCCCATCACTCGCTTCTTCAATTTTGTAGCCCTCATAAGAAAGTATCTCACTCAATGTCTTGCGAATCGCTTTTTCGTCGTCGATGATTAAAATGTTTGACATATACAATTAACAGTCATTTGCTATGGAAAAATTAAGGCCTTTTCTCTAATCGGAAACCCCAAAAATAGCCAATATGAAGGTTCGATGACTAGTGGCAATAATTTTGCCGTTTTTTGCTCAATGTCAACCCGCTGCGCCTTATGTGACAGAACAGTTTGCCGTGCTTGATACTTCTGTCGGAAAAAAGGATCTCCAACAGGGAAAAACAGCTGCAACCCGTTTCGCTATTCACGGAAATACAAGCAGGTGATATAATCATCCAGGGTGGATTTCCAGGTCATGCCGTCATAGTGATGGATGTTGCGGCTGATACCGCGATTAATAAGATCTTCCTGGTGGCGCAGAGTTATATGCCGGCGCAGGATATACATATACTGGTAAACCCTGGCGGCGACCTAAATCCCCGGTATTCTGCAAATTCCCATAACTCGCTCATTTACAGCCCGGAATGGACTTTTAGTAAAAAACACTTTCGGCGCTGGTGAAAGAAAAATTGTTAAAGTTTGCTTGCAAAAACGACAGACGGGTATTATTTTAGAAGCGATATCTTTTGAAAACCGTAACAAATTAAAAAACAGTAACTATGAAAGCTCACCTACATGCCCGTCAACATTCAGCAAGTCCTGTTGTGAAAAGGGTTGCTATTCTTGGTGGATTTGCACTAGCGTTTGCCTGGCTGTTCTTAGAATTCTGCTCTACAATCGTCAACTTATTCGAATAATACAATCGAGCAAGCAATTTCAACCCGGTAGTTATCGAATGATTACCGGGATTTTTTTTGAATACAGAATTTGAATATGAAGCTAAATGTATAAAAACAAAAAAGCCGAACTGAATTCACCACTTCGGCCTTTTCGATTTTAAATATTCAAATTCAAATTCCTTGTTCAAATTCAAATTCAACATTCTTTCTACTTCTGCATATAAAGTACCTCTTTGCACAGCTTCACGGTGCGGGGCACGTCGGGAAGTGCGGCTGCTACCAGGTTGGGTGCATAGTGTAATGGTGCGTCAGCGGCGGTGATGCGGCGCACGGGGGCGTCGAGATAATCGAAGCCTTCTTTCTGAATGCGGTAGGCCAGTTCAGAAGAAACGGAGCACATGGGCCATTGTTCTTCCACGATTACCAGGCGGTTGGTTTTCTTAACACTTTCCAGCACGGTCATCCAGTCGAGCGGGCGAATGGTGCGCAGGTCGATCACTTCGGCGCTCACCCCTTCTTTTTCCAGCTCGCTGGCGGCTCCCAGCGCTACCTTCATCATTTTATTATATGAAACGATCGTTACATCGTTGCCGGGCTTTTTCACATCGGCTTTGCCAATTGGTATCAGGTATTCTTCTTCGGGCACTTCGGCTTTGTCGCCATACATCACTTCGCTCTCCATAAAGATCACCGGATCGTCGTCGCGGATGGCTGATTTCAGCAGTCCCTTGGCATCGTATGGATTGGAAACCGATACCACCTTAATGCCCGGAATATTGGCGTAATAACTTTCAAAAGCTGTAGAGTGCTGTGCCCCCAGCTGGCCGGCCGAACCGTTCGGTCCGCGGAAAACAATCGGACATCCCACTTGTCCGCCACTCATTGCCAGCATTTTAGAAGCCGTATTTAAAATTTGATCTAAGGCCAGCACGGCGAAGTTCCAGGTCATAAATTCAACTATGGGACGCAATCCATTCTGAGCGGCGCCCACGGCAATACCGGCAAAACCGAGCTCGGAAATGGGCGTATCAATCACGCGTTTGGGTCCGAACTCAGCCAGCATACCCTGGCTCACTTTGTAAGCACCATTGTATTCTGCTACTTCTTCACCCATCAGAAACACGCGTTCGTCTCTTCTCATTTCTTCTGACATCGCTTCGCGCAAGGCGTCGCGAAATGCTATTGTTCTGGCCATTCCGTAGATATTTTTTGTTGTGAGTCCGCCGGTTATTATCAGTCCCGGCGAGCGCGGCAAAATTATTCGTTGCGGGGCAGAATAACAAATAAGTATGCAGCCCGGTCTATTGGTCAAAGCAGGCCGTCCATACGTCAAACTGATTTCACTGTGGACGACGGGGCCGATAGGTTTGCCTAAAATTATACACTATGCACCGGCAACTAACAACCAGGCAATCTTACCTCGACTGGCTCAGAATTATGGCAATCATCGGCGTTTTGGTTTTCCACTCGGCAATGGCATTCGTGGCCGAATGGGAATGGCATATCAAGAACAAGGAGACGAGTTACCTGCTGATGGAGTTTAATTTCTGGCTCAGCCGTTTCCGCATGCCATTGTTATTCTTCATTTCCGGCACGGTCTGTTATTTCATGCTTAAAAACCGAAGCGGCGCCAGTTTTGTCGGGTTAAGATTTCGAAGATTGTTTATTCCGCTGTTGGCGGGAATGCTGATCATAGTCCCGCCGCAAGTATATATGGAAAGACTCAACCAGGGATTTACCGGGAGCTACCTGGACTTCTACCCTACCATATTTACCACCGGCGCCTATCCCGATGGAAACCTGAGCTGGCATCACCTGTGGTTTATTCTTTACCTGTTCATATACGATGTCTTGTTTACCCCCCTGTTCAAATGGCTGCTTAGCGATAAAGGGAAAAGAATCATGCAGAAACTCAATTGGCTGGCGTCGGGAAAGAATATTTACCTGCTCATCATTCCAAGTGTAGCCTGGTATTCCTGCATGGCATTGGACCATCCCGGCACGCACAACCTGGTCGACGACTGGAACCAAATCGTGTATTGGCCCTTATTCCTGCTGGTTGGATTTCTGTGCATCGCACACCCATTATTCATGGGCAGCCTGGAACGCAACAGGCGTTTTTCGCTGGCAATTGCATTCCTTTCTATCATTTCCATCAATTACATTCGCTGGAATGGCATCGAACCATGGGATGTAATTCCCAATTTCCGGGGCGACTGGCGCACGTACGGATACCTCGCGCTGGGTCCCGTCACTGCCTGGGCCTGGGTTTTCACCGCCATAGGATACGGAAAAAAATACCTGAACAGACCACACAAATCACTTGACTATATTAACCAGGCGGTATATCCATTCTACATTTTGCATCAAACAGTAATTGTAGTATTGGTGTATTACATTGTGCGTACCGAAGAATCCATCATCGCCAAATATTTGTTCACAACCATTCTGTCTTTCATCATTTCCATGATAATTCTTCATGTCTTCATAAGGCCCTACAACGTGATGAGGTTTTTATTTGGCATGAAGCCCAAAAAGAAAACTAAAGAAATCAAGGTGGAAAAGAAACTGGAAATTCCAATGGAGATAGCGCCGCAGGTAGTCTAAGGCTACGGTGGCCCACCTGTAACGTGAACGACCGGAACAAGACTCGGATCGGCCAGGCAAATCGTAGCAAAGCAAGCGCAACGAAGTCCCAAACGGGAAGGCCAGGTGACAGGTGAGCCTCTTATCACTTGCCCGACCCTGCAGCCAAACCCCGAAACACGAAACCACAAACCTGAAACCGGAAATCGCCCCGCGATTTTCCCTAATTTGAGCACGATGAAATTTTTCTGGAAATACCTGTTCCCCGGCGTATACGGAATGCTGATCTATATGGTGGTGCGCCTCATCAATGATACGATCGCGGAAGACAGGTTTTGGCGACGCGATCCGGTGGTGCTGGCGATAGAAATCGGAACCTGCATCGTGGCAGCATATATGATGATGCTTGTGTTCAGAAAACTGTTCCGCCGCTTCGATCAGTCGCTGCATAAAGATGTGAGTTATAAGACCGTGGCCACGGAATTGTTTTGGGTGTTCGTCGTCACCGAACTGATGATGAATGCCTTCGTAACACCTATGGCAGCGCTCACCGATGACGGCCTCAGCTGGGGCGATTTCGCGGTGATCAATGTGATCCCGCTCTTGTTCAACTTCATTTACTACGCCATCGTGCGCAGCAATAAGCTGCTCGCCGCTTATGTCACCAATAAGATGAAACTGGAAAAACTTACCAATGATCACCTGCAAACTGAGCTTAAATTTCTGAAAGCGCAATACCACCCGCATTTCTTGTTCAATGCACTGAACACAATCTATTTCCAGATGGATGAGAATGTGGATGATGCCAAAAGGAGTATCGAGAAATTTTCAGAACTGCTGCGGTACCAACTGTATGATCAGCAGCAAACGGTTCCCGTAAGCCGCGAACTGCATTATCTCGAAAATTTTATTGAACTGCAAAAAGTGCGTACTTCCGAAAAGCTCCAGTTGAAAGTGGATTTTGATCCGGCACTCAACGGCGAACAGGTTTACCCATTACTATTTCTGCCGCTGGTTGAAAATGCGTTTAAATATGTAGGCGGAGAATACAAAATTTTCATTGCCGCCAAAAAGGATAAAAATTCTATCCGGTTTACAGTGGAGAATTCTCTGCCTGGGAATTATAATCCCACCGTGATGAAGACCGCAGAAAAAGCCAATGGAATCGGACTGGAAAATCTCAAACGCAGATTAGAATTATTATATCCAGGCAAACATCAAATTGTTGCAGAAAAAAGAAATAACGGCTTTTTTGCCGAACTTGAACTCGCGTTATGAAGCAAGCAATCCGGTGCATTATAACTGATGATGAACCCATGGCGCGCAAAGGCCTGCAGGGTTATGTGGAAAAAATAGATTTCCTGCAGTTGGTGGGTGTGTGCGAAGACGCTGTGCAGTTGAATTCGCTGTTACGACAAGACCCCGTTCAACTACTCTTTCTCGATATTGAAATGCCTTACATCACAGGCATCGATTTCCTGAAAAACACGCCTAACCCACCCAAGGTGATCTTTACCACCGCCTATGAACAATACGCCATCAAAGGCTATGAACTGGATGTGCTGGATTACCTGTTGAAACCGATCTCTTTCGACCGCTTCCTGAAAGCCGCCAATAAGGCCTATGATTATTTCCAAACCAGGCAACAAGCCGATCAACCCTATATATTTGTAAAATCGGATGGCCGGCTGGAAAAAGTAAATTTTGATGAAATTCTGTTTGTGGAGGCATTAGAAAACTATGTGGCCATTCACACCGCCAGCAGGAAACTCATCACGCATTCTACACTAAAAGGTATGCAGGAGAATCTTCCGGCCAAACAATTTATTCAACCCCATAAGTCTTATCTCGTCAATATATCTGCTATTAATTCCATTGAGGGAAATCTGCTCCATATCGGGAAATTCCAGGTTCCGATATCCAAATACTTAAAAGATGAAGTAATGGAGCGAATCGTTAATCATAAGCTGCTTAAAAAATAGTGATGAACTACTCATCGGGAGAAACATAAGCATTAAACTCATAAAAAACGGAATTGATGGCAGAGTCGGGCGGCACTGACAGAATCCGATAAACTGAAAAACCTGCTGTTTGTCCTCCAATACCTGCCATTGGTTGAATTCTCACACAAGGCGAGCCACAATCAGGGAAATTTGAGAATCATATAGCAAAAAACCACCAGGATGGTAGAGTCGTTATGCCATGAAAATGACAAATGACTTATGGGAAAATCAGCGTGCTCAAGGTGATTGAAGCCGCTAAAACAGCAAAAGCGGATATATTGATATCCGCTTTTCTTTTATATTGACGGCCCGGTTACAGC
The DNA here is from genome assembly GCA_937958995.1 of uncultured Chitinophagaceae bacterium. Taxonomy (GTDB): domain Bacteria; phylum Bacteroidota; class Bacteroidia; order Chitinophagales; family Chitinophagaceae; genus CALCIN01. The sequence goes on from CALGAP010000005.1 coordinate 241,446, forward strand.
CACACTGTAACACCTGCCGGATCTGCCTGCGCTTAACGTGCGCGTGATTTGCTGCGTGAGCGGCTGCTGTTCTTACTTTTCGAAGAAGTGCTCTTGCTTCCTCGTGAAGCGGTTGAACTTTTCTTGGTACGTGATTTACGTGCTCCGCTGCTACGTTTGGTAGTGCCGTTGGAAGAAGCGCGGCTGGTTGAGCGGCTTGCGCTTGCTTTGCTTCGACTATTGCTTCTGCTGGCGGGCAGTTTTTTCACGCTGATATCTTCTTTACCTACCGCCAGTGTGGTGAGCAGGTCATCAGCTTCGTATTCTTCATCGAGTGTTTGAGAAAGCAGTTTTTCCACTTCACTCATACCCAGTTCGCGGGCAAATGCGCGTGCTGTGCCATAACCAGAGATTTCATAATGCTCAATTTTCTGGGCGCTGGCAATAATAGCGGCGTCCATCACTTCGGGCTCCATATCTTCTTTCATCGCTTTCTGACCTTCTTCAATCAGGCCTTTCATTCCCTTACATTCTGTATCACCCAGCTCCTCGTCAGAGTCATCCTGCTGCTGAATCAGTTTATGTACCTTCTCCAGGCGTTTTTTTTGTTTTTCAGTCACCCTTAAGTGTTCTTCCAGAGCTTTCTTCAATTCCTGGTTTTGGGCTTTTTCGATCATTTGCGGAAGAGCGTCTATAATTTGTTCTTCGGCCGAATACAGATCGACTATTTCATGTGCAAGCAAATTGCTGAGGCTATTCATTTTCATAATAATTTGTTTTTCTCTTAATACAAAAAAATCGTGCCACCGGGGTAAATGAAAAAAGCCCCGGCATTAGCCGAGGCCTTGTCATTTATTGGCTGGAGGTATTTTAAATGTTAATGGTTAAAGAAGTTCAATCACCATGGCGCTGGCGCCACCACCACCATTACAGATACCCGCAGCGCCGTATTTGCCCTGGTTGGCTTTCAACACATTTATCAGGGTAACGATGATGCGGGCGCCGCTGGCACCCAGCGGGTGACCCAGTGAAACCGCACCGCCATGCACATTTACCTTAGCGGGATCGAGTTTCATGCGTTTTGTATTTTCGATGCCTACTACGGCAAAAGCTTCGTTCAGCTCCCAGAAATCGATATCATTCATGGTTAATCCCGCTTTCTGCACGGCCCTGGGCACGGCCAGTGAGGGCGTGGTGGTAAACCACTCCGGGGCCTGTTCCGCGTCCGCATAAGAAGCAATGCGGGCGATGGGTTTCAGTCCCAGTTCCTTTGCCTTTTCAGCGCTCATCAGCACCAGCGCAGCGGCGCCATCGTTCATAGTGCTGGCATTGGCCGCCGTCACAGTGCCATCTTTCTGGAAGGCGGGTCTCAACGAGGGGATCTTATCAAATTTTACATTCCAGGGTTCTTCGTCTTTGGCTACCACAACGGGGTCACCTTTTTTGGAAGGTATTTCTACGGGCACTACTTCGGCTGCAAAGCGTCCGCTTTCCCAGGCAGCCTGCGAGCGCTTGTAGCTTTCGATGGCAAACGCATCCTGTTCTTCGCGGCTGATGCCACATTCGCGGGCGCAGAGTTCTGCGGCGTTGCCCATAGCCTGGCCGTCGTACACGTCGGTAAGGCCATCTTTCGCGAGACCGTCGATCAGGGTGGTATTGCCATATTTATTTCCCCAGCGGAGGTTTTCAACATAAAAAGGAACATTGCTCATGCTTTCCATACCGCCTGCCACCACTATATCGGCATCGCCGAGGGCAATACTCTGAGCAGCCAGCGCAATGGCCTTCATGCCGCTGGCGCACACCTTGTTGACGGTGGTACAATTCACTGAATCGGGCAGGCCCGCGAAGCGAGCGGCTTGTCGCGCAGGCGCCTGTCCCAGGTTAGCCTGGATCACGCAGCCCATCAACACATCCTGTACCTGTTCGGGTTGAACGCCTGACTTCTGCAAAGCGCCTTTTATAGCGATAGCGCCCAGCTTTGTAGCCGACAAATCTTTTAAAGCACCACCAAAACTGCCCATGGGCGTTCTGACTGCCGAAACTATAACAACTTCCTTTTTATTCATATAAGCTTGTTTTAAATGCTAATCACTTAGCCCGGCAAAGATAACAATTGTTAGTTTTTAACCTATTACTCTACCATACCGATAGAATTTGTGAAGAGAGTTGTAAAAGAAGCATTTGACAAGATACCTGTTACAATTAGTGGTAATTTAGCGGTAAACGTTAACAATCAACATGAGCCCGGAATTTTACAAGCAGATTTTTAACGCTCAGCAACAGACAGAAGTGGTGCCGCCCAACCAGGCGATCGCTAACTGGGCATTAAACCTTATTCGCCTTTTATATCCCGAGAGATCTGAAACAAAATTCTCGTCCCCTGCGGAAATAGAAAAGGCATTCAAACAATTGGAACATGAGTTGGTGGATCTATTGAATGCTACCAAGGCTTGTTGCGATGATGATAATGCAGAAAAAGCCAGTACATTCTTTGAAATGATTCCCGAGTTGTATCGCGTGCTCAATACAGACATTGATGCTATTGTGACGGGTGACCCTGCCGCGCATAATCGTTTCGAGGTAATACGAGCGTATCCCGGTTTTTTTGCTATCAGCTTTTACCGCATTGCGCATGCATTACTCGACCTGGAAACCCCGTTGCTGCCGCGCATCATTACTGAATACGCACATTCGCAGACGGGCATCGATATTCATCCCGCCGCAGAAATCGGGGAGCATTTCTTCATCGATCATGGTACTGGCATAGTGATCGGCGAAACCACCATTATCGGCAACCACGTGAAACTGTACCAGGGCGTAACACTCGGCGCGCTGAGTGTGGATAAGGATATGGCTTTTATAAAAAGACATCCGACGGTAGAAGATCATGTCATTATTTATTCAGGGGCTACCATATTGGGTGGTGAAACAGTGATTGGCCATCACAGCACTATCGGCGGTAATGTATGGCTCACGAAGAGCGTGCCGCCCTACTCTACCGTTTACCACAGAGCATTAGTAGATGTTGTGAAACAAAACAATGTTTAGCAGTTATGGCAGGAATTATAGATCTGGTTGGCAATACGCCATTGGTAGAGATCAGGAAGCTGAATCCCAATCCAAACGTAAAGATGTATGCAAAGCTGGAGGGTAACAATCCCGGCGGCAGTGTGAAAGACAGGCCTGCATTGAATATGATCCGCTCTGCCCTTGAGCGCGGCGATATCAAACCCGGCACCAGGCTTATTGAAGCCACCAGCGGCAATACCGGCATTGCGCTGGCTATGATTGCGCGACTGTACGACCTGGAAATTGAGCTGGTAATGCCCTCCTCGTCCACGCGCGAGCGCACGCTTACCATGGAAGCCTTTGGCGCAAAGGTGACTTTGCTCGACAGCATCGAAATCTGCCGCGACTACGCCGAGGAGAAAGCCGCCACCGGTGAATATTATATCCTGAACCAGTTTGCCAATCCTGATAATTACTTGGCACACTACAAAACCACCGGTCCCGAGATCTGGAACGATACCCGGCAAACAATTACCCATTTTGTGAGTTCGATGGGTACTACGGGCACCATCATGGGCGTATCGAGGTACCTGAAAGAAAAAAATCCTGCTATACAGATTGTCGGTTGTCAGCCCACCGAAGATTCATCTATTCCCGGTATCCGTCGCTGGCCGAAAGAATATTTACCTAAAATTTTCGAACCCGAGCGCGTTGACCGCATCATCGACGTGTCGCAGGAAGAGGCCACGCAAATGGCGCGCAAACTGGCCAACGTGGAAGGCGTGTTTGCGGGCATGAGCAGTGGTGGCGCCGCTTCGGCCGCCATCAGGCTGGCGCAGGAAATTGACAAGGGTGTAATCGTGTTTATCGCGTGCGACAGAGGAGACCGGTATTTGAGTAGCGATTTGTTTGGGTAAGGATATTTACACCACTGCCTCCGCCAAATTCACCTCGTACAAAAATCCATTGGAAAACAGTTTCGCCTGCTCCTTGCTTAGCAATTTCCGGCGCTGGTGCATCCATTCACCGGCCTTCACACCATACATGTGCGCTACCAAACCGGGGAATTTCCAATCGGCATTTTTACCCCAGTGAATGGTAAATGGAATATTATTCTGCAGCAGCAGCTCAATGGTGCGCGTACAGAATTTCTCCAGTGAAATCATGTTGTTTTTTTTCGGCTTCCATATTAGTCCGTCGATCTCCAACATGCAGTTAACCCGAAATTTGGTGAATGCCAGCGTAGCGCGTGATTGCTTCACAAAGCGCATGGCATATATGCCGGGGATGGGACCTTCTTCGCGGGCCAGTTTGGTCAGTATGGCTAAAGCCCTGGGAGAATCTTTGTGATCAATTCCTACTGCGCAGGCATATGCGGGTCCCTGGTAGCCGGCATCCCAGAATATTTCGCCTAAGGTGCCGGTGGCATCTAAATCGGGTGGCGGTAAAACGGAGTTTTGCAGTAGCCTGATCAGCTTTGGTATGCTGTTCTTGTATTTCTCTGCAATCTTTGTAAACAATACTATCAGGTCGCGGTAAATCGCTGTCTTCATGCGCGGCACCGGGTCGGGATAATCGGGTTGATAAGGTTTTTTGTAAATGGCCTCTACCACGTATTCCGGATCATTGCGGTAAGGATTGATGAATATTTTATAGTGAAATGGCCGAAGCCCCTTGCCGTTGGCGTCTGTCTCGCTGGGAATGACGAAGGCAGAATTGGCAAAATCCATGGTCTCAGCCAGCTCCAGCGCCAGCTCCTTTGGTATTTTTCTTACATATCTTTTCAACAAATAACGATCCTCACCTTCTATCAACACGCCGTGAATAAATCCAAAGGCTCCAAGTCCTACCAGCGCCGCATTGAACAAATCATCGTCGCGAATTACGCGTGCCTTAATGCGATCGGCAAACACATCATTGAGTGCGGGTTCAGAGGCACGCTCAAGATAAACGATGTCGTTGGCGTCGGGACCAATGATGAGATTGAGTCCTACCACATAATCCTGTACCGAGCCGACATCAATGGCAGAGCCATGTACGCCGGTAGAAATGCAACCTGCAATTGTCTGTCCGTTACTTGCTCCGCTGGCTTTAAGAGCCTTGCCATGATCAAATAGAAACTTGTGCAGTTCCTTGATAGTATTACCACATTGTACAAAAAACAAATTCTCGCGTTGGAAAGCGGAGTCTGGGTGCATTTCATCATCCAGGATAGCCTTTTTCAAATTCATCTCCGCATTGAAATGCATATTGTCATTGTGATGGGCGATATGATTCATGCTCCACGCCGAGCCGTAGGCCCTGAAACCTTCCTGGTGGTCGAGCGCTTCTTTCAACAATCGCTGAATCTCCGCAACGGCATCATTGTAGCGGTCGAGCCACGAAGGCATATTGCCCTTGCCGGCAAGAGAAGTTTTATATAAGACCTTCGTATCGAAAGGACCATTACTATGAAACGTGTCCCACTTGCCTATTTCGTGTTTGGTGGTGGTAGCCATAAATCAGTTTTGTTCTTTTAAGCATACATATTTTATCTTCACCCGGCGCAGTTTTCCCAGCGTAACCGCGCTTAATAACACGCCGCCCAGGTTGACGCGGTATTCAAATGAAAAGAAGCCGCCCGAAGCACAACGTTCTATCAGATGAAATTCGCCCTCAGCCAGCTTCAGCTTAATAGTGGTGTCGAGGGTATGTACTTTCAAACCTTTGTAAAAATTGCCCGACTGATTGAGCGGGTCCGGCTCGGGCACGCCATCTTTGTTGACGATTCTTACGGAGTAGCAGGAGGTGAGAAGAACAATCAGCAAAGGAATCAGCAGCCATTTTGCACGCCGCCCGCGTGCATGAAGGAACAGGTCCATGGTTATAAAATTGAGTTAGTTTAAAATTCTGCAATTAATCAACGAGCCGGAATACCCTGTTTGTGGTATTTATCATTACATTTAACCATCAAAAATTACTACTGCATGAGAAAAAGTTACCTTGGCTTTCTCTTAGTCATGCTGGGATTCTCACCTGGCCTCAAAGCCCAAACCAGTTACAGCAACTTCAGCCAGCAGAGCGCACGCATTGCAACACTGGCAAAAAATTATCCGAACTGGATCAAAACAAAATCGCTCACTAAAACAGCAGGCGGTAAAGACATCTGGATGATCACCGTGGGTGGTGCCAATGCCGACAAACAACCTGCCATCGCCATTCTTGGCGGAGTGGAAGGAAGTCATCTCTTGGGCACCGAACTCGCCATCGGTTTTGCAGAAAGCCTGATGCAGGCCAGCAATAGCGACAGCATCAAGGCGCTGCTCAACAACACCACCTTCTACATTTTTCCCAATCTTAGCCCCGATGCTATGGAGCAATACTTTGCTTCGCTGCAGTACGAACGCCTCGGCAATGCCACCACTACCGATGACGACCGTGATGGCAAAATGAATGAAGATGGCTACGATGATCTTGACGGCGACGGAAAGATCACCTGGATGCGCGTTGAATCACCCGTAGGCATGTACAGGGAGCATCCCGATGATCCGCGTGTGCTAATAAAAGCTGATGCAAGCAAAGGTGAAATCGGGAAATACCTTTTGTTTACCGAAGGCCGCGACAACGATAAAGACGGTAAGTTTAATGAAGACGGAGAAGGCGGTGTGATCTTCAATAAAAATTTTACCTACAAACACCCCTCCTTCACTCCCGGCGCCGGCGAATTTCCTGTATCGGAAAATGAAAACCGCGCGCTGTTGGATGTTCTTTACGAGTTGTTTAACGTATATGCAGTAGTGAGTTTTGGCAGCAACAACAACCTCTCCTCACCGGTCACCTTTAACCCGCAGGCTGCCAACCAGCGCATTGTCTCCGGTTGGCTGGAACCCGATGTAAACATCAACAAAATGGTTTCAGAGCTGTACAACAAAACCACGGGACTGAAAGACGCACCGCGGTCAAATACTACAGGCGGCAGTGTGTGGGAATGGGTCTACTACCATTATGGCCGTTATAGTTTCAGCACACCCGGATGGTGGGTGCCCAAAGCAAAGCCCGATTCGGCCAAAAATCAAAAACCATTTTCAGTAGATGACCCTGCCGCCAATTACCTGCGCTGGGCAGAACAGCAGGGCATCACCAATACATTCACACCCTGGAAAACCGTGCAACACCCCGATTTTCCCAATCAAAAAGTGGAAGTAGGCGGCGTGCATCCTTTTGTGCTTACCAACCCTCCTTATACATTGATTCCTGATCTTGTTAAGAAACACAGTGAATTTTTGGTGAAACTGGCGTCTTATCAGCCTTCGCTTGATATTGTGAATGTGAGAACAGAAAAACTGGGAAATGGTCTTACACGTATTACGCTCGACGTGATCAATAAAGGCAATATCGGCTCGCATACTAAGCTGGGTGAAAGAAGTTATTGGGTAAAACGCGTGGCCGTAAGAGTAAACAACATCGGCAGCCAAACCATAATCAGCGGTAAGAAAAACCAGGTGCTCAACTCACTCGAACCGCGTGGCGCCGCGCAGCTTTCATGGCTGATCAAGGGAAGCGGAAAACTAACGATTGAAGCGGGCAGTCCCACTACCGGCAACAAGACGATCGACATCAATTTGTAATGACAAATTTTCAAACAATGAATCGCTATATAAAAAATTGCATTTACATTTTCTCCCTGCTTTTCGCCGCAGGCGCTCATGCGCAAACAGCAGAGCAGATATTCAAGGCAGCGGGCAGTCCCTCGCATCCCAAGGTGAATGTCAGCTGGAACAGGTATTACGATTATGCGGGCCTCACTGAAATATGCAAGAAGATTGCGGCCGCACATCCCAATCTCTGTAAGATGGAAAGTATCGGTAAGTCATACCAGGGCCGCGACATGTGGGTGCTCACCATTACTGATTTCAAAAAAGGCTCGCCCGATAAAAAGCCGGGCATGTATATAGACGGCAACATTCATAGTAATGAGGTGCAGGGCGCCGAGTTTGCCTTATATACCGCCTGGTATCTTACCGAATCGTTTGCCGACTCGAGGTTTGTACAGGAGTTGCTCGAGGAAAAAGTTTTTTACATCATCCCTACTATTAATCCCGATGCCCGCGACAACTATTTTCACGCACCCAATACCGCCAGTTCGCCGCGCTCGGGCCTGATTCCGATAGACAATGATCGTGATGGACTGGTAGATGAAGACGGATATGATGATCTCGATGGTGATGGTCATATCGTGTATATGCGCCGCAAAAATCCCAATGGCAGGTATAAGGTTGACCCCGTCGATCCGCGTAAGATGATTATTGTGGGACCAGAAGAAAAAGGCGATTATGAAATATTGGGTCTTGAAGGAATAGACAACGATGGCGACGGCCTGGTGAATGAAGATGGTTATACCTTCGAATACGATCCCAACCGCGACTGGGGATGGAGCTGGCAGCCCAATTATATCCAGAGCGGTGCGTATAAATATCCCTTCTCACTTCCTGAAAACCGCAACGTCATGAACTTTGTGATGAAGCATCCTAACATTGCTGCGGCACAGAGTTATCATAATGCGGGCGGACAGATTTTGCGCGGGCCCGGTGCGCAGGAAGACGTGGGCACTTACAATGCGCAGGACCTGGAAGTATACGATGCAATTGGTAAAAAAGGTGAGCAGCTGATACCCGGCTACAAATACCTGGTGGTGTATAAAGATCTTTATTCTGTGTACGGCGGCGAGCTGGACTGGTTCTATGGCGGCCGCGGCATTTTCACCTACTCAAATGAATTGTGGACGCCGTTTCAGATGTTCCAGAAAGAAGCCACCCGCAGCCCGCGCGATGATGCTTCGTTTGAGTTTGACCGTTTTCTGTTGTTTAATGATGCCTGGATTGACTGGCATGAATATGATCATCCGCAATACGGAAAAATTGAGATAGGTGGTTTCAAGAAAAACTTCGGCCGCGCACACCCGGGTTTCCTGCTCGAAAGCGATGCACACCGCAACATGTCGTTCACCATTTATCATGCGTACCACACTCCCAAACTGGTGATTGATACCATTATCGAAAAAGACCTGGGTGGCGGCTTAAAAGAGGTGACCGCCGTGGTGGCCAACCAGCGATTGATGCCTACACACAGCAGCCAGGATTTGAAGTTTAAGATTGAGCGCCCCGACTATATCACGCTCAGCGGAGCAAAGGTGGTTGCCGGCATGGTGGTGGAAAATGATGATATGGGCATTACCCGCGAACAAAAGAACAATCCTGAAACTGTGGAAGTAGCTAACATCCCGGGACTTAGCGCCGTAAAAGTGCGCTGGATTGTGCAGGGCGGTGGAAAATATACTGTAACCGTCGACAGCCGCAAAGGCGGAACGGTAAGCCGAACCAAATAACCTGCTTCTTTCAATTCAAACAATAAATACCGATTTTCATAGCGCCCGTGCTTGTCGCGGGCGTTTTTCATTGCCATTTTTGCCCAACATTTATTCAAAAAAAGTATAGCAATGAAAAAGGTGATAGTTCCCGCTATCACCCTGGTAGCCATAAAAGGCGAGGCCAGGGTTGAATCCATAGCCTCGCGCTAATAAGTCTTATTTGTGAGGATTGATGGTCTGAATTGTACCGTCAGGGTTATACTTCAACTCGGTCACTTTTACGCTGCGCAAATGTGTTTTGCCACCTGACAAAATGCTGTCGTGATAAAACAGGTACCATTTACCATTGATCTCAACAATGCTGTGGTGGTTTGTCCAGCCCACAACGGGTTGCAATATCACGCCCTGGTAGGTGAAGGGGCCGTAAGGATTATCGCCAATGGCATAGCAAATGAAATGAGTGTCGCCGGTGGAATAGGATAAATAGTATTTACCATTGTATTTATGCATCCAGGCAGCTTCAAAAAAGCGACGCTCATGGTCTTTGGCGGCAATGGGCTTGCCGTCTTTATCCACGATCTGGACTTCTCTTACCGGCTCTGCAAACTGCAGCATATTGCCAGCCAGTTTGGCTACGCGCGGGCCAATGGCCGGTGTATCGCCGCTGCGCTCTTCGGCGGCGGTTGAATCGTATTGGCCAGTTTGCCAGCGTTGCAACTGACCGCCCCAAATTCCTCCGAAATACATATAGTGCGAGCCATCATCGTCTTTAAACACGGCGGGGTCGATGCTATAGCTTCCCTTAATGGGCTCGGGTTCCGCTTTAAACGGACCGGTGGGTGATTCACTCACGGCTACGCCAATGCGGAAAATGTCCTGCTTATCTTTTACGGGGAAATACAGGTAATATTTTCCATTAGCATAAGCTGCATCGGGCGCCCACATTTGCCTGCCGGCCCAGGGCACGTCTTTAATGTCGAGGGCTACGCCATTATCTTTCACTTCGCCACCAATGCTGTCCATCGACAACACATGGTAATCGCGCATATCAAAATGGTCGCCCTTGTCATTTTCCGGAACACCCGCTTCTATATCGTGTGAAGGATAGATATAGATTTTACCATTGAAAACATGTGCCGATGGGTCGGCTGTATAAATATGTGTTACCAATGGTTCGGCTATAGGCGTCGGTAATTTGTTGGTTGAACTGTCAGCAGCAGTAGAATCATCTTTGGCAGTTTCGCTATCCTGGCAAGCAGCGGCCAGCAATACGAACATCATTGCAGTGATGTAGCGGTTCATCGTTGTTTGATTTTTTGTAGGGGTAAATATAATGAAACAGCTATACCACCGGGGAAAAATTTATGCAACAAGTCTTGTTGCATAAAGACGGGAGCTATATGTCAGAGAACGAGTATCACCTTACTGCGCTCCTCCAATACTGTGTAGGTATTGATCTTTTCTTTGGCAGGACCGGCTTTCACGATACCGGTGTTCACATTGAACTGCGAGCCGTGCCAGGGACATTGCACTGTGCCGCACATCATGGCGCCACCAGCCAGTGAGCCGCCGCGATGCGGGCAGCGGTCGTCGAATGCCACATGACCACTATCTGTTTTCGCTATCACGATTCGTTTGCCCCGGATATGCACGAGTTTCATCTGGTTTTCTTTTAGCTCGTCAATGTCTGCCACCTCTACTTCACCTGCTTCACTATCGATATACAATTCTTTCCATTTGCCTGCATGGGCATAGCGGGGATCAACGCCTATCTGGTTGCGATATACCAGCGTGCCGCCCATCCAGCCTGCGATGGACATCAGGGATATGGCAACTATTTCCAGCAACATTACCAACACGGGCAGTTCGCCGGGATTGCGTTTCAATAAAACGGCGATGATAAAGAGTACTAATACTGTGCTGTTAAGCAGGCCATGTTGCGCAGCTCTTTTCTTACCACTACTCCCGGGAGGTACGGTATAGATAAAATCGATCAACCCGGGTATGGCTGCCAGTACCGCGCCCACAATGCCCGCGATTTGCATATAGTAAGCCGTTACCCAAAACACCACGTCATCAAAAATGAGCGAGAGTATATCGAACACGATGGTGCCGGTAAAAAATGCTATAGGAAACGCAATCAGGATGGGATGCAGCGGGTGGCTTTTGATACTGGCTCTGCTTTTCATGATGGGATGTTTGGGAGCTTTGCAGCAAAAGCGATACCAGGCCCGATCATGAATAGAAGATCGCGGATTCAGCGCGGATTACAGGATTGCGCGGATGGGTGATCATTACCATCCGAGATATTAGTTGTACACGGGACGGAAGTAGAATCCCTCTTCACTCAGCACATGCGAGGCGGGCACGTAGTGCAGCAAAGACTGGCGTACCATATCTTCGGCCGCCTTCTGGTAGCGCGAACCCACTTCGGGCGTCTTCATGGCAAATTTCCAGCTCTGAATTTTGAGAAGGGCGATCTTACTGGCGTGTGCAACATGATACTCCAGTATCATGAATTTTTCTGCGAGGTAATCGGTATTGTTTTGAATATATGGGTTCATAGGGTTGGATTGAACACCCATATAAACGATTCCGAAAAAAGAAAATTGCGCAATTGTTGACCATTCCCGCTATGACTGAGAGGTTAGTTTACGCCTAAATACATGTTTTTCAGTAGTATAGAAATTTACCGAGGCCTTTTCAGCCGCTCCAGCAGTTTATCCACAGGCAGGGCTTCCACACGGTGTCCTTCCCTGCCCTCCAAGGGTTTGGCCATAAAAAGCGAGTTCAAAATGGCCTCCTCAGTTGCTTCTATGACTGCCAGGAACAAAGGGGTGACCGCATCATTGCTCAGCACTTTTGTTTGAAGCAATGGCGGACTGTTATGCGGTATGCGCAAGGCGGTGTCGGTGGAAAAAGCTATCACGTAATCGCCGCTGCCATTGCTGGCAATGCCGCCGGTGCGCGCCAGTCCTAACATGGCCCGTTTGGCAATCCTTTCCAGGTTGCGCGCATCAACGGGTGCGTCGGTGGCTACCACTATCATGCAGCTTCCATCAGCATTATCATTGAGCTGATCGCTGAGGTAATATTTTTTCAATTCTTTTCCTGCCTGCACACCATCTATCTGCAGTACGCCACCAAAATTGGTTTGCACCAGCACGCCTACGGTGTAGCCGCCTACACTTTCGGGCAGCTTGCGACTGGCAGAACCAATGCCGCCTTTATATCCAAAACAGATCGTTCCGGTGCCCGCACCTACATTGCCTTCTTCTACCCTGCTGGTATCGGCTTTGCGGATTGCTTCCAGCACATGTTCGCGAGTGACGTGCTTGCCACGAATATCATTCAGCCAGCCATCATTCGTTTCGCCTACCACTGCATTTACCGATTGTACATCGCTATTGCCTGGTAACTGCAGAATGTAACTGGTCACGGCATCCATGGCCACAGGCACGCTGAGTGTATTGGTGAGAATGATGGGTGTTTCAATATTACCCAGTTCCTGCACCTGCGTGCTGCCGGCCAGTTTACCGAAACCGTTTCCGTTGAAAATCGCCGCAGGCACTTTTTCACGAAATATATTTGCTCCATGTGGTAATATCGCCGTGACGCCCGTGCGTATGTTGTTCCCACTGATGAGCGTTACATGACCAACGCGTACGCCTTTCACATCGGTGATATCATTCTTTGGTCCGGGCGACATTACGCCGATCATTACGCCATGTTCGCGCAATCGTTTGTTTTGCGCCAGCGTGTTCTGCTCAACAATGCTAAACGTGAGTAAAAAAAGAATAAATTTTCTGAGTATAAACATATGCAATTCATATTTCCATATTTTTACGACTGCCAATACAAACTTTAAAAACCAATCCTCACTATGGGATCACTCCAGGTTAAGAAAAATGCCAAACAATATGATGCGGTTATCGTAGGCTCTGGCGCTGGCGGCGGCATGGCAGCTTATGTGCTCGCTAATGCCGGCCTGAGCGTTTGCATCATCGAAGCCGGCCCTACTTATGATCCGCGTACAAACGTAACTCAATTTAAAAATCCCTGGGAATCGCCACGTCGTGGTGCAAGCACCAAGTTCCGTCCTTTTGGCGACTTCGATGCCTGCTACTGTGGATGGGATATCGATGGCGAACCCTACACACATATCAGCGGTACCAAATGGGATTGGTTTCGTGCGCGCATGCTCGGCGGCAGAACCAATCACTGGGGAAGAATCTCTCTTCGTTTCGGTCCCAAAGATTTTAAAAGACGCAGCATCGATGGTCTCGGTGATGACTGGCCAATCGGTTATGAAGATATAAAACCTTATTACGATAAACTCGACAGGCTGGTGGGAGTTTTTGGAAGTAACGAAGGGCTGGAAAATGACCCCGACGGAATTTTCCTGCCGCCTCCCAGGCCACGACTGCACGAACTGTTTATCAAAAAAGGCGCCCAGAAGGTAGGCGTGCCCGTTATACCTTCACGGTTGTCAATTCTCACAAAACCGATCAATGAAGAGCGCGGCGAGTGTATCTACTGCGGTCAGTGTAACCGCGCGTGCAGCGTGGCTTATGCCGATTTCTCTTCGTCATCTGTATTAATAAGGCCGGCAGCCAATACCAAAAACCTTGATGTAATAGTGAATGCCATGGCACGCGAGGTGCTGACCAATAATGAAGGACTGGCCACAGGTGTTTCGTACGTAAACAAAGAAGATTTACAGGAATACCAGGTGATGGGACGCGTGGTGATACTGGCGGCCAGTGCCTGCGAATCGGCGAGGATATTGCTCAACTCCAAATCGGCTCGTTATCCCAACGGTCTTGCCAACGGCAGCGGCGTAGTAGGCAAATACCTGCACGACTCAACCGGCGCGGATATGGGCGGCATTCTTCCTCAGCTCTTCGGCCGCAAGCGGTATAACGAAGATGGTGTGGGTGGCGCGCATATCTATTCTCCCTGGTGGGCCGCCGATAAAAAACTGGATTTCCCCCGCGGTTATCATATTGAATACTGGGGCGGCATGGGCATGCCTTCGTACGGATTTGGCGGCGGCATAGAAAGCCTGAACGGAAGATTTCCCGTAAACGGTGTGAAAAAAGAAGCGGGTGGCTATGGTAAATCATTGAAAGAAGATTATCGCTACTTCTATGGCGCGGGTGTTGGTATGGCTGGTCGTGGTGAAATGATTGCGGTAGAAACCAATTACTGCGAAATTGACCCCAACGCAGTGGACAAATACGGTATTCCTGTCTTGAGATTTCACGTAAAGCACAGCGACTATGAAATCAAGCAGGCGAAACACATGAAGGAAACCTTCAAGGAAATTCTTACTGCCATGGGCGCAATCATTACTTATGGAGATAAAGATGGTCCCCACAACAACTGGGGACTGGCCGCTCCGGGAAGGATCATTCACGAAGCAGGCACCGTGCGTATGGGTAATGATCCCCGTCGTTCGGCATTGAACAAATGGTGCCAGTCGCATGAATGCAAAAACCTGTTCTGCGTAGATGGCGGTCCCTTTGTGTCGCAGGCCGACAAAAACATTACCTGGACTATCCTGGCGCTTTCGATGCGCACATCAGAATATATTGTTGATGAAATGAAAAAGCGCAATCTCTAAACCATTAAACACTGCAACATGGATAGAAGACAATCACTCAAAACAATAGCTGTAGGCGCACTGGCAACCGGCGTTTTGCTGGAATCATGCAAAGATGCCGGCGATAAGCAGGCAGGTGTACAGTCAAAAGATGATAAAGGTAAAATCACGATCGACCGTCACCCCGATGAAGTGGCGCGTTACAACAAACTGATCGCCGAAACATTTTTCACGCCCGACGAAATGGCGCTTATCACCATTCTCGGCGATATTATCATTCCGCGCGATGAAGTGAGCGGCAGTGCCAGCGACGCGGGTGTGCCCGATTTCATCGAATTTATCGTGAAAGACAAACCCGAACTGCAGGTACCCATGCGCGGCGGTTTGCGCTGGCTGGAAGTAACCACGCTGAAACAAAAGGGAAAATCATTTAAGGACTGTACTGAAACAGAACGCCTTGAAATTATTGACCAGATTGCATATCCTGAAAAAGCGAAACCCGAGATGGCGCAGGGTGTTGCCTTCTTCAACCTGATGCGCAACCTCACCGCCAGCGGTTTCTATACCTCTCCGATCGGCGTGGCCGATATTGGTTACCAGGGCAATAAACCCAATAAATGGAACGGCGTGCCCGATGACGTGCTGCAGCAATACGGTCTTGCCTACACCGAGCGCGAACTCAAAGAATGCGTAACATATACTTGATGCAAGTGCCGGGTTTCGGGATTGTCAAACAAATCTGAAACCCGGTTGCTATGCGAAAGTGATGTTTTAGGCTTTTATATTTTCCTTTACGGGCAAATACACATGAAAAGATGAGCCAACACCTGGCTCGCTTTCTGCGCGTATCCAGCCGCCGTGATTTTCCGCGATTCTCTTGCAAATAGCGAGACCGATTCCGGAGCCTGTATATTCATTCTTGCCGTGCAACCGCTGAAACAACTCGAAAATTTTCTCGGCATATTCCTCCTCAAAGCCTATGCCGTTGTCTTGTACCGTAAGGCGATAATAACTAGCCGGGCCATTTGAAGCGCTTGCAGCATAATGCTCAGGAAGATCTTTTGTCTCGATAAATTGAGAGAAAATTTCAATAACGGGCGGCACGTCTTTCCTGGCATACTTGATCGAATTGCCGATGAGGTTTGCCATTAGCTGGCGAAACTGGAATGGTATAACAGACACGATGGGCAGTGGCTGGCATATAATGGTAGCGCCACTCGATTCAATCAGCTCCCTCAGATCTCTCTTCACTTCATCGACCAGCTCATTTAAGTCAGCAGCTTCAAAATTCTTTATCTCCGTGTTGGTGCGCGAAAACTCCAGGAGCGAATCTATCAGCGCCTGCATGCGGTTGGCCGCCTTGATCATTCGGTTGAAATAGTCCCTGCCCGTATCGCTCAGGTTCGATACTTCTGAATTCAGTATCAGGTTGCCGAAACCTTGTATCTTGCGCAGCGGCTCCTGCAGGTCGTGACTGGCTACGTAGCTGAATGAGGTGAGCTCGCTGTTGCTTCGCTCCAGCTCTTTGTTTTTCTGCAATAACTCTTCTGCAAACATTTGCAGTTTGTCTTCACTCATTTTTCTCTCGGTAAGGTCGCGGGTAACTTTCGAAAAGCCGATCACATTGTTATCGGGACCATGCAAGGCAGTGATCACAATGGCACCCCAGAATATGGAGCCATCCTTACGCACACGCCAACCTTCAAAAGCCGCTTTACCTTCTTTGATAGCCACTTCAAGCATTTTTTGCGGCATATCTTTTTCCATATCCTCCGCCGTATAAAATATACTGAAGTGTTTGCCTAAAATTTCCTCTGAAGTATAACCTTTGATTTTTTCCGCACCTTTGTTCCAGTGATTAATGATGCCCCGGCTGTCCATCATGATAATGGCATAGTCTTCCACCTCGTTGATCATGCTGGCATAGCGTTCTTCACTGCGCTGTAATTGTTCGTTGAGCAGTTTCAACTCAGAGTTGGCCGCTCTTATCTCTTCAGCGGCTTCGATAATGTTGGTATTATCATGCGACATGACGAGCGCCGCGTACACCTCGCCATCTTCATATCGTAGGGGGATCACAAAATTTTCATAGTATTTTTTAGGGAGGGCAGAATGAAAGGAAAAATTGTGCACCAGTTCGCCACTCAAAGCATCCAGCAGGTCCCTGTAAGCCTGCGAATCCTTGCCGTCAGGATATATTTCGAGGAAGGTCTTGCCAATCCATTCTCCTTTGCTGATGCCATAAGCCTGCTCATACTGCCTGTTCATAGTGATAAGGCGAGTCTCCATATCGTACACTGCTATCAGATCTACGGATGCGTTGAGGATAGTTTCTACAAAATCCTTCTGTTGTTTCAATTGGGCACTCATATCTTCTACTCGCCGCGTTTTTTTACGCGGACCTTTCTCCACAGATTTCTTTTCTGCTGGTTTGGATTGATTGACGGCTTTAGTTGGCATACTTATTCAGGCGAATTTTTACAGGTCGGGTTCCCATTCTTGGTTATTGAATCAAATAATTAAGGATCAGGCCGGCGCTAATGGTAATGAATATAGGTTTTTTATGTCAGCTTGTTACAGCTCAAAGGGTCTCTCAGAGGGCGATGAGATGCATAAGAATTTGCAATTCTTATACCATGGTAATTTTACTGAATTTAATACAAAATCTGATACAGTAAAAAACTGGTTATGAACGAACTGTATCGGGTTCATTAGGACTGCTACTTACCACACGTTCCTGCAGCCAGCTTAGCAAATAATTTCACAACACGTTGTTTACCTGTGCATGAAAGAAGCCGGTATGCCCGACTTTATCCAGGCCATGATCGCCCGGATCGGTATGCTGCCAGGTCAGCTGGGCACTGGTGAAATGGCCCAGCAACGCGGCCACCGCACGGCGCGGCGAATGGGGATCGTCAGAAAAACTGAGTGCCAGCATAGGTACCTGCAGCTTGCGGTAATTGTTGTCGCTGTAAAGTTCGAATACCCCATTGCTACTATTGCACCAGCTCACCCATTCATTCATCACGCCCCTGGGAAGACGCGGTATGGAGAGGGGTTTGATACGGGGAAAATAGCCAAACACAAAGTGAAGGGCAGGCACAAATACCTTGATAATACTCTTGCGTATTCTTCCTTTCAGGGGCCACAATGCCGAGCAGGTAAGCGCCGAATTGATCAACACCATCTTGCTGATGTACTGGCTGGCAGCGGCCAGTCCTGATAGCTCGCCGCTGATGCCATGAGCGAGGAAAATGATTTCTTTTTCAGGGTGGTTGTTTTTGACAAACAGCAATACAGCGTCCAGGTCGAGGCGGGCCCATTGATGCAAACGGGAGTCATCGTTTCTCAGGCTTCTGCCGGCAGAAGCGCCGGTGCCGCGATAGTCGAAAGTGATAACGGTGTAATGATGATCGCAGAGAAAATTAGCCAGGCTGCGGTAGGTGTCTTGTGTGCAATGAAGGGAAGGCCCGATCACCAGCACGCTATTATTATCTTCTTGTGGTTTGTAAACCGATACGGACAATTTCTTCCCGTCGCGCGTACGTATAACTTCCGACCCGATCATACTTTGAAGATGCAAAAGAATAGCGAGCCGGTGTTCGGCAAATTATCAAGATAGGCCGCGCGTTGAGTAAACAGCCCCGCTTTATGAGCGCTAAGAAAGCATTTCAAGCAGTTTTTCTTTCTTGTTTTTGGAAACAGGCACTTTCATCTTGTTTTCCATGACAAGATATCCCCCATCGCCACGAATAAATTCGCGCACATGGTCAAGATTAACTAAGTGCGAGTTGTGTGTACGGAAAAAACGGAAGGGAGAAAGCATTTCCTCAAAATCTTTCAGTGTCTTTGAAATCACTTTTTTTCTTCCGTCAGATAAATAAATCGTGGTATAGTTGCTGTTAGATTCGCATACGATGATTTCACCAGGTTCTACAAACTCGATACTTTCCTTCGAAGCCAACGCAATTTTACCCGGCCTGCCCTTTCGCTCTGCCTGCACATTGTTTAGCAGCGCGTCTATTTGAGCGGCGGGCGCTTTTTGTCCTGCTTTTTTCAGGTGTTTGTCGATAGCTTCTTTCAGGTCCTTGTTTTGAACGGGTTTCAGCAGGTAATCGAGCGCGCTGAACTTCACCGCCTGTATGCCGAAATTGTCATAGGCAGTGGTGAAAATGATATCGAAGGGTAAATCGCGGCCCAGTTCTTCGAGCACATCAAACCCATTGAGCATAGGCATTTCGATATCGAGGAAAAGAATATCGGCCGAATGACTCTTCAGATATTTTATGCCCTCCGATGAATTGTCGAATGCAGCCACCACATCAACGTTACCGCAATAGTTTTCGAGTTTCCATTTCAGCGTTTCAATGCTGTGTTGATCATCGTCTATAATAACGGCTTTTATCATACTGGTATAGTTAAAACGACCCGGGTTCCTGCAGCATTACCACTCTCGTCTTCGAGATCGGTAATCTCTACGGCGGTTTGTGTGTCGTAAAGTTTATTAATAATCTCCATCCTGTCTTGTGTAATCGTCATACCCATTGAGCGGCGGGATATGCCCGATTTCTTTGCTTTCAGCTCCATCGCTTTTTTTCTTCCGATACCATTGTCTTCTACAATACAAAGCAGCATGCCGTCTTTTTCCTGTATGCTCACCTTCACCTTTCCGCCACTTACTCGTTGTTGGTGCATCAGTCCGTGCCAGATGGCATTTTCCACATAAGTCTGAATAAGCATGGGCGGTATGTCGATGGACGAGGTATCAAGTCCTTCCGGCACATTTATTTCATATTCAAATCTTCCTTTAAACCGCAATGATTCCATCTGCAGGTACAACTCAAGCGTCTCTAATTCATCTTTCAGGCTGATATAGTTCGAACGCGAATTCTGCAGTATCAATCTTATCAAACGTGCGAAATTGTTGAGGTATTCAGAAGCTTTTTTCGATTCGTTGCGGATGATATAGCTATCGATTGAGTTCAGGGAGTTGAAAAGGAAATGCGGATTCATTTGTGCGCGCAATGCGCTCATCTCTACATTCGCGAGTTTCTTTTCGAATTCGGAGCGCACCTGTTCCTGTTGCCTGATCTGCCTGATGCGGCGTTTGTACAGCCACCATGAGGTCACCAGCACTGCCATGCCAAGCAATGCATAAAACCAGGTGGTAGTCCACCAGGCAGTGGTGATAGACACGGGAACGGAAAGAATTTCTTCGTTCCATATGCCTTCATTGTTCGCGGCCTGCAACTGGAACACATAATTGCCGCCTGGCACATTGGTATAGTTGGCGAAATAATGATCGGTAGTCTCCTGCCAGTCATCAAAGCCCTCTAAGCGATAACGGAATTTTGTTTTTTTACCCAGGCTATACGACTGCGCCGAAAAGCTAAAGGAGAAAAAGTTTTGCCAGTATTTCAATTTCAAAGGCGATTCGCCAAATACCGGCACGCCGCCGTGGTAAGGCTGCTGCCGCACCATCACGTTGGTGAGATATGGTCTCGGCAGTTCACTGTTTCTCCTTAATTCATGCGGGTTACCGAGTACGATGCCGTTACGCGCGCCCATCACCAGGTCTTGTAAGCCCCAGCTCTCTAGTATAAGATTTGAAAGTATTGGTCTTAGGTTCCCAACAGATCATTCCATCGATATCGGCCAATAACCACAGACGTCCTTTCTTGTCCCATATCACCGGACCGAAACGGTTATATTGAAAAGGATAATCAAGTTTCAGGGGTTCGGGTTTTTTTGTCTTTAAGGAAATGCGAAACAGTCCCTCGTCAGAAGAGATGGTATATACTCCCGGCCTCTCCTGCGCAAAGCCGCGTACGGTGAGCGTTTGCTCGCCGTTGGGAGAATACAGGATGCTGCTCCAGCTTTGCTTGTCGCGATGATAGAGGTATAATCCATCACCGAAGCGCGGACAGGTGACGATGGTGTTCGTAGCGCTGTCGTAGTCCATATCAAAGCAGAACGTCCATCTGCCCTTTTGGAAAAGGTGTGCAAATGATTCATTGCGGAACTGCTGCATCAGTGGGTCAAAAATGCTGATACCGTTCATGTGCGTGCACCAGGTGCGGTTGCTCTCGTCAACAAATTCAACGCCGTAGAATACTCCACCGAGCAAATCGTTTTGTTTGCGCCAGGTGATCTGCCTTGTGGTGCTGTTGTATAATATCAGTCCCCCGGTAGTGGTGAACCATATTTCTTCCTTACTCTTGCGTACGATGCTGCTTACCGCATACTGCACCACTTCTTCAGAAAACTGATCGGGTACCAGCGGCCGCAACGATTTGTCGGCTGGGTTGAAAACATTGGCGCCGGCGCGCCAGGTACCGGCATATACCAACCCGTCATCATGAAAATACAACCGGCGGAAGGCGTTCACATGACGGTAATTCAAATCGAAGTCTTTAGTATAATAATAGCGGTCGACGCGGCCGGTGTACTTGTTGATCTCCAGCAGGCCCGCAATAGTACCGGCGTAGAGGATGGAGTCATTGGTGCGCGAGTATTCAAGACTCAGTACGGTATTGCCGCCTGCGGGCACAAACTGCGCGGTGTCTGGGGCTTTATAGGGATAAAACACGAAATCATCATTCTTGCGATCGTAGCGGCATACACCAAATTGTCTTGTCCCGATCCAGATATCGCCCGCCTTATCCTTACAGAGCGCCGTGGCATCCATACCCGGGCGTTTGAACACCGAGTCGGCTCTTCCTTTATTGCTGAACTGGTAGTTGCGGAAATTGCCGGTATAAACATCCAGTACCGATAAGCCCATGGAAGTGCCCAGCCATACTTCTTTGCCCACTCGCAGCACGGCGTTCACGTCTTTGGCGAACATCGAGTGCGGGTTGCCCTCATCGGGTTTGTAATAATAAAACTGGATGCCATCGTAGCGGCAAAGGCCCTCGTTGGTTCCTATCCACATAAATCCGTCCTCGCTCTTGGTGATGGCGCGGATATCGTTTGAAGGAAGACCGGTGTTGTTGTCGAGCAGGGCCGCTTTATCAAACTTGAACTGCGCTGCCATTCTGGGCGCAGCAGTAAGCCAGAGAGTAAGGGTTAATAAGAAAGCTAAACGCCAGGCCATGGTTCACCAAAACCTGAAGTTCGCATAAATTACGATTTTTCTGATCTGCCGGGAAATGCAATACAGGGCCTTTCGCGTAAACGGGCCTGCTTCATGAGCGGCAGGGCTGTTTGGATGAGCAGGCTCATAACAAAATATTTTCCTCACCAAAACCAGGTCTCGCTCAAAATAAAGGACTGCTGTAACATTATGGCCACCTGTTCAATCATCTGCTGATTTTTATGCTTTTGCGTTGACTTAATCTTGCCTTCGTTTCTCGACACTGTCAACTGCCACCTGCCAAACGAACCAATATGAAGAAGCTCCTACTACTGACTTACGGCACAATGGTGTACCTGTTCTCCATGACAGTTTTCTTATACGCCATCGCCTTTACCGGAAACCTGCTGGTGAAAGATACCATCGACAGCGCGCCGCGCACTTCCGTAGGTGCGGCTTTGGTTGCCGACAGCATGCTATTGTTGGTGTGTGCGCTGCTTTGCAGCTATGTTTCCAAACCCGGCCTTCTGAACCGCCTTAATAGCTCACTACTCCGGTTGCTGAAAGGAGCAACCTGGTATTGTCGGGATCCCTGGTAATATTGCTAGTAATGTGGTTGTGGCAACCCATCGGGGGCACTGTGTGGTCGGTGACAAGCCAGGGAGGGAAAGGCCTGCTGCAATTCTTCTTTTTCCTGGGATGGGGGCTGGTGGTTATCAGCACCATGCTGGTGAATCATTTCGAGCTCTTCGGCCTTCGGCAGGTATGGCTGCACTACAAAGGGCAATCAAACGGCCAACCGGACCCGCGCACGCCCCTGCACTATCGATTTGCCCGCATCACCCTGTACGCAGGTTTTCTTCTGGCCGCCTGGTGTTCACCGCTCATGACCGTATCGCACCTGCTGTTTGCCATCACCAGCACGGCGTACGCAGTCGCGCGCTTGCGAGTGCAGGGAGTGGGGTTTAGATTCGCAGGAATGGCTATTTAGATTCGCGTTTCGGGTTTGGAGTTGCAGGTTACTGCCACGGTTTATAATCGCGGCCCGAACTGAAGGACCCGAAACACGACACGCGGAACAAGAAACACAAACTCGGTATGTGATGGTTTGGGTGCAACTCCCCAGGATTTTCATCCAGGGAGTTCACCCTTTTTAATTCCTTCACATTCCCAGTCAACATTCCCCGTTCGATCTTCAATCATCACACCAGCTCTTCTTTCGCCGTCTTCTGGTATTCATCAATCAGCCTGCGTTGTTCATCAAACGGCACAGGCGCATATTCGTGAAATCGCTGCGTGAATTTGGCACGGCCCTGCGTTATAGAACGAAGAGAAGAAGAATAACCATTCATTTCTGCCAGCGGCACTTTTGCAATTACTTTCTGGAAATGTCCCTGCGTGTCGATGCCTTCCACAATGGCGCGGCGGCTTTGCAGATCGCCCATAACGGCGCCGGTAAGCTCGTCGGGACATAACACTTCCACGTGATTGATAGGTTCCAGCAGTTGCGGATCGGCTTGCTGGAAGGCCTGTTTGAAAGCCATCAGGCCGGCAATCTTGAACGAAATATCATTGCTGTCAACGGGATGCATCTTACCATCGTACACGCACACACGCACATCGCGCACGTATGAACCGGTGAGCGGACCTGTCTGCATTTTTTCCATCACGCCCTTCAGTATCGACGGCAGGAAGCGTGCATCTATGGCGCCACCAACAATGCAATTATAAAACACCAACTTTCCGCCCCAGTCTAGTTCATAGGTATCGCGTCCGCGCACGGTTAGTCCTGCGGGCTCGGGCATACCTTCATACCAGGGCTCGATGCGCATATACACTTCGCCAAACTGTCCGGCGCCGCCACTTTGCTTCTTGTGACGATAACTGGACTCGGCCATCTTGCGAATGGTTTCGCGGTAAGGTATGCGCGGTCGGGTGAATTTCACTTCTACCTTATGCAGGTGTTCGATTTTCCATTTAGCCACCGCCAGATGCATATCGCCCTGGCAATGGATGAGCGTCTGCTTCAGCTCGGGTGACACTTCCACAATCAGCGTAGGATCTTCTTCGCGAACCTGGTGCAATGCCTGCGCCAGTTTTTCTTCCTCCCCTTTCCTGATGGGCTCAATGGCCACGGTCATGTTGGGCGGAGGAAATGCTATTTTCGCCAGTTCATAGTTCCTGCCCTTAACATGAAGCGTGTTATTGACGTGCGTATTTTTCAGTTTGAGGGTAGCTCCTATATCGCCCGCTACCAGTTCCTGCGTAGGTGTCCGTTTGTTGCCTTCTACCAGGAATAACTGGTTGATCTTTTCTGTAACACCCGTGCTTTCGTTTTCCAGTTCCATACCGCTCCTGATGGTGCCTGAATACACTTTGAAGAAAGAAAGTTCACCAACATGCGGTTCCGAGACGGTTTTGAAGATAAACATACAGGCCGGTCCATTGGCGTCGCAGGGCAGTTTTTCAACGCTTTTGGTTTGCTGAGGCGGCATTTCATTGGCGCTGGGACAAACATTATCAATGAAACCCATCAGGCGGCCGCTGCCCATATTGCGCTCGGCCGACAGACAGAACAATGGGAAAAGATCATGATTGATCATGGCTTTTTTCAAACCTGTTTTCATTTCATCTTCGTCCAGTTCGCCCTTATCGAAATATTTTTCCATCAGCGTTTCGTCATTGCTGGCCACTGCTTCTATCAGTTCTTTGTGCAGAGTTTCGGCTCTTTCTTTTTCCTCGTCGGGAATGGGAAGTTTTTCGGGTTTGCCGCCGGCATCTTTGAATTTGTACATCGTCATGCGCAGCACGTCGATGATTTCGTGAAAACCGGCGCCCTGTTGCCGCGGGTATTGTACGACCACTACATTATTTCCGAAATGCGCCTTGGCTTCGCGCACGCATCTGTCGAAATCGGCATTATCGTCGTCAAGTTTGTTCACCGCAAATATCATCGGTGTCTTAAACTGCTCCGTATAATCCCAAATGATATCAGTGCCCACTTCCACACCCATGGCCGCGTTGATAAGCATTACGCCCGTATCGGCCACGCGCAGCGCTGAAATCACTTCGCCTACAAAATCGTCATAACCGGGCGTATCGATGATATTGATCTTATAGCCGCGCCATTTGGTGTGCAGCAGTTTTGAAAAAATAGAATTACCACGCTCTTGTTCCAGCTCGTGGTAATCACCCACTGTGTTTTTCTCCGCAATCGTGCCGCGGCGGGTAGTGAGGCCTGCTTCATATAGCATGCATTCCGCCAAGGTGGTCTTGCCGGAGCCGGCATGGCCCAGCAAGACTATATTTTTTACGTGTGAGGTATCAAACTCTGGCATAGCAATATGTTTGAGAAGGTGAATGGTATGATTATGAAAATCCGAATAGGAAAACGCGGAAATCGAATAGTAATCCGAACTCCGTAATGTGAGTCTGACCAGTCGAATATCTTCTCCGGATTTCGATCTTATGTTTTCGAAATTCCTTAGTGGATCACCGTGTTGAAATGTTCAAATTCCTGCCGGAGATCCTGCAACGTATGTTCCAGTTGCTGGAACTCTTCGTATAAATTTTCGTGATGCGCTACAATGTCGTCTGAAACTGATCCGGTGGCCGCCATCTGGGCTTCGAGTTGTCGCTGGTGAACTTTGATGGCTTGTTTGAGGTCGTGAATGTTAATGAGCTGAATGTGGAACTGATTGTCGAGATGTTCAACTTCGAGTAAAACGTCTCTTTGTGTCTGACGTCCGGCCAGGTCCTGGAGGCGGAGTTTATACCTGCTGAATTCGTCTTTGTAAGAACGCAATGTCTCCCTCCAGGCATTGCATTCTTTAGAAAGCTGTGCGACTTCTGTAGTTACCATGGGAGAAAAAATTTAGGTGAAGAAATAAAGTAACACTGAGAAAGAACCAGGTTGTTTTCAAGGAGGCAGGGTAGTTTCAAAAGTGTAACCTAATTTAAGAAAGATTTGCTGAAATAATCATGACCTTATATAAAAAAATTATGCACCCCGTTAACACATCAGTACCCAATACGAAGCCCCCGCACCGGAACATGGTTGACCGATGCAGGGGCCTTGAATCCAAAAACCCTCATTCTTATCGCTTTATCACCTTAAATTGAAATTGACCTCCCTTATGCCTTACCTGTAAGAAATAAACGCCCGATGGTTCCTTCCTTAAATCCAGTGTATAAACTCCATTTGATATAACCTGCTGAGACAGTTGCTTAACCACCATGCCAGAGCCGTTGTAAAGTGTGAATGAAGCGGTGGTCACATTTGCGGGCATTCTCACTACGCAATAAGCATCTACAGGGTTGGGGTAAACACTTATAATACCCGTATAGTCGGCAACAGCATTTACTGCTATTACTTTCGAGTGAACCTGTTTCCCATTTACATCAACCATTCGTACCCGGTAATAAACAGTTTTTTTCACAGCTTCGTCGCGGAATATATATTGCCAGTTATTGTTTGCAGCAGACAAAAATTGGTTCCTCGTTTTCTCACCTATATCTTTAAACGACAAACCATCATCGCTTCGCTGGATATAGAACTTGTCGATGGTTTCGTCCTGCACCACTACCCATTCCAGGTTGATGGCATGATCTTCCCTGGTGGCCTTGAATGAAACAAATTCAAGCGGGAGCGCAGATTGTCCACCTTCGAGAAAGAAGCCGGAGAATGAAGGAACAGTGAATTCGATGAAATGATCTTGGCCGTAGCTGCCGCTGGTATTTTGCAATATCACACTGGCAGTGCCCGCGAATACCGGTCCGCACGGAGCGTTGGTTTTGTTTATTTTCAAGGACCCTACACCGGTTATGTTTGCGTCAACAGCCTGAAGTGCCTGCAATTCTGCGTCTTTGATATACAAACCTTACTCTCGCGCCTCCGGCATTCTGAGGGTTGATCGACAAATTCCTGTCGAGGTAATAATGACCATTCAGGTTGCGCACCGAACCACTTGTATTTACAAACAAGTTGGCATCCACTACTCCCAGTTCTGCACCCCTTGCATTTATTTCGGCGATGATTCGGTTGTTCCCGTCCAACAGCGGCACCCACATGTGCGTATTGGCATGTGCTGCATCAATGGTGAGTGGTTCTGCCGGCACACAACTGCCGCCATCTGCTATCGGCACCAGCACGGTAGGATCCCAGGCGCAGATGGCAAATTCACCATAGGCCAGCGGGAATTTTCTTACCACGCGGAAATAAATGGTTTCACCGGGCGTGCGGCCTGTTAATGAAATGCGCGGGTGCAGCTCATTGGGCGAGGGCTCGGGATTGCCGTCATCATCGCAGGTGATAAAAGTCAGCGACCTGCAGTCGCCATAGTAAGCTTCCATCAACAGGTCTTCCGCTGCATTGTTGCTGAGCACGGATGTTTGTACTACCAGGTTACCCGAAGCCGGCACAGTTGCCCTGAACCACACATCTTCGCTGGTGCCACCCGCCGAGCAGGCAGGAGCGCCAAATCCAGGGGAAGTGGTTGCATTTTTCAGTGAGCCCATTACGGGCGTTGTGCAGAATCCATCACCCGTCAACAGGACTGTTGCATCGGAACATTCATCATTGGGCGGCAAACCGGTGTTGACCACGCAAAAATCAAATTCTATAAAGTTATTTACATCATAGCTAAAGAATTGCAACAGATACGTCTTCCCGGCTATCAATCCTCCCACTAATACGCTGCCGTTTGTTCCTTCATTGGCTGAACATATCAATGCCGACGGTAACGATGCACAATCGCCCTGGTGCACTGCAACGCCCAGTGCAGGACTACCTGTACCTGCCAGTTTTGTCACATTGCTGAAATTGATTCGCACTGCATTGGAAGTAGCCAAAAAGGAATACCAGGTATCATCGTCGTTAAAAGTCGCACAGGATGGATCGGGTGACGACCTGGTAGCGCCTGCTGTGGACGCGTGGATGGGATTACTGCAATCGCTGTCCTGTTCCTGCAATGTTATCGGTATAGCATTGGCGCACTCATCATTCGGTGCAGTCGGAACATTCAGGATATAAACATCTACAGAAACCGTGTTGCCGCCCGTAAGCGTCGACCACAAGCGCAGGTAATATTCCTCTCCAGGCACCAGGCCGTTGATAATATTTTCACCTACAGCAGAGCCCAGCGTATTACAAGCCAGTGTGGTTGAGCTGGTCGGGCACGCAGCATGATACAACGCAAAACCTGCGGTTCCGTTTGACCCGGTTTCGTTCACGATGGCATTTTTTAAGCCCAACACAATCGTTGGCGTAGTGGCGCTAAACCTATACCACACATCGTCGTTGTTTTCATTGGCAGCGCAGCCAGGTTCGTTGGGCGACTCCGTGCCGCCCGAAGTGCTGATCCTTGTCGGTGTATAGGCATCGCCCAGGTTGAATGTATTTAATGGTATGGCATTCGCGCACTCGTCGTTGGCGGCCACATTCACATCAATCACGCAAAAATCAAAAGTCATGTAGTTATTGTCCGCCAGTGAAAAAAAGCGGATATAGTAAGTTTCTCCGGCAGTGAGGCCGCCCACCGTTACCGAACCACTGTTTGAACCCAGGTTGCCGCTACAGCTGAAGGTGGCAGTTGTAGCAGGACAAGTTCCTTCATACAGCGCATAACCAACATTTGCGTTGGCATTGCTGGTAGCCAGCCTTGCATTATTGAATACTATGCGCGCCGCGCTTGTGTTAGCGGTAAATGAGTACCATATATCGTCATTGCTGCTGGTACCTGCACACGATGCATTGGGAGTGGATCGCGTGGCTCCGACTGTAGATGCAGGTATTGGTGAAGTGCAGGCACTTCCTGCCGGCAAAGGATTAATAACCTGGGCTCCAGCACACTCATCATTAGCAGGCGCGGCAGGCACTTCCTGGATACAGAAATCAATTTCCATCACTATGCCCGCTGTAAGCGACCACAAACGCAAATAGTAAGTTGTGCCGGGCGTGAGTCCGTCAACAATGCGCAGTCCCGTACCCGCTGTATTTACCGCGAAACAAACAAAACTGGCGGTAGTGGTCGGGCAACCGCCTTCGTACAGGGCAAAGCCTGGCGATGTCTGTTTGCCCGTGGCCGCATTTCTCGCATTGCTGTAGCGAAAAACAATGGACGAGGAGCTGGCAATAAACCGATACCAGGTATCATCATCCGGCGGTGTGGTGCATGATGGCCCGGGAACAGATTGAGTAGCGTTCAAAGT
This sequence comes from uncultured Chitinophagaceae bacterium, assembly GCA_937958995.1. Taxonomy (GTDB): domain Bacteria; phylum Bacteroidota; class Bacteroidia; order Chitinophagales; family Chitinophagaceae; genus CALCIN01. The sequence continues at coordinate 270,672 of CALGAP010000005.1, forward strand.
GCTGGCGCTGACAGAGGCGGAGCAGGTGGCTCCGAACGGCGTAGTGCTTATTAAGGTGGCGTCGGCGCAGTTATCATTGTCCGGTGCCTGCGCATTTGACATTAAACATGCACAGGAAAAGATCCATATTATGAAGAGTTGTTTCATGCCTTTTAAAATTTTAAGAGTAGAGACGCAAATCTCGTTGCGCCTCTACGTAGTTAACCGGTGCTTAGCCCTCGCCCGCAACTACGCCATAAGCCTTGAAGAGATCGGTTTGCAGATCGACGACTTTGTCGATCAGTTTATCGAGCTTTTTTTCATAACCAGGCTCACCGGGAATGATGGACTCCGCGAATACTTTTGCGGCTTCTTTTCTTAAATCCTGGTATTTACCCAGGAAATTACCGGCCACTTTTAAGAGGCCTGAGGTAACGCTCTGACAACTTGCTTTCATTGTGATAGATTTAATGATTAATGAATAAAAAAGATTTGGTCTGATACCAGTAACAGTAGTGTTCAGTAAGCGTATTGGATAATAAAAGCAGTGATCAGGAAGGGAGATGAGAGGATTTTAAAAATTGCAGGAGATTTCTTTGCCGGCATTTTTGCTTCGGAATGCGCTTTCCTCGGCCTCTGAGCAGACTTTGGCTTCATCTTGCACGCCATCTACACCAAAGGCTTTGCAGGTACGACAATCGCCATTATCGTCACCCTTTTTGCTGCAGCCTGAACTATGCACGAGCGTGATGGTAAAAATGAGGAAAGCAAAAAGCATAAACGGCCTTACAGACTTTTTCATGATGAAAATTTTAATTGGTTAATGAATTCGACAAACCAAAATTCATTCATGAAACATAGGAGGCCGTTACCCCTTGGGGTGATTTTAAAAATTTGCGGGAACTACTTTAACATCAATTCTCGCAAGCGTACAATTACGGTGGCGCGCGAAATAGCGTCGAGCTTCAGGTAGGCATTTTTGATATGAACTTTTACGGTATTGGTACTCACAAAAAGCTTCTCCGCAATCTGGTGATTGCTAAATCCTTCATAGATAAGTTGTATCACATCGAATTCACGCATGGAAAGCGGCGAAGGCAGGAGCTGGTTGATCTTATGCAGCACCAGGTCGGGAAACTGGTGCTTATTTTTTTGCGTGAAATTGTGCAGGGCCACTTCCAGCGTGGCACACAGTCCCGCTTCAGTAAAGGGTTTTACAATATATCCCGAAGGGCCTGTATGCTTAGCCAGCTCCAGGGTCTTGCGGTCGCTATAGGAAGTGAGATATACAAACGGAATATAAAACCGTTCATTGATGGCATTAGCGATCGAAATGCCTTCCTGCCCGCCATTGAGGTTAATGTCAATCATGGCTATATCCGGCGGATTGCGTGCCAGTTCTGGTAATGCATCTTCAGCGGAATACACGATTCCTGTAACACGATAATCGCAACGCCTGAGGCAGGCTGCAATATCTTCCGCTATCAGCGGCTCATCTTCAATGATCAGCACTTTGATATCATTCATGAACGGGCCTTTTATAGTTGCGAATAATGAGTTCCACTTTGGTGCCGTCTTCGGAGTATATCTTCATATCTCCCTTCATCTTTTGAATAAATGCGTGAATCATCTTAAATCCGAAAGTCCCCGCTTCGTTGATATGTATATCCGGTGGAAGTCCTACCCCATTATCATACACGCAAATTCCCAGGTGATCATTGCTTTCTTCAAAAATGATTTTGATGGTGCCCTGTCCGCCAGGAATACTTAAGACAATTGGAGATCAGCTCGTTCAACATCAGTCCTAACGGCACCACAATCTCAACATCCAGTTGCATGGGCTGTATATGGCGAATGAGATTGATCTTTCCGGGACGGATATTATATGAATTAAACAGGTTTTCACAAAGCTTACCGATATATTCCTCCACCTGTATTCCTGTGAGGTCATCTTCCTGGTAAAGATTTTGGTGAATGAGCGCCATAGAGTGTACGCGGTTGCGGCTTTCTTTCACTGCATCCAGCGCCTGCTCGTCTTTGATATAAGCAGTTTGCAGGCTGAGCAGACTTGATACCAGCTGCAGGTTATTTTTAACGCGGTGATGAATTTCTTTTAGCAGTATTTCTTTCTCGCGCAGTGATTTTTCAATGATGAGGTTCTGTTTATTGAGCAACTCTTTTTTCTGCTTATTCGCCGAATAGGCTTTATAAGCTGTAACTGCCAGCCCAAGGAATAGTATGGAAGAAATAATGAAGTAATTTCTCTCTCGTTTTCGTCTTCGTGCTTCCGCCAGCGTGCCCGCCCATTCGGCATTCAGCTTTTCGATCTCCTTTTCTTTCTCGGTAGTCTCATATACCGCTGTCATTTCATTGATCTGTCGAAGGTTTTCTTCATTTAATAGCCGCTCCGACAACTGTCCCGCGCTGTCCAGCGAAGCATAAGCCATAGCAAAATTGCCAAGACGCTTATAACAGTCAGCCAGTTCGGTATAGAAGCCATATTGCGATTGCGTGCGGCCGAGTGCTGTGGCCAGTTGCAGACCTTTCCTGAAAAATGGCAAAGCCCTGGCGGGTTCGTTTCGTTTAATATGCACAAGACCCAATGCCTGGTAAATCGTGAGCAGGCAATTGCGGCAACTGGTTTTCTGAGAAAGTGCTTCCGCTTCCAAAAGCAAAGCTCTTGCTTCAGCTAACCGGTTGAGTGAAATGAGCGCCTTTCCCATATTTCCTTTGGCGCCGGCAACATCCGCATCGAGGTTTAGTTTAGCTGCCAGGTCTTGACATTTTTTTGCATAACTATGGGCGCTGTCGTACTGTTTCAGGCTGTGATACATACTGCCGATGTTCATGTATGTGTTTACCAGCCCCTGTTCGTCGTTCAACTCTTCTTTTAGCTCGATAGATTCACGGTAATATTTCACCGCATTTTCATAATCCTTTCTTTGCTTGTACAGCAGCCCGATATTGTTCAGGCTTTTTGAGACATGGCTTTTATTGTTGGCTTTTCTTCTTAAGTCAAGCGCCTGCAAATGATAACGAAGTGATAGTTCATACACGCCGCGGAGGTAATAAGCCAGTGCCATATCACTGAAAATATGTGCGCGCCGGTCGGGATGGTTCATAGCAATATGAATTGAATCGGCCTTGCGTAAAAAGTGGAAGCAGGAATCGAGATCGTTTTTGTAATCATAACAAACGCCGAGAAGTTGCAGCGCGGAGGCTATACGGAAAGAATCTTTGATGTCCCGGGCCAGCTCCAGCATCATCTGGCCGTATTGAATGCCCTTTGCCGGGTCAGCTTCCATATAGTGAGTGCCGAGATGTTGCAGGGCATCGATGCGAATAGTATCGACAGGAGCCGATTCAGCAAGTTCCGCCAGGGAGTCCACCCTATTCTCCTGGGCCGGCAGGTTCACGGACCAAAATAATAACAGCAGGAATGTCAGCAACTTGATTTGCATGGCCATAGGAAAGGCATTCGCGCGTAATTTCCTACAGTTTTGGATGAGTTTTTTCGCCCATATGGGTGAAATCGGAGAGTAAGCTAACGTTGCATCAATTCTCTTGCGCGCACAATAGCCGTGGAATGGGAAGTAGCGTCCAGCTTCAGGTATGCGTTCCGTATATGCACTTTCACCGTATTGATGGTCACGAAAAGTTCCTCGGCAATCTGGTTATTGGTTTTTCCCCGGTAAATCAGTTGCAGCACCTTAAACTCTCTGTCCGTCAGCGGTGTGCGCAGGTGTTTGTTGATCTTTTCAAAATTCAGCTCCGGCACCTGCCGGTTGCTGCGGTTCGCAAAATTAGAGATGGCAATCTCCAGCGAGGCCAGCAATGTCTGACCATTAAAAGGTTTTACTATATACCCGCTCGGCTCCACCACCTTAGCGCGCTGCAAAGTTTCCTTGTCGCTATACGATGTAAGGAAAAGAAATGGCAACTGGAAATTCTTATTGATAAAATCTGCTATCTGGATGCCGTCTATCGCACTGTCGAGATTGATATCAAGGATCACTGCATCGGGGGTATTGTTGCGAAGCTGATTAATCGCTTCTTCATCGTCATAGGCAATGCCCGACACCTTAAAGTCGGCATTATTGAGGTACATAGAAATATTTTCGGCTATAACCGGCTCGTCTTCGATGATCAGGACTTTAAGTTCGCTCATACTAATTCGCTTATCCTTGTTAGTTCTGCTATTTTATATTTTGCTATCTGCATCTCCACGCAGGCGCCGTTATCGTTGTATATGTTCAGCCGTGCCTTCAGCTTTTGCGCAAAGGCTTTTATTAGTTTTATACCAAAGCTCGTCTCGGGATGCACGCTGGCATCGGGCGGAAAACCATCGCCGTTATCGCGCACTTTCAAAACCAGGTTGTCGCCGTTTTTTTTCAGGGTCACTGATATTTCACCTTGCTCTTTATCGCGAAATGCGTATTTGAGCGAGTTCGTGATCAGTTCATTCAGTATTAAACCAATCGGAATCACGGTGTCCACATCCAGGTTCAGATCATCGATATCCGTTTTCAAATGAACCGACTTCGGTTTGATATTGTATGAATGAAAGAGTCCCTGTGCCAGTGTTTCGATATAATGCTGCACCCTGATACCTTTGATGTTGCCCTCGTTGTACAGGTTCTGGTGAATCAGCGCCATGCTTTGCACACGGTTTCTCCCCTCTTTCACCGCTTCCGCGGCCTGGTCGTGCTTAATGGTTAACGCCTGCAGATCGAGCAGGCTGGAGATCACCTGCAGGTTATTTTTCACCCGGTGATGAATTTCCTTCATCAACACCTGCATATCTTCGGCCTGCCTGAGAATGATGGCATTTTTTCTGCGTTGTTTGCGGTAGAGATAAAAAATAATACCGCCCAACACCAGCATAGCGGTGACGGCCATGAGCAACAATAATCGAAGGTTACGTTCACTTCTCAGCCTGTCTTTTTGCTGCGTGATATCATTGCTCATTACCTGGCGCAACTTTTTCTCCGCTTCATTTTCCTGCGACAGCACCTCCCGCAACTGCGTTTCCTTCTGCAAAATGGAATCCTTCAGAATATTTTCTTTTTCAAGATTGGCTCTCAGTTCAGCTTCACGAAGTAGTTGAAGTTGCTTTAGTTTATTTTCATTGTTTAAAAATCGAATTTCGTCGGCCGAGCGCTCGGTTTTTAACACGGTCTCCAGGTTGCCGAGACGAATTACATTTTCGCCCGTATATAACTCCGACACCATATCGGTGTACTTGCGCGAATATTGATAGGCAAGGTTCAGGTCGCCGCGTTCGAAGTAGGAATCGGAGATATTGCTGAAAATAAGGGCGTACAGTTCGGGAAACTGGTTGATATCGGCCTGTTTCAGAGCGGCATCGTAATGTTCCTTTGCCCTGGTATCGTAGTTCATGGCCAGGTAGTAATTTCCTGCCAGCACATTGTAGCGAACGACAAGATTCACGTTTGTACCATGCACATCGAGCCTCGACAATTCTCTAATTACTGCATAGGCTGCTGGCATTTTTTTTAATCGCACTAATGCTGCACCACGGTTGAGGCGGCATAGCTCGACATCGGATTGTTTGTGCTGTTTTTGTGCGAACTGCAGGGCCTGTGTGGCAAACACAAGCGAAGAATCAAACTGATGCTGACGGTAGTAAATGCTGCTTAGAATTTCAAGTGTATATAACATGCCCTGCTCATCACCCAACTGTCGCTTCAGATCGAGCGATTTGCGGAAGGCGCTGGCGCCTGACCTGAAATTCTGGAACGCATTGTAGAAAAGACCCAGTATTTCGAGTGCTTCTATTTCTTTGTCGGTAAAATTGTTTTCCGCCATTAGTTCCACCGCATGCGAATAATGCTGCATGCCCTGCCGGTAGTTGCCGCGACAATATTGCGCCTTGGCCATTTCCAGCGCGCCATTAGTCATTTCACGGGTATCATTCAACCTGAGAAATGCGTCGAAAGAGCGGCTGTACCAGGCAAAGGAACGGTGAAATTCGCCGAGTTTTCGCAACAGTAGCCCACCTGCAACGGGTCCGTGCAACGTGAAGTTCGAATAAAGATGAGGGGGATGTCTCACCCGAAGGGGCGAATTACGTTCGGATATCCGTGTAATCCAAAAATCCTGGATAAATCCCCAATAATTCCAATAAATTTCCTCAATTTGTAACCCCGTTTTCCGTATCCGCATCCGGAATCGGCGATTGAGGTTAAGTCCTGACTTAGAACATCTTGATATCACAACAGACCATACAGCAGATCCAGAGCCGTATCGACATCATCGATATCATCGGCAGTTTTGTGAAGTTGAAGAAGCGAGGGGTCAACTACCTGGGACTATGTCCTTTTCATAATGAAAAGACACCCTCCTTTACGGTATCGCCCACCAAAGAAATCTACAAATGTTTTGGGTGCGGTCGCAGTGGGAATTCCATCGGCTTCCTGATGGAGCATGAGAAGTATTCTTATGTGGAGGCGCTTCGCTGGCTGGCCGCGCGGTACAATGTGGAAATCGAAGAGACGGAGGTAAGCCCGGAAGTAAGGCAGCAGCAGCAGGTGGCCGATAGCCTGTATATCATCAACCAGTTTGCGCAACAGTATTTTTCCAAAAATCTATTTGATACAGACGAAGGGCAGGATATCGCCCTCACTTATCTGAAAGAGCGCGGATTCAGGGAAGAGATCATCAAAAAATTTCAACTTGGTTATTGCCTGCAGGAACGCGACGCCTTTGCACAAACAGCGATTGCCGCGAAATATAACCCTGAATACCTGCAGAAAACAGGACTGGTCGTTTTGCGCGACGAACGGTATATCGACAATTACCGCGGCCGCATCATTTTCCCCGTTCATAACCATACCGGTAAGGTGATTGGTTTTGGCGCGCGAATTATTGGGAAAAACGACCGTGCTCCAAAGTATATCAATACGCCGGAGAACGAACTATACATCAAGAGTAGAATTCTGTATGGCTCCTATTTTGCGCGGCAGGCCATTGATAAGAATGATGAATGCCTGCTGGTGGAAGGTTATACCGATGTGATCTCGCTGCACCAGGCAGGTATTGAAAACGTTGTGGCGTCGGGCGGCACTTCGCTTACACCCGATCAGCTGAGACTGATTAAGAAATATACTTCCAATTTAACCATCATTTACGATGGCGATGCGGCCGGTGTAAAAGCTGCACTACGTGGATTGGACCTGGCTTTGGAAGAAGGCTTGAATGTAAAACTGGTGCTGATACCCGATAATGAAGACCCGGATAGTTACGTGAACAAGGTGGGCGCGTTGAAATTCCAGGAATTCATAAAAGAGAATAAAAAAGATTTCATTCTTTTCCAGTTGGAAGTATCCCTGAAAGATGCGGGCAATGATACCAACCGCAAAGCTGCCGTGGTGAACCAGGTGGCGGAAACGATTTCCAGGATCAATAAGCTGGAAGATTTTACCAGGCAGCAAGACTATATCAAAAAATGCGCAGAAATTCTTCGCATCGAAGAAAGTGGTTTACATGCCCTGGTCAATAAATTCATCCAGGAAAAGATTTCCAAAGAAGCGCAGAAATCTGCCAGGACCGCACCTGCGGAGACGCCCGCCTATTTCCAGGAACAGGCGAAACAGGGTATGGAAGAGGATACGCTCACGTTGCTGAACAAAGACGAACTGCAGGAGCGCGGCATCGTGCGCTGCCTGTTGGAATTCGGCACCAAACCCTGGGATGAAACGCAGACCGTGGCCGACATCGTTTTTAGTGAGCTGGACCAGGAAATGATCGACAACAAAGAACTGGTTAGAATTATAGAAATTTATAAAGACTGGTACCAGCAAGGCCTCGAACCCGGACCAAAGAATTTTCTATACCACGAAGACCAGGAATTGGGAAGACTGGTGCTGTCTGTAATGGATTTCCCATATGAATTAAGTCCCAACTGGAGTGAGCATTACGATGGAAAAATTCTTACCCGTGAAGATTTGTATCGCGAAGAAGTCTCGAGCACGCTCAACTACCTGAAGCTTCGCAAGATCAAGCGGCTGATTGAAATGAACCAAAAAGACCTCGAAAAACCTCACACTCCCGAAGAACAACTGGTGCTTATTCAAACGCACCAACATTTGAAGCAAATGGAGACCGAGCTGACAAAGCGGCTTGGAACTGTTATTTTAAAATAGCTGACCGGGATTCCAAAACTTCGGTCTGAATATCGGTGCCCTTAAAATCGGCGCCCGCTTTTCACAGGTATTCGCGCACAAAATCAGGCTGGCTGGTGCGCGCTTTTATCTCGAAGTTGATGTATTGCATAACTGCAAAATAAAACCCCGAACGGATCGGGGCTTATATAATTTTATCAGTTCCCGCCTGTACGGGAATCAAGTAACTGACGCTCATTAACTGCTCAGAAATTAGTCGGCCATAACGGCTGCCACGCGTTTGCGCGAGAGAGCGCTGCGGCCATTGCCGGGCTTTGCGCATTTGCAGAAACGCATAGCGGTCCAGACATGGTCGAGCGTAACCTCACCGGCTTCTTCATAACCGGCGGTGCGCACGCAATCCCAACTGCAATCCCTGTTCAGATCGGTAACGATCTTGGAAGAACTTTTCGGAAATGCGATCCAGAATTTCCCTTCATCCCTTAAAGCCGGCAATACTTCCCTGAGGATGCCTGACAATTGCGACTCGTTAACTGCGAACACCAAAGCAAAATCAATTTTGCGCGACTTCAGCAATGGAGTTACATTTTTTGCAAACGAGAGTTTCACAAATTGTTTCTCAATAGAGGAGGGTAGCCCCTGGATGAGTATGTTCTTTTCGTCCCGGAGCTGTAACTTTTCCAACAAATTTTGCGACATGCCTGAGAGGTTTAATTATAGCGTTAGGGTTATCAAAGACGGGATTGCAAAGGTAGGTAAATACGGCTACGAGACCTAAAAATTTGCAAAGAAAATCCCCCTATCGGGCTATTTTACACAAAAAAGGCGCTGATAATTGAAAATTATCAAGCGCCACAATATATTGAAGTTATTTAATAACTAACCGTCTTCAATTAATTAGAAGCCACTGGTTTGTAATGCTTCAGTGCTTCAGGCATCATTTCTCTCAGCCTTTGAATACGGGTGTTTTCCGAGGGGTGTGTGCTCAGGAATTCGGGAGTGCCTCCCCCGCCGGCCTGCTGCATGCGTTCCCACAGCGGAATTGCTTCCTGCGGGTTATAGCCGGCCATGGCTGAGAAGATCAGGCCCAGTTTGTCGGCTTCCAGTTCCTGCTTACGCGAAAATGGCAGCAAAGCGCCTACCTGGCTACCGATGCCATAGGCTGTTAACAACAAGTTTTGTGCGGCCGGGCTCTTGTTGGCTACAGCCACTGAAAGCGCTTGTCCGCCCAATTGCTGCAGCGAAGCCTGGCTCATGCGCTCGTTGCCGTGCTTGGCCAGCGCGTGAGCAATCTCATGCCCTACCACCACGGCCAGCGCTGCCTCATTTTGGGTAATCGGCAAAAGCCCGGTGTACACTACAATTTTGCCACCCGGCATACACCATGCATTCACTTCCCTGGAATCTACCAGGTTGTATTCCCATTTATAATTGGCCAGTTCGGCCGATACTGTAGGATTATTGGCGTAATACTGATTAATGGCCGCTACGAGACGCTGACCTACACGGCGCACCATTTCGGCGTCTTTGCTTCCACTGGGACTAACCACCCTGTTTTCCGACAGGAATTGTCGGTATTGTTGATCGGCCATTGACATCAGGTCAGATTCGCTGAATAGCGAAAGCTGGTTTCTGCCAGTGATCGGGTTTTGACTGCAAGCCACGATCATGATTGCAATGCTGGCTGCTGCGAGTATTTTTTTCATCACAGAAAATTTTATGAGCATAGATTCAAGGATTATACCACGGGTTTGACGGATTTTTTGGATGATTGGATGGCACGGATAAGGATCGCAAATTTGAAATGGATTGAGCGAATTTGCGCGGATATTTTCTTTAACGCAAGTTCGCACATTAATGTTTATAATGCATAAATCGGCCCAATCTCCGTAAAAATCAACGAGAACAGCTAAAAAATCTGTGAAAAAAAATCTCCCTGACTGCATAGAAGAAAGCAGCTAACTCACGGGCCCTCAATAGGTGTAATCCTTTAATCCGAGCTAAATCCGGGTTTCCTTTTCCTGCAAAAAATCTAAAATTCTCAATCCGACATATCCTTATTGCGGCGGCGTGCTCTGCGGCGGTCGCGGTATTTCAGGATGGGCACTTTACTCTCGCTACCACGCAATAAACGGCCTATATTTTTCTGATGGGTCAGCAGTACCATCAGGGCCACTGCAATAGCAAACGCGCGGTAAAGCGGTTCCTTTTCGTTGAAGATAACAAGTATGAAAACGGCAAATGCAATACTTGCCAGGATAGAGCTCAGTGATACAAAACGGGTGAGATACAGTACGAGCAGGAAAACACCTACGCAGCAGACAGCCACTATCGGCTGAATAGCGAGCACCATACCAAATAAAGAGGCTACTCCTTTCCCACCCCTGAAATCAGCCCATATTGGAAATATATGACCTAATACAGCAGCGAGCCCGAGGCCAACCATCAGGTTGGTACGGTCCCATTCATTCTCCTGTCCTACATAATACGGGAGTAACAGGTAAAGACTGGTAGCAGCCAATCCTTTCAACACATCGATCACCATTACAAACGTACCCCAGCGCGAACCCAACACACGAAAGGTGTTAGTGGCACCAGCGTTGCCGCTTCCGTAATCGCGTATGTCAACCCCAAAGAAAGCCTTGCTTACCCACACCGATGTGGGAATAGAGCCGATCAAATAAGCGATAACAATGAGTAGAAATTCTTTCATTGTTAAGTTGGTTGATGTTGGATAACGAAAATAATGAAAAAACGTATAAAAAATTCAGTCACAATCACTCTAACACAAGGCCAATCCAATTGTTGTAATGTTTCTCTTCAATTAATCTTAAATCTGCAGCTGCTGCTTTTTCTGCGATCACTGGTGCATCATCGGGCAACAAACCGCTAAGTATAAGAACGCCTCCGGCACGCAAATGTTGTCTTAAATCAAGCATATTTGCCAGTATCACATGCCTGTTGATATTAGCGAGGATAATATCAAATTGCGCTAATCCTGCTAAGTTTTCCGCCTTTTTCAACTCAATCGCCTGGCAATTGTTTACCGCGATATTCTCCTTTGCATTTTCGATACTCCAGTCATCGTTGTCGATCGCAGTAATTGCTGCAGCGCCGAGCTTCTCCGCCAGGATCGCCAATATACCTGTGCCTGTTCCAAAATCGAGCACTTGTTTTCCCCTTATCGGCAATTGCTGCATTATATCAATCATCAGGTGCGTAGTAGCATGATGTCCTGTGCCAAAACTCATCTTAGGCGTTATCACAATTTCATGCTCTACCCCACTTACCGGCCTGTGAAATGATGCGCGCACCACGCAAAAACTGCCAATCACTACTGGTTCAAAATTCTTTTCCCACTCTTCATTCCAGTTGCGCTCTTCTATTATTTCCCGGCTGCCTTTTACCTGTTGCTGCGTCTCAATATTTTTTAAGACGCTTTCATCAAAGTTTTCTTGTGGAATATATGCAGCCAAAAATCCCTGCCCTTCTTCAAATCCTTCGTATCCTGCCTGTGTGAGCAAACCAATCAGCAGATCCTGTTGGTCGGGAGAAAGACCTGTATATTTTACCTGGAGATAATTAGGCATGGGCATAAAAGAAAAACAACAGTGGCGTACGTGTATGCGCAGCCACTGTTATTTATTTATGTCTGATTACTTATTATCGGATGATTGTGCATTGCCTTCGGGCTTGCGACCTTCGGGTTTTGGCATCAGCACTTTGCGGCTCAGCTTGAATTTACCTGTCTTATGGTCAATACCGATCAGTTTCACTTTCACCTTATCGCCTTCTTTCAACACACCTTCCATGGTTTCGAGACGCTTCCAGCTGATTTCGCTGATGTGCAACAAACCTTGTTTACCGGGCAGGAATTCAACAAAAGCACCGAATTCCTTGATACCTTTTACCACTGACTCGTACACGGCGCCCACTTCAGGCATGGCAGTAATGCCTTTGATCCAGGCAACGGCTTTGTCCAGGCCTTCTTTGGCAGGACTGAAAATGCTTACTTCGCCATAGTTGCCCACTTCTTCTATGTTGATAGTGGTACCGGTTTCGCGCTGAATTTCCTGGATGATCTTTCCTTGCGGCCCGATCACTGCACCGATAAATTCTTTATCGATAAACAGTTTTTCCATTCGCGGTGCATGCGGTTTCACTTCAGGTCTCGGTTCGCTGATGCACTTGTACATTTCATCGAGAATGTACAATCTGGCCACGCGAGCCTGCGCCAATGCTTCGCGCATGGTGTCCATGCTCAGGCCATCGATCTTGATGTCCATCTGCACGCCGCAAATTCCGTCGCGTGTACCGGTGATCTTGAAGTCCATATCTCCGAGATGGTCTTCGTCGCCGAGAATGTCGGTAAGAATAGCATACTTCCCATCCGAAGGACGGGTGATCAACCCCATGGCCACACCACCTACGTGTTTGGCCAGCGGCACACCGGCATCCATCAGCGCCAGCGAGCCGGCACAAACGGTAGCCATCGACGATGAGCCATTCGATTCAAGAATATCGCTCACTACGCGAACGGTGTAAGGATATTCGTTACCGGGCATCATCTTCTTCAATGAGCGCATGGCAAGGTTGCCATGACCCACTTCGCGGCGGCCGGGGGCGCGCATCATTTTCACTTCACCGGTTGAGAAAGGCGGGAAGTTATAGTGTAAAATGAATTTTGTGTAGTCGGAAACAGCGGCACTTTCTACCAGCAGTTCATCCAGCGGTGTGCCGAGGGTGACAGTGGTGAGCGATTGTGTTTCGCCGCGGGTAAACAATGCAGAACCGTGCGGTGAAGGCAACGGATCCACTTCCATTGAAAGCGGGCGAACAGTGGTAAGGTCGCGGCCATCGAGACGAACACGATCGTCGAGAATCATGTTACGTACCACTTCCCACTTCAAATCTTCAAAATATTTTTTGGCCTTCTTCACCAGTTCTTCATCGGGTTCTTCACCCAGGCTGGCGATCAGTTCTTCTTTTATTTTATCGTACGCTTCGGTGCGTTCATTTTTGCCAAGACCAGCGCGGCTTACCTGGTAGATCCTGTCTTTGCACATGTCGATCACCTTCTGTTGCAGTTCAGCATTTTCTTCAGGCTGCGGCACTTCGCGCTTGGTGGTTACGCCAGCTTTCCTGCGCAGTTCTTCCTGTGCTTTTATCTGTATGCGGATAGCATCGTGCGCAATTTCCAGGGCTTTTACCAGCTCTTCTTCGCTGCACTCGTTGGCTTCGCCTTCCACCATCATCAGGTTCTTCTCGGTGGCGCCAACCATGAAATCCATATCGGCCTTCGCCAGCTCAGCGCGGCTCGGGTTTACCACGAATTTACCATCGATGCGGGCGATGCGTACTTCAGATATAATCTCTTTGATAGGAATATCCGAAACTGCCAGTGCTGCAGAGGCAGCTAAGCAGGCAAGCGCGTCGGGCATTACTTCAGGGTCGCTGGAAATGAGGGTCACCAGCACCTGCACGTCGCAGAAATAATTTTCGGGAAACAGCGGGCGCAGTGCGCGGTCGATCAGGCGGCTGGTCAGCACTTCATAATCGTTCAGCTTAGCCTCCCTTTTAAAGAAAGAGCCGGGTATGCGACCGGCTGCTGCAAATTTCTCCATGTAATCGACCACCAGCGGAAAGAAATCCTGTCCTTCCTTGGGTTCGGTATTGGCAACTGCTGTTGCCAGGATAATACATTTTCCTTGTGTAACGGTAACGGCACCATGGGCCTGGCGGGCGAGTTTGCCCGTGCCAATAGTCACTTCACGGTCGCCACCAATGTCAAATGTGACACTAATCGGTTGCGAAAGCATAATTAATTGCTTTTTCGGTTGCGGATCGAAATACGAAAGGTGGGAATCGGGATTGGATCAACAACCTGGTTAATAAAGTACCTGGAATTATTTCCTGATTCCAAGCTTTTCAATCAGAGCGCGGTAGCCCTGCAGGTTGTGCTTGCTCAGGTAGTTCAGCAAACGCTTGCGTTGACCTACCAGTCTCATCAGTCCACGGTGAGTAGAGAAGTCTTTCTTGTTTTTCTGCAGGTGTTCAGAAATGCGGTTAATCCGCTCGGTCAAAAGGGCTATTTGTCCTTCAATTGATCCGGTATTGGTGGCGCTTCCGCCAAATTCTGCGAAGATTGCTGCGGTTTTCTCTTTAGTTAAATAAGGCATCTCAATTTTTTTTAAAATAGCATCCAAAATTTTTCTTCATTATAAATTGGCGGCAAAGGTAGCGATTTAGATGCATTATAAAAAACGCCTACTTTTACGCAGTTTCGGGGTCGGGGTTTGCAGTTCGGGTGGCTGCCGCACTCGTGACGTATGCCCATATTGAAGAACCCGAAACCCGCAACCCTTTACTAACCCCTTCATAATGAAACATCTAACTTTCACCGTCACCAATGAGCTCAGCTTCGACCAGCGGATGATACGCATCTGTACATCGCTGGCTAAGGCGGGGTATAAGGTAACGCTGGTGGGGGTAAGACGAAAGGGCTCCAAAACGCCATTGAGAGAGCAGCCTTTCAGGCAAAAGCGGCTGTATTGTTTTTTCCGGAAAGGGAAAGGCTTTTACCTGGAGTACAACCTCAGGCTTTTCTTTTACCTGTTGTTTACCAGGACCGACCTTATTTGTTCTATTGACCTCGACACCATCCTGCCGGGCTACCTGGTGTCGAAGATCAGGGGGTTGAGACGCGTGTATGACGCGCATGAATTATTTTGTGAAATGAAGGAGGTGGTGACGAGGCCGCGGATATACAGGTGGTGGAAACGAGTGGAAAAATGGACAGTCCCACATTATAAATATGGTTACACGGTGAACGGGCCCATTGCAGAGGAATTTAAAAAAATGTACGGCGTGGATTATGAAGTGATACGTAACGTGCCCCTATTGCAACCCCTGACTATACCGGAAAAGCCGGAAAAATATATTTTGTACCAGGGCGCGGTGAATGAGGGCCGTAGTTTTGAGACATTGATCCCCGCCATGCAGTGGGTGCCCCTGCCTCTCGTAATTTGTGGCGACGGCAATTTTATGCAGCAAACGCGCGAACTGGTTAAAAAGTTCGGACTGGAGGAAAAAATAATTTTCAAGGGTATGGTGCAGCCGGATGAATTACGGTCCATCACCGAAAAAGCGTGGCTGGGGCTGACTTTATTTGAAAATAAAGGCAGAAGTAATTATTATTCACTCGCCAATCGTTTCTTTGACTATATGCATGCCGGGGTGCCGCAACTTTGTGTGGATTACCCTGTTTATAAAGAAATAAACAATAAGCACCGGATAGCTGTTCTATTGTTCGACCTATCACCCGAAGCAATAGCGCAGCGGTTGAATTCGTTGCTGAATGATCAACCGTTGTACGATTTGTTGCAGCGGAATTGCCTGGAGGCCAGGAAGGCGATCAACTGGCAGGAAGAAGAAAAGAGATTACTGGCTTTTTATGCAAAATTATTGGCGGGTTGAATATAGAAGCTACATTGGGTGGGCCACTCCCGCAGCGGGCCTGGTCCATACAATGCTGAGGGAGTGACCCACCCAATGCAGCCGGCATTCAAACCTCATTAACACCTTAGCGCTTGGAAAGACATATTCATATTGTTTCATTCGATGTGCCCTGGCCCGTAAGTTGCGGCGGGACGGCCGATATTTTTTCCATCATAAAATCCATGCACCAGGCCGGTGTAAAAGTGCATTTGCATTGTTTTGAAAACGGCCATTACGAACAGGAGGAGCTGGAAAATTATTGCAGCAGCGTAGAGTATTACCCACGTCTCACCGGGCATAAGTGCGTTTCAATGGAGCTGCCTTATACGGTAGCTGCAGGGTCTTCGCCGGCATTGGTGGAGCGTTTGCTGCAAGACGATCATCCCATCTTATTGCAAGGCATTCTCTGCACTTACCTGTTGACCGACGACCGCTTTAAAGGCCGCCGTATTGCGGTGCGACTCCTGCACACCGAGTACCAGAAATACCGCGAACTTTCGGAAAGCACCTCTCCTATTGCCGTTTTCAAAAAATTATTTTACCGCCGCGAAAGCCGCGTGATGCGGGAGTATGAAAAACAGATCAGCGATAAGGCACTGTTCCTGGCCTGCTGCCGCCACGATGCCGACCAGTACAGGCAGGAATTTAATGCAAAGAATGTCGTCTATTTGCCACCGTTATTGCCCTACAGTGAAGTAACATCAGAAGAAGGTGTAGGCTGTTATACATTATACCACGGTAATCTCACTGCTCCTTCGAACGAGAAAGCTGCACTGTGGTTACTTGATCGCGTGTTTAAGCATTTGAATGTGCCCTTTATAGTGGCCGGCAAGAATCCCTCGAAGAAATTAATGCGCGTGGCCATGCAAACAAAAAATGCCTGCATTGTGGCCAATCCTTCCGAACAGGAATTGCAGGATATGATCCGCAAGGCGCATATACACGTGCTGCCTTCCCTGTGTAATCATTCCGGACAGGTGAAATTGCTGAATGCATTGTACAACGGCCGCCATGTGGTGGTAAATGATGATATGATCGCCGACAGCGCACTCGCCCCCTGCTGTCATATTGCTTCAGGCCCGGAAGCCTTTCAAAGTATCATCGTACAACTGCGGCACAAGCCCTTTGAAGAGCACGAAATAAAACTGCGTAAGCATGTATTGGATCAGCATTATAATACCGAGGCAAACAGCCGCAAACTGATGCAGTTCATGTGGAGCGCATAAGCCGGATGAAGTGATGCAGCCGGTACAGGTCGAAGTAAAATAAGGAGGGCGAGCAACTTTTCAGATTCTTCTCTATTTTTCCTTTTTGCCAATTGTAAACAGCTGAGGCAAGCCATAATAAACCGGATTGCTTCAGGCGGGCATATACCCGGAATAATTTTATGTGCGATTTCAATTGCGTGTCATCAACCAGTTGTTGCAGCTTACGCAAATTCTTTAAGGCCTCTTCGCTTTTTCGCAAAAAAACATCGGCTGTCTCCAGTCCATCGTGCAGGACGGGGTTATCGATATATTTAACCCTCACTTTTTTATTTTCCAACTGAATGCCTATCCAGGAATCTTCATGGCCATAACCTTCCCAATCATTGATGAATGAAAACTGCGAAAAGACCGTTTTGTGCACCAGGAAATTATTCGACATGAATCCACGCCAGGGATCATCATTTCTCTTTTTCAGATCGATGGCTTCGCGCTTCCTTCCATAGTCCCAATGCAGTCGCAGCGCGCAGTCGCCGGGAGGTTGCTGTTGATAGATACGCCCCCCGACAATTACGCCGGGTTGACCTGGAAAGTAGTTGCCTAAAGAAATGACGTTGAAATATTGCTGCAGGTATTGAGATGAGATGATCGTGCTGTCGCAGTCTATAAACAACATCCAGTCGTAGGCGGCTTTCTCCGCCAGTTGTTGCCGAACAAGTATGCGGCCAAGATTTTTCTCCGATTCCAGGTATTTTATATGAGGTAAACCGGCCGTTGATGCATTTGCCTGCCGGTATTCGTTGGCAGAGCCATCATCGAGCAAAATAATTTCGCCCGGCGTATCGATTGCCTGGAGCTGGCTGCTGAGCGTGGAGGCCAGTTGTTGTACATCGCGGTTATAAACGGGAATCAGTATGGAGATCATGCCGAATTGATGGTGGCATTATCGATAACGCGTCCTCTTTCGGTGCGTACCACGCGGCCCGGGAAATTGTTGATCACCACATAATCGTGCGTAGCCATTACGATGGCGGTGCCGAAGTCGCGCGAGATATGCATCAGCAACTGCATAATTTCATCCGAGGTCTCGGGATCGAGATTACCCGTAGGCTCATCGGCCAGTATCAGTTTGGGGGAGTTCAATAAAGCGCGTGCTATATCCACGCGTTGTTGTTCGCCGCCACTCAGTTCAAAAGGCATTTTAAAACCTTTTGCCTTCAGCCCCACTTTATCGAGCACGTCCACTATTTTTTCGTCCATCAGCTTTTCATCCTTCCAGCCGGTGGCGCGCAGCACAAATTTGAGATTGTCGTTTACGTTGCGGTCGGTGAGTAATTGAAAATCCTGGAACACCACGCCCAGGTTGCGGCGCAGGTAGGGAACACGCTTCCAGTCCATTTCCCTGAGGTTGAAGCCCACGACAGTGCCCTCACCTTCCTTTAGGGGTAGGTCGCCATACAACGTCTTCAACAGGCTTGATTTACCTGTGCCTGTCTTGCCTACCAGGTACACAAACTCGCCCTTTTTCACGGTGAAATGAACATCCTGCAGAATCAGGTTATTGCCCTGGTAAATATTCGCGTGTTTGAGCTCAATAATGTTTTCCTGCATAATAGGCTGTGTGTTAAGCAAAAGTAAGTTTAAAAGTTGACAAGTTAAAAAGTTGACAAGGCCTGTGGACGCGGTCACCAGTTAACCTGTCAACTTCTTCACCCACTAAGCCGACAGCCAGCATCCGCTCTTTTTCTCTTTCTTCTCCTTCTTTTCTTTTAGC
This sequence comes from uncultured Chitinophagaceae bacterium, assembly GCA_937958995.1. GTDB lineage: Bacteria > Bacteroidota > Bacteroidia > Chitinophagales > Chitinophagaceae > CALCIN01. The sequence goes on from CALGAP010000005.1 coordinate 289,271, forward strand.
TCCTTCTTTTCCTGGACCCTGTCGTTTTGTTTGCGTGTTGAGAGACTTGCAAATGCTACGGCGGCCATACAGGCGAGCAGTAGAACGATCACCAGTAATTTTTTCATACATGAAGGATTTTGACAGTTATGAATAGGAAGAAATGGGCCTGGACCTGGTCAAATTATAATAGGATTAAAAACGGAAACTTCGTTAGCGCATGCAATAATTGTTCCATGCGACAGGATGATTCAGCAACGTAATTTATCAATATCTTTAGCCTACCTTGCCTGTTATATGGTACCAGACATTAGCACCCCCCCGACTGAAAAACAAGACATTGAGCAGCGGATCATTGAGGAACTGCGCAAAAGCGAAGAGCGCTATCACAAAATGATCGAGGAGGTGGAAGACTACGCCATCCTGCTGCTCGATAAGGAGGGCATTGTTCAAAACTGGAACCGAGGCGCCGAGAAAATCAAGGGGTATAAGGAAGAAGAAATTGTAGGAAAAAGTTTCCGCGTGTTTTACCTGCCCGAAGACCAGCTGAAAGGTCTTCCCGACCAACTCATTGCCGAAGCTGCCGTCAAAGGAAAAGCCCTGCACGAAGGATGGCGCGCGCGCAAAGATGGATCTGCCTTTTGGGGAAGCGTGGTGATCACCGCACTGCATGATGACCAGAACAATGTGGTCGGTTTCTCAAAAGTGACCCGCGACCTCACAGAAAGAAAAAGCGCCGAAGATAAGATTCGCCAGTACAATAATGAACTGGAGTTTCAGAATAAGGAGCTGGAACAATTTGCCTATGCCGCTGCCCACGATATGAAGGAGCCGCTGCGAAAGATCAGGTTTTACACCAATATGGTCTTTGATAATGCAGGTCACCTGTTGCCCGAGAAAGAACGAGAATACCTCAAGCGCACCATAACCGCCGCCGCCCGCATGCAGGTGCTGATAGATGATCTGCTCACTTACTCCAGGACTTCGACCATCGAGAAAGAACTGAAGAAAGTTGACCTGGGAAAAATACTGGCCGAAATACAATCAGCGCATTCTGATACCATCCGCGATTTAAAAGCAAAAATAGAAGTTGGCCCGATGCCCGAATTGGATGGAATACCTTTTCAACTGATGCAGTTATTCGATAACCTGCTGAGTAATTCGCTGAAGTATCATCACCCCGCACGTCAACCACGCATTGCCATCAGGTCAGAAAAAGTTTTAACCCGCGAACCCGGCGCCGACACGGATGCAGAGCCAAGAGAATTTTATAGAATCACGGTGAGCGACAATGGCATTGGATTCGACGCGAAGTACGCGGAAAAAGTATTCGACCTGTTCCAGCGTTTGCACGATAAGGTTACCTACTCGGGAACAGGTATCGGCCTGGCGCTTTGTCGCAAAATTGCACAAAATCATAAAGGCTTTATATTAGCACATAGCGAAGAAGATGTAGGAGCCATATTTACAGTTTATTTGCCTGTCAGCAATTCCTGAAGATTAGCGTATATTATTATCGAACTGGCATAATTATTGTCTCACACAAATTGGTCACTAACTGCACTTCTCCCCTTAGAGCCTTTACGTAGATTCAACACGACTATAGGCCTTAAACGATCACCATTAACTTATTGTATGAAACCTACTACCAAACGCGTATTCCTGATTGACGATGATGAAGACGATCATCTTTTCTTCGGTATCGGGTTGAACGAGTTTGATCCTTCCATTGAAATTCTCTACGACAACGATAGTGAGACTGCACTGCGCCGGATGACGGAAAAAAGAGATCCGCTGGCGGATATTGTTTTTTTAGACTGGAATATGCCCAAGCTTTCGGGCAGACAATTACTCGGGGCCATCCGCACCAATAACATGTATAAAGAAGTGCCGGTGATTGTGTTTACCACCTCATCTTCGTATGAAGATAAGGTTGAGGCGCAGGAACTCGGCGCTTCTTATTTTTTATCGAAGCCGTCGAGCCTTAAAGAACTAAAAAGAAACCTGCAGGATATTTTTAGCCACGTGTGGGATGACAAGTAAAGGAAAAATTAACCCGGTGTTTGTTTACGCACCAGCATCACTTCGCGGGTATTGGCGGGATTGTATCTTACTTTCAAAATGGTGCCATTGCGCATAGTGCTCAAATCCATCAGCGTAAGTATTTCCGACACTTCAGCTACAAAATGGGTACGCGATTCGGGCTGCACTTTCAGCAGCATTCTTACCATGGGTTCATTATTGATGTAGCGACCGGTCTTTTCAATACTCAATATTACTGCTTCTGCTTCGGCGCCGTGACGCGCCAGTCTTTCGCTGCTTCTGGCCTGGCGGATACGAGGAATGATTGTCCAGCATAACAAAGCATATACGATCACTACTGCGAGAGAGCCTGCCAGGAAAATAAATAACATTGCTTACATAATTTTTTACAGCAGCAAAGTAACGAGGCGCAGGAAAGGCCTCCTACCGCAGTTTAGCAGGCGGTAGGTTTTATTTCGTGTCCGGCCCTTTCTGGCGATCGCGGTTACTGCGCTGCGGAGAAGGTAAGGGGTTCATCGCAGCAAACGTGCCGCCATCAGCACCGCAATACCATGCTCCGCTCAGGGTAATTTTAGTGGCGCTGACTGTTGCCTGGATATTGATTACGGGACCGTCCTGAATAAACTGGTAATTGCCGTAAAGTATCGAATCGCTTAGCATATAAGTGCCTTTTGCCTTATCGCCCTGGCAGGTGTCGCCTTCATATACCAGCATTTTTCCGTTTTCCTTAAATACGAACATCAATGGTTTTGTAGCTCTATCATTTTCGGAAGAATATTGCCCATACCAGGTGCCGTTGAGAAATGTGAATTTGGCGGGCTTTGCGGCCGGACTGCTTTTGGTCCAGGCAAACAGGATGCTGGCGGTGATTATTATCATCACCGAATAGATCAGTTTCATGGCTGTGCGTCACTGTTGATTATCCTTTCTTGTAGATATAAGTGGCTTCTTTAAGCAGCGGGTGACCACCTTCCAGGGTTCAGATTTTACCAAGGCATAAATCTTCACCCCTCCCGCGGGGTATAAAATTATGGTTTGCAAAGAAACGGCGAGGTAAATTCATAGCCAGCGTGTTTTAGCAGACGGCAGTGCCTTGGCAGCAGATGGTAAAATTGATGTAGTAACTGACGCCTGAATTGCTTTGGTGAAATGATTCCCCAAAATTATTCGGCGCGCTAACATCGATAGGCGCTTTCCTGTTTTCGCGCAGGGTTGGTCTGAAAATTATAATTAATGTAGCCAGGGCACTTGCCTCCAACTTAATCGCTATAACATGAACAACTTTACTCGTGCGACGCTTACCGGTGTGTGTGTTTCAGTATTTTTATCTGTATCCTGCTCAAAAGACAACCTGGACGAACCCAATGGAAAAAAGAACCGAAACGAACACTGCGAGGTAGCTTCTTTCTCACAGCAATACGAGGGCGGACAGCCCGGATTTATTTTCAGCAAGACTTATGATTTTTCGGGCCAGCGACTTGCCCGCATCGACGCAGGATTGTACAGCGGCGGATCCATCTGGGATACCGTACATCTCAACATCTCTTACAATTTCAACACCATTTATTTTGTTTCGGCAGATAACCTGCGCGATACCGGCATAGTGTTGGAGGTTGACAACTACGGCCGTCCCATTCGCGCTGAAGTCGGAAAAATGATCGATGATGGTTTTGGCCCCCAGGAGTTTTACTACTCCAATAATCGTTTGCATAATATCAACCTAGACAATGGCTGGATGCGCATCTGGTTTCGGTACGATGTGCATGGCAACAATACGCAGATCTATACCGACAGCGCCGACGGCATGCCGCGCATTAACCATGTATATCAATATGCCCATGGAAAAAAGCGCGAGCCGCAATACTATATGGACGAAGCGCGCGGGTTTAGTTTTAACGTACTTACCATTCTGCACGTCGCAGGTTTTTTCCCTGAGCTGAATCCCATTCACCCGCGTGTGCGCACAACAGTTTACTGGGGCCCATACCAGGCGTACGACTATCAGCAGAGAGATCACGTATATGATAAATCTGACCGTCTGTTGCAGTATAGAACGGCTCGGGCCGGCGAACAACTTCCGGTGGCCACTTATACCGTGGGATATAATTGTTCCGCCAGCAACAATTACCTGATCACCACGGCAAGGTAAAGGCCAGGCATGCCGGGTTATATACAGGAAATCACTTAGCGGCTATCCGGAAATGTATTGATCATTTTAAAATCGGGGCAGCGGCGATGCGTGGTCTGTACAGAGCTTTCCTATTTTCGGAATACAAAAAAGAGATGATTACCGGCAACACTACTCATAGGCAAGCAACAGGAAGCATCCCCTTCGGGGGATGTTTTGTTTTTGCAAAGTGCCTGCGTTGCGCCAAAACTTACTTCACATACTTGTACACGTTCTTTTTGTACACTTCCAGGTCGGCCAGGTTAGAGATTTCTTCAAAGCGGTAAACTTCACCTGTCCTTGTCTCGCGCACCAGCGCAACAATTTCCCCGTTCACGATCGTTGATTTCGCGCGGTTGAAGATAGCGTCGAGCGCGTTACGATCGTTCAGCATTTGGAGCTCTTCAATTTGGCCAACTGATATAATGTATTCCTGCATGAAATGGATGATGTGGGTCAAAAGTAAAATATTCAGGCACCAGTTCTGAACTTTTCATGGTCGTATTTTTTGTGCATCGACCATGAGTCTTAGTCTTGAACGCTAGCAGCGCAAATAGAAACCAAAAAAAAATGCTACCAAATAAGCTGGTAGCATTTTTGCCACTTCCTTCAAAGGAAGTTTTCTATACTTGACTAGAGCTTCATCAATCGCTCAACCCATCTCTTCTCTCCTTCCTGCACTAACACAGTGTACATGCCCTGGGGAAGCTTGCTGATCGAAATGACTTCGCCATTGTTCACTGCAGTATTCATCACTACTTTTCCATTTGCATCATATACTGTAAGCGCGGCGCGCAACACACCTGAAGGCAATACAACTTTCAAAGATTCCTTTGCCGGATTGGGATAAAGACTAATCGCTGCCTGCCGCGAAGCAATAGAAATCACCACCACTTTTGAATAACTATACTTTCCGTCCAGGTCTACCTGCTTGATCCTGTATCGAACAGTACCGGCGGGAGCGGCAGCATCGGAATAGCTATAGTCATGATCGCCGGATACGTTCTTTGCAGGAACACTGTCAATTGCTATAAACGAACCGCCCACACTTCTCTCTATTACAAAATATGCTGTGTGTAATTCATCAGTCGTTCCCCAACTCAGTTCGGCTTTGCCTTGTTTTTCTTTCACGGTAAAATATACCCAGGTCAGCGGCAGTGCGCCGGTGGTAACTACCTGCCCGGACAGCACGTTTACTGTGTTATAAACCGGTCCGTCCTGGCCATTATATTCGAATATGCTGAAGTGATAAGTCTTCTGCGGCTCAAGAGCTGTCACAGTCACGCTGCTGCCAGTACCAGCATACACCACGTATTCGCCAGCGGCAATCTGTGAACCTTGCTTGAATTGTGCGGCGGCTGTATACTTGCTCAAATCAGTGGGTTTACCTGAAATAGCGCTACCCTCTTTCATGACTACCAGCCTGCGCTCGCCGTTGCCCTTCTGCCAGGTAAGAGTAATGGAACCGGAAGTAACCTGGGTTTCTGGTGATGAGCTGCCGGTAGCGGGCGCCACCGCAGTAGATTGTTGCACGGCAAGCGCGTCGGTCACCAGGTATTTGATATTCGCGCCGGTTCCATTGTATTCATATACTGCAAGACTATAACTGGTTGCAGCTTGCAGGTTGGTGATCTCTGCTTCTTCCGCAGTGCCGTTATATGCCACATAATGTCCTCCGCCGAGATCTGTACCACTGCCAAAAGCTGCATTAGCCGGGTAATCGCTGCCATTGGCTGGCACAAAACTGAAATCTGCACCTTGTTTCATCACCACAATGCGCCTGCTGCCGTTACCTTTATTCCATTTGAAAGTGAGCTTGTTTCCATCAGCGGTAAATGACGGATTGCTGGCGTTCAGAGTTGGTGCTGTTATACCACCATCAGATTCGGTTGTAAACTGGCCTACCGCGCCCGGGCGAAGATATACAGGGCCACTGCCGCCATTGTATTCAAATACAGCAATATGGTAAGTAGTGTTGGGCTGCAATGCCAGCACATTAACGGGGCCTGAAGAAGCAGGCGAGCCTACCACGTAATTGCCATCACCCATATGAGCCACAGGTGTCCCGAAACTTTGATTCCACTGATACATTACAAAATTCTGCGGTTCTACCGACACGGGACTATTGGCACGCAGTACTACCAGGCGCTGGCTGCCATTGCCTTTGCTGAGGTTGATTCTTGCGGTAGTAGCCGTAACCAGGTCGGCAAAAACACCGGTGGCCTGTTCAGTAGGTGCCGATAAAGTAGTGGCCTGGCCGGCGAGGAAAGTGGATGTGCGATAGTCAGGCAACCCGTTGGTGACATTGTATTCAAATATCGCAACATGATAAGTGGTGCCTGCCTGGAGGTTTTTCAGACTGAAACTACGTCCAATACCATCGTGCACCACAAATTGTCCATCTTCCACCTCGGTGCCTTCGCCAAAGTTGGATGAAGCAGTGTAAGTCTGCCCGTCTTGAGGCCTGGCCGTTACCGGTTGTCCCATACGCGCGATTACCAGTCTGCGCGAGCCATCACCACCACTCCAGCTATTAACAAATGAATTACCCTCGATCTGGTTGGCAATATAGTTGGTGGCCGGCGATGCGGGTTCATTGGGAATGGTTACCGATGCACGTGCAGGCTCCTGCTTATAAACCGGAAAATCCAACCCGTTCCATCCCCAGATGGCGATGTGGTAGGTCACACCGGGCGTAAGCATTGATACGCTTCCGGCACTCGAGTTGGTGCTGCCGTATATCACGTAATTGCCGGGCGCAATCTCGTTACCTTGTCCAAAGTTGGAGCTGCCACTGTATTTGATGAGGTCTTGCGGCACAGCATCCACTTCAGAGCCAGCTTTCACCACCACCAGCCTGTATTTGCTGTCGCCGGGATTATAGCTTATGGAAAAGCTGGTGCCGGTAACCGACGTTATATTGATATCTTTTGGCGAGTTTACCGGCGGCACAGCGGTGCTTTGGCTGCCTTGCGCAAACTGGCTGGTGAGATAATAGGTGTAACCATTGGCGTCGATATCAAAATCAAAAACGCGGAAATAATAAACAGTTCGGGGCTCGAGATTAGTGAAAGTGCGGCTATTATCGAGCGAGTTCAACACAAATTCTCCGTCGGCTATTTCTTCTCCGTTTCCAAATATTGTGCTGGCTTCATATAGTCTTCCGTTTTCAGGCACTGCAGTAACCGGTGCGCCTTTACGAGCGATAATTAATTGATGCTTACCATTTCCCTTTGAAAAACTGATCTGCAATTTGGTGCCGTCCACTATGGGGTAAGAAAGCGCACCGGTGGACCTGGTAGGTCCGGCACTGGTAGTTAAAGAATACGTGGCAACGGGATCTTTGAGGTAAACCGGTCCGCTGGAGCCATTGTATTCAAACATCGCAAAATGGTAGGTGGTATTGGGCTCCAGGTTATTTACATTCAATGTAGTGGTACTGGCACCCGAGTAAATGGGGTAATTGTCTCCTCCGATGGGGGTAGCATCGCCAAAATCAGAATCTCCGGTATAAGCTTTCAAATCTTCCGGCAACACGTTTACCGGGGCGCCTTTACGGGCGAGGATCAAACGGCGCGCGCCATTGCCCAGGTTCCAGTTCAGTGTAGCGCTATTGCCCACAATATTAGTGGCGGGCTTAAAACTTCCCTGCGTGGTAGGTGCTGATGCAGTGGCCTTGCTTCCTGTGAGCGCCACCATATAATATTCCGTAGCAGCGCCCGAACCATTGAATTCAAAAACACTTACATAGTACGTGGTGGCCGAGTTAAGGTTGGAAACAGGTATGGTGATAAGATTATTGGTACCGCTTCCTTTGTACACTACAAAACCATCGTTGTCGGCAAAGGCAGTTCCGGGAGTGCCGTAAGCCTGGTTGAATGCATAATCTACTCCGTTCACCGGCAATGCGCCGATGGGAGCACCTTCTTTCATTACAACAATTCTGAATTGACCATTTCCTTTCGTAAACCTTAATGTCAGCTTGTCACCCTCAATTACTGTAAACTCCAGGTTGCTGGCGCTGACCGTGGGTGCTGCCGCAAAACTGAAAAGATTTAACAGCAAAAGTGAGAGAACAAGAGTAAATTTTTTTTCCATTTCTTAGATTGATTTTTGCGCGGCAAATCTGTGCAAATCAATCTCTACGCCATATGCTATGGTGTATGAAATGGGAAAAACAGGACTTGAATTGTAATTAATTTTTTAAACGCTTCTTGTCTCTTATTTCTCGTTCGACAATGAATACGGAAAATCTTCCGGCTTCACCCCTCTTGTTTTGTTAGGTGTGGGCGACATGGTAAAATTGATCACCGCGCCTTTCATCAGTTCGGTATGACTGATCCAGTTTTTGGTGTATGTTTTTCCATTGAAAGTAGCATTGGCTATATAGCGGTTGTCGGCGCTATTGTTTGGCGCATCGATAGTGACCGTTTTACCATTCTCCAGTTTCAAGATAATTTTCTTAAACAGCGGCGCACCCAGCACATATTGGTCGGTGGCGGGACAAACAGGATAAAAGCCCATGGCTGAAAAAATATACCACGCTGAAGTCTGTCCATTATCCTCGTCGCCGCAATAACCATCGGGAGTGGCTTTGTACATTCTGTCCATAGTTTCGCGCACCCAATACTGCGCTTTCCAGGGTTCGCCGGCATAATTGTACAGGTAAATCATGTGTTGTATGGGCTGGTTACCGTGCGCGTATTGTCCCATATTCGCTATCTGCATTTCCCTGATCTCATGAATCACGCTGCGGTAATAACTTTCATCAAATATGGGTGGCAGCGTGAATACAGAATCCAGTTTTTTCACAAATTGCCTGGGCCCACCCATCAGGTTGATCAGTCCCTGCACATCATGAAAAACCGACCAGCTATAATGCCAGCTATTTCCTTCGGTAAAGGCATCGCCCCATTTGAAGGGATTGAAAGGCGATTGAAAACTGCCATCCTTATTTTTTCCGCGCATCAAACCGGTTTCAGGATCGAACAGGTGGCGGTAGTTAAGACTGCGTTGACGGTAAATATCGATAGCTGATTTCGGTTTATTCAACGCTTTGCCCAGCTGGTAAATCGCAAAATCATCGTAAGCATACTCCAGGGTGCGGGCAGCATTTTCATTAATACCTACATCGTATGGCACGTAGCCAAGACTATTATAATACTCCACTCCCGCGCGGCCAACGGCAGTGATTGGTCCTTCGTTGTTGGCGCCATGAATCAGCGCTTCATACAATTTTTCAATATCATAACCACGCAATCCCTTTATATAAGCATCGGCTACCACTGAGGCGGAGTTGTTGCCGATCATGATATTGGCATATCCCGGGCTCGACCATTCAGGCAGCCAGCCGCCTTCCAGGTAATCGTTGATCAATCCTTCCTGCATTTCTTTATTGATACTGGGGTAAACAAGATTCAGAAAAGGATACAAGGCCCTGAACGTGTCCCAGAAACCAGTGCCCGCAAACATATAACCCGGCATTACTTTGCCATTGTATGGACTGTAATGAACGATTTTATTATCTGCATCGATCTCGTACATCTTGTGCGGGAAAAACAAAGTGCGATAAAGGCAAGAATAGAAAGTTCGCACCTGGTCGATGGTGCCGCCCTGCACTTCAATACGGCTGAGTTTATCGTTCCAGAGTTTTTTTGCTTTGGCTCTTGTCTGCTCGAAATGATCATTGGCTAACTCGCGTTTCAGGTTCAGCTCAGCCTGTTCGAAGCTGATAAATGAAGTGGCCACGCGCAAATGCACTTTTTCACCATTGCTGGTTTTAAAACCTACAATGGCACCACTGTGATCGGCATTCATTTCCAGCGAATCCTTTACCGCCACATTGCCACGCCAGGTATAAAAAGTGGTAAATGGCTTATCGGCATAGATCACAAAATAATTTTTGAAGTTCGGCAGCGGTCCGCGCGCATACCTGGTGGAATAGCCAATAATCTTTTTTTCCTGCGGAATGATTTTGATATATGAGCCTTTGTCAAAGGCGTCGATCACGATAAATGAGCTATCCGTTTCGGGAAAAGTAAAACGAAACTGCGCGGCCCTTTCTGTAGGTGTGAGTTCAGCAGTAACATTATGATCGGCCAGGTACACGCTGTAATAGTAGGGCTTCGATATTTCTGCTTTATGCGAAAACCAGCTGGCGCGTTCGTCTTGTGTAAAGCGGGCCTTGCCTGTGACGGGCATGATGGCAAACTGTCCATAATCATTCATCCACGGCGAAGGCTGATGTGTTTGTTTCAATCCACGAATTTTGTCGGCATCATAGCGGTACATCCATCCATCGCCCATGGCGCCGGTTTGCGGGCTCCAGAGATTCATGCCCCAGGGCACACCCACGGCAGGATAGGTATTGCCATTTGATAAGCTGGGCTTCGACATCGTGCCCATCAGCGGATTCACATATTCAACAGGATCGGTGATTTTGGCAACAAGTTGTGATTGAACTGTAATGGACGTTGCCAGCAGGGCCAGGCAGAAATATCTTTTCATTGTACTGATCTGTATAGTTGATTTACACAGTCGGAATTCTTCCTTCTTTGTGCGAAGCAAAACTAACAGCAATAAATCGATTTAGCAAAATAGTGGAGAGGGAATATTTTCACAAATACCTCAACCATTCCTTCTCCGGGTGATTTTTCTTATAGGCGCTGTACCATTTGCAAAGCGGGTAAAGCAATGCGACAATCAATATCCACACCCCCACTACGCCGGCCAGATTAATACCCGAACCGCTCGCCGGCCTGCCAAACTGAAAAGGTCCGAAGTTGAGATCGCTCCAAGCGAAGCCTTGCGCGAACACCATCACGAACACGGCAAGTCGCAACAGGTAAAGATGCAGCAGGTAATAAAACATCGGCACCGAACCGTATACGGCCAGAAACTTTCGCAGCGGGACGGCAATTTTTTCTGCAAGCCGCAATGCGAGAATCGCCAGTCCCAGGAACAGCAAACAAAACTGCAATGAGGGTGGATATTTTGTAACATTAAAGAAGGAAAGGAAAGTATATAATCCGTTTTTCTGGGTTCCCCAGGGCGCGGGATCACCATATATATTGACAATGCGAAGAAGCACAAACAACACCAACGCTCCTACTCCCGTCGTTAGCAATATTCTGTTGCGTTGCGATGGCTCCCTGTCAAACACTCGTCCAAAACCAAATCCCAGAAACATGATCGCCATCCAGGGCACCAGCGGGTAAGCAAACAAAAACATGAAATCTTTTGAAACCACCTGGACGCCCGGCGTAAACAGCAGGCTGCGCAACACTGCCAGGCCCGCATTTTGCGAGGGCGGCACCAGTTGCAACAGGTTATGTGTAAGAATGATGATCAGCCCGGTTAAACCAATCACTTTCGGCGACAATTTCAGCATTAAACCCAACACAATAAATCCCACCCCTATTGCGGCAATCACCTGCATAATCAAAATGCGGAAATGGACATCGAACCAAAGCGCAAAATTCACCAAAGTGAATTCAAGCAGGATTAGCCACCCACCTCTCTTCAGCAAAAAACTCCGCGTGGAGGCCACGGTTTTTCTTTTCATTGAAAGATAAACTGACACGCCCGACAAAAACACGAAAGTGGGCGCGCAGAGATGCGTTATCCATCTTGAAAAGAAAAGAGCCGGCGATGTGGTGGCCAGTTCGGTGGGGTTATTGGTCAACGATTGCGAATGCAACAGGTCGCGCGTATGATCCAGCGCCATAATAATCATCACCAGGCCGCGAACGATATCAATTGAGAGGATGCGTTTGTTCATCGGTACAATTTAGTCAACCCCAACACATCAACCGGCGATTTTTCTACACACAACATCCTTCACCGCACAAAAATCAGCTTTCGCCCCGACGGAAGTATTGTATTACCAGTTTGGCCGCTAACTGCTGATATCCTACTCGCGGCCCGGCAGCGCAACAAAGTTTGCTATCAACGGAAAACAAGCAGAGCAAAACAGCGATGATTATTTGTTTCGACTGGCCACTGCAAAAAATAAGACTTATACTATTATAGCCGAAAAAATACAATTATAAAGCCAACGGCAAACCGAGGGAAGTGCAGAAAAATGATCCCCCGCGGTAAACGCGAATGAAAAATTGGCTATATTCAATCAAATTTTCTGCTGCTGAGGAAACTGTTTGCCATAACACTACTTTTTGTGCTCTTGGTGAATACATCAGGCTACTATTTTATTTACGAATACTTTATTGACCAGGCCGATGAACAAATGGTGAGGCAACTGGATAATGTTGCGTATGATGAGTCTGAATTCATTGAACTGAAATTTCAACCTCCTGAAGTAGTAGCAGCCTGACCCTAACCCCTGTTAAGTGTAAACAGACGGCCTTTTGCCATTGGGCCCCGCTCATTGTTTCATTCTGCAGCCATTTTTGTTATGCCGTATAAAGATTCTGTTGATGATCAATTAAAATAACGACCATAAATGAGTATTATGAAAACAGCTTTATCCTGGAAACTAATGGCAATAGTGTCGCTCGTAATCCTCTCGGCTTGCGATAGCGATCTGTTCCCCGATGATCCGAATGCAGTAATGGTAAGTCTTTTGGCCGACACCTATGAAAAGACTTACCATAAAGAAAACCCATTCTGCCCGGAAGCGAGGTTAGAGCATTTCCAGAAATTGCTATCGCAAACGGATTCGAAAATGCAATCAGCCGATCTGCAGTTGGTGATTGCCGATACCTACCTCGAATTAGGGAAGGAAGAGGAAGCGATCAAAGTGCTGGAAAAACTTCAGACTTCTCTGAAAAGTTACGACCAGCATGCGTTAGCAGTCAATCGCTCTGCGGCTATCGCCCATATGCGTTTAGGTGAAAGAGTCAATTGCATAAATGCACATGCGGTGGAATCGTGCATATTTCCTATTGCCGGTGCGGGTATTCATCACGACAGGGAAGGCTCAGAACAAGCAATCCGTTTTTACAAGCAACTGCTGGCTGCGAACCCCGGCGATCTTGAATCGCGATGGTTGCTCAATATCGCTTATATGACCATTGCCGGCTACCCCCACGATGTGCCGCCCGATCTGCTGATCCCGGGTTTGGATGCCGATACCGTAAGCGGCATCAAACCATTCATTGACGTGGCTATGAATACCGGTTTGAACACCAGGAATATGGCCGGTGGCAGCATACTGGAAGACTTCAACAACGATGGCTATCTCGACCTGGTAACCAGTAGCTGGGGACTGAAACAAGGCATGCATTTCTGCCGCAACAACGCTGACGGCAGTTTTACCGATGTGTCGGACTCTTCGGGACTGAGCGCTTTTACCGGGGGACTGAATATACAGCAGACCGATTATAACAACGATGGTTTGAAAGATATCTTCGTATTACGCGGCGGCTGGATGCGGCGGTTCGGCAATCAGCCCAATTCCCTGCTGCGCAATAACGGCGATGGCACTTTCACGGATGTCACCAAACAAAGCGGATTGCTGTCGTTTCACCCTACGCAGACGGCTACCTGGGCTGATTTCAACAATGATGGCTGGCTGGATGTGTTTATCGGAAACGAAACCTTTCCCGGCGGCGAGCTGCATCCCTGCGAGTTGTATATCAATAACCGAAACGGTACCTTCACCAATGTGGCGAGAAAGGCCGGCTGCGATTTTACCCTGTATGTTAAGGGCGTAACCTCGGGAGACTATGACAACGACGGCCTGCCCGATATCTTTATCTCCACCTTCGAAGGCGCTAAGCTGCTGCTGAAGAATATTTCGAAGAGTGATACCGCTATTGCTTTCCAGGATGTAAGCATTGAAGCGGGACTTAGCAAAAATACATCCCGCAGTTTCGGAACCTGGTTTTGGGACTACGACAACGATGGCTGGCTCGACATTGTGGCCTGCGGATATGAATTTGAAAGCTCGCTCGCTTTTTATGCCGCGGCAGAAGCGTTGAAGAAGCAAGTGGGTAATGCGGGAAAAGTGTTTCTCTTCCGCAACAAAGGCGACGGAACCTTCGAAGATGTTACTACCGGTTCCGGTCTCGACAAGACCGCCTTTGCAATGGGCTGCAATTTTGGTGATTTCAACAATGATGGCTACCTCGATATGTATCTCGGCACCGGCAACCCGCTGTACCAATCGCTGGTGCCTAATAAAATGTTCCTGAACCAGGGTGGTCGTTATTTTCTTGACATCACCACTTTTTCACGCACGGGCAACCTGCAGAAAGGTCATGGTGTGTCTATCGCTGATCTTGATAACGACGGCGACCAGGACATTTATATCGAAATGGGCGGTGCTTACGAAGGCGATGCATACGATAATTCACTGTACATAAACCCCGGCCAAAACAATAACCGCTGGATCAATATCTCGCTTGAAGGCACCAGGAGCAACAGGCCGGCGATTGGCGCCAAGCTGAAAGTGTTTTTTGAAGAAAATGGCGTGAAGCGTTTCGTGTATCGCGAAGTAAACTCGGGCGGCAGCTTTGGCAGCAACCCGCTGCGACAGCATATCGGCATCGGCCAGGCTACGAAAATTGACCGTCTCGAAATACAGTGGCCCGGCAGCAATACCAAACAGGTTTTCACAGACCTTTCGCCCAATGAATTCATATTTATCAAGGAAGGCAGCGGGGAAATCAGGAAAGCTAACTATGCCATTGCAGATTTTGTAAATACAAAGAAAGGCCTGCTCAGTTGCGGGCCGGCAAAAGCTGAACCATGAGTACAATTACGATACAGGAAAGAGTTGGGTATGATGCTTAATAACTGCAACGGCAGTATTGTATGTGGGCGTGCTGGCCGAGATGGGCAAAAGAATGGTTGAAAAAGGTTATCAATTTCCGCAACAAATCAAGTAACTTATGGGATATATCCAAAATGAAGGCTCTGTTATCCATTGCCGGCTGAAGGCTACCTGGACCTCGACCTGTATAAATAAATGCATTGCTGAATGAGGACATTCCTGCTGATAACCGGTTTACTGCTGTTGATGGCCATTGAAATACTCCGCGTGTATTTCATCATGCCTTTCCCCGGCAGCCAGCAGAGCGATACGCTCGATTTTGCCTACTGGCTGCACAACAATATTTTCTGGTTGCGACTGCTGGGCGTGGCTATGGTGGCCTGGCCACTTACCTACCTGGCGCAAAAAGGCAGGCCATGGCCAAAGGCATTTGCAACCGTGGGCGTGGTTTTATACGCAGTAGTGTTTTATTTTTTTAACTACAGGTTCCTCGCTGAAAAAATGTTTTACCAGCCCACCAACAAAATTTTCCTGGGCTCCGCCTACAATGCTATTGATAGCAGTAAGCTGGTGCTCGGTATTGAGATAAACGGCGAGGCAAAAGCCTACCCTATTCAACTGATCGGTTATCATCACCAGGTAAGAGATACGGTGGGTAATACGTCGGTGATGGTCACCTATTGCACCGTGTGCAGAACCGGCAGGGTGTTTAGCCCTATTGTAAACGGCAAAGAAGAAACTTTCCGCCTCGTGGGTATGGACCGTTTCAATGCCATGTTTGAAGATGCCAGCACTGAAAGCTGGTGGATGCAGGCCACAGGCGAAGCGGTGGCCGGTCCGCTGAAAGGTATGAGGCTCACAGAAATACCTTCGCAACAAATGACGCTTTCTTCCTGGCTGCGGCAATACCCCCAATCGCTGGTAATGCAGCTCGACACTTTATTTAGCGAGGAATACGAAGCCCTGGCGAAGTTTGACAAAGGCATCGGGAAAAGCCATCTTACCAAAAGAGATTCCACCAGCTGGCAATTCAAATCATGGGTAGTGGGTATTGAACATGGCAGGCAGGCAAAGGCCTACGACTGGAATGAGCTGGTGGATAAAAAGATCATCCAGGATTCAATGCCTAATTTGCCATTGGTGATAATACTGGAGCCCGATTCCGCTTCGTTTCATGCATTCAACCGCTGCATAAACGGCACCACACTCCATTTCGAACCTGATAGCACGGGTTTGTGTTTAATAGATAAAAGTACAGCCACCCTGTGGAGTTTGGGCGGCGTTTGCCTTGAAGGATCCATGAAAGGGCAGCAATTGCTTCCGGTAAAAGCTTCGCAGGAATTCTGGCATTCCTGGCAGACATTTCATCCCAAAACAACGCGGTAAATTTTGTATCTTCCGCGCATGACGAAGAAATTTTTTACACTTATCATCAGCACTCAGCTCGTTAGCGGCATTGCTTTTTGCCAGGAACAAAAAACAGCTATCGTCGACACCATTCCCGTGGTAGCACCCGGCGCCACTTTAGTACAGGTGTCTAAAGATTTTTCATTTACCGAAGGGCCTACGCCCGACAAGAAAGGAAATATCTATTTCACAGATCAGCCAAATAACAGGATCTGGAAGTACGATACCAATGGCAACCTTTCAGTGTTTATGGAGAATGCAGGCCGCTCAAACGGTTTGTTTTTCGACAAAAAGGGCAGAATCATTTCCTGCGCCGATGAAAAGAATGAATTATGGGCCATCAATACCAGCAACAAAAAAGTAACGGTGTTGGTAGATAATATTGATGGTAAAAAAATGAATGGTCCCAACGACTGCTGGGTCGATAAAAAAGGCGGCATTTATTTCAGCGACCCCTATTACCAGCGCGATTATTGGGAAAGAAAAAAACCTGATCTGCCCAAAGAAAATCTTTACTACCTGCCACCCGGCGCTAAACAGCCCATTGTGGTAGACTCCAATTGCAGGAAACCAAACGGATTGGTAATTACCCCTGATGGAAAGACCATGTACGTCTCCGATCTTGGCGGAAATAAAACGTACCGATATACCATTAATGAGGATGGCACATTATCCAACCGGGAAGTCTTTATAAACAGAGGATCGGATGGCATTACCCTGGATAGTGAAGGAAATTTATACATCACGGGTAATGGCGTTACCATCTATGACTCTTCCGGTAAGTATATCGGCAGGATTCCCATTCCTTCGCGCTGGACTGCTAATCTTTGTTTTGGCGGTAAAGACAGGAAGACTTTATTCATTACTGCTTCTGAATCGGTATACACTCTGCGAATGAAGGTAAAGGGCGTGCAGTAAGAAACGCTCGACTAAAAAATTGCACATCCTTTTTGTATTTGGGAGGAGTGATCTTCTCGCCGTGGTCTTGCCTGCTGGCAAGAGTGATTTTCGTGCGCATTGACAGCAATAGCGCCAATCGAAAACCACGATATGATGACGAGGCGAACGATCATGCGTAGCCTAATATACCAGTGATTCTGTCCCGGAGATCAAACGCGGACGTAGATAGATTTTGTCTATCTAAAAATAGAATTAATCAATTACGATTATTACCCTAAACCAATACCTTTACGGCGCTGTAATAAAGCAAATTGAATAACTATGGGAAAAGAATCAACAGACATCAGCAAATGCCCCTTTCACAACGGCAGTTTGAAACAGAATGTGGCCGGTGGGGGTACGAGGAACCGTGATTGGTGGCCCGACCAGCTGAGATTGAACGTGCTTCGCCAGCATTCTTCGCTGTCGAACCCGATGGACAAGGATTTTGATTATGCAAAGGAATTTCAGAGCCTCGATCTCGAAGCGGTGAAGAAAGATCTTCATGCTTTGATGACCGACTCGCAGGACTGGTGGCCTGCCGATTTTGGTCACTATGGTCCTCTCTTCATCCGCATGGCCTGGCACAGCGCCGGAACATATCGCGTGCATGATGGACGTGGTGGCGCGGGAACGGGTCAACAACGTTTTGCCCCGCTCAACAGCTGGCCCGATAACGTAAGTCTCGACAAGGCGCGCAGGTTGCTGTGGCCTATCAAACAAAAATATGGCCGCAAGATTTCCTGGGCCGACCTCATGATACTGGCCGGTAATGTAGCGCTGGAGTCGATGGGTTTCAAAACATTTGGTTTTGCCGGCGGCCGCGTCGACGCCTGGGAAGCCGATGAAGATGTTTACTGGGGCTCGGAGCGTACCTGGCTGGGTGGTGATGTGCGCTATGCTGATGGTTCGGAAGGCGTGGAAAAAGAAGGCGGCGTGCTTTCTTCAGATGATGATGCCGATGGCCAGCAACACAGCAAACCCCGCAATCTCGAAAAACCCCTCGCCGCTGTGCAGATGGGTCTGATATATGTAAACCCCGAAGGACCTGATGGCAATCCCGACCCGATTGCTGCAGCAAAAGATATTCGTGAGACATTTGGCCGCATGGCGATGAACGATGAAGAGACTGTTGCGCTGATCGCAGGCGGTCATAGTTTTGGTAAAACCCACGGCGCTGCGCCCGCAACGCATGTTGGTCCCGAGCCCGAAGCCGCCGATCTCGAAATGCAAGGTCTTGGCTGGGCTAACAGCTATGGCACTGGCAAAGGTCCTGACACCATCACCAGCGGTCTGGAAGTTACCTGGACAACAACTCCTACCAGGTGGAGCAATAATTTCTTTGAGAATCTTTTCAATTTCGAATGGGAGCTCACCAAGAGTCCTGCAGGCGCTCACCAGTGGGTAGCCAAAGATGCGCCGGAGATCATCCCCGATCCTTTCGATCCTAATAAGAAGCGCAAGCCCACTATGCTCACTACCGACTTATCGCTGCGCTTTGACCCCATATATGAAAAAATTTCGCGCCGCTTCCTGGAGCACCCCGAAGAATTTGCGGATGCATTTGCGCGCGCGTGGTTCAAACTCACTCACCGCGATATGGGTCCGCGAGCACGCTACCTCGGCCCGGATGTTCCGAAAGAAGTGTTGATCTGGCAAGATCCTATTCCGGAGGTAGATCATCCGCTGGTGGACAAGAATGATATTGCTGCGTTGAAAGCCAAAATTCTGCAATCTGGTCTCAGCGTTTCCGAACTGGTTTCTGTTGCCTGGGCTTCTGCGTCAACTTTCCGCGGCTCCGACAAACGCGGTGGCGCCAATGGTGCACGCATTCGCCTGTCGCCGATGAAGAACTGGGAAGTGAATAATCCCACGCAATTGCAGAGAGTACTAAGCAAACTGGAAGCGATTGCACAGGATTTTAACAACGCGCAAAAAGACGGCAAGAAGATTTCGATTGCCGATATCATTGTGCTGGCTGGCAGTGCTGCTGTTGAAAAAGCCGCGCAGGATGCGGGTGTTCCCATTGCAGTGCCTTTTGCACCCGGCCGCATGGATGCTACACAGGAAATGACCGATGAGCATTCGATCGGCTTCCTGGAACCCTTTGCCGACGGCTTCCGCAACTACCGCAAAGCAAAAAGCAATGTTTCTACCGAATCGTTGCTGGTCGACAAAGCGCAGTTGCTCACCCTCACCGCTCCCGAAATGACCGTGCTGGTCGGCGGTTTGCGCGTGCTGGATGCCAACTGGAATGGTTCCAAACACGGTGTGTTCACCGACCGTCCCGGCGTGCTGAGCACCGACTTCTTTGTGAACCTGCTCGACATGCGCACAGTATGGAAAGCAGCCACTCCGGATAAAGAGCTCTACGAAGGCAGCGACCGCAGCACCGGCAGAGTACGCTGGACTGCTACCCGCGCCGACCTCGTGTTTGGCTCCAATGCCGAGCTTCGGGCTATTGCCGAAGTATATGGCGCCTCAGATGGGCAAGAGAAGTTTGTAAAAGACTTCGTAGCTGCCTGGGTAAAAGTGATGAACCTCGACAGGTTTGACCTGAAGAAATAGTCTTGTTATCGAGTGATCCACCTGGTGCCGGGGCAGCCTGGCACCAGGATTTTTTGAGTGAAACGATTTCTTATAGCTTCTGCAATTTTTGAACACTATTCACATACTGCCCATTCACTCTCAGGAAGTAATTGCCGGCAGGTACAGCACTCAGATCGATGATTATCCGCGTATTTCCTTTGCGCACCTGTTCCCGGCTACTCAGCACTGTCCTGCCCGTATTATCTACCACCTGCCAGGTTACGCGCTGATCCCTGGGTGAAGTAATTGATAACGTGGTAGTGTGATTAGCAGGATTGGGGAATATGTTTACGATCGTAGTCAATATTTCCGGCAAATGAATCTGCACGATCTGCGAATATGAATACATGCCATCCTTATCCACCATTTTTAATCTGTACAGCAAATACGGCGCACCAAGGCTCGCAATATTTTCATCAACATAATTATACCGGGCCTTTTGATTACTACTACCCTTTGCAACTACCTTTCCTGTTTCTCCAAAATTTCCACCCGGCAAGCTGCGCTCCACCACGAAATAATCTGTATTCACTTCGCTGCTCGTCTCCCATTTCAAATGCGATGCACCATTTTTATACTGGCCGGTAAATGTGAGCAAATTCACAGGCAACGTAATATTATCTGCTCCGAAATAGAATGAAGAGAGCGAAGTAATATTATTTACCTGCAGCACAAAGCCCAATGTGTCATGCGCGTCGCGGAAGTCAGGACCAATCATGGTGGTGATGCCGCTAATCGCCGACTGGCAGGTATCATTGTTCTGGTGAATCATGAGATCACTCAGTGAGTTGATATGACTTAACTCCTCGGCGGCAAGCCGATCGTATTCTTCTTTTGTAATGTAAAATCTCACCTTAACAGGCGACGAAGGAGGAAACTCCGCGTTGATAGTGATGTTTCGATCGAGATAACGTGTATAACCTCGTCGGCGCAGTTCTTTGTTGATACTGTTTTTGTAAAATGCGGTAGTCACTTTTCCCAGCGTTTGACCATTGGCATAGATCTCCGCCACAATATCGCCGTCAGGACCCGTAATCGGCACCCAGTAGTGGCTGTTCTCTGAATCGATGGTTACAGTAGTAGCCGGAGCTACACTGTTGTCGATTCCCGCGCTGATATTGATCGTGGGAGGAATATTACTCTTTCCCCCAACATCAGCATAGCCAATAAAAGAATATTTCTGCACGCAGCCACCGCAGGCAGGTATAACGGGATTAGCAAAGCTTGGTCCTGAAGTAGTGGCTGAGCGGTCCATAATGACGTAGATATCCTTGCCATCGGCAGTAAGTGCCAGGTCGCGGAAGCGGTTGATGCTGCCAAAATAACTTGCCGTATCGGCGGCACCGATCTTTGCAATACTGTCGCCGCCTGCATACAAACGCAGCCGCACCAGCCTGCCCCATTTCAGGGAAGCCGCCACCAGCGATTTGTGCCAGCCGGGAATTAAAGTGTGTTGGTACAAATCAAGACCAGACCAGCCCTCCGAGGGCCAGCCGCCATTGCCGGGATTGGTCTGCCATATATTGGTTATCTGCGCTTCCGGTGCGGCATAGGCGGAAAACAAGGGATCTTTATAGTTATAGATCAGGGACGCTTCGCCTTGCTCATTGGTGATTTCCGGGCAACTTGACACACCTCCATTGTCGGTAAGCGGCGCACCCGCGGTAGTGCCATTATAATTGTTATCGGCGGCATACCCAATCACTATAGGATGACCATAGTTCTTTCTTCTTTCAATAATATTGATTTCATCATCACTGTAAGGGCCATGTGAAGAACCATACAGAATGTCAAGCGTGCTGTCGTACGCGAAGCCCTGGTTATTGCGAATGCCTATCGCCCAAACCGCGCTTTGAAAGCTGCCGGAATTATAAGGATTATCATTGGGTATCCAGCCATCAAGGCCTCCTTCCCCGTCGCTCTCCAGGTTGAAGCGAAGGATTTTTCCTTCATACGACAAGCTATCCTGCGCGCGATTGGGACGCAACCTGTTCGAAAATTGTCCCGCTCCCATATCGCCCGATGCATAAAACAGGTAGTAGGTACCATCCACCGGCCCAATGATCATGCGTTGCGAATTATGGTCATTACTTCCGGGCAGCGTATCGCATAAAGAAACGGGTGAATGCAATTTGCCCGTCACCGGATCGAAAGTGAAACGCGCCAGGCGGTTTATGAAGATGCGGCCATAGGGGTCGTTTTGCGAAACGAAGGAACGCACATAAGAAACATACACATAGTTTTTCGGCGACACGGGATCGAGGAATTGCGGATGAAGCGCCATACCGGCAAATCCGCCCTGCGGGTTGGCAACACCCGCCACAGTAAACTGGCAATTAAATGATGTATCCCCCGGCAGCAGGAATGTGCTGTTTCGTGAAATATCCAGCGCGGTGTCTCTTGCTCCGCTTAAGGGGTCCATTCGGTATAACCTGTAGCCCTTCGATTCGGTAATCCATAATTTATTATCGGGACCAAGGGTGATTTCCCAGGGATCGGCGAGGGTATTCACCGTTGACAGAATGGTTTGCTTATACACTTCGCGCATGCGTCCTGCCGTCACCATCGTAGGTGCGGAGGGAGAAACAGCAATCCTGAATCCGGCCGTTCCCAGCGAAAATCCGGCCTGTCCACTTACAGCCGAGTATACCCGCACATAGTAGGTATCACCGGGTATAAGGCCGGAAGCCTGGTTGATAATACCCTGGCCGCATGACACAGGAGTCAACGCGCCGGGTGCACCCGAATATAACTGCAACATGGGACCATACTTCAGCAGCGTGTCGCCAATATTACTCAACGTAATGGTGGCATTATGGTACGCCGCAGTAAACTTATACCACACATCATCATCAGGATCGCCCCATCCGCAGCCCAGGGGAATGGAAGGATCAGCAGAAACGCCAAACAAGTTACCGTCAACAGTATTGCCAGGCACTATAGTGGTGGCATTTGAAATGGTATCGTTTGAAGTAAGGCAGACATTGAATTTCCACGAGTTCACTCCGCTTGAGGTATTCTGTGTGGTATTGATACGGAAATAGTAAACACTATCAGGCATGAGGCCGGTATAGGTGCGGGACTGGGTTATATTCTGGCATCCGCCAAATGCTGTGCCACTCAACGTGCAGTTGCGCGTGTTGAACATTTCTACATACACATTGTTCGGGTTGATGTTTGTAGGAGCAATTGGGGTAATCGTCACCGTTACAAATGTGCTGTTTGATGGAAGCACAAACCGGTACCACACGTCCCGCCTGTTTCCGCATCCAACGTTGGTGGAACTGGCATTAAAAAGATCACCTTGTATGGGCGTGCAATCACCACTTACAGTTAAAGTAGTTGCGTTGGCGCAAGTATTATTGGGTGCCTGTGCCAATAAGTGACTTTGCAGACAAGTGAGGAAGGATAATACGAAAAGAACTCGGCAGGGTTTGAGTGCCATAGATATTGGATTTTATTAATTCGTGGGCACGGACCGCTACACTAGCGACATCTAACGCTGGCATTAATCGAAAAATTATGGGTATTGGACGAAAACATTTAAATAAGGTAAGGGTAAAGGTTATTTTGAATGTAAATCCAGTATGCCGAAAAATAAATATTTTCCCTTATTGACAATATTTATCGGATCACACGGTTTATAATAATGCCGATGCCCTGGGAAACCACCTCAACCCGGTATGCTATGAATTCATTTAAACGCTTATCCAGTAAGCTTTTGCTGTTAAGCGCCACCCTTTTAACAGCAGCATTCTACCACACAGCCAGTGCACAACCCGATGAGTGCAGCGGCGTGGTGACCAATCTCTCTGTGTATCTCGGCACTTGTGGTGGCGCTACATCAGGTACTACTATTGGCGCTACTCAATCAATGCCTTCCTGCAATGGTTCTTCCACAGCCGACGATGATGTGTGGTTCCGGTTTGTAGCCCCGGCCGGCGGACCTGTTACGGTAACAGTGAATGGTGGTGGCGGAGCAGGCAATCTGAATAACCCGGCTTTCGAAGTATTCAGTGGCACCTGCGGCAGTCTTACCAGCATACTCTGCCGAAATACTTCGAGTGGAAATTCTGAAACGGGCGCTATCCCCTTTCTTACTCCAGGCAACACCTACTATATTCGTGTATACAGCGCCGGTAATGGAACCGGCGCAGGCGCATTTGACATATGTCTTACCAGGGGTGACCCTCCTGCCAACGATGAACCCACCGGTGCCACTTCGCTTACGCCGTCTGCCACCTGCGGTACCGGCCAGGTTGGCGGTAACCTCGTGGGCGCCACCAATTCGGGCATTGTAGGCAGTTGCACGGGCACACCCGACAATGATGTATGGTACAGATTTGTGGCCCAAAGCTCATCGCATATGATAAGCCTCAACGGCCTTGGTAGCAGCATTGTTACTACAGGCGCAGGAGCAGGTGGCAGCGCACAGATGGAAGTATTCATCAGCAGCGACAATACCCCCACTGGCACGCTTACCAGTCTTACTTGCGCCCAGGCCACCGGTACCAACACTATGACTGCTACCTATGGAGCATTTGTTCCCGGCAACACTTACTTCGTACGGGTTTTCAGCACCACCACGGTGGCACTCACCAGCAATGCCAATTTCAACATTTGCGTAACCAATCCGCCCGCCAACGATAATTGTTCCGGGGCCATTTCGCTTACACCGGCCACCAATTGCACCACCGGTTCGGGAGGAAGCGCGCATGATGGTACCCTGATCAACGCTGGCAATTCAGGAATAGCAAGCGCCTGCGGGGCAGCGGCCGATGATGATGTATGGTATTCCTTCACGGCTCAATACGTAAGCCATATCATCACGCTGAGCAATCTCCAGGCTAATATCGCCGCTAGTGGTTCAGGCCTCGGTGGTACACCCGTTATAGAAGTATTTTCTTCAAGCGACGGTACCTGCTCCGGTACCTTTGCCTCCATGTATTGCGGTGGAGCAGCAACGGGTAATAACTGGGTGGCATATGTCAACAGTCTCACCGTTGGCAATACTTATTTCGTTCGCGTATATAGCTCTAATAACGTTCGCCTGGTAACAGCAGCCAATTTCAGAATCTGTATTACCAACCCTCCTACTACCAATCCTTTTACAGCCAGTCCGCCGACCGTATTTTTTGGAAAAAGCTTTATCAATATCACGAAAGGTAATGGCGGTGGTACCGTTGAAACCGGCGATATTCTGGAAGTGCGCGCTGCCATCACACTCAGACCTACCACTGTGCTGGATAGCTGCTCATTTACCGACAATATTCCCGCAGGTGTAGATTATGTCCCTGGCTCACTGGCCATATTGACCAACGAGGGCAAAGTGTATAAATCATTTACCGACGCGCCTAATGATGATGAGGGTTATATATCCGGTGGCGTTATACGCATCAACCTGGGCTTTAACCAGAGCGATAATCCGGCAACGCCCTTCCGCCGCGGCCGGTTAAAAAGCGGAAATATCCCCACCGTCGGCGGCTCGCACGTGATACTGGTTTCGTATCGCGTGCAGGTGACGGCCCCGCTCAATACTATTATCAATCTTGGCGGTGGCACATTCACTTACTCACTGCTGACCGATATCACCAACGTACAAACCCATAACTTCAACAATAACAACGTAAAAGTATATACGAATACGGGACTTTGTCCAAATGCTACCGGTGTGAACGTGCTGGACGCAGGACTGGCCGGCGACTTCAGCGGCACTTTTGGACAGGGCAATACCATTAACCGCGTACCCTCACCCAACGTGGGATCCGGTTATGAATACGTAACGCAGACAGGCAGCCGTCCCGGCGACTTTACCTATACTGTTACCAACAACATGAGTAACAATGCCGCGGGTTATTCAACCTCAAATAACTGGCCCAAGCCAGAGTCGCCTGCGGTGCATCGCATATTCGGTGTGTGGGATGTGATTGGCGACCATACGAACGCTGCCGATCCGCTGGCTGGTAACCAGGCGGCCGACACTACCAATGGCGGCCAGGGCGGATATATGCTGCTGGTAAATGCTGCCTATACCCTCGATACCGTGTTTGTTTATCCTATTTCCGGTCTTTGTCCTAATACCTATTACGAAATTTCCTTCTGGGTGCGCAACGTGTGTTCGCGTTGTGGTATGGACTCGCTGGGCCGCGGCGCTTCAGGCGTTACGGTGCCGGATGGATATATACCAACAGCTCCTGGCGATAGTTCGGGCGTATATCCCAACCTCAGTTTTTCCATCAATGGTGTGAACCATTATACCACCGGCAACATGACCTATACCGGTCAATGGGTGCAGAAAGGATTTGTGTTTAAGACAGAACCCGGGCAAACTGACATAGTGTTTGCAATTGCCAACAACGCGCCTGGTGGCGGTGGCAACGACTGGGCACTGGATGATATTCGCCTGGCAACCTGTACACCTAACCTGAATTTGGTGCCGGTGGGCAACTCGAATATCTGTATCAACCAACAGCTTGATATAAGCGCCGATGTGGTGAGCTACTTCGATAACTACACCTACTATCAATGGCAGGTGAGCCACGATAATGGCGCCACATTTAACGACACACTCTCCATGGGCGTGGGTACGCCAGTATATGAAAGCGGCAACTACGTGTACAATGCGGCTTTCCCTTCATTCATTGCTGATTCGAGCCAGCACCGCGTGCAATACCGCATTCGCGTGGCTACCGATCCGGCAAATCTGTATGGCGGCTGCTCGTTCTACAATGGTGTGAACATTATCGTAATGGTGAACAATTGTGAATGGATACTGAACGCAAATCTTATATCCTTTGATGCGGTGCTGAAAAACAGGCATGCCGTGCTTACCTGGAAAACAAACGGCGAAGAATCCTATACCAGGTACGATGTGCAACGCAGCAGCGACGGTATTAATTTCTTCACCATTGCAACAGTGGAGGCATTGGACCAGCCGACCAGCACCTATACATTCACCGACCCGGATGAACTGCACTCTTATGCCTATTATCGAATTGTGATTTCTGAGCCCGGCGGACAAAAGATCAGCCCGGTAAGATTGCTGAGTGTAACCGATGTGCCATACGAAATTCTGTCTGCTGTTAACCCGTTCCATAACAAACTCAGTCTTGATGTAAGCATGCCCCAGGCCACACAGGCCACCATTATTCTCAGTGACCAGCATGGCCGCAGGGTGAAGTATATGCGCCATTCAATGACGAGAGGTTTGAACAAAGTTGTGATGGACAATCTTGGCTCACTACCTGCCGGCACCTACATATTGCAGGTAGTTACGGAGTTTGGGATGAAATCGAAGCGCGTGATAAAACTGGCCAACCGTTAGTGTGGCCCTGGCGCAGCTGTCGCCGGATGGCCAAATTCAAGACTTTACGCCCAGAAATGGAAATGTACAGGTCTCTTTTCAGGTAAAAATCCGAAATCCCGTATCAGCAGTGTTACCATTGAAATAAAACATTTTTTCAGGTTGTGACGATTGAATATTTTGGGGGCTGAAGTATATGAGAAAATTGACCTTACTGCTCATAGTGGTGTTTGGGTATTGCATTTCCCATGCCCAGGAGCAACCGAAGCGTATCCTCAGGGTTCTTGTGACGGATGAAAAGAAGAGTCCACTTCCTTCTTCTACCGTATCGCTTTTCAATAAAGATTCTGTTGTTGTAAAACAGGGAGCCGCCGACAATCTCGGCATTATCGAGTTCACCGAACTCGATCCCGGTTCCTATCGCGTGCAGGCCAGCCAGGCAGGTTATGAAACAGGCTGGAGTGGATGGGTTGATCTCGATAAAAATTTTTCCCAAAACATCACCATCACCCTTCTTCCAAAAAGCAGTATGCTTACGGGCATCACCGTGGTGGGTAAGAAACCGCCGGTACAATTTCTCCCCGACAGAACGGTCATCAATCCCGAAGCTTCCATTACCAATGCAGGCGCCAGCCTGATGGACGTGCTCGAGAAATCGCCGGGAATAACAGTGGGCAGGGATGGTGGCCTGATCATGAAAGGTAAACCAGCGGTGACCGTGCTCATTGATGGCAAACCTACTCAACTGAGCGGCGCCGACCTGCAGGCATATCTTTCCGGTATTGCCGCCTCGCAGGTGGAGGCGATTGAACTGATCGAAAACCCTGGCGCGAAATACGACGCTGCGGGCAATGCAGGCATCATCAACATCAAAATGAAATC
This sequence comes from uncultured Chitinophagaceae bacterium, assembly GCA_937958995.1. GTDB lineage: Bacteria > Bacteroidota > Bacteroidia > Chitinophagales > Chitinophagaceae > CALCIN01. Next base: position 317,315 of record CALGAP010000005.1, read on the forward strand.
GAACAGGCAGAAAGGTTTCAACGGCAACATGAACCAGGGCGTTGGTCAGGGCATGTATCCCAAGACCAATAATTCTCTCAACCTGAATTACCGCAACGGCAAGTTCAATTACTTCCTCAACTATGGTATGCGACTGAGCAAGGAGAGAATGTACCTGCATACATTACGAAAATATTTTGACCAAAACCACCAGGACTCTGCCCTGCTGGAACAGCCCAATGTGAACCGAAGCAGGCAGCATGCGCAAAATCTCAAAGTGGGTATCGATTTTTTTGCGAGCAGCAAGACTACCCTGGGCGTATTTTACACCGGGGGTTATTTTTCAAGAAAAGCCAATACCATCGCTTCTGTTGACTGGCTGGACCCCGCATTTAACATTGATTCCACCATTCATACCTGGGGACAAAATAATTCGCTCTTCAGGCGAAACGGTATTAACTTAAACGGCCGTCATAAAATTGACGAGCACAGCGAAATCAGCGCCGACCTGGACTATGTTTGGTTCCGCAACAGGGCCGATCAGAATTTCCAGACACAACTGGACGAAGTGGGAAGCGAAATGCAGGCTACCAAAGGCGATATACCCTCGAAACTGGAGATTGTAACTGTAAAAGCCGATTATACCCGCCGCTTCAAATATTTTGTACTGGAGGCCGGTGCCAAAGCCGCCATCAACAAAACCGATAACCTGGCCGATTATTACTATCTGCAAAATGGAAACTGGATTCCCGATCTCAGCCGCAGCAACCATTTCTTATACGATGAACGCATCAGCGCGGCCTATGCCAGCGTTGACATGGAGAAAGGCAAATGGCATTGGCAAACGGGCTTGCGTTATGAAATGACCTCGTACGAAGCAAACCAGCTCGGAAACAGCGTGGTGAAAGATTCTCTTTTCAAAAGAAATTATGGCAGCCTCTTCCCCACTGCTTTTGTTTCTTACCAGGCCGATAGCAACAATGTATTCTCGTTCCGCCTCGGCAGGAGAATTGACCGTCCGCCCTTTCAATGGCTGAACCCCTTCATCGTCACGATGAACAAATACACCTACGAAGCGGGCAATCCATTTATTCAGCCACAGTTTACCTGGAACTTCCAGTTGATGCACAGCTACAAGCAAATGCTGACCACTGAAGTATCGTTCAGCACACTCAGTGACTATTTCTCGCAGATATTTATCATCGACAAGAGCAGCAGCAATGTCAATAACAATATCATCATTTACACGCGCGGCAATGTGGGTTCGTTCAAAAACTTCGGCATTTCCGAGACGTTCCAGCAAGCCATCACCAACTGGTGGAACCTTACGGCCGTAGCGGTGTACAATCACAAAGTGATCAAAGGTGTGGTATGGGCGCCGCTGGAAGCACATATCTCGCAGCTAAACGTAAGCCTGAACAACCAGTTTAGTTTGAAAAAAGGCTGGGCTTTCGAGATCAGCGGCTTTTACCAGACCAAGAGCCAGATCGATCTGCAGGAATGGCTGAAGCCGATGGGTGAATTGAATCTCGGCGTATCAAAACAAATCATGAAAGGCAAAGGCACGCTCCGGCTCAACGTGCGCGATATCACGTACTACCAGAATTATTCAGGCTACTCCACGTTCGAAAACTCCTACGAGCCCTTTGAAGTGAAATGGGATTCGCGCGTGGTGCGACTGAGTTTCAACTGGCGCTTTGGCAAGGCCATGAAGCCGATTATTCGTTCGCAGGGTGGCGCTGCCGAGGAAATTGACAGGGCCGGAACGGGGAACTAGTATCTTGCTAATTTTAAACAATGATTAGTTAAGATCGGCAGTTGCCACAAGCGCAATCATTCATAGTTTTACAACTGGCATTTGTTTACCTAAGGCCAGAAATTATGAATTGCATATCGGATAGACATATTTGGCGTTGCAGCTTTCTGATAATTATTTTCTTTCAATTATTTACTTGCGCGCATGCACAACGCAACGAGGTGCGCGACAGTCTGCCAACATACCCAGCCGATCAACCACAACTCTACAACGCTTACCTCGTGAGCGTGGCCGATGTACATGTGGAAACACAGCAAGGCATACTGCCGCGATTACCGAGATATGTAGATGGCGCCTATAAGGATGGAGTGAAAGGTCCGAGGGTACGTGTGCTCTGGCCTTCTCCCACCGATAACAGCGAAGTGCAAAATGTGGGTACCTATACCATTACCGGCCGCGTGGCGGGTACTAATCTGCAGCCAAAAGCAATTGTGACGGTAAAACCGGCTACACAAACTAAAGCGCCTTCGCTGAAACTTGATATGTTCAGCCTGGGAAAAGTAACGCTGAAACCCGATGCACACAGCCGCGAGACGCAGTTCATGCTCAACCGCGATAAGTTTATCAATACGCTCGCGAAAACAGACCCCAACTCATTTCTCTATATGTTTCGTCATGCCTTCGGCCAGTCTCAACCTGAAGGTGCCAAACCGCTGGGTGTGTGGGATAGCCGCGATACCAAGTTGAGAGGTCATGCTACGGGGCATTACCTTACCGCCATAGCGCAGGCCTATGCCAGCACGGGATATGATATAAATCTGCGGGCAAATTTTGCGCGTAAGATGGAGTATATGGTGGATGTGTTGTATGAACTATCCCAGCTCTCCGGCAAACCGAAAGATCCCGGCGGTCCGCATGTTTCCGATCCCACCAAAGTGCCGCCAGGACCGGGAAAGACGAGTTACGATTCCGACCTGAGTGACTCTGCTATTCGCAACGATTACTGGAACTGGGGAAAAGGATTCATCAGCGCCTACCCGCCCGATCAGTTTATAATGCTGGAGCATGGCGCGAAGTATGGTACACAAAAAAATCACATTTGGGCGCCCTATTATACACTGCACAAAATTCTCACCGGCCTGATCGACGTCTATGAAGTAAGTGGTAACAAGAAAGCACTCACCATAGCATCAGGCATGGCCGACTGGGTATATGCGCGATTGAGCAAACTGCCCACTGATACGCTTATTAAAATGTGGAACACCTATATCGCCGGAGAGTTTGGCGGTATGAATGAAGCAATGGCGCATTTGTATCGCATCACGAAAAACCCCAACCACCTCAGGACCGCAAAGCTGTTTGATAATATTCGTGTGTTCTTCGGCGATACAACGCACACTCATGGGCTGGCAAAGAATGTAGATCTTTTCCGCGGTCTGCACGCCAACCAGCATATTCCGCAGATTGTGGGCAGTATAGAAACTTATCGCGCTACCAATAATCCCGAATACTATCAAATTGCCGATAATTTCTGGTTCACTGTTGTGCATGATTATATGTACAGCATCGGCGGCGTGGCCGGTGCGCGCAACCCGAATAATGCGGAATGTTTTACGGCACAACCCGGCACATTGTATGAAAATGGTTTTGCCGCAGGCGGACAAAACGAAACCTGCGCCACGTACAATATGCTGAAATTAACCACCGGTCTTTTCCTCTTTGAGCCGAGGGCAGATTTGATGGATTATTATGAGCGCGGACTATACAATCATATTCTTGCATCAGTGGCAGAGAACACGCCGGCCAATACGTATCACGTGCCCTTGCGACCCGGTTCTCAAAAACAATTCGGCAACCCGAATATGACTGGCTTTACCTGTTGCAATGGCACCGCTTTAGAAAGTAACACCAAACTGCACAGCAATATTTATTTCAAAAGCAGTAACAACAAAGCGCTCTATGTAAATCTCTTCGTGCCTTCTACCGTTGAATGGAGTGAACGCAAAATTTCGCTCGATCAGTCCACCGCCTTTCCATACAAAGATGAAACACGTCTTACCATCAAAGGCAGTGGCAAATTCGATCTGCATCTGCGGGTGCCGGGCTGGGCCACCAGCGGATTTTTTGTAAAGATCAATGGACAAGAGCAAAAACTGGAGGCAACTCCCGGCACTTATGTTAAGCTGAGCCGCAAATGGAAGAACGGTGATGTGGTAGAAGTGAAAATGCCTTTCAGTTTCCGCCTCGACCCGGTGATGGACCAGCCCAATATCGCAAGCCTGTTTTATGGACCGGTGTTGCTGGCAGCACAGGAAAAAGAAGCACGAAATGACTGGCGACAAATTACATTAGATAAAAATGATATCAGCAGATCCATCAAAGGCGACCCGGATAAACTGGAGTTCACCATCGATGATATCATGTTCAAACCATTTTATGCCACATACGGAAGACACTCCGTTTACCTGGATGTGCAATTGAAATAAGTAGGATTTTCAAGATAACACGTACGCAAGCGTTCCTTGTTAAATCGCTATATTTGGCATTTGCGATACAACTATGAAACGTCTGCCTGTTTGCCTCTTACTGGTGCTGTTGGCCGCTTGTTCTTCTCATATAGAAACTGATAATTCATTATGGCCCACTTTTGGCCATGATGCCAGCAATAATAAATTTTCTGCTCTCACTCAAATTGATAGTTCCAACGTTTCCCAACTGCGGGAAGTATGGCGTTTTGAAGATACTACCGAAGGCGGCGGCGTATATTTCAACCCCGTAATGGTCAACAACCGTGTGATCGGACTGATGCCATCAAACCGGCTCGTTGCGTTGGATGCCGCTACGGGTAAACTGCTCTGGGAGTTTGTACCTGATACTTCCTATATCTCCAACTGGTCGAAGGGCATGACCTATCATCGCGGCAACCCTGATCGCATATTCCTGGTTTCGGGCGGCACGCTGTATGCTATCAATGCCGGGACGGGAAAGGTAATGCCTGATTTTGGCGATAATGGCCGCGTTGATTTTTATACAGGGCTGGAAGTGCCCGACTCCATGCGCGCGCGTGTGCCTGTATCGAGCAATGCGCCGGGTGTGGTGTATGAAGATAAGCTGATCATCGGCTGTAAAGTACCTGATGAACTGCCGTCCACATCGGGAGATATCCGCGCATTCAATATCAACACGGGCAAACTGGAATGGATTTTTCACGTAATACCAAAACCCGGTGAATTCGGCGCGGACACCTGGGGCCCGAATGCGCGCCAACGCAATGGCGGCGCCAACTGCTGGGGCGGCATGGCCCTCGATGAAAAGCGAGGCATTGTGTATGTTCCCACCGCCTCTCCTTCTTTCGATTTTTATGGCGCTGATCGTCCGGGACAAAACCTGTTTGCGAATTGTTTGCTTGCGCTCGATGCCAAAACCGGCAAACGCATATGGCATTTTCAAACCACACACCACGATCTCTGGGATCGCGATAATGGTTCTCCGCCAAACCTGGTTACGGTAAAACGTGATGGAAGAGAAATTGATGCAGTAGCATTAGTTACTAAGATGGGTTACCTTTTTGTTTTCAACCGCGAGACAGGCGAACCCATATTTGAAATAAATGAGGTGCCGGTTGATACCGTAAGCAGCATGCCCGGTGAAAAGCCCTGGCCTACCCAGCCGATACCAGTCAACCCGCCTTTTGCAAGACAAGGATACAAGGAAGAATATTATGGCCGCTCCGCGGAATGGATCAGGCAGGAAGTAGAGAAAAACAAATACAAAACCGGCGTATATCAACCGCCATCTATGGAAGGCATCATCATGCTGCCCACGGCGCATGGCGGCAGCAACTGGGGCGGCGCTGCCGTAAACCCGAATCTGAACCTGCTTTTCGTGAACAGCACCGACATACCGATGATCTTAAAGCTGACCGATCTGAAAAAGATACGCGCAGCCAATCAGCTTAACCCGGAAATTTTATTCCGCACATATTGCTCGAATTGTCATGGTGCCGATAAAAAAGGAACAGGCCTGGGTCCTGATTTGACCGGCCGCGTAAAAAATTACCGCAACGATCAAATCGCCAGCATTGTGCAGAAAGGAGCGCCGCCCATGCCCTCGTTCAATTTTTTGTCGCAGGAGCAGATTGCGGCGATAGTAGCATATATCAAAGACGCGCAAGTGCAGCAGTCTTTTGAAACGCCCGAAATTCCGCAAAACGACGAGCCCTATGGATTCAACGGCTACAGCTTTTACCTCGATCCCGAAGGCGACCCCGCTATTGCGCCGCCCTTTGGCACTTTAACCGCCATTGATCTGAATACTGGTAACATCGTGTGGCAAGTGCCGCTGGGTGAAGATCCAAAATTCAAAAAGATGGGGATTAATAACTCTGGCATGTTTAACCGAGGCGGTTGTATTGCCACGGCGAGCGGACTAATTTTCATCGGCGCCACGGGCGATAATATGTTCCGCGCCTTTGATCAGCGCACGGGAAAGATTTTGTGGGAATATCAACTGCCGGGCATGGCCAGTTCCATTCCTTCTACCTATGCTGTGGGTGGCAAGCAATACGTGGTAGTATCAGTGAATGGTGAGCAACGAAATAATTTTAAAGGCGGGTATATAGCGTTTGCGCTGCCTGATTAGCATGATGAACCCGGTTTATCCGGGTTAAGATTAAACGAGTTATATTTATCTCATGAAGAAGCTTGTTACGTTTATTTGCTTTTTTGTTGCCACCACGCCTGGATTCACTCAAACCACACTGCAGGCCTTTCCCCTATCATCGGTTCGCCTGCTCGACGGCCCCTTTAAGGAGGCGCAGGAAACCGATTTGCGATATATCCTCTCCCTCGATCCCGACCGCTTGCTGGCACCTTTCCTGCGCGAAGCGGGCATTTCGCCGAAAGCCCCGAGTTATGGCAACTGGGAAAATACCGGTCTCGATGGGCATATAGGCGGGCATTATTTATCTGCGCTGGCATATATGTATGCTTCTACCGGCAATGAAGTGATCAGGCAAAGACTGGATTATATGATCGCCTGGCTGGACAGTTGCCAGCGCCAACGTGGTGATGGCTTTGTGGGCGGTGTACCGCGCAGCCAGGAATTGTGGAGCGAAATATCATCAGGCAAAATCAACGCGGCGAGTTTTTCATTGAACAACCGCTGGGTGCCGCTGTACAATATTCACAAGACCTTTGCCGGTCTGCGCGATGCGTACGTAGTGGGCGGCAACCAGAAAGCGAAAAATATTTTCATCAAACTATGCGACTGGTTTTTGCAAACCATTTCTGGCTTAAGCGATGATCAGCTACAAGACATGCTTCGCAGCGAACACGGCGGCATGAACGAAGTATTTGCCGACGCTACCATTATTACCGGCGATAAAAAATATTTGGAAACTGCCATTAAGCTATCTCACCGTCGCATACTGCAGCCACTCTTGCAAAACCAGGATTCACTCACGGGCTTGCACGCCAACACGCAAATTCCCAAAGTGATCGGCTTTGAGCGCATCGCGCAAATTACCGGCGATACTGCCTGGTCGCGCGCCGCTGAATTTTTCTGGAACGAAGTGGTGCATCGCCGTTCGGTTTCCATAGGCGGCAACAGCGTGCGCGAGCATTTTCACAGCACCAATGATTTTTCTTCGATGATATACGATGTGCAGGGACCAGAGACCTGTAATACGTATAACATGCTGCGATTGTCGGCGTATTTGTTTTTACACCAGCCCAATAGCAAGTATATCGACTACTACGAACGCGCCACCTATAACCATATCCTCAGCTCGCAACATCCGCAGGGTGGCTTTGTCTACTTCACTCCCATGCGCCCGCAGCATTACCGCGTGTATTCGCAGGCGCAGGAAAGTTTCTGGTGTTGCGTGGGCTCGGGACTGGAAAATCATGGCAAGTATGGCGAGATGATCTATGCGCACAATAACAATGATCTTTTTATAAACTTGTTCATAGCCTCCAGGCTGCAGTGGAAAGAGAAAGGACTGGTGGTGGAGCAGCAAACTGATTTTCCCAATAAAAGCAATTCAACCATTCAACTCAGTTTAGACAAACCGGCTTCGTTTGGTATTTATATTCGCTATCCTTCGTGGGTAAAAGACGGAACATTAAGACTAAGGGTGAATGGAAAATCAGTCAATGCTTCAAAAAATGCATCGGGCTATGTAGTGCTCAATCGCACCTGGCAAAACGGCGATAAGATCTCCATCGAACTGCCCATGCAATTAAAAATGGAGTACCTGCCCGATGGCTCGTCCTGGGCATCGCTGCTATATGGTCCTATTGTACTGGCAGCTAAAACTGACACCACTAATCTGAAAGGCATCAGGGCCGATGATAGTCGCATGGGACACGTGGCTGCGGGAAAATTGTACCCGGTAAACAGCGCCCCGCTGCTGGTATTGCCCAACCAAAACCAGGAATTACAACTGAAACCAGTTAATGACAATTCCATCGCCTTTTTCGCAGGCAGTTATACCTACCCCGACCGCAACCTGGTATTAGAGCCTTTTTACAAAATTCACGACGCGCGCTACATCATCTACTGGCGCGTGACCGATAAGGAAGAACTTCCCAAAATAGTGCAGGAACTAACCGTAGCAGAACAAGCCAAACTCGCCCTCGAAGAAAAAACTGTTGACCAGGTAGCTCCGGGCGAGCAGCAGCCGGAAGTGGAACACAACTTCAAAGGCGAAAGAACCGAATCTGGCACGTACAAAGATTACCGTTGGAGAAATGCGGCCGGATGGTTTAGTTATGAGTTGAACAATAAAAACAAAGAAGGAAAAAAGTTACGCATTACTTTTTCCGCCTCTGACAGAAATGTTGATTTCGATATACTGGTTAACGACCGCTTGCTGAAAAACGAAATACTTGCTGATAAAAAGGGCGATGATTTGTTTGATATCGATTACCCATTACCCGACGACCTCACAAGTGAGAAAATAGAAGTAAAGTTCGTTGCCAGGGACGGCAAGCGCACCGCGAGGCTGTTTTATATCCGGTTGATGAAATAGAGACTTGATTTTCCGAAATCGGGCCGCCATCTGCCGTCAACATACAGCCACACCGAAATCGCAGTGTACAATATCAGCCAGAGGCCAAAAACCAGGACGGGCAAAGATTTTCTGCGTACGGGAAGAATCAGCTGTACATCGGTGATGTTGTCGATGATTTGGTAACGGTTCCGAGGTTGCGTCATGCGGTTGTTTAGGGTGCTATATTGTCAATTTCAACATAACGCGCCAACAGCCCGTGGAAAAATTGTCGAAGGTCAGCATTTACCCAACAAAATGTTAAGCATATAAGCCCCCGTGCAATAAACTCAGGGCATTGCCGTTTGCCAATTTTCCTTGTGTACCTGAAAATAGCGGCCTGTGTTTAAGACCTTCAAAACCTCACTGAAAGCAGCGAATCCGACTCCTGCGAAAAGCCTCTTACTATTTGTTATTTGCTTTACTTTTTTTCAACCCGCAGTTCGTGCTCAAAGACTAAATCTCGATCAGCGCATACTGATCAGCATCATGGAAAACCGCACGCCAGGCGGCGAAAGGTTTTTCAAAGGAGTCTCCAACTCCACCCACCTGGTGACCGCGCTGATACCGGTATCGGTAGTAGCAGCCGGGCTGGTGAGCAACGACAAACCCATATTGGTAAAAGGCCTTTACATGACAGCCTCCGTAGCCGCCTCCTGCCTCATTACCCAGGCCTTGAAACAAAGTTTCGACCGACGGCGGCCTTATATAAAGCATCCCAGCATTGTGCCGGTGGGTGGTGGCAGTAGCAGTCCTTCCTTTCCTTCGGGACATACCTCGGCAGCGTTTTCTGCGGCCACTTCGCTTACTATTGCGTTTCCCAAATGGTATGTAGCCGTGCCGGCTTATACCTGGGCCGCTACGGTGGGTTATAGCCGAATGTATTTGGGCGTGCATTATCCTAGTGACGTGCTGGCCGGAGCGGTAATCGGTGCAGGCAGCGCCTGGCTGATGCATAAGGCGAATAAGTGGCTATTGGGGAAGCAGGAACCGAAAGGAAAATTGTTTTAGGAGCTTAGGGTGACTCACCCTCGGAGTTGGCCGACCGGTCACCCGACACGCGACACTAAAACTTATACCTCACCGCCACCCCCAAACCATCACTTGAATACACCGGCGACATCGTGAGATTTGCCTTCTTTTTAACCCGATGCAATTCCGGCACCACAATGCCTGTGGTGGCGCCTACCAGGAATCCCACGATCACGTCGCTCCGGAAATGGCGACCTGCCTGCAACCGAAAATGTCCCACCATGATGGGCGGAACAGCCGCGATGGTATAAATGCCGATGCGCTTCCAGCCGCGGATGTGATGGTAATCGGTAAAAACTTTGGCAATAAAAAACGTGGAAGCGGCTGCGTTGGACACATGCCCGCTGTAGAAGGAATTGGTTCTGCCTTCGCCGGAGCGTTCTTCAACAGGCAGTTCCGCATTATACGCAAGCGGCCTCACCCGGCGCACCGTTGACACCGCGCCAAGGAATATGGTATTGTTTACAGCGTGTGTGACGAGATACATGCCCAGGAGCGGAAACCAGTCTTTCCGAATTTGCTTATCGAGCGCGAGCAGTATGGGGCTGACGATTGATGAATTCAGGAAAATATCTGAGCTGCTGATGGCATTGCTTCTTGCCTTCTGGTTGAAAATGACGGGTCTGTCGAACCGGTTCACTTTATAGGGGTCGAGCTTCGCGATATCGGCCTCGCTGAGGGTAGCGTGTTCGATTATTTTCGGCAGGCCTACTGCTGAGAAAAAGACTAATCCGGCTGTGGCGGCGGGGAGTTCCCATTTGATGTTGACATGGTAGATTTTTTCTGTGGCGGAATCGGTTTGTGCGTGGGATTTGGTGGCCCAGGATATGAGGAAGACAGTAATGGCTAACTTGTTGACAAGTGATTTCATGGCAGAGAGTAACGATGGTTTGAATAATGAGTAACAGATTGGGGGAGGAGAGGTTTAGGGGGGGTGGGATTTTTTTTAGGGGGAGGAATGCAAATGGCGGGACACACAGGCTAAGAGAAAAAATATAAAGGTGTTGGGCATTTGGATTGAGGATCGTGTGCGAAAGGGGTTTAAAAAATTGATAAAAAAACGGATGTTTTGCGGTATTTTTCACGGTAGTTGATGGGTGGAAAAACGGAAAATAATGTTTTTTGCCCGAGGTGCATTTTTTGAAGCTGAACTCTCTTTCTTCGTGTGCGCTATTGAGATAGTCATTAACGTTGAAGTGATTGATGGCTGGTTTCTGACAGCAGCAATCTTCCAATTTTTAACATACGAGATTTCCATTTATTATAACTCTGAAGTGCATGGCTATTAGGCAAGAGATAAACTCACGAGTCTCGTATCCCGAATATGACAAACTCTACAGCGCGAGTATTGTGGCTTAACAACTCTGTTTTGGAACTGCTTTAGGACAAGGAGAACTGATTCAGTACAGGTACGAGTAATCCCTATCTGAGTCGCATATTCAAGATTTCTTCACAAATACCAAGGCATACTATTTAAGCTGTGGTTCCGGTATTTTTTTAATAAATACCCCTCTTCACTATTACCTTATTCCTAATATTTATCCCAGGCTAAGTAATACGGCAATGAATTACTTTTTTGCGCAATATATTTTTATTAGGAAATATCATTGAGCCAACGTCCAAAAGACAATTATCCTATGTCGTTTTATAAGGATTCTTTTTGAAGTTTGTGTACCAAATAGAGTACAAAATACACTTTGAGAACCATTTTTATCATATTTTAGTACACAAATCAGGTTGTGTACTTTTTTTGGGGTAATTTGAGTCACAAATTTACGAGCTAATGTATAATATCAGTCAAGCAATAAAATACCATTATAACCAATTTCCGCCCAAGGACATCCAATATCCCTTAATAATCAAAGACTTATTGGAGGCAACAGAAATGTTGGCTCGCTATGACCAGCTACTTCAGACATTGCACAACCAGGAATTATTACTTGCTCCATTGCGGAGTCAGGAGGCAGTGATATCCAGCCGCATAGAAGGAACCATTAGCACAATTGATGAGATTCTAGAATTAGAAGCGCAATATGCAATAGAGGGAGACTTTGATCAAGAATCCCGCAGCGACATAGTAGAGACTCTACTTTACCAGAGAACCTTAAAAACCGCCCAAAAAAATTTAGAAGAAGGCTACTCCATCTCCCATTTCCTCATACGCCAGATGCATCAACAACTACTAAGTGCCGGCCGAGGTTCGCATAAAAGCCCAGGTCAATATAAAACAGAGCAAAATTATCTTGGAGATCGAGGAAATAGGAATATAAAGTTTATTCCAATAAGCCCCGATGCCCTACCCCAAAGCTTGGACAATCTTTTTGAATATCTGAAAAGTAATAAGGAACATCCAGAGTTATTAAAAACGGCTTTTATGCACCTGGAGTTTGAGGCACTGCATCCATTTCAGGATGGTAACGGACGCATTGGGCGAATGCTGATAACACTCTACTTGTGGCAAGCGGGCATGATTAGTTCGCCGCACTTTTATATAAGTGCATTCTTCGAAGAAAATAAAGACGAATACATAACGGCCATGCGAGCGGTAAGCGCGGAAAACAAGTGGACAGAGTGGGCATCGTTTTTTCTAAAGGCAGTTGCAGAGCAAGCAAAGTCGAACTGTCTGATAGCGGAACGTATACGTTACCTATATGAAGGAATGAAAATCAAAATAGCCGAAATTCTTTCCTCGAAATGGTCAATGCAGGTATGCGATTTCTTGTTCACTAATCCGAAATTTCGAGGATCCACTTTATATACACAAACAGATATACCCAAGAATACAGCAGCGCAATTTTTAAGAAAATTGGTAGATGAAGAAATCATAATTCAACAGTCACCTCCTTCAGGAAGAAAAGCGGCGCTATACTCTTTTGAGCCTTTGCTTAATTTGGTACGTGTGTAATTTTGGTTTAATTATGGAAAACCCGAAATTGATTGACAGTCCTCACCCTGTAATCAAAAAAAGTTCTCTAAAGAACAACCACTTCATCGCACCCATCCAATATTTTCTCAATTTTTGCCCGATTACCTTCATGCTTCATTTGGGCAGCTCCGTCCAAGGCTTGACTGAACGTCAACTCAACCAAGAGTTCCCTATCTTCTTCCCGTTTAAATTTCAGGTCGTTTATATTTACTCCACGCCCGATTCCGTTAAAAAAAAATTCAATTGCTTCAAAAAAATTAGTTTTGCCGCAGTTATTTTGTCCTACATAAATATTGAAGTCAGTTGGTTCGAATACCGCGCTTTCAATTGACCGAAAATTTTCGATTCGAATTTTTGAAATTTTCATTGGTTTAGTTGTTTATAGGAGATAATGATTGATAATCTTCAGTTCTCTTTGCTCCTCTTGCCAGGCACATTTACCATTTCAATTGAGTTGGGGACCAAGACCAAAGTACCTTGCCTACTTTTGTTCTTCTAATAAAGCTAAAATAGTAAGTAATATGTTTCAGAAAGGAGGGGAAACCATAAGAGCAATCCACCACCCCCATTCCCAACTTTCCCTTATTTTTACCACATGAATGTCCTTGTCATCGAAGACGATCAAACCCTTAGCAAAAACATCGCCGAAGCACTCCAAAGCGAAGGCATTCACGCCACCCCCATTTACGACGGCTCCCTCGCGGAAAAAACCCTAAAACGCGAGGCCTTCGACTGCATCATTATGGACGTTAATCTGCCCGGGAAAAACGGCTTTGAGCTTTGCAAAGATTTCAGGCAGTACAACACCAACACCCCCATCCTGATGCTCACCGCGTTTGCACAGCTCGAAGATAAAGTGCAGGGCTTCAGCCTGGGGGCCGACGATTACCTCACCAAGCCATTCTTTATGCGCGAACTGGTGCTGCGCGTAAACGCACTCACGAAAAGAAGAAATAGAGCCGGCAACGCCTCTGGTATCATTACCGCCGATGATATAGTGATCGACACCAGGGCTAAACGCGTTACGCGCCAGGGACAAACCATTTCGCTGACGCCGCGCGAATATCAAATTTTGGTAAAACTGGCCGAAAACAAAGGTGAGATCGTCTCCAAAAGCGACCTCATCAATGAAATCTGGGGGCGCTCGATCGATGCGAATACCAACACCATCGAAGTGTATATCAATTTTCTGCGCAATAAAATTGATAAGCCATTTCGGAAAAATAATATCAAAACCAAAGTAGGTTACGGCTACTATTTTGATTCGGAATGAATATCAGGAATAGACTACTCCTCAATTTCTCCGCCACCAGTATTATATTGGTAAGCGTCATTCTGTTGATCATCTACGTGGTGTTTTCAGAATACCGCGAAGAAGAGTTTCAGCAACGGCAAAAAGAAAAGATCATCACCACCCTGCACTTCATCAGCGAGATTGAAAAAGATGAGAAACGATTAGCCGATGCTATGGACCAGCTAACCATCAACTCCATACTAAATGAAAAACTGCTGATCTTCGACAGCGCCAAAAACGTGATATACGCCAGTCTTGACGATGTACCGATTGGTTATTCAGACCGACTGCTCAATATGCTTAGTGAGCACAACGTATGGATAGAACAAAAAGACGGCCTGTACGATGTGGTAGCCATCTATTTCAAAGACAATAACAAAAGCTATTACGGCATCAGCAAGGCCTACGACGAATTTGGCTATTCAAAATTGAAGGTCCTAAGGCGACTGCTGATCGGCGCGTTCGTAGTATTCACCTTCGTGGTGATCCTGGTGTGCGTGTATATTTCAAACCGCATATCCAAACCCATCTGGCAGCTGACCGACCTGGTGGGCAATTACAAGATCGGCGACACACAGCAGCGAACGAAAATCCAAACCAATACCCACGAAATCGATTTCCTGAACCAGAAATTCAACGAACTACTCAGCAAGATCAACAGCGCCTACACCTTTCAGCAAAACGCTGTGCACCATATCTCGCACCAACTGAAAACACCGATCACTGTGCTGATATCCGAGCTGGAACGCATCAGGCAAAAAACGAGCGACAGCCATCTGCAACAGGATATCCAGAAACAAATTCTGCGTACTAAATCGCTGGCTGAGATAATCAACACAATGCTCGAAATATCGAAGGTGTCTGCCGGGCAGTCGTTCGAAAAAACCAGTGTAAGAATCGATGAAATACTGTTCGATTGCATCAGCGAACTCAACATGCTTCACCCCTACTTCATTTTCGAAGTAAATTATTTGCCCGCCGAGCCCGATGCCGCACGCCTTACCATCAGCGCCAACGAAATGTTGATCAGGCAGGGATTCCAGAATTTGTTAAACAACAGCGTGGCGTACAGCAGCGGCAACAAAGCGGAAATTAATATCGACACCTCGCAGCCCGATAAACTGAAAATCTCCATCACCAACTCCGGCAAGACCATTTCAGAAGCCGAGCAACCCTTTCTTTTTTCCCACTTCTTCCGGGGCGAAAACAGTCGCGAAAAAGCAGGCTTTGGCCTGGGGCTCACCCTGACAAAAAATATTGTGCAACTGCACAAGGGCGAAATAAGTTACACCGCTGTAGATGGCAATCGCAATGTATTTGAAGTGGAACTGCCCCTGACTTTAAGCTGATTTTTATCTGTATTAAGCTTTTCTAAAGCTTGTTTTTGGAACATTTGCTGCTTAGCAAAACAGCCCTGATGTCTTTCAGACAACTACGACTTTTCATCCTGATATCCTGTCTGATTCCATTCCGTTTGGCCGGGCAAGACACCCTGAGAATAACCCTTGCGCAGGCAGATAGCATTTTTCTCAAAAACAATTTGTACCTGCTGGCGTCGGGGTTCAACATCGAAGCGCAAAAGGCACTGGTAATTCAAGCTAAAGCATATCCCAATCCCGTCTTCACTGCCGAGTTCAATGCAATTGACCCGGAGAATAGAAAATTATTGCATGTTGGCGGAAGTGGTCAGCAACAATTGCAGTTAGAGCAGTTGATCATTCTCGGAGGAAAAAGAAAATCAGAAATTGAACTTGCCAAAACCAATGCCCGTATTGCCGAACTGGAGTTTCAGCAGTTGCTTCGCCAGCTTAAGTTTCGTCTTCATACCGATCTGTTCACCATTGGCCAGCAGGCATTGTTGTTAAGGAAATACGACAATCAGCTTGAGCAATTAAATGCCTTGCTCACTGCTTTCGAAATGCAGGTACAAAAAGGTAACATCCCTCGTAAGGAACTGGTTCGCCTGAAAGGCTCTTACCTGAAACTGAATAATGACCGCACGGAATTGCTCAAATCGTTTTACGATACGCAAAGCAGCCTGCAGTCGCTGCTACACACCAGCACTGTCATCGACTTCCGGTTTTCAGAAGAAGAAGTCGAAAAATACATCCAGTTGAAATCGCTCGCCGATATACTGGCTGACGCCTTTCAAAATCGCCCGGAGTTATTGATAAGCCGGGAAAATAAGACGCTGGCCGAACAATACCTGCATTACCAGAAACGTCTTGCCGTGCCCGATATCAACCTGTTCACCGCATACGACCAACGTGGCGGAGCATTTTACAAACAAATGAATATCGGTTTCTCCCTTCCTCTTCCTCTCTTTAACAACAACCAGGGCAATATCAAATCCGCACAGTTTAAGGTAAAGGAAACAGAACACCAGATGGAAGCGCTGCAAACAGAAATTACCAGCAGCATCCAGAATGCCTTTCTGTTCTATACGCAATCGGTAGCCGACTATCAAAAAGCCAAAGCACTATACAGCGACGATTTTGAATTTATAGAAAAAGGTATGCTCGAAAACTTTCAAAAGCGCA
Source organism: uncultured Chitinophagaceae bacterium (assembly GCA_937958995.1). GTDB lineage: Bacteria > Bacteroidota > Bacteroidia > Chitinophagales > Chitinophagaceae > CALCIN01. The sequence continues at coordinate 333,893 of CALGAP010000005.1, forward strand.
ATGTGTCAATCGTTGAGTTTATCGACTTTTTCGAAGCATATAACGAGGTATTGGCTGAGTTATCACGCATTAAAACCCAGCTGGTTATCTCGGCTGAACAAATCAATCTGTTAACCGGAAAAGATATTTACTAGCCATGGTTGCAAAAAGATATACCTGTTTTTTACTGCTGCTGCTGTTAATCGGCAGCATAGTCACTAGCTGCCGCGAAGAATTGCTAACGGAAAATGCCAAAGCCTTCTCAATGAGCGACAGCATGATGAAGCGCTGCAAGTTTTACGAAGCGAAAATGGAAGACGTGCAGAATGAAATTCGCTTCTTCGGCAAGCTGGAGGCCAACAACAACAAAACCGCCCAGGTGTTTTCGGCGGTAAGTGGCATGGTAAAGTCAATTAACGTGGGCCTTGGCGATTACGTAAAGCAGGGTCAGTTGCTGGCCACCATTCAAAGTAGCGAAGTGGCTAACTATGAAAAAGAACGTCGCGATGCGCTCAGCGAAGTGGCTATAGCAGAAAGAAACCTGCGGGTGGCAAAAGACCTTTTTGAAGCCAAACTCAACTCTGAGCGTGATTTGAAAGCAGCCGAAGCGGAACTCGAAAAAGCAAAAATCAACCTGGCGAAAGTCAACGAAATCTACAGCATCTACAAGTTTCAGAAAGGTTCCATTTTCCCCGTTACCGCCCCCATCAGCGGATTTGTGATCAGTAAAAAGATCAACAGTAATGAGTTGCTGCGCCCGGACGAAGACGAACCCCTTTTTGCCATTGCCAATACCAGCGAAATATGGGCGGTGGCCTATGTGAGCGAAAGCAATATTTCGTACGTGAAGGAAAACTACGAAGCACAGGTTACCACCCTGGCTTTTCCAGACACAGTATACACGGGGCATATCGAGAAGATATACAACGTAATTGACGCCACTACCAAGTCGATGAAGTTTAGGGTGCCGCTCGACAACAGCGATTTCAAATTGAAACCGGATATGAACTGCACGGTGAGCATTCACTATTCCGAAGACAAGCAAATGATTGCCATCCCCTCCTCCGCCGTCATTTTTGATAAGAGCAAATACTGGGTGATGGTTTTCAAAGACCGCAATAATATTCAGACACGCCAGGTGGAAATATACCGGCAACTGGGCGATAAGACATATATACTCTCGGGACTAAATGAAAACGAAACAGTCATTTCCGAAAACGGGTTATTGATCTACGACGCGCTGAACGATTAAAAGTCATATACAGTGAACAGGTTTATCAAAAATATCATCTCGTTTTCGCTAAAGAATAAATTCTTTACCTTCTTTTGGGTAGGTATTATTGTCATTGCCGGTATATATAGTTTTATCAAAATCCCCATCGAAGCCTTTCCAGACGTTACCAATACACAGATCATTATCGTAACCGAGTGGAACGGTCGCAGTGCTGAAGAAGTGGAGCGCTTTGTGACCATGCCGATCGAGATTGCCATGAACAGCGTGCAGCGCAAGACCAACGTGCGCAGCATAACCATGTTCGGACTGTCGGTGATCAAGATCATATTTGAAGATGATGTGGAGGATTTTTTCGCGCGACAGCAGGTAAATAACCAGCTTCGCAACGTATCACTACCCGAAGGCGTGGAGCCTAATGTACAACCGCCTTACGGCCCTACCGGTGAAATTTTCCGGTATGTTTTGCGAAGCAACTCCCGCGATACGCGAGACTTGCTTACCATCCAAAACTGGACCATCGACCGCGAATTGCGCGGCGTGCCCGGTGTGGCCGATATAGTAGCCTTTGGCGGACAGGAAAAAATTTACGAGATCTCCGTTGACCCCGTAAAACTGCAGCACTACGATTTAACGCCGCTGGAACTTTACGAGGCAGTAGCCAAATCGAACCTGAATGTAGGTGGTGATGTGATCGAAAAAAACGGCCAGGCCTACGTTGTACGAGGCATCGGTCTGCTCGACCGCAAGCAGGATATAGAAAACACCATTGTTGATATTTTTAATGGCAGTCCACTCCTTGTAAAAGATGTAGCCTACGTACACGAGGCCAGCAAACCGCGCGTAGGCCAGGTGGGCCTTAATGATCTCGACGACGTGGTGGAAGGCATCATCGTAATGCGCAAAGGGGAAAACCCCAGCGAAGTGCTGGCAAGGGTTAAAGAAAAAATTGCCGAGCTCAATAACCTGATCTTACCACACGATGTAAAAATTGAAACCTTTTACGACAGAGACAACCTGATGGCCTATTGTACCCGCACCGTAATGAACAACCTGGTGGAGGGCATTGTGCTGGTAACCGCCATCGTGTTCTTGTTTATGGCCGACTGGAGAACTACCGTTGTGGTGGGCATAGTAATTCCACTCGCGTTGTTGTTTTCCTTCCTCATGCTTAAGCTCAAAGGCATGAGCGCCAACCTGCTCTCGCTGGGCGCCATCGATTTCGGTATCATCATAGACGGCGCGGTGGTGATGGTGGAAGGCATTTTTGTAGCGCTCGATCATAAGGCCCACCAGGTAGGGATGCAGCGCTTCAACAACCTGGCCAAACTTGGACTGATACGCAGTACAGGCACCCAGATGGGCAAAGCCATTTTCTTTTCAAAACTCATCATCATATCTGCCCTGCTACCCATTTTTTCTTTTGAAAAAGTAGAAGGAAAAATGTTTTCTCCCCTGGCCTGGACGCTTGGTTTTGCCCTGGCGGGCGCATTGCTGTTTACACTCACGCTGGTGCCGGTGTTGAGTTCACTCTTGCTCAGAAGAAATGTGAAGGAGAAAGAAAATTTCTTCACGCGTTTTGTAAACCGCATAGTAGAGCGCGCTTTTACCTGGACCTTCTCTCACAAGGCGCTTACACTTGTTATTGCCGCCGTATGTTTTGGTTTGACCATTCTTTCAACCCGCTGGCTAGGTACTGAGTTTTTACCCCAGCTTAATGAAGGCGCTCTATGGGTGGAAGCCAAAATGCCGATGAGTTACTCTCTTCAAAAATCAGTTGAGATGGTAAGAACCCTGCGACAGGAACTGATGAAATTCCCCGAAGTCAATGGCGTATTATCACAAACCGGCCGCAGCAACGATGGCACAGACCCCAGTGGCTATTACTATGTGCAGATGCAGGTAAACCTGAAACCCAAGGAAGAATGGACGCGAAAAATCACCCTCGAGCAACTGGTCGAAGAAATGGATGCGCAGCTGAAGAACTACCAGGGCATCAACTACAACTACTCTCAACCCATTATTGACAACGTGGCCGAAGCAGTAGCCGGTATGAATGCCAGCAACGCCGTAAAAATTTACGGCGATGACCTCGAAAAACTAGACGAACTCGCCGACCTGGTGATCGACCAGATCAAAGACGTACCAGGTATAAAAGACGTAGGCATATTGCGCAATATCGGTCAGCCTGAAATCAGCATTTTGCTCGATGAAGAAAAAATGGCGATTTATGGCATCACCAAAGCGGAAGCCCAGGCTGTGATAGAAATGGCGATTGGTGGTAAGACCGTCACACAGAAATATGAAGGCGAAAAAAAGTTCGACATCCGCATCCGTTATGAACAGGAATACCGGAAAAATGAAGAAGATATTCTTATGCTGATGATTCCCTCCGTAACCGGTACGCGCATACCCCTGAAAGAAATTGCCACCATCCGGCAGGTGACTGGTCCGGCTTTTATTTACCGCGACAATGCCAAACGCTTCATCGGCGTAAAATTTTCCGTACGTGAGCGCGACCTGGGCAGCACCATTGCCGAAGCGCAGCGGAATGTAAACGCCAATATCAAACTGCCCGAAGGCTACCGCATTGGCTGGACCGGCGAATTTGAAAACCAGGTGCGCGCCAGCAAACGCTTATCGAAGGTGGTGCCGGTAAGCCTGCTGCTGATATTCGTGTTGCTCTTTATCATGTTTGGCAACGCGCGCGATGCGGGCTATGTGCTCATCAACGTGCCTTTTGCTTTAATTGGTGGTGTGCTGGCTTTGCATATCAGCGGCATCAACTTTGGCATTTCGGCGGGCGTAGGTTTTATCGCATTGTTTGGTATATGTGTGCAAAACGGTGTAATACTGATCTCAGAAATTCAAAAACAAGCCAAAGCATTGCGCAATTTGAATCAGGCAATTATTAATGCGGTGAAGATAAGAACACGTCCGGTGGTGATGACCGCGTTGATGGCGGCTATTGGTTTGTTGCCGGCGGCTGTGAGTACCGGTATTGGTTCCGAAAGCCAGAAGCCGCTGGCGGTGGTGATTATAGGCGGGTTGGTGAGTGCCACGTTGTTTACGCTGCTGGTGTTCCCGATAGTATATCACAAGGCGATGTATGCAAGGGAGATGAGGAAAGGTGGTAAATGATGGGACAGGCGTGCCACGTCAGTGTTTACTGCTATAACCGACCGACATGCCTCCCAATTCTCGCCAATAGTTCATTAAAACCTGGCTATCCATTGTAGTACAACGCCTTCCTTTATTCAAATCGCTTCTTATCTATAAGTTCAATACCGGCCTTTTTTGCCTTTTCAGATTTTTACCGACTAACCTGCAAGATTTTTTCAATCACATTGTAGTTGAACGGTTGGCATTACGATTTCCTCACAAACTTCGTCAATATCACAATCGTCGTATCATTCACCTTTCCCTCTATCTGATCCACATTATCCGGCACCAGCCTGATCCTTCTCACCACAGTTCCCTTCGGCGCCGTGAAATTCGTTCCCTTTACATTCAGGTTCTGCGTCAGCACCACGGTATCGCCATTGGCCAGCGGAGTGCCATTTGCATCTTTGTGCACTTCCACAGTTTCAAACGCGCTCAGTGCCCAGTTCACTACATTTTCATCCAATTCTACAGAGTGCATAATCTCACTCGCCCAGTCCTGGTCTTTGTTGTTGTAAAGAATGCGGTAAGTGAGCGCCTGCACGCTGGGCTCGGTGTTCCAGATGCTCCCGGCCAGGCATTGCCAGTGAGTGCCGACGTTTTTGTCGTCGAGGAGAGAATGACAGGTATTGCAGAGGGCTACTTCGTTTTCTATGACGTCGCTGTTTTTGGGACTTACGGCGTAGGCAATGGTAGCAGGCTCGGCGCTGCAGAGTTCACAGGTGCCGCCGCATCTTTCGCGAAGGGCGGTTGTCAAAGTGGTGCTCATTCGGATTATACTTGTTGTTTGAGATAAATAAAGAGCCCACAATTTGTTTTTGTGGGCTATTTTCAGCGCGGCAAAGGTAACCAAAAGCGATAAGGAAAATAAATTTTAGTTCACCGGCTCCAGCACCAGGGTTACTTTGTTGAAGTCAGCGGCGGCATTGATGATTTCCTTGAATTGTTCGTATTGCTCAATCGGATATTGCAACCTGCAGTATTGCTCGATAATGGATACCTTCAGCAGGTTTCCTTCCAGTTTGTAGGAGCTTTCAAAACCCATGGTCACTTCGCCATCTTCCTTCACCACCTTGTTGATGATGAGGTCGTCGGGATTTTTCACCTTATAACCATCGTGAATGGTGAATTCGATAGTGCGGGCCAGGATGTGCGGGTAGTTTACATCAATGTCAAACTGGCGCGGCTTTTCCTGGTACATTTCTACCTGCGGACCCATGATCTCGCCGATCTTCACGAGTATTTTATTGCCGGCACGCTCTACCAGCTCGCTGGCATCCACTACCAGGTCAAGCACAAAGGGTTTGTTATCGTGGTAGTGCTCCATTTCCTTGTTCTCGATTTTCGAGTTGATCACGCGCTCCGATTTAGTGCCAAACCTCGACATTTCTTTTACCAGCAGTTGTTGTTGCTCATCTGTGCTGAAGTTAAAGCTGGCACGATAAAATATGCTTGAATAACCTGAGTACGATTGGCGCGTATGAATGCGCAGCGTGTCGAGGCCCGGCTTCAGGCTGATCTTCGCGTCAATATTGTTGCCCGACCAGCGATAGTCTTCACCCTTGATGGTGCGTACCTCGGCGATGGCAGTAGTATAGTTGCCGATAGTCGTGGGCACGCAATACACAGCATTGGTGCCGATCCAGCTGTCGGGAATCATCGGGTAGCGCAACTCAATCTCAGTGGGCGCCATATATTTTTTCAGCTTGGGAAAATAAATCAGCTCATTGTCGCAGTTGTTCCAGTTTTCGAAACTCCGATCGATGGCAAATGTAGTCCTGGAGCCAGCCAGCACAAACTGGAAGTCAACCTTCAGTTGTTTGAAAATGGCGCCGTACAAGCGCATTATGCCGCGGTGACGCAATGGATAACACCCTGCGAATAATCATAGGGTAATCCCCAGCCAATCGTACAACTCCTGCCTGCCTTTTGATGTAATGATCAGCTCGCGCGAGAACTTCACTTTCTTAAACCATTTTTCTGCCAGCATCCTGTTCAACATCTCCGCACCCAGCTGTCCTGCAATATGCGGCCTTCGCTCAGACCAGTCGAGGCATTGGCGGGCGAGCGGTCTGCGGTTATTGTAAAATCCATCCTTAGCTATTCCCAATCGGTCAAGATATTTCCAGCCCTTTGCCGTCACTTCATAAAAGCGATCATTACTTACCAGGCATTTGCTCTTTTCGAGCGTTTCGGTAATTTTCACGCCCACATATCCTGCCAAATGATCGTAACAGCTTCTGCAGTATTTGATGCCTTGTGCTTCCGGCTCTCTCCGTTGCGGCCTGGCAGCACTATTGTTTGCGAGATTGGCCAGTCCTTCCACTACATAGGCTACTTCTGGACCAGCCAACGAATAATATCTGTGCCTTCCCTGGTGTTCAACTTTCACAATATCGGCATTCAGCAATTTGGCCAGGTGATTACTTGCAGCACTGGGAGAAATATCAGCAGCTACCGACAACTCACTGGCCGTGTAAGCCCTGCCATCGAGCAGGTTCCATAACATTTTCGCGCGCACGGGTTCGCATATAAGGGCGGAGACGGAGACAAATTTCTCTTCTACACTCATAGTTCATTATTGAATGAAATGTAAATGTAGCAATAATAGTTTCTTCGCGGTAAAAAATGAAAGACATAGAGATTCTTTTACACAACAGGCCAGGCGCGCTGGCACAGATGGGAGAAATTTTGGGTAAAAACAAGATCAGTCTCGAAGGCGGAGGCGTATTTCAAAACGGTGAAAAAGCCATTGCCCATTTCCTGGTAGAAGAAGCAGAAAGGGCAAAAGAATTGTTGTCGCAGGCGAACATCGAAGTAGTGAAAATAAGTGACATACTCATTCAAAAGCTCCGCCAGGATGTTCCCGGTCAACTGGGCATGTTTAGCAGACGCATGGGCGATGCGGGCGTGAATATCCTGGTGCAGTACAGCGATCATCACAATCAGTTAATCCTGGTGGTTGATGATTTTAAAAAAGGAAAACAGGTGTCTGATGCCTGGATGCTGGAATGGTGGAGTTAAAAAATCAAATGCTATGAACAAACAACATCACTACCGCATTTCAGTGAAATGGACGGGCAACAAGGGGTCCGGAACATTGGGCTATACAGCTTACGATAGAGACCACACTATAATTGCAGAAGGCAAGCCTGAAATTCCCGGCTCATCCGATCCTTCCTATCGCGGGGACAAAACGAGGTATAATCCCGAAGAACTTTTGCTGGCGGCCATTTCATCTTGCCATATGCTTTGGTATTTGCACTTGTGCGCGGTATCGGGCGTAGTGGTCACCGGCTATGAAGATCACGCCACGGGTGTAATGGTCGAAACACCTGGCAGTGGTGGGAAATTTTCGGAAGTAACCTTAAAGCCAGTTGTGCATATTGCTGATGAATCGATGACGGACAAAGCAATCGAACTGCACCGCAAGGCCCATGAACTTTGCTATATAGCCAATTCACTGAATTTCCCTGTTCGCCATGAACCTGGATGCATGGTTTCAAAAAACACGCCTTAACAATAGCTTAAACCCGTATTGGCAAGTGCAGAGGAGAATTGTTTCCCCTCTGCACACAAGTTGAATTGCCAGTCTTAACGTACTCCCACCATGAGTCGGATTAGTATTTCGCCGCCTTTTGCTGTGCTTCTTTGATCAAACCATATACATCAGAAACCACCCAGCGCTCTGCCAGCTTACCTTTTTCAACACGATAAATAGCGATGCCCTTGAGCGCAATCGGCTGGCCCGTGGGCGGAACGTCTATGCCGGGAAACTGGTTGCTGTACGTGCCCTTCATGGTCCAGCGCACCACTACCCTGTCTCTTTCCGCAACCAGATCATCCACTTCGTATTTTGCATCGGGTACGGCTTTGCGCAAAGCATCGTAGTATGCCCTGAATGCTTTAGGTCCGGACGGTGTGCCCTTTGGCCAGTCGTGCGACAGGAAATTGGGTGATAACACTTCATCGGCATAATTCATGTTCCAGTTTACATACACTTCGTGGTAAAAGCGTTGGAGCAGCTCTTTATTGGCGCGCGTTTCTGCAGTAGGATCTTTCGGCCTGGCTAAAACACTTACGCAAATAGCTACCAGGCCCAACATGGCTGTAATGAAATAGACTTTGTTCATCATAATGCTCATTTAGTGGTTCATTATGTGGCAAAGTTGAAAACGGCTGCCCGCAAAAACTTGTACAAAACTGCTATACTTTGAGACCGAGGAAGGGATTTACGCCAAACATGTTGGAGAAGACCTTATGGAAATGCGCAGAATCAGCAAATCCTGCAAAATGTGCGCTGGACGTCAGCGATTCGCCGACGCTTACCTGCGATACTGCCAGGCACATTTTCTTCCACAAAATATATTGATGAACAGATATACCCGCTTCTTCCTTGAAGAGATGGGCAAGGCGGCTTTCGGAAAGACAAGCAATTTTACTGAGTTGCTTCACAGTTAAAGCCTCTGTATTGGATTCAATTGCTTCGATACATTCATGAATTCGGGCATCTACGCCATTGGTTTTAGCATTTATGCTCTCTCTCAAATACCGTCCGTCAAAAAATAGCTCGATTTGCCGGGGATGGACGATCACATCCTGCTTTTCTTCAGGCGCATATATTTCGGTAATAATTTTACCTACGCGAGATAGCGGGTCAACAAACAGCAATTCACAAGCTGCTTCATAACACCGGAAACTATGAGGTAGCCAGGAAGGAATCAGCACCGACTTTATACCTGTGTATTTAGTTTCCTTAGTCTCTATATCAAAAAATCCATCCCGGCAATAAACGGCTTCAATCGCATAGTGCCTATGCGATTTGGTCTGGTAATTCGATTTTACCAAAATGCCGTAGCCATCCTCTAAGTTTAATTGCCTGATGGACATAATCAGCGTCTTTAGGTTCACACGCTGCAAAAATAATTTATAAGCCTTTACCTTAGTCCACGTGGCCGTACCGCCAATCGCTGCCAGGCTAAGACTGACCTTACTCAGTCGCGGAATTGATTCTGCTTAGAAAAATTTTTCCTTCGTCTGCCCATAAGTTTTCTGCCAGTTGATTGTCATCATAGAAAATGTGCCACCACCGCCGGTAATTTCGTAGAAAATTTTGTATGAAGACCATTCTCGCTGCCACCGATTTTTCCGCTGCGGCGCATAACGCCTGCGTATATGCCGCCTCGCTGGCAAAAGTTTTTGATGCAAGACTGGTAGTGTATCACGCCTACCAGGAGATGTTTACTCCCGCTTTGGAGACAACCGTCTTCACCGCCACACCCGAAGCCAGGAGAATTTCGGAAGAACGATTATCGCGTGAAGCGGCCTCGCTTGATCTTTTTGGTCAATTGTCGGTGGATACTGTTATGGAAGATGCCGACCCCGCATTCGGGATACAGGAAGCCGCCGTCAACTGCAGGGCCGACGTAATCATAGTGGGCATGAAAGCACTCGGTAAAGGCATGCGAAGAATACTGGGCAGCACGGTAACGTCGCTGATTGCGAAAGTGGAAGTACCCATTATCGTGGTGCCGGAAGATTACCAGTCGGGGCGCCTGAAGACCATTGCCTTCGCCACCGATACTGATGCTGATCTATTGACCGACGTGCATGTTCTTAGAGTGCTCCGCGAATTGGGAGAAAGATTTTCCTGCAAGCTCTACCTTGTGCACGTGGCCAAAGATGAAATGCAAGAAGCATTTGAAGTGCTTAACCCGCCCACCAGGATCAGCAAGATTGTGAGTTCGCTGGAGCCGGTATTTCAACCCATCACAGGCAAGAAAGTAACCAGGGCGCTGAATGATTTTGTAGATGAACATCAAATAGACGTGCTGGCGTTGCTTCCGCATAAACATTCACTGCTGGGGCGATGGTTTATGAAAAGCACTACCGTGAAGATGGTTTTTGATGCAAAAATTCCTTTGCTGATTCTGCCAACCGCAGAGGAAAAATGATCCTTATATCGAATTGCTGTCAATCACCAATCCGCCTTTGGCGGTAAACTGGCCAAGCAGTTTTTTATATTCTTCGGCATTCAATGGCCGGGCTGCATCTTCAATGAACCAGGTCCTAAATTTTTCCGCCAGGCTATCCATAGCAGAATAGTAGACGCAGATATCGCCTGCCAGGCCGGTGAGATAAACTTCGGTCGCGCCTTTTTCGCGAAGGTATCCCGCAAGACCAGTTGATTTACGACGCCCGTTATCATAAAAACCGCTGTAGCTATCAATTTCGGGATCAGTACCCTTGCGGAATATGGCTTCGATCCTGTTTGTATTCAACGCTGCGGGAAAATCAGCGCCCTTTGTGCCTTGCACGCAGTGAGCTGGCCATAGTGTTTGTGGCAGTCCGTTAAGATCGATCACTTCAAAAGGCTTCTTACCCTTGTGATTCGAAGCAAAGCTTTTGTGATTATGCGGATGCCAGTCTTGCGTGGCGATTACCAAATCAAACTCGTCCTGTATTTGATTGATGACCGGTATTACAGCATCGCCCCCGGGCACGGGAAGCGAGCCGGCCGGTAAAAAATCGTTTTGCACGTCAACTATTATCAGCGTTTTCATCAAAGTGGTGTTTATGCTCTTCAATCATTTTTTCTCTTAGGTCTAACAGTTTTTTGCTAACGCTTGTTTTATAAATATGCGGAAATTCAAAACGCTTATACTCTGCCGGAAGTAAGGCCAATCGCTTCTGTGCATAAGCACGAATATCGGTTATTGATTGTTCGGGTATCACTCGCTTGCCATTCTCCATCACCTTCACAAGCATGGTTTCTTTCTTATACTTTCCAACTGATAGCGACTGTCCGGGTTCAAAGGGATTGCAAATAATATCTGCTTCTGTTTCTTCATCCAGCACCACTGCATCTGCTCCGAAGAATTGGCCATTGTCATCCAGCACGCGCAACACCTGCTTTACGCCCGGCAATGTTGTTTTCTGAATAGTTTCAGAAATTTTCAGCCTTGGTTTGCCGCCGGCCATGCTCAGTTTGTACACGCCATCCAGCGCACCATCAGGATAGCCAGTTACCAGTTTAGTGCCCACGCCGAAAATATCTACCGGAGCGCCTTGCTCCAGCACGCTTTTGATCACGTATTCATCCAGCTGATTCGAAGCAACAATCTTCACATAGTGCAAGCCTGCTTCATCCAGCATTCTCCGTGCTTCTTTCGCCAGCCAGGCAAGGTCGCCGCTGTCGAGCCTGATGCCGGCCAAGTTATGACCATCCTGCTCCATTTCTTTGGCAACGGTGATGGCATTGGGAATGCCGCTTTTCAACGTGTTGTAAGTATCAACAAGGAAAACGCAGTTATCAGGGCGACTTTTGGCGAAAGCGCGAAATGCTTCCAGTTCTGAATCGAAACTTTCAATAAATGAATGCGCCATAGTGCCAGCCACCGGGATATTGTATAACTGCCCGGCGTACACATCGCTGGTGCTGGTGAAGCCTCCTATTGCAGCGGCGCGGGCTGCTAATATTCCGCCTGGCCCCTGCGCACGACGAAGACCAAAATCGCTCAGCTCGCCATTGCCCGCCACATATTTCATGCGCGCAGCTTTAGTGGCGATAAGCGACTCGAAATTGAGGATGTTCAACAGCAAGGTTTCCACCAATTGCGCTTCAAATTGCGAACCTTGCACGCGCAGTATGGGTGTATTGGGGAAAACCACTTCGCCCTCGCGCACAGAGCACACCGTACCTTTAAATCGAAATTTTCCAAGGAATTCAATATAGTCCTTATTGAAATTGAGCGATTGCAAATGACCGATATCCTCGTCGGTAAAACGCAGTGTTTCGAGGCAGTGCAACACATCTTCCAGGCCCGCAAAAATCACATAGCCTCCCTTGTAAGGCAGTTTCCTGAAGAAGTAATCGAAACAAACAGGCACATCATTTTTCTTCCATACATGGTACACTTCTCCCATTGTCAACTCGTACAAATCGGTGTAGCTGGCGCTGAGGGTGTATGATAACATAGACGACTGACTTTAAATAAAAATAAAAGATAAGGATAATTCTTATGAAGGTCGCCAGAGGGGCGCTGGCTAGTTCCTGAAAACTATCATTCACGATAATGATGCATGTCATTGCCCGGCCATTCAACCTTAAACACCTTTATAGGAAAAATTATATCGGCGCAACACATCTGCATCTATTAATAACACATTTACCCATATATGGGTCAATAAACAAATAAAAAGCAAGCGAACAATAATGACCACGTTCAAAAAAATAGGGACATGTATGTTGTGCCTGCTGATGGTTTCGTTTGCACGGGCGCAGGCTGATAAGGATCTCGATTTTCCTTCGCAGGTAAAACAGTTCTATTCCGTATTTCCCGGTGAGTATGCGTGGCTTGGCAACAACCAGGCTTTGCAACAATTCTTCAATTACCTCGACAGCGCCGCTTATCTCGGTCTCGATGCGAAAGATTATCAATACAACTATATCAGCAGATTTCGCGCGGGCAAAATTTCTCTCACCAATCGCCAGGATTCTTTGTCTGCCGACTATCACATTACCGATGCAGCCATACATTTTTTCAGAGACGTGATGGTGGGTAACCGGCCGCCCGCAATTGGATACAATGGCCTGAACTATTCGCCTGATTGGTCATTAGTGCCTTCGATGTTGAGCGCCTCGCTTTGCATATTTCACTTTGAATTTTTACTGCAAAACTGCGAGCCGCGCTCTGCTGAGTACCTCGCGTTGAAGAACCAGGTGATCGAACACAACAAGATACTGAATGATACCGCCTACAGAAAAACTGTTTTGGGAAATCGAAATGATAACAAGCAGACGATTGCGACCTACAAGGATCAGTTAGCGGGGCTGAACAGGGCTATCAATACGGTGCGCTGGCTGGATGATATAAGACAGGCAAATCAGCACATCATAGTGGTGAATGTTCCCTCAGCCAGCTTACTTGTCTTTAGCCCCCAGGGAGTTGCGATAGAGTCGAAGGTGATTGTGGGACAAAGGACTCATCGCACTCCCACACTTTGCAGCAAGATAGAAGACGTAGTGATGTATCCTTACTGGATGGTGCCGAAAAGCATTGCCACCAAAGAATTGCTCCCCCATATAAAACGCAATCCTGCCTACCTCGATGCCAACGGCTACCAGGTAGTGAATGATAAAGGAAAAGTATTGAACCCCTACTTGATCAACTGGAACAGCCTGAGCACGTCTTATTTTCCTTATACGCTGCGACAAAGCACCGGTTGCGACAATTCGCTGGGCATTGTAAAACTGAATTTTTACAATCCCTTCACCGTGTACCTGCACGATACGCCTGCGAAAAAACTGTTTGAATATAGTAAGCGCTTTTACAGTCATGGCTGTGTGCGGGTGGAAAAAGCCGTTGAACTGGCGAAGCTGGCGGCGAAAGAAAAAGCTGGTTTTATAGACAGCCTGGTTGACAAAGGCTGCCTGCCCGACCAGGAACCTATAGTGATTCCCGTGCAGGAGAAAATTCCGGTATTCATTCTTTACAATACCGCGTGGATCGACTCTACTGGAAAAGTAAGTTTTTATGAAGATGTGTATGCGAGATTTGCCGTAAAAAAATAATCTCAAATTTCATCCATCACCAATACCGCTACAACTTTTGTTTTACAAATTTCCGCCATGCCCGGTAAGAAATTATTGAAAAATGCTGATGAAAATTTCTTGTCGGCGTGACAGCCATCATACTTCCGCGCTATGACGTGGCTCTACCTTAGCATCACAAAACGATGTTGTATGAAAACGCTAATGACAACTGCGGGTATGGTGCTGTTGCTCACTGCCTGCACCTCCACGCGCATCACGCATTCCTGGAGTGCGGGCGATAAACCAATTCAGAAATTCAACAAGATACTCGTGCTCGGCCTCAACAACGAAGCCGACGTACGCATCCGTGAAAATATGGAAAAACACCTGGTCGGCGACCTGCGCGACATGGGCATCACTGCCGTCAGCGCCGTGCAGGAATATGGCCCCAAAGCCTTTGACAAACTGGACGAAGAAGCCGCGCTCAGTAAATTAAAGAACAGCGGTTTCGATGCCGTGATCACTATTGTGTTGCTTGATAAATCAAAAGAGCGCCGGTACGTACCCGGACATGTAATGTACACTCCGTATGCCGTGTACCACTACCGTTTCTGGGGTTACTACAGAACCATGTATGCGCGTGTGTATACGCCAGGTTATTATACCTATGACACCAGGTATTTCTGGGAAAGCAATTTGTACCATCTCGGCACCGGAGATTTGTTGTACTCAGCTCAGTCGGAATCTTTTGAACCTTCGTCTACAGAATCGCTGGCGCACAAGTACGGAAAGATGATTGTGCAGGATATGGTGAAGAAGGGCGTGTTGATGAAGGATGATGCGGTGGCAGCGAAGTGATTACGGGTTATAATGGTGGAAGATCGGCCCCGGCGGGGGCCGTTTTTTTCATCAAGGCTGCCATCCACGGCAAATGGCAACTGCATTATTTATAGGGTGGCTTCACAAGCGTCACCGCTCAATCAATGCGAGCAACTGCGCATACACCTCTCCCGGCCGGTTGGCGCGTCTTTCAACAATGTTACCATGCCTGTCGATAATCGCATAATGCGGAATACCGTTGATGCCAAACAATTTATCAGCTTCTTTCAGCATGGTTTCATTCAACAAATAATGCTCGCCCTCTATGCCTAATTGCTGCCGGGCATTTAACCACGCCTTTTCCGAATCGTTATAACCAAAATACAGGAACACGACATCCTTGTCTTTTAGTTTGCGCTTTAAAATAGCGGCATTGGGCATTTCGGTGCGACAAGGCACGCACCAGCTTGCCCAAAAATCAACATAGATTACTTTTCCTTTGTATTTTCTGAAGATTTGTTGAAGCGCACTTTCGCTGACGTTAACAGTGCCGGATGCCTGGGCCGGATTCATGTATTCATTCCGGCGGTTGATAACCCATCTTTTCAACATGGGGTCTTGCACGGCTTTATCGTACATGGCAAACAGTGGACTGTAGACACTATCCGGCGACTTGAACAGAGATGCCATGAACCTGGTCAAATAAACCGCCCTTGTATTTCCTTTAAGCAAATTTCCCTCTGCCACTGCCGAGAACAAGTCTGTTATCGTGAGACGTTTTTTGCCATTTTGGGTAAAGTAATATCTCACATAAAAATCCACCAGGTCGTTGTATTCAGCCGTATTCATCGCTGCGTATTCATCGTCTATTCCGTTCACCATAATTTTAGACACGATGACTTCATCCAAAGAATCTTGCTTAAGATTCTCCACCAAAGTCCGTTCATACGCCTCATATACATAGCTGGATCGAAGCCAGTGGTAATATTCATCAGACAGGTGATGTGTCTGCCTGTATGAATCCAGTTGCTGCAACTTGAAATTGGTAAATGCGATGCGGCAGGCCAGAACGGAATCGACATTATTCAGCCGGATCTTATCCAAATAGTTCACTTTTTCGTAGTATTTGTCACTCTGTTCTTTAATGAAAGCCGAATAATTGAAATCATCGGCACCCTCCCCGACTGCTGTCAAAGGATAATTTTTTGAAAAGTCAGCTATCAACTGCACTTTGCTGCCACTGATCAGTTCAAACGGCTGGATATGGTCTTTGTCGGCACGAATGTACCAGGTGCCAATAGCGTATTCCGGCACGGTTGCGCGGAATTGCCCCTCTTTATCGATGGTGATTTGTACCCTATTGTCACGCCATGCCCTTGAAAAATTGTGAAACCCTCCTGTCTCGGTGAGATAAAATACCGTGTCCTTATAATGCTTTGCTATTCCATAAATCTCCACCTGTGCACTTGCCCCAATGCCGGCAGAGCAAATCAACAGCAGGGTTAATGATGTTAGTAGCGAACAATAGTATTTGGTGTGAAAGTTCATGTACTTTGAAAGCCTGGGTTACTAATTTAAAGAGAATCCGGGTTATTCGGGGGCGCATTTTGACGAGGAGGTTGCGCTACGCGGTTTATGATAATAAAAAAGCGGCCTTCCAGCCGCTCACCAGTGATCCCGCTGGGAGTTTTAACCTCCAACATAAAACATTGTCGTCCAAGGACTTGTATGCCAAGATCAACAACACATACCCGATTCCCTACCCTCATTTTTTGTTATGATTTGATGCGTTTTTAAGGCAAAGAACTACAGGACTCAAAGATACAAATAGCACAACTCCATATTATCGATCCATAAAACAATTTTACTGGGTCATAAACTGTCGCGCCTGCAACGCTGGGCAAAAACTATGGCAGGTACGATACGTTGGTCCTGTGCTAAGCTACCACGCGTAGCGTTTTGTCGCGTGGATGCACCAACTGCACAGCCGCTCCCTGGATTAGCATACCTGAATCAGATCAAAAATTATGACGAGTGGCGTATAGCCGAGATTTTTAATATCTTAGAATACCCCTAATAGGTACTAAACCACTAAACATGAAAATCTCTCGAATTGAAGTTGAGAATTTTAAGTCCATTGAAAAATATGATTTTGAGGTTGGTGATTTCAATATTTTCATCGGTAAAAACAATCACGGAAAAACAAATCTCTTTGATGCACTTGATTGGTTTGATTCCGGCAAAACGGAGGCAACTAATTACAGGAATCACGACAGGACTCTAACTATAAAAGTTCGTTTACATTTTAAGGAAGTGCAGTCTGCAATTACAGCTTTACCAGAAGGACAGAATCGGAGCGCAATGGAAAATGCTTTGGACGGCGCTGATGAATTCATTGTAGAAAAGGACAGCGACTCCGATAAAAGAGTACTTATTATTAATGGGAAAGTTAAACAAAATCCACGAGGTTTTGATCCTGTGTTAAATTACTTCTTGCCTAAAATCGTCTATGTAACTACCAAACATCGCCTGAGTGATGTGGCTGGATATAAATCAAAATCGCCAATCGCTGATATGCTCGGCGATGTATTGAGAGACATGGTGGAAACTGAACCAAAATACAAGGAGTTTTTAGAACTATTTGACGAGTTATTTAACACTAGTGACTCTATCTTTAGACAATCCGTAAATGAGCTACAAGGAAGAGTCGAACTATACTTGAAAAAACAATTTCATGAAGGCGCTGATGTAAGGTTTTTTATAGAAAACCCGGCTATTGAAGACATGCTCAAAAAATTCGAAACTGAAATTGACGATGGTGTAAAAACCAAGGCGGAACACAAAGGAGATGGAATGCAGCGAGCGTTAATGCTTTCAATTATTCAAGCCTATGCTGATTATCGTAAATACAAAGGCATAGCAAGAAACTTCATTTTTTTAATTGATGAGGCGGAATTGCACTTACATCCGACTGCGCAAAGGGCTTTAAAAAATGCTCTGAGAGATATAGTAGGTAGTGATGGTCAAGTATTAATCAACTCGCATTCCCCAATTTTTGCAAATGAACAGTTCCATTCACAAAAGATATTCAAAGTTGAGAAAGAAACCGGATGCAGCCAGGTTAAGCATGTAGCAACTGAGCAAGAACAATTGGATTCAATATACCAATTACTGGGAGGTAGCCCTCATGACATTTTGCTTCCGAGCAATTTTATAATCGTAGAAGGCAGCTCGGAAGCGACGTTTTTACAAAAAATAATTGAGCGATTCTATGCTTCAAATAATAAATGCAAAGCGATAAAAATCATTTTTGCTCGTGGAGACCATGAAAAGCAAAAGGAGCTTTATCATTGTATTCATGAGTGTTATAGGCCATTGCTTACAAATGGCGTTTATCGCGATAAAGTTGTTTTCTTGCTAGATTTACCCCATGCGAAGAAGCAACATTCGTACAATGAATTCAAGACCAATCATCGTTGGTTAAAGGATGGAGAACAGTTACATCAATTACCAGTTCCGGCGCTAGAAATGTATTATCCTTTACCTTACAGAAAAACTCAGGCTGAGGTTGACGCAATGACGGCTATAAAGGAAAAAGTAAATTTCGCACAGGAAGTTGCAGAAGCCATAACTGAAGACCAACTTAGAAATGAAATGCCTGTGGTATATTGAAATAGCTACAATATGATCTGACAGTTTGGGATTAACTTTAAAGAAACTACTCAATTAAATAATCCCAAAAACTG
>CALGAP010000006.1 GCA_937958995.1 uncultured Chitinophagaceae bacterium
CAGGAGGTGGGTCAACATGCAGGAATAGTGGGTCAACATAAACAGGAACGGTGGGTCAACATGGGCAGGAATCTACACCGATTGCAATCTCGGATGAAGATGAAGTTCCGGCTCATCTATTAATACTATTAACCTTTTGTTCTCTTTCTTCGACAAATAGTATGAATAAATAAGAGAAAAAATCATTTCATAACCAGAACCTAATTGGTTTAGTGAAATTGATTGCAAATTTTCTTTATCAGTGCCAAAATAAGCATTTGCAAAAGGTTTCCAATTATCAATTAGCTTTAGCTTTAATTGATTACCGCTTATCTCTGAAAATTTTTCGATGGCCTCACTAATCCCGACGATTATACCTTTATTTTCGAGGTTCTTAATCGCCTTTAAACTTTCATTGCAATCGATAGGATTATTTTCCTTTTGAATATAGTGGTAGTTTAAATCCTCCATTATCCTATCAAAGCGGGTATCGTTGTACGTGCCTTTCCTCGTTTGAAATGTACGATTCTTATCAAGAATTAAATATTCAATTTCACTGAATCTTGAGCCACTCCAAGGGTTGTTTACTGAAAGTCTTAAATCGGGTGTGTTGTCCTGTGGCTTGGTCTCACCATCCGCTTTTATATATTTCTGGTCAGCTACGACCATAGATGCAAGGTAGCCCCCTATACCTCTGGTCCTAAGCCCCCTATAAAAGAAAATCCTTTGCCCTTATACTCGGCTTTTGGCATTGTTCCTTTGTAAGTATAAACTTTATCTGTTAAGATATTAATTTCAACCTTTTCATTTGGATCATTAATATCAGACAGAGAAAAAGAATCTGCCTTATATGAGACATACGGCATTGCAAAGGCATCCAAAAGGGTAGATTTTCCACAGCCATTTTCGCCAACAAAAATCGTTAATCCCGACCCCCAATTTTCATTGTCAGGAATATTCAAGCCCGAAATCTCAAAGAGTACATCTGAAGAGAATAGTCTGTAGTTTTTTATTTGAATTCTTTCAATAAACATTATTACCTGAATTTGTCATTTTATCTACTCATATTTGACAATTTCCTCATTCACAAAAGTAGCCTCATATTCCCTACGGGTAATGACGGTATCATAAAGTCCTACATCGTCCCCTTGATGCTTATTGATTCCAATATATTCCAAACTTGCGTCTTCATACCGTTTGAATTTGTAAACAGCATCATTCATTAAAGCAGAGTTGAACACGCCAAGGCTTACCAATAATTCAAAGTCTTTCACTGACAAACCTGTTACTTTCTTGAAAAGCCCAGGCTCTAATTGTGTGATTACGTCTCTCAAACTTCGTTCTCGGTAGTCTGTCAGATACATAAACACAGGTACACGAGTAGCGAACTTGATTAGCTTTTCTTGGATTTGCTTTCTTAGGCTCTTGTACTCTTTTTCTTCGTCTGAAAGTTCTTTTTTCTCTTTCTTGGTCAGTTCTCGGTCGTTGGCTTCTTTCTTTGCTTTTTTAACTGCTTCTGATTTATTGATAATAGTTTCAATGTCCTGATTCAAATTCCTGAAACCTTCAATGTTCATTAAAGCTTTCATTGCCTCTTCGTTTGCCATCAATCGGGCAAGGGTGTTATTGTCCACATTTACGAGTAAGGCACTTTCCCATCGTCTTGCTAAAAGCGTTGCGGTTGTGCCACTCATTGCCATATCTAAAATTCCCGCTGCATCCACTTGCTTCATTGAACTGCCGTCATAAGCCAATACTGGTAGGAAGTTGATAAACTCAGCAACTTTTGCTTCGGGGTTTGATTCGTTTACATTAAGTCGGCAACTGTAATCGGCAATTTGCCTTAATGCACGGTCGGGAGCAAAGTCAAAAACGTAACATTCTTCTTTCAGTATTTCTTCTTTGTTGGGCGATTTGCTGTCTGGGTTTTTAATAACCCACGGTGTTTGTACTCGGAATGCTGCTTGGAAATACGTTTCTGGACTGGAAGAATTACGCAACATAAAGATACCTGTCCACGGCTTTACGGAAACACCTGTAGTCAATTTACCACAAGAGAGCGTAATAGTTTTAGAATCCAGTGGATTGTCTGTCATTGCATCTAATACTGGTTGCAATGCTTCTACGCCAATTCCTGCTTCTGTTCCTGCTGCAACTACTACTTTGTAATCATGGTAAAATTTATTCTGTCTCTGTTTCAATAGATTGGCCATTGCGTTACAGGCTGCAACGGTTGGTAAAAACCAAAAAGTGTGATTTAGTACTTTGAGCAATGGAGCGTGTGAAAAAGGAAGTGGCGGTTTTTTGGCTCCCATTTTCAAATGGTCAACGGTAGTTTCGCTAAATGCGCCTCGGATTAAATCTAACCATTTTTGTACTTCGTCTTCGTATTTGAATCGGGCATTTCTTCCTTCTCCTTCGGCCGAAAAGAAAACATTCAAGTCAAATCCGTCAAACTCGCCTTGCATTGCAATCTGGCGAATGGAGTCCGGAAGTTGATACGTGAGCATTACCATTCTCGGCAAGGACGCATACGGATTCGGTCCTTTGGATTCATCCCAGTTTTCCTTAGCTCGTTGCTCATCAGAATAGGTCCAATTGTAAATTTGTTCTTCGATAAATTCACCTGAATTTATCGCCCGAAAGGGTGTTCCGGATAAATACAAAAAGTGATTGGCTTTGATAGGCAATATACCTTCTAATACTTCGGCTTTTTTATCTTCAGCAAACCCTTCTTTTTCTATTTTTTTGAATTCTTCCATTTCTTTTTCAGCATCGCTGTCTCTATCAAAAAGATCTTTCGCATTGTCCCGCCAAGCCCCGAAATGGTATTCATCAAATACAATGCAGTCCCATTCTGTTTTATGAACCCACTCGTTTTTAACTTTAATGCTGCCATCTTTTTGTGTTCCCAAATAGTCTTGGAAGGAACCAAAACAAACCAAAGGATTATTGTTATCTATATTTTCGCTCGTAAGTTCATCTGTTTGTTTGGATATAAACTGCCAACCTTTAAAGTCCACATGAGACAATAGATCTTCTTTCCAAGCATTTTCTACTGCAGGCTTGAAGGTAAGCACCAACAATTTTTTCCACCCCATTTTTTTAGCCAACTGGTAAGTGGTAAAGGTTTTTCCAAAACGCATCTTAGCATTCCATAGAAAATGAGGTGGTTTGTTGGGATTTTCTTTCTTATAATTTTTGAAATAAATAAATGTCTTATTTACGGCAGCTTCCTGTTCGGGTCGCATACCGAAAGTGAGTATTCGGTTTTCTTCTGTTTTTTCGCCTGTTTTGATTTGGTGAATGGCTCTACGCAAATCATTCAAAGTGCATTTAAACCATTCACCACTTTCGTTGACTACTTTCCATTCTCTCAACAAACGGTGTACTTCGTGGTCGGTAAAAGAACTGCCATCACGTTTCATAGCAGAATCTTCAAAAACAATTTTATACTGAATGGCTGCAGTGCCCAACTGTTCTTTGATGCGTGTTTTCGCATCACGGTCGGTATAACCTATTTTGAGCAAACCTTTGTGCGTGTCCACACCTACCAACTCATAAGCGTAAATAGTTGGATTAGTGTTGGGGCGTGCCGGGAAAAATGCTTTATTACTCATTTCAATAATTTTCTGTTTTCTAATTCTTGCAAAATTTGCATCTGCTGTTTGGCTATTCATTTTTTAGGCAATAAAACAAAGCTGTTGAGACCGGCTTCTTTTCTAAACCCGTCGAATTCGACGGATTTAAAATTCGGATTGTGTATTGTTTCCCATAAACCAAGCAATTCAATGGTGTTGCGGTTGCGCAGCCAGTTTTTGATGACATCATCTGCTCTGTTCGGATTTTTATATTTAGCTATATCTGTTATAGATATATAGTCGTTCTCCGACACTGTGATAATTGTAATTTCTTTATCCTTAACATTGATTGTTGCCATATTCCTAAATTGCTTTTAAGTGGAATGGGGGAAATTCTTTTTTACTCTACATCTTCTCTATTTTCATTTGTATCAATATTCTTTATCTTGGAATCAATAAAACTCCATTCTTCATCAGTAATACCCCATCTTTTTATCAGCATTTCATCAGTATATTCACCTTCATATTTCCCAAGGTCTGGGATAAACTGAAAATTGTTTCTTGTTACATCTTGAGAAACAACTGTCTGGAGAAGCAGAAACCTAAAGGTCTTTGTGAATAAATATGATTTAAATGAAACAACTTCATTCAAATCTTTTGAAGCAAATGCAACTAACCAAGATTCAGTGCAAGCTTCACCTGGTTTAGCAATTCTTACATTCCCTTCATAATAAAATCCAACTGGTTTTGAAAAATCTGTTTGACCTGCAATTGGTGCTCTTGGGATAAGTAATTTAAACTTGTTTAAAAGGTTGTAATTATCTGTGATTTCTTCAGGTTTAACAAACAAAATTCCTTGTCTCTGGGTGAAGTAACAAGGAATTCCTGCCTTTGAAGCCTTGTGGTGGCCTCTAATTCCAAAAGGTTTAGAAGGAGAAACGACAACATTCAGGAAGTTCTTTGCTTTCTCTTTAGCTATAACTTTCCTAATAATTGGAACAGCTCTGCTGTGACGAATAAAAATTGAAAATTCATTTAACGGTCTTTCTGATTTAACAATATCGCCATTGATAAAATTAGTCACTTCGCAAAAACCTTGATTATCTCTATCTCTTAAAAAATAACAAATACCACCAGCAACATCAACACCAGGAAAAACATCATTTGAATTTTCAAAATCAACAAGTTTTCTTATGTGCTTGTCATTCAACATTTCTTTTCTGAAATCATCCAAACCTTTTCCTCCCGCATACCAACGAGCAGGAATAATCATAGTTAAATATCGTGGATTAAGTTTTTTAGCCTGCCCAACAAATTTGTGATAAATAGGACTTGCGCTTCTTCCGTGTCCACCATCACTTAATTGATAAGGTGGATTCCCAACTATTACGTCAAATTTCATATTGAATATTTTTTCTGGATTGTCTGTGTGAATAAAATTGTAAGCGTGGGTTTCTAAGGCATCATCACGGTCGTACACATCCTGGCTGGCTCCGCAATAGGTGCATTTACCGTTTTGCCAGGTATGTTGCATACGTTCGTAATAGATATTGCCTTGCTCATCATCAAAAGTATCGCAAATAGAGTATTTACCATTGGCTGTTTTGGAGCAATACACGCTTCTGCGGCTTAATAAACTGGTCAGTTCGGTAATGGCAATACCGTACAACTGCTTACTTAAAATGTGATTAATACGATCTTGCTTGTCGGGTATTTTGTTTTCCAAACCCTGCATCAGTCGCTTTGCCATTTCTCGCAGAAACACACCGCTTTTTGAAACCGGGTCTAAAAACTTCGCATCTGGGTTGCTCCACAATTCGGTAGGGAGCAAGTCCAACATATCGTTCACCAAATTAGGCGGTGTAAATACTTCGTCGTTACTTAAATTAGCAAGACAAGTGAGTACATCTGGGTTATAGTTCGCTTGTATCATCTTCGCCAAGTTTTAAGAAATGAATAAGCGGAAAATCCTTTACAGGTTCGTCAATGGCTGCTGCGTTGCCTTCGTCATTAAACAATGAAAACTGGTGTGTTTTCTCTACTAAAAATTTAAACATATAATCTCTGCGTTTCAGCATAGAGCCATTTACCGCACTCCATTCCGAAAATATAATCGGCTCCTTGGTTATTGGATTTGTAAAGTCCAAAGCATCGCCCCACAGAATATTTCTGCTCAATAAAAACTTAACACTCCTTCTGCATTCGTCTTTACATTTGTCCTTGAATAAAGAAATATATCGTTCGTTAAAAATATTATACAGTCGCTCTCTAC
Source organism: uncultured Chitinophagaceae bacterium (assembly GCA_937958995.1). Lineage (GTDB taxonomy): Bacteria > Bacteroidota > Bacteroidia > Chitinophagales > Chitinophagaceae > CALCIN01. The sequence goes on from CALGAP010000006.1 coordinate 5,833, forward strand.
ACTCCTGAGCATTATCTTCCAAAATATCCACACCGTATATACTTGAAACAGCGATTACAGCATAGCGTTCCCATTCAATTTGACTTTTACTGTATCGTTTGTCCACCACTGCTAATTTTCGTCTTAAAACCTCCGCTAAAAAGTTTCCGTTACCACAAGCGGGTTCCAAAAAACGAGATTCAATGCGTTCGGTTTCGTGTTTTACCAAATCGAGCATAGCGTTTACTTCACGTTCATTAGTAAACACTTCTCCGTGATCTGCAACACGTTTTCTTGATTTTACCTGTTTTGTTTCAGCTAATTTGTCCACCCCTGTTATTTCTTTTGATATTATTTATATCCTCAATTAGTTCTTTTGTATTCACATCCAAAATCCTCGCTATCTCAAAAAGCACCTCCAACCTCGGCTGTTGCCGATTTTGCACATATGCATTCACCATGTTATAGCTTTTACCCAGTTGCTCTGCCAACCAAATTTGTGTAACACCTTTCTCCTGTAATACGGCTTTGATTCGGTTCATCGTTCAGTAGTGCAACGCCTACATTCTTGGTATTTAACCGTATACGACCGTTGCTTTCCTCACTTAAATACCTCACAAAGTCTGAATTTGTGAATTGCGCATCATGGTCAGCCTTTGTTCCTGGCGAATAGTATTTCTGTATAAGCTCTATTTCGGGCGTAATAACCCTAAACTGTTCGTTGTGACGTTCGTTTTCCTCAATTTCCTCTTTGGTCATTTCGTACCTGAATCCGCTTTTCCATAAACGGTACGCATGACTCCAAACAATGTCAATATCGATATTCTCTTTGTACGACCAGTCAATTTTTTCAATCTCAAAACACAGCCAACGCACGTTAGCTTCATCGGTCAAGAACTCTGTTAAATTGGTGGAACCGAAAAAAGATATCCGTCTTGGTGTCATCCGCGCGCGGCGTTCATACGGATGTCTCACATTCACATACAGCTTGCTCATAACGGATTTCAGCGCGTTGATTTCAAATTTGGATAAGGTTGATAATTCATCCAATATTCCAATAAAATTGGCGCTTAACGCAATCAAGCTGTCTTTGTCCACGCTTATATTCTCAACGGAATAGCTTTGCAAACAGGGGGGTACCAGAAAACGACTGAACGTGGTTTTTCCACCGTTCTGCTTATCTGACACCAATACGAACGCCTGTTTATTGAAATACTCGGGTACTAACGCGCAAACAACCGTCCGAACCAACCATTTTTTAAACTGGATGTTAAATCGTCTTTGATCAAAGGCGTGTACATGACATGCCAGCCGCTCAATGTAATCGCCATGTATATCAGGCGAATACAAATCCCGTATCCTATCGAAATAATCCGAAAAAGGGTCAAACTCCTGAATATAATCAGACCCTAAAAATACCATCACATCAGTTAACGACGCTTTAATTCCTGCGCCCACCCGCAATTCTATGTACAATGTATTTTCGTTGACCTCTTTAAAATTATACTCACCTATCTTTCTATATTCCAAGTCGTTCGTTACAATATTCTTTCGAAACTCATAATTTTCAGAGAAATACTGAATGACCTTGGCAATGGAAGGAGAAGAATCTAAAACTTTCTGGTCTTTAGGCATACCACAACATTTTTTATTGTTTAAAATTGTGGAATTGCTACTTTTGTATTGAGCAATAAGCGTAGCAATCCACGCTAAAAGATTTAAAGGCAATCGGGCAGGATTGCCTTTCTACTTTTTTGCATAACGTTTAAAGGATTTCGCGACATAGGCGCTCGCTTCCTTTGACACATCGTCTATCGTATCTACTTTTCCAGCCGTAAGCTTCCCCTGAGTAGCTACACTCAAAAGTAATAATTGTCATCATAAACCCCTTGTTGGAATGTGGGATACTCGGCTTCGGCTTGTGCGGCTGGGAGTTTTCCACATTTCAACAGGAACGCCCGTGGCGTAACGTTCTTCAAACTATCGTGCGGCCGGATATTGTTATATTTCCAGATGAACTTTTCCGTCTCCATTCTAACCTGATCCAGGTTATCAAACAGGTACGCACCTAACACCTCATCACGATAAGTCCGGTTGAATCGCTCAATGTATGCATTTTGATTCGGCTTTGCTGGCTGAATAAACTTCAATTCGATGCCGTTGCTCTCACACCATTGCTTTAAGGCAAGGAACTCGGGACCATTGTCTACGCGGATTGTGCGTGGCTTACCGCGCCATTCGAACATCTGACTCAACTCTCGAGCCACGCGATGGGAGCTGATGGAGGTGTCAACTACAATATTTACTACCTCGCGGTTAAAATCATCCAGGACATTCAATGTTCGAAAAGACCTGCCATTCGTTAATCGATCAAACATGAAGTCCATTGACCATACGCGGTTTGGCGACTCCGGCTGGTACAATGATTCCTTGACTCTCGAGGGCAACCGCTTCCTGGGCTTTCTTCTTATATTCAAATTCAGTTGTGTGTAAATCCGGTAGACTCGTTTGTGGTTCCAGGGCATTGCGCGTCCCCTTAAGTAATGAAACATCTTCCAGAATCCCCATCTTCGGTGCTCTTCAGCCAGGCGTGTGAGTTCATCCTGGATTGGTGCATCATCCGGGTTGATCTTATGCTTGTAGTAATAAACCGAGGAACTGAGTTTCATGAGCATACACGCCTGGCGAAGACTTACCCGATGCTCCTGCAGGTAAGCTACAGCTTGTCTTTTCTCGTCAGGCGTTAGAGCTTTTTTTCGATCAGATCCTTCAATGCATCTCGCTGAATACTTACGTCAGCATACATCCGCTTCAGTTTGCCATTCTCCTCCTCAAGCTCCTTAATGCGTTTAAGCTGGCTCGCCTCCAGGCCACCATATTTTGCCTTCCAGTTGTACAGCGTTGCCGTACTGATGCCATGCTCCCGGCAAAGGTCCGCGGCAGCGGTACCCCCATCGTACTGTTTAAGAATCGACACGATCTGTGTCTCGGTAAATCGACTTTTCTTCATAGTTCCCTAAAGTTAAAAATTTCTAATTTTGAAATCTTCGCTTTTTAGGGAAGCCTACGGTTGTTCAGCTCTCCGGAATCTTTAAATTGTTTCAGGAACTCAGGGGTTAGAACCTGGTTCAGGATAGGGTGTTGATTTTGTTCTTTCTGCTTTTTCATTGTGTGTAACTGTTAAAGGTAGTACTTTTAAATACCATCGATTGACCTGATGCTGTAGCATTCTATCTACAGATCACCAGAGGTCAATCGTGCCTTTACACAGTTACTTAGACGCTACCTTTGAAACGCATCCCATTCTTTGATACCGGAAACGTTGCGTATGCCCTGAATGACCATACCGAAGTATTCTGAATTTGCAAGTGAGTCTTTCACCTCCAAGACGTTGATTTCAGCAATAGCGTCAACGGCTTCTTTTGACAAAATTGATTGACCTCTTTTGTATTCTCTGATCAAATACTTCAGCGCGGTGACTCTTCGGTTACCTTCTACTGCCACATAGTTGTTTGTGTTTCCAATTTGTTTAACAACAATGTTGTCTACTGGTACGAAACCAACGGTTTCAATAGATTTCGCAAGGGTTGTGACATCAAATTTCGGGTGCATCATTTTTTTGAAGGCCTCGTCCTGAACAATGCTATCAGCAAAACGACTTTCAGGAACGTTTAAGCTATCATCTGAGACATCTGCAAATCGTGGATTGTTCGGGTCGAGAAGTATTTCTTCCACTTTCAGGGTTAATTTTTCTAATGACATTTTATATAGCTTTTAATTTAAGTTACTTTATCGTTTGTTCTATCTTGTCAAGTACTGCTGGCAAGTTTTCGCTAATTTCTTTGCCAGTGAAGCGTAATGTAGTTATCCCAATAGCATTTAATTTCTCGGTAATCGCTTTGTCTTTTACAGCATCATGAAATTCTTTGCCATCGCAAAAGATTGCTACTTTTTTATCCGGGAAATAAAAGTCAGCTGCTGTAATAAGTTGATCTTGTGAGACCCAATACTCACTCTCTTGCATTTTATAGTAGTTTGGATATATACTTCCATCCTTGTAAAAGCACATTTGGATTTCCGGGAGGAGTTTTCGTACGTGTAAGTCCTGCAATAAAAATAGTTCAATAGGTGAATCACATCCCCATATACGCCTGGGTCTTGTGTCGGTAAAGGGTTTGAAATATAGTTCTCTTTTGAAGTTCCGGTATTTTGCATTTACCTGGCGACTATAGGTACTGTTTTCACTCATGATCACTTCTTTTTTATCAAACGTTGGTGAAAGGAAGTACATGCCCCAAACGAAACCGATACTGTCAGTGTAGCTATTATGTTCAAGTTTTGAAAATAAGGAGTAGTGTGAGACAAAGCCATCATACCATCCTTTAAAAGGATTGAAGTCTGAATACACATACCCGCCTTCTTGGCACAGCTTCTCCAAATCAAACTGTTTTAATAGATCGATATTCCAGGTGTCTATTTTCTTGTCTCTTTCCATTGGTACAAGAGTTACACTGTAAGGAAGTCCATTCAATATTTTTCCTTCCAGTTCTTCAACAACATGAAAATTGAGTACTATCTGGATTGATTGAAATTCGGTAACTCCGATACTCTTGTAGTATTCGTATTCTTCAGGCAATGGATTCGTAAAGATGACTGTGCCCTCGTTTCCATCAACTTCTCCGTTTTTTCCAATGAAATCGAATCGGGACTTTGTTAAAGGTAGTATCCCGTTTAGGGTATGAAAGTCGAAATTAAGCATTGGGGGAAGCCGCTTGAAATCTACATCAAGGTTGTATCCCGAGGGAAAGCGCTTATAGAACTTTATGTTGTCTTCGAGGTATTTCGGCCTGTTGATGATCATTTTTCCTGAGTTAGAAACTACAAAAACCAAAGATTACTTTTTCCAAATTGCGGTAGGGTATCGGCTTCGAAATGGGGGAATATTTCGGCTACCATTTCGGGGTATTTAATTGTTACTGGCAGGTTCTGCTGTTTTACGGACTTCCAGTACATCCGGGAGAATTGGTAAACCTGATCTATCAGCTCCTTAATTACGAGAACGTCTCTTAATAATTCATTGTCTGATGCTGAGAAGGTGAGCTTGATAGGGAAGGGCCAGTCTTTTACTGATCCGTTGGATGCTGTCTGGTAACGGGTGTTATTGAACAGTAAATATTGATCTCTGCCAATTGGCAGGATAGTACCGCTTAACGGCAACAGATCACTGCTTGAAATATCAAAGGCAACAAGATCTTTGGATTCGGTTTTGTTAATGGTGATAACGTATACCGGAATTTGAAGGCCGAGCTTATTGAGTACTTCCATGATCGGCTTCAGCTCTTCTTCGCTGATCTTCTTATAGAAGTGAATGACCAGTCTTTCTGCTTTCTCGTGTTCTACTACGTATTTTAAAACGGCCTTGCGGATGGATCCAGCCAGCATGTCGGTTTGATTGGCGGTGAAGCATTCAAAACCCTGAAAGCTGCCCTCGTTGTTGAAGCAGAAGGCGCTGCCTACGTATCTTGCTTTTTGGGTGTAGGAATAAAATGCACCTACTCCAACGATCAATTCTTTTTTGGATTCCCGATTCAAACGCCAGGGCACCCCGTCAATTTTGGCCAGGATGGCTGTCTCGATGTTGGGCAGAAAAAAGTTGAACCCCTTCTTGCTGATGTTCTCTTTGTATATCACCTGAGAAGTGATTTCGTGGTTGAGCAGCAACTCCTTTAACTTGTAATAGATTTCTTTCTTTACCGGATCAGGGTCATCTTTTGGAACAGGGCTTAAATAGATGGCTACGTAGCGAACGCCTTTTGCTCTTTCGTGCTGTCTCAGGAAGGCACTCACTTCATCAAGCAATGTATCAATGCTTTCGAACTTGACGGTGGAGTCTTTTTCGATGTTGAAGTTCTGTTTGATGAACTCTAACATGGTAGGGAAGGTGACCTTCTCAACACCATTGTATGTTGATTTGATGCCGTGGATGAAGTAGTCGTACAGCTTCATGGCTGCGCCATTCTTCGTGTACTCATCTTTCGGACAAATGAAAAAGAACTTTACCTGATTGTGTCTGGAAGGCGTACACGGGCCTTTGTTCAGCATCCCCGTATAGGGGTTTATATCAGTGCCCTTTCCGAACAACAGACTGTTCGATTCTGCTTTGGTCTTTAATATGTTTTCGTCCTTCACCTTGTAAAAGGCATCCGGTACCGGAATGATGGCTCTAAATTCTTCTGTCTTTAAATACGTTTCGAAAAATTCCGTTATCCTTTTTCGGTAAGGCTTGTACTTGTTCTCGCGGGAGGGAATATCGAACGGAATGCCTAAATAGGATTTAAGGGAATTATTAAGAATGGGGTATACCTGATCCAGGTCGTTCTTAATTTCCGGTGACAGGTTCTCGTATTTGTAAATGCGTTTGTTGTAAATGACGCGGTTAAAGTATTCAGTTGGAAAGTCATTTAACTGCAGGAGACTTTTTACAAAGACCTTGGACGTTCCATCGTAAGATAAAATAAGCTCCGGCCCATTGGTGATTCGTCTGATCTGTACGCGGATGGTAAAGATCTGGTAGGTTTTGTATTCCTGCGTATCTGATTCTGTATCGTGAAACCAGAGTTCAATATCTCCGACAAAATCGCGGCTTACAACATCTGCAATGTTTGCAAAATGTTGCTGTATGAGGTATTTGTAGTAGTGGGTTGCAAAGTTTGTTGACTTCGAGAGGTCAACGGTGGCGGTGTAATCGCTTTCTTCTATAGTGGAAAAATCGGTGTAAAGTCTTTTCTGATCCTGAAGATCATCTTCATGGGTTTCCCACAGGGACAATGGAAACTCCCAACGGTTTAGCGGGGCATAGCCATCTTTTTTCTCTTTGAAGAATCCAAAGTTCTTATCGGTAACCGGATGGCTGAAAGGCAGAATGTTTAATTCGAGGGTCTGACCAGGCATTTTTCTTCATTATTTTTTTTCCTTTATTTTATCTGAACTGTCCCGGAAATTCCGGATGGTTCGTTTTGATTCATTTCAATTTTATAGTCCTGCCTTTGAACTATTCGAATTTTTCGAATAGTTGCTCATTTAGTGTTCGTAAGATTATCGGCCAATAATTCTGCTTGTTTTAAAACCGTCTCAATTGCCTTCTGCTGTTTATCTGGTGGATAGCCGTGCTTGTTGAGTGTTCGCCTTACCACTACCATTAGTTTTGCCCGTGCGCTCTCGCGGATCGTCCAGTCAATGGTGGCGTTGGCTCTTACCTTGTCTGCAATCTCACGGGCAATTTCTTTCAACTGCTCGTCACCCAGTACCTGAACGGCACTGTCGTTGACTTCGAGGGCATTGTAAAATGCCACTTCGTCTTCATTCAGTCCGAGGCGTTCTCCTTCCTTATCTGTTTCCTTGATCTCTTTTGCCAGGTCTATTAGCTCCTGAATAATCTCGGCTGTGGTAAGCAGGTTGTTCTGGTATTTTCTGATGGAACTTTCCAGCATCTCCAGCAACTTCCGGCTTTTTACAAGATTCGTTCGGGTACGCGTCTTTATTTCATTGTTCAGTAACTTCTTGAGCAATTCAAGGGCGAGGTTCTTATGCTTCATGCCCTTTACTTCGAGAAGGAACTCATCGGACAGAACGCCTAAGCCGGATATTTCCGGCTTGTCCATTCCGGCAGCTTCAAAAATGTCTACGACCTTATCGGAGCTTAATGCTTCATCTACTACCTGCTTGATGGCAGATTCTATTTCGGCATCGGATTTACCTGCTCCATTCGCCTCGAATTTTGCCAGTCTCGCTTTCACCGCCTGAAAGAATGCCACATCGTCTTTTATTTCCATAGCCTTAGGATGAGGCATTGACAATGCAAACGCCTGGCTCAGCAAGGTAACTTCACGAATGAACCTTGCCTTGCCATCCTCTAATCCAAGGATGTGTTCTTCTGCCTGCAGGATGATGGATAACTTTTCCTGTGGGGAAGCCTGAAAGAATCGCCTGTAGTTAAATCGGAAGCTGTTGATATAATACGCTTCCGGTTCCTCGGCCAGTATGTCTTCCTGAGTTTTGGCTTTTTCATTGAAGAACTGCTGCACCACCTCGAACTTCTCCATCATCATTTCCACTGCCTTCTCCAGCTTTTCGGTAGGATCGCCTTTTCCTCCGGCATCGGCATAGAATGACAATGCCTTTTTGAGGTCAGTAGCTATGCCGAGATAATCCACTACCAACCCTCCGGGTTTGTCTTTAAATACACGGTTGACACGTGCTATGGCCTGCATGAGGTTATGACCGCGCATAGGCTTATCGATGTATAAGGTATGCATGCTGGGCGCATCGAAGCCCGTGAGCCACATGTCTCTCACAATCACGAGACGCAACGGATCATCGGGGTCTTTCATGCGCTCGGCCAGATCCTTGCGCTGTTGTTTGGTGGTTTTAAAAGGAGCTAACAAAGGACCATCATCGCTCGAGGTGGTCATAACTACTTTGATCACGCCTTTCTTCAAATCATCGGAATGCCATGCAGGACGCAGGGCAACGATCTCTTTGTAAAGCAGGGCAGCAATCCTCCGGCTCATGGCAACAATCATCGCTTTGCCATCCATTACTTTCTGGCGTTGCTCAAAGTGGCTGACAATATCCTTTGCAAGATTCTTTATGCGGCTCTCATTACCCACAATGGCTTCAAGCTTTGTCCATTTGGCTTTGGCTTTCTGCTGTTCCGTAATTTCTTCATCCCGCTCGAGTTCAGCGTCAAATTCTTCAATGAGCCTTCTGCCCTCTTCATCGAGGTTAACTTTGGCAAGACGACTTTCATAATAGATCGGCACTGTAGCGCCATCCGCAACTGCCTGCGCTATGTCATACACATCCACATATTGCCCGAATACCTGTGGCGTATTTATATCCGTGCTCTCGATAGGTGTTCCCGTAAAACCAATATAGGTTGCATGGGGCAACGCATCACGCATGTACTTGGCAAATCCGTAGGCAATGCGTTCTCCAATTTTTTGTTTGGTTTCCTTGTCTTTAATGGCTTTCACGGAAGCTTCAAATCCATATTGCGTACGGTGGGCTTCATCGGCTATGACAATGATGTTATGCCGGTCGGAAAGCTGGTCGTAAGCTGACTTTTGATTTTCGGGTAAGAATTTTTGAATGGTGGTGAAAACTATTCCTCCGCTGGCTACCCGCAATAGCTCTTTTAAATTTTCCCTGTCTTTGGCCTGAACCGGTTCTTGTCTCAGTAGCTGACGTGCTGAGGCAAAGGTATCAAACAACTGGTCGTCCAGGTCGTTGCGGTCTGTAAGGACAAGGATGGTTGGGTTTTGCATTTGTGGTGCAGTGATAAGCTTCCCTGCATAGAATACCATGCTGAGACTTTTTCCTGATCCCTGTGTATGCCAGACTACGCCACCTTTTTTATTTCCGTTCTTGCCGGAAGCTTCAATAGTGGATTGTATGGCTTTGTTCACTGCGTAGTACTGATGATAGGCAGCGAGTTTTTTTACCGTTTCTATTTGTGTAATGCCTGTATTCGGGTCTTCCTTTTTTGTTTTCTCAAATACAATGAAGTTGCGCACGAGATCTAGGAGGGTAGCAGGGTTCAACATGCCCTTCAGCAGGGTCTCCAACTGAGGTGTAAAACGCGAAGCCTCCTTTTTGCCATCGGATGTTTTCCAGGTCATGAAACGACTGAAGCCTGAAGAAATGGTTCCGGCTTTGCACTCATGTCCATCGGAAATCACGCAGATGGCATTGTAGGTAAAGAGACTCGGAATGGTTGCTTTGTAATTCTGTACCTGCTCGAAGGCCTTACGCATGGTGGCCTGTTCACTGGCTGCGTTTTTCAGCTCGATCAATACAAGCGGTATACCATTGACGAACAGAAGCAGATCGGTTCTTTTGTTCTGGTTGTTTTCTACAATGGTGTATTGATTGACAACCAGATATTCGTTGTTAAAGGTATTTTCAAAATCAATGAGCGCTACTTCATAGCTGCGATCAAAGCCATCCTGCTGATAGGGGATTTTAATTTTCTCTACGAGGAAGCCGTGAAATACTTCATTGTTATGCAGTACATCCGGTGAATAGATGCGTAGTACTTTCTGAACCGCCTGCTCCTGTGCATCTGAAGGGATATGAGGGTTAAGCGTTTGAATGGCTTTGCGGAGGCGTTCGGTAAGTATGACCTGTTCATAGCTGTCCCGCTCACCTTGCTCCGCACCGGGCGCAATGAGTGGCCCAGGGAGATACTCCCATCCGAGTGATTGCAGGATTTTAATCCCTGCCTGTTCAATGATATTTTCGGTGAGGGCGTTCATTTTGGTTCTTCTCCATTATTCAAACTTTGCCAATCGTCAGCAAGTTCTTTCCAGTTTACCTCTCGTTCTGATTTTCTTGTCCAAACATTCCAGAAGTCAGGGTCTTTTGAATTTGGTTGGTGTTCCTTTTTAAGTTCGTTCATTTCAACAAGTATTGGAATTGGTGATGCCCAACCTAATAAAATAGCCTTTCTAGTCGGAAGAATTGGAAGTTCCTGTAAAAGACCGCCTATATTGTCAGGGACAAGTCGTTTTACTAATTCTTGGTCACGGTCATTTACAATTCTATGAAGTAAAAAAGTGTTGCATTGTGATAGAACTGTCGGAGAGAGTTCTGAGGGTCTTTGTGAGGAAAGTGTAAGGCTTAAACCAAATTTCCGTCCCTCTCTTGCAATCTTCTCAAAAGATTCCGTGCATAGTTGAGAAGCTGAAATCTCTTCCGAACTTTCGTTATATCGTTTAATAAAATTGTGTGCTTCTTCCATTACTATTACCGTGGGCAATAGTTTGTTATTAGTTCGTCTATATCTTTGAAGCGATTCAAATATTATCCTTGAAATGACGGAAACTAAAAGATGCGTGATGTCCGAAGGCACAAGGGAAAGGTCAATTATTGAAATACCGTTTACTGTTTTATCAAGCCAATTTTCTAATGATACTTCTTTGTCATCAGCAATAATCTTGTTCATCCTTGTATCAGATAGCATTGACCGCATTCGCATAATGAGGAAGTCAACAAACTGAATTACACCTGCCTCTTGTGCAAGTCTTTCAACGTGGTCAGGAATTGCTGTTACATTAAACGGAATAGGAGTATCCTCATTAGGGCCAACTGAAATATTTAAGCCTCCAAAATTTTCAACTAAGACTTTTATAGCCTGAAGACAGGATTCCACATCTTCACGAGAAAAAGCTGCGTAATACTCAACTAATTTTCCTGTTGCTTTATCATTGAATGATTTGTATCGGGAATCTACAACTGCTTTCACACTTTCGGAAAGTTCCTTAAACTTTGGTTTTAATTCATCTATGTCACAGTTTCGCTCAAAAAGTTCGCAATCCTCAATTATACTTAGTAACTTATTTCCAAAAGCAGTTGCACTTTCCTTGTAATTTGAACTTGCTGATAGATCAACTCGCAAGGATGCGTAGCAGCTTGAAAAATGACTTCTTGCTTTTGTTTGGAAATCTGAGATTCCATCTGTTTCACCAGACCTTAGTTCTCTTAATGCCCTCCTTAATATTGGCCTTTGAGTTCTTCCGCTTGCATTGGAAAACGAACTCCATTCATAGCTGTTCCACAACCAGGCGGGAACTTTCAGCTCCTTAAAAGTTGCCTTTTCCGCCTCCGTTAATTCAACTTTGAACTTCTTAATGTCACAGTTCAGGTCGTTAAACGCATTTGTGTATTCACCATTTGGGTCAAGAATAATAAAACGAGTATTTAATTTCTGCTCTTCAGGTAGGCGTCTAGATGCCTCTTCCAACGACCACCTTATTACACCTGCAACGCTACACGATTTGCCGCTTCCAGTATTTCCAAGTATTGCTACGTGTCTGCCAAAAAGTTTATCAGGATTGATTTTAACTTCTGCATTTCCTGCAATCGGAGCAATGCCAATCTTTACAACTGAATTTTTTTCCTTGTTTTCAACTATTGATTTTAACTGAATCTCTGTTGGAAGAATAACAGTATCACCAATTGAAGGGAAACTGTAAACACCTCTCTCTAATTTGTATGTTTTATCTTCAATTTTGCCTTCCTGCTTTAGGGTTCCCATTGGCGTAATGGACATCTTCCGTAATGGGAAGGGTAAATCAATCAAATCAAAATCTTTGTAACCCTTTCGTTTTGGGTATTGGCTATGCTCAACGCCAATCCAACTGATTAGACCCACTAATGCACCGACTTCATTTGGGATTAGCACAAATCCGTTAATTCTTGGAAAGAGCGAAGGAGTGCCTGTATTCAGAGCGGTGTTCTGTGGTGCTGATGTATCAAGCATCACCTTTATTTCGTTCGGTGAAACATAATCAACCGTTCCGATTGTCAGGTTTCTTAAATGGTCGTAATCGTATTGGTTAATATTGCTCATTCCTCACCTTTATTTTCATTCCATGAATTATCGCCACCCTTGTTTCGGTCGCCTCTGTTATCTTTCAGTTTTTGCATTCTAACCGTCAAGCGATCAATAGCCGACTTCGGTAAATAAAATTCAACAAGGTTTCTCAGGTCAGCAAAATGTTCTCCTATCAATAACGTGCATTGTGCTGAATTTTTATCTTCCAAAAATTTTACGGCGCGTTCTCTTGAGGCACCAAAATTCATCGGTTCGCCTTCATTAGCATAATTTTTATCCCATGTTATAACGACCAAATGTGTTGATGGGATTGTAAGCATGTCTTCAATCACTCTATTAATGTGGCTATCTCCAAAGCCGTAGCCGTAAGTAATGATTACAGAATTCGGTTGACAAACAGCTGACGAAAAATCACGGAATAGTTCAGCGTACGGATAAAATGCCGTTTCAATATCCTTAGAAGAATTGGGATAAATAACCACTTGTTCTGTAACTTTTTCCGGTATTTCTGGATGAGTTTCTTCTGCACCAAAAGGCAAAAGGGACCTGATAATCTTGTCATCCGTAAATTTCCAGTCAATTGACCCATGAAGTTTTGTAATTCTTGCAACACCTTCAACATATCGGGGTTCACCTCTGATACCCGGTGGATTGTAATGGTAATCTAACTCAAGCCGCGTATTTCGAAATATCGGCAAAATCTTTCCTTTAAATCTATCTAATAACAATACCCCAGTTGAATCACAAGCTAATTCAATAAACCTGTCATAATTGGTTGTAAATATGTTCAGACGTTCTCTCGATGCTGCTCTGCTTGTAAAACTTAGAATAAAACTTTTCAACAGGTTAAAAGCCAAAATTCCTTTTTCATCTTCTGCTTTTAGTTTGTTTAAAAAATCTCTCTCCGTTTTAAGGATGGCCTGTATAAAAGCCAACAAGTTGGTATTTAGTTTTATTTCTAAATCAACGTGTCGGTCATCATCAAGAATTTTCAAACCGTTAATCAGTTCTAATGCAACACGAATATCATCTTCAATATTCGCTTCACCACGATTCATTTTTTGTGCCGTCACATCTGCTTTAGCCTTAATTTTTTCATCAAGACCGTTCTCAAGTACAAGCCGTGGCATTTCTTGTGGTCTCACACCTGCGGTAAAAGAAACTGCACTTGTTAAGCCACTTCCAATGAGCAATGATAAATGTTCACTTTGAAATATGGCGGAAAGCCAAGGTTCAACCTCTTTTTTTAATTCTTCGATATTGATTTCTTCGATATCAGAAGTGCAAACAAGCTTTGTGTTTGTTTTCAGAATGTGTTTTAGGTTCCAATCAATGCCGAAAAATTCCATATATCGTTATTTTATTTGCACCCTCACCTCTCCACTCATCAGCTTCGGTAGCAATGCATCACGTAGTCGTGTGAGTGTTCCAATTTGGATTTGATTACTTAGCATTTTTTTAAAGTAAGCGCCGACTGATTCTTCAAAACCCAAGATCGCATCTTCCTTTGGGACTCGAACCAGATGCTCTTTGAATGTATTTGTTGTTATGGTATCAAAAACGCTTCCATAGGCAGCAGCTTGTAGTTCATCAACACTGTGTGCTACTAATAAATAAGTAAAGAAGTAACAATTTTCATATTTTGGTTTTATACCATAATTTGATTGGCTGAATGCCATAGGCTCCGAGAGTAAGCAATATTTCCCAACCGTTCCCCTTGCGGAAACTACGGTAGAGAATTTGGGAAGAAGTTTAGCGGAACTATTGCTTAAACCTACTTCAGTAATTGATTTCTCTGTGGTTATGATAAAATCTTTGTGGTTGGAAGCAATATCCCCGCCAGCGAGCCATTTGATTGATCCATTCCAGTACTCAGGCACTTCTGTTTTGGGAGTACCACCCCCAACCAACTCAACCATATCAAATAAGCTTTTTTCCTCCCAATTTTCTTCAGCCTCCTCTACAAACCACTGCCTGAACAAGGTTTCAGCGAGTTGCTCCAGGGTTTTGTTTTGTCGGTGGAGGAGGTCTATTTTATCATCGAGACATATTAATAATTCAGCAATAGAACTCTGATCGCCTATCGGAGGTAAAGAAATTTTAATTTTCTTTAATTCTGAGGACTTGATCCCCTCGACAGTACTTCCAGAAGCGCGTGATTGTAAAACATTTTTACCCACATCACTCTGGAGATAATATTTCAAAAATATGCTGTTGCATATTTCTCTTTTTGTCCGAAGGGTTATGATACGTTGAGCTAATGCAACATTCTTATCTTTGATTAAAGCGACTTCACCTAAAGGCGCTTCTGTCGTTAGAATTACATCATTTATTTCTGGATAGCCTCTGGTCATCCAGGCATCATAATCTTCAGCAGCGATAAATTCGTTTGGTTCGAGTAATTTGCCGTCCTTTACAATCTTTGCTGTAACTAGTGGTATGCCAGAAACTGTTTTCGTTGGTGTTTTACCTCTATAATCAATAAATTTTTCGACCACTTCTTCAAGAGAATACTCTTTCCATCTGCTATATACTTCGATTCCGACTCTGTCAATATGTTCCAATACAGCTTGCTCTTTAACAGTATTGTAGTGCACTAAATCAATTTTGAAATTGATACCCTTTTCTTCAAATTCGACCTGCATTTTCAAAATGTCATCCAAGGTTATTTCAGCCCCTTTAATGGCAATATCAATATCTGAATCCGGCCGATAGTTTCCTTTGGCTCTCGAACCAAAAACAATAGCCTTATCGACTTTTGAATTGGCTTCAAAGACTTCGCTCAGTTTTGTGATAATATCTTCTGGTAGTCCGAATCTCATGTTATTTCGTTGTATCGGCATCAAATCCTAAGTCAGTCTGTTCGCCTAATTTCTGTTCGTTG
This sequence comes from uncultured Chitinophagaceae bacterium, assembly GCA_937958995.1. Lineage (GTDB taxonomy): Bacteria > Bacteroidota > Bacteroidia > Chitinophagales > Chitinophagaceae > CALCIN01. Next base: position 21,093 of record CALGAP010000006.1, read on the forward strand.
ATTTTTTCAAGCTGCATACGAGTTTCCAATTGAATAAATATTCCGTGGTATGTCGAAACGATATTTTCAGCAATTTGATCCGCAATTTCTTCATCATAACTATGGGAAGTCTTGCACCTTGCCTGATATAGCGCTCGCCAATGTTTTTCATCAATAAGCCCCCGGGCGGCAGCATCAATAAATATCTTTACAGGTTTTTCACGTTCGCCATCATACCCTCTTTCAACTACATAATCCTGCAAGGTTTTCCACCCCATATCACAAGTGAACTCAAACGCTTGTATCAGCCCTTGCTGTTCCAGGTCTGAAAGGTCTCTTTCCTCAGCTTATGCAATGGCTTCGCTAAGCCCCGCCAGTGCTTTCCTGTAATTGTGAAAACGCTGTATCCAACGTATGTCTTTATCTTGACTCATGAACGATCTTGTAATTAAGTTCCTGGACCCAATTGATGCGAACGCCTCTATTGTTCTCTTCCGCTTTAAAATGGATGCTCTCGTATGGAGCAATCACATCCCCTTCAAATACATAAGTTCCAATTGATCCAATCTTTTCATGGTCAATGTGTACCAACAATTGATCATAATAGTTTCTCCTTCCAATTTTAACACGATATGAGTGTTCAGCTTTGTGCGTGTCAGGATGAATCGTGCGGTGAACAGTTTTTACTTTCATTGTGGTATTTTGATTTTGGACAGGTTTTCAAGAATTCGTTTGTTTAAATCCGCCTCTTCCGCCATTTGCTTTTCAAGTTCTGTTTTCAACGCGTTGAACCGTTCCTCAAAGTTGAAGTCATCTTCTTCGTCTGCCAATCCAACATACCTTCCAGGCGTCAATACATAATTCATCTTTTGAACTTCCTCAAGAGGAGCAGATTTACAAAAGCCGGGTATGTCCTGATAGTCGCCATCCGGATTCCGCCAGTTGTGGTAGGTACCAGCAATCTCCTTTATGTCATCATCACTGAGTTCCCGGTTTCTCCTGTTTACAAGATGTCCTTTATTGCGGGCATCTATAAAAAGTATCTCATTCTCCCTGTTCCTGAACCTATGATTGGTTTTGTTCCGTGATAGAAACCATAAGCATGCAGGAATCTGAGTGTTCAGAAAAAGCTTTGTCGGCAGGTTGACAATACAATCCACCAGTTTTTTTTCAATAATCGCTTTTCGTATCTTACCTTCACCGCCACTGTTGGAAGTCAATGACCCTTTTGATAAAACAAATCCGGCTTGTCCGGTAGGGGACAGGTGATACAGGAAGTGCATGATCCAGGCGTAGTTGGCATTACCAACGGGGGGCGCCATTTTTTCTCCCAATATTTTCCAGCGGGCATCGTCACGCAGGAGTTCCCCGCTCCAGTCACTGTCATTGAAAGGAGGGTTGGCAATGATGTAATCTGCTTTCAGGTCTTTATGCGCATCGTTTAAAAATGAACCTTCGTTGTTCCATTTCACATTGCTGCTGTCAATACCACGGATGGCTAAATTCATTTTAGCCAATCGCCATGTGGTCTGGTTGCTTTCCTGCCCGTAAATGGAAATACGGTCTTTCGGATCAATGGCTAGCTTCTTCGGGTTGTGTTTTTTGTAGTAATCCTGGTGCGCCTCTACAAATTTTTCACTTTGCACGAACATTCCACCACTGCCACAGCAAGGGTCAAACACCCTGCCTTCATAAGGTTCCAGCATTTCCACCAGCAACTTCACCACACAGGCAGGCGTGTAGAACTGTCCGCCCTTTTTACCTTCTGCAAGAGCAAACTCGCCAAGGAAATATTCAAACACGCGGCCAAGCACATCTTTGCTTTGCGCTTCTTTTGTTCCCAGCGTGGCGGAACCGATGAGGTTCACCAGACCTCCAAGACTGGCTTTATCCAGTTTCTCCTGTGCATATACTTTCGGCAGCACACCTCGCAGGGAAGGATTGTCTTTTTCGATGGCATCCATGGCATCGTCAATGTCCTTGCCGATGGTAGGCTGTGCGGCTCTTCCCTGTATCCATTTCCATCGTGCGGCAGGTGGGACGTAAAAGACTTTTTCCGCTACGTACTCATTCACATCTTCAGGGTCAGCGCCTTCGTACTCGCCTTTTCCTTCTTTGAGCCTGCTATACAATTCTTCAAAGGCATCGGAGATGTATTTCAGGAAGATCAAACCAAGCACTACGTGCTTGTATTCGGCCGCGTCCATGTTCTTACGGAGCTTGTCCGCAGCCTTCCATAATTTTTTCTCCAAAGGTTCTTCCTTCTCTTCTTTTTTAGCTTTTGCCATCGTGTGGTTTACTTATGCTTTTTAATTTTTTTCGAAACTGATTTCAGGGCGTCATCGGCTACGTCCTCATCCTTTACAATCTCATACACCTGATCGGCCAGCCAGAGCGTGAGCAGTTCATCCTTGCTTGTTTTAAAGATGTCTGCCAGTTGAATGACCTGCTCTTTCTTCGCCTTGCGTTCGCCCAATTCGATCTTGCTTACGATGGAAGCATCCACTTCAAGCATGGAGGCAACCTGTCGTAACAGCAAGTTTTGCTTTGTCCTTAATTCCCTGATCCGGTCTCCGAACTGCGTAGCCATGATAATAATTGTCTTGACAAATTTTGGCTAATATAGGAAAAGAAGAACAAAAGAAGGGTAAAAAGAATGAGGAAGTTGCCAACATTGCAAAGTCTGCAAAGTTGCAGGGAGAGTTTTAAAGAGGGAAACTAAGCCTATAACCGCGGTTATTGACCGCCCTCGGGATCGTCAGAAGGGTTTTGAGTGGTAATAATAATCTTGTTTTGAGTATGCAGCACGATTACTTCCTGACCGGAAGTGAAGCCACTTTCCTGCAGCCATTTTCCACAAAGACGGATTTCGGGGAAGATTACCCCCCGATAGGAGCGCTGAAAGTATTTGGGATATACTTTCAGGCGTCTTTCTCCGCTCTGTGGAAAACTTTTTTTCTTCGTCACGTGGCTATAATTTCTTGCTACGAAAATACAATTAATAATACTTGTGTGCAAAATAAACCGCATAAAAATATGATTTATTGCTATTTGGCTATGATTTTCAGCGAATTAAAATATTCGGGATATTTGCAGCAAAAGGCAACATCTTAGCATACTGTGACAAAATTGCAATTAAACAGAATCAAGGCCGTACTGGCCGAAAAGAATAAAAGCAGTAAAGACCTGGCTAATCACCTGGACAAAACTGAATCCACGGTTTCCCGATGGTGTACCAACGAAGTGCAGCCCTCGATTGAGACGTTGTACGAAATATCTAAATTTCTGAAAGTGGACATCCGGGAGCTATTGGTATCCACCCGTCCCTGAATCAAACTTTTCTATAAGACCCCGCTTTAATTTTCGAAAGCATCTTGCCCGTAGCATTGTGTAAAATATCATCTACGGTGCGGGCCGAAAGGCTGAATGTCTTTCCTAACTCCACCGCTTGCTGACGGGTAAATTCTTCCGGCAAGGCTTCAAAGAACTTCCGCTTATTGTCACCCGTCCTAAACTGTGTAACTTCTCCTTGCCGGGGCAGGTTATTGAACATTAAAATGCTGTGATGCAGGTACACTTCGGCCAATTGCAAGGCCGTGTTGAAATCTTCGTCCGTACAAACTACCTGCAGGGCGGCTTCGCCATTGTCAAACTTCCTGAGCGCAGTAAATAACATAGCAATCCGGTAAAGGATTAGTCCGAGGCGCTTCACGATACTCGCAGCTTCTTCTGCTGTAAACATGGTAATGTCATTCAGCCATGCTTCGCATTGCCTGTTGAGCTGGCTCCACTGGCTTTGTGTTAAGCTTACAAATGTTTCTTCCCGCTGGAGGAATTGCACCATTTGAAAAACGTGAAGCGAAAGTTGTTTGAAATGTTCAGTCAGGTTAATGCTATTGGCATTGGGCGAGACATCTTTCCATTGCTGTTCGACCTTAAAGGCGTAGAAGAGGAAACGACTGAACAGTCCATCTTCTGCCGAAGCAATCAACCCGGTTACCTGATTGGGTGTTCCTGACAAAGCAATGGAAAGGCAAGGGGCATTGACTTCCGTGAACTCGTTATTGGTTTTCCGTGAGCTGGAAATTCGCTCGTGGTGAAATGATTTACGCAGCATATCGGAATAGGAACCCCATTCCTGTTTGAATACATTGCCCAGCGTGTCTGCTTCCGTCTCGCAGATAATACCCATGCCTTCGTTCTGCTCCAGGTGCCAGAGGATCTTTGCATAACTGGTGTTCGCAGGGATATACACGACCTTGAAAGCAGGCTTGACAGGTTGCTCTTCCGTACTGGTGTCGCCTTTCTTCTTGCTGTGCATTCTTTGTTTGTGCTCAGCAAGCTCCACATTGTACTGCGTTTCGGCATCACGGCTTGCTTTCAATACAAATGCGTGGTATTCATCGGCCAGCATTTTTGCAAACTTTAATACGCCTTTACCACTTGCGGCCGGAGCCACCGTAAAGGAAAACAAGTTGGGAAAGACCTCCTGCCCGGCATACAATCCCTTTACTCCCGGTAAACAACCACTGAGAATGGCCAGCGCCCCGGTGAGAAATACATCTTTCTCCCTGAAGTCTGTAAAGGCTGCGGCACCACCGCGGATGAGCGGAGGCATGAGGTCGTATAGTTCCGCAGGAACAGACGGGGTATTCTTCAGGAAGTCTTCCGGTACGGTTTCTACGGAGGGAGTTTGAGGCTTTGCAGTGTTTGCAAACTTTGCAAACTCGTTCCGCTGATTGGCATAAACACTTTCAACGGTAGCATGAATTTCTTTCGGGTCGAGATCAAAAGATGCGGTAATCAATTCCAGCGCATCAGCTTCAGGGATGCCGGAGCGATTGCAGTTGCAGGTAAGCAAATGAATGTAATTGTTCCGGTTGCCTTCGTGGTATTGCGATTTCTGATTGGTGAAATCAATACAATGCTGAAAGCGTTCTTGGTATTTACTAACCGGTGTTTGTGTCTTCTCAGGCTTCAGTTCTTCTTCCAGCAAAGGCACATCTGAAATGGGCGCAACTTCAAAGACCTTGTTATTAATGTTCTTATATGCTTCGGGGTCATAAGACATGAAACACAACCGGGTTACATCTTTGCCGGAGGGATCAGTGACCAAACCAATTTCCTTTTGGTAATAATCAGCCACCTGTTGCCAGGCGTGTTTGTGTTCCTGCAAACCGGTGTTCACTTCCACAAGGATCTTAATACCGTTACCGCTCGGACTGCGGAAGCAGGAAAAGGTATAAGGGATTGCCGATGCTTTGTCAAAAGCTGACTGCAATTGTTCCGGTGTGAGTTTGTCAAAGTCCAGAATGATAAACTGGCTGTAAGAAACCAGGTGCTCCATTTTTCGACCACCTTGAAAAGTTGCCGATGGAGTGAAAGCCGGGAGCTGTTTTTTCAGCCTGTCAGCTTCGTCTTTTTTGCCAACCTGAATTGCTGACCTTACCTGCTCAACTTCCGCTTTGTATTTGCCCTCCCTGATGTCCTTCGTAATCAGGATGAGGGACTTGTCTGCTATAGGTATATTAAACTGTTTGAATATCGTGCTGCTTGCCATAGTTTATGACTGATCGTTTAATGAGTTATTGAAATGATTGGAAAGTGCCTACCGGAGTGCAGGCACTTTGTATTTCTCCAGCATCTGCAGGATGTCGCTGAGGCGGTAATAGATTTTGTTACCGACCTGTGAGTAAGCAATCACTTTCTGCTCTCGCCAAGCCTGAGCAGTTCTTTTGCTTACGTTCATGATGCTGATGAACTCCTGGTTGTCGAAGAATACCTCTTTGGGATTTTTCTGTTTCTCCCTTAAAAGCCCCTCGAGTGTTTCAAGACGCTGGAGGATCTCACGGTAGGATTGTTCTGTGATTACAAACTTGCCCATCAGAACCTCCTTTTGTTTTTGATCACATAATCGGCAGCCTGTTTTTCAATCTCATCAGTCGTAGACTGCTTGTTGCGCTGCAACCATTCATCCAGCTCTGCACGATTGAAGTACAGGCGTTTTCCCTGCGGACAGAAGTGAGGGATGGACTTGTTACTGGTAAGCTTATACAGATGACTTTCGCTAAGGCTCAGGTACTGGCAAGCCTCTGAAAAGTTTAATACATCTTTTTTGAGAAGATTCTGCTCGATGATCAGTTGTTCTATGCGTTCGAGCTTTTCGATAATCGGACTATTGTCACTCATTTTCGTTTCGTTTAAAAGATTCACAATTGGTTTGTGTGCCTTTCAAGCAGCGGAAACAAGGCACGTTTCCCGCTGTTGACGAAACAAAGTGACAAAGAACGGAAGGGGAAAAGGTTGAGATACTTACATCTCAATGAGTTATCTCAATGATCTCAATGTTTTTCATTTCCAATCTTTGAAAATGTTATCTATGATTGCCTTTTTCTTGGTGTTGACCACCTTGCTGGAATACAGGTTCTGCGCCTTCAGCAGAGTCCCTTTCTTAGAATAGAATAAGGCAGATTTCTCAAGGGTTGTTGGGGTGAGGTTTGAGAAATAGTTTTTCAGCTTTTCAACGATGACGTAGCGCAATTCAACGGTTTCACAATCAAAATAAACCTTCGGTGCTTTCTTGGTGAGGTGCTTGGACGTGAATACAGAAACAAGCTGATCCACGGTGGTTTGATCTTCATTGAGCAATTCTATTTTGCTGTTAAGCTGAGATAATGCAGCTTTTAGTTTCTCCACGTCATCGTTGAACCCGAAGCTGAAGCGATCCTCTGGTTCCTGAGCGGTGTAGGCTGTGGCTTCTTCCTGAATAGTGCTTAACGCATCAGAGATTTTATAGTACTCTTCCGAAGGAACCGGCTCGCCCAGGTATTCGGCAAATATTTCTGTTTCGGTAGTGGAAGGTGTATTGAGGTAGGAGGGGTAAAGCAATTCAGTCTCCATCAGCAAGCGAACCAATGAAAGTTTCAGAACGGTGAGCACGTAGGCAGAGATTGCATCTTCAGTATAATGCGGGATCGTGGCCGTGGTTTTCTTTAACAGGTCAATGATATTGGTGCGCAGTCCATTGACAAGGTATTTCCTGTCTGTATCTTCAATTTTTCGGCTTACTGCTTTGTGAAGGGTATCGGTCAGTCGTGTAGCCTCGTTGGTGATGAGGTAGTAGTAAAACTTTGTAGTGGTAGTCGTGAACGTAGGAATTTTGATTTCTACTAGAGGCTTGGAGATTTCCTTTTCTTTTTTGCCTTTGGGTTGTTTCAGATATACTTCCAGAGTTTCATCCTTTAGTAATGCTTTATCGTTCTTAAAAATCGACTGCAATGCAGTCTGGAACTCGGCGATGTTCTTAGGCTGCATGAACTGCGTAGTGATGAGCTGGCGGTATTGTTTGTCGTTTCTGTTCTTCTGATGCCAGGGTTTCAGGTCTCCGAATAAAATGCTGTTGTAGATATTTAACTCCATACGTTAGAGCTCAAGCTTGATTTTGTTGGCGGCTTCTTTCTTTTTATCGTCAATGATCTTGGCATAGATCTGCGTGGTCTTTAAATCTTTGTGACCTAATAATTTCGAAACGGTATAAATGTCGGTTCCGAGGGTAAGCTGAAGTGTCGCGTACGTGTGACGGGCGCAATGGAATGAAATGGTTTTGGTAACGCCTGCACGCAGTGCCCATTGCTGTAATTTGATGTTATGCCATGAGCTGTACTTCAATCCCATAAAAACTCTTTCTTCCGGCTTGCCTCTTTCTCCGAGCAGTTTCACCGCGTCTTCGCTGATGGGTAATGTTTCAGCGCCCTTTGTTTTCTTCTGACGAAAACGGATATAATGCCCAACCTCTTTGGAGTGCTGCACTTCTGACCAGATCAGTTTATTTACGTCACTCCAGCGCAAACCCGTCAATGCGCTGAAAAGGAAACCACGTTTTAAAATATCAATGTCACATTCGGCCTTAGCCATGGCCTGCAATTCTTCATAGGTAAGGAACTCTCTTTCGGGTTCGCCTGGCTTAATGCCTTCCACGGTCTCCGCAGGATTGCGGTTGATGATTTCTTCTTTCACGGCCTCCCTGAGTGCTGCCCGGATCTTGTTGTAATAGGAGCTTTGTGAGTTTTGGGAAAGGGGTTTGCCCGCTGGTGTCTTAGCTTCTTTCTGCAAGTAGGTTTTGAAGTCCTCCAGCCAGCGTTTGTCAATTTGATTAAAGGTAACATCACTGGGAGCAAACTTCTTGAGGTGCTTTAGCGCACTGTCCCAGTTATCATAGTTGCCTTTGCTGTCTTTACGCTTCTCTGCGAGGTATTCGACATAGCGAAGGAAACTGCCTTTGAGTTTCCCGCTGTCCTGAAAGCCATAGATGCCGTTCTTGATCTCAAGATGTCTTTTGCTGCGGATAGCTTCGGCCAGCTCTAGAGTCTTTTTATTTTCTTCCTTTTCCTTCTTGGAGAGCTTACCTTTCTCCGGCTCAGGAATAAGGTATAATTGCAAATATTCGTACTGACGTTTGCCATTGCTGTAATAGTCGAGGTACAAACTTATTTTGTCTCCCTTCTGGCGTTGTCTGAGTGTTACGTTCATAAGAATATCATTTGAAGAGGTTATCAATTTCTGCTCGTTGTATAATCGTCTTCCTGCCAATCTTGGCGGCCTTCAATTTGCCATTCTCAACAAGGCGGTAGATCGTCCACCGGCTTGCGCCCAGGAGCATGCACACTTCGTTGATGCTGAGAAATTCCTTCTCGTTCACAACCGGGTTATAGGGGCGCTTCTTATTCTCCTGCTCGATGGTCTTAGCAATCTTGTCTTCAAGGATGCGCTTCTTATAAGCCCTCTTTGCGCAGGTGTCTGAGCAGTATTGCGTACTAGTGGTTTTGGCAACGTATGGGTTGTTGCAAAAAACACAGGTCTTATCGATACGCATGTTGCTGCTCATACTTGGTAGCTGTTTGTTGCCGGTTGTAGCGGAATGTTGCTGGATGTAGCAAAGTTTCTCCCGTCTCGGATTTCTTGTTGCCCGACATCAAGGGCAACAGATTAGGGCAACATTATGGCAACGAATTTAAGTAAAAAAGGAAGGTTGGGCAACAAAAAAGAGAAGGATAAATCAACGAATTATCAACATTAACAAGCACTTAGTAAAGAAAGGAAAGGACTTCACTTCCCAATACAAAACTTACTAAATATATAATCCAACTGATCCTCCGTAGTCACCTCGCCCGTAATCTCACCTAAATAGTGCAGGCACCGCCGTATATCCAGTGCCACCAGGTCGCCCGGCAGTTTATTGTCCAGCCCGCTCCTGATATCTTGCAGCGATTTCAATACCTCCTGCAACGCATGATAATGCCGGGCGTTCGTAATGATCGTATCCTCGCTTTGTACGCTGCCCTGCAACACTTTGTCGACCAGCTTTTCTTTCAGCACTTCTACATGACGGCCATCTTTAGCGGAAATAAACACTATGCCGGGCACGGAATTATATTTCATTTTCAACGCTTCTTCCTCCACTTTATCCGCCTTATTTCCTACCAGCAGGTGATTTATTTTCATTTGTTCAAATTCCCTGCTCACTTCTTCAATCTCACCCGCGCCCATTTCATTTACGTCAAAAACATACAGCACTACATCAGCCTGCTTCATTTTCTCCAGGCTTTTTTCAACGCCAATGCTTTCGATTACGTCGTGCGTGTGTTCGCGGATGCCGGCCGTGTCGATCAGGCGGAAGAGGATGCCGTCAATGTTCAGCACTTCTTCGATGGTGTCGCGGGTGGTGCCGGCGATATCGCTTACGATGGCGCGGTTTTCATTCAGGAGCGTGTTCAGCAAGGTCGATTTGCCCGCATTGGGTTTGCCGATGATGGCTACGCTTACGCCGTTCTTGATCACGTTGCCAAGCTGAAAAGATGAGGCTAGTTGCCGGGTACTAACGGTTGCTTCATCAATGAGCGCATACAGTTGACCGCGGTCGGCGAATTCAACGTCCTCGGTGGCAAAGTCGAGTTCCAGTTCTATGAGAGCGGAAAACTGCAGCAGCCGCTCGCGGAGTTCCTGGAGCTTTTTCGAGAAACCGCCACGGATATTATGTAGCGCAGTCTTGCGCGCGGCTTCGGTGTTGCTGGCAATGAGGTCGGCCACGGCTTCGGCCTGGGCCAGGTCGAGCTTCCCATTCAGGAAGGCACGCTGCGTGAATTCGCCGGCGCGGGCCAGGCGGGCACCTTGTTCGATGCAGGCGGCAATCACCTGTTGTTGTACGTAAGGCGAACCATGACAGGAAATTTCCACGACATCTTCGCCGGTATAGCTGCGGGGACCTTTGTACAAAGAGATCACTACTTCATCAAGCACCTTTTCGCCTTGTTGTAGAAAGCCCACGTGCAAGGTGTGCGAGGGCTGCGACAGCAGATTCTTCGAGGGGAATAATGCGTTGGCTATTTCCCACGATTGCTTACCGCTCAGCCTGATCACGCCAATGGCGCCTACGCCGGGCGGTGTGGCCAGCGCTACAATGGTATCGTCCCATCCTGCCAGTTTTGCCATAAGCCCCAAATATAGCAAGGGCTAAAGAAAAACCCCGCGCAGGCGGGGCCAGGCAGGGTTGGGGGAGATTTTTCCAACATTTTCACCCACGCGTCAGGGCAAAGACGATCTGCTGTTTTTTGTACGAGGGCACATGTCTCCCGTTTTGCCTGGCGGGCGTCCATTTGCCACTCTTTTTAATCACACGCTCCGCCTCAGTCCTGAACTCTTCGGGTCCCGATATGGCTTTAACCTCGCTCACATTGCCGAGCGTGTCAACTACAAACTGCACCACCACTATGCCTTCCTTCTCATTGTCTATCGCTTCCTGGGGATAGCGGAGATACCTTCTCAGGAAACGCTCCCAGGCCGCGCGGCCGCCGGGAAATTCCGATTCCACTTCCACCTTCATAAAAGGCGTGTTGGCGTTTTCTTCTTCCACTTTAGGTGCTACCACAATGTCCCTGCCCACATCCTCCAGTGGCGGATCCACCACGCCATCATCTTCCCGGCCGTCCTGGTTGGCCACATCAATCACTGCGCTTTCCAGTGCGTCGATTTCCGGCGGGGCCTCGGGCACTTCTTCATCCACGATCAGCGGCGTAGAATACTGTATGGTCTGTACACGCTGCGGTGGAGGAGGTGGTGGAGGGGGTGGTGGCAAAAGCGGTTGCTCTTCCACTGGTTTTATGTCTTCAATATGCGCATCGGGCGGAAGCAGCATCGTGAGCGTATCCGAAGGCTTGCCTCTTCCGGCCAGCAATTGCGTAATGCTGAGCGAGAGCACTACCAGTGTCATAACGGCAACAGATATCCTAAGCCGGCGGTTGTACGTTTGCCTGAGTTCATAAGCGCCGTACTCCTTGTTGCGTCCTTCGAAAATGATGTCCAGGACATCAGCCTGCAGAATAGAATTTTTGTCCATGGCAATATGAATTTGATGAAAGGATTGAATGCAAGTGAAGACAATAACCAGGTGGGCCGCCTAAAGTGAGCAGCGTTTTCCATGGCTATACTTTTTGTTTCTTTCACAATGAGACACGCCATGCAAGTGTTTCCATATCGTTGATCGATTTTTTTCAGACAAAAAAACCCCCCGCCATAACGGCGGGGATCACACTTTGAATTCATTTTGATGTTTACTGAGCTTCCAGGCGGAACACGATCGGTTGTTTCTTATACGATTTCACCTGGCGTCCGTTCTGCACGGCGGGTGTCCATTTACCACTCTTCTTGATAACGCGCACGGCCTCATCCTGCAATTCTTTCGGACCGCTGATAGCCTGCACCTCACTCACCACACCTTCTTTATCCACGATGAACTGAACAACCACTGTACCCTGGATCTCGTTGTCGATCGCATCCTGCGGGTAACGGAGGTTCCTGTTCAGGTAGCGCTGCCATGCAGCGGGACCACCGGGATATTCTGATTCAATTTCCACTTTGGTAAATGTCTTGTCCCAATCCTCTTCCACCTTCTTCGGAGCTTCAACCACACCTTTACCGGCGTCTTCTACAGGCGGAGCCACGATACCTTCGTCTTTCACACCTTCCTGGCTAACCACGTCGATCTTGGTGTCTTCCAGCTCGGTTACTTCCGGTGGTTTTTCTTCTTCCTTCACCTCTTCGTCTTTAACGATTTTGGGCGGAGTGAACTTGGTCATCTCCACTTTCGGAGGATCTGGTGGTTTGGGGGGCGGAGGTGGCGGGGGCTCCTCACGTTTTTCCTCTTGCTTTACTTCTTCCAGCTGTACGTCCTGGGCAGCGAGCTTCTTGGTCTCCTTTTCACCTCCCAGGGCATTCGACAGGAAGTATCCGCCAAACAACAACACGCAGAAGGCAGCCATCGCCAGCAGCGCTGTTACCAACCGCCTGTTGTAGGTCTTACGCAGCTCATAGGCTCCGTAGTCCTTATTCCTACCCTCGAATATGATATCGAGGATGTCGGCGCTTAATATTTTATTTACGTCCATAATTCGAGTTTGTTAAAATTAGATGCAATTCCTGGTGCATTCCACAAAATTAATTGCTGGCGGGTGCTGTAAAACCAGAAGGCGGAACACCCTCTGTAGCGGCGATAAACTGCAAGTCTTGTGGGGTAATATCCACAAGGGCATAGCGTTTTACGTCGCCGATAAACATCTCGTCCAGCATATCAACCGTGTTTTTATAAGTCGCATCCGGGCCGGGCTTTATGATCACCACAAAGTCTTCGGGCTTGGTATTCCTCTTCTTATCAAGGATTACCTGCCTGATATCCATGAAGTTAGAAGTCTTGAAGTTAGAGCCATCGGGTAACAGCTCGCCCTCATAGTAATACACGTTATTATCCCGGTTCATCAGGATGGTCAGCGCACCGGAGTTTTTCACCTTACTCTGCTCTTCCTGCTTTTCGGTGTCCTTAGGCAGGTACAGTCGCAAAGCAGTGGGCTGACTCATGGTGGTGGTGAATATGAAGAACGTGATCAACAAAAACCCCAGGTCCACCATCGGCGTAAGGTCAACACGGGTAGAAAGCTTTTTCGCCTTCTTTACACCCGGGCCTTTTTTATGTCCACCCTGTTGCGAGGTATCCAGTTCAGCCATATGAAAAAATTAAATTGTTTTTAAATAATTGATTTACTGGTCAGTCACGCTAGCTCCCTCACGAGCGGCCCTGCGGCCCAGCTCAGAATCCGGTGGAATACCTTCGGGATCAGTAACCAGTGAAAACTTAAACTGCTCGTTTTTCTTCAGGGCATCTATCACTCCTTTGAAAGAAGGATATTTTGCCTCGTTATCACCCTTCAGCAGGATATTCATCTTTTTACCCTGGAAGGCGGTGAGCGCAGCTCTTATCCAAACCTGTAATTCGTTATTAAGTGAATCAGTCACCGGAATACCGGGCTGCTGTAAATTCTTAATTTCCGAAGGGTCGCGCTGCAAGTACGATTTCAGCTGGCTGAAAGGTACTCCCACGAAAGAGCCATTACGAGCAAAGGCGGCCTTCTCCGCGTCAGTAAGGTTCAGAGCCTTCATCTCATTCACCTCCTCGATGATCTGCAGCTTTTCGGGCCTGTTCATATCATCTACGGAGAAATATACCTTACCATCCTTATCCATGGTGATCAACACAATGTCTTTGCCCTCCAAAGTCCTGGTTGACACCGACTTAGGGGTAGTCACCGACAAAGCCTCATCGGGTTTGAACTTAGTGGTAAGGATAAAAAAGGCCAGCAACAGGAAAGCCACATCGCACATGGCCGTCATGTCTATATTCGTGCTCTTCCGAGGTACTTTGACTTTTGGCATTTTTTCAAAATTTCAGTTAACAACTATTAGATTCCTGCTCGGCTGTTTTCCATAGCATTTTGCCGGCTTTTTTGACCAGCGCAGCTATAAGATTATTTATACAGCGAAGCAAAGCTCTGGGTCAAAGTAAAGCCGCTCTCATCGATACCGTAAGTAATTGTGTCTATTTTTGTTGTAAATACGTTATACATAATGATCGCTAAGGCTGAAGTACCGATACCCAGGGCTGTGTTGTAAAGCGCTTCGGAAATACCTCTCGAGAGCTCAGCAGCAGCCTGACCACCACCTTCTTCACCAAGAGCCGCGAACGATGTAATCATACCCAATACTGTTCCAAACAGACCTAACAGCGTAGCCACTGAAGCGATGGTTGACAGGAACACCAGGTTTTTTTCCAACATGGGGAGCTCCAGGGCAGTTGCTTCTTCCACCTCTTTCTGGATAGCGAGTACTTTTTGTTCAGTATCCAGCTCGGTGTTGGAGATCATTTCTTTGTATTTGCGGAGACCGGCTTTCATTACGTTGCCCACGCTACCTTTCTGTCTGTCGCACTCAGAAATAGCCTGGTCAACATTCTTATTAGCCAGATGATATTGCACTTTGCGGATGAACTCAGCAATATTTCCTTTACCGGTTGCTTTAGTGATTGTCAGTAACCTTTCAACCACGAATACTATTACGATCAGGAAGTTTGCGATAAGAACAGGCACCACAATACCACCTTCATACATCCTCACCAATCCTCCTTTGGGGCCTTCATGTTTTGGCCAAAACCCGCCAGCCGGATCTGGTTTAGTGAAATTACTCGGATCGCCCAGAATAAAACGCCATATAATATAACCAGCAAGTACGCATAAGATCGGAGCCAACCAGCTAATTGCATTGCTCTTCTTTTTTGGTTGAACAGACGTACTACTCTTCGGCGCAGTCGCAGTTGGTTTTGTTTCAGCCATGATTGTTTGTTTTTAGATGTTTTTAAATTTTACTATTGAAGTTTTTAAAAAATGGGCTCACAATTCTAATGAAAAACTTTTTCACCCGATCACAGTCATCAGGAAAAATTTTTAAATAAGGTTCACAAGATAAGGGATTTTGTATATAGGAGCCTTAAAAATAGGCGTTTTGGTTGAATAAAAATACAGGCAAAACCGGTCTTAATTTTAGCTCCAAACCGCCCCGATTCCATAATGGTCCTTTTGACATTTTTTGACCCGTTGAGAAAAAGCCTTTCCTTATCTTCATCCATTAAACAAATTCAGAACATGCAAATTCCCCAACGATTAAGGATCGGCATTTTTGCTGCAATCAGCGCCTGTCTTATGTTGCAGGCGAGCGCGCAAAACAGACCCAATGCGCCAACAAATCCAACGCCCCAGGACAGTACCCGCAGACCACCGTCACCCACCCCGCCACGCACGGGGCCCAGACCTTATAAGGACGTCATCACCGATAAGGCCTGGAGTCAGAAAGGTCTTTTCGCTGTACATAAAGTAGACGACAGATGGTTCTTCGAAATCAATGATACCCTGCTCGGCAGAGATATCCTGGTAGTAAACCGCATATCAAAAGCTCCCATAGGTATTCGCTCTGGCTTTATCGGGTATGCCGGCGACGAGATTAACGAAAACGTAATCCGCTTTCAGAAAGGCCCTAACAATAAGATCTTCCTACAGACCATTTCGTTTTCGGTGTATTCGAAAGACAGCACCCAACCAATGTATAAGTCGGTGCAGAATTCAAACATTCAACCTATATCCGCCGCATTCGATATAAAGGCTTATTCGAAAGACAGCAGCGGTTATGTGATCGACATGACCGACTACATCAACAGCGATAACGATGTGCTGTATTTCGCTTCGTATTTTAAAACTGCCCTCCGCATCGGCGCACAGCAGGCTGATAAGTCTTATATAGTAACTATCCGCTCTTATCCTATCAACACTGAAATCAAAACGGTAAAAACCTACAGTAAGATGCCGGCCCCGGCACGTACGCCCGGTGCACCTGCTGCTGGTCCGGCAGGCAATGCCACCTTTGAACTGAACAGTTCGCTGGTATTGCTGCCAAAAACACCTATGCGTCCCCGTTATTACGACGATCGTGTAGCCTACTTCACCACAGGCTATACCGATTTCGATGCCGACCCGCATGGTGTGAAGAACGTAAGCATGATCACTCGCTGGAGACTGGAGCCAAAACCGGAAGATGTTGAAAAAATGAAACGCGGCGAACTGGTAGAGCCCATCAAGCCAATCGTTTTCTATATCGATCCCGCCACTCCTGAGAAATGGGTACCCTACCTGATCCAGGGCGTGAACGACTGGCAGAAAGCTTTTGAAAAAGCCGGTTTTAAAAATGCCATCTATGCCCGCAGGGCGCCCACCAAAGAGGAAGACAGCACCTGGAGCCTGGAAGACGCCCGCTACTCAGCTATCGTTTATAAGCCATCAGATATTGCCAATGCCAGCGGCCCCCACGTGCACGACCCGCGCAGCGGTGAAATCCTGGAATCGCATATCAACTGGTATCACAATGTAATGCGCCTGCTGCGCAACTGGTACCTGATACAGGCCTCGCCCAGCGATCCCAAGGCACGCAAGGCAAAATTTGATGATGAGCTGATGGGACAACTGGTTCGCTTTGTGTCTTCGCACGAAGTGGGTCATACCCTCGGCCTGCCGCACAACATGGGTTCTTCATGGGCTACACCCGTAGAAAAACTGCGCGACAAAGCCTGGGTGGAAGCCAACGGTCATACCTCATCCATCATGGACTATGCACGTTTCAACTACGTGGCGCAGCCCGGCGATAATATCGGACCCGCAGGCATTTTCCCGCGCATCGGCGATTATGACCTCTGGTCTATTGAATGGGGATACAAACCTATTTTCGATAAAACAGAAGAAGAGGAAAAAGAAATTCTGAACGAGTGGGTAAAAAGCAAATACAATAACCCCCGCTTCCGCTTCCTGCACCAGAATGGTGAAGATCCACGCGCGCAAACAGAAAGCCTGGGCGATAATAATATGAAAGCCGGTGAGTACGGCATCAAAAACCTGAAATGGATTTTGCCCCAGCTGCCCGACTGGCTCAATGAAAAAGGCGAGAATTATGAAACGCTTCGCGAAGTATATGATAACCTGTTGAGCCAGTTCAGCCGCTATATGGGTCATGTAGTGACCAATATCGGTGGCATTTATACCGATTACCGCACCACCGACCAGGAAGGAAATGTTTATACCGTGGTGCCCAAGGCAACGCAGAAAGAAGCGATGGCTTTCCTGCAGAAACACCTGTTCACCACTCCTACCTGGCTGCTCGACAGAAAGATCCTGGATAAAATTGCTTCGCCCAACCAGGACCGCATCAGCAGCCTGCAGGATACCTGGTTAACCAGCCTGCTCTCCAATGCGCGCATGCAGCGTTTGATATCGAGCGCCAACCGCGACCCGAACGCCTACCGCCTCGACGAGTTTATGGACGACCTGAGAACGGGCATCTGGAGCGAACTGGCAGCACGCAAACCGATAGATGTGTATCGCCGCAATTTGCAGAAAGCATTTGTTGAGCGCCTGGGCAGTATCGTGAGGCCGCCTTCTCCCGCCAGCAGCAGCGGCGGTGGCATCGTCATCACCATCGGTCCTTTGGTCGACACCAAAAAGAACGATATCATGTCTGTAGCAAAGGGCACCCTGCGCACGCTGAAAAGCCAGATAACCGCAGCATTGCCCGCTTATACCGACAGAATGAGCCGTTATCATTTACAGGATATGCTCGACAGGATCAACAATATCTTAGATCCGAAATAGTTCATACTCTTTTTAATAAAAGCAAAAGGCTGTCCGCTTCGGACAGCCTTTTTTATTCTTGTTTTGGGTGGCAATCTTACTCATACCGCAGCGCCTCGATGGGATTCAGTCTCGCCGCTTTCATCGCGGGATACAAACCCGCCAGCAGGCCCACCATAGTGCAGATAACAATTCCGAATATTACCCAGTTCCATGGTATCACAAAGCTGGTGCTGAGCAGTAAACCCACTACGTTTCCAAACAGTACGCCGAGCGCTATTCCAAAGCCCGCGCCCAGCAGACTGATGATGATGGATTCGTATAAGAACTGGTAACGTACGCTTTTGCTTTTCCCGCCGATAGCTTTTACCAAACCAATTTCCTTGGTGCGTTCGGTTACGGCCACCAGCATAATGTTCATCAAGCCTATGGCAGCGCCCGCCAGGGTGATGATACCAATCACTATCGCGGAAATGCGGATCATACTGAGATTTCGCATCAGCATTTCCACGAAACTATCGCTCTTATCAATCGAGAAATTATCTTCTTCAATAGTAGTCAGTTTACGTATAGGCCGGAATACACCCGTAGCCTGCCCGATAGCGCCATCCATCAGCCTGATATCGGGCACTTTCACCTGTATGGAAAACGACGCATTGGGATTGCTGTTGAAATAGCGCCGCACATTGTTGTAAGAAGTGATCACAATATTATCCCAACTCATTCCAAAAGTAGATCCCTTGGATTGTAGCGTACCAATAACTCGGAATGGTATATTATCGATCTTGATGATCTTATCGATGGGACGCTCGAGATTTTCTCCGAAAAATTTAACTGCCACATCTTTTCCTATCAGGCATACGTTGCGGCTCGTTTCCACATCCAGCGCCGTCAGGTTGCGGCCATAAGCTATCTTAAATCCGTTTTGATCAAGATAGTTTTCATCACCACCATATACGCGCACGGTGGGATTGGTCTTTTTGCTTTCGCGCGATACGATAGCATTCGACTTACCAAAAATGAACAGCGAAACGGTGGCGGGGAAATCGTAGTTCTCTTTGAACTTTTCTGCCTGCAGCTTGGTGATGGGCTTGCCCATGTTCGACTTCTTCTCTTTCTTCTGCCCCTGTGTTTCTTTTTTCACCTCGTTGCCACGTCCGCCAAACCAGCGCGGCTCGCGAAAACGGATGGTGAAGCCGGTGGCGCCCATTGAAGAGAAACTCTCCACAAACTTTTGCTGGATGGCAACAATAGCGGTATTAATGCCAATAAGCGCCATGATGCCCAATGCAATAATAGCCACTGTAATAACGGTGCGCAGCCTGTTGGAACGAACGGTGCGGTAAGCCAGCGAAAGCGAGTCGCGAAGAGTCATACTCTAAGTTAGGGAAAATAGCTGCCAACTTAGAAAAAGTAGTACAATTTGTCGATCAGCCATTCGGGGAAAATGCCGAGCAATACCACTACGGCGGCTATACCAATCAGCACCCCTTTAAAAGCGGGAGTGGCATCCATTTCCTGGGCGTCGCCGTCTTTGAAATACATGGCCTGTATTACGCGGAAATAATAATATACGCTGATGGCGGCGCAAAGCACACCCAGTATCACCAGCCACAACACATGACCTGCCCTTACCGCGGCGGCCAGCATATAAAACTTGGCCCAGAAACCTGCAGTGGCCGGAATGCCCGCCAGCGATAAAAGGAAGATGGTATTGGTAGCAGCCAGCACCGGCTGATGTTTGGCCAGCCCGTTAAAGCCTTCGAAGGTATAATCCTTCATTTTAATAAGAATAGCAAAGATGCCGATGGTAGCCAGGCTATAGGCGGCGGCGTAGAAGATCAAACCTTCAAACGCAGTCTCGTTCAGCGCCACAATGGCAAACATCATAAAGCCTGCCTGTGCTATACTGGAGTAAGCCAGCATACGCTTTACGCTTTGCTGGAATACGGCGGTGATATTTCCGATAAACAGCGTGGCTGCTGTGATGATGGCAACCATCAGTTGCCACTCGCTCTGCATACTGCCAAGACTGTTTTTGAAAAGGCGGATAAATGCTATAAACCCGGCAGCCTTCACCACGGTGGCCATGAAGGATGTGAATACTGTGGGCGCACCATCATATACATCAGGCGTCCAGAAATGGAAGGGTGCGGCCGATACTTTAAAGGCCATGGAAAAAAGCAACAGCAGCAGGCCGGCAGCCAGCATGGGAGTAAGCTCACCATTGCCCATGCCGATCACATCCATATTGAAGCTTCCTTTTACGCCATAGATCAGCGTAATACCCATGAGCATAAGACCGGTTGAGAAACAGCCCATGAGGAAGTACTTCAGCGAAGCCTCGTTGCTCTTAAGATTACGCTTATCGGCGCCGGTAAGTATGTACAGCGGAATGGAGATGATCTCGATTCCGAGGAAAAGCATCAGTAAGGTATTGAACGAAGAAGCGATAGCCACGCCGCAGAGCACGAAAAATATGAGCGCACAATAATCGGCCACATGCATGCCCACTTTTTCGATATCGCGGCCGGAAAGCAGGAAAAAAACCAGTGTAGAAGCAAATGCAATAGCATTGAACAGCAGGCCGAAATTGTCGAACACCATCATGCCCTTTACATCAACCTTGAAAAAATTGATGCCGTTCATTTCAAGAATATTAGTGATCAGCAGCACGGCCAGGCCGGTGACGGCAATACCGCGCACCACCTTATTGTTCCTGCTGAACACGCTCGTAAACATCATTACCACACCCCAGATTGCCGATAAAACAATTGCATTCATATGAATCGGTATGCTTTCGCTTAAGGATTTTTGATCATCATTTTAGAAATCAGTGTGTCCACCGCGCCTTGTGTAATCTCCAGCAATGGTTTGGGATATACACCAATCGCAATTATCATCACCACCAGCGCCGACAGTACCAGTTTTTCATTCAGCCTGATATCGCGCGCGCCGGCTGTGAGTGAATTTGTATTTCCGAAAAATACTTTCTGGATCATGTTGAAGGTGTACACAGCAGAAAGAATAATGCTGATGGCACCCACCACTGCAAAAATGTAATGATACTTCGAAGCAAGTGAAGTAAACACGCCTGCAAACATCAGGAACTCGCCGATAAACGCATTGGTAAGCGGCAGCGCTACATTGGCCAGCGCCAGCACCACCAGCAATATGCCCAGCACGGGCGCTTTTTGTGCCAACCCTCCCAGTTCCGACATTTTGCGGGTTCCCATTTGTCGCTCGATCAGTTCTACCACAATCCACAGTCCGAGTATATTGATGCCGTGGTTAAACATCTGAATCATCACGCCCTGCATACCCATATTGGAAGGCACAAAGATGGCCAGTCCCATCAGTCCCATATGCGCGATAGAAGAATAAGCAAACAAACGCTTCAGGTCATCCTGCTGCATGGCCACGAATGAAGCATACAACATGCCCACTACGCAAAGTGTTGCCGGGTTGTCGCCAAACTGGAAAGAAGCGGTGGGCAATACCGGTACCAGCCAGCGCAGTATGCCAAACACACCCATTTTCACCATCACGGCGCTAAGCACCATGGTAACCGCTGTGGGCGATTGCTCGTAGGTATCGGGCTGCCAGGTATGGAAAGGGAAGATGGGCATTTTGATGGCAAAAGCCAGGAACAGCAATACGAATAACCAGGCTTGTGTGCCGGGCGACATTTGTGCTACTGCGTAGAAAGAATCTATGGAGAATGACTTGTCAGGCGTCTGGAAATACAGGAAAATGATAGCCACCAGCATCAGCAGCGAGCCGACAAAGGTGTATATGAAAAATTTGAAAGTAACCGGTATTCTTCTTTCACCGCCCCATTGCGAGCAGAGGAAGTAAACGGGAATAAGCGCCAGTTCCCAGAAGAAATAAAACAGCAGCGCATCCATGGCTACAAACACGCCCATAAGGCCCGCCTGCGAAAGCAGCATGAGGGCAAAGAAATTATTGGGCTTTCTGTAGCTGTTATTCCATGTAGCGATAAAAATTACGGGAAATGAAATGCCGGTGAGCAGGCAGAGCACTTTGCCCATACCATCCAGGCCTACATTGAAGCTGCTGCCCAGTTCGGGAAGCCAGGGCAGATTGTAATGCAGCCAGCTATCATTCTTTGTGGTGAGGGCCATTACTGAAATCACCAGCGACACAATGGATGATAACAATGCCCACGATTTAACGGACTTTTCCTGCTTTACCAGGAAAGCGATCAATCCACTCAGCAAGGGAATAACTATCAGTAAAACGGGCATCATATATTTTTCGAAATAAAAGTTCTTAATCCGGAAATCACACTATCGGTTGCGTCGTAATTATTTCTTTATAAAAAACTGCAAAACTAAAAACACGAGTATGCTCAAAACCATCAGCAGCACATAGCTGCCCACCTGTCCGCTCTGCAGCAGTCGCACCTGGCGGCTGCTATAGTTCACCAGTTTACCCACGCCATTCACCAGCCAGTCGATAAATTCTTTTTCTACAAATGAGTTCAGCACTTTCGCCAGCCAGTTTACCGGGCGAACGATCAGCCACTGGTAAAATTCATCCACATACCATTTATTCGCCAGTATTTTTCCAAAACCTGTGGGCTCTCCCAGCTCAGGATTCCTGCGATACCTGGCTGTAGCAACAAATATGGCGATGGCCGCACCAATCACGGTTACACCCATCAGCAGATACTCGGTGCTATGCGAAATGGAGTGTGCTTCCATCTTTTCTGCAGAAGCTGCAAATACCGGCGCTAAGAAATCGCCGAGGGAATGCGCGCCGTGCATCAACACTTCAGGAATACCCACCCATCCGCCTATTACGCTCAGCACTGCCAGCACTATCAGCGGGATGGTCATCAGTGAAGGGCTTTCGTGTAAATGATGTTTCTGCTCTTCTGTGCCGCGGAAGCTGCCGAGGAAGGTTGTGGCATACAAGCGGAACATATAAAAAGCAGTGAGCAATGCGCCGGCTGCACCCAGCACATAATATAAAGGATTCCTAAGGTATGCAGCCGCTAGTATTTCATCTTTTGAAAAGAAACCGGAGAAGGGCGGAATACCGGCAATGGCAATACAGCCCACCAGGAAGGTGATATGCGTAATGGGTAAGTATCTTTTCAATCCACCCATTTTGCGGATATCCTGCTCGTGGTGCATGGCATGAATTACCGAGCCTGCGCCGAGGAAGAGCAAGGCTTTGAAGAACGCGTGCGTCATTACATGAAACACGGCCCCGGTATAAGCGCCTACGCCAAGACCCAGGAACATATATCCCAACTGGCTCACGGTAGAGTAGGCCAGTACTTTTTTAATATCGTTTTGTTTCAGCGCGATGGTAGCAGCCAGGATCGCTGTTGCCAGGCCAATGCCCGCCACTACGGTCTGCGTGATGGCTGAACTGGTATATAAAATATTGCTGCGAGCCACCATATAGATACCCGCGGTCACCATGGTAGCCGCGTGAATCAGCGCCGATACGGGAGTGGGACCAGCCATAGCATCGGGCAACCAGGTGTATAAGGGTATTTGCGCACTCTTGCCGGTGGCGCCCACAAAAAGTAACAAAGTGATGCCGGTGATATCAACAGCGGTCAGATCACCCACCTTATCGAGCACACCGCCACTATCGGGTGTAGAGAAAGTAACGGTGCCCAACTTGGCGATCATCCAGAATATAGCGATCAAAAACCCCAGGTCACCAATGCGGTTCATGATGAAAGCTTTCTTGGCCGCATTATTATATTCTGTGTTTTTGAACCAATAGCCGATCAGTAAATAAGAACAGAGACCCACACCTTCCCAGCCGATGAAAAGGACGATATAGTTACTTCCCATCACCAGCAGCAGCATTGAAAACACGAAGAGGTTGAGGTAAGAAAAATAGCGCGCAAAATGCGGCGGCTCTTCTTCTTTCATATAGGCTGCTGAATAAACATGTATCAGGAAGCCCACGCCTGTAATGATCAGCAGGAATAACGATGAAAGCTGGTCAACCAGGAAAGCAAATGGTATGGTGAGTTTATCAACCTCAATAAAATTGAAAAGATGCGCTACGCCTGTGTTGCCTTTCTTTACTTCGAGGAACAACAAAACGCTTACTACAAATGAAGCCAGTACGGCGCCGCTGCCGATGATACCGGTGAGCGGGCGCGACAAGGAATTTCTGAACAACCCATTCAGCAAAAAACCTGCGAGCGGAAACAAAGGAACGAGCCAGGCTAAGTCGATAATGTTGTTCATCAGTGCTTTAATCGGTTTAAGAAGTTTACATCCACGGAATGTACGTTACGATACATCATCACTATGATGGCCAGTCCCACACTCACTTCCGCGGCGGCCACTACCATGATGAAGAACACGAATAGTTGTCCATCCACCCCCGCCGTCGCCACCTCGGCACCCTTTGCCGCATGATGCATTTTTGAAAAAGCCACCAGCAACAAATTCACCGCATTCAACATCAGCTCAATGCACATAAAGATGATGATGGCATTGCGCCTTGCCAGCACACCCACGATGCCGATGCAAAACAGCGCGATGGACAGTACGATATAGTATTCAATCTTCATGGTTGATATTTTGAATATTGAATAAAGGAATTTGAACCAGGAATCCGGAATCTGAATGCACTCAATTCACATTCAAATTCGATTTCAAATTCAATATTCAATTCTGTTCTTTCGCGTCTTTTTTACCTATCAATACAGTGCCGACCATCGCGCTCAGGAACAGTACGCTGCTGATTTCGAAGGGCACTACGTATTGGGTAAACAAGGCCTGGCCAAGATTTTTGATCAGGCCGATATTGCCGGTAACCATTTCGGTGGTTTGTCCTTTTACTTCAGCTTCTTTCAGTGCTGCCACCATTACCAGCAACAGGCAGCCGCCCGACACCACGCCGGCCAGCTTCATCCATTTATTTTTCTGCGGCTCCGTCTCCGCGTTCAGGTTCATCAACATGATCACGAAAAGGAATAGCACCATAATGGCGCCCGCATATACTATAATATTTACGATTGCGATAAACTGCGCATTCAGCATAAAGTAATGCCCGGAGATGGCAAAGAAGGTAATGATCAGCCAGAGTACGCTATGCACGGGGTTGCGGCTGATAACCACCATCACCGCGCTGCCAAGGGCCAGCGCACTCAAGAAGAAAAATAAAACCTGGGTAATACTCATCGCAGCTTGTTGGTTATTTTAATTGGCCGATTGCTTTTGTTTTGCCCTGTTTCCCAATGCCTTCCTGTATTCTTCCGGTTGCTCAATGGGATGGGGTATCAGCAAATCCTGTTTTTTATAAATCAATCCTTCACGCTTATAATTCGAGCGCGCAAAAGTCTCACTCAGATAAATCGCATCTTTCGGGCAAGCCTCTTCGCACAACCCGCAGAATATGCAGCGCAACATATTGATTTCATATTTCGCCGCATACTTTTCTTCGCGGTACAGGTGCTCTTCGCCCGGCTTGCGCTCAGCCGCTTCCATGGTAATAGCTTCTGCCGGACAAGCTACGGCGCAAAGTCCGCAGGCTGTACAACGCTCACGGCCCTGCTCGTCGCGGTTCAGCACATGCAGGCCACGAAATACCGGACTGAACGGACGTTGCTGCTCCGGGTATTGAATCGTCGCCTTCTTTTTGAACATATGCCGCAAGGTGATCATCATGCCCTTAAAAATATTGACCACATACAGACGCTCTGCAAGTGTCATGGGCCTGCGGTCTACCGGTTTTGCTCTGTTTGTTAATGTTTGCATTTACGCTTCGTTTTCTAGCTCACTAAATGATTTTTATCTACTGCCAGCGCCACCTTTTTTCAATCCGCAAAAGTATTTTTTTATCAATAATTTACCCGATAATTCCTGTGAGCACCAGCAACGATACCAGCACCATGTTGACAAGCGCCAGCGGTATCATTACTTTCCAGCCCAGGTTCATCAGCTGGTCGTAGCGGAAGCGCGGAATGGTCCAGCGCACCCACATAAACAGGAAGATGAAGAAGCCGGTCTTCAGGAACAGTACCAGGCACTGTATCAATGCCGTCCAGTTCTGGCCGATGCTTTCCACCAATCCTGCATCGCTCACAAAGGGTATATCGTAGCCACCAAAGAATAAAGTTGCCATTACCACGCTGCTGATAAACATGTTGATGTATTCAGCAAAGAGGTAGAAACCCAGTTTCATTGAACTATATTCCTGGTGATAACCAAAGTTCAGTTCATTTTCTGCTTCGGGCAGGTCAAACGGTGTGCGGTTACATTCTGCAAAAGCACATACCAGGAATATGAAAAATCCCAGCGGGTTCAACAGCACATAATAAATGCTGTCTACCTGCCCTCCCACAATCACACTCATTTTCAAAGAACCTGTAATGATCAGCATCGAGATCAGCGAAAGACCCATCGGCAATTCATAAGAGATCACCTGCGAAGCGCCGCGCAAGGCAGCCAGTAGGGAGAACTTATTGTTCGAAGCCCAGCCGCCGATCATAATACCATACACACCCATGCTCACTACACCGAAGATGAACAATACACCGATATTGATATCTGCAATCTGCAGGTTCACCTGCCGGCCAAATACTTCAACGCTGCTACCCCAGGGTATTACAGCCGAAGTCATCATAGCAGTCAGCATGGCCAGGGAAGGACCCAGCACGAACAAAAATTTGTTGGCCGTGTTGGGAACAATTTCTTCTTTAAAAAACAGCTTCAGACCATCGGCCAGCGGTTGCAGTATGCCGAAAGGTCCTGCACGGTTAGGACCGCGGCGGTCTTGCATAAAGGCTGCCACCTTGCGTTCCGCATAAGTCTCATACATCGCAATGAACAACGAAAGGCCAATCACCACGCTGATCAGGATCGCTTTTTCTAACAAGAATGCCCAGTCTATTACTAACAGTACAGGGTTCATCGTGCTGTTTTGGTATAATTACTTATTAAAATCGTCCGAATGAGCCGGTCCCGGCAATTCGGATAAATGTATTTCGGGTTTGTTTACGTCGCTTATATCGTGAATGTTCAACGTAATCTTCGGCGGGCGGCCCATAATCTGGGGCAGCTTTTCCTCGGGCTTCGCCACATTCACGTAGTGATTGGCTGAGATCACCGAATGCCTGCTCACCCTGGTGGGTCCTTCAATCACCCAGTCACTGGTTTTCTTTTTCTCAAAACGACATTCATTACAGATCCAGTCATGCACTTCGCCCCACTGGTCTTTGCGACCGGTAACGCGAAATACCTCATCGCCGCGATACCACAGGGTCACCTTGCCGGCGCATTTGGGACAATCGCGGTGTGCATCCACGGGTTTCAGGAACCATACACGGTTTTTGAAGCGGAAGGTCTTATCGGTAAGCGCACCCACCGGGCACACATCAATCACGTTGCCGATGAAATCGTTATCGAGCGCTTTCTCGATATAGGTGGCAATCTCAGCATGATCGCCACGATCGAGTACGCCGTGAACGCGTTTATTCGTTACCTGGTCGGCTACATACACGCAACGGTAGCAAAGAATGCAGCGCGTCATGTGCAGTTGTATATAGGGCCCCAGGTCATGTTTTTCGAATGTGCGGCGTTGGAATTCATAGCGGGTACCTGCTTTGCCGTGCTCGTAGCTGAGGTCTTGCAGGTGACATTCACCGGCCTGGTCGCAGATGGGGCAATCGAGCGGGTGATTGATCAGCAAAAATTCCACTACACCGTTGCGCGCGTCCAGTACGCGTTCGCTGGTTATATTTTTCACCACCATTCCATCCATCACATTGGTGCGACAGCTGGCCACCAGTTTGGGCATTGGCCGCGGGTCGGCCGTAGAACCCTGCGCTACTTCCACCAGGCAGGTACGGCATTTACCACCACTACCCTTCAGCTTGCTGTAGTAGCACATGGCAGGCGGCGCCACATCACCACCAATCATGCGCGCAGCATTCAGGATGGTAGTGCCGGGCTCCACCTCAATGGTGATGTTGTCGATGGTGACCTTAAATAATTTCTTTTCTTCAGCCATAATCTTTCGTTTCTCGCGAGGAGAATTTTGTTCGCGCCAAGGCGCTAAGGCACAAACTAATACCTGGCGTCTTTGCGCCTTAGTGCGAAATATTTCCTACGCTGTTGCCTTTATCGGCTCAGCATAATTCGCTAATCCATAATTTCTCTTCAAACACTCTTCCCTGTTTGTCACATGCCATTCAAACTCGTCGCGGAAATGGCGGATGGCAGCAGCCACAGGCCATGCAGCCGCATCGCCCAGCGGGCAAATGGTATTGCCCTCGATCCTGCGCTGTATATCCCACAACAGGTCGATATCGCTCATCTTGCCTTTTCCGTATTCGATGTTTTTGAGAATTTTTTCCATCCAGCCTGTGCCTTCGCGACAGGGAGAGCACTGGCCGCAGCTTTCATGACGATAAAAGCGCGCCAGCGTTAAAGTATGACGCACCACGCACTGGTCTTCGTCCAGTACAATAAATCCGCCCGAACCCATCATAGAGCCAGTCTGGAATCCTCCGTCGGCCAGGCTTTCGTAGTTCATCATGCGTGTTTCGCCCTTGGCGGTCTTCAATAATAAGTTGGCCGGCAAAATGGGCACCGACGATCCGCCCGGTATGCAGGCTTTCAGCCTTTTACCATTGGCGATACCGCCGCAATATTCATCGCTGTAAATAAATTCTTCTACAGAAATCGTCATATCAATCTCGTACACGCCGGGCTTGTTAATATTGCCGCATGCCGAGATGAGTTTGGTGCCTGTTGATTTTCCCACGCCAATCTTTGCGTATTCTTCTCCGCCCATATTGATGATGGGTACCACGGCGGCGAGGGTTTCAACATTGTTTACCACGGTGGGACAATCCCACAAGCCTTTTACCGCAGGGAATGGGGGCTTAATGCGCGGATTACCTCTTTTACCTTCCAGTGACTCTATCAGCGCGGTTTCTTCGCCGCAGATATAGGCGCCGGCGCCGCGGTGTACATAAATCTCTAAATTGAATCCACTGCCTTTGATATTATTTCCGAGCCAGCCATTTTTTTTGGCTTCTGCAACAGCCTGCTCCAGTATATCTACTATCCACGCGTATTCGCCGCGGATATATATGTAGGTACGGTTCGAACCTAATGCATAAGAAGAAACGATCAGTCCCTCGATCAGCAAATGCGGGATATGCTCCATCAGGTAGCGGTCTTTGAAAGTACCGGGCTCCGATTCGTCGGCATTGCACACCAGGTAGCGGGGCACGCCTTCGGGTTTCGCCAGAAAGCTCCACTTCATACCTGTAGGGAAACCGGCACCGCCACGGCCGCGAAGACCAGATTTCTTCACCTGGTCGGTCACTTCATCGGGCGTCATCTTCAGCGCCTTCTCCACGGCAGCATAACCGCCTTCACGACGGTAGGTGTCGTAATAGCGGATGCCCTCTATGTGCGCTTTTTCTAATAATAATTTTCTTCCCATTGCTTTATGATGTAAAGACCGCATGAGGTCTTATTACAAACGTTTATTACTAATTTCCGGCAGCCGCATTTCTCCTGCACTCTTCTATAATCTGGTCCACCTTCTCTTTTGTGAGGTGCTCGCGGTAATGTTTGCCCAGCTGCATCATCGGCGCATAACCGCAGGCTCCGAGGCATTCCACTGTTTTCAGGGTAAACATTCCATCGGCTGTGGTCTCACCGGGTTTGATGCCCAGTTTGTCTTCGATGTATTTAATAATATCGTCACTTCCTCTCAGCATGCAGGGACCGGTCTGGCACACTTCGAACATGTATTTGCCCACCGGTTTCAGGTTGTACATGGAGTAAAACGTGGCTACTTCATACACTTCTATTGGTTCCAGTTTCAACAAGGAGGCCACATAATCCATAGTCTCCACGCTCAGCCATCCTCCAAACTCCTGCTGCGCCAGGTGCAGCACCGGCAGCAAAGCGCTTTTCTGCTTGCCCTCGGGGTAGCGCGCTATGATCTCGTTTACTTTTGCCAGTTTCTCTGCTGAAAATTCCATAACGATTTTATTAAGCATCCATTTCTCCGGCAATCAGGTTCAGCGACGACATGGTAATGATGGCATCGCTCAACATTGATCCTTTCGTTAACTCTTCGTATGCCTGGTAATATATAAAACAGGGACGGCGGAAATGCAGCCTGTACGGTGTGCGGCCGCCATCGCTGATCAGGTAAAATCCCAGTTCACCATTTGCGCCTTCCACACAATGATATACTTCACCTTTCGGCATATCAATTTCACCCATGATGATCTTGAAGTGCCATATCAGCGCTTCCATCTTGGTGTACACATCTTCCTTGGGCGGCAGGTAGTATTCAGGCACATCGGCATGATACACTTCTGCTTCCGCGCCTTTAAATTCCTGCACCTTGCGGTAAGCCTGCTCAATGATGCGCAGCGACTGCCACATTTCCTGGTTGCGCACCAGGAAACGATCGTAGCAATCGCCTGTGCTGCCCACGGGTATATCAAATTCAAAATCTTCGTAGCTGCTGTATGGGCTGTGTACGCGCACGTCGTAGTCAACGCCGGCTGCGCGCAGGTTAGGACCTGTAAAACCATAGTTCAACGCACGCTCTGCGCTGATGGGACCGACGCCGATGGTGCGCTCCATGAATATGCGGTTGCGGGTAAACAGGTTCTCAAATTCTTTCAGCACCTTAGGATATTCCTTCAGGAATTTCTCGATTTTTTGAAATGCTGTATCGGAGAAATTTCTTTCAAAACCACCGATGCGCCCGATGTTGGTGGTAAGGCGCGAGCCGCAGACTTCTTCGTAAATCTCGTAAATCAGTTCGCGGTATTGCATCACGTACAGGAAGCCGGTATAAGCGCCGGTATCCACGCCCACAATACTGTTGCAGATGAGGTGGTCGGCAATGCGCGCCAGTTCCATGATGATCACGCGGAGGTAGTCAACGCGCTTGGGCGTTTTCACACCTAATAATTTCTCGCAGGTAAGATGCCAACCCATATTGTTGATGGGCGCCGAGCAGTAGTTCAGGCGGTCGGTCAGCGGCGTGATCTGGTACAAAGGCCTGCGCTCCGCAATTTTTTCGAAGGCGCGATGGATATACCCTACGGTTTGGTCGGCAGACACTATACGTTCGCCATCCAGCTCAAGTATATTCTGAAATACGCCATGCGTGGCAGGATGCGTAGGGCCCAGGTTCAGCGTGGTAGTTTGTTTACCAATTGAGCCCTCAGGCAGTTTAATATGTTGGTGCTGCAGTATGTCAGACATGTACGATCGATTTATCTTCCAAACATCTCATCATCTTTATCTAACCTGGTTTGTTCTTCCAGCGGATATTCTTTGCGCATCGGGAAATAATCCATTTCATCCACGTTCAATATCCTTTTCAGGTTGGGATGACCCACGAAGTTAACGCCATAAAAATCATAAGTCTCTCTTTCCATCCAGTTGGCGGCGGCAAAAAGGGCGGTGGCGCTAAAAACATCAGGCTTTTCTATGGGCGCATAAACTTTGAAGCGTACGCGAACGTTGTCGATCATATTATGCAGGTGATACACCACGCATAGTTCGCGGCCGGCGTTATCGGGATAGTGCACAGCCTGCAGGTCGGTGAGGAAGCGAAATTTCAGTTCTTCATCATCGTACAGAAACTGCAGCACTTTCAGGTTTAAGTCTTTTGGCGCTTCAAACGTGAGCATGCCATAGGGTTCTTCGAAGCTGCTTACCTGGTCGCCGAATTTTTCGGTGAGCCTTTGCCTGATATGTTCGTTGGTCAAAGCCATTTCTTAATAATTTATTGGATGCCGTAGCTCTCCATCAGCGCTTTATACTTTTCGCTGTTTCTCCGGCGCAAACTTTCTTTGCCCACCAAATCCTGGATTTTCATGATGCCGTCCAACACGGCTTCGGGGCGCGGAGGGCAGCCCGGAATATATACATCCACGGGAATGATCTGGTCAATACCTTGTAATACGCTGTAAGTGTCGAAAATGCCTCCACTGCTGGCGCAGGCGCCCATGGCCAGCACCCAGCGGGGCTCAGCCATCTGCAGGTAAACCTGTTTCACCACCGGTCCCATCTTCTTGGCAATGGTACCCATTACCATCAGCAGGTCGCACTGGCGGGGCGAAAATCCTACACGCTCCGACCCAAAGCGGGCCAGGTCGTAATGCGCACCCATAGTGGCCATAAACTCGATGCCGCAACACGATGTGGCAAAGGGCAAGGGCCAGATTGAATTTTTACGCGCCAAACCCACCACTTCGGAGAGTTTGGTGGCAAAAAAACCTTCACCCGTGTGGCCTTCGGGCCCTTCTTTCACCAGCTTCACATCTGTCTGGCCGTAAATATTATACTGAACTGGACGTGCCATAATTTTTCAATGTTTGATGTAACCCTTTAAAACAATGGATAAGGGTTAAAGTTGCGCCTAATCTTCCCACTTTAGCGCTCCTTTTTTAAGAATATAGAAGAAGCCGCATAAAAATAACGCCAGGAACATCATCACGGCTATAAAGCCATTCCAACCAAGATCTCTAAAATTCACAGCATAAGGGTAGAAAAAGATCACTTCCACATCGAACAGGACAAACAGAATAGCGACCAGGAAGTATTTTATGGACATCGGCTGGCGTGCATCACCATGGCTTTTAATACCACTGGCGAAGTTCTCCAGCTTGTCAGCAGTCTTGCGTTTGGGTCCTAACCAATGGGTTATTCCCATCATCGCCGCAACAAATATAATCGCGAACAGTAGTTGCACACCTACGGCGATGTACCAGAAGGAGCTATCAGGGTCGTTGGCAGCGGCGGTAACCTGTAACAGGCAGTTCTTCATAATCCGCTTAAGTTTAGGCGCAAAAATAAGGTAGCCATGTCAAAAAGTACAGGCATATTCAAAAAATAAAAAATCCCCCGATTAAACTATCGGGGGAAGTTTTTATTATATCGCACAATAAAATTTCGTCACTTCTTGCCCGACGACGAGCCATTGGGCTTGGTGGTGGCGCCCGATGAGCCTCCTGTTCTCTGGGCAGGTTTTGCAGATTTCCTCAATATATCCAGGAATCTGGGCGCATCTTTGTCTTCCGGATCAATTTGGATTACCTTTTCCAGGTAAACTATAGCTGAATCCCTGTCTTTTTTCACGTTATTATAATATTGCGCCAGTTGCTTATAGCTGAGAATGATCTGTGCTTTAAATTTCACTGAATCGATTTCCTTGCTTTTTTCAGCATACAGTTGTGTTTCTGATGCGGCCAGGCCATTTTCCCAGGTACTGTCAATAAACTGCGCCGATCTTGCTGCCCAGAGATAACCATAGATCTCGTTGGGATATTTTACCTGGTAAATATTCTTAAACACATTGTATGCGCTGTCGTAGTTGCCTGCTGCGTAGTGTGCATATCCATAGTCGTACAGGTCGCGGTTAGTGGCAGAAGCGGTATCAAAATAGTATCGCTTACTGTTCCACACAGCGGCCAGCTCCTTATCGCCAATCGAAGTCGCCAGTTTGCCTGCTTCTTCCAGCAGCTGCAGTTTGCCGGTTCTTGCGGTGTCAAGCTCTATCGCTTTTTCATACTGTGCAAAAGCCTGTGTTTCGCTGCCGGGCGTTTTTGCCAATAATTGTGCGTAGAAAGAATAGTCTTTCGGCACAAAATCCTCCGTCGACTGCTTTGCGAAATACTGGTCCATGTAGGTCTTGGCATTGGCAGTATCGTTCAGACCTTCTGCATACGAATAAGCGGTAAGCTTGTAATAGCGAGGATCGGCTTTGTCGCCTAACTGCTGAATTTTTTGCTTACTCATATCAATAGCCTGCTGGTACTGGCGTGACGCATAGTACAAGCTGGTCTCCAGGTATTCCAGCTCAGGATCCTGGTCGGCCACATCCTTATATTTCAGAAAATTCTCTCTCGATTTGTTTACGTCCTTGTCGAAGTAATATACATGCAGGTCGTAGTATGCCGGTGCAAAATTGGGGTCGGCTATCAGGGCATCATCCAGGTACTTGACAAAGAAAGTATAGTTCTGTTGTGTTAAATAGATCTTACCAATGCTCCACTTGGCCGCTGCCAATGTGTTATCCATGGAAAATGCCTTTTCGTAATTGAGAACGGCATTACCACCGTCAACCAGTTTACGATAAGCATCACCCATCAACATGTAGGTGGTAGCATCGTTGAATTTTTTGACCTGGGTGGCCTGGTTAAGCTTTTCGATAGCATAATTAGCATCTCCCAGTTTGGCATCTATATTGGCGCGGGCCACCGCATTGAACACATCTATATCCCTTGCTTTTGTAATAGATATAGCTGATTCAAATCGCTGACGTGCATCCGCGGTCTTACCTTCCATCAATTCAATCTGGCCCATACCTGCCAGCACCAACGGAGCGTTTCCATTCTGCTGCAGTAATTTGCTGTATAGATTCTTTGCGGCAACAGAGTCCTTAGTCTTAATCAGGACCTGTCCCAGCCAATAAGTAGCTTCTATATCGTTAGGATTAGCAGCCACCACTTTTTCCAATGTTTCCTTTGCGCTTTTATAGCGTTGGTAGTATAAAAACTTTTTCCCCTGCGCCACACTCTGGGCAGTAACCGCACTGCTTCCCAGCATCACTACTGCTACTAAGCTGATAAAAGACTTCATCATTTCGGTTGCGTGTTTTTAGTTTGTTAAAAGTGTTTTATAAGTAAACTTTTTTTACTCGCTGATAGATGTCTGTCTAACGTCTAGTGCCATTCTCGCGGGTAATAAATACGCCCTGTAGAATATCCTTTGTCCTCTCTCGTAGATGAGAAAATTGGCAAATCCGCTGCCAAGGCCCTTATAATTTTCTTTCAAAATATAGTATAATGGCCTGATCATAGGGTATCGTCCAGAAGCTATATTATACTGTACAGGAACAACATACGTGCCATTACAGCCAACACACTCAATTTGGGCAATTTTTACCCGTTTCAGAAAACTTAATTGCGTCGTATCGTCTTTATTTCCTATCCAGCTCACCCCAATCAATCCAACAGCGTCTGTATTTTCTGCTATATAGTCAATTACTCCCTCACTGCTCTTAGCTGCCACAATATTGCTGCTGATGGGCGCGCCTCTTAACAAAGAATCCACCACATATCTTACTGTACTGGTGGAAGTTGTGCCATCAAGCAAAACCTTGTATTTATAACCACTGGTGCCTTTTACCATGCTGCGGATATCCTGCATGGTGAAAAGGGTATCTTTTACATCGTTGTTTACAATCACCGCAATAGCATCATAGGCAACAATACCAAAGGAAGGATTGAAAGAAAGCTGGTCGCGCATAGTCTTCTGCTCTTCTTCGCTCAATCCCCGGGTAACAATCACCATACGAATGCTGTCAACATTCAGATCACGCAAACATTCTGCTTCGGGTTTATAATGCACCACGATATGTGCATCAGGATACTGGCTTTCAAAAACTTTTATATGCGAATCGATCACAGGCTTGAACGATTCGTCAACGCTGATGTGAATGGTGCCTGATTTCATGGTATCGGTGGGGATATTGGCAGGCGTACCCCCCTGACAGGAGACAAGCAGCAACAAGATAGTCAATCCTGCAAAAAAAGGCAATATGTACCTGGAACAAATAGCGAGCCTGAACCGTCCCATTTCAGTAACCATATGCATAAAGCGTTTTCCTTTCTACCGAAAATAATTTTTCTTATACCCCCTGTATATTCTGAAAATGCCATAAATCAGAAATAAAGCCCCAAAGGCGTAAGAATAAGGTTCAGGTAAAAAGTCCAGCTCATATCCAATCCATTTCCCCAACAGCACAAAACCACCAAAGGCAACATACAAAATGCCCATTCCATAGTCCATTAGCGACCTTCTGTTTGCGTAGGCCTTCAGCTTTTTGTCTTCGTATTCGTCCTGAGCCATCCTGTTAATTTAGGGTTCGGGCAAGATAAGCAATTAGCCTGAAAACCTATCCCGTCCTTCACCGGTTTACTAAAAATTTAATCCCCGATTTAATACTCCTGAACCTGATCTGTGACCATCACAATTTACAGGGCAGCGGAGTTAAAAAAAACTGCCAACTGTTAGTATGAGATGCCATCCGGGGGTAATATCCATAACCAAATTGTATTCCAAAAGCCGCCCGGGCCATATCGCTAAATCCCGATTATCTTTGCGGCCATGAAGATTTTAATGGTGTGCCTGGGTAACATCTGCCGCAGCCCGCTGGCAGAAGGCATTCTGCAATATAAAGCACAACAGGCCGGATTGAACTGGATTATCGATAGCGCCGGAACCAACGGATATCATGTGGGTGAGCCCCCGCATCATCTTTCGCAAAAAGTGGCCCGACTGAACGGCATCGACATCAGTCACCAGCGAGCCAGGCGTTTTACGCCCGCCGATTTTCACCGGTTCGACAAAATATACGCCCTGGCCGGCGACGTGCTGGAAGAAATGCAGTGGATCGCCAAAAAAGAATTCGACCCCCGCAAGGCCACCCTGCTGATGAACGAACTCCATCCCGGCAAAGACCTCGACGTACCCGACCCCTGGTACGGTCCCGAACCCGGTTATCATGAAGTATTCAGGATGATCGACGAGGTATGCGAAGCAATTATCGCCAAATATGGCAAGACTATACAAATCTGAACATTGCAATAATGAGTAAAGAAAAACCTTCTATACCCCAGGGCACACGCGATTTCGGACCGGAAGTAGTTAGAAAGAGATCATTCATTTTCGACACCATCAAAAAAACTTTTGAGCTCTATGGTTTTCAGCCGCTGGAAACACCGGCCATGGAAAACCTGGCAACACTGATGGGCAAATACGGTGAAGAAGGTGATAAGCTCATTTTTAAGATATTGAATAACGGTCTCGGCGAACCGAAAAAGATTGACAAATCGCGCGCGGCATTTGAAAATGTACTGCAGGGAAAAAATGACACCCACCTCACCGAGCGCGCCCTCCGGTATGACCTCACCATTCCCTTTGCCCGCTATGTGGCTATGAACCATGGTCAACTGGTGTTTCCCTTCAAACGATACCAGATGCAACCCGTATGGCGTGCCGACCGCCCGCAGAAAGGACGCTACCGCGAGTTTTATCAATGCGATGCCGACGTGGTGGGCAGCACTTCGTTGCTGAATGAAGTGGAACTGGCTTCCATATATCACGATGTATTCACCCACCTGGGCATTACCGGTTATGAACTGCGCATCAATAACCGCAAGATACTGGCTGCACTTGCCGAGCTGTGTGGCGGGCAGGATAAAATGACTTCTATAACCATTGCCATAGACAAACTTGACAAGATCGGCATAGTTAAAGTGAAGGAAGAATTGTTGCAACGAGATCTAAACGAAGAACAAATAACCACGATCGAAAAATATTTGCAGATAACTGGTAACAATGAACAAAATTTAACACAAATAAGGTCGTTAATAGGTGGCGTGGAAATCGGGCGCAAAGGCATTGAAGAGATCGAATATGTGCTCGGCATTAACACTGACGCCAGACTGGTAGTTGATTTCACCCTTGCGCGCGGCCTCGATTACTATACAGGAATCATATTCGAAGCGCGCGCACCAAAAGAAGTGAAGATCGGCAGCATCGGCGGCGGCGGGCGCTACGATGACCTCACAGGACTTTTTGGGGTGCCCGGCATTCCGGGGGTGGGTATCAGTTTTGGGGTCGACAGGATCTATGATGTGATGGAAGAGTTGAAACTATTCCCCGCCGAAGTGCATACAGGCACACAGATATTGTTCTTTAACATGGGCGAACAGGAATCGCGAACAGCCTACAAGCAGGTGCAGCAACTGCGGGCCAAAGGAGTACGTTGCGAATTGTTTCATGAACCTGCTAAAATGGATAAACAATTTAAATACGCTGAGCGAAAAGGCATTCCCTTTGTCGCGATACTTGGAAGCCAGGAACTAACGGAAGAAACCTGTGTAGTAAAAGATCTGCGCACGGGCAGGCAGGAACGGGTGCCACTGGCAGAACTCATTTTTTATTCGTTTATTTGACCACCTTAAAATACTAAACAAGACCTTATGCATCGTAACCTTTTAAAATTAATTGTGGTTCTCTCCGGGATCACATTTATTGTGTCGTGCTCCGGGGGAGCCGATAAGTATAGTATAGCCGTTCCGAAAGACGCAGCCTTTGTACTACATATCAATGGCCCTGCGCTGAGCCAAAAGATCAGCTGGGAAGATATCAAGAACAGCAGCTGGTTCAAAGAAATTTATGCCGAGTCGCAGGACGATTCCCTGGCAAAACGCCTGCTCGATGATCCCGAGAATACGGGCGTGAACCTGCAAGAACACCTGGTGACATTCATGAAGCGTAGTGGCCGCAACGGCTACATGGCTTTTGAAGGCAGCGTTAAAGACGTCAACGCTTTTGAAAATTTCCTGAAGAAAGTGGAAAAGAATGCCACCGTCTCCAAAGATGGTGATATTAATATCCTTGCTAAAGAAGGCTCCGTGATAACATGGAACAGCGAACGCTTTATCGCCATTAGCGGGATTTCTTCTGCCTCATTCAGTTCATACCGCTCAAGTGGCGCCCTCACGACAGACAGCCTGGTAAAATATGCCAAAGAACTCTATGCATTGAAAGGCGATCAAAACCTTTTCAGCGATAAACGATTTGCCAGCCTGATGAATGAAACCGGCGATATGCATTTTTGGGTTAGTCCCGAACATGCATATGGTGAAGAAATGGCCGGCGCTCTCAACATGTTCAGATTTGGCGACATTATGCAAGGTAATGCCACTGCCATGAGCGTGAATTTTGAGAACGGAAAAATCACGGCTAAATCAAAAACATATTACAATAAAGATTTGGCAAAGCTTTTAGAGAAGTACAAATCGAAAAAAATAGACGCTTCATTGCTCACCCGCATTCCTTCGCAGGATATAGTGGGCGTGCTTGCCTTCAACTATCCTCCCGAAGGCATTAAGGAACTCCTCAAACTCTTTGGGCTTGATGGAATAGCCAACGAAGGCCTTAGCCGTCTCAACTATTCTCTCGACGAATTTGTGAAGGCATACAAAGGCGATGTGGTGCTGGCCTTTACTGACTTCCAGCTTAAGAAAGCTGATTTTCCCGAATTAAAAGGCAGCAACGGTGAACCAATAGAGTTGCCTGAAACGCGCGACTTTAAAGTGTTGTTTGCTGCTTCGGTAAGAGACAAGGCATCCTTTGAAAAACTGGTTTCTAACCTTAGAAGCACGTTCGAAGAAGAAGGCGGCTCCCGGATGGGAATGCCACCCGTTAGCTTCAGCACCAATGAAGAATGGTTTGCAGCCGGCAATTCAGTTGACCAGGTAAACCAGTTCCTCGCCGGCGGCGATAACAAATGGTCGATGGCCGGGAGACTGAGTGGCCATACCACATTATTTTACCTGGACCTGCAAAAAGTGATGAAACTCTTTGCCAGCGACCCTGCAACCAAAACAGGCGCAACGGTAAACGAATCGATGAAAGTGTGGGAAAATATCATCGCTACCACAGGTGATGTAACCGACAACACCGTGACAGGCGAATTCGAGGTGAACCTGGTGGATAAAAACACCAATGCCCTGAAACAAATAAGCCAGTGGGCAGACAGGGTAGCAATGCTCAACAAGAACACAGCTTTCTAAAAAATAAATACTACATCCAGGCAGGCCTCACACCTGCCTGGAATTTTTTTTATAACCCGCTATGACCATACAGCTGCAGCAGGTATTACCGGAATATTTCGAAAAATCAAGATCGGAGCGCTCGGAAGTCTGGGGAAAGGACCTGCAGTTTAATAAAGGCGAGTATATCAAGATTGTCGCGCCCTCGGGCAGCGGCAAGTCCTCGCTTATGCATTTCCTGTATGGTCTGCGCAAGGAATACAACGGCCATATCATCATCGGCGGAAAAAACACGAAACAATGCGGGGCAGAAGAATTTGCCACACTGCGCAAAGATGTGCTCAGCATCGTGTTCCAGGACCTGCGCCTGTTTCCCGAGCAAACGGTAAGACAAAATATCGAGCTCAAGCGTCAACTGAATCCTTTTCATCCGCCGGAGAAGATTGATGAAATGGCCGAGAGGTTGGGTATCAAAAACAAGTTAGAATCACGCAGCCGCATCTGCAGCTATGGCGAACAACAACGCGTGGCCATTATTCGCGCGCTGATGCAGCCCTTTGATTTTTTGCTGCTGGATGAACCCTTCAGTCATCTCGACGATAATAATTCACAAAAAGCAATGGATCTGATGCTGGAAGAAGCGAAAGCACGCCATGCTGCTATAATTTTCGCCGACCTGGAAAGAATAGACTGGTTTCCTTACAACCGGCTATTTCATTTATAATAAATAATTCGTTTCGCAGTGGCAGTCTCTTTTTCGCCCATACGACCCCTGATACAGACCGGCAGCAATGCCAGTTCGCGCTGGTTTTCGTATATCGGCCTGGGCATCGGCGTGTTGCTCCTGCTTTGTTCCATCCAGATGTATGTGAACATCCAGCAATTGTTGGGTGAAAAAGAAATGCAGAAAGGTGGTTTTGAATTTATCCCCATCTCTAAGGTCATCACCAACGAGACGATGGGCAACCTGGAGAAAAATTTATTCGATCAAGAAGACATCTCAGAATTAAAATCGCAGCCCTTTGTTGAAGACGCCGCGCCGCTGCTGGCGAATAATTTTAAGTTTCAGCTAAGCGGAGGTTCACTCATTCCCTTCATGACCGATTTCTTTATAGAATCGCTCGACAACGCATTTATCGACACTGTACCGCCCAGTTTTACGTGGAGCGAAGGTCAGCTGACCGTGCCGGTGATCATCTCCTCCGAATTCCTGGAACTGTATAATATTTTCGCGCCAGGTTATGGATTGCCGCAGATTTCGGAAGAAACCGCCTACCGTATTCAGCTCACTTTTACATGTTATGGTAACGACGGCAGCCGCGAATCGTTCCGCGCGCATGTGGTCGCCTTCAGCGACCGCGTAAACTCAATACTGGCGCCAAAAACTTTTCTCGACTGGGCTAACCAACGCTTCTCACCCGGCATGGAGTTAAGACCTTCGAGGGTGTATGTAAAAGTGAAAGACGCCAACGACCCCGAATTCCTGAAATATCTCGAAGCAAAAAATTATCGCGTTAATAAAGACAAAACGCAATTTGGCCGGCGCAAAATGGTATTACAGGGAATTTTCGCAGGACTTGGCATTTTTGGATTGATGGTGGTGGTGCTGGCGCTGATGCTGTTCTCGTTTTACCTGCAACTGATGATCGCGCGCAGCCGCGATAGCCTGCAACTATTGCTGGCGCTTGGTTATTCACCGCGCTGGCTCGGCAACAATGTTTCGAAGCGTTTTATACCCATTTACTTCGGCGTGGTGTTAGGCGCACTTGCCGTAACGCAGCTGATGCAGTACGCCTTCCACCACTTCGTAATGTACGACCGCTCTGAGCTCGACACGCCGGTTCACTGGACAGTAATAGCCACTGCCGTATTACTGATAGTCATTTCCTTACTAACTAATTTCCGGCTCGTTCGCAAATTGCTCTCCCAGCTGGAACCTTAAATCCTGACCGTTCACAGTGGATGCCTCTGCCGGCACTGCTACTCTTTTCATCGGTTGCTTCTTCCAATAGGTAAGACTTCTCCATACCCACTCCAGCGGACCAAACTGGAAATACTTCAACCAAATGGCGCTGAAAATGACCTGGAACACCCACACAGCAGCTACCACATAGTACAATTCATAGCGTTCCAGTTTTCCAAACAACCCAAAACCAAAGCCGTAAAAGATGGTGGTACAAATTATACTCTGGGAAAGATAGTTGGTAAACGCCATCTGCCCCACCCTTGCCATCAGGCGTTGGAAAAGCACCAGCACGTTGTATTTATATAAAAGCATTACCACGCCGATATGTCCCATTGCAATGAGGGATCTTTTGAACTGGTAAACATCTATCATATAATAATCCGCCCAAAGCGTGCGGTCGAAATTGGTGTCGATCATTCCACGCATAAAGAAATAACTCAACGGCAAACCGATACAATAACCCAACAGCGTCATTAACCAATAAAACTTCTTTGACCGCCCGCCTGTAAGCACTTTCCATTTGAACAAGGCCATACCGATGAACAAGAGGCAAAGTGTATCCCAGATATAGTTGTGATAAAACATCTTGGTTTGTATGCGCTGATTAATTGGCTTGAAGTAAGCCATAGTGCTGAAATATCCTTTCTGCATTTCTTTAACTTCCTTCTCGGCTTCCTTTTTCAGATTTTCCACCTTCATTCTTTCCTGGTAGCCTTCCCATTTTGTTTTATCAGCTTTTTGTTCGTCGGTAAGTTGTATGGTAGAATCCTTTTTAACCAAAGCCAACACTTTTTCACCCTTCACACGCATGTCTTTGCCGTCGTACAAGCGCATGGTTTCTTTCATGCAGTAAATGCCCATAAACACCAGTCCGAATACCAGCAGCCAGCCGGGTTTCATGTTCCGGAAAGGAAAAAGAAATAATCCGCAAAGCGCGTAGCTATATAAAATATCGCCCGGCCATAGCAATATAAATGCATTAATGATCCCGAATATGAGCAACCATATCAACCGGCGGTAATAAATATCTGCACCCGGCAGCGCGCCGCTTTTCTTTTCCAGTCTTTGCAGCAACAACAGGCTGCCCGCACCGAAGAGTATGGTGAAAATGGCGCGCATGGTCCCTTCAAAACCCATATTCACTATCCACCAGGTATAGTAATTCGGTCCGGAATATTCGTTGGCCAAATTGAGGTTGTAGCCCATGTTGTGGGGCTGGCCAAAAAAGGGAATGTTCATCAGCAGTATGCCGAGCAATGCTATCCCTCGCAGGCTGTCGATAATTTCAATCCTGTCTTCCTGGCTAAGGGGACGTGGCGTAGAAATAGCGGCGCCGCCACCTTGCAGCGGGTCGCGCTGAAACAATGCAATTTTCATACAGATTGTTTTAAGATGGCTGCGGTTATGCGCAACCGGTATCTTTGACAGGGACTTTCACGGGGGGTTAGCTAAAGTAGAAAATAAAAATGAGGTGCCATTAGAAAAATGGGAAATTCACCCTTTTAGGTTAGATGCGCTGGAAAATCGGGTGATGTAACGAAAGCTTTTGAACTTTTCAGCACATTTTAGATTGCCACATTTCGCCTGTGGATGAACGAAATGGTGGTATGCATTTTTCGAGAAAATAACTTTTGGCAATATCAGCTTTCATTTTGCCGCATTTGAACGCCTGTTTACCTGGTCGCGTACAAACTCGCGAGTGAACTGCTCCTTAACCGCCACTTTTACCCCTGCAGATTTCCAGGCGTCGGCTACAGCGCATAAGCTTTGATAGGCTTTGTAATCACGCAGGTAAAACTGAAAGTCCTCCACTCCTTTCGCCGTCCTGAATGAAAGATGATTCTGATCGCCGTAAATCGAGTTTTGCGTAATCCACTTGTTGTTTTTGCTGTACCTGAAATCTTCGAAACCGCCAATGTATAAGGCAATCTTTAAATCAGACACGTCAAACTGCACATCGCCCACTTGTATATGCGTAGGAGTGAGTGTGAGCCTGCGTTCATCAATGCGGCGTAAACTGAATATCGATTTTTTCCTGATAGCGCCATATATCGGCGGAAGTATGAGCAGCAAAAAACCTACGGCACTAATTATCGGGGAAAGCGATAACGAAATAAAGAAGAACGTAACGAATGCCGCCACATACAACAAGATGATGACCGGGGCATACCGGTTATACCTGTAAAAAACTGTTGTAAGCTGCGGTTCGCTCATGCGTTAGTATTTTGAGGCAGGTTATTTCACGCCTTCATACACTATGGCCGCTCCCTGTCCCACGCCCACGCACATGGTGGCCAGTCCATACCGCGCTTCCCTGCGTGCCAACTCGTGCAGTAAGGTGGTAGATATGCGCACGCCACTGCATCCCAGCGGGTGACCTATAGCAATGGAGCCGCCATTTACATTCACTTTCTCCAAATCCAGTCCCAGGTCGTGTATGCAGGCGATGGATTGTGAAGCAAAAGCCTCGTTCAGCTCTACCAGGTCCAGGTCATTTACGGTTAACCCTGCACGTTTTAATGCCTTTTGCGTAGCAGGCACCGGTCCTATACCCATGATAGCGGGGTCAACTCCGGCAACAGCCATCGACACAATGCGCGCCATGGGTTTCAGGTTATATGTTTTCACCGCCTTTTCACTGGCCAGCAACATAGCCGCGGCGCCATCGTTGATGCCCGATGAATTACCCGCCGTCACCGTACCATCTTTTATAAACGCGGGTCGCAGGCTGGCGAGTTTTTCCATGGAACTGCGACGCGGTGGTTCATCTTTATCAAAATAAATCGTTTCGTTTTTGCCGGTGAGTATTTCTACGGGCGCCAGTTCATCACGCCATTTTTCATTTTCCAGTGCCGCAAAATATTTTTCCTGGCTTTGCAGGGCAAATTCGTCCTGCGCATGACGACTGATATTCCATCGTTTCGCAACATTCTCCGCCGTCTCACCCATCGAATACGGATAATACATATCCGTCAGTTTCTTATTGGGGAAACGCCAGCCGATGGTGCTATCGTATATTTCAGGCGTGCGATTCCAGGCGCCGGGACTTTTGGCCATCACAAAAGGCGCACGGGTCATGCTTTCAACACCGCCCGCAATCATCAGGTCGCCATCGCCGCACATAATAGCGCGACCCGCATCCATAATGGCC
Organism: uncultured Chitinophagaceae bacterium; assembly: GCA_937958995.1. Taxonomy (GTDB): domain Bacteria; phylum Bacteroidota; class Bacteroidia; order Chitinophagales; family Chitinophagaceae; genus CALCIN01. The sequence goes on from CALGAP010000006.1 coordinate 65,363, forward strand.
TGCAGACCCGAGGCGCAGAGGCGGTTGACAGTATTACCCGGAACGGATACGGGCAGACCAGCCAGCAGCGCCGCCATACGTGCCACGTTGCGGTTGTCTTCACCCGCCTGGTTGGCGTCGCCGGCAATTACGTCCTCTATTGCGTTTATGTCTATACCCGGATTGCGTCTTAGCAGAGCCTTGATAACATGCGCAAGCAGGTCGTCGGGGCGAATGGTACTTAATGCGCCGCCATACTTGCCGATGGGCGTTCTAACGGCGTCTATGACAAAGACAGGATTCATGGTCGCAAATATAACGGCTATTTGTTCAGTGCTGTAACTTGCATACTTTCAGGTAAACTTTATTCGATGAGAAAAATTTCGCTTTCAGTTCTCCTGGTTGGTCTGGCTACCATTCTGTTTTCACAGGAAAAAAGACTCATATTGCAATCCGTCAACATCATCGATGTGGAGAAAGGCGGGGTGCAGCGCAACCAGGCTGTCATCATCCAGGGCGATCGCATTACGGATATTCTTCCCGCCGCGCGTTATCAGCAACAAGCCAACGACAGCATAGTCAATTGTAACGATCAATACCTCATTCCCGGTCTCTGGGACATGCATACGCACGTATGGATGGCGGAATATTATTTTCCCCTGTTCACAGCCAATGGCATTACGGGTCATCGTGGTATGCTGGAAACCATGATGCTGGTTAACCAATGGCGTAAGCAGGCCTCCACTCCCGGCACGCTGGTGCCAACAGGCTTCTACGCAGGCTCCATACTGGATGGGCCCAAACCTTTGTGGCCCAACAGCATTGCGGTTGATAGTCCGGAAAAGGGTCGCAGGGCAGTTGACTCGCTGAAGAACAAGCTAAAAGTTGATTTCCTGAAAGTGTATTCCGGTCTCAGCCGTGAATCTTACTATGCCATTGCGGACGAAGCCAAAAAGCAAGGCATCATCTTTGCCGGCCACGTGCCCACCTCCATGACCTTACTGGAATGCATACGCGCCGGTCAGAAAACCACCGAGCACATGATGGGCTTCATTGAAGCAGCCAGCGACAGCAGCGAATATTATTATAACGTGATGCGCGGCAACATTACCGACACCTCGTTGCGCAACAACAGAACTTACCGCCGCGCATTTTTACACCGTACTTTCAATGAAAAAAATATCCAGGCAGTCGTCAACGAACTCAGGAAAAACGACTCCTGGGTTTGCCCCACCATGACTGTGCTCCGCGGCATTGCCTACATCAAAGACACCGCCTTCCGCAACGATCCGCGACTGCAATACACCATCCCCATGATCAGGAACATGTGGAACCCCGCGAATGACACTCGTTTCAAAAACCTGCCCGACGATTATTTTGAAAACGAGAAAAAAGAATTCGAGCTGAATAAGCGCATAGTAGGCCTCCTGCATAAGGGCGGCGTAAAACTGCTTGCGGGTACCGACACCCCAAACCCATTTTGTTTCCCTGGCTTTTCTCTTCACGACGAACTACAAAACTTTGTTGACTGCGGCCTCACTCCTTTGGAAGCTCTGCAAACCGCCACGCTCAACCCCGCCCTGTTCTTCAACATCCAAAACGACTACGGCAGCATCGCGAAAAACAAAATCGCCAGCCTGGTGCTCTTAAAAGAAAACCCTCTCGAAAATATCGCCAACACCAAAACCATCCACGCCGTTGTGCTCCGCGGCCGTTTTGTGGGCGATGCCGAGCTCAGCGAGCTGCTGGCGAGAGTGCGGAAAATGTCCGGGCTTAATTAATGCCAATTTATTCCGATCCTTCAGTCCCGGAAAAATCCGGGTCGGTCAAGTCGTAGGTAGCCCACCTATGAAGTGAGCCACCTATGAGAGAATTCGCCCACGCAAAGCCAGCTCGCTGCACGCCCAGGGGTGGCCCACCTCCAGGGTGGCTCACCTTACACCCCAAACCCGAAACCCATTCGTTATCTTTGCGCCATGGTAAAGACAGCGAGGGAGAATATCAGGCAGTTGAGTCTGCCCGAACTGGAGCAATATTTCGAGAACCTGGGGGAAAAGAAGTTCCGGGCAAAGCAGGTGTACGACTGGCTATGGCTGAAGGGAGCCGGCTCGTTTGAGGCGATGAGCAACCTGAGCAAGGAGCTGAGAACCAGGCTAAACGAAGAGTTTACGCTTCCCTCGCTGACCGTTGACACCACCCAGGTATCGAGCGACGGTACCATTAAATCGCGATTCAGAACTTCCGACGGCCACCTGGTGGAAGGTGTGCTGATACCCGCTGAAGAGCGCAAGACAGCTTGCGTTAGTTCGCAGATTGGCTGTTCGCTGACTTGTAAGTTCTGCGCCACCGGTTATATGGAGCGCAAACGCAACCTGGAGTTTGATGAGATTTACGATGAAGTGGTGCTCATCAACCGCCAGAGCGAGCAAACCTATGGCAAGAAACTCACCAATATCGTGTTTATGGGCATGGGCGAGCCGCTGCTGAACTATAAGAATGTGCTGGCTGCCATTGCGCGCATCACTTCGCCTGATGGATTGGGAATGAGCCCAAGACGTATTACCGTCTCCACTGCCGGCGTGGCGAAGATGATCAAACAGCTGGGAGATGATAATGTAAAATTCAAACTGGCGCTCTCTCTCCATGCCGCGAATGATAAGAAGAGAAATGAGATCATGCCCATCAATGAAAGCAATAACCTCAAAGCATTGGTGGAAGCGCTGAATTATTTCTATAAGAAAACGCGCAACGAGATCACTTTCGAATATATCCTGTTTCAAAACTTTAACGATAGTTTACAGGACGCAGATGAACTGATCAAAGTCTATCGCCAGGTTCCCGCCGATCTTGTGAACATTATTGAATATAATCCCATCGACAACGCCACCTTCAGCAAACCCGATGACCGTACAGTGGAGCAGTTTATGCGCTTCCTCGAGAAAAACCGGGTGAATGCACGCCTTCGCCGCAGCCGCGGAAAAGACATTGATGCCGCCTGCGGACAACTCGCCAATAAGGGCTGAAAATCAGCATTAACGTTCATTAACCTTAATTAGCAGCAATTAGCGATGGCTGCTTAAACTTTGTATTCCATTCCCGGTCTCAGTACCGAACATTTTTTAAAACACAATGCCGGATGCACCCTACTGGTTCCGGATTTAAAAACAAAAAATTTGAAAAAAATGAAGAAGATAATTCTTAGCGCATTGATTGCAGTAGCGGTGGCAGGAACCGCCAGCGCACAAGACACCCAGGACAAGCAACCTCGTCGCAAAGGATTTGGTCAACATCCCTATGGTATGACGTCGAAGCTGAACCTGACCGAAGATCAGAAGAAACAGATGAAGACGATCAATGAAGATTTCAGGAAACAAATGACAGAACTGAGAAAGAACGAAGACATTACCGTAAAAGAATGGAAGAGCCGCATGAAGAGCATCCAGGAAGGTCATAAGACAAAAGTGCAGCAGGTGCTTACACCCGAACAAAAAGCACAGTTGGAAAAAGCAAAACAAGACAGGAAAGGTAAATTCCAGAAGAGAGGCAAGTTCGGTGGTAGTCATTTCGGAAAAGACCTGAACCTCACCGCCGATCAGCAAGCAGCTCTGAAAAAACAACGCTCTGAAATGATGCAGAAGATGAAAGCGATCAGGGAGGACAAATCGCTCAGCGAAGAACAAAAGAAAGTAGAAATTAAAAAATTTCGTGAGCAGCAGCAGCAATCGCTGAAATCGATACTCACTGAAGAGCAGATCAACAAGTTACAACAGAAGAAACCTGTCAGGCAGAAGCCTGTTACCCGATAGGTCGGCTATAATAGAGTCCCCCGGTTAGTCCGGGGGATTTTTTTATTGTATCTTCGCGCCCTACTGTTGAAAAACAGCAACTACTACAATGAAACAATCACCATTCGGCAAGTTCCAGGGCGAGAAAGGCGCCAGGAAAAAGGAGCGCATACGCCAGGAAAAGAAAGAAGCCCGCAAAGCCAAGAAAGAATATTTCGAAAAAAAGAAGGCTGAAGAAAGAGCGAAACGTTCGGGCACATATCCCGTGAGCAGTTTTGAAGAAAATTCTTCACGCGCAAAAAAACCCGGTTCACGTTATTCAAAGGCTGGCACACGAAAAGGAAAAACAGGTGCAAGTGCTGCAAGGCCTGAAAAACGATCTTCAAAACCAAGTGCACAGTTTGAAGAATCTGATGCACGCGAAAAACAAGTCTCTTCATATCGAAGCAAATCCGGGAAATCTTCTATACCTGCCGCCCCCGTTATAAAAGCAAAACCCGGCGGCGAAATGCCGCTCAACAAATTCATCGCGCACGCAGGCGTATGCTCACGCCGCGATGCTGCGGAGCTGGTAAAATCAGGGAAAGTAACGGTAAATGGACAGCAAATACTGGAACCGGGTTTTAAAGTGAACGGCACTGAAGAAGTGAAAGTGAACGGCAAGAAAATTTCTGCCAGGAAAAACCTGGTTTATATTTTATTGAATAAACCCAAAGATTACCTCACCACCGTGGAAGATCCGCAGGGAAGAAAAACGGTGCTGGATATTGTAAGAAACGCTACTACCGAACGCATCTACCCCGTTGGCCGCCTCGACCGGAACACTACCGGCGTGTTGTTGCTGACCAACGACGGCGAGCTGGCGCAGAAATTATCGCACCCCAGCTACCAGGTGAAAAAGATATACGAGGTGAAGCTCGACAAACCGCTGACGAAAAAAGATTTCGACACATTACTGAAAGGCATCACACTCGAAGATGGTTTTATTGCACCCGACGCACTGGCCTATGCCGATGCAAAAGACAGAAGCGTGATCGGCATCGAGATACACAGCGGCCGCAACCGTATTGTGCGCCGCCTGTTTGAACATCTTGGCTACGACGTGCGCGCCCTCGACCGCGTGATGTATGCCAATCTCACCAAGAAAAATGTGGAAAGAGGCAAATGGCGCTTCCTTACCGAAAAAGAAGTGCGCCTGCTGAAATACCTCAATGCCTCGTACACAAAAAAATAGTTTGACGTGACGCGTCCTTTGTTCGATATCATTTATGAAAACGATCAGATGGTGGTGGTAAACAAACCCGCCGGACTGCTGAGCATTCCCGACCGGGAAGGCTCTGAAATTTCATTGAAAGAAATATTGAAAAACAGGTACGGTAATATCTTCACCGTTCATCGCCTCGACCGCGAAACCAGCGGCGTGATCGTGTTCGCAAAAGATGAGGCCTCGCACAAATTTCTTTCCGCCGCCTTTGAAGGAAGAGATGTGGAGAAATACTATGCCGGCATTGTGCTCGGTATTATCCCCGAAAAGAAAGGCACTATCAATGCACCTATCGCAGAAAACCAAAGCAGGCGCGGCGTGATGCTGATACACAAACGCGGCAAGGAAGCCATCACCGACTACGAAGTGCTGGAAGAGTTTGGAAAATTTTCTTTCGTGAAGTTCCGCATCCACACAGGCCGCACGCACCAGATACGCGTGCACATGCAAAAACTAGGTCATCCTATTGCCTGCGACCCGCTTTATGGTGATGGCCAACCGGTACTCTTATCTTCCATCAAATACAGGTATAAGCTCTCGAAAAATGAAGAACAGGAGCGCCCGATCTTATCCCGGTTAGCCTTGCACGCACAGCGTCTTAAACTTACCGATGCCGGGGGAACAAAACATGAGTTTGAAGCGGAGCCGCCAAAAGATATGCGTGCATTGCTGCAGCAACTTCGAAAAGCAAAAGCCTGATTATTCTGTACGCAGGCTTTTTACCGGGTTCATAAACACGGTGCGCACGGGCCAGGTTTTATTTCGTTTCTTGCTTATAAACTACCCCATCTTTCATCACGAATGAAACTTTACCCATTACCTGCACATCACGAATCGGATCGCCATCCACGGCGATGATGTCGGCGAGTTTTCCTATTTCAATGCTCCCCAGTAAATCGCTTACGCCCAGCAGGTCGGCAGCGGCTACCGTGGCTGCCTGGATGGTTTCCATCACGGGCATGCCTGCCTCGTTCATGTATACAAATTCAAGCCAGTTTTTACCATGCGCATACACGCCGGCATCGGTGCCGAATGCGATTTTTACACCTGCTTTGTACGCTTTGGCAAACGTGCCCTGGAGTTTCGGCCCGATCTCCAAAGCTTTCGGCCTCACCAGTTCGGGATAGTAACCGGGAATTTTTGCAGAGTCGGCCACCGATTTTCCTGCAACGATAGTGGGCACATAGTAGGTGCCGTACTGCTTCATTAACTGCATTACTTCCTCGTCCATCAGGGTGCCGTGCTCAATGCTGGCTACGCCGGCGCGTACTGCGCGTTTCATGGCTTCGGCGCCATGGCAATGTGCCGCCACTTTAAATCCATAATCCTTACCGGTTTCGACAATGGCCCTGATTTCTTCTTCAGTAAACTGCGGGTTCTCGCCGCTCTTGGCCACGCTCAACACACCACCCGAGGCAGTGATCTTAATTAAATCGGCATTGTCTTTATACCGCTGGCGAACAGCCTTTCTGCAGTCGTCCACACCATTTACCACACCTACATCCGGACCGGGATTGCCCATCAGGTCTTTGCGGTAGCCATTGGTGGGGTCGGCGTGGCCTCCGGTGGTGGCAATCGATTTTCCGGCAGTATATACCCGCGGCCCGGGAATGATTCTTTTGTTGATGGCGTTACGCAATGAGATATTCACTCCGCTGCCGCCCAGGTCGCGCACAGTAGTAAAGCCCGACATCAGCGTTCTCTCTGCAAACACCACCGATTGAAAAGCATAGTCGGCGGGGTTCAGAGTGAACCTCTCCATATAACCGTTGGGATTGGTCTCGCTTTCCATGTGCACATGACAGTCAATCAAACCGGGCATCACAGTTTTATTTTTCAGATCGATCATCTTATCGCCGCTGGCAGGACTGGCATAACCGGCCTGCACGGCAGTAATTTTATTTCCCTCAACAATGATGGTGTATTGACTCAGCACCTGTCCTTTGGTCACATCAATCAATTTGCCGCAATGAAGAATAGTCCGCTGGGCGAAGAGTATTGCAGGAATGAAAAGCAGTAGCAGGATAAGACCTTTTCTCATAGCAGTTATTTTCTTGGAAGATAAAAAAAATCCCCCTGAAAAATCAGGAGGACATGGTTAATGGTAAATGAACAGTGCTTTATACGTTGGGCTGCGGTGTGTAGCGCAGATAGGGTTTTACCACCTTCACTCCTTTGGGGAATTTCTTGATGGCATCTTCTGTGCTTACTGCGGGCACCACAATTACATCTTCGCCATGCTTCCAGTCGGCAGGTGTAGCCACGCTGTAGCCGGCAGTGAGCTGCAGTGAATCGAGCACGCGCAACACTTCATAGAAATTACGTCCGGTAGAAGCGGGGTAGGTGATAATCAGCTTCACGGTTTTATCGGGACCAATAATGAACAGCGAGCGCACAGTGGCTGTGGCCGATGCGTTGGGATGAATCATATCATATAAAGTGGCCACCTTACGGTCTTCGTCGGCGATAATGGGGAAGCCTACATTACAATTTTGTGTTTCGTTGATATCTTTAATCCACCCCAGGTGTTTGTCGAGCGGGTCAACGCTCACAGCCAGTACTTTGGTATTGCGCTTGGCAAATTCTTCCTGCAGTAAAGCTGTTTTACCCAATTCGGTCGTACACACCGGCGTATAGTCGGCAGGGTGAGAGAAAAGGATGCCCCAACCATTGCCCAGGTATTCGTAAAAATCAATATCTCCGGCTGTGGTCTTAGCCTGGAAATTGGGCGCTACATCGCCTAAACGTAAACTCATAGTAACATTTTTTAAAAGTTAAGAATAAAGATTCTACGATCTTTTTGTGGGACACCGAAGATAAGCATTCCCTACCAAAATTGTAGGGTATTTATTCCACGCGTACGGAATTTAATCTAATCTTTACTTTTTTGCGAAGCGGCCTTAACAACCGACCATTTGCCGAACTTGTTCTTTATATCATCAATGGCACGATAAAGCTCGCTTTTCTTTTCGACATTGCTGAACAGGTTGGTTTGTACGGCTTCATCCGTCAGCTCGCTTAACCTAACACCCAGTAGTCTAACCGGCTCTCCTTTGCGCCAGAGTTTGTGAAACAACTCTTTGGCCTTGGGAATCAGTTCGTCATCGTAAAAAGTGTACGGTATGGTTGTTTGCCGGGTAGTAGTCTCAAAATCAGGGTAGCGGATTTTTACGGCTATGCAGCCTGTCATTTTATTGTCTTGCCGCAGTTCATAAGCCACTTTTTCCGTCATTCTCACCAGTTCTGCTAATATACGATCTGGATCGGTCAGGTACTCATCGAAAGTATTTTCGGTAGAAATTGATTTGGCCTCATGATAAGGTATCACCTCGCCATGGTGAATGCCTTGGGCTTTATTCCATAGCTCGGCACCGTATTTCCCGAACCTGTTTTCCAGTAGTTCTACGGGCTGTGCAGCCAGGTCGGCAATGGTTTCAATGCCCCAGTCTTTAAGGGCCTGGTACATGTGTTCACCCACGCCGGGTATCTTATTCACTTTCAATGGCGCCAGGAATTCTTTTTCCTTCCCAAAAGGAATATGCAGGTATCCGTTGGGTTTAGCCTCGTCGGTAGCAATCTTGGCCACCATTTTGTTGGAGGCCAGCCCGAAAGATATGGGCAGTCTGGTTTTTTCAATGATCTCTTGTCTCAGGTCAATTGTCCATTGGTATGGGTTAAAATACTTGTCCATCCCAGTCAGGTCGAGGTAGAACTCATCAATGGAAGCTTTCTCAAACAGCGGCGCCTTGCCGGCGATTATTTCGGTGACCCACCGCGAATAGCGGCTATACTCTCCCCTGCTGCCCTTCACCACCGTGGCATGCGGGCACAGCCGCATAGCGGTCTTCATAGGCATGGCGCTGTGCACGCCATACTTTCTTGCCTCATAGCTCGCTGCCGTCACCACCCCTCTTTCTCTGCCCCCCACAATCAGCGGCTTCCCTGCCAGCGAGGGATCATTCAGCCTTTCCACCGACACAAAAAATGCGTCGAGATCAAAGTGCGCTATGATGCGGTTTTGAGACACGGGTGCAAGATAGGGAAAAGCGCTGTCGCCCGACACCCGACACTGGCTGAGCAACCCGAAACTCCCAACCCGAAACGCTAAACCGGCGTCAGCAAAACCTTTCTTAATTTTAGCGAATGAGCATGGAATGGATCAAACTCAGCATCAGCCCGGTAAAGGAATTGATAGCGTGGTTGCACGGGCAGTCGAAGACGGCCAATATTTATAAGAAACAGTTGTTGATTGAACTGCGCAACAACCTGAATGTATTCAGCAATGGCTTTAAGAATGATGTACCTTACGATACCCTGATCGATATGCTAAGCAATGAAGCCATCCAGATGGCGATTAAAGAGAATTTTTCATTTAAAAAATTAAGGGCGGGAAAGGTCGAGACCAAACATGTGCGAGATGAGAGGAATAAAAGATATATTGGCTGGACCACGGAACAACTCGTTGATAAGATAGATGAAAAAATTACGGAGCTGAAATATATAAAAAAGATGAACAATGGCACGGTCAAAAATGCGCGCAACAATATTCCGCTGATGATGAGTAATCTTTATTTCCGCATGAAATTACTCGCCGATTTTGTACGATCTGCATAACTTGCAAAGCCTGGAACAAGCACTCGACATACTCCGCAAAAATCTTACTGCTATCCATCCCATACCAGAGGAGGCGTGGAATGAATTTGCTTCCATCTGGCAGCCCGTGGAATATAAGCGCAAGACCGTGCTAACTGCCGCCGGCGAAACGGAGCGCCATCTTTATTTCGTGACCGAAGGCGTGCAACGCGTTTTTTATGTGGACAGCGATCATCCCGAAGCCACCATTGTGTTCACCTATCCATATTCCTTCGGCGGTGTGGCCGATTCTTTTCTCACACAAACACCTTCGCGTTTTTTCTTTGAAACGCTTACCGCCAGCAAAATGCTGCGCACCACGCACCAGCAGTTGATGGCATTGGTAGATAAACACCGGGAGATCGAACGACTGATTTTCCTTTCTACCTCTCATGCCCTGCGGGGCGTGTTGGAAAGACAGGTGGAATTGCTGAGCTTCTCCGCCGAAGAAAAATTCAAGACCCTGCTCAAGCGCAGTCCGCACGTGTTGCAACTGATCCCCCATAAATACCTGGCTTCTTACCTGGGTATCGATGCCAGCACATTCAGTAAATTATTAGCCACCGTACGCATATAAAATCATGGTATTTTCCAAGATTTTTGAAAAATGCGGCGGGTAGCTTTGTGTTGTCAAAAGAAAAATAATGAAGACAACAGACAAAAACGAATTAATTGACAAGCTGGAAAATGATACCAGGGCCATCCTGTTGCGCATTAATTATTTATTGCAGGAAGATCCCGAATGGTTGTTGAAACAACCAGCGCCCGGCAAGTGGAGCGTCGCCCAGGTAATAGAGCATTTGAACACTTATGGAAGATATTACCTGCCCCAGTTGCAGAAAGCGTTGAAAAGAGCTCCCGCGCTGCATAATGGAAAGTTCAATCCCGGATGGCTGGGCAATTATTTTACTAAATCGATGTTGCCAAAAGAAGGGGTGGTGGCTAACCCGATGAAAGCTTTTAAAAATCATCGTCCTTCGCCGGATATAGACAGCAAAAAAGTGCTGGACGAATTCATTGAACAGGAGCATACATTATTAAAGCTGCTGGCAGAAAGCCGCAAAGTGGATATCGGTGCGGTGCGTGTCCCGATTTCTATCAGCAACATGATAAGATTGAAGGTGGGTGATACCTTCCGTTTTATGATAGCGCACCATCAGCGGCATTTTTTGCAGATCGACAACACGTTAAGCGCCGTTAAAAAAGGTTAAAGGAGCTGAAAATACCTACTTACGGTGTAACATTTCGAGCACCATGTTGGTCTTATTGTGCGGAATTAGTTTAGATCCATCACAGAAGTATAGCCATGAAAATCATTTCAGAAAGACATCAAGTAATCCGTCCGGAAGATCAAGAAATACCTGTTTCTTATTCTTATCTACCTTTTGTAAAGTTTCGCTATGTACCGGCAGCAGCACTTCTTTGCCGTTTAATTCAATGCGGCATAGCAGTTGGTGTGGTTGTTCTATTACTTCCAATATCTCACCAAGGTCTTCACCCTGGTGTAATACGTGATAACCGAGCAGTGAAATGGGAGCAGAGCGGCCAGCGAACTTATGAAAATCGTCAGCCGCCAGCCATATCTGTTTCTGGACAAGTTGCTGAGCAGGTTCTTTTGCGTTGATCCCTTCCAGTTTCAGGTATATTTCGCTATCATTCTTTATACGCGTTGACTCTATAAAATAGGGCAGCAGCTCATCCTTTTTTTCCTCGATGAACACGGTCTCCAATCCATTCATCGCGGTCTTTCTCCCCAGCGAATGCCGGAGAACGAGTTCGCCTTTTATACCGAAGGTGGCGACTAAGCGGCCTATGTTGTAGTAGTCAGACATGAAGACTGAACAGGGAAATCTGAATGATGAATTTTAAAGTGAGTTGCGAAGATAATATCCCGCACAACACAACTTCCACATTCCTTTTTCAAATTTCCCTGTTCCTTCTTCAGTCTTCAAAAAAAAATCCCGTTTCCGGGATTTTCAAGCAGTTTTAGCTATACGATGCATTATTGCTGGGGACCTCTTTCCCTCTTTACGGGGGGACCACCTGCACCACGACGCGGTCTGCGTTCTTTCGCATTCGCCTCCTGGCGTTTTCTTACGTGCACCTCATGCTCTGCATGCCACTTCTGGAACTTCTCCATCGCGGTAGCTTCATCAAACAGACCCAGCTTAACACCACGCAACAGGTGTTTCAGGTACAGCACACCCTTAAACGATAAGATTCTGCGAACCGTATCGGTGGGTTGAGCACCTTTGTGCAACCAATCCAAAGCTTTTTGACGATCGAGCTGGATAGTGGCGGGAACTGTAAGCGGGTTGTAGGTACCTAATTTCTGGATGAATTTACCATCGCGGGGAGAACGGGCGTCGGCAACTACTATAAAGTAGAAAGGCCTCTTCTTAGACCCGTGTCGTTGCAGCCTGATTTTAACTGGCATTTTAAATAGACATTTAAATGCGTGAATAAATAGGGTTACTTTTCAAGGATTGCAAAAATAACAATCAACCTGATACCGCCAAATTTAATAATTCATATCAAATTTCGTGCGGGCTGTGAAAAATTTATCTTTTAAAAATCTGTAATCCTGATTCTTAACTGTTTATCTCCTGCCCATTCCCATACGCCCCATCGGCATCTTGTTCATCATCTTCATCATCTGTTTCATCTGCTCAAATTGCTTCATAAACGCATTCACTTCGCTGATATCTTTCCCCGATCCTTTGGCAATACGCAGCTTGCGTTTCATATCGATGATGTCGGGATTTTCGCGCTCTTCAGGAGTCATACTGTTGATCATGGCTTCTATACCCTTAAACGCATCATCACTGATGTCAATATCCTTCACTGCTTTGCCCAATCCGGGGATCATACCCAACAGGTCTTTCAGATTACCCATTTTCTTGATCTGTTCCAACTGCTGCTTGAAGTCGGAGAAATTGAACTGGTTCTTCCTGATCTTTTTCTCCAGTTTACGGGCCTGCTCTTCATCAAACTGTTCCTGGGCTCTTTCCACCAGCGTGGTAATATCACCCATTCCTAAAATACGCTGGGCCATACGCTCGGGGTAAAACACGTCGAGCGTATCCATTTTTTCGCCACTGCTTACAAACTTGATGGGTTTGTTGACGGTGTATTTGATAGAAAGCGCCGCACCACCGCGGGTATCACCATCCAGCTTGGTCAGCACCACACCGGTGAAGTCCAGGCGATCGTTGAATGCCTTGGCCGTATTCACCGCATCCTGGCCGGTCATGGAGTCAACCACAAACAATATCTCGTTGGGATTAACCGCCGATTTGATATTCGCCACTTCGGTCATCATCGCTTCGTCGATGGCCAGGCGGCCAGCGGTGTCGATGATGATCACATTCTTATTCTTGCTCCTGGCTTCTTTGATTGCGTTCTGCGCAATCTCCACCGCGTTTTTATTTTCCGGCTCGCTATATACTTCAATACCGATCTGTTCACCCAGCACTTTCAACTGATCGATCGCCGCCGGACGGTAAATGTCCGCGGCCACCAGCATGGGTGAAAGTCCTTTTTTAGTTTTTAAATAATTGGCCAGTTTGCCGCTGAAGGTAGTCTTACCAGAACCCTGCAGACCCGCAATCAGTATCACTGCCGGGTTGCCCTTTGCATTGAACTCCGCTTCGGTGCCGCCCATCAGTTGTACCAGCTCGTCTTTCACGATCTTCACCATCTGCTGGCCGGGGCTCACGGCGAGCAACACTTTTTCACCCAGTGCTTTCTCTTTCACCTTGTCGGTAAACTCCTTAGCAATCTTGTAGTTTACGTCGGCATCCACCAGGGCGCGGCGTATATCTTTCACCGTTGCCGCGATGTTGAGCTCCGTAATTCTGCCTTCGCCTTTAATCTGTTTAAAGGCTGACTCTAGCCGCTCTGATAACGATTCAAACATGATCGGGATATTTTAACTATTTGGATTTTTAAATGGAATCCACGGATTTTAATGGATTACGCGGATTTCTTAAACCAATCCACTATAAAAAACCAAAAGGTGAATGTATTTCAACATTCACCTTTGGAACTTGCAAATTTACAGTAAGAAGTGTAGAGTTTGTCTTTTTGGCGTTTCGATTTTTTGTTAGGCGCCCAGGAAGCTTCTCAGGGCCTTGGCGCGTGAATTGGTTCTGAGCTTGGTGATCGCTTTGTCCTTGATCTGGCGTACACGTTCACGGGTCAGGTTGAACTTTTCCCCGATATCTTCCAGGCTCATCGGGTGATCAACACCAATACCAAAGAAATAACAAATCACCTCTTTCTGCCTTTCGGTCAGCATTTTCATCGAACGTTCAATCTCCTGTTTCAGGGATTCATTGTGCTCGATGTTGGTGTTGGCGTGCTCCGCATTCGGGTTGGCCAGCACATCCACCAGGGTGTTGTCTTCTCCCTCAGACAAGGGCGTATCCATGCTCACATGTCGGGCCGATATACCCAATGTGGCCGATACCTCTTCTGTTTCCAATTCCAGCATTTCTGCCAGCTCTTCCGGCGACGGTTCGCGCTCGAACTCCTGCTCCAGCTGCGAAAACGCCTTCTGGATCTTGTTGGTCAAACCTACCTTGTTTAAAGGAAGACGAACGATTCGGCTTTGTTCGGCCAAAGCCTGGAGAATACTCTGCCGTATCCACCACACAGCATAAGAAATGAACTTAAACCCACGGGTCTCATCAAAGCGCTGTGCCGCTTTAATAAGGCCTAAATTACCCTCATTAATGAGGTCGGGTAACGAAAGGCCCTGGTTTTGGTACTGCTTGGCTACGGATACTACGAACCTTAAGTTAGCTTTCGTCAGTTTGTCGAGCGCCGCCTGATCACCTAATTTGATCTGCCGGGCCAAACGCACTTCTTCTTCGGGTCCGATTAATTCTACTTTTCCGATTTCCTGCAAGTACTTTTCAAGGCTCTGAGATTCACGATTCGTAATTGATTTCGTGATCTTGAGTTGACGCATACTCATAGGTAGGCCATTTTAAAGGGTTTTAAAGGCTTTACAGCTTATAGCCCATTCAAAACGCTGGCTCACCCCCTTTTCTTATGTGCCTCTTCAGCTAGTTGTATCACAGATTATTGCATTTTACCATTTTATACGCGCCCGCAATAAATAAAAACACCTTAACACTTTGGCTCTCAAAAACTTGATGATTTTATCCCCATTTTTTAGTTCACTTGCCCATTTTGGGACAATACCCGCAAAAAAAATTTTTGCGGTACTATATATTTTCTATTATTGCAGCATTGGTACTGAAAAAAGATCAATACAAGGGTTAGATGAGTAAGAAACAACAATTTACGCTAGAGTATCCGGTTAGATGTTCTCCATCCATACTGTTCGAATTCCTTAGCACTCCCGCCGGCCTGCAGGAGTGGTTTGCCGATAAAGTTGACGAGCGTGACAATGTGTTTAGTTTCTCCTGGAATGGTGCTACCGATAAAGCAGAGGTTGTAGAGGCAGAAGAAGAAAAATTCATCCGCTTTCACTGGCTGCATGCTCCCAAAGATGAATATTTCGAATTCAGAATTGAAAAATCAGAGGTAACTAACCAAACGATACTCGTAATTCGCGACTTTGCCGAAAAAGGCGACGTGAAAGATCAAAGCCAGCTTTGGGACTACCAGGTGAAAGATCTTTTTCACCGGCTCGGCAACTGATTGCCCGTAATATTATAAATCACCTCATACAATTCCACCAGCAATAATTTTACCCGGCTCCACTGCTCCAGCGAAATCCTGGCCGACAATTTACAAAACGAACCCGCATTGAGCATTTCCCTCAATGTGGCCTGCCCCACCGTTGCTATCGGCACATAATTATCTTCCGTAAACTCGTGCCGCCACTCATCATTGCTGATGCAAACATGAAATCCATATTTCTCCAGCAACGGCAGGTTATCCAAAATGTCTTGCTTATGCTGCTGCAGGTAGCTGCCCTTGCAATGCAGCGTTACGCTGAAAAAGTTTCCCCACCAGAAAAATACCCGCACGGCAAATACTTCTTGCCTACTGAATATTCTCGGGTAATCCAGCATCACCCAGGGTAATCCCAGGTAGTTTTCTCCCCTCGAAATTTTTGCCGAAGGTCCCACGCCATAATTCACCAGTTCCGCCACCTGCCCAAACATTTCATACACCTTCCCGATGATCCTGTTCTTTGTTAAAAGAATCTCCGCATTCTGCACCAACTCCATTTCTGCATCCGAAAGCTGTATTTTTGCGTTATTTTCCATTCTCCTAAAGATATGAGAGAAGATTGAAGAGAGAACAGGGAAGGATGAACGGGGAATTATGAAAAACAAATGATAAAAAAGCTAGACATACTCGTCCTCCGGTCTTTCATCGGGCCGTTTGTCGCTACTTTTTTCCTGACCTTATTCGTTTTGATACTGCAGTTTTTCTGGCTGTGGATTGACGATTACGTGGGAAAAGGTATCGATGCCAATACCATGCTGCGCCTCATCGTATACCTGAGTGCAACGCTGGTGCCCATGGCGCTGCCGCTGGCCATCCTGCTTTCTTCGATCATGACCTTCGGCAACCTGGGCGAGACTTTTGAACTGGTGGCGATCAAATCGGCAGGTATAGGTTTGCTGCGATTCATGCGACCACTGCTGATTGTTTCCTTATTACTGTCGGCGCTGGCTTTTCTTTTTAACAATAACGTGATACCGGTAGCCACGCTCAAGATGAAGACGCTGCACTACGACCTGGTGAACAAGAAGCCGGCTTTTGACCTGAAAGAAGGCGTTTTTTATACTACCATTCCCGGCTATGCCATCAAGGTAGCCGAAAAGGAAAAAGATTCCATACTGCGCGATGTAATCATTTTTGAAAGCAATCCACAAGGCCCGCAGGATAATATCATCGTTGCCGAAAGCGGCATTATGCGGGTAAGTAAAGACAAAAAATTTTTGGAGCTCACGCTTATCAATGGGTGGCGCAACGAGGAAAGAGGCGCACGATACAGCACCAACTCCGACTTTATACGCATGGGTTTTAAGGAGTATAAAAAAATGATCGACCTGAGTTCGCTGGGTCTCAACCTTACTCCCGACAGCATCTATAAAGACCGCTACGAAATGCTGAGCGTGCGCCAGCTCGGCAAGGCCATCGATTCGCTGGAACGATATGACGTGAAATACCGCGAGCGCGGCCAGCGCGAACTGATGCCTTATCTACCCATACTGAAATATATCGACACAGGCTGGAGAGACGTAAAGGCCCCGCCGCTGCCCGCTGCGGCCGATTCGTTTCAACACCTGGTGCCCGACAGCATACGCAGGCAGGTGGTGGAACAAACCATTAGTTATGCGGGCAGTTTAAAAAATGCTATCGAAGGCATGGCCATCGACTATAACGTGTACCGGAAAGATTTGCGCCTGCACCTGATGACCTGGCATGAAAAATTCACGATGTCTGCAGCCGTGCTGGTATTGTTCCTGATTGGCGCGCCGCTGGGTTCCATTGTGCGCAAAGGGGGTATTGGTACGCCGGTAGTATTTGCGGTGATATTTTTCGTGATATTTTTCCTGCTCAACAACTTCGGTAAAAAATTCGTGAAAGAAGATGTGTTGCAGCCCGCCGCGGGTATGTGGCTGGCCACCGCAGTGCTGGTGCCCATCGGTCTTTTCCTGATTTACAAAGCGCTGCACGATTCGCAGCTTTTCAATAAGGAAATATATTTCCGTCTTTTCCGCTGGATCAGGCGGCTATTTACCCGCCGGCATGCCGCCGCCCGCGTAAAACCTTCCGCTACATGATGATGTAGTGCCGGGACGATTTCATTTTTCTATATTGCAAAGCACATGCTGACGCGAATATTGCTATACGACGACAACGATGCTTTGCGCCAGAGCATCCAGGCAATGATCAGCGATGAACACGATATGGAATTCATCGCCGGCATGCCCAATGCCGAAACGGTGGAAACCGATATTAAAGAGCTGGAGCCCGACGTGGTACTGATGGATATTGATATGCCTACGGTAAATGGCGTGGAGGCTGTGAAGCGTATTCGCCGCATCAACGAGAGCCTGCCCATCATCATGCTGACCGTCTTTGATGATAATGAAAATATTTTTAAAGCCATCTGCGCCGGCGCCTCGGGTTATATTCTAAAAAGATATGCCTCTATCGAAATTCCCGACGCCATCCGCAACGTACTCACCGGCGGCGCGCCCATGACGGGCACCATCGCCCGAAAGGTGCTGCAGATGATACCGCGCGCAGTGACCACCAACGAAGAAAAAACCGATCTCTCCGAAAAAGAAATCAGCATACTGCAATTGCTGGTGCAGGGATATAGTTATAAAATGATTGCCGCGCAGTTGAAGATCAGTCACGATACCGTACGTTTTTATATCAAAAAGATCTACGACAAATTACATGTGCACTCTGCTACCGAAGCGGTATCAAAGGCTATTAAAGATCGTCTGATCTGAATTATTCTTCTTATACATTATGTGACAGGAAATATCCGTATCAACGGGTCAGGCAAACTGCTGCACAGTTCCACCGGCAACTCCAACATGATTCCCATCTGCTACGGAACCGTAAGCATCGCAGGCGTGATTCAAAGCGGCAGCGGCAATTTCACCGTCAGTCAGCCTTTACCTGGAAGATACCATATAGCCATAACCGGTGAAGACTATTACTATGCACAGTATACCACTGCAATAACGCCCGTATCTTCCACCGTCCCGCTTATAGCAACCACGGGCAGCGGTACCGGCAATTTGCAGGTATATATTCATAATCTCTCGGGGTCAATGGTAAGTGCACCCTTTTAATTTTGTGGTGTGCAAACAATAAGCTGCAGCATGGCTTTTTAGCCGCACGCTGCCCCTGGGCGGTTTCAAAAGCTACCAGAGATCGTCCGCTCTCACTATGTGTTTCCATGCCGTTTACTAAGTGAGGTGAGCAGGTCAGGAAAAATTGTCCAATTTTAAACTTGTTATTTTACTGGCTTATGAAAAAAATACTTCTACCGCTTTCCTTTCTCGCAATTGGCCACCTGGCGCTGGCCCAGCCAGTGATGTATGTGCAAAGTGGAGTGAAAATAAATGTGCAGCGCGACGCGCTACTCACATTGAAAGGTGGCATATACCTGGCCCCGGATGTTGAGCTGATCCATCATGGCACCATAACAGTTGGCGATCATAGCGATGGACGTTCCTCCGACTGGGTAGATCACGCGGGTATCAATTATTTACATGGCGACGGCACCCTTATCTTCAATGCTACCGGCCCGCAAATCCTGGAAAGTGGGAATTCAGTTGGAAAAATTGTGGTGAATAATGGCGGGCTTACCGTCCTTGGAAACGTAGCTGCCGATCGCTGGAATCTCACAAAAGGTGTCGTCCACATCCCCTCAGATTCTACGGAGATAGTAATCATGGACCCCGGGAACGACGCAATAGAAGCCGGTCCCGGCAATGAGGATTTCTCCAAAAGTTGGTTCAGCGGCCGCATTTGCCGGGTGATAAACTCAGTGACAAATAACACTTATATTCTTCCAATGGGCGATAGTTCGCGTGTATATATAGCGGAACTTGATAACCTAATGGCCGATCCAATTTCAGATGTTCTTTTTCTTAGAGCGACATTCGGACCTAAACAAGGAGATGATGTGGGCCTGGTAGTCACTGAAGGTGGCTCAGTTTATACCAGCATTCACGATGCGGGCGTTTGGTATTTTTCTCCTGATATACAACCTTCGAGTGGTAAGTTCAACCTGAAACTACACCTGAACGGATTTGACGGCCTCCAGGATAATGCATTCACTATTCTTACCCGCCCCGAATTGTCCAGTAATGCGGCCCACTGGGTAGTGCCACCTGGATCTTCGGTAAATCCTAACGGCGGTGCGGGACGTATGGTAGCCGATGGATATGCACAACGTAATGACTTAAGCCAGTTCGGCCAGTTTGGTATCGGCCTTCTTTCTGCCGCACTACCTGTTACGCTTACACGTTTTGATGCGACGCGCCTGAATCAACTGAAAGTAAATCTTACCTGGGAAACCTCGAGCGAACAATACAACCGTGGCTTTTATATTGAACGCAGGCTGGATAATGAAACCGTCTTTACCGAAAAAGATTTTGTGCCCTCGCGGGCAACTGATGGCAACAGCAACCACCAGCTTAATTATCGCTACATCGATGCCAATGGTTACGGTGGCATCAGTTACTACAGGCTGAAACAGGTTGACCTCGACAACAGGGCTCATTATTCACTCATTAAAGCAGTGCATGGCCTGGGTGAATCTTCGGTCAGCGTGATGATATGGCCCAACCCCAACCAGGGACAATTCAGCATTAAGATGGACGGCATCAACGAAAGCAAGGATGCCCTGATCATGGACATGAACGGTAAAGTGGTGCGCAGGCTCGTATTGAACGGCCAGCAGCAGGTAAATATCAACGGACTTACTGTAGGAACATATATTCTTTCCATACCCAATGCCTTTGGCCAGGGAAGTCATTTCACTGAGAAAATTGCCGTGGTACGATAAAAAACCAGATGCGGGAGGCAGCCACGCTTCCCGTATCTTATCTTAGCGCAAAATTGCCTGCATTGGAAAGCGGCCAGCAAAATTTGCGCGTTCAAAAATGGGTAGTCACCGTTGCGGTAGTGCTGTTCATTTTGAAAATGATCGCCTGGATTCTTACCCATTCCGTGGCGATACTGACCGATGCGCTCGAAAGCACCGTCAATGTGGTAGCGGGCTTTATCGGTCTCTACAGTTTATACGTGGCCGCCAAACCCCGCGACGAGAATCATCCGTATGGTCATGGTAAAGCCGAGTTTCTGTCAGCTGCCGTTGAAGGCACGTTGATCAGTATTGCAGGACTGTTGATCGTTTACAAGGCCATTGATAATTTCATCAACCCCACTCCCATTCGTCAACTGGATTACGGCATTTATCTCGTAGCCGCCACCGCGCTCATCAATTACATCATAGGATATGTTGCGGTAAAAAAAGGAAGAAAAAACAATTCCCTCGCGCTTATCGCGAGCGGAAGGCATCTGCAGTCAGATACCTGGTCGACGGTGGGGTTAATCGTCGGACTGGCACTCATACTCATTACCGGCAAAGTGTGGCTTGACAGTGTGGTGGCCATTATTTTTGCTTTCATTATTTTATATACCGGCTATCGGATCCTGCGCCGTTCGGTAGCGGGCATTATGGATGAAGCGGATGAAAAACTGCTCACGCGCATGCTTGAGAGACTGAATACACATCGCCGCGAAAACTGGATCGACCTGCACAATTTCCGCATCATCAAATACGGCAGCACGCTGCATATAGATTGTCACCTTACCGTGCCCTGGTACCTGAACGTAAGAGAAGCACATACCGAAGTGGAGGCTTTAGGCACGCTGATCAGAAACGAATTCGGCGACGCCATTGAATTATTTGTTCATACCGATCCCTGCCTCGACTTTTCATGCCCCATTTGCATCAAAACCGGTTGCAACGTGCGCCGACATCCTTTCGAAAAGAAAAAGGAATGGACGCTCACCGACATCCTCAGCGACAAGAAGCACCGATTGTAAGCGGGTTCTTGCTATCTTCGCCGAAAACACACACTATGCAGGCCTGGAAAGAATATCAGGAAAAGAATAAGGAACGTTTTCTGAACGAATTGCTGGAGATGTTGCGCATACCCTCAGTAAGCGCCAACAGTGAACATAAGGGCGATATGAAAAAATGCGCCGAGATGGTGAAGCAGCGTTTGTTGGAAGCCGGCGCCAGCAAAGCAGAAGTTATTCCCACCGATGGACATCCCGTAGTATATGCCGAAAAAATTATTGATCCTTCCAAACCCACGGTGCTGGTATATGGCCACTACGACGTGCAGCCACCCGACCCGCTGGAACTATGGAACAGTGGTCCGTTTGATCCCGTGATCAAAGACGGAAAAATATTTGCGCGCGGCTCGGCCGACGACAAAGGGCAATTCTATATGCACGTGAAGGCGTTGGAGATTTTAACCAAAACAAATTCTCAACCCACCAATATCAAATTCCTGATTGAAGGTGAAGAAGAAGTGGGCTCTCCCAACCTCGGGAAATTTGTTGCCGCGCACAAAGACCTGCTGGCATGCGAGGTAATCCTGATCAGCGACAGCGCCATGCTGAGCATGGAAAATCCTTCCATGGATATTGGCGTGCGCGGACTGGCGTATATACAGGTGGAAGTTACAGGTGCCAACCGCGACCTGCACAGCGGCGTGTACGGCGGCGCAGTAGCCAACCCCATTACAGCGCTCGCGAAAATGATTGCCAGCTGCCACGATGAAAATAACCACATCACCATACCCGGTTTTTATGACGACGTAGTGGAAGCCACACCAGAAGAACGAAAGCTGATGGCGCAGGCACCCTTCGACGAAGAAGAATACAAAAAGGAACTGGGCGTAAAAGAACTCTGGGGTGAAAAAGGTTTTACCACCAACGAAAGAACAGGTATTCGTCCCACGCTCGAACTCAACGGCATCTGGGGCGGTTATACCGGCGAAGGTTCCAAAACCGTGTTACCAGCGAAAGCTTACGCAAAAATCTCCGCGCGACTGGTTCCGAATCAATCATCCGAAAAAATAACAAAGCTGCTATTAGAGCATTTCAAAAAAATTGCTCCGCCCGGCGTTACTGTTGAAACCTTCGAACTGCACGGTGGCGAACCCTATATGACGCCGATCGATTCAAAAGCTTACCAGGCGGCTGCCAAAGCTATTGAAACCACTTTCAGCAAAAAACCAATCCCCGTGCGTGGTGGCGGAAGTATTCCTATCTGTTCTATCCTGGAAAAAGAATTAGGCGTGAAAATTGTGTTTATGGGTTTTGGGCTGGACAGCGATAACCTGCACTCACCGAATGAAAAATTTGACCTGGTGAACTTTTACAAGGGTATCGAGACCATTCCCTACTTCCATAAGTATTTTGCGGAAATGAACTGATGAGTTATGGCAGAAAAAGAAAAGCTGCGGCTCGACAAATACCTCTGGGCCATTCGTCTTTTTAAAACGCGCACGCTGGCGGCTGCCGCCTGCGACACTGGCAAGGTGAAATACGAAGGCACGCAGGCCAAGGCCTCCAGGCAGGTTCACGTAGGCGACGAATACGAAGTGAAGACCGAAGCCAAGCGCTGGCGCATCAAAGTCGCCGGCCTGCTGCACAACCGCGTAGCCTATTCCGAAGCCATCAAGTACTATATCGACATCACACCCGCCGAAGAAATAGAACGCATCCGGTTCCAGGCCGCTAGTTTCCACACTGGCAAACGCCTTAGCAAAGTGGGCAGACCCACCAAGAAGCAGCGAAGGGACCTGGATCAGTTTCTTGAGTAAAAGATTGTGCCCGATTTCCAATTTCCTCACCCTATAGTCTGCACCCTACACCTGAAACCCAAACAATCCTACATTTGCCGCATGCATATCGACATTATTTCTGTACTACCCGAACTACTGGAAAGCCCCTTTGCTCATTCCATTATGAAACGCGCGCGCGAAAAGGGATTGCTGGAAGTGGAAGTGCATCATTTACGCAAATGGGCTGTGAATGAATACGGCCAGGTAGATGATTACCAATATGGCGGCGGTGCAGGCATGGTAATGATGTGCGAGCCGCTGGCCAACGCTATAGAAACCTTGCAGAAAGAAAGAACCTTCGACGAAATTATTTACCTCACTCCCGACGGCGAAAGATTTACGCAGCCGATGGCCAACCAATTATCATTGAAAAATAATCTGCTGCTTATCTGCGGCCACTACAAAGGCATCGATGAACGCATACGCGAACACTTCGTCACCAAAGAAATTTCTATCGGCGATTATGTTTTAAGCGGTGGTGAGCTGGCCGCAGCCGTGGTGGTTGACGCAGTAGGAAGATTATTACCCGGCGTATTAAACGACGAAACTTCGGCCCTCATGGATTCCTTCCAGGACAACCTGCTGGCGCCTCCCGTCTACACTCGTCCAGCCGATTTCCGCGGCTGGAAAGTGCCGGATATCCTGTTGAGCGGCGACCTCAAAAAAATTGAAGAGTGGCGCTATGAGCAAGCCCTCAAACGCACCACCGAGCGCCGCCCCGATCTCCTGGACAAAGAACAATCATAGTAACATCACATCATCCGTGCAATCCGCGTAAAACGGCAAATCCGAGATAAGATCCGCGCTCCATCCGCAACATCTCAATAAAATTAAAAGCCCGGCATCCTCACGAACGCCGGGCCTTTCTATCTCTGCAAAGCACGATCAATCAACTCTGATGCGACGGTTTAGGCTATCAGGTAGATGAGTCCGTAAACGGCCATTTGCATCAATAAGCTAAGTAGAATGGTCTTCTTCATAGGGACGAATTTTTATCCCTATAAATGCACGCCCCGTGCCAAACTCATTTTATCCAGATAGGAGTTTTACGCCGGTAATTTGACAGCAATTTCCCTATGAAAAAGTTTTTCCGCTGAAAGGCAACGCGTTAATTTTTTTCCACCGTTATATTCCGTAGTAATTCTTCGATGATCATTTTTTATCGATATCCACGGTCATGGGTTTTCCGTCGAATTCCACCACTACATATTCATTTTCTTTTTGCTGAAACGCATCACGCTGTTTACCCAATGCGCTTGCAGGCAAATGCTTGCCATTTACGGCCACATCGGGCGCTATACCCGAGCCAGCAATCTCGATGCGGAACTTCCGCTTGCTGCGGCGGCTGTAATTGTTGGGATTGTTGGTAGTAATTTCAATGGTGATGGCATTTCCGCGCGCAATGCCTTTGAAAGTCACCAATTCATAGTCGGCTTTTTCAAGTGTTTTAGTGGTGTTGCCATCATCATCAAACCATACATAAGTGCTGGTCTGGGAGGATGGATAATAGCGAATAGTGATTTCCTTTGTATCGTATTCTTCTGTAGAACTAACGGGTTCTTTGGTAATCCAGAGCGGGATAAAACTACCTTCCTTTACATAAACTGTGATGTTCTTAATATCAACGTTCACGTTTACATTTTGGCCGCCTTCGGTGATGGCATTGTCAATATAGCTATACCATTTTCCTTTTGGCAAATAAACCATGCGCGCTGTAGCGCCGGCGGAAGTCACAGGTGCCACCACGATATTTTCTCCCCAGAAATACTGGTCTTCGGCTTTATAGGCTGCGCTGTCGCTGAAATTGTAATAATACATCGGGCGCATCAGCGGGCGGCCAAACACAGCCTGCTCGTAGGTGAGCGTATAGTTGTAAGGTAAGAATTGATAACGCAGGTTAATATAATTCCGAACAATAGTTCTTGTTGGCTCGTCCCAGAGCGCAGGTTCCGAAGGAATGCTCTTGATAGAAGGATCCAGGTCTTCCAGCGCAGTGCCGTGCGGACGAAATACGGGTGTAAAGGCTGCAAACTGCAACCAGCGCGTGTATAGTTCAGGATCAGCATTGTCGGCCATGGCAAAACCGCCGGCATCGGAATGCACATAGGGCAGGCCGCTCACACTCATACCCAGCATCACCAATGGCTGCGATTTTAAACCGCTCCAGTTGCGCGCCACATCGCCCGTCCAGGGAAATACACTATAGCGCTGACTGCCTGCAAAACCTGCGCGGTTCAAATGAAACAGACGCACCGAGGGATAATCGGACGCATATTTCTCATACAACATTCTGCTCCAGTAATGACCATACAAATTATGCACTTCATCGGCTTTCATTGGTCGCGCCACGCCGTAATCTTTCAGGTTGTGCACCATATCCTGCGGATGCTTTTCCGGCTCACCCAGGTCAACCCACCAGCCGGCCACACCGTTACCGATTTGTTTCCTGTAGTATTTCCAGATCCAGTCCTGCGATTTTTTCTGAAATACATCCAGCAGTCCGCCCACTCCAAAATAAAAATCGCTGAGCATATATGGCTGCCCCGACGCATCAGTGGCGAGATATGGCTTTGCCTCTTCAAAAGTTTTTGTCTTGCGAAGAAAAAATGGCTCCGTAATCAGGATAGATTTCAGTTTATAATTATTTCTGAATCCTTCAATCATCGCTTTCGGGTTGGGCCATTTTTCTGTGTTCAGCCAGTCGAGGTTGCCGAGTGTCCCTTTTATACTATCGCCAAACCAGAACAGGTCGAAGATGAGCCCATCCATCGGGAATTTTTCGGCCTTCATTTTTTCCACCACTTCTTTTACCTGCGCCTCGCTGCGGTAACCAAAGCGCGACACAAAATTGCCCAGCGCCCAGCGCGGCGGCAGTGGCTGACGCCCCGTAAGCGCCGTATAATTTTTCATGATCTCATCCAGATTCTTCCCGAAAATCACGTAAAAGGTCAGCTCGCCGCTTACAAAAGCAGCCTCCAGCACATTTTTGTCGGTGAGGCCAATATCGATATATCCTTTGCTGGGATTGTCGAAGAAAATACCATATCCATTGGAGGAAATGATGAAAGGCACCGAGAAGTTGAGGTTGTCCGCACCTAACCCATATCCATAAACAGGATTATTATACAGGTTGAAACGGTACCCACGACGGTTTTGCGGCAGCGCTCTCCCGCCGCCACCAAAAATCTGTTCGCCATCGCTCAGCTGAAACCGAAAACCGCGATGTTCCCCTTCGGCAAAATAGGCAGCGTTCTTCACCTTCACCTCCCGGCCAATGCGGTAATAAAATCTTTCGCGCTGAATGACCACGCTGGCCTGGTTGTCCCATTCCACCGTCTGCGAAACTCCACCTGTAATTTTTGTATTTAACGAGGCTGGCTTCGCAATAACCGCATCAGAAATTTGCTCACCCGTTTTATAGTCAGCGGGCTTGTAAGTGGTCTTAATAATTGCCTGCGTGAAAGACTGAAAAATCCATTCGCCTTCCTTTGCCTTGTAACCCACCCAGGTTGACTTACCCACTGTGGGCTCTTTACCAACAGTATTTACGGTTAGCTGCGCATGAACGCTGAAGAAGAGAAAGAGTAAGAGTACGCTGGTGAGGATTCTTTTTGTATCAGGCATATAAAAAAGTTTCGGGTTTCGTGTTTGGAGTTTCGAATTCTTTATTTCGAGATCCGTTTCCAATTCCTGGGTCGCTACTGCAATTTAAAACGGCAGTATCATATACAAATCCCAAAAACCAGGAACGAAGCTCGCATTAAAGTACCCGAAACTCCAAACCCGAAACCCGAAACCGTAAGTCCGTTCAGGGTTTACTGCATTTCAAACACTTTCGGATCAATTTCTTTATTCACTTCCACTTTCCTGTTTTTGATGGTAAGTGTGAAGCCCTGTGGCAGGTTCAGCTCGGTAGTATTGGCGGTCACATAGCCGTAGTCTGTCTTTTGGTAATCTGAATAAACCAGTGTGGTTTCCATGTCCTGGCCATCAACCTGTGCTTTGACCACTGTCTTCAGTATATAGTATGTGTTGGGATCGATGTAGAACATCATTTCAGTACCTTCGGCAGTGTTCAGTTTCAACTTGAAGGCATTTACGCCGCCCACATTTTCAGTGCCTGCCAGTTCGGCCTTGTGACCTTTGGAGGCATAATCGTACAAGGGACCTGCTGGTTCAAGGTTAGACCTGTTCATTTTCACCTGGTCTTCTGGCAGCGGCTCGGGGCTTGTCTGGCCCATCATCGGGTTAATAGCCCAACCACCTTTATCGGTAACCACCTGGATAATTTTCTGGCCACCGAAATCCATTTCATTGCGATAGCCTTTCCCGGTGAGGATATAGGTGATGCCCGGCGCCTGCTGGCCCATCACGTCGATGTCGTACTCAGTATAGAGAGTTTTGATGGCGGCGATCTTTTCTTTGCCACCAATTGCTTGAATATGCTTGCTGATAATTTCGTCTGCAGTCTGAGCCTGCGTAAGACCGGCCACTAAAACGAAGGCAGCCGCCATAGCAATACGTAAGGATTTCATTGGTTACTTTTTAATTTGGTTAATGATTTATTCGAAAGTCACAAAAGTTAGTGAACCGGTGCCTCAAAAAATTACAGGCCGACGATAAACTTTTCAATGACGGCCCAAATTTAGGGCTAATTTTATGGGCAACCGGATAAAGATGTAAAGCACTTGCTACCGGTTGTATCTCAATGGGGAATACCCAATGTCCTTCATAATCAATTGAACTATGCCCAGCATCAGCGGAAACTATGTAGATATCTGGTCAAAAAAGATTTATCCGGCCACCATCGATTTCGACAATGGCCGCATTACGGCCATTTCCCCAACACTACACCCCATACCCTCCACGGGGCACTATATACTACCGGGCTTTATTGACAGCCACGTGCATATCGAAAGCTCCATGCTGGTGCCCTCCGAATTTGCCCGCCTGGCGGTTGTGCATGGCACCGTGGCCACCATTAGCGACCCTCATGAAATTGCCAATGTTTGTGGTATGAAAGGGGTGGAATATATGATTGAGAATGGAAAAACAGTACCCTTTCATTTTTATTTCGGAGCGCCCA
The DNA here is from genome assembly GCA_937958995.1 of uncultured Chitinophagaceae bacterium. Lineage (GTDB taxonomy): Bacteria > Bacteroidota > Bacteroidia > Chitinophagales > Chitinophagaceae > CALCIN01. Next base: position 93,500 of record CALGAP010000006.1, read on the forward strand.
GTTGCGTACCCGCCACCACCTTCGAATCGGCCGGGGCTACCCTGGATGCCGGAGAAGTGGCGACGCTTTTACAAAAACCCGAAATCAAATACCTGAGCGAGATGATGAACTTCCCGGGTGTGCTGTTCAAAGACCCGGAAGTGATGAAAAAAATTGAGGCGGCCCGCCGCGCAGGCAAACCCATTGATGGGCATGCGCCGGGACTGATGGGTGAAAAAGCGGCGCAATATATTCGCGCCAATGGCGCCGAAGGCGAAGTAGTGATCAGCACCGACCACGAATGTTTTACCCGCGAAGAAGCGCTGGACAAGTTGCGCTATGGCATGAAGATCATCATTCGCGAAGGAAGCGCAGCCCGCAATTTCGACGCCCTTATTGATCTGCTGCACGATTATCCCGATCATATACTTTTCTGCAGCGATGACAAACATCCCGATAGTCTTGTGGCTGGTCATATCAACCAGCTTTGCGCACGTGCCGTAGCGAGAGGTATCGATCTGTACAAAGTATTAAACGCCGCCTGCGTAAACCCGGTATTACATTATGGTCTTGATGTGGGCCTGCTGCGCGTGGGCGACAGCGCCGATTTTGTGGTGGTGAACGACCTGGAAAAATTCAGTGTAAAGCAAACCTGGATCAGTGGTGAACTGGTTGCTGAAAACGGGCGATCGCTTATCGAAACAAAACGTGCGGGCGAGATCAATAATTTCCGTTGCACCCCCATAAAGGCCCATGACCTGCACGTGCCTGGCAACGACAGGACGGAAATGAACGTGATAGAAGCGCTGGACGGGCAGCTGATCACCAACAAACTGCGGGTGACACCCACGGTGCAGAATGGGTTAATCGTGAGCGATACTTCGAAAGACATTCTGAAGATAGTCGTGGTAAACAGGTATTTTCCGGCCGCGCCGGCGGTTGCTTTCATAAAAAATTTTGGCTTGAAATCGGGGGCAATTGCTTCTTCGGTGGCGCACGACAGCCATAACATAGTAGCCGTTGGCGTAAGGGATGAGGATATTGCCGCCGCGGTAAACCTGGTGATCGATCATAAGGGTGGTGTCAGCTGCGTAGGGCCGCAGGCCTCAATGGTGCTGGCCCTTCCCGTAGCCGGACTGATGAGTGCGGAAGACGGTTATAAGACGGCAGAGGCCTATACGGCCATCGATGCTATGGCCAAATCGCTGGGCTCCCAACTTTCTGCCCCCTTTATGACACTGTCGTTTATGGCCCTGCTGGTGATCCCCCACCTCAAGCTGAGCGACCTGGGGCTATTCGACGGCGATAGTTTCAGCATTATCGAGCGCGTAAACGCGACGGTTAACCATAAGGGCTAACCGATCATAAAGAAAGACGGACTGAAACTATGTTGCTTGTCTGCGATCATTTAATTTTCCCAGAACCAAAAAGATGAGCCGATTAGTATTGATCTTAAATAATTCTTTATATCTTTAAAAATATCTCTCAGCCGCTTAGGCTTTCCTTTGAAGTGCCATAGACCAGAATCATTATCCTTCTCCGCCACCCTGGTTTTTGAATATAACCCTGATTTGTAAACCCTGAATCTGAATCGTCTCTATGTCATCTATCAATCTACCTACTACAGGTCAATGGATGTCTAAGCCCGAAACAAAGGAATCCCCCTTTGTTACTCTTGCTAAAACCATTTACCCCAACCTCAGTGCCGCCGCCGAAGAATATGCCAACGAGCATAGTTTCCCGCATCGCCTGCGCAAGGGCGAGATGCTGGTGACTGCCGGCGAAATCTGCCATGCCATTTATTATGTGAAGCGCGGCATTCTGCGCGGTTATGTAAAAGATGGAATCAAAGAAATCACTACCTGGATTACCGGCGAGACTGAACTGGTAAGCTCCATATCGAGTTTCGACCTGCAGATACCTTCTGTGGAAAATGTGCAGGCCATCGAAGACTGCGAACTGGTGGGTCTTACCTATGAGCACCTCGAATATATGTACGAACATTTTCCCGAGGTGAATATCGTTGGCCGCAAGATATTACAGCAATACTACCGCGATGCGGAAGAGCGTGCCTTTATTGCGCGTCTCACCGAAGCCACCTCCAAATACAAGCGCTTCATTGCCACCAAGAGCGATATGCTCAACCGCGTGCCGCTGAAATTCATCGCCTCCTATCTCGGCATGACATTGGAAACGCTCAGCAGGATCAGGAGTAAGCTGTCGAGGAGTAACGGCATCTGACGCCATTTTCACCGACATTTCCCCGCTGTTCACCGACTTCCTCCCTCCGCCAGCCTGTAGGGTGTTGGCGCAGGGATTTATTGCCTATAGTTTTGGGTAAAAATAAAATCTACGACTATGGACAGAATGGAAAGGCGCGAAGAGAGAAGAGCGAGGAAACTGGCGAGAAGAGGAGCAAGGAGAAGGGCCCAGAACCAGGGCAGCGCGCTGGCAGGAATTCTCCTGCTGATAGTAGGTGGCGCGCTCATCTTACGAGAGCTTGGCTACCCCCTGCCCCGCTGGCTGTTTACCTGGCCGATGATACTGATCATCGTTGGCTTTTTTATCGGCGCCATGAACCGCTTCCGCGACCTGGGCTGGCTGATCCTTTGCGCAGTCGGCTTCTTTTTCCTGGCCGACCGTATATGGCCAGGTTTTGAATTCCGCGATTTTGTCATTCCGGCTGCTATCATACTCGTGGGACTATTACTCTTGCTTCGCCCGCGCCTGGGAGGCAACCAACCCTTTTGCCGGGTTCATGGCAGAAGGTGGGAAGAAGGTGAAGACGAAGACAATTTTGAGCCACCCCATGTAGCCGCCGCCGCATCAGCCAAAGGCAACAAAGAAGATATACTGGATGTGGCCGCCGTTTTCGGTGCCGTGAAAAAAAATCTTTACTCCAAAACATTTAAGGGCGGCGAAATCGTCTCCGTATTTGGGGGCGTGGATCTCGACTTGTCGCAGGCCGACTTTGAAGGAAAGATTGTGATTGAATCGGTCAACATTTTCGGTGGCGCCACGCTCATCGTACCACCTACCTGGCAGGTACGTTCTGAAGCAGTAGCCATTTTTGGCGGCATTGAAGACAAACGTAAGCGCTTCGAAGCGCAGTCGCCTGAAAAGATACTGGTGCTGGAAGGTTTTGTGATGTTTGGAGGAATTGAAATAAAAAGTTACTGAGATAGTTTCTCATCAGATCACAAATTTAATCTATCAAGTTATGAGTTGGTTTCTGGCAAAAATTGTGTACAGAATTGTGTGCGGCAATGGCGACCATACGCCACAGTTTGATGAGCAACTAAGGCTGATAGAAGCAGATGATGCCGACACAGCCTTTGAAAAAGCAATAGCCATTGGAAAGCAAGAACAGGAATCGTTCCTGAACCAGAAGCAACACCTGGTGCAGTGGCAGTTTGTAAATGTAAGTGAACTGTACCGCATATCAGCACTGATCGACGGTGCGGAGTTGTATGCCAGGGTGCAGGAAACAGACAATGCCGATATGTATATTCAAACGGTTCATAAAAAAGCTGAACATATAAAGCAGAACATTACACACAAATATTTGCAACTGTTCTAAACCAACTATCGTGTCATCCTTTCCACTGGCAACGGCAAAAAACAAACTGATTTTCGCGGGCAGCTGGCTGGCCTGGGCATTGATGTACGTGGTGATGCTCTACAACTGGGGGCTCAGCTGGGACAGTGCCCTGATTGATATGCTGCTCACCAACAGCCTGCTGGCGGCCATCACGCTGCTGATGAGTAATAATATCAAATATTACCGCCCGCGCAAGGGAAAGTACCTGCACATATTAGTTGTTTGTATAGCCATGAGCGGCTTATGGGCCGGAGTTGTCCGATATGGAATCGGCGCAATAATGAAGTTGTATGATGAAGTGTACTTTGCGTTTTTCGACAACTCCATGCCCATCCGTTTTAACATTGCATTGCTGGTGACCGGCTGCATTTCGCTGATGAGCGAGCTCTGGTATACACTGGAAGAACAGAAAGAATCGGAAGAACGCAAGGCAGCTGCTGAAAAACTGGCGCGCGAAGCGGAGTTGTATAACCTGAGGCGCCAACTTCAACCACATTTTTTATTTAATAGTTTAAACAGCATCAGCGCGCTAGTAAACTCACAACCCGCCCAATCGCGCAAAATGATTCAGCAGCTTTCCGATTTTCTGCGCGGCACATTGAGAAAGGAAGAAAACCAGTGGACCAGTTTTGGCGAAGAACTGGACCACCTGCAATTGTATCTTGAAATTGAAAAAGTGCGCTTCGGCTACCGCCTGCAGACCGAGATCATCAGCAGCGATGAATGCAATGCGTGCCGCATACCGCACATGTTGTTGCAGCCCGTGGTGGAAAATGCCATTAAATTTGGCTTGTACGACACCACCGAAGCAGTTACCATCAGGGTGGAAGCCACAGTGTCGGAAGGATATCTTACTGTGACTGTGCAAAACCCCTTCGATCCCGAAACCTCTTCGCCAAGACAGGGAACGGGTTTTGGTTTGAGTTCGGTGCAGAGAAGGTTGTATTTGTTGTTTTACCGGAACGATTTGCTGAGCACATCGGCAGAAAATAATTTGTTTACAACTACCATAAAGATACCACAGGCATGATCAGGACAATAATTATAGACGATGAACCACTGGCACGCTCCATCATTAAAGAATACCTGCAGCACCATCCCCAGATTGCACTGGTGCAGGAATGCAATGACGGCTTTGAAGGTATAAAAGCGATCATGCAGCATCGTCCCGATCTTATTTTCCTGGACATACAAATGCCCAAGATCAATGGTTTTGAAATGCTGGAACTGATAGAGCAGCCGCCCGCCGTTATTTTCACCACGGCTTTTGATGAATATGCCATCAAGGCTTTTGAAAATCACGCAGTGGATTACCTGCTGAAGCCATTCAACCAGGAACGTTTTGATAAAGCCATTGCCCGCTGGCGTGAACAGCAAGGGAAACAAACTGCTGAAGCAACAAAACCGCTTTTGGAAACCGCTTCACGCCAGCCCAATCAAAACCAGCGCGTGGTAGTGAAGATTGGCAGCAAGATCAAGATCATTCCGGTTGATGATATCTACTACCTCGAAGCCGCCGACGATTATGTAAAGATTCATACCAAAGAAGGCGCATTCCTCAAAAACAAAACCATGACGCATTTTGAGGATACGCTCGATGCACAGGTATTTGTGCGCACACATCGCTCCTATATTGTACACGTACAACGCATCACAAGGATTGAGCCATACGAAAAAGAAAACTTCGTAGCCCTGCTCACCAATGGGGCACAGGTGCCCGTTAGTAAGTCAGGGTATGGACGGCTAAAAAACGTTTTAGGCATTTAGGTTGTACCACCGTTGGATTTCTTCCATTTTTTAGAAAATTTCTCATCAATTGATTGGGTAAAAGTTTCAACTTCAAACTTAACACAAATCAAATTTTCGGTTGCTCACACTAAATTTTATAATTTTTAGTGGTGACCGTTAGTTATTCATCTTAATTTAGAACACCGCTAATCAGTAACCATCCAAACCCAAACCTACTTGCCATGTCCATTACCTTATTGAAAAAAGAGTTGTTCGTACTCTTGTTTTTATTGGCCAACGTTGCTTCAGTGTATTCTCAATGTGAAAATACAGGACCGAAAAGTGGTTCCACAGCAGCAAGCGTACCCTTTGCCGGTAGCGGTTTTAGTTTTTCAAATCCCCACTACGCGCTGACATCCGATAATAGTTCCGCTACATCCACAGGACTGCTCCAGTTGTTCCAGGGAAATACCGAATACCTGCGGGTCACCAATTTTAATTTCAACATTCCTGATCCCGCTATTATCTGTGGTATTAAAGTGGAGGTGGAAAAATCAGCCACCAATATCGGAAGCTTATTGGGTCTTATTGGTCTTGCTTATGTGAAAGATCACCAGGTAAGACTGGTGAGCGGCGGCTCGGTGGTTGGTGACAACAAGGCCAAAAGCGAAGACTGGACCAAGAATGAAAGCTATCATACTTATGGTGGCGAAACCGACATCTGGAACGTCGCCTGGACCTCGGCACAGGTCAACGATCCAGGTTTTGGTGTTGCTATCTCAGCGCATATCTCCGGCATTCTCGGCGGCGTCCTGGCACTGATCCCTATCGTGCACATCGACCATGTGCGCGTGACCGTGTATTACCAGGAGACGCTTTTACCCAATCATTTTCTTTCATTCACCACCACGCGTACGCATAGGAATACAGCGCTCATTCAATGGAAAACGCCCACTGAACTGAAAGACGTATCCTTCAACGTAGAGCGTTCGCTGGACGGTGTGCAATGGCAGACCGTGCCCGGCGACATCAGGATTAATAACAACGCAGGAAATATTTTACACACGCTGGAAGATCTTCAACCCTTAACCGGTAAATCGTATTACCGTGTAGTGGCTACCACCACCTCCGGCAGCCGCACCAGTTCTTCACTTACCAATTTCTATTTTGAAAATGAAAACAACATCCGCATATACCCTAACCCATTCACCGACCGCCTGACCCTTTCCGGCATCGCGGGCACGCAACCCGTCACCATCACCGACTTGTCAGGCCGTGTCGTTATGCAAACAATTACTACCAATGGCACCCTGCATTTACAAACCCTCAAACCCGGCCTCTATCTCCTAAAAACAAGCAATCAAACCTTCAAACTCCAAAAACTCTGATTCAAATTCAATTTCAATTTCAAATTCAATATTCAATACTCCTGCCCTATCCACACCGCGCCGCCAATACTATTCCGCGACGCGCCGGTATACGCAGCAAAGGTATTGTTCTCTTCGCGCCATCGCAGCAGCCCGATCAATGCTGTGATGAGCGCTTCTTTGTAATCGATAATGTTTTTATCGGGTACCACCGCCTCTATGCCGGTTCCTTCCAGCGCGGCTTTAATACGGCTCACCAGGAAACTGTTGTTGGCGCTGCCGCCAGTGATAAGCAACCTGGAGGCCGAGGGAATTTGCTTTAGTGCATGAGCGGTTTGTATGGCTATATGTTCTACATATGTGCTCAACAAATCGGCTGTGCTGCCGCCGCGCAGAAGCGGTTGAATAACGCCGGTGCCAAAATCAGTAGCCAGGTTTTTCGGGTAGGGGAGACGGTAATACTCCAATTCGTTTAATATCTTCAGCAAATTCGGCAACACCTTGCCTCCCGCTGCTATTTTTCCGTCTTCATCATACCTGGCGCCGGCTTTTGCGGCCAGCATATTCAGCACTTTATTGGAAGGACAAATATCATAGGCTATTAACCCTTCCGGTGTATGACAGCTGAGAAATGCATGTGTTCCGATATTGAGGAAGCAGTCATAATCGCTAAACAATAATTTTTCTCCTATAGGAAAAATCGGCTTGCCCATTCCGCCGAGCGCCACATCCATCGAGCGCAGGTTGCTTACCACGTTGATGCCGGTGGCCGCGGCAATGGCAGCGCCATCGCCCAATTGCGCGCTCACTTTATCGGCGGGGCGGTGAAAGATGGTATGTCCGTGCGAAGTAATCAGCTGTACCTGGTAATGCAGGCCGTTCGCTTCTATAAAGCGATTTATTTCCTGCCCGATATAATCGCCGAATTGAGCGTGCAGTGTAAGGTAATCAGAGGCTGATAGCGACGCGGCTTTGCGGATTTTTGCCACCCATTCTTCAGAATACGGGTAGCAACCACCGGCCTTCAGTTCAAAGGTCCATTTTCCCCCGCTTTCGTGAATTTCTGCAAATATTATGTCCAGTCCCTCAAGGGCACTGCCGCTGTTTACACCTATCGCGCGATATACCATGTTATTTGGATTTCGGGTTTCAAAAATGAATATTAAAGAATAGATTTGTCCACCAAATTTCAACTATCGCCTTTAAACTCCAAAACTAAGCGCATGGTAATCAATTTAAGCGAAAAATATTCTTTGGTTTCTGACTGGGTCTGTGAATTACGCGATGTGCAGATTCAGCAGGACCGTATGCGTTTCAGGCGGAACCTCGAAAGAATCGGGGAAGTGGCTGCGCTGGAGATCAGCCGTACACTGGCGTATGTTGAAAAAGAAACTACCACCCCGCTGGGCATATCCACCAGCCGCGTGCTGCGCGATCAGCCCGTGCTGGCTACCATTTTAAGAGCGGGCATACCCCTGCACCAGGGATTACTGAATTATTTCGATAAAGCTGATAATGCATTCATTTCCGCATACCGCAAACATAACCGCGACGGTAGTTTTGAGATTAGTCTCGACTACATAAGCAGCCCCGATATCGAAAACCGCGTATTGATCATTGCCGATCCCATGCTGGCCACGGGTTCCTCGCTGGTGAAGACCATCCAATACTTAAGGGCAGAAGGTCACCCCAGCGAAATCCATATCGTCACCGCCATTGCTTGTACCGTGGGAATAGAATATGTGCAACGCAGTGAGCCACAAGTTAAAATATGGTGCGCTGCCATCGACGAAGAACTCACTGCCAAGGGCTATATAGTGCCCGGACTGGGAGATGCGGGCGACCTGGCATTTGGAGCTAAAGTTCAAATGTAAATGGCCGCAGACTGAATCATCATTTTTTGTATATTGTAGGTACTTATGCTGAAAATTATGCGGATGAGGAAATTATTGGTGGTACTTTTCGTGGGCTGCTCCCTGGTGAAGACTGCTTCAGCGCAAGATCCCAATTTCTCGCAATTCTTCGTATCACCGCTTACCTTGAATCCTGCCATGACTGGTAAATTCAATGGTGACTTCCGCATAGCGGGCAACTACCGCGATCAATGGCCTGCCATCAGCAAAGCATTTGTTACTTCCACCGCATCGATCGATGCACCGCTCTTGCGTAACCGAATTTCTGAAATAGATACCTGGGGCGTGGGTGTGCTGGCTATGACCGATAAGACAGCCAACGGCATTCTTACCACCAATATGCTCAGCGTTACTACCGCCTACCATAAAGGCCTGGATGTTGATGGCCTGCACCAGATCGGTATAGGCTTCCAGGGCAGCTACAATACCAAACGCCTCGACGGCACCCGCCTGCATTTCGAAAGCGAACTGGACCAGTTTGGTGGCTGGACAGGCGTGAGCGGCGAAGCGGTGGACAACCAGGTGCTGAACCTCAGCTATTTCGATGTGTCAGCCGGTGTGCTGTACAACGGCTCTTCCGATGGTTACAACAACTACTACATCGGCATTTCAGCCTACCATATCAATAAACCCAAAGAATCTTTTGCCGGCGATATTTTTTACACCCTCAACCCGCGCATCACTGCCCATGCGGGTGGCGCTATTCCCCTGGGCGACTATTCGCGCACTATTTATCTCAGCGGGTTGTTTAGCAGGCAGTCAGGCGCGAGTAATGTAGTAGCAGGCGGCGCAGTTGGTTTTCTGATGAACCAGGACGAAGAAAATCCCACTAACTTTTATGCGGGCCTCTGGACCCGTTTCAACAATGTGAACGATGCCCTCATCCCTTACCTGGGACTTGAATTTGGCGGCTTCCGCATCGGCGCATCTTACGATGTAAATATTTCAAGTCTTAAGACAGCTTCGCAAAGCCGCGGCGGTATAGAAATATCGCTTATCTATATCAAACGTCCGCCAGGCAGCAAAGGCATTCCTTGTCCGACATTCTAGAGCGTCAGCTTAAACAACAACGGAACGAGATACCAGCAAAACAGGCTGATGAGTATGCCTGCAACAATGTTCATCACAAAACCGGTTTTCATAAACTGGTTCAGCCGTATATAACCACTGGCAAACACAATGGCATTGGGCGGCGTACCCATCGGCATCATGCTGGCACAGCTGGCGCCCAGGCACATGGGCAATCCCAGCAATACAGGGTTTAGTCCCATAGCATTGGCAATGCCAGCAATTACGGGCGTAAATACCAGCACCTGCGCAATATTGCTCATCAGTTCGCTGATGAAGATAGACACGAAGGTGATAATAACTACCAGCCAGAAACCGCTGCTGCTGTATTGTGCAATCCATTCTCCCAGCATTTGAATCAGCCCCACATCTTGCAGCGCGCCAGCCAGCGCAATGCCACCGCCAAACAACAGCAATATGCCCCAGGCCATCCTGGTGGTATCGCTCCATTCAAGAATCTTTTTTCCTTCTTTGCTGCCTTCGCCACCAACAGGACAAATGAACAACGCCAGTGCGCCCATCAAAGCGATGATGGTATCATTAAGCTTTATGCCGGGAATTTTATTGATCAATTCCCGGCATATCCAGAACAATGCGGTGCCGACAAAAATGATCAGTACTCTTTTCTCCTGCGTGCTCATAGGTCCCAGGTGCTTCAGCTCATCCCTGATCACCATGCGTGTTTGTGCATCAGCAGGCATATGGTTAGGATAAAGAAAACGCGTCATTACCACATGCAGCGACAACAACAGCAGCAAAGCGATGGGTGTGCAGATGAGCATCCAGTTCAGGAAGCCGAATGAGTAGTCGAATGTTTTTTCTATAATGCCGGTGAAGGCCACATTAGGCGGCGTGCCGATAATGGTTGATATACCTCCAAAGTTGGCTGAATAAGCAATGGCCAGCATCAGCGTGAGCGCGAAATTATCGAGACGCGCTTTGCCATTATGATTATCGCTGATCACGGTGATCACCGATGCAGCAATGGGGTACATCATCATGGTGGTGGCTGTATTGCTCAGCCACATGCTCAGCAGGCCGGTGGCTAGAATAAATCCCAATATGATTCGATTGCCACTGGTGCCGGTAACATTCACTATACTCAGCGCAATGCGTTTGTGTAAACCCCATTTTTCTATGGCCAGTCCCAGCATAAATCCACCCATGAACAAATAAATATTGGGCTCGGCATAGCTGCTCGCCACCTGCCCGATGGGCTGCACGTTCATAATCGGAAACAATATAATGGGAACAAGCGCCACCACCGGCATCGGCAATGCTTCAGTAACCCACCAGGTGATCATGAGGGCTGCCACCGCGAGCACATTCACGGCGCGCTGGTCAACGTTGAAAGGATTGACTAATTGGAAAAGTATAAATAACGCAATGCCTGCAGCCAGGCCAATGCGATCGCGAAATAATCGGGTGGATGTTTTCAACTGGTTACTGTATGATAGACGTTAAAGGTTAAACTTTTTTGCCACTAACATACGGATTATCCCGCAGTATAAAGCGATATGGAAGAGCGGCATCTTCGCCCGCATAGTCAACCCCAATCCGCGGCGTGGCAGCAATATTTTTCTTTGGTGGCACAAATCCATCCGACGCAATAAACAGTTCATCGCTGTGCAGGCTCCAGCCGGTATGCTGTGTGTAAATGCCCAGTGCTTTCGACACATTGCCCGGACCTCGTGTGAGCGTGTAGTCAGGCCTCTTTTTGCCGGTTCTTCGCAGCATGGTGTCGATGCCGTGCAGTGGCTCCACGCCTCTTATCAAAATAGCGTGCGGAATATCGCGGCGGTTGGTCACCACATTAAACAAATGATGGATACCATAGCAAAGGTACACATACGCAGTGCCGGCGTCGCCATACATCACTTCGGTGCGTTTTGTTCTGCGGCCACCATACGCATGCGATGCCCTGTCAACCTCTCCGCGGTAAGCTTCAGTCTCCACTATGCGGCCTGCGGTAAGATGGCCGCCAAAATGTGTAACGAGAATTTTTCCGATCAATTCCCGCGCAATTTTTAATACATCATCTCGGTTATAGAACCCGGGTGGCAGCTTATCCATGCGCACGCTCAACAATAATTTTTTATTAAGTTTGGTAAATTTATAACACTTGCTGAAAGAAATCGTTATTGCCATTGAATCATATTTCAGGGCTCACCAGTTCATCAGTAAGTACCGGTTATGGAAATGGATCATACTGCCAGGTATATTTTATATGATCCTGTTCGTAATAGGTATGTACTTCTTCTGGACATCGTCCGATGAAGTCATTTCCTATCTTACGCACAGCCTGGGCATAGACAAATGGCTGCAGCGCTCGGGAAATGCGCTGCTGAGCTTTTTCTTTATGATGGGTGAACTGATGCTGAGGTTGCTGATGGTGTTTTTTTATTTTTCGCTGTTCAAATATCTTTTTCTCATCATCGGCTCGCCGCTGTTTGCATACCTGAGCGAAAAGACCGAGTCGATTATAGAAGGAAAAGATTTTTCCTTCAGCTGGAAACAGTTTATGAAGGACATTGCGCGCGGCGTAAAGCTGGCGCTTCGCAACACGTTGTGGCAAACGGTATATACCATTTCATTGCTGATACTGTCACTGTTTCCCGTTGCAGGCTGGATAACGCCGCTGATAGGACTTTTCATCGAATGTTATTACTATGGCTTCTCCATGCTCGACTACAGTTGCGAGCGCCATAAACTTTCTCCCAGCGAAAGCATCGCCTTCATCAGCCGCCATAAAGGATTGGCCATCGGCAATGGCATGGTCTTTTACCTGATGCACCTGCTGCCGATTGTGGGATGGATACTGGCTCCTGCTTATGCGGTGGTGGCGGCCACAATCAGTTTGTATCACCAGGAAAAAGGGCGCGTTTGACCGCGGAACTTATGCCAAACAGTACCATATATCTCATCCCCACTGTGCTTGATGAATCGGCCCCGGAAACCATTCCACCCTATGTGCTGGATGCCATAAAGCAATGCCAGGTATTTTTTGTGGAAGATGAAAGAACCACGCGGCGATACTTCAAGAAACTCTGGAAAGAAATGGTGATTGACGATTATACCTGGGTCACCATGAAAAAAAACGGACAACAATCCGTTCCCGCCTTCAAAGGTTTTATTCAACAGGGAAAAAATATCGGCATTGTGAGCGAAGCCGGTTGCCCGGGCATTGCCGACCCCGGTCAGTTCCTGGTGCAAGCTGCACATGAAGCAGGTGCCACTGTAAAGCCGCTGGTAGGCCCCAGCTCCATCCTGCTCGCGCTGATGGCCAGCGGACTGAATGGTCAGCAATTTCAATTTCACGGCTACCTGCCCATCGAATCAGGCGCAAGGGATAAGAAAATAAGAGATTTGGAGGAAGAGAGTTCCCGGAAAAAATGCACGCAGGTATTTATCGAAACTCCTTATCGCAACAACCAGCTGATGCAGGCATTGGTGAAAGTATGCAAGCCAGGCACCAGGCTGTGCGTAGCAGTGGACTTGACAGGCACCGACGAGTGGGTGCAGACGAAAAGTATTGGAGAATGGAAAAAAAATATGCCGGACATTCATAAGAAGCCGGCAATATTTTGTTTGTTAGGATAAATTGATTGCTTCACTTCATCGTCACTATACTATCTACTATATACCTCGTATTCCCTCTCCACGGCACCACGCCATGATATTCCTTATAGTGCAGGTCAAATACTTTTCCGCTGTTTGCCATTAATTTTTCCGCCAGCGCCTTATCCACCACCGAAAACTCAAACTCATACGACTGAATGCCCGGCCTTATCCCCTCCTGTATCAGCTTGCCCTCATAAGTCTTCCACACATCACCTTTCAACACCACATAATTCAAATGCCCCGACTTCACCCCTTCCCCAAAAACAAAATAAAATTTCCACCACAAAAAAATGGCAGAGCCCAACGCCACCACCCCGACTACTATAAACAATATCTTTTTCATATAGATGAAAATTCATTCAACATTCACCTTCCTTGTTCAAATTCCTCATTCAATATTCTCACAGTCCATATTTATCCACCAGGTATACTAAGGCGGCCATATTCAACGCTCCCAGTAGCAGCTCTCTCTTATTTACTGCTTCAAACACGTCGCTGCGCGCATGATGTATATCGAAGTAACGTTGTGAATCGGGTTGCAGTCCGGCGAGTGGTGTGCCAAATGTGCGTTGCAAAGGACCAATATCAGCACCGCCGCCGCCCATACTCAGTTCATACACACCATAGGGAAGGAAGAGGGGCGCCCATTTTTTTACTTTCTCCAGTTGTTCGGGGCGCATGGTAAAACCAAAACCGCGGGGAGTGAAACCGCCGGCGTCGCTTTCAACAGCAAAATAATGTTTTTCGTTCTTCGCCTTCGCTTCTTCGGCATATTTGTTGCCACCGCGCAGGCCATTTTCTTCATTGGCAAATAACACCACGCGAATAGTTCTTTTGGGTTTGTATCCTATTGCCTTTAATGCGCGCAACACTTCGATGCTTTGCACGCAACCGCTGCCATCATCGTGCGCGCCTTCGCCCACATCCCAGCTGTCGAGGTGCCCGCCAATAGTGATGATCTCGTCGGGAAATTCAGTGCCTCTTATTTCACCAATCACATTATGCCCGATGGTATCAGGCAGTTGTTTGGCGAGTGTTTTGAAAAACACTTTCACCTCTTTCTCCTTCGATACCAGGTCAGCTAATTGATCGGCGTCGCGCAGGCCGATGGCTACTGCGGGAATCTTCGGAAATGAATCGTTGTAGTTGGTAGAGCCGGTATGCGGAATGTTGTCGGCCGCGTGACTCATAGAGCGAACGATCACGCCAACGGCGCCATATTTTGCTGCGCGGCTGGGACCTTGTCCGCGATAACGTACCGCATCGCTATAAGCCTGGAAGGTGCGCACCAGTTTTTCATTAAAGCGATAGTTATAAAACACAATTTTTCCTTTCACTTCATCTTTTCGTTGTTCCAGTTCCTCGAATGAATGGATGAGTACAACCGGCGCAGACACACCTTTGGGGCCAGTGCCTACTGAATTGCCGAGGGCCAGCACATCAAGGCGGGGATTTTTTTTCTGCGCATCCACTATATGCGCCTCATCTTTTCCGCCGCGCACCCAGTGGGGCACCATACACTGCTGCAGCCACACTTTTTCGGCACCGGCTTGTTTCAGGGCTGTTGCTCCCCACGCTTCGGCTTTCACCATTCCCGGCGAGCCTGCCAGCCGGTGACCCACCTGCTTGGTCAGCACCCGCAGGTTTTCATAAGCCTGCCCGTTTACCAGTATTTCATCGGCAAGGGCGCGGATAAAAAGCGAATCTTCATTTTGGGCGCGGACCGAGAAAGAAATAAATGTTAACAGGAAAATGAACAATTTCAACCTCATGAGCGTTTAGTTTGGCTTAAAGTTAAGCGAACAGGTTGATAAGTGGTGCGCGGGTATGGGGTGTGTGTCAACTTTTCAACCTACATTTGACCCCTCACTTAAAAGCAAACTATGCGCATAGGAATTGTCTGTTATCCTACTTTTGGCGGCAGCGGTGTACTGGCTACAGAATTGGGAAAAGCGCTGGCCGACAAAGGACACCAGGTTCATTTCATTACCTACCAGCAGCCTGTGAGGCTGAGTGAGTTTCATGCCAATATTTTTTATCATGAAGTGCGCGTAGCGGCTTACCCGCTGTTCGATTACCCGCCTTATGAAACTGCGCTGTCCAGCACCATGGTAGATGTGATCGTGAATAATGATATCGATCTGCTGCACGTGCATTATGCCATCCCGCATGCATCGGCGGCGTACCTGGCCAAGAAGATCTTGGAAAAGCAGGGGAAAAATATTCCTGTCATCACCACGCTGCACGGTACGGATATTACGCTGGTGGGCCGCGACAAGACCTTTGCTCCCGTAGTGGCTTTCTCCATCAACGAAAGCGATGCCATTACAGCTGTATCAGACAACCTGCGCGACGAAACCTATCGCAATTTCAATATCGAGAAAGAAATTGAAGTGATCAACAATTTTGTGGATGTAAAACGCTTCCGCAAAAAACCCATCGATGCATTCCGCCGTGTAATTGCGCCGCATGGCGAAAAGATTGTGTTGCACGCTTCCAATTTTCGCAAACTGAAAAGAGTGAATGATGTGGTGAGAGTTTTTGCGGAAATACACAAACAGGTTCCCAGCAAATTATTATTCGTGGGCGATGGCCCGGAACGCTCCGGCGCCGAAAGCCTGGCCCGCGAACTGAACATATACGACGATACACGTTTTGTGGGCCGCCAGGAACAGATTGAAGAAGTGCTGGCGGTGTCTGATCTCTTCTTATTGCCCTCCGATTATGAAAGCTTCGGCCTGGCCGCGCTCGAAGCCATGGCTGCCGGCGTGCCGGTCATTTCAAGTGATGCAGGTGGTCTGCCGGAGATTAATATTCATGGAGAAACAGGCTATCTCGCCAAAGTGGGCGATGTGGAAAGTATGAGCAAGTATGCAATTGGCTTGCTGTCGGATGAAAACAAACTGCAGCAGTTTAAATCGGCTGCTGCAGCGCATGCTTTGAAATACGATATAGATAATATCGTGCCGAAGTATGAGTTGTTGTATAACCGTTTCTGCGAGTGTATTAAAGCCTAGACTTTATTTTTTCCTGATCCATGCTTCGGGGTCGAGGTTTTTGTTTTCGACCATCAGCAGGAATTCAATTTCACCATTGCCATCCTGGTTGGCAGCAGCCCTGCCCACCATCTGACCGGTAGC
The DNA here is from genome assembly GCA_937958995.1 of uncultured Chitinophagaceae bacterium. GTDB lineage: Bacteria > Bacteroidota > Bacteroidia > Chitinophagales > Chitinophagaceae > CALCIN01. The sequence continues at coordinate 109,917 of CALGAP010000006.1, forward strand.
TATTTGCTGTCCTTTCTGCACGCTCACGGCAGAAAGGTTGCTATATACCGTGAAGTATTTACCGTGACGTACCAATACGGTCCAGTTGCCTTCTATATCGAATATGCGTGAAACCTCACCTTCATACACGGCTCTTACCACAGCGCCGGGTTCTGTTTCGAGAGTAAGTCCCGGGTTATTGCCCTTCAAGTTGGTATTGGGAATAGAATAAGTGCCAAAATGAATTTTTACATGACCTTTTTCAATTGGCCAGGGCAGCTTGCCTTTATTTTTTTCAAAATTGCCAGACAATGCCAGCCCTTCCGGTGTAGATTCAAACACTGAAGAAGAGGCTTTCTTCGGGGCAGTGGTCTTAGCGCCGGACGGTTCAGCCGGTTTATTGGCAGCGGCGGCCTTGGCATCGGCGGCGGCTTTATCGCGCGCTGCTTTTATTTCACGATCGATGGCGGTTTTAATCGCAGCCTTCAATCTCGCGTCAGCCTTTTGTTTCGCCGTCAACTCCTTGCTGATCTCTTTTTCACGCGCCTTAATCTTGTTGACTATTTCATCTTTCTCTCTTTTCTCCTGCACCAGCACTTCTTTTTCCTTACGCTGTTTCTCCAATATCTTATCTTTCTCTTCGCGGGTTGCGCGTAGGGATGCGATCTTTTGTTGCAGCGCTACTTGTGTCTTCTTGATGTTATCGGCCTGTTCTTCGCGGTAGTTGCGGTATGATTTTAAGTATTCAATCCGCTTCAATGCGTCGTTGAAACTGGCCGCAGAGAATATGAAATTGAGGAAATCGTAGTTAGAGCGGTTTTTATAGGCGTAAATAATGCTTTTCTCGTATTGCACTTTCAGCGTGTCCAGTTCATTACGCAGTCGTTCGATTTCGCTGCTTGATTGCTGAATGGTATTTTCGATGTTGTTGATCTGCTGGTTGATGTTGTTGATAGCCTGCTCGCGTAAGCGCAGCTTTTTCTGCACCATGGCCAGTTGACCCAGGTTGGCCTTCTTATTCTTCCGGGTATCGTCGAGGGTACGCCTCAGCTCATCAATCTCGCGCTGGATCTCAGCCTGTTGTTTTTTCAGTTCTTCACTGGTCTGGGCAAAAAGCGGCAGCGCTAACACTACTGCTAATATGGAGGTTATGACGGCTTTCAACATCTTATGATTTTTGAGGTCAGTAAGACAAAAACAATTATGAAATTACCGAATTATAACGCTTATTGACGCTGGTAATTTTTCGGGATGTTAAAAGGAAAGCTTAAAACCTCGTTAAATTGCCATTGCTTGAACTCCAGCTTTATCTCGAGCTTGGTTTTTTCTGATACCGTTATGCGCCTGACGGTCGAAAATTTTATGCCTCCCTTGGTCTCGAAGCCCCCGTATGTGATGTCGGCCGTGCGGGCCCTGATGGGGTCCACATCATCCAGTTTGCTGTGTTGCAGCGAGTAATTATCGCCGGAAGCTACGGTGATCAGGTGCTTGAACAACTCACCCACACTGATCAGCGACACCGATTTTTCATCTTTTTTATACGACACAATATTGCTGTCGAGATAAATGGGATTGCCCACGATCAGGTCCTGCAATTCGGAGAAAGTGAGCGGTATACGCGCTACTTCGCGCAGGTATTCCACCGACCGCAATTGCACCACCTTGTCGAGTTTGTTGATCACCTTCACACTGTCGGGCGTAATCATTATCCTGAAACCTTCAATGCCCAGGGCAGCGATGATAGACACCCACATCACCGAGTCTTTCTGTAAACGGATAAACGCATTGAAATCGCTTTTCTTGCCATCGCGGCCTTCAAAATCAACTTTTACTTTGGCAGAAAAGGTATTGAAGTCGATCTTGTTTTGTATGATATGATCATAGACCTCATGGATAAACTTCAGCGAATCGATGCGGCCACCGTCGGGAATGGTGATCACCTGCACCGTATCTTTCTTGGTGATCACTGTCTGAATTTTACGCGCAGAACGGCAGCTTTCCATAGATATGGCGGTGACTATAAGCAACAAAATTCCAATGCAATACTTCATAAATTAAATCAGGATTTTCCGGTATGACCAAATCCGCCGTCGTTGCGCCTGGTAGCTTTTAATTCATCTACCTTTTTCCATTTAACGCGCTCCACCTGGTGCACCACCATTTGTGCAATACGGTCGCCGTGATAAATAGTTTGCTCTTCCTGTGACAAATTGATAAGAATGATTTTTATTTCTCCCCGGTAATCTGCATCGATGGTTCCGGGACTATTGAGGCAGGTTAGTCCATGGTTAATGGCCAGTCCGCTTCGCGGGCGTATCTGCGCTTCATAACCTTCAGGCAGTTCAATAAAGAGGCCGGTAGGCACCAGCACTCGTTGCAGCGGTTTCAACACCATCGGTTCATCCAGGTTGGCCCTGATATCCATTCCAGCTGCCTGTTCAGTTCCATAGGCAGGAAAAGGATTCGACGAGTTATTAACGATCTTGACTTTCACTTTGGACATGGCGCAAAGATAGGAGTTTCGCATTTCGGGCTGCTACCGCCGGTTTCGCGTTTCGGTTTCTGCTGACGCAGATTGCCTTTTTGAAATTAGTCAGCGATTAAAAGCGCGGCAGCAACCCGGAAACCACCTGCCCGAAACACAAAACACAACACGCGTAAAGCTTAGCCTTGCTTCAGCAGCACAGTTGCATACGCTACCAGGCCTTCTTCCCTTCCTGCAAAGCCCATCTTCTCAGTAGTGGTGGCCTTTATCGAAATATCATCAACCGATACCTGCAGAATTGTCGCGATCACCTCGCGCATAGCCGGCGCATACTTTTTTATCTTCGGCGTTTCGAGGCAAACAGTAGAATCTATATTGACTATGCTGTAGTTTTTTTGCCTGACCAACTGATAGGTTTTTTCCAAAAGAATTTTACTGTCTATATCCTTATAGGCAGGGTCATGATTGGGAAAATGTTCTCCTATATCTCCCAGCGCCAACGCACCAAGCAACGCATCGCATATAGCATGCAGCAACACATCTGCATCACTATGCCCCAACGCCCCTTTGTAATGCGGTATCTGTACACCGCCAATCCATAAAGGACGACCTTCCACCAGCTGATGAAAATCTATTCCAAAACCAGTTCTATACATTATCAAAATTTATCCGCGTAATCAAGTTATATCCGTATCGCCTGGCCCATCCCTTCCGTTTAATCCACTAATCCGCGTTAAAACCGCGATCAAAAAATCTACCTATTCACCAATAAGAAAGCGCCCCGCTATTCGCAGGACGCTTCAAATATATTTGGGTTTTCCGAAAACGCACTGATTAATTGTCGCCACCACTGGCAACCTGGTCGAGGTCGAACACCAGGCCAAAACGCAGCGTGTTCGACAAGGGATTCCTGTTTACACCCGATCCTGAGGGAACGAGGTAGGAGAAGTTAAGGCCAAACACATTGTATTTGATACCGAGACCAACGGTGAAATATTTACGGTTGCCCTTAGTCTTGTCTTCATAGAAATAACCGGCGCGCGCCATGAACTGGTCGTTGTAAGAATACTCGAGGCCCACTGAAAACTGGAACTCTTTCAATTCTTCAGAAAAACCACCGGGAGCATCACCAAAGGAGCTGAACCAGCTGCTCACCACCGATTTCTGGCGATATTCACGGGCAGCTTCAGCAGCCTCATCTTCTGTCATGCCGGCAAAATTAGGCGGCGTGGGCACCAGCAGTTTGTGAACATCAAGACCGATCTGGATCTTGTTGCTTTCGTCAAACACGCGGGTGTATGCTGTACCAAAACTGAGGTTGGCCGGTATATAGTCCTTTTGAGTAGCATCATTGGTATAACCAATCTTGGTACCCAGGTTGGTCAATGTAGCACCGAAATTCCATCCTTGTCCTTCGGCATTGGCGCCGGTATAGAAGAAGGAGATATCGCCGGCTACAGCATTACCAGGTTTATAAGCATTGCCTGCATTGGGCGCACCGGCAGCCAGGTTGGAGTTGATATAGCGAAGTGCGATACCCAGGCCAATCCGGTCGCTCAGCTTACGGGTATAACCGAAGTCCACACCAAACTCGCGGGGACGGCCTTCGCCGAAATCATTACCACTGGGATCGGTGAAAGTGATATTACCCAGGCTGAAATAGCGAACTGATGCTGCCAGCGCCTGCTCTTCGTCGAGCTTATAATAACCGGCAGCGGCCAGCAGGTATACGTCGTTCAACCCAAGGTCTTTCAACCAGGGAGTATAGGTGAGACCAACACTGAAATTGCTGGTTGCAAAGGGTGTCTTAGCCAGGTTCCAGAAAGGCGAGTTGGCATCGGGGCTGGTAGCCACGCCCAGGTCGCCCATACCACCGGCCCTTGCGTCGGGCGAAATCCGCAAAAACGGAACAGCGGTCGTCACCACATTAATCGGATCGGTTTGGGGAGGGTCGGTTTGGGCCATCAACGAATTTACCCCGGCACACAAACACAATAAGGCAGTCAATTTTAAGGATCTGCGTTTCATTTTATATGTCATTTTTGGTCGATTGCCATCAGCAAGGGGCACAAATCAAGATGGGCATGCCGGTATTGGCACCGCCTTCAGCTTGCCTTGTTGAGGCTTTTTTACATTAAATAATTTGGGGTAAAATTTTTTATCAATAGGTGCGCTAAAATAAGGATTTTCAATTAATAAGCTACAAAATGTACAATTTCTCCAGCTTCTCGGCCGATTTGCCGTCGGCGGCCTGAACTTTCAAGCGGTAGATGTAAACGCCGCGGCCGAGCCGGTTGCCATAGTCATCACGCCCGTTCCATTGCACCTCACTCGAACGGTTTCCGGTAGAAAATATTGTCTGCCTGATAGTTTTTACCAGCTTACCGGTAATGGTATATATTTCCACACTTACCCTCAGTTCTTCACCCGTCCTGTTATGGTCAAACCAGAAGGTGGTGCTGGTGGTAAACGGGTTCGGGTAATTCAGTACGTGGTCGATGCTCAACCGGTCGTTGCGCACCACGCGAAACTCGATGGTCTTTTCGCCGCTATTGTTCGCCGCATCCCATGCCTTGATGGTAAGTGTATGCCAACCCTCCTCCAGTTCGGGCATTTGGAACCGCACCATGCCCCGGCGGAAATTGTCGATCTCGCTTTCATAAAACTCGTTCAGCACAAATTGCTTTTCGGGATCGTTGTCCATTATAGCTACCAGGTCGTGACCAATGCCCGTGCCCATCACATTAATGCCGCTGGAATCGGCCAGTTTCACCAGCAGTATCGGCCTGTTATGGGTGATGCCGCCATTCACAAACGACTCATCATTGAGATATGCTTTGATATCCGGACCTTCATTATCGGCTACACCATTGCCTGATCCGCCAATTACGATATCGGTGTGGGCACCATGACCATCAACACTGCCATTGTCGGCATAAAAACTGATTTTCCCGTTTCCAAACTGGTAATTGATATCTTTTGGCACTATAAAGTTGATAGTAAACGCGCCATTGGTCACTTTTGCCTTTCCTTTGAACACAATGTTTTTCTGCACTTGCACAGGTGTGACGGCACTTCCCGGATCGTTGCCTAAAGTATTAACCGTTTGCGCCTTGTCAAAAACAGTTGAGTAAACGGTGCCATTGAAATCGGTCATCACATTACCGTCCAGGTCTTGCACCACACCGCTGATGGAGTATTGCGATAATGCCTTTAGCGTGTCTGGCGTTGCCGATATGGGTACATTGTTGATAGCGGTTGCGCTTACCCGGTATATTGGATAAGCCAGCGTCAGGGCAGGATCGCCCAGCAGGGTAAACTTGCGGTTGTTGGTCACGTCGCCGAAAAATGTGTAGGTCGTATTTTTTGCGCGGCGCACCGCTTCACCCAGGCTGGGATAGCGACCATCGGCATCTCTTTGCAAGGCAGCACGGAGATAATTTTCATTCATCACGCGGTTGCTGAAAGCGAATACGAGCCGCGTAGTAGTCATCAGGGCAATCGCGCCCGTTTTTTCGCGCAGCAACAAATTTTCGCCAATTGAACTGATAAGCGGGTTATCGTAAGGAGCAAAATCGCAGGTGGCGGTCACAAACAGTGGCAGGCGGTTGGCGTTGTTGAATGTGTTGATGATATCCTGGTCAAGTACCACTTCCTCGGCCAGTCTCCTGTAACCACCATGACCGGTATAATTCCATATCAATGTACCATTGAAAATACTGTTGCTGATGGCCTGGTTTACTTCGGGGTAGCGCGCCCCGCCTGGCCCGCTTTGCTGGCGGTACAAATCGAGGTAAATTTTGTCGTTGTTGAAAATAGGATTGGTGCTGCTGGCCGCACTTGTAATGATCTCTGCATCCTGTAAATGCAGGTTATTGTCTTCGTCATCCGCCACAAAGGTCAGTTCATTGCGCCAGGGCCCTAAGGCGGCGGCGCTGTGATAGTTCAGGATCTTATCGACAATGGCTTTTGCCTCGCGCTCATTGGCAGCGGGTATGCGGCCGATGCCGATATCGAGTAAATAAGTGCCGTTGCCATTAATGTCATCACCATCGTCCAGGAAGCCAAAAAAATCATCGGAAGTGTAGGTTGACAGCGGATCAAGCGAGACAGGACTTTCCCAGGCGGGAACCAAATTGGTGTTGTTGGTAATCCTGTTCTTATAATCAAAAGAAGCATCACCAAACAGCAATAAATATTTTGGTCTTTTGGTGGAATCGCCGCCACTGCGGTCGTAAAACATTTTCGCGTAATCGCGGATTGCGGCGGGGTCGGGTGTGCCGGAAGAAAATTCGTTGTACACCTGTTCGGTAGTGACGACCGTGGTATGCAAGTTATCGCGCTGCTGATGATAATTCGCGAGCACGTTTGCCTGCGCCAGCAGATCGGGATGCGTGATCAGCAGCATATCGGTTTGTACAGCTGCATGCAGGTCCTGGTTGGGTACGCGGCCGACTGCCTCGGGAACTAAATAGCCGGCATTGTTGAATGCGATGTATTCGCGCAACTGATCGCAACTGTTCACAAAATGAATGTTGGCGCCATTGAGGGTGGTGTTCATACGAACCGGCTCCAGGGGGTTGGTGATGTTCCATACCTGCGTGGTGGATGTGGCGCTGCTGATGATGAACTCGCCGCTGTTGCCTGCACCTACACTGTTCCAGTCTCGGAAATGCAGTTGATTGGCGCCGTTCATCGACAGGCTCCTTCTCGCCAGCAATTCAAACCAGTTGAGCCATCCCTGCGACCCGAAACTGCCGGGGGTGTATTGAAAATTGATGGTGAGATTGTCCTGGGCGGGAACAAAATTTGCGCTGCTTATATTTTCACGGGCGTAGAGATCGTAGGGTCCGTTTTGTACGGGCAGAATATCGGCCTCGATCAGCGGGTCGTTATTCACCCGCACGGTGAAGCGGCTGGAGCTGCCGAACGACCGCGCGATGCAATGTGTGCGGAGGGTGGCTGGTTGGCCGGCAATGCCCGGCAGCGAAAGACTAAAATTGCGGGAAAGCGTTTTGCCCGGGGCATCGGTAAACTCTTCGCCATACCACTCGCGCCCGCTGCTGAGCAGGTTGAACGTATCGAGCTCGTGGAAATAAAGATCATCGAAACTGGTGATGGTGAGGTTGGACGCGGGGGCGTTGGCCGCATCGGCTACCCTTTTGCCGGCACCACCGATCGTGATATAATAAAAGGATTCCTCACTATACAGGTGTTTTTGATGTCTAAAGCTCTTATTTACAGAGTCTTTGATCCAGCGGTCGGGACCGGGGGCATAAAATAATATGTAGTCGGAACCATTCAGAATGCCGTCGCCACCGTCCACCACCTGTATGGCGTTTTCGAAGAGGTCATCGTACCTGAATCCGCTGGCAGCTTCGGGCAGCATCCAACCTCCGTTACCAAATATGCGTATGGAATTAGAGGCAAGCGAACCTGTATTGATGCCCAGGGAGTTCAGAAAGGGGATATCGATGCGATAGACCCCTGCGGTTTTTACCTTGATTTTGTACCAGTTGCCCGAGGCCAGGACAGAATGATCGGCATAAACCCGCTGGGCGGATGCCGGCAGGCTGATAAAATTTAACAATCCTGCAATCACGATACATAGTATACAGGCCCTGGACATCAGGTAAAAATAATTGATTTTTTACTGAACGAACTTATTGAACTACAGGTTGTTTTGCCAAAACCCGCTATATTCGCGATTCCGTACCGCCCCTGTGGATAATCCCCTAAAAACCTGTACAATAATTGCTTTATTACAGCGTTTTAACCACTATTGAACTAAACGGCAAAAGTTAGAAATATGAGCTTGAAAAACCTATTAATCCTTCTTTCCTGTATGGCCACTTTCGCCTCGTGTAAACTGGTTGGTGGCAAGAAGAAAGAACAATCAGCTGTGACCGGCTGGAATTACAACGACAAGAACATGGGTGGATTCCAGGTAACCCGTGAAAAAGAGCAACGCACGGGACCAGGTCTTGTGTTTGTTCAGGGTGGTACCTTCATGATGGGTGCTACCGAGGAAGATGTCATGGGCGATTGGAATAACATTCCGACCCGTAAAACGGTAAACTCGTTCTACATCGACCGCACTGAAGTTGCGAATATCCACTACCGTGAATATCTCTATTGGATCAACAACGTGTTTGACGGCGACGAATACCAGGCCGTGCGCGAGGGTGCATTACCCGATACGCTGGTATGGCGTGAAGAGCTGGCTTATAACGAGCCGCTGGTAGAATACTACTTCCGTCACCCCTCTTACAACTATTATCCTGTTGTAGGTGTGACCTGGAGACAGGCTCACGACTTTTGCTTATGGCGTTCTGACCGCGTAAACGAAAAAGCCCTGATGGACAGAGGCTTTATTAATAAGAACTCTTTAAAGAACCTGCAGGGACAAGGCAGTGAGGCTTTCAATACAAAAGCTTATTTGTTAGGCCTTACCACTCCTACTCCCGGCAACAGCGTTCGTTCTAAGAAAAACCCGCTGAAGAATCCCAACGGTACTCCGCGTACACAGGTTACCTTTGAAGATGGTATCCTGTTGCCGAACTACCGCCTGCCGACAGAGGCTGAATGGGAATACGCAGCACTGGGTTTGGTTGGTCAAAACCCCAACCCCAGCCGCAAAGAAGGCAAGCGTGGTGAGGAATTGATCACCAACAAACAGGTATACTCCTGGTCACAAAACGTAAACGGTCTGCGCGACAGCCGCCGCGGTACATGGCAGGGTACATTCCTGGCTAACTTCAAACGCGGTAACGGTGACAACATGGGTGTTGCCGGTGGCCTGAACGACCGTGCCGTATATACTGCACCGGTAGAATCGTTCTATCCCAACGCATTTGGTCTTTATAATATGTCTGGTAACGTAAACGAGTGGGTTGCCGACGTTTACCGTCCGCTCTCTCCCACCGACGTTGACGATGTATCACCGTTCCGCGGTAACCGCTACCAGAATGTATATAAGAATGCCGACGGCGAAGCTGAAAAAGACAGCCTCGGTCGCGTGAAAATGGTATATGTTACCGACGAAGAAGCCAGGAAACGTCGTAACTATCAAAGAGGTGATGTCATCAACTACCTCGATGGTGACTCCCTGATCACTGGTGTTCACTACGGTTATGGACTTACCACACTGATCAGCGACAAATCGCGCGTAATCAAAGGTGGTAGCTGGAACGACCGTCCGTACTACCTGAGCCCTGGTACACGTCGCTTCATGGAAGAAGACCAGGCCAGCAGCACTGTAGGTTTCCGCTGCGCAATGGACCGCGTAGGTTCTCCTGAAGGTAATGGCCGCAAGACCGGTATCAATTACCCGAAGCGCAGACAGAATTCAAGAAAAAGTTAAGTTTTTCAATCTCATATCGGAGAGCCATCCTGCAAGGGATGGCTCTTTTGTATATGGGAAACTGGGAGATGAGGGGGCACTGATTACATCAATGATTGGATGATGCTTTCAATCCAATGATCGAAGCTATCAGTGTAATCAGAAAGAATACTCTCCAGAAATTCGCGGGGTCTTTAAAGAAAATTATTCCCATTAATGCTGTGCCTGCGGCGCCAATGCCGGTCCATACAGCATAGGCGGTGCCGATGGGCAGCGATTGAGTAGCTTTCATCAATAGCAGCATGCTGATGGTGAGGGTTGCCAAAAACGCACCATACCACCACCAGGCGGCAGCGCCGGTAGCTTCGCGCGCCTTGGCCAGGCAAGAGGCAAAAGCTACTTCAAACAAACCTGCAATAATCAAGATAATCCAGTTCATACAGTGATCTTTTTTTGTTGGCACCAGGATGAATACCAATGAGCAAATGTACATTTGCTGCATGAGTATAGAACAGCTCTACGCCGTTTACAGGCAAAATCCTTCTGTACAAACAGACACGCGTAAATTGCAACGAGGTGATATCTTCTTTGCGCTGAAAGGCCCCAATTTCAACGGTAATGCTTTCGCCCGGCAAGCGCTCGAAGCCGGCGCCGCATTTGCCGTAGTGGATGAGGATATAGATTATGCCACCAATAAGATCTACCGCGTAAAAGATGTGCTTACCGCACTGCAGCAACTTGCGCGTTTCCACCGGCAACAGTTCAACATACCCTTTATAGCCATCACCGGCAGCAATGGTAAGACAACCACCAAAGAACTGGTGCATGCTGTTCTTTCATCCAAATTCAAAACCTACACCACGCAGGGCAACCTGAACAATCATATCGGCGTACCACTCACCATTCTCGGTATAGACAGCGATGCGCAAATGGCCGTGATCGAAATGGGCGCCAACCACCTGAAAGAAATCGAGAGCTACTGTAAAATTGCGCTGCCCACGCATGGCATCATCACCAACTGCGGCAAGGCGCATCTCGAAGGCTTCGGCAGCATCGAAGGCGTGCGCCAGGCCAAGGGCGAACTCTACGATTTTCTGAGAGCGAATGATGGCACCGCTTTCGTGATGTGGGATTATGACTACCTGCAGCAAATGAGCCAGGGCGTCCCGCATATTGTCAGGTATGGAACAGGGTCGTCATCAGACATAGTGGGACATGTAATTCAAAGCGAACCTTATCTTACTGTTGGCATCAGCAAAGGCGCCGACATTAGTGAAATAAAAACGCAACTGGTAGGCAACTACAACCTGCCGAATATTCTGGCCGCCGTGGCCGCAGGCAAACATTTTGGAGTAAGCGATGAAAAAATAAAACAGGCTATCGAAGCATACGCACCCTCCAACAGCCGTTCGCAGCTGATCAAACAAAACAGCAACCATATTATTCTCGACGCCTACAATGCCAACCCCACCAGTATGCGCGCGGCTATTGAAAACTTCGCGTCGCTGCAGGCAAAAAACAAAGTGCTGGTATTAGGCGGCATGATGGAACTGGGCGCGGAAAGCATACAGGAGCATATCGCTATTGTGGAACTGATCAAAAAATACCCCTGGAATGAAGTGGTGCTGGTAGGCGGCGACTTCCTGAAAATCGATCATCCATTTACCAAAATGAATAACTCCACCGAAGCAGCGGAGTGGTTTAAGCAAAAAAATTTCCACGACACCTACCTGCTGATAAAAGGTTCGCGCAGCATGCAGATGGAGAAAGTGCTTTCTTAAAATCTCGGGCAAAGCGTGCCGTATGTATTGTCTCTTTCTCGGTTCACAAAACCAGTCCAGGTAAGCGATAATTCATATCCTCCGCGGCCCATGCTGGCTGTCTTCAGTGGCGACACGTTCACGTCGTAGCTGATGGCTACCGATAAGCTCTGCATATCCATTTTCACCACGGGTACGATAGCATCTTTCCAGCGAAGAAAAGCGCCTGCATGAATCGTGTACAAAGGCTCATCCGGCAGATCGCCGAGTTTGTATGAATACAACGCGCCACCAATGCTTTCCCTGAAACTACCCTGGATGGAATGATCGGCATGCAGCGTTACATACGTCCAGTCATCCACATTGAACTTAACACCGGCAGAAAAAACATATTTCGGGCTGAGTTCAATTTCAGGATTTCGGTAAAAAGAATTTTTCGGCCTGTTCAGGTGATGATACGCCGCACCAACAAACATGCTGTTTAGCTGGTCAACTCCAAAACTGGTATTGTAACTCAAACCCACGCTGGCATCCCAGCTATTGAAGGTAGGCACAGAAAGCGGCTCGCCGGTTGGCATACCAGGATCGTAACCACCGCCGCCATATTGGTTGTTGGTTGAAATCTTTGAAAGATCAAGACCTTTGCGGATTAATCCGCCCATAAAGCCGAGCGACAAGTAACTGATCTTATCGGCGCTTAAAGATTTATGATAGTTGAGTGCGGGCAAAATATATGTGCTGGTAAGACCGGCAGAACCTGCCTTATCATACAACACCTGCAAACCCGTAGTAAGAAAATCATCTCCCCTGCCTACCGGCATTTTGTATTCGGCATTGAAAGAGCCGGTGCGATAGGCATTGGTGAAACTATTCCACTGATCGCGGTACACACCCTGCACACGCACATCGCCCGTGAAAATGCCTGCCAGCGAAGGATTACGCAATAAGGGCGCCTCGAAAAACTGCGAAAAATGAATATCCTGCGCCTGCACGGCACTTATCAGACAAAGCAGTAAAGTACTGCCAAATAGTTTTTTCATACAATTGGATTTATCGTATCAAAGTCACATCGCCCTTGAGTGCAACGATGGCTGAATTTTCACATATCACTTCGGCTATATAGATATACACGTCCATATCGGCGCGTTTTCCATTAAATGTTCCATCCCATCCTGCACTGGCATCATTGGGCATGAAATCTCTTTTTTCAAATACCATTTGTCCCCAGCGGTTGAATATTTTCAGCGACACGATCCTGTTCACACCTTTGCCGCGCACATAAAACACATCGTTTTGCCCGTCGCCATTCGGCGAAAAAGTATTGGGAAGAAAATAGTTGTCGCCGTTACATACTGCCGTCAAGGTAATTTCATCAAAGGAAGTACAGCCGCCCACATTGCTCACGTCCACCCTGTATTTTACCGTACCGCGTACAGCAGCCATTGTCGCCGGACAATCCGCGCAACTTAAACCATTTGATGGCGACCAGCTCCATTTGTTTACATCGGGCGAACTGATGGTTCGCAATTGAACGGTCGAACCGGTATTGACGCTGGTATCGTTGCCTGCAAATACTTTCGGTACAGGATACACCATAATCGGCACTTTAGCGCTATCGGTAAAACAGTTGTCGCTGTCTTTTCCTACCACCGTATATACAGTGGGCTGATGAGGCGCGGCCCTGGGATTAGAAATAAAGGCATTGCTCAGTCCTTCGGCCGGGAACCATTGGTATAGCTCGGCGCCGGTAGCACGCAATGCATAGCTCTCGCCTTCGCAAAGTGTATCGCCGCGGTTTACCTGCACGTTGAATGGCTGTCGCACACGCACGTTGATGGTATCGCTGGAAGAGCAGCCGAAGCTGATATAGCCGGTGACCGTGTAAGTTGTATTTTCCGAAGGATTGATAAGCGTGGTGGCGCAATCGGTACAGGACAGACTCTGCGTGCCCGACCACACATAGCGGTCCGCGCCCGTTGCGCGCAGCAACACCGGATTATCGCGGCACACGAACGTGTCGTTGCCCGCAAAGGTTTGTGGCAAGGGCATAATGCTGAGGTCATGCGTGGCGGTATCGCGGCAGAAATCATTGAAACTTACCTGTAGCTGCACCTTATAATTTCCCGCATGTACAAAAAGCTGTGAATCGGGCTGTGCCTGGTTTGACATTTTGCCATTACCGAAATTCCATTGCCAGCTAAACTGCGCGGAATCTCCTGCCAGCACACGCGGGCTGAAGCTGAGGCTGGCGGGCTCGCAGGCGGCATCGTCACCAACAATCGTGATATCGGGTTTTACCCACACTTTCACCGTATCGGTAAGCGTCAGGGTGTCGCGACAGCCAAGCGAACTGATGGCAATGTGTTTAATGGTATAAGTGCCGGGCGACTGGTAAAAATGACGCGGGTTGGCTTGTGTGCTGGTTTGTCCATCACCAAAGTCCCAGTGATGACCTGTAATAAAATCATTCGCCACCGAGCGGTCGGTAAATTGAATAATGCCCTCATTACATACGCGGTATTCATCCATGACGGCCCGTGCAGTAACCCCCACCACTTTCAAGGTATCCATACCTGTAAGCGGCACGCGGCAGCCGGTGCTGTCAATCAGGATCAGTTTCGGAATAAAACTACCAGCGCTGGTGTAAGTATGCTGCACTTCCGAATCATTCGAAGGCAATACGGTACCGTCGTTAAAATCCCACACAAACGACACATCGCTGGTAGTAGTAGCCTTCATATTTACTGTAAGCGGTTTGCAACCTGCCAGCGGTGCATAGCTGAATACACCCTGCGGACCTTTCACCACCATTTTCTGAATGGCAGTATCGGTACAACCGCCAGGACCTTGCAAAATTTGTTTTACATAATATACCCCCGGCATATTGTAGTAGTGCTCGGGATTTTCCAGCACAGAAACAGATCCGTCACCAAAATCCCATTTCAAGGTCTTGTAACCTTTGGCATGACTGGTAAACTGTACCTGCAGCGGAGGACAGGAAGATACTGAATCAGACACAGTGAATCCTGCCTGCGGCAATGTGATGCTGATGTATTGTTGTTTGGTGACAGCACCGGTACAACCATACGCATCTTCCACGCTCAGCGTGACTGTATATGTGCCGGGGGCAGCATAAAAATGAACGGGCGACTGGCTGGCAGAAATTTTTCCATCACCAAAATCCCAATGATATTTCAGGTTGGCACCGCTGCTGAGGTTTTTGAATGTGATTGGTTTGCCGGGACATGATGCCGTATCGGCTGATGAAAAATCGACAACAGGTTTTGAAATAATGATCGCCGAAGTTTTCTTCACCACACTGGAACAACCATAGCTGTCGTTCACCATAAGGGTAACATTATATTTGCCGGTATCGGTATAGCTATGGGTAAATGGCGAAGTGGCCTGAGCATCGGTAGTGCCATCGCCATAATTCCAGCTCCAGGATGTAATCGGGTGAATGCCGTCGGAAGTTGATTGGTCAACAAACAATGCAGAGGCGCCGATACAGATAGTCTGCTGCTGCACGTTGAATGCGGCAGTGGGGCCGTAAATCTTCACAGCCTGGTCGTGTGTAACGGTATATTGACAACCGTTCACATCTGTATAGCGCAACACCACTGTGTAGTTACCTGCTTTTGAATACTTGTGATTGACGTTAGCCTCGGTAGCTTTTTGTCCATCGCCAAAATCCCAGGTAATGCTGGCAATATACTTCGCATCGTAGTTCAGCGCATTGAACTGTACATTAATGTCTTTACAAATTTCGGTGGCGCTGGTGCTGATCTCAAGCTTTTCGTCGGCAATAGTGATGGTGCTGGTGGCGATATCGGAACAATCACCATTCCATACGGTGAGCTTCACCGTATAAATACCCCTGGCTGCATAGCGGTGAGAGGGATTGAGTTCGGTGCTGGTAGTGCCGTCACCAAAATCCCATTGCCAGGTCCTGGCGCCAATCGAAAAATTTTCAAGAGAAAGCAAACACTTATCATCGCAATCCTGGCGCGACCTGAAGCGCGCGATGGGCGGTTCGATATGCACAGCACGCTTTTTCACCAGCGCATCGGAACACTCATTGTTCCATGCAACCAGTTTTACATCAAACCAACCGGTATCGCGGTACTGATAGCTGAATGCATTCACATTGCTGATGCCGCCATCGCCCAGTTCCCAAAGCACCTTTGTACCGGGCGGTGTGCTGGTATTTTCAAAATAAATTTTATTGCCGCCGCAGGCCTCGCCGGGTGTGTTGGCAAAACTAACAACAGGCTTTTTGCTTACGCGCACGGCGTTTGGCACCACCACAGAATCCTTGCAACCAGTAGTGGTTGTGAAAAATAATTTTACCGTAAAGCTGCCTTCAACATCATAAGTCTTTACCGGACTGGTTTCGGTGGAGATTGTGCCATCGCCAAACTCCCAACGGTACTCAGCAATATTTATCCCTGCCTCCGTGGTGGCTTTGAAGGGAACATTTAACCCAACGCATCCCCGTTGCGGTAAATTGGGAATAGTCACCTGAGGACGCGTAACGGTGATATAGTCTTTCTTGACCAGTGAATCAACACAACCTCCCGCGCCGGTCACGAACAATTTCACCGTGAATGTGCCGAATGTGTTATAGGTATGTTCCGATTCGCGCGTGTTGGCGGTGGCGCCATCGCCAAATTCCCAACGATGGGCAATGCCGGTATTCTCGGCACTGAAATTGACGCGCGCTGGAATGCTGCAGAATGTCTGCTGATCGCTGGTAAATGATACAGTGGGTTTGCTGAATACTGCTACCGATTTCGTTACAGAGTCCACGCATTTTTCGTAGGTATTCACCAGTTTGATATCGAAGGTGCCGGTTTTGAAAAATGCCTTTTGCGGATTGAGCGCCGTTGAACCAGTACCATCACCAAAATTCCAAACAGCCGACACCGGCTGGGGTGAGGAATTGTTGGTGACAGGAATGATTTGTCCATAACAAATGCTGTCGGGTAGGCTGAATTGCGTTACGGTAGTGCCCACTCTCACCAGCGCTTCCTTGCGCAGCGTATCGATACATCCTTCGCTGCTGGCGGTGACGAGTGTGACGGTATAAGTGCCGTTTTTCGTATAGGTATGATAGGGGTTGGTGGCGGTGGAGCCATTGCCATCACCGAAATTCCAGTTATAGCTAAGGGTGCCCGGACCTGCGGAAGCATTTTGAAAAAACACGGTGGAAGGAGCCGAGCAGTTCTGGTCCGACGAATCGGTAAAGGCCGATTGCACGCCCGAGCCGATCTTCACATATTGGTCTTTGCTGATGGTATGCGTGCAGCCTTTGTCGGTGGTGATCTTAAGGGTGACGGTATAGTTGCCGGCATTGTAGTAGGCGTGCTCGGGGTGCTGCAGGGTGCTGGTATGACCATCGCCAAAATCCCATTCCCATCGGCTCACGGTGGCGCCTGGGGCAATGCTTTTATCGGTAAAACGAAGCCGCAGCGGCGAGCAGCCCACCGAATCGGAGGCTATAAAATCGGCCACCGGGTTGGAATATACGGTTATAAAATGCTCTTTTATAAGGGAATCGCTGCCACTGGCATTTTTCACTACCAGTTTTACAGGGTACGTTCCGGGTAGAAAGTATACAGCAGAAGGATTTTGAAAAAGTGAGATGGTGCCATTGCCAAGATCCCATTGCCATGATTGCGGGTTGCCAGTAGACTGATCACTGAACTGCACTACCAGTGGAGCACAACCCGCTGTGGTATTGCTGGTAAACTTCGCCTGCAGCTGCTGAGACGATGCCGGCAGTTGAACCAGGCAAAGACCAATAGCCAGCAATGCCGGCAGGGATATTGGAAACTTCCGGATTTTCATCAGGTATTGATTGGAAATGGATTGTACAATTAACGCCCATTATTGAGTAATAATGTCGTAAAGGAGAACAATAATATTTCCAATAAAAGAAAACCCGTAGTGATATTAAAGAAGCTCTGTAACTGCCTGGTGCCTGGTGCGCACGCGTTACGATTCGATTACCGTGCCTGTAGATGCTATGTACAGGTCGTACCAGTCCTGGTGATCGAGATCAATGGAAAATGCTTTCACGATATTCCGGATCCGCCTTTCACTGGTAGTGCCGATTATGGGCAGCGCGCCCAGTTTTACAATCCAGGCCACTGCAATTGATTCGATATCGGCGTCGTATTTCTTTCCTATTTCCATCAGCTTGTTGCGCACCTTCACGGCCAGGGCATCATTGCCGTTTTCGATACGGCCTCCGGCCAGTGGCGAAGTAGCCAGCGGCCGCATGAATTTTTGTTTAATGAAATCAATCTGGCCATTGTCCAACGCCGCCGTATTCAGCAGGTTGAATTCAATATGATTGGTTACGATGGGTATGCGCAGTGAAGAAGCCAGCAACTGGTGCTGAAAAACCGAAAAGCCTACCACCCCGATATTCTTGATTTTGCCCTTTTCTTTGAGCCGCTGCAATGTGAGCGCGGTCTCTTCGATATTGGAAAGGGGATCGAGATGGTTGAGTAAAAAGATGTCGATATAGTCGGTTTGCAGACGTTTGAGGGAATTGTCAACACTCTTGATAATGTGCTCGCTTGAGGTGTTGTAGTGCCTTACGCGCACACCCGGCTGACTGGGATGCGGTATCACCAGGCCAGCTTTGGTAAACAATACCACATCCTCGCGTTTGAAAGATTTCTGGCTAAGTACTTTCCCGAAAATCTCCTCGCACTGGTAGCCTCCATAGGTGTCGGCATGGTCGAATGTGTTGATGCCCATGTCGAGGCAGAGATTGATAATTTGTTCCATCGTGTTGGCCGGATTACTTACATCCGCATGCCAGCGGTAAAAGCCATAGATGGCCGAAGACACTTTCGGCCCTGCATCACTGATATAAATTTTCTGCATAGTGGTTGTATGCGTTTGTATGGTGGTTATACATGAAATTTAGCCGGAACGAAGTCCAAAAGACAATCATCAAGATCAGTTTCGGTGACATTACTGAAAATGCTGGTGGCGATGGTCTGGCCGGCAAAGGCAATCAACACCACCATCTCTTCGCGGTTATGATAGCGGGCCAGGTCACCATACACATAATCATTGATGCAACCTTTGTGCGTAGCAATTGCACTGCCAAAGTTCATCAGCTTTTTCTCGTGATCGTTCAGCGCGAGCGCCTCGGGTTTATCACCCAACTGAATCAACAGTCTCCTGAAGAAGGTGGACCAGAGCTGGCAGTTATAGGCATACGAAACAGAATATCCGTATAAGGCGGCAGCACGATCGCCTACCAATGCCTGCACTTTTTCATATAAGGGATACCATTGCAGGTATATCTCTGATGCCAGCGGCGAATGCGCCAGCGTGGCATACAGGTTTGAAATGTTCCCTTCTCTCGGCGATGCAAATTTTTCAAAGGCCTTACGCACTTGCTGCGGCACATTGTCGCTTTCCAAAGGTGTAATACGAGCCATACTCACTGCTTTTAATTAGATACTAAAGAAGGCTGTATAGAAATACAGCCCGGTTTCTGTTTGCTTGTCATAAGAAATAAAACGTCAACAGGCCCCAAGTTAGGAGAAATTTATTAGTCTACAAAAAAGGTGGACTAATAATTTTTTCAACAGAAATTTTAAGCAAACAGCAACCATGCTATCACCAAAGTAACGACAATGTTGAAGCCTTGTGCTGCTAAGAAGGCATATAAAGGTGTTTTGGAGTTATTGTTAAAAAGGTCGGCAAAGCGGGTCTCCAGTCCGATGCTGGTAAAAGCCAGTGCAAACCAGAGTCCCTGCAGGTTTTTGAGCGGATTTTTTACCGTTGCGGCAGCCTCAGCAGAAATCACAAAAGAGAATAATAATGAAGCCGCTATAAACCCGATTACAAATTTGGGGAAGCGCTCCCATATCAGTCTGCCCGAAGGTTTGCCCTCCTTAGCCATAGGGTGCTTGGTATAGGTCCAGTATAGTGAAATGACAAATGCGGCCACGCCCAGCAGCACATTTTGCGAGAACTTCACAATGGTGCTGATTTTTAACGCAGTATCACCCACCAGGGTGCCTGATGCGACCACAGCGCCGGTAGTGTCGATGGTGCCGCCCAGCCAGGCGCCTGTTACCTCCTGCGGAAAATGGAAATATTCCGCAATCAGGGGCATAAAGATCATCATGGGTATGGCACAAACCAGCACCAGCGAAATAACGTATGATAATTTTTTTGAATCGCCCTTAATGGCGCCTGCGGTGGCAATGGCGGCCGACACACCGCAAATAGATACCGCGCTTGATATCATCATGCTCAGCTCATCATCAATCTTCAACCGGCGGCATACCCACCAGGCAAAGTACCATACCGATAACACTACCGCCAAAGCCTGAATCAAGCCCCGCGAGCCCGCGTGCAGTATGTCGCCAAAGATTACGCTCGTGCCCAGCAGTACCAACCCGATTTTCACAAACAATTCAGTTGATAGTGCATTGCGAAACCATTCCGGCAGTTTAAAAAAGTTGCCGATCAGCAAACCGATGGCCAGGCTAAAGATCACCGCCTCCAGGTTCAGGTCTTTCAAAGTCTTGTTGCCCGCAATGATCAGGGCGACAACTGTAAGCAGGTAAACCAGCGGAAAATTAATCACGAAACTTTTTACCGCTTTGCCGTTCACCACTGCAGCCAGCACGGCAATTACCAGCACAAAAGCAAACTGGTACAGTATTTTCAACAAATTTTCTGCCGACAAAACCTTGCCCGTCAGCTCGGCACCATTATTCCAGGAAAACGAAGGCACGGGCACAGACAACCCGGCCAATAACACAGCGATGATAAGACCGCCAAAGATCACCGCGGTCCAGTCTTCATTGATAACAAGTTTTTTTCCTTCAGGCATTTTTGATTTCGGTTTTAAAAATATCTTTCAATGCGCGCGCGGCGGCATTATATCCGCACATGCCGTGTACGCCTCCGCCGGGCGGCGTGGAAGAAGAACATATATAAATTCCTTTTGCCGATGTCTTATACGGCGACCAGCGCAGCGCGGGCCGCGTAAACAGTTGTCCCAGGTCTATAATACCGCCATTGATGTCTCCTCCAATATAGTTGGGATTGTATTCCTGCAGTTGCGCGGTGTTGAATGTATGTCTTGCTAAAATGCGCTCGCGAAATCCCGATGCAAAACGCTCCACCTGTTTTTCAATCGCCTCTGTCATATCAACCGTGCTTCCATTGGGCACATGACAATAAGCCCAGGCGGTGTGTTTGCCCGCCGGTGCGCGCGTATCATCAAACAAACTTTGCTGCGCCAGCAGCACAAATGGTTTTTCCGGGTGACCTCCTTTATGTGCGGCCGCTTCAGATGCAGCAATTTCTTCCAGGGTATTTCCGATATGCACGGTGCCCGCCCGCCGGCACGCTTCAGCTTTGAAGGGTATGGGGCCGTCGAGCGCCCAGTCAACTTTAAACACGCCCATGCCGTAACGGTATCTCGACAATTGCCATTTGTACAAGGAAGAAAATTGATGACCCGCAATTTGCAAAAGTTGTTTCGGCGTAACATCCAACAACACAGCGCGCGATGAGGGCAATTGCTGCATAGACGTGATCAGCGTATTGGTTTCAATTTTTCCGCCCAATGAAATAAAATAATCCGCCATCGCTTTCGCAATTGATTGCGAACCGCCACGCGGCAGCGGCCAACCGTACAGATGCCCGGCGGTGGCCAGCACCAGTCCAATAGCCGCTGTAGTGGCATTGGATAAAGGCTGAATAGAATGCGCGGCCAGTCCTGCCCACAAACCCTTCGCTTCTTTCGTCTTAAAGCGGCCGCCCACCATCAGTGCAGATTGCATGGCCACTGCGCCAAACTTTGCCATCAGCAAGGGATGCTTCGGAATGCGCAGGGGCGCTAAAGTATCATTTACAATAACCGGCCATGATTGAATAACGGGTAATAACAACCGAACATACTTATCAGCATCCTCGCCCAGCGATCGCGAGGTATCTTCCAGCGACTGCACCAGTTGTGCGGCGCTGCCATCATCAAATGGATGCGCGGCTGCTACGGGAGGGTTGATCCACTCAAGACCAAACTGCTGCAAAGGGAGTGATTGAAAAAAAGGTGAGGCTACTGCCATGGGGTGAATGGCAGAACAGATATCGTGTTTAAACCCGGGCAGGCACAACTCTTCAGTGCGCATGCCGCCTCCGATGGTGCTTTTTGCTTCAAGCAACAGCACGGAGAGGCC
This sequence comes from uncultured Chitinophagaceae bacterium, assembly GCA_937958995.1. Classification (GTDB taxonomy): domain Bacteria; phylum Bacteroidota; class Bacteroidia; order Chitinophagales; family Chitinophagaceae; genus CALCIN01. Next base: position 131,712 of record CALGAP010000006.1, read on the forward strand.
CTCCCGCTGTAAGGTGATGGCAGCAGCAAGTCCATTGGGCCCCGAGCCCACTACTATTGCATCATAATCTGTTCTGCTCACGTGAATTTTTCATAAACAATGGTAATATATTTCCGCCTTATTTCCATTTTTCGGGCCTGAACAATACCTGTCCATCCCTTTTTATTTCCCATGCAGTGATGGGATTGAGATGATAACCGCCCATATCCCTGCCCCTTGCCTGCACCAGTTTCTCCAGCGTAGGCTGGATATAGCCGGTCTCATCGATGGCCCGGCTCATAATGGCAGTCTCATTGCCATCCCATCTCCACAAATAACGGAAACGTGTATGTGCCTTGTCCAGCACCGGATCCTGCAATTGCGCAGGGTACCATTTTTTACCATTGTCGGTACTGACTTCTACTTTCAGGATTTTGCCACGCCCGCTCCAGGCCAACCCACGAATTTCTACCCAGCCTTTCTCCAACTGCACAGGATAAGCGGGGAATGTAATAATAGAACGGGCATCCATATCAAAACTAAACTGCCTGATTTTCCCGTTGACAGGCTCTGTGTATTTAGAAGTCTCCTCGCGGGTCATGAAAGGTTTATCAGACAATTCAATTCGCCTGAGCCATTTCACACTGGTATTTCCCTCCCACCCCGGCAAAAACAGGCGGGCAGGGTAACCCTGTTCCGGCCGCAAGGCTTCACCATTCTGTCCATAAGCAATCATTGCATCCTGCCATCCTTTCTGCACGGGAATACTGCGCGTCATCACAGCCGCATCCGAACCTTCGGCCAGGAACCAGGTGGCACGCGAATCTACGCCCACTTCCCGGAAGAGGGTGGCCAGCATCACACCTGTCCACTCGCTCTGGCTGGTGAGCCCGCATATTTCCTGTGGGGTCATTTTTTCCCTGCCGGTCCTGAAATTACCCGAGCATTCCAGGAAGGCGATGCGCGATACCGAGGGAAACCTTTTCAAATCACGCAGGGTAAAGATCATAGGCTTTTTCACCATGCCGTGGATCAGCAACTGGTATTGGTCGGGATCTATCAGCGGCACACCCCCGTGATGTCTTTCAAAATGCAGATCTGATGGCGTAATCATGCCGTGCAGGTGTTGCAACGGGGTGCGCGAGGAAGTGTCGGAAGGTATTTTTTTCAGCTGTTCAAATGGTGAACGCGATCCCAGCGTGCCGGGTGGCGGTCCCTGCGTTTTGGTAGGATCGGCAGGTATATCCGGGACCGCCGCGGGCACCTGTTGCCCGGTCGCGGTACGCACCAAAGCTATTGTGGCCGCCGTTGCCGCACCTACCAGTAATTTGCGGCGACTCAGCCTTTGCGTCGTTTTATTTCTTTCTTCGCTCATCTTACTAATCAAAGTCTCATCCCGGCATGCCGGGCTATAATCTGTTCATTTAATTTCTGGTCCGCCCCGGCGGTCGTCGGGTACAAATTTGTGTTGCGCCGGCATCTGTACAGCTGGCAAATTATCTTTCTGCAATACCAATGCAGAGTCGATAATACCGTTCGCATGCAACAAATACGCAGTGAGGCTGTAAACCTCCTCATCACTTAACGAGCCGGGCTCATTGTAGGGCATGGTGCGCCGGATATAATCAAATACCGTGGTGGCATATGGCCAGTAATTACCGATGGTCTTTGCCCGCGTGGTGGTATCGCCTGCCGGACCAACCAGTTGGTTATAAGGCCCTTCTTTACCGGTTTTACCATGACAAGCCGCGCATTTTTCCGCATAAATCCGCCTGCCCTCAGGCACGGTACCTGCGCCGTCGGGTAAGCCTTTTCCGTCGAGACTAACGTCTATATCCCACCGCGCAATTTCTTCTTCCGTAGCAAGCCGGCCAAAGCCAAAACTTTCAGGCATCGCTTCGTCCACGAACGCGGGCGCTTCCGCATTGGTGGAGCAACCGACTGCCAACAGCAACCATCCGCCCAGTATCCACCTAATCATATTTTCCTGCCTGTAAACTGCTTTCCGATAATGCATATTTTCTGTCTATTCTGTCGAGCACCACGTATATAGAGTCTTTGTTTTCGTTGATACCGCTCAGTATTACGCGCGAACCATCCTGTGTATCGTATTTCAGGGTCATCCTGTTTCGCTTTTCGTAGCGGGGCGCTTTTGCAAATTCGCGGATACGCCGGGTAGTGACGGCGCGCTTGTCGATTTTATACACCTCGTCGCCGATATTGTCCCATGCTTCTTTAGGTATGAACTCGCTATTGTCGCCCGCCAAGGCGGCTGTACGTACAGGGATACGGTCGGCGCCACTTTGCGAACCTGATCCGGCTGTTCGATTGCGCCTGTCGGGAATAGCTTTGTATTTATCCTGCAGGTACAATACCTTATTCACTTCATCGGCATAGTAATGAAACACACGTTGACCGCCTCCCACACCCGTCAGTTCAAAGGTGCGGTTAATATCGCGCTGGGGATCACCGCCGCCATTGCTGAGATCCATCGGCACAGCCTTGTTGACACGAAACGTAAGTGTAGTCCATTTCTCGAAAGTAGCCTCCTGCCAGCGCACGGTATCGAGGGGTGAATAAGGAATAACTGTATTATTTATCCGAAATTCCGTAACAGCATAATTTCCGCGCAGTTCCTTTACACCTGCTACTGAAGGTTGCTTATAGGGATCGTACCAGAAATTGATGAGTTGTAGCCAGAAAAACCAGATAAGGAATACGAAAATGGTCACCACCTTCAGCCCGGTACGCGCCAGGCGCTGCCATGTTTTGTTGAAAGAGGGATAGTAAAATACCGGCACGGTAAATTTCTCTGCAATAAACAGCCTGTAAATATTCTGCATATCGGGTATCAGCAGAAATGCCGAAAGCAGTACAAAGTAAGAGCTGTACACATGCACCCCGCCATCGTAGGCAAAGTTCACATATACAATATCGGCCAAGGCACCAAACAGCAAAACTGCCCCCAGTGCGGTTGTTTTCCTGAACAGCAACAAAGCGCCGGCAGCTACCTCCACGATACCGGTAAAGATCTGGTACCAGGGCACAATGCCGATACTGAGCCAGAACATTTTCTGCGCTGTCAGGTCGCCGATATTCGTATTCAGCACACCCAGCGAAGGGTAAGGCATTTGTACCGGCAGCAATTTGGTAAAACCAAAACCGATAATGCCAATGCCTGCCCTGTATCGCACTACCACGCGCAGCCAGTAGTACGCCAGGTTATATTCAGAACGCTCTTTTTTGCGCCAGCGAGCAATAGCTGTCCAGATCAGTCCGCCAAGAACAGATACCAGTGCGGTGTTAATCCAGACAGCATATCCCAATAAATTACTGCCGAATATGGTGTTGCCAAACCAGTTGATGCCCGAGCCGAACCGCGCTATATCGTACAGATCGCGGTAATGCAGGCTGGTCCAGTCAATAGAAACAATATGCTGATACCAGGCTGCCGTGTTGGGCACACTCATCGCTATGAAAAAAATAAACCCGATGCGGAAGAGAATTTTTTCGTATTCCTTCCAGGCACGCGGCGCCGGTTTTGCTGCGCTGGCCGGTTCGGGCGATTTTGATGCAGCCTGCTTTCGCAAGGGCTGTTCTGCGGTTAATGTTGCCTCGTCAATGAATTGTTCGGAATGCATATAGTTGGCTTATAGTGTCAAAGGTTTGCGCCTTCCCTGCCGCTCTACTTCTTTCAGCAGGTACTTCTTGTCAATTTTGCTGAGCACCACGTTGACAGAGTCGTTGTTTTCATTTATGCCACGCAACAATATCCGCCCCGCGGTGTCGCTATCATAGTGTAGCACCAACTTTTCTCCGGAGTAGTGCTTGTTTTTGTTGTAAAGGGTTAGCACGCGAGTCACTGTATCTGCTTCGTACCGGTAATAATGCCGCCCAATAGATCCTTCCAACTCATAAGTACGTTCCGCATCATCGCGAAGTATTTTCTCCACATTGCTGCTGTCTATAATCACCGGACGGTTCGATTTAATGCTGATCGTATTCCATTCTTCAAATACCACATCCTGCCAGCGTACAGGATCTGTTTTGGAATAAGGAAGTGTAGAATCGTTGAGTTGGAACTTTTCCACATTGTACAGTCCGGCCAGTTGCGGAAGAACTTTTGTACGCGGGTATTGGTAAGCATCTTCATAATAACCCACCCCGGTTTTAAATCCATAGAGCAATACAAAAAATCCGAAGAGGCCCAGCTTTACTGCCCAGCGGCTATAACGCAGCCAGTTGACAGTAAACGGCGGGTTGAAACGGCCAGGTGCTGTCGGCTTTTGCAAAACCACGAGACTGATGATTCGCTGCAGGTCATAAGCCAGCACGAATACCGCCAGTGCAATCAGGTAAAGACTGTACACATGCTCGCCGCCTTCGTAGGCCAGGTTAGACATAAAGACATTACCGGTGAAAATGATCACCAGGAATGCCGAAAGCGATGCCGTCTTCCTGTAAAAAAGTCCCAGTGCCAGCAATATTTCAAACAAACCGAGAAAACGTTCGTAGGAAGGAACGATGCCCAGGGTAATTGAAAACAGTTTCCAGCGGGTAAAATCACCATACGGTGTATTCAATATGCTGAATGAAGGGTAGGGCGATTGCAGAGGGAAGAATTTCAGGAATCCGTAAGCCAGTATACCGATAGCCAGGCGGTAGCGTACAATAGCACGCACCCAGTAGTAAATCGCCTGCAGATCGTGTTGCGCTTGCTTATCGTATGCGTGCCAGGCAATGCCGCCGATTATGGCCAGCACCAGTACAACGGCCCAGTTGCTGTAATACTGCCCTTCCTGGTAAAACTGCGGCATATAATGGGCGATATTGAAAATATCACCATAGTGCAGTTGCGACCAGTCAATAGATAATAGTTGTTGAAAAAATTTCCAGTCGAGTGGCACTGCCTGCACAAAAAAATAAATTAGAATAATTCTTACAGCGAGGGTCTTCATACCTGGTTTTTTTCTGTTTATTTTTTTAGTACCCTTCGTTTTGCGTCAAAGCCGGATCAATCAGCAATTGCTGAGCGGGCAATGGCATCAGGTATTTGCGTTCATCAGTAAAATTCAAAACTGTAGTGGCTCTGCCTGTTCTCACCAGGTCGAACCAACGGTGTGGCTCAAATGCGAATTCAAGTCGCCGTTCATTTTCGATAGCGAGCAGTATTTCCTCTTTAGTAACGGCAGTGCTGGCACTGAGTCCGGCTCGGGCGCGCACCGCATCAAGGTCTGCCAGTGCTCCACTCAGGTCATTATTCTGTGCCCTTGCTTCGGCCCTGATGAGGTAGAGCTCGGCAACACGAATCACATAGCTTGGATCTGAGCCGGGCGAGCGATAGTAGAGATTACCATACCAGCGATTCTGATTGTCTTTGGCCACCAGTACATTTCGATTACCACCTATCTGAGGATCATTAACTAATTCCACAAATGCATTGCTGGGTGCCCATTGCCTGGTGCCGCCATTGATTTGCGGTTGCCACTGGTTGCGGTGATTGTTTATTTCAGTAGTTCCGTTATAGAATATTTCAAAAACGGATTCTTCAGTGCCCCTTGCATTGTCGGCAAAAAAAGCGCTGTAAGGAGCTACCAGCTTATAGTTGGCGTTGTCTTCAATGATCCTGGTAGCATATTCCTCCGCCTTCGGCCAGTCGCGGTTGTAGAGATAATACCGGGCCTTCAATGCCCATACAGTTTTTTTGGTGGCGCGGTAGCGGTTGGTGGTAGCAGGCAGCAGGGGCTCGGCTGCTTCCAGGTCGCTCAGTGCCTGCGCATAGGTCTGCGCCTGCGTACTGCGGGGAATGCCTACGTTATCCGTTACACTGCTGGTAGGACTTGTAATCAGCGGCGCACCACCCCAGGTGCGGGCCAGGTCAAAATAAGCGAGGGCACGGATAAAATATGCTTCGCCCAGCAACTGATCTTTCAGCGCAGGAGTCAGTTGCGGATCAGTCACCTCGGGCACTTTAGTCAGTACCTGGTTGGCGCGGTTAATGGTTCGGTAAATAGCCGACCAGGCCCCGGAAATAGTCGCGTTTTCGGCCCGCACGTTATGATTGATGAATTCCTGTATCTGCGACTGCGAGCCCGTCCACTGCACATTATCGCCCGACAGGTAGCCGATGCTCTGGAAGCCGGTGCCATAGTAATCGCCACTGGATAGTGCACTGTATATGCCGTTCACTGCTTCCTCTGCCGATGTCTTGTCAAAAATGGTCTGTGCGTCAGATACCGACTCCTTGGGATCCACATCCAGGAACTTGCTGCATGAAGCGAGCAGCAATGTAAAAACAGATAGCGTGAATGTATATCGTACTTGTTTCATTGTTTACAGAGTTATGTTAATGCCAAACTGAACATTAAGAGGTTGCGGAGGAGTTCCCAGGTCGATGCCAGGCTGATTCTGGCTGCTGTTGGCGCTCGACTCAGGATCCGGGCCCGAATAACTGGTAAGTGTAATGAGGTTGCTGCCTGTTACGTACAACCTTGCGGTCTGAATACCGATAAGGCTGGTGAAACCACGGGGCACGGTATATCCCAGCGTCAGGGAGCGAAGTCGTAAAAAAGATCCGTCTTCGAGCCAGCGGCTGCCGCCATCGCGGTAGTTGTTAACGTTTACGCCATCAGGACGGGGCACATCGGTAATATCGCCCGGCTTTTGCCAGCGGTTATGATAGTTGTGCGCGAATATGACGCGCGCAGCATCACGCGCACCACCAGCCTCGCCGAAGAAACGGTTATGGTTGTAGGTATAATTGCCATACTGGAAAGAGAAAAATATACCCAGGTCGAAATTCTTATAGGTAAGCTGGTTCGAAATGCCACCGAAAAATTTTGGCCATACACTGCCGATAATCTGCCGGTCGTCGGCATTAATGGTTCCGTCTTTGTTGACATCTTCGTAAACCGTATTACCGGTCTGGGGATCCACGTACAATTCTTTATACAACCAGAAAGAATAGAGCGGATATCCTTCTTTTTGCAAAATCAGGTTGCGGCTGCCATATTGCAGCGGAGTGGCCAGCTTTTCAATACGGTTCACATTGCGCGCAATATTGAAGCTGGTAATCCAGGTGAAATCGCGTTTTGAAAAATTTTCGGTTGTTACAGACAGTTCAAAACCACGGTTACTGATTTCAGCAGCATTGCTCCAGTAAGTTCCAAATCCTGAAGTCGCCGGCAGGGCCAGTTCCAACAAACCATCGCGGGTGTATTTACGGTAATAGTTGAACTCAACATTCACCCTGCCCTGCCATAAAGAAAGATCTGTTCCGATATTGAATTGCTCTGTTTTTTCCCAGCGCAAATCGCCGTTTGCCAGCTGCTGTGGCGAAATACCGGCATTGCCCTGGTAAGAGGCGCCACCCGACCAGAGGCCCTGCGAGGCAAAATCGCCTATGCCGTTCTGGTTGCCGGTCACGCCATAGCTTACACGTAGTTTCAGATCACTTACAATGTCTACATGTTGCATAAAATCTTCCTGCTTCACGCGCCAGGCCGCACCCACGCTTGGGAAATAGCCCCATTTTTTATTCGCGCCAAACTTGGACGAACCATCGGCGCGCAGGCTGAAATCAACCAGGTAACGATCGCGAAAACCATAGTCAATTTTACCGAAGAAGGAAGCCAGCGTATTCTTGCTCCAGTTTTCGGTACCGGTGATGGTAGTGGCAGAAGAAATTTTGGTAAATGAATTGTTTGCAAACCCGCGACCTTCCAGGTAAGTGCGGTCATATTCGTTACTCTGCAATGTGTTACCCACCAGCACTCCCAAAGTATGCGCGCCGAACCTCTTGCGCCAGGTGAGGGTTTGCTCATTCAGCCAGTTCACGTTTTGTGCTACGCTGGAAGTGGCCAGTCCCGAAGGACTTCCTGAAATCAGGTAGCTGTTCCAGTATTCGCTTTCATCATAATTGTTATAGTCCACACCCCAGCTGGAACGGAATTTCAGATCGGGAAGAATTTCTGCTTCGAGGTATAAGTTGCCGATATAGCGGAGACTTACGGCTTTCACATTATAATGCTCCAGTAACAGCGTGAGGTTGTCGAAACCTGCACGACCAACCAACACACCGTCCTCGTTATAAGGTGAAAGATATGTGGGTGTATGCAAGGCAGCCTGCAACAGACCGCCGGCAGGACCATCACCTGCACGTGCCTGGTTGCGGAAAGTACGGGCTATGGAATTACTAACGCCTATCTGCACATGGTCACTAATTCGCTGGTCAAGGTTGATTTTAAAACTCGCGCGATTGAAAGTGATTGGTTTCAGTATCGATTCCTGCTGATTGAAGCCGCCGCCTACATAATACCTGGTGCCCTTGGTGCCCCCGGTAAGCGATACATCATAGTTGGCGAGCCGTGCTGTGCGGAAAGCTTCCGAAAGCCTGTCGTAAGTTTGTTGCTCTTCGGGCAGACCGCGACCTCCCTCCGACACGGGTCGAAAAGGCCTGGTTTCAAAACTGTTACCCGTATTCACCCACCACTCATTCACCAGCTCAGCATGTTGCGGGCCAGTAGCCAGCTCCCATAGAGGGGGCGCCCAGGCAAAGCCCTGCGATACATTGAGATTAACGGTAGGCTTTTGATTGTAGTTACCGCGTTTGGTAGTTACAATCACCACGCCGTTCGCACCACGCGAACCATAGAGCGCGGTGGCTTCGGCATCCTTCAATATTTCAATCGTCTCGATGTCCGCAGGATTGATATCTGCTATGGGCGAAGTGGCTTTACCACCAGTATTGACCGTCTGCAGGCTGCTGCTATTGATAAATACACCGTCCACCACATACAATGGTGCGTTATCGGCATTGATAGACGTGGCGCCGCGCAATCGCACATTCACTGCCTCGCCGGGCACGCCGGTATTACTGCTGATCTGAACACCCGCTGCCTTGCCCTGCAGTTGCGCATCAAAACTGCCGGCAGGAATCGACTTTGTTTCCGAAGGATCGATCTTGGAAACTGAGCCTACCAGGTTTTTTCTTTTCTGGGTGCCATAACCCACCACCACCACTTCGTCGAGCTGGCGGTTGCCGGGCTGCAATACAATGTCAAGAATAGTTTGATTGATAATAGTGATGTCCTGTGACTGGTAGCCTACAAGGCTGAATTGCAATGCACGCTCCCGGGGACCCAGGCTAATAGTGAACTTTCCTTCCTGGTCAGATACTACACCCTTGTCTGAACCTTTTACCAAAATACTCACCCCGGCAAGAGGCTGGTCGGCAGCGTCGCGCACCGTGCCAGACACCGTGCGCAGATCCTGCGTTTTTGCTACAACAAGAACAAACAAAGCCGCCAGGCTGATAAGCAGTTTTTTCATAACAATAAATAGGTAAAATATGAGCTTTGCCTAGGCAACAGCCGGAGACATGAGACAGCCAACCACCGACTACTCATGCTAGCATGAATACGGCTGTTGCACAGGCAAAAAAAATCATTGAAAGGATAGACCGACTATTTTGAATAGTCGCTTACGACAAGCCTTATGACAAGCGGGATAAAAATCAACAACAACAAAAACGAGCGGGATAACAACAGAATACCACCGCAGGAAAAGCAAACCTGTAACTGGATGAAACGTGCATAACGAAAAGTTTTATCGCTTAGCAAATCCGGCTGATGCTGGTGGTTAACATCGACCCGGTATAGTCTACTAAATTGGTGGACAAATATAAAAAACTAAGTTCGTAACGGCCAAAAAAATTTTCAGTTTTATTTTACGGGAACAGGAATGGCCTCGAGTTGAAGTTGCTGTACGGCCTGCATTAATCTTTTCATTTCCTGCTTTACGAGGTCTGCCTGCATCCTGCGCCAGATGTCAAGCTTTTCATTTTCATCTTCGGGAAGATTATTGCTGCAGTCATCGTACAGGTATGTCTGCCCTATGCATTCATCATTGAATTCACCCAATTTTTCTGCAAGCACATTTACCTGTTTTTCATTTTTCCATGGAGGAAAAGGAAAGCTGATGCCCCAGTCGTGTTCAAACACACGATTCACCAGTAAGAGGTCTTTGAGTTTTTTGCGCACATCGTGCAGATCTTTTTCGCGTTCGGCGGCTAATTGCAGTATGTGAATACCGGCCACGTTGCGATTCACAAATTGCCTGATGATGCTATCACCCAGGTGAGAGGGCAATTCCTGTTTAATGGATTTGGATACTTTGTCCCAATCAACTTTTTCTATTTTCTTCACCAATTGTTCTTTTGCTTTGAACAACTGGTGGTTCATGCATTTGGCAAATTCAGGCAACAGGAAATGTACTTTAGCGAAAAGGGTGATGTTGGAAATAAACAATTGCAGATCGCGCACGGCACCCGCGGCGCGGTAAACCTCGCTGAGTGGCTCGGGAATTTCGAGATGCCTGGCGCGCGGGTCTTCGCTACAAAGCCGCAGGAATGCGCGCAGGCGCTTATACCCAACGCGCAGCTCGTGAATATCTTCCACGGTAAACGAGCCCGGTATATTGCGGCAGTATTTCTCCAGCGACCTTAAGTACTTGTCAACTATTTTCTCCAGTTCCTTCCCTTTCATGTTAAAAAGGTACAACCTTTCCTGCATACCTGCTCAACAGTGTTCAAGCGCCTGTTTGATATCTTCCAGTATATCATTTACATGTTCCAGTCCTGCGGAAATCCGTATTAGTCCGGGGGTAATATTCACCGCGCGGCGTTCGTCCTCGCTCAGTTTGGCATGAGTAGTGCTGGCGGGGTGCGAGGCAATGCTGCGGGTATCGCCCAGGTTGGCGGTGAGAGATAATATTCTAAGATGATTGAGAAAATTCCTTCCGCTTTCCAGCCCGCCCTTCAGTTCAAAACACAATAATCCGCCGCCATTCTTCATCTGCTTTTTCGCGATTTCATATTGCGGGTGCGAGGGCAGGTGGGGATATTTCAGCCACGAAATTTTCGGGTGGCCTTCCAGTTGTTGCGCCAGGTATAAGGCATTGGCTGCGTGCCGCTCCATACGCACATCCAACGTTTCCAGGCTGCGACTGAGTACCCACGCGTTAAAGGGCGAAAGCGCCGGTCCCGTACTGCGACAGAAAAGATATATATCCTTGATCAATTCCTTTTTACCTACTATAACGCCGCCGAGTACACGACCCTGGCCATCCATCCATTTAGTGGCAGAATGTATTACCAGGTCGGCCCCGAAATCAACAGGTCGTTGAATAACCGGAGTGGCAAAACAGTTGTCAACGTTCAGAACCAGGTTGTGTTTTTTCGCCAACGCCGAAGCTTTTTGCAGATCAATGATATCGAGACCGGGATTGGTGGGCGTCTCGAGATAGATCATTTTGGTATTGGGTCGAATGGCTTTTTCCCATTCGTCCTGTTTATCGGCGGGCACATAGGTATATTCGATGCCATAGTGGTTGAGGTATTTGGTAATCACCGTATGCGTGCTGCCAAATATAGCGTTGCAGGCCAGCAGGTGATCGCCGGCTTTCAGCAAGGCCATAAACGAGGCAAATACGGCGCTCATACCCGATGCGGTAGCATAGCCGGCTTCGGCGCCTTCCAGCGCGCACACGCGGTCAACCAGTTCCTGCACATTCGGGTTACTGAAACGGCTGTAAATGTTCACCTCCACCTCGTCGGCAAAAGCAGCGCGCATATCTTCTGCATTGTCGAAGGTGAAACTGCTGGTAAGATATAACGGGGATGAATGTTCATTTTCAGGCGTACGATCTAATCGGATACGGATGGCCTTGGTGATTGGGTTCATTTTATACAGTTTGAGTTACTTCTACTTTCCATTTCAGATCACATCCTGCCCGGCGCAATGTTTCCGCAACAGAGCAATATTTTTCCATCGAAAGATCAACGGCTCTCTGCGCCTTATCGGGGTCTATATTTCCTTTTAAAGTAAAAACGATGGTCACGTCCTTCCAAACCGATGGCTCCACGTTGGGTTCACGCTCGCCTTCTATATGCATGCTGAATGATTCGAGTTGCTGACGCTGTTTTTTCAGGATTCTCACCACATCTATGCCGCTGCATCCGCCCAGTCCCATGAGCAACAACTGCATGGGTCTTACCCCAAAATTGGTTCCCCCGCCCTCGGGACTGTTATCGATTTGTACTGTATGCCCGAATGCGTCCCTGGCTTCAAAACCATAGTCGCCCTGTACCCTTTCCACATCAATTTTTATCATGGTAAAGATTTTTGCAAATGTAATTCATGCGGGCCTTTACTTTGCACCCTGAATTGCCTTTAACGGGATGCAGTATTACAACTATAACAAACCTTTTCAGCTGGAGAACGGGCAGGAATTGCCCGGTATCACCATTGCCTATCATACCTATGGCCGCCTTAATGCCGACAAAAGCAATGTGGTATGGGTTTGTCACGCGCTTACCGCCAACAGCGATGCCGCCGACTGGTGGAAGGGCGTGGTAGGTCATGGACATGTCATCGATCCCGAAAAATATTTCATCGTCTGCGCCAATATACTGGGTTCCTGCTATGGCAGCACGGGTCCGCTCAGCGTGAACCCCGCCACCAATACGCCCTGGTATCATACATTTCCCCAAATCACCATCCGCGACATGGTGCAGGCTCATATCTTATTGCGGCAGCACCTGGGAATCGAAAAAATTTACCTGCTGATGGGTGGCAGCATGGGTGGTTACCAGGCATTGGAATGGTGCGTGATGGAAAGCGATCGAATCGAAAAGCTCTTCCTGCTGGCCACTTCTCCCACCGAGAGTGCCTGGGGCATTGCCGTGCACGCCACGCAACGCCTGGCCATAGAGGCCGACAGCACCTGGCTGCAAAACAGCCCTGACGCGGGTTTGAAAGGACTGAAAGCCGCACGCGCCATCGGTATTCTCACGTACCGCAACTACGGCATCCTGGTACAAAAGCAAACCGATCCCGACACTGAAAAGCTCGATGACTATCGGGCAGCTTCCTATATCAATTACCAGGGCGATAAACTGGTAAAAAGATTCAATGCCTACAGCTATTGGCTGCTCACCAAGGCTATGGACTCGCATCACCTGGGCCGCGGCCGCGGTGGTGATGTAGAAAAAATTTTGCGCAGCATTCGCCAGCAGACCTTACTCATCGGCATCAGCAGCGATATACTCTGTCCGCTGCAGGAACAACGCCATATGCACGAACATATTCCCGGCTCCACGCTCATCGAGATTGATAGTGCGTACGGTCATGATGGCTTTATGGTGGAGGCGCAGAAAATTTCAAAGCATTTATCTTCCTGGCTCGGCCAATAGGTTTCGTCATTGCGAGGTCGTTCTTACAGCATATTGTACAAGATCTTCACACTCCAGAATATCACCAGCACGCCCAGCAGTATAAACGAAGTCTTGCGCGGCAACTTGCCGGTGAGACGTGCTGCGAGCGGAGCGGCAATCAAGCCGCCGATTACCAGGGCTAATATGGTTTGCCAGTGACTAACACCCAAAAGGGTAAAGAAGGTGAACGCACTTGCCAGCGTTACGAAAAACTCAGTAAGACTCACGGAACCGATCACGTATTTCGGGCTGCGGCCGCTGGCCACCAGCGTAGTGGTAACGATGGGTCCCCAGCCGCCACCACCAAAGGAATCGAGGAAACCACCAATGCCGGCGAGCGTTTTAAACTTCTTGAACTTCTTCTGAAACTTCGGCGTGCGGAACGCAAGCGCCAGCAGGCGAATACCGAGTATCATGGTGTACACCGCCATGATGGGACGAATATAATCCACGTGCGATTCGCCCAGCTGCGTCAGCAATATGGCGCCCAGTATGGCGCCGATAACACCGGGTATTAAAAGCGCTTTGAATAATTTTTTGTTGACGTTGCCGAATTTATAATGACTATATCCCGATGCGCCGCTGGCAAACATTTCTGCCGTGTGAATGCTGCCGCTGATAGCTGCTGGATTGACGCCTGCCGAAAGCAGGATGGTCGCGCTCGTCACGCCATAACCCATACCCAAAGCGCCATCTACCAACTGCGCGAGGAAGCCCGCCAATAACATCCAGTGAAAATTATCATCAAGTGTTTTATACCAGGCAACAGTTTCGCCGGCAATTTCCCGGAAGGGTATATAGCTGAAAATAAAATGACCGATCAGCATTAAGGCAAATGCCAGCAGGGACCAGGTAGCAATTTTGCGAAAACGTTTTTCCTTTTCACCGTTCTCTTTATCCACCAGCAACTTCGTGATCTCGTTCAGCCTTTTTACTTTGTATTCGAAGTTGCCATTGAGCCTGTTGCGCACCTGGTTCAGGTTCACGATCACATCATCCAGTTCATCGGGCATGGCCTGGTTCAATACTTCCTTGATGCGCCTGGCCGCGGTAGGCGATAATCCGTTAGTGGAAATAGCAATTTTCAGGTTGCCTTTTTGCACGATGGAGCTGAGATAAAAATCGCATTGATCGGGCGTATCAGCCACATTCACCAATATCTTTTTTTCCTTAGCCGCATCACGAATAAACCGGCTCACTTCGCGATCGTTTACGGCAATAATGGCCAGGTCTTTTCCGTCGAGATCGGAAGCGCTGAAGGCACGTTCGTGCAGGTAAACACGATGCGTTTTAGCCAGTTCCTTTATTTCCTCAGAAATATGTTTGGCCACTAATGTAATGGTGGTGTCGGGAGCGTTACCGAGTATGGCCGACAATTTTTCCAGTGCCACTTTTCCTCCACCCACCAGCAATACCTGCAACTCTTCCAGTTTCAGAAACACAGGAAACAACACATTAGTGCCTTTCCCGTTTGCCGACCCAGGTATTGGTGATATGGTTATTTGCTTCTCTGTCGCCATCCGCTTAGTTTATAAATTCCAGGTTTTGATTGATGATGAAATCGCCGAAAGTTTCGTTCTTCTTTCTTTTAGTACTGTATAGTTTCAGTAAACCATCGAGCTCAGAGAGTATTGCAGCTTCGTCGAGGTTTTCTTTGTACTTCCTGTTCAACCTGGTTCCTTCCCTGTCGCCGCCCAAATGCAGGTTGTAGCGGCCATAAGCCGTTCCGATCAAACCAATCTCCGCCGCATAAGGCCTGCCGCAACCATTGGGGCAGCCTGTCATGCGCATGCTGATATGATCGTCCTGCAAACCGTATTTCTCCAAAATCGGCTCCAGCTTACTGATGAGCGTAGGCAAATAGCGCTGCCCCTCGGCCAGGGCCAGCGGACAGGTGTTGAAAGCCACGCAGGCAATAGCGCTCTTGCGCAGCGCGCCCGCGCTTTCGGTATGTTTAATAAGACCAAAGCGGTCGAGTATTTCGTTGATCTCGTCCTTATCTTCCGGATTCACGTCGGCTATGATCACGTTTTGATTGCAGGTGAAACGGAAATTGGCCTTTTTTGTTTGGGCAACTTCCAGCAGACCGGTTTTCAAAGGCGCATTCTCCAAATCAGTCACGCGGCCATTCTCCACAAACAACGTATAATACCATTTGCCTTCGTGATTTTTTTCCCAGCCATAGTAGTCGCGGCGGCGGGTGAATTTATAGGGGCGGGCAGGCTCCAGTGCAAATCCTGTTCTTCTTTCAAGTTCTTTCCTGAAATTTTCAACGCCCATATTGTCGAGCGTATATTTCAGTCGCGCCTGCTTGCGGTCGTTGCGGTTGCCATAATCACGTTGCACAGTGATGATCTCGTACACAGTCTTCAGCAGCTTTTCACCTTTTTCTACATAGCCGATTACGGTGCCAAGTCGCGGATACGTGTTAGCATTCCCATGCGTGGTGCCCAATCCGCCGCCGACAGCCACATTAAATCCTTTCAGTTTATTTGTTTCGATAATGGCTATCAGCCCTACATCGTTGGCCAGCACATCACAATCATTATCGGGGGGAATAGCAATAGCAATTTTGAATTTACGCGGCAGGTAGCGGTCTTCGTACAGCGGGTCGGCCTCTTCTTCTTTTTTCAGGAGCGGTGCCTGGTCCAGCCACACTTCATAATATGCGCGCGTTTTGGGTAGCGCCATTTCGCTGAGTTTGGCGGCATAAGAAAACACTTCTTCATGCACGGGCGATTGTTTGGGATGTGCGTTGCAGATCACATTCCTGTTCACATCGCCACAGGCAGATATGCTGTCGAGATGAAGCGTATTAAAAGCCTTGATGGTTGGCTTGGTATGCGATTTTAAAATGCCATGCAGTTGTATGGTCTGGCGTGTAGTGATCTTAATGACGCCGGTGGAATGTTCGCCGGCAATATGATGCAGACCGATCCACTGGTCGGGTGTCATAAAACCGCCGGGCAACCGAAGGCGTATCATAAATGAATACAACCACTCCAGTTTCTTCGCACTGCGTTCTTCCCTTCTGTCGCGGTCGTCTTGCTGGTACATGCCGTGAAATTTCACCAGCGATTGATCATCTTCCGAAATAGCACCTGTAAGCGGATCGCGAAGACTTTGCTTTAAAGTACCGCGAAGCGCGTCACTTGCCTTTTTTATTTGTTCTACGCTAGCCATAGTTTTTGTTTCGAGTTTCGAGTTCGGGGTTTCGGATTCTTTGGATCTGGCCTTGTTCCTGGCCATCAGCTACCCGGAACCCTTTTAGTAAACATCTTTCAAATACCTTCCCTGGTCTTTTAGCTGCTCCAGGAACTCCATTGCTTCCTGCGCATTCTTTTTACCGAAGCGCTCTATCACCTGCAGCATGGCATAATCAACATCTTTGCTCATCGGTTCTTTGGCGCCGCAGATATAGATGTAGGCGCCGCCCTCGATCCATTGCCACAGCTCGGCAGCCTGCTCCAGTATGCGATGCTGCACGTATATCTTATAGGGTTGATCGCGACTGAAGGCCAGGCTCACATTAGTGAGCACACCTGTATGCACCCAGTTTTGAATTTCGGTCTGGTACAAAAAGTCGGTAACAAAATGCTGTTCACCAAAGAAAAGCCAGTTGCGGCCGGTGGCGCCCGTAGCATCGCGCTCCCATAGGAAGGCGCGGAAGGGCGCAATGCCTGTGCCCGGACCAATCATGATGATATCTTTATCGGGCCCGGGTAGGCGAAACTGGTTGTTGCGGTGAATATAAAATTCGAAAGTGGTATCCACCGGCATGTTCAACAGGTAGTCTGAACACAAGCCGCATCTCCTTTCATCGTTCACCATAAAGGTGTCGCGTGCCACAGTTACATGCACTTCGTCGCTATGCGCGTTCAGTGATGATGAAATGGAATACAATCGCGGGGTAACCGGCTCGAGTATATCCACCACTTCAATGAATTGTGATGAATCTCTTACCGGGTAAATTTTCAGTATATCGAGTAAACTGATCTTGGTATCGGGTATATCCTGCCCTACTATGCGCGCATAATTTCTTACCACCCGTTCCGGCAGGTAGGTGACATTGAGTTTCTTCTTCAGCAGGTTGAAGACAGTATATGATTCGTTTCTGTACAATACTCTTGTATCGCCGTCGGTGCCGGTGAGGTTGAGAATGGCATTCACCACGGGCAGCGGGTTTTCAGCCACCACGCCGATTGAATCGCCGGGAAGATAATCAAGGCCCTCAGCGGCAATCTCCAAATGATGTGTTTCTTTATTAGAGCCGCGGTCGTTGAGATTGATATTGGTGAGCACACGCCCGCGGTAATATCTTTTGCCGGTTTTCCTGGCTGGTTCAGCAACTAAAGCAGCTTCCACTGAAGAAGTGCTCAATACAGCAGCCGATGCCGACGGTGCGGGTGCTTCATGGTGTTGTAGTTTTTGCAAAACCTGGTTAAACCATTGCTCGGCGTCTGACTGGTAATCAGTATCACATTTCACCAGGTTCACAATACGCTGACCACCGAGTTTTTGCAATTGCACATCCACGTCTTCACCTGCCTTGCAAAAGAGCGGATAGGAGGTGTCGCCAAGTGCGAGCACACCATATTTTAAATCATCGAGCCTGAAACTGTTTTGATGAATATGATCGTAAAATTTCTTCGCGGTGGCAGGTGGTTCTCCTTCGCCCTGCGTGCTGATTACGGTAAAGAAATATTCTTCTTTCGGTAAATCATTCAACCTGTACTGATCCAGGCCCACCACTTTAGCAATGATACCGGCTTTTTTTGCCTTGGTGGCAAATTCGGTGGCCAGTCTTTTTGAATTGCCCGACTCGGTGCCGTAGGCGATAGTTATCTTTTGCACCGCAGGTGCAGTGGCCACGGCGGCAGCAGTGGCGCTGGGTGCGGTTGCAGCGGCAGTTCCGTTGGCGGAAGCCACAGCCGTGGCAAAGGCCGACTGCGATTGCGCAACCAGTTGCTCCTGCGCATAGTTTGGCGCCTGCACGGGCAAAAGCTGTGTGCCTGCAGCAACGCCCGCAAGGTATCCATTCATCCAGATCAGTTCCTCCTTACTGGATGTTTTGGCCAGGTCTTGTAACAATTTCAGTTTCTGCTCTTGTAGCATCACTTCATGGTTTATTACTGAATCATGCACGCTCCTACCGTCACATGGCTGGTCTCATCTATCAGGATGGCGCCGCCATTTTCCCTTAGTTGCTGGTAAGCGTCATAAGGAACGGGTGAAGCGGTTTTTATGCTCGCTTTAATAATATCGTTCAGCCCGGCAGTACTCACGCCATATTCTTTTTGCAGCGTGTTCACGTCCAGTTTGTATTCGATATTTTTTACCACGCTGCGCACCACGCGACTGTTGATTTGCAGCAGGTACTTGTTGCCTGTAGTTAGTGGCTTGTTGTCCATCCAGCAGAGAAATACTTCCAGTTCCTGTGAAACCTTCGGCTGGTTGTCGCTTCTTACAATCACATCACCACGACTGATATCGATATCATCTTCGAGGTGAATGATCACGCTTTGCGGGGCAAAAGCTTCTTCCACTTCTTTGCCGCCTAACTCTATGCGTTGAATTTTGCTTTGTATGCCCGAGGGCTGCACGGTAACGGCATCGCCTTTGCGGTATATGCCGCTGATGATCTTGCCGGCATACCCGCGATAGTCGTGCAGTTCGTCTGTCTGCGGACGAATCACATATTGCACGGGGAAACGCGCATCAGTGAGGTTGATATCTTTTTGAATCTCCACTTCTTCCAGGAAGTGAAGTAATGAAGGACCTTCGTACCAGCCCAGCTTTTCCGATTTCTCTACAATATTATCTCCGTGCACAGCGCTGATAGGTATATAGGTCACTTCTTTCAGTCCCAGTGAGCGGGCTACCTCTGCATAATCTATCACGATGTTGTTAAAAACATCCTGCGAATAATCCACCAGGTCCATTTTATTGACAGCCACCACCACATGCGGTATGTGCAGCAGCGAGGAAATGATGCTATGCCTTCTTGTCTGTTCTACTACCCCGTTACGCGCGTCGATAAGGATGATGGCGAGGTCGGCAGTGGAAGCGCCGGTAACCATATTGCGTGTATATTGAATATGGCCCGGCGCATCGGCGATGATAAACTTGCGTTTTGGAGTCGCAAAGTATTTATAGGCTACGTCGATGGTAATGCCCTGCTCGCGCTCGGCACGCAGTCCGTCGGTGAGCAGCGCCAGGTCGATTTCACCCAGTTGTTTGTTCTTGGTTTGTTTTTCCAGGGCCTGCAGCTGATCCACCATAATGCTCTTGCTATCGTACAGCAATCGGCCAATCAGCGTGCTTTTTCCATCGTCAACACTTCCTGCGGTTATGAATCGTAATAAATCCATTGTGTCTTTTTGTTTTTAGAAGTAACCGTTTTTCTTTCTGTCTTCCATCGCAGCCTCCGACACCTTATCATCAATGCGGGTTTCGCCGCGCTCACTGGTCTTGGTGGCGGTAATTTCATTGATAATGTCGTCGATGCTGGTGGCCTGGCTTTCTACCGCGGCGGTACAGGTCATATCACCCACGGTGCGGTAGCGCACTTTTTTTCTTACCACCACATCGGTATCGTCCAGTTTGATGAAATCGGAAACGGCTACCAGTTGTCCTTCATGTTCTATCACATCGCGCTCGTGCGCAAAATAGATGGAGGGCAATGCAATCTTTTCCCGGCGTATATAGTTCCATACATCCAGCTCGGTCCAGTTGCTGATGGGAAATACGCGCACATTTTCGCCTTTATGAATTTTACCATTATATATGTTCCATAATTCCGGGCGCTGCAGTTTGGGATCCCACTGACCAAACTCATCGCGCACGGAGAAAATTCTTTCTTTTGCCCTGGCCTTCTCTTCATCGCGGCGCGCGCCGCCGATGCAAGCGTCAAATTTGAACTCTTCAATAGTATCGAGCAGCGTATACGTTTGCAGTGCGTTGCGACTTGCAAATTTTCCCTTGGGCTCGGTCAGGTTTTTTGCCTTAATAGTGTCTTCCACTTTGCGCACAATCAGTCGCTCACCAATTTCATCAACCAGGCGATCGCGGAACTCAAGAGCTTCGGGAAAATTGTGTCCGGTATCGATATGAACCAGTGGAAAAGGAAATTTGCCGGGACGAAATGCTTTCAGCGCCAGGTGCACCAGGGTGATGGAATCCTTTCCACCCGAAAACAGCAAGGCTGGCCTTTCGAACTGGCCCGCCACTTCGCGCATGATGTGGATGGCTTCCGATTCAAGATGATCAAGATAATCTAGTCTGTACTTACTCATGTTTCACTTTTACCTGTTTTGATTAATCACGGATTTTTATAAAATCCTCATCCTCGTTCAATTATGCACGTGTAATCCGCATTCCTTCTTCGCTGCGTCTTCCCACCACCAGCGTCCTGCCCTGAAATCTTCGCCAGGGCGGATGGCGCGGGTGCAGGGTGCGCAACCGATGCTCACAAAACCACGGTCGTGCAGCGGATTGTAAGGAATATCATTCGCATTGATGTACTGGCGCACTTCTTCGGTGGTCCAGTGCAGCAGCGGATTATATTTGATAACCTGGTTGGTGGCATCCCATTCAACCAGCGATAAATTGTTGCGGTCGGGTGAATGCTCGGCGCGAAGGCCAGTGATCCATACTTTATTGCCTGCCAGCGCCCGCTTAAGCGGTTCCACCTTGCGTATGAAACAGCAGGCTTTGCGATTCTCTACTGATTCATAAAATGCATTGGGCCCCTTGTCGGTGATGAATTGCTCCAGCGATTTATAATCGGGATAATACGCGTTGATATGCGTGTTGTATTTTTCATTGGTTCTCGTCCACACAGAATATGTTTCGGGAAAAAGCCTTCCTGTATCCAGCGTAAAAATGCTCACGGGCAGGTTGTTGCTCAGTATTTCATGAGCAATCACCTGGTCTTCAAAACTGAAACTGGTGGAGAAAGTCACCTGTCCAGGGTAGCGGCGGACCAGCTCAGCGATGAACTCGCGAATTAATAGTCTACCTGACTGGTAGGTTAATTCGGTAAGCTGATCTGATGTGATATTATTCATAGTTGTTGACGATTCCGGAAAGGTTTTTTTAAAGATTATATAGGGGAAAATGGCAGGCGGGAATGTTTAGCAACAACAACAGGATTTGTTGCAGCAAGACAAATACATGAATTCGATAGCAAACAGTTTTGGCATAAGCCTACAAAATTGATAGACCAAAGATAAGCACCGAAGCCGAGAAGTAAAATTTTTTCTACCGAATTGGTGGACTATTAACGGGGCTTATACAAACGGGTGTTAGTTAGGGATGTTTTGCGAGCTGTCCTGGTAGTGATCTGCCGATGATATCGGTCCATCCTTCCTTAAAGTTTTCTTTGCGATAAGCAGTAGCTCGATGATAATTGGTTCTGCTTTCATGATAATTTATTTTTGTTTTTGATGCGTTGGCTCTTTGGCGAGGAATTCCTCCAATGCAGCGAGCTAGCTGTTCCAGAAAGCACGATAACTTTCTGCCCAGTCTGCCACCTCTTTCAACCGCCGTAAGTCGGGATAGCAATAGCGTTCGCGCCCCTGTTGCTGAATCACTACCAACCCGCATTCCGTGAGTATTTTAATGTGTTTTGAAATGGCCGGACGGCTGATGCTGAAATTCGCTGCCACACCATTCAGCGTAAGGCTTTTCTTCGATAACAGGCCAATGATCTCACGCCGTGTTGGGTCTGCTATTGCCTGGAAAACATCTCTTCGCATATTCTTTTTTTAAGTAACCGTTCGGTTACAAATGTAATGGGTAACCGCTTGGTTACAAAACGGATTTTGTAGAGTTTTTTCAACAGGCTAATTCGTTGATAGGCAGGAACTAAATTTTATCTGGTGCCATAACTGACCTGATTGCAGACATTGGCGTATATTATAATAATAAATGCGTGTAAACGTTGTATAAAAGTGCTCCGCAGCGTTGACTTACAGACCATTACGCCCATTTTTCTAAAAAACCATCGATGAAAAAGATCTACGCGTTGCATTTTATCGTGGCCCTGCTATCACTAACTGCTTCCGCCCAGGATACTCAAAACACTGTGCGCACCAAAGAGGGAAGGCTTACACAACTCAGGAATTTGGTGGGATTGCCGGCAGACAGTGATTCTTTAAAACCTTTACAATTCAGGGGAAGACAATACGCCCTCATCCAGTTTGACCGCCTACCCGATGCCAACGACCGCAAATTGCTGGCAACGCAAGGGGTAAAATTATTCGACTACCTGCCCGGCAATGCTTTCCTGGCCGAAATGCCACAGCAGGTGCCGCCTGCCGCACTGAAAGCGCTAAAGGTGAGCGGCGTTTATGAAATGAAGCCGGAATATAAGATTGCTTCATCATTGAAAAATTTTATGCCCGCTCGCGACCGCTATATCGCGGTAAGTTTTTTTGGCGAAATACACAGAAATTCGGTTATAAATATACTTAAGGAAAATGGAGCGCAGGTTGTAGAAACAAAACTGAAACCCAGGAACACCATTTTTGTAAATGCCAGCGAAGCGGCTATTCTAAAAATAGCGAAACTGCCTTTCGTCTCGTATATCAGCCCGCAATCGCTGCGTTTTGTGCCGCTCAACGAGAACAACCGCAGCAACCATGGTATCAGTCCGCTGGCAAATCCCCTGGGAAGAAACCTGCACGGCGAAGGCGTGGTAGTGGGCGTGGGCGATGAAGGAGACCCCTCATTGCACATCGATTTTTCGGGGAGATTGATCAACCGGAACCCGATGCCGCCCACCAACCACGGTACGCATACAACAGGCACTGTAGGTGGAGCAGGGCTCATTGATCCCAAATACAAGGGCATGGCGCCTAAGACCACGCTCGTTCACCAGTTTTTCAGCGATATTATTGTGAACACACCGCAATTCTTCAGCGAGTATGGCATGGTGTTGACCAACAACTCGTATTTCACCGGTGAAGATGAATGCCCGGGCAACGGTGAATACAATATCCTCAGCAGCCTGGTGGATGATCAACTACTCAATCACCCGGAATTGCTGCACGTGTTTGCCGGTGGCAACGACGGCGGCATTACCTGTGCTCCTTACCCCACTTCATTTGGCACCATCAAATCAGGTTTTCAATCCTCGAAAAATGTACTGAGCGTAGGCAATATCAGCGTGGCCGTATCACCGTTTGTAATTTCTGCCGGCTCCAGTCGCGGCCCGGTGAATGATGGGCGCATCAAACCCGAAATTGTTGCGGGTGGCGATGGCGTGACATCAACGCGGGTCAATTTCACCTACGGACAAAGCTGGGGCAGCAGTATGGCTTCGCCCACCGTTACAGGTGGACTTGCGCTGGTGTATGAACGATATCGCCAGTTGAATGGCGGCGCCAATCCGCCTGCAGCATTAATAAAGGCGGCTGCATGCAACAGTGCAGACGACTGGGGCAACCCGGGTCCCGATTTTACCTATGGCTTTGGTATTTTCAATGCGCGTGCTACAGTTGAGACGATTGAACAAAACCGGTACGTGTTGAACTCGGTGTCTCATGGCAATTCTTTCAACTTCAACATCACCGGCGTGCCTGCCGGAACCAGCCAGTTAAAAGTATTGCTTTACTGGCCCGATCAGCCTGCGGCGCCCAATTCGCCCGTGGCATTGGTAAATGACCTGGATCTTACCGTTACTGCTCCCGGACCAGTAACACATTACCCTTTAATTCTTGACCCTTCTCCGGCCAATGTTAATTTGCCCGCGGTGGAAGGCGTTGATACCCGCAACAATATTGAACAGGTGGTAATCAGCAATCCCGCCGCCGGCGATTATACCGTGACCGTGTCGGGTACTTCCATTCCTTCAGGCGTACAAAATTTCGTGGTGGTGTATGAGATCATCAACAGTGGCCTGGTACTTGAGTACCCCAGCGGGGGTGAGACAATTGCGTCTGGCGAATTGCAATCCATTCGCTGGAATGTATATGGCGGGGGAAATAATACTTTCAACCTGGAATATTCAACCGACGGCGGTTCTACCTGGAACACGATCATCAATAATCTTCCCGCCGACCACAGAAACTATTTCTGGAATGTACCTACTCTTGCCACCAACATGGCACGTGTTCGTGTAACCCAAAACGTTAGCGGATTCAGTGATATGAGTGCTTACGATTTCACCATCATGCGTGTGCCGTCTACTCCGTCATTCACAATTCCCTGCCCGGGCTATGCAGACATTACCTGGCCCGCCGTGCCCCTTGCCACCAGTTATGAAGTGGTGTTGTACAAAAACAATACTATGGAAGTAGTTGGCACCACCACGGTCACTTCGTATCGCCTGTCGGGCCTGAGCCGCGACAGCAGTTATTGGGTATCTGTGGTGCCTTTGGCAGGCAGTGTGCGCGGAAGGCAGGCCAGGGCAAGAAGAATTGTAGCCGACACAGGGAGTTGTACGCTGCCCGAGTTTGATCACGATTTTGCAGCAATAGCAATAGAAGCACCCACCAGCGGGCGCATGCATACCAGCAGCCAGCTGGGAAGCGTGCAACCGAAATTACGGATCCGCAATATGGACGGCACCACTTCTGTGGGTTCATTCAATATTTCGTACCAGGTAAATGGTGGTGCGGTAGTTACTGAAAACAGCAATGCCACCATACCACCTTTGGACTCACTCACATACACATTCACCACACCATTCGATTTTTCTGCTACAGGCACTTACACCATAAAGATGTGGGTAGATCACACGGGCGATACACAGCATGCCAATGATACTATCGAAACAGTGATCAAGCATTTAACCAATGACCCTGTCACGATAAGTCCCAATTTCGTAGAAGGCTTTGAGTCAACCACTGCAGCAACCTACACCCTGAAAACAATGGGCTTTGATGGCTGCGACCGCTGCGATTTTGCCAGCAACAATGCCAATGGCCGCGCGCGCACATTTATCAATACCGGCTTTGCGCGTACCGGCAACCGTGCCGTCACGCTCGATCAACAGATGTATAGCCTCAATCCTACTACTGACAGTCTTACCACCACATTCAATCTTTCAAACTATACACCACTCGATCAGCTCTGGCTCGATTTCTATTACCGCAACCAGGGTAATGATGTACCCCTTCCCGGAAACCGGGTATGGATAAGAGGAAGCGATGTCGATCCCTGGGTACCTGTTTATACCCTGCCCACCAATGACCCCACACATTTTGCAGTATGGCGAAAAGGCCCGCCCGTAAACATTACCGAAACGCTGGCAGCAGCGGGTCAAACCATCAGCAGCAGTTTCCAGGTACGGTTTGGCCAGGCCGGTTTTACTTCGGCAAATTCAGTGGTGCCCAATATGAATATAGATGATGGTTTCACATTCGACGATATCACACTTACACACGCACAAAACGATGTAGGCATACAGGCACTGGTTAGTCCCGACCTCAGCAATTTCTGTTTCTTTGGTCCTAATGAGACCATACAGGTGCGGGTGAAAAACTATGGTGATGCGACCTTGAACAATGTAGCCATCAGCTATCGCATCAACGGTATGACGGTAAATGAAAATATTCCGACGCTGAATCCCGGTGAAGTATTGACTTATACATTCGCCCAAACCGCCAACCTTGCCGCTTACCAGCAATATACTTTCGATGCCTGGGTGCATCATCCTGCAGACAACTACAACAACAATGACAGCTTATTGAATGTCGTATTCCATACTACGCCCGTTATTACTTCATTTCCCTATTTAGAAGACTTTGAAAGCAATAATGGCTACTGGTACACCAGTGGCATTGTTAGCAGTTGGGAATGGGGCACACCGGCGAAAAACATCATCAACAAGGCTGCAAGTGGCACCAAGGCGTGGGTTACCAGTCTTACCGGCACATACAACGGAAGTGAATACTCCTATCTTTACTCACCTTGTTTTGACCTGAGCAGCATGACCCAACCAGTGTTCTCATTCAGTCATATATTCAGCCAGGAAGACGATTGCGAGTGCGATATGCACTGGGTGGAATATAGTCTTGATGATGTGAACTGGACCAAACTGGGCAGCACAACCGATGGTACTAACTGGTACGATAATAATAATGTAAAGGCATGGCAGGTTTCCAAAACGCGCTGGCATGTAGCGAGCTATGATGTGCCCGTGGCTACTAATAAAGTGCGATTCAGGATTGTCATGTATGCCGATCCTTACGTCAATCTCGAAGGCATAGGTATTGATGATGTACACATTTTTGACAAGGCCGCTGTTTATACAGGTGCCGACATCACGAGCGGATTAGTGCAAAACGTAAGCGGCAACAACTGGGTGCATTTCACCTCGGGCGGAAGACGCATTGCATCCATCCACCCACATGGACAAGACCTGGGCAGCACGCAGGTAAAAGTTTATTTCAACAATACCGGCAGCGACCGCTACAGTAATGTGCAATATTATCTCGACAGGAATATCGTGATTCAACCCACCAATGCGCCCGCCAGCAATGTGAGCGTGCGCTTCTACTTTACAGATGAAGAAGTGAACAACCTGATCAACGCTACCGGCTGCAGTTATTGCACCGCACTGGGCGATGCCTATGAAGCTGGCGTAACGCAATATAGTAATGCGCCCGCTGAGGAAAATGGTACGTTGGCAGACAATGCCAACGGCTTATACACTTTCATCACGCCCGCGAATGTGCAGGTAGTTCCGTATGACAATGGTTACTATGCCGAATACCAGGTAAGCAATTTCTCCGAGTTCTGGATCAATAGCGGTGGCCCCGGTCAAGACCGGCCGCTACCCATGGTGCTGGGATCGTTTACCGTTTCAAAACGCAATAGCACGGCGCTGCTCGAATGGATAACCCTGCAGGAATTGAACACCGACAGGTTTATCGTGCAGAAAAGCTACGATGGCGTGAATTACCAGGATATTGGCGAAGTGAAAGCCGCTGGCAATACATCTGTTTCGCAACGATACAGGTTTACTGATGTGCAACTAGCGAGTGGCAACAACTACTATCGCCTGAAACTAGTGGATATAAACGGCGCTTCGTCTTTCTCCCCGGTGCGAATGCTGCGGACAGCCAACAATGAAGTGATCATTACGCTATATCCCAACCCGGTCAAGAAAGGTATGTTGTACATCAATACTTCTGAAAACTGCCGCCGCGTAGATATTACCGACCCGGCAGGGCGACTGATGAGCACAGTGAACACAACAGGAACACGGCAAACCATACCGCTGCACCATTTGGCGAAAGGCAGCTACATCGTTGCCGTGTACACTGATAATGGCAAAAAAGTTGAAAAGATATTCGTGGAGTAATCAGCGAATATGTTCTTCGAGTATTTTTTTGATGCGGTCTTCTACGTCAGGTGACTTGCCTTTGAGCGAAATAGTCTCCAGGTCTTCGAGACGGCGCTGCAGGCTGCCATTTCTTACTTCGCGCTTAATGGTGATGATGTCTTTCTTTGCGATCAGCGCATCCCAGCTGGCGCGCACCTGCTTCCAATAATCCTGGTTCTTAGCCCACCAGTCCTGGGCGGCAAAACATTTTTTGTCATCTACTTTTCTGTAGATGTTATATCCCTTTTCTTGTACGAGTATCAGGTCGGGTTGTCCGTCTTTACGAATAATTTTCACATTATCCTGCTCGTGCACCCAGCCGCTATCGGTCAGTTGAATGATGTTTCCGCGTTTCATCACATTGTAATCACTGCGCTTGGTGTACTCGCGGCGCGGAAGCGGGGCATCGGCCGTATTTCTCCAGAAATGTTCCCCGTTCTGGTGCACCCAGATGGCGCTGCCCTGGTAGCGGGGGGCATCATTTGTTTCCCAAACTGACTGCGTCCATTGACCTTTTACTGTTTCGGGAGACACGCGTTGTTTTTTCCATATATCATCGTGGAAGTAGGTAAGGAACTCGGTGTTCTGATAAGTCCAGTCTTCGCGCCAGTGTTTTACCACCATACTATCGTCAATCACCAGTATGCGCTGAATGACTAACCGGTTATCGGAACTTTCAATCAGCACTCCCCATTCCAGGGCTTTGGCCACGTATTTATCTTTCAGCTTATAATTTTTGTCGGGAGAAAACGTTTCGATGTACTTAAACTCCACTTCATAACATCCGCAAAGCGATTTGATGGCTTCTACGTCTTGTTTATCTTGTGCTTTGGCTGCAATAAGGGCGAGAAGATAAAGACATGTCAATAGTACTGATCTTAGCATACGTCAATAGTTTTATTGCCCGCAAATCAACTAAGTTGGTCCGGTTTACTGTTTACCTGTTCGGGAATTTCGACTTACTAAAAAAGAAAAAAGGCGGTTGGGCCGCCTTTTCAGAAACTTGTTTATGGAGCTTTTACCAGCTTATACTCTAACTCCGGCTTGCCTCTTTCACCGCCGTCGCCAGAGGCGAAGCTGACGAATTTGAGCTTATAAATATTACCGGCAACATCTTTTATCACATAGAAGCGGTCGGTCTTTACGCTGGTCACAGCCGGTGGTGGCGCAGCCGAACGCCAGTTGCTACCAATAACTGTACTGCTGTTGCTAAAGGTGGTGCCGGCAACATGTGTTTCATTATATTCTTCATACGATATCGCGCTGGTGAGCACTTCAGCAGCCTGCACGCCGGCCAGCGCATTGATGTACACAAAGTCTGAGAAGGTATACGGTATAGTGGCAGTGGCTTTATACGTAGTGAGCGTCCACAGTATGTCCCAGTTTGCTTTCGTCGGTTCTGCGTTCACTATGCCGCCGGTCTCGAGCGATGCGTGACGGAAATTGTATCTATCGTCTTTGCCAACATCGATAGTTTTGATGTTCTGTTCAGACAATTTCGCATACTGTACGCGGTAACCATTTCCGTTTCGGGTGATGCGTATTTTGTAAAAATCCCTGGCAGGAGCAACCATACCATTGCTCGGGCTAAGAATATACACCTTGTTATCGGCATCTTCGGCAGAGATAGCGGCAATGGCAGTCTTGCTCAGATCGCCATCCACGTCGTCAATAATGTCCATAGCACCTTCGCCCTGGCCAACACGCAGTGCATCGGCGAACCCTAAAGTATCATCCGCTACAATAGCGTTGATATCGTTTTTTGCAGTAGGCTTCACGGATGCAGCAGTAGTTCTGTTAATGATTACCCGGAAATCGCTGCCGCAGTAAAAGCCAAGATCCCACGATGTGCGTTTTACCGAGTCCTGTTTGCCGGTGCTGAGATCAAGATATACCGAGTTAACAGCATTAGCGCCGCCGGTACCTCCATTGAGCTGAATACTTTGCCCCCCGGAAGGTGGTGGTGGTGGCGGAGGTGCATCGCTGTCTTTACTGCAGGAAATCAATGTTGTTACAAAACAAGTAGCGCCAATAATGTAAAAAAGCCTCTTCGTCATCCTGATAAATTTTTATAGTTAATTAATTCGACCATTGATAATTCAAACCAATAAAATACGAGCGGCCATAACTGGTGAGCACAGTTCCTCCGCCTGTATGAATGCTATCGCCGCTGGCGGTATTTTGAAGACGTGTAACATTGAACAGGTTTTTGATACCTGCCTGTATGGTGAGATGATTGAAAATATTTTTTGAAAGGGTTACATCAGCCAGGTGCCATGATTCAGTCTTAGCCAGATAGATTACTTCCTGGTTCGTGCTTTCATCAACCGCCACCTGGTAAGCAGGTGAGGCCCCTGTGAGCTTGTAAAACAACCCTGCCTGCATTTTCCACTTCGGAAAACGGTAAATAATATTGCTGTTCAGTTCTGGCGACCAGGTAAACTCTGATAAATCCTCATCTTTGAAATCAGGATTTTCATAGTACATATTGTAGCGGCCGATATAAGAAAGCCCCAGTGTGGCAGTAAGGTTCTTATAACTCATCCTGTTCTCTATAGTAGCGCCCATCGTCTTGAACTCTTCTATATTAACATAGGTATATTCATTATTTGCGCCCAGTGCCAGGCCAATGCGGTTATGAAAATGATTGTGGAATGCAGAAGCAGTAGCACTGAATTGAACTTTCTTCAACCCGGCGGGCTGCCAGGTGGTGGCCGCCACGAAACTGTTACTGTATTCCGCTTCCAGGTCGGGATTACCGCGAATAGAGTGACTGGCGTCGAAGAAATAGAAATACAGTTCGCGCAGGCTGGGCGCGCGAAAACCACGGGCGTATGACAGGCGCAGGTCCAGATTTTCGTTGATAGAAAATTTTGTATTGACAGAGGGAATCAAAGGCGGCGCACTATACACCGAATTTTTACTGAAACGAATACCAGGCCGAATGTTGAAGAAAGCGTCCGGCCTAATTTCCATAGAGAGGAAAACAGAATAATCATTAATCACCGGCTCGCCTTCTATGCGCTGCCCTGAGGTTCGATCGCTTTTAATTTCAATACCCGGTTGAAAGGAAATTTTCGGCGAAAACGTCCACTGGGCGGTGCTGCGGAAGAAAATGCTTTTGAATGTTGACACGTCCCATTCCCCAGCATCGATAGTGGGTGTGCTGGTGTTTTCAATAAGATCTTTAATATATGTCTCGGTTTTTCTTTTATAATCCTGGTAGCTGGCAGCAGCGCTCAGTCGCAGCGCATGACTAACACGCCAGTCAAACTGCGCCTGGTGCGTAAAGCGGTCGGTGATATAGTCCTGGTCTTTCGCGCGGTAATTGTTTGGGTTGAGCGCGCCGGGCACATGGATGTCTTCGTTCAGGTAATCGAGGCGATACTGCAGGCTGTAATCCTGTTTCCTGAACTGCATCGAAGCCCCGGTCAGCCACTGATCTTTTGGCTTCCATTCTTTGGCGCGATAAGCAGCATTGCCGGTCCACCCGTCAAAACTGTTTCGTGTACCATACGCCAAAAAGCCCCATGCATTTTTATTGAACTGAACGCCCAGGTGTTCATTGTGCACGCCTTCCTTCGCAAAGGGACTATACATACCAGCCACGGATTCTTCCTGCACTTTGGCAGTAATCGAAAACGGAGAATGATTATTTTTCTTCGTTATAATGTTGATTACTCCTGCCAGCGCATCGGTGCCATACACTACGCTCATCGGTCCCTCCACCATTTCAATACGCTCGATGCTATTGATATCGATATGGCTAAGACTTTGTTTGGTGCCGCCACGGTCAACAAGGGGTATACCATCGAGCAACACTTTTACATTTTGGCCGCTCATACCCATAATGGTGATGTCGGTTTCGCCCAGCGTATAGTCGGTATTGAAGCGAATGCCGAGTTCATTATTCAGCACACCTGCCACATCGGTGGCGCCGCGCATTTGAATTTGCTCCTTTTTGATAACGCGTACACGATAAACAGAATTTTTTACCGACTGCGGAGCAAATTGACCTGTCACAACAACTTCGTCGAGTACGCGGGCCGTTGCCGAATCCTGCGCAAAAAGAGCGATTGGAGTTAAATGAATTAACAAAGCCAACTTAAAAAAGAATGTTCTTAACATTGCCACCCTCCATTTATCTGCAAAGCTTGTGTACAAACAGACAGTGTATATAACGGGATCAGTAAAACGGTTTTCGAAAAAGGTAAAGTGACAGAGGGGTGACAGAAGGGGCGGTTGACGGGTGCAGGGTGTAAAGTTTTAGGTTAGTTTCTTTGCGCCTTGGCGTGCAAATTCATTTACGGCTTTGCACTAAATACAAGCCCGCAATCACAAGCGCCATTCCACCAATAGTATATCCGCTTATTGCTTCATTCATCATCACATTGGCAATGACAAAACCTGAAACAGGACATAGAAAAAGCCAGAAAGAAGCTTTCACCACATTATCTTTTAACAGATAAAGCCATAGCTGTACGGCAATAAAAGAAACCGGTATAGCGAGCCACAACACAGAGGCGGCGAAGGGAATATTGTAATTGTTTTGTTCGGGTTTATATGTAGCAAGAGCCAACGGTAAAAGAAAAATACCCCCGAGCAATGTCTGCCATCCATTAATGGTAAGTATATGCAGTCCCTGCCATTTCTTTTTTGAAAAATAGATGGTGCCGGCAGAATACACAAGCATGCACACCATTAACAAAATAATACCAAGCGGTGTGGCGGTACTTTGTTGCAACAAAGGATATGCAGCCAGCAAGACGCCTCCCGCACAAAGCAGCAAGCTGAGGATAGTGATGGCCTGAATGGTATGGCCGAACAAAAATGCAGTAATCAGACTGATGAACACAGGGTTAGTCGCTACAGCCAGTGAACCGAGTCCTGCCGAAGCCTGCTCCATCGCTATCACATATAGTCCGAGATAAATGGTAATGTTGAGCAAGCCGTAAATAGAAAGTTGTTTCCATTCGTGTTTTTGCGGCAACCGGTTTCTCAAAACGCCATGTGTGATGGCCAGCATAAAAAATCCCGCTGCAAAAAAGCGGGCGATACAGATCACGAAGGGTTGGGCATACTGCAATCCTATTTTGGTAGCGGTGGCAGCGGAAGGCCAGAGAATAGCAAAAAGCAGCCCGGCTCCGAAGAGCAGGCACGCTTTTGATGGCGGATTCTTTGATTGGCTTTCCTGGGTGGCCATTAAGTTGGGCGATTGAAAGAGCGGGCAAAAGTAAGGGGAAAAATGATTATTTAACCGCCTGATCAAACCACGACAGCAAGTTAGTCAAACCATCCAGCGAAAACATGGGTTTCTCTACCTTATTCAGTGCAGGGTCAATTTTCGAATTTCTCGCTGGTGAGATATGTTTCGACGGATATCAAGCCTTCCAAATATTATCCAAGTTGTTCAAAACTTTGAAAATACTAAAAGTAGTTAGTTCTTTCTCCTCACAAGAACTAATTTGCGATCGAACGACAATATTTGAAGATTGATGCGATAAAGCAGTTCAATATGTGACGCATTCCTTAGAAAACTGGTAACATATAATCCAACTTGTAGAGAAGTTTTTAATTAATACTTTTGTACTAGTCATGCGTCTTAACAAGAAATACGATATCCATCAACTTCGTGATTATTCGAGTGTTTTTACAAGAAGCGAAGTCATGCGATGGCGTGAAAGTGATTGGTCTTCGCTACGAGCTAAGGTTGAACGTTATGATCCTAACCTTCTGAAGAGCCAGTGCACGTATTTGACTTATATCAAATACGTGTATAGGGTGCTGGAGAAATTTTACCCAAACGAGTACGTTTATAAAAATGAATTTATCACTAAATGGCTGTTGGAAGAGATAGGAATCAAAGACTCAATCCTGTTTAGCGAATTCAGGTTAGGGAAGGTGGTTGCTGACCTTGCAATGTTTAACGGCATTTCACGAGTATTTGAAATTAAGACACTGTTGGATAAAGAAACCAGATTAAGCAACCAGGTGCAACAATATCGCAGGTTATTTAATGAAGTATATTTGATCGTTCCCGAGGCCAAATCAACCATATACCTAAAACTTGATTCTGACGTCGGGGTGATAGCCTATAATCAAACTAATGGTTCATTTGAACTACTCAGATCTGCACAATTTAACATAGATATCAGTGTTGATATTTTGATGGAGGTGCTGCACACCAAGGAATATATTACCTTGGCAAAGCTGTATTATGGGGACTTGCCCCCATACAACGATTTCAATAAATTTAAAATTTGTAAAGAGCTAATTCAGCAGATTCCCCAAGAATTCTTAAATAATAATTTTGTTTTGTTGATGAAAGCAAGAAATGTCCATAATGCTTTCTCAAAAAAAGAAAACCAATTCAACCAGTTGTGTCTCTCGATGAATTACGATTTGGACCAAAGACGAAAATTATTATCTAAATTAAGTACAACTATCTGCTGATGTATTATCCACTTTTAAGAGCCAGGCAGTTCGAACTCATTTCAATTAGGGAATTGGCAGCCGAGGGAGTAATCCGAGGTTACGTATGTCCAGTTTTGGAGCCTGTGAAAAAGTCGTTGAACAATTTGAACTTGGCAAACAAGGCACTTCTAGATAGTGATCAAATTGCATATTTAATTGTCAACCCCTTGGTAGGTGAGTTGCCGGGGGATCAAGAATATTTCAGTAGTTATCTGCATTCTTTGGAAAGGTGTGGATACCTGCCCGCTTTTTACTATATGAATAACGCAGACTTCATTGAGCATATCATCAACAAATATGATTTCAATGACTGTATGCTTATTTGCAATTCAAATTATGCTGATGACGATAGGTTGCGAGATTTGAGTGCTACTTATCCTGTTAGTCGGATAATGGTTTTGGAACCGCAAAAAAATCGAAGGTTAGATCGTTTCTTCAAATCACTTGGCAAGATTTACATCCGGCTCGATGATGCATTTGAAAGGCAAGAGAAGAATGCAGATTTTCTTGATATCCAAGCTCATAGATTTTCGGAAGAACATTTATTTTATAAAGAAGATGGATATCAAGGATTTTCAGACTTCACTGTGCTACCAAGTGAGTACTCGGAAGGGGGAAGTACACCTCGAGCTGTTGTAATTCATTTAACTTATATCAATTCAGAAGCGAATAATGAAATTTGGATTAGACACTTCACTTCTGAAAACAATGGATCCACAGCAAATGTTCAAGGGAAATTTGCGGAAGCTGCAAAGAAAGCAGTTAATTTTTGCGATACCTATCCATTATATAACTCCGCAATAAAAGAATTAAGGGATTATTATTACAATCGTAAATACCCAGGGCTTGGAATGATAAAGAAAATTTCTATTAAGAATCATCTTTTGGTTGTTACCAGTTACTTAAGATAACTTCCATGGCGATCGTTTGTAGCAAATGTTTTGCGGATATTGAGCTTGTCGCATTTATCAGCAGTCAAAATCAATTTGGAAAGTGCGACTTTTGTGGCGAAGAAAATATACCATGCATCGCAATTGAGGAATTGTATGATTTTTTTTACGAATTGCTTGAGCATTTTAAACCTGATCCCAAAGGCACAAGTCTTATTTCCCTGCTCCAAGAGAATTGCAATTTATTTTCTTCCTTGGATAATGCGCGCAGCATATTGAGTGATTTTCTTTCAAAAAATAGACCTAAGTTGTCAAATGTTGAGGCCTTGGTTAACTTTAGTGACGAAATTGCTGAAAATGTTGGCTACTGGGATCGGTTGAAGCTGAAGCTAATTAGAGAAAATAGATACTTCACAGATGTCAATTATTTGATTGAGGATTTGGGATGGGATGGCTTGTTAAATACAACGTTTGAAATTCAAAAAGAACAACAATTTTTTCGAGCTCGATTACATCACAATAGTGGGGAACCTCCATTTCCAGTTCAGCAAATGTTTTGTCCGCCAGCCAAAACGGCTTTGGGGGGTAGAGCTAACCCTTTAGGTATCCCATATTTATATTTATGTGATAATTCAGAAACTGTCCTTTATGAGATAAGAGCTGCATATCTGGATGAAGTGTCCATCGGAACTTTTGAAGTAAACCCCAATCTGTCCCGCCCTGTATCTATTCTGGATTTTACAGACTCTGGTTCCATCTTCCATCCTGATGAAGTGGGTGATAAAATAAAGGCTAGGCTACTTAAGCGAAAAATCAGCGCTGATTTGTCTAAACCCATGCGTCGTTATGATTCAGAATTAGAATACATTCCCACGCAATTTATTTGCGAATTCATTAAGCATCATTTACGATTCGACGGCATAAAGTTTCAAAGCTCTCTCCACAAGGCTGGCAATAACTATGTGATTTTTGACCAAACTCTCATGACGTGTGTTAATGTGAACCAAATAAAAGTATTGAAGGTAATTATATCTACTTAAGAAAAAGCAATTTGCAGAAATGAGGCTTAAAGAATTGCAATTAGAATTCCCATTTTCCGCGCCAGTAAATAAAAAGCGGAGGAGAAGGGATTCGAACCCTTGATACGGTTTCCCGTATACACACTTTCCAGGCGTGCCAGTTCAACCACTCCTGCACTCCTCCGGGTCGCGGACAAAGATTAGTCAAGATGACTGCCCCACCGTCCGCGGGACCGCAAAAATAACGTTTTCCCCCCCTTAAGCCTTGAAAATTTTTTGGGCGTTGGCTGTGGTGATGCGGGCCACCTCCTCTATCGAAACTCCTTTAATCTCAGCCAGTTTTTCGGCTACGTATTTTATATAACTGCTCTCGTTGCGCTTGCCGCGGAAGGGAACGGGCGTGAGATAGGGTGAATCAGTTTCTAGTACGATGTGTTCGAGAGATATTTCTTTCACCACATTGGCAAGACCTGAATTCTTGTAGGTCAGCACCCCGCCAATGCCCAGGTAAAAACCCAGGTCAATAATGCGTTTGGCCGAATCAAGATCGCCGGTAAAACAATGAAATATGCCGGCCAGGTTGCCCTGCTGGTGCCCTTTCACTATATTGATGCAGTCGTCCATCGACTCACGGCTATGAATTACAATGGGCAAGCCGTAATCAAGGGCCCATTCAATCTGCTCATGAAAAGCCTGTTGTTGCTGCACCACATGGGTCTTATCCCAGTAGTAGTCAAGCCCGATTTCGCCCACGGCAGCAAATTTCCTCTTGCTCAGCCATTCCGATACAATCTGCAATTCCTTCCTGTATTCATCCTTCACTGAACAGGGATGCAAGCCCATCATGGCAATGCACTGTCCCGGGTATTTCTCCTCCAACTCCAGCATGGCAGCAATTTCTTCGCTGTCGATGGCGGGCAAATAAAACTGGTCAATCCCATCGGCTACCGCCCTTTTTATCACTTCATCTATGTCGTTGCGAAAGCTCTTGACGTATAAATGAGTGTGAGTATCAATTAATTGCATCTTCATAAACGTCACAAAATTCCGATTAATTTCCCGATTCTGTCAAACTTTCGCTAAAAGGTTGTCGCAGGCGAGTTAGGGGGAAATAGAAATCCAGGATATAATAATAATTATTAAGCGGCATAGGAGATCAATCAATGCCGCGTTCATCAATCACCTACCCATTTAACCGATGCATCAAACAAATGGTTGATTGATTTGCGGATAATCAAACGGCATACGTAGTTGTACGCATATACCCAGTTCGTGGTATCCAATTAAGGCACTGGACTTTGTAAGCATATGCCGGCGCTGACGGTCAGCCCTACCGTCTGCGAAATAACTTTGCTTAAATGAAAAAAGTATTTACCTTTAGAACAGTTTTCATAGGGTACGGATTAAAAACGGGCCAGGGTTTCTACCCAGGCCCAACTTATTTTCCGCCCGCTTCTACATTGATTTTTTCCAATTTTCCACGAAATTTTTACAGCCCGATAGCATCAAACCTATAATCTTTTTTACTGAAATACTCCAGCACACGCGGTAATGCTTCTTTCATGCGCGGGAATGCTTTTTCGCTGTCGTGAAAAACAACCACCGAACCCGGCCGCACATTTTTGATCACGTTGCGGGCACATTGTGAAACAGAGATGGTGTTGTCAAAATCACCACTCAACACATCCCACATAATAATCCGGAAATAAGCGCTGGATGGAGAATTCTTTATTCCAGTCAACAACTTCACCTGGAAGCGCGTGATGCGGCCATAAGGTGGGCGAAACAGGTTGGAATCTATATATTTTCCCGCTTGCAGGATATTTTGCAGGTATAGTTCGTCCCTCACTTTCCAGCCATTGTAATGGTTGAATGTATGATTGCCCACGCGATGACCCTCCTCCAGCACGCGGCGATATATATCACCATGCTCTGCCACATTTTTCCCTATACAAAAAAAAGTTGCCTTGGCATTGTACTGCTGCAATTGATCAAGCACATAAGGAGTAGCAGTGGGATGAGGGCCGTCATCAAAAGTGAGGTACAAAATTTTTTCCTTGGCAGGGATGTCCCATACGCAGCGAGGATAAAGGCTTTTGAGCCACCAGGGGGTTTTGGCAAAATAAAACATTCAATCAGACTTCGGGTTCAAAGGTAACTCAATTACTCTCCATATCCAGTGATGTGAATCACTTTCTCCTTGTAACGATATATCTTTCCGTTCTCTTTCAAATATTCTTCCTGGCTCTTTTCGTCGGTGAGAATTTTATCGAGATACTCTTTAATTTTTTCCCGCCTGATCGTTACGCCTTTTCCATAACTAATCGCTTCCTCGATGTAACCCGGCAGCAGCGCCTCCAGCTGATCATAAAACAAATTGGTGCCCGCGTAAATATCGCAGCCCAAAATCCGGTCGCCCGTCATACATACAATACCCGTAACGGTGCTGTCCCCATTTTTAAATTCTTCCATGAAAAAATCGTGGTACTCCTGCATCAGCGGCGCAAACTTTTTATCCTGCCTGCGCGCCGCAAACGAAAGTGTAGGCGAATGGATGCCGTTGTACTGCAGGTGATTAAAGATTTCGCGCCATACCGCCACCTGGTTCGACGACTGGTTCAGCACCTTGCGCAGTGCGGGCGTGGCATAACTCAGGTACGAGAATTTTTTCTCTTTCTTACTCCATCTCCCCTCTTCCACGCACATTACGGGCACATATTGATCTGATGATGATGGCAGCAGAATGGTATCTTTCGTGATCATGCGGTCTTGCCTGCCGCCGAGTATCACTTCACCCGAGCCGATGAATATAGCCTTATCAGAATTATTGTTGATGCGCAGCCAATGCACATTTTCCGTTGATGCCGTGCCCCGCTCGCTCACTACAGCATATCCCCGCTTTATTGCATTGCTTAGAGAAATGATTTCTGGTTGTAAACGGCCATCGCCCGGACCCTTGAAACGGATGGGAATAATTTTAAGATTCTTGTAAGTGATTGCCGAATCATAATCCACCTGCAGGTATTGGTAGGTCAACTGGGCCGTCACCACATTCCCTGTCAGCAGAAACAGCACTATCAGCAGGTTTTTCGGCATAGATTTATAACGTTAGACCCACGAAATTAGTGTTTTATCCCTGCCCCCTTATCTTTGCGCCATGCCAGGAAAAGTAAGAGTACGATTTGCGCCGAGTCCCACAGGCGGATTGCACCTGGGTGGCGTAAGGACTGTTTTATATAACTACCTGTTTGCCCGCCAGCACGGGGGCGATTTCATTTTGCGTATCGAAGATACCGATCAGAGCCGGTTTGTGCCGGGTGCTGAAGAATACATAGTAAACTGCCTGCAATGGTGCGGCCTGCAACCCGATGAAAGTCCGCAAAAAGGGGGGCCTTACGGTCCTTACCGCCAGAGCGAGCGCAAAGCGTTGTACCGCCAGTATGCCGAACAACTGGTACAGGCAGGAAAAGCATATTATGCATTTGACACGCCTGCCGAACTGGAAGCCATGCGCGAGCAATACAAAACGCCGGAAAATCAATCGCCGCAATACGATCACCGCCTGCGCATGAAAATGCGCAACTCGCTTACCTTGTCGCCCGCAGAAACAAAACGATTGCTCGACGAAGACACGCCGCACGTGATTCGCATACTGATGCCCGAAAATGAAGAGGTGAAATTCACCGACATGATTCGCGGCGAAGTAAATTTCAACACCAGTACTGTTGATGATAAAGTGTTGCTGAAAGCCGATGGTATGCCCACCTATCATCTTGCCGTGGTGGTGGACGATTACCTGATGAAAATTACGCACGCCTTCCGCGGCGAAGAATGGCTGCCCAGCGCGCCGGTGCATATTTTGTTATGGAAATACCTGGGTTGGGAAAATGACATGCCGCAATGGGCACACCTGCCATTGATACTAAAACCCGATGCCAATGGCAAACTCAGCAAGCGCGATGGCGACCGCCTGGGCTTTCCCGTGTTTGCCATGAACTGGACTGACCCGCGCACCAACGAATTCACTAAAGGTTTTCGTGAAATCGGCTTTTTGCCGCAGGCATTTGTCAATATGCTGGCACTGCTGGGCTGGAATGATGGCACCGACCAGGAGATCTTTACCCTGGAAGAACTGGTTCAAAAATTCTCCATCGACCGCGTTCACAAAGGAGGCGCCAGGTTTGATTACGAAAAAGCGAAATGGTTCAACCACGAATGGATCAAGCGAATGGATGCAGCGGCGCTACTGCCTGAAGTAAAAAATTTTATACCGAAAAAAGATATCGACGAAGACTATTTACTGAAGGTTATCGCTTTGATAAAAGACCGCTGCACATTGCTGACAGAATTTTGGGATCAGTCGAAATTCTTTTTTGGCACGCCGGAGCAGGTTGACCTGGATGCCATCAGGCCAAAATGGAATGCTGCTAAAGAAGAATTTTTCAAATTAGTAATTGAAAAATTCAAATCTGTTTCTTCATGGAATGAGCCCGGGCTTGAAACCATGTTTAAGAAGCTTGCTTCCGAAAAAAATATCAAACCCGGCGAAGTGTTGTTACCCTTGCGCATCATGCTGGTTGGCGGCAAGTTTGGCCCGGGCGTATTTGCCATCGCCGAATTGATAGGTGAAAAAGAAACAGTGGCAAGAATCGAACGTGTATTAAGCGGGCTTCAACAGGCTTCCTGATACTGATTTATATTGCTTTACTTACATTTACACCCTTACCATAATTTTTAGATATGGCAATTGCAAACCGCCCCATTCGCGTACTGGTAGCAAAAGTTGGTCTCGATGGTCACGACCGCGGCGCCAAAGTAATTGCCACTGCGCTGCGCGATGCGGGTATGGAAGTGATCTATACTGGTCTGAGG
Organism: uncultured Chitinophagaceae bacterium; assembly: GCA_937958995.1. Classification (GTDB taxonomy): domain Bacteria; phylum Bacteroidota; class Bacteroidia; order Chitinophagales; family Chitinophagaceae; genus CALCIN01. The sequence continues at coordinate 172,554 of CALGAP010000006.1, forward strand.
CAGACCCCTGAAATGGTGGTGAATGCCGCGCTGCAGGAAGACGTAGACGCTATCGGCATCAGCATTTTATCGGGTGCGCACATGACCGTATTCCCCAAGGTGATTGAACTGATGAAAGAAAAGAAAATAGATGATGTGCTCCTTACAGGCGGGGGCATTATTCCAGAAGATGATATGAAGCAGCTGCAGGCCATGGGCGTGGGAAAATTATTTGCACCCGGCACATCTACCGGCGAAATCGCGCACTACATCAGCGAATGGGTAAAAACGCATCGAAATTTCTGAATATAAATCGCAGGTCATGTCATACCAAACCATTTTAACTGAACTCAACAACGGCATTTTCACCATAACCATCAACCGCCCCGACAAACTGAACGCATTGAATAAAGTGGTGCTGGAAGAACTGAATGAAGTGATCGATACCGTAAACGGCGACACGAAGATTCGTTCGGCCATCATCACCGGCGCCGGACCCAAAGCATTTGTAGCAGGAGCCGATATCAGCGAATTTCTTGGTCTAACCAATGGAGAGGGAATGGATCTTAGCCGCAAGGGACAATATATTTTCTCCAAAATCGAAACATCTTCCAAACCCATCATTGCCGCGGTAAACGGTTTTGCGCTGGGTGGCGGTTGCGAGCTGGCGATGGCTTGTCATTTCCGCGTAGCGGCCGACAATGCGAAATTCGGCCAGCCCGAAGTGAATCTCGGTCTTATACCAGGTTATGGAGGCACGCAGAGGCTGGCTCAACTCATCGGTAAGGGCCGCGCGCTGGAACTGCTGATGAGCGGGGGAATGATAGATGCGAATACTGCCTTGCAATATGGATTGGTAAACTACGTGGTGCCTGCGGCGGAGTTGATGGGTAAAACCATATCGTTGCTGGAAGTGATTAACACTAAAGCGCCGCTTGCTGTGGCGGGTTGCATTCGCGCGGTGAATGCGTTATATGAGGGGCACAATGGATATAATGTGGAGGTGGAGATATTTGGTGAATGTTTTGCTACAGAGGACATGAAGGAGGGTGCGACGGCGTTCCTGGAAAAGAGAAAGGCGAACTTTAAGGGAAAGTGAAGTGTTCGCGCCAAAGCGCTAAGTCTCAAAGTAAGTTATGTGAAGTTGCCCTTGTGCCCTGGCGCCTTATCGCGAACATTACTTCTTCGGAACATACTTCACCTCCGTAGTATCACTCTCCAAAATCGGCACTTCATAGCCACCGCTATCTATATGCGCTTTGGGAAACAACTGCTGCAGCGCAGGATAATCAGATTTTGAAACATGGGTTTGATATAAGTAAACAGATTGCAGCTTCTGTAGATCTTTCAACTGCTGGACCCCACTGGCGGTGACCCTTGTTCCTACAAGATTTAAATACCGCAGGTCTTTCAATGATTTCAGCGACGACAGCCCGGCATCAGTAATGCGCGTATGTTCAAGTTGCAATCGCATCAGCCGGTTGAGCTCGCCTACCACTGCCATGCCCGAATCTCCAACCTTTGTGCCGCCGAGTTTCAACCATATCAATTGCATTTTCAGCGGCAGCAACAATTGCATATCTGCGTCGGAAAAATGATGGGCTGTCACGAAATTAGCCACCAGGTAATGGCTGTTTTGCGCCACAGGCAAAACCACCACGCCCTTCGCGCGCAATTTTTGCACCGCTTCTTTATTGGCCTTATCAACCGGTTCTTGCGGAATTTCAGCCTGCAGCATCACTTCTTCGGGTTCGCTCTCTAAAGCGAGCAGCAGTGGCTTTATTTTTTCCGGTTGCTCCAGGTCTTTAACTTTCTTATCGAAAGGCGCTCCGCTGTTGATCCACCAGTGTAGTAAGACGATGTCATTTTCGGTAGGTTGTGGTTTTTCTTTGGGTGGCATATGGTCTTCGTCTTCTCGTGGGAGCAAGAGTCGCCTGATCATTTCACTTTCTTCCGCCCTGCCCGCAATAATGACTTCACCATTCTTGCCGCCTTTCATCAGCAACTCGGGTTTGTCCATTTGCAGACCGCCTTTTTTCTTATTTGCGTTGTGGCAACTGTAGCATTTCGATTGCAGCAGCGGTTGCACCACATCTTGATACACCATCGCTTCCTGCACGTTGGGCAAAGGTTTTCTTACATACACCTCATCATTTTCTGCGAACAAAGATTTTGTGAGATAGCCGGAGCCATGCGTAAGCGTTCCTCCCAAATGACCAGTAATGGCCAGGAGCACGCACAATAAAATGCCCATCGGCAGATGCCAGCGCTGGTACATGCCGCGCATATGCCCGAGATATAATAATGCAGAAGTGACTGCTACCGAAATACCCATCCACAAATGCCATCCGGCAAGATCCTTATCGTAATCATCACTTATACTCAACATATACCCGGTGATGCAGGCCAGTAAAGCGCTGATCATCCCCAGCAATAGGGAAATACTGATGGCCTTGCGCATCCCTTCCGTTTTTTCTTTTCGCGCTGCCCACATCAATACCACGCTCAATAACAATATGCCTATCGGCAAATGCACCACCACCGGGTGCCAGTGACCGATAAATTCCTTAATGGCTATATTCATTCTCTTTCGTTCTCCTTTTTCGCTTAGCTATATCTTTTTCTCAATAAATGCATCATGTGTACAGTGATGGTTCACTGATCGGCCAGCGCCTTTCGCGTGTACGCCCACGAGAAAACCTGTTTCAAGATTGTATTTCGGTGATTGGTCGTCCAGCCACGTCGGTGAGCCTGAATGGCCGTCCCTGGAACTGGTAAGTGAATTGTTCGTGATCGAATCCCAGTTGATTCAGTATGGTAGCCTGTATGTCCCAGGCGGAGACTTTACCACTAATGGCGCTGTAACCAATTTCGTCGGTCTCGCCATAGCTGGCGCCTTTCCTGATGCCGCCGCCCGCCATCCACATGGTAAATGCTTCTACGTGGTGGTCGCGGCCTTTGAACGGGTTTTGTTTTCCTTCACGGTTTTCCATCATGGGTGTGCGACCAAATTCACCGCCCCATACCACCAACGTTTCTTCGAGCAGGCCGCGTTGTTTCAGATCGAGTATCAGCGCCGTCATGGCTTTATCCACCTGCCGGCATTTGTTAATGAAGCCATAGTCGATCGCCAGGTTGGGATCGGTGCCATGACTATCCCATCCCCAGTCGAACAATTGCACAAAGCGCACGCCTTTTTCTACGAGCTTCCTGGCAAGTAATACATTGTTGGCAAAACAAGCCTTGCCCGATTTGGTACCATACATAGCATGTATATAGTCGGGCTCGTCGTTGATGTTCATCACCTCGGGCACTGATATCTGCATGCGGTAAGCCATTTCGTATTGGGCTATGCGGGAAAGAATTTCCGGATCGCCGTACTCGGCGTATTGAAGCCGGTTTACTTCGTTGATGGCATCAATAGAAGCTTTGCGCAGATCGCGGCTCATACCTTCGGGATCGAAGATGAACAACACGGGATCGCCCTCGCTGCGACATTGTACACCTTGATACACTGATGGCAGAAAGCCACTGCCCCAGACACTTTTGCCGGCATCGGGATTTTTACCACCCGACGTAAGTACCACAAAACCGGGCAGGTTTTGATTTTCAGAACCCAGTCCATAAGTTATCCACGAACCGATGCTGGGCCTGCCCAAACGCGGCGAGCCGGTATGCATCAGCAACTGCGCAGGTGCGTGGTTGAATTGATCGGTGGTAACGGCTTTCAGAAAACTCACTTCATCAGCTATGGTGGCGAAATGCGGAAGATGATCAGAGACCCAGGCGCCCGATTGTCCGCGCCGCCTGAACACCGCCTGCGGACCGAGCATCTTGGGCACGCCGCGTATAAATGCAAATCGTTTTCCTTCGAGCAATGACTGCGGACAGTCGAGCCCGTCGAGTTTCATGAGCTCCGGTTTATAATCAAACAACTCGAGTTGCGAGGGGGCGCCAGCCATATGCAGGTAGATCACTGCGCGCGCCTTGCCGGGGAAGGGAGGCAGTTTGGGCGCTAAAGGATTGGCCGCATCAAAAACCTGGTTCGCGCTGCTGCTGTTACTGCCGCAACTGCCAATTAATGATCCGAGTGCCAGCGCACCGAGACCCATGGCGCTTTCGCGTAAAAAATGCCGGCGGGTATAGTAGCCCAGCGCAGACCGTTTGGCCTCCTCAGCAAGACGGTCGTTATGTAACTCTTTTTGTGTCATTTTAATTCTTAGTGATCAGTTCATCGAGATTCAACAGGGCATTGGCCACCACCACCATCGCTGCCGACTCGGGATGGTTGCGCTTGCCCGTGATGCCCACCATTTCGCAAGTTTTGTCTTTATCTTTTTTGAAATGCACCAACGATTCATTGTACAATTTCATCATGGCCTGCACCAATTGCGGGGAGGCGGCTTTATAAGTAGCCCGCTGGTATCCCCACGCAATCTGTTCTTCCGCTGTCTTTGCATTATCCTGCATCAGCCAGGCAAAGACGCGCGCCATCTCTATGTATGATTCATCGTTTAGCGTTACCAGGGCCTGCAGAGGTGTGTTTGTCCTGATACGGCGTGAGGTACACACTTCACGCACGGGCACATCAAACGTAAGCATAGCCGGGTATGCTGCTGTCCGTTTCCAATATGTATACACAGCCCGGCGGTATTTATCGTCACCTTTACTGATCACCCAGTCTTTCCCACTCCAGGGCGAGAGCCAGATGCCTTTGGGCTGATAGGGAAATACGCTGGGACCTTTCATTGTAGTACTCAGCAGACCGCTGATCCATAGTGCCTGGTCGCGTACCTGCTCGGCGGATAGTCGTACCCGTGATCCACGTGCATACCATTTGTTATTGGGATCTTTCTCGAGCAGTTCTGGTGTCACTTTTGAATCCTGCCGGTAGGTAGCTGAGAGCACAATTTCTTTGATCAGTCTTTTTATACTCCAGTTATATTCATTCATAAACTGGTAGCTCAGATAATCGAGCAGTTCAGCATGCGAGGGAGTGGAACCCTGTGTACCCATGTCTTCCAGGGTTTCTACCAGTCCATTCCCGAATATTTGCTCCCATATCCTGTTCACCATGGTTCTTGCCACCAGCGGATTTTTTTTGTCTGTGAGCCACATGGCAAGTCCCAAACGATTACGCGGTGCATTGGCTGGCAGTGGCAACAATGATTTCGGAACATCGGCCTGCACTTCGTCATCTTTTACCAGCCAGTTGCCGCGCTCAAAAATTTGCGTGCTGCGACGCATGCCCTCGGGATTCTCCATCATGATGGGCGTGGTAGGTACGCGCTTTTGCAAAAGCTCCCAGTAGGTGTTATAAGTTTTTTCAAACCCCGGTTTATCCTTGCCCGGAAATTTTTCAGTGAAATGAAACCAATCGAACACCACGCCATTCTCATCCATCGTCTTCAGGTTCGGGTTGCTGTAAGTGATATATATATCGTGCATACCCGATTGTTTGGGAAAATCAATCTGCCTGAGCCGGAATCCGGTTTTGTCGCCGTCATGAATGGTTTGCACTACCGGGCCCGTTGCACTATCAAGATGAAGTTTCCATACACCGCCGGGCCTGTTGCCCGAGTAATGCACTACCAATTGATCTACATCCTGCAGGTAAACATTTTTCAATCGCGCGGTGCTATGGTTGCGCATCACCAGCCATTTGGTGTCCATCAGCTCGGCGTTTACAAAACTGTCGGCTGTGAGCGAGTGGATGGAAGGTTCCCAGGTTTTGAGAAAGCGATTCCATTTCTTAGCCTTTTCTTCTCCTTCATTTTTCCTCAACCATTCTGTTACCGCTTCCAGCTGCTGCTGCGATTCTTCATCGTAATGACGCAGTAAGGGATATTCTTCATCAGTATCGTCATCGCGTGTGTTGTTGAAGAAGGCCATGAATTTATAATACTCCTCGTGCTTAAACGGATCGTAAGGATGGCTATGACATTGCACGCAGGAGAATGTAGTGCCCATCAGCGCTTCCCAGGTGGTGTTCACCCGATCAATTACTGCAGCTACCCTGAATTCTTCGTTATCAGTACCGCCCTCATCGTTGGTCATGGTATTGCGGTGAAATGCTGTGGCGATGAGCTGTTCGTCAGTAGCGTTTGGCAACAGATCGCCGGCAATCTGTTCAACAAGAAAGCGGTCGTAAGGCATATCGCTGTTAAACGCATCGATCAACCAGTCGCGGTAACGCCATATTTCGCGGCTGTCGTCGCGTTCATAGCCTTTGGTATCGGCATAGCGCGCCAGGTCGAGCCACATGGCAGTCCATTTTTCACCGTAATGCGGAGAAGCCAGCAGTGAATCAACCAGTGCTTCATAGCTTATTGGATTTTCGGATGACAAATATTCTTTCGTAAGCGATTCAGCAGCGGGCAGGCCGATAATATCAAGCGCCGCGCGGCGCAGCAATACATTTTTCGGCGCTTCGGGCGAAGGTTTCAGATCCTGCTCTTCTAATTTTTCATTTATAAAATGATCAACGGAAGTTTTTGCCCATTTACCTGCTGCACCAGGCACCTTTACTTGCTTAACCGGTTGGTAAGCCCAGTGTTCACCCCATTGCGCGCCTTGTTTTATCCATCTTCTCAATATGCTGATCTCTTCATCGCTCAGGCGTTCGTGTTTGTATGGCATGCGCTCTTCGGGATCGTCGTGGGTAATGCGGCGCATCAGCTCGCTGGCGCCGGGATCGCCGGGAACAATGGCAGGCTTGCCCGATTCGGTATTGGCCAGCGCCTCTTCACGAAACAACACACTAAATCCACCCTGCTTTTTTACACCGCCATGACAGGAAATGCATTTTTTGTTGAGAATGGGTTTTACCTGCGTGCTGAAATCAACTGCATTGTTGCTGGTGCTGTAAGTGAATATCGCAACTGCACCTGCCAGGAGAAAAATGGTAAGAAATATTTTCTTGTTTCGCAGGAACCTCATGGCATCAATCGTTGCTTGTTTTAAAGTTACTGAAATTCACGGTACCCTCATAGCTCAATAAAAGAGTATGGAGCCGGGCAACGGTGTCTTTTCAAAACCGGGACCTTTCCAATGCACATAAAGCTCGTCGCTGCCGCTGATTTCAAAAAAATGCAGCGTAAACCTGTGAAAGCCTTTTGCTAAGGGTATTTCAGCGCTTTTTTCTGTTAATCCGTGCGGGCCATCGTTATCAATCAGCACATCATCAATCCAAAGTTTGCTGCCATCGTCACTCGAAACATAAAATGTGTAAACACCGTCTTCCGCGATTTTTATAAAACCCTCAAACACATACGCGTATTCTTCTTTTCCTTGTCTTGCACTGATATCAATATTCTTCACCGTTCCGGTGAGCGTGGGTTTTAATTGTGAAAAATCAGGTAGTTTGTCCCATTTGCCATCGTACACCGCGAATTTTAATCCCGCATTTTCGGGCGAAACTTTCTTCGCAGGAAGTGGCGTCGCCTTTTTGTAAGTAGCTGTTGCTGTGGGCGACAAGGCATTTTCTCCTTTAAACAGTTTTGCTTTTATCGTCACAGTCTGATTAATAATAAATGGTTGCGATGCAATAAATGATTTGGCTGTTGGTTCAGTGCCATTGGTAGTATAACGAATAGTAGCATCAGGGATATCAGTGGTAATATTGACCGGCAAATGGTCGATGAACACCTGCGCGGGAGCGGCAATCTTTGGTTCGGTATAAACAATGGCCTTTCCTTTTAAATCAACAGCAATTACGGTTGCGTACTGTTGCCTGGCGGCACCAGCGAGGTCGATGGTATAGTCATTTCCGTTTCTCTCGAATTTTAGCCTGGTATTACCAGCCAGCGCGCGCACTTCCTGCACGTCGTTGCCAAGTCGGGGCAAAACGATTTGGTTATTTTGCGGCCAGTAGAATATATGCAGGTATAGGCGCGAGTTGCCTTTTATATTTTTCTGCGTTACGCGTCCCCAGGGCAGTGACTGGAAAGGACTGGCTTCAGTGGCGTATATAGCTTCGCCGTTTACTTTCATCCATTCTCCGATAGCTTTCAACCTGTCAACAGAAGGCTGAGGAAATAATCCTTCGGCAGTGGGGCCCACATTCAGCAGGAAGTTTCCTCCCTTTGAGGCAATATCAATAAGGTTCCTTATTAATGTCTCCGCCGATTTCCAGTTATGATCATTTTTATTATATCCCCAGTTGTCGTTCATGGTCATGCAGCTTTCCCAGTCCACGCCAGGAAGCCCGGTGGCGGGAATTTCCTGTTCGGGTGTGCCGAAATCGCCGGTGAAACCTTTTTTCGTATTGCCGCCCATCCCTTCGCGACCTTTGTCAACGCGGTTGTTCACGATGATGGAAGGCTGCAGGCTGCGCACAAAATGATAAAGGTCTTGTCCGCGCTCGTGCGTCCATGTACCTTCCCATTCGCCATCGAACCACAGCACGCCGATATTGCCGTAGTTGGTGAGCAATTCTTTCAATTGTTCTTTCATGTATTTCACATAGCGTTCAAAATCGGCATTGGCAGTGGGGCGGTCTTTTTCCCAGGTACGGCGCGGCAGGTAATCGGGATGATGCCAGTCCATAATGGAGTGATAAAAACAAAGTTTGATATCGTACTTCCTGCAGGCGGCGGCCAGTTCTTTAATTATATCCCGTTTGAACGGAGTGGACATCACATCATAATCGCTCACCTTCGAATCCCATAATGCAAAACCATCATGATGTTTGGTAGTGAGCACGATATATTTCATGCCCGCTTGCTTCGCCATCTGCACCCATTCTTCTGCGTTGAATCTAGTGGGATTGAATTGTTGTAAAAACTTATCGTAGGTCTCGAGCGGTATCTGCGCGTTGTCGCGAATCCATTCTCCGTAATTGGTCTGGCCGTTCCACTCACCGGCGGGTATAGCATACAATCCCCAGTGAATAAAAAGGCCGAAGCGCGCTTCGCGCCACCATTTCATGCGTTCATCATCATTGGTTTGGGCTTGTGTATTCAGCAAGAAGCTGATCAATAGGAATACGCTGAAAAAATATTTTTTCAAGGCGAGTAGTTTTGGTGCTAAATCTACCCAAATAATCCGAGTTCTGATAAGTCAAACGTTTGCATACCTTTGGCCCTCTCCCGTGTATGGAAAAGAAGGTACCAACCATTAAAGAAATTGCCCGCAAACTGAATATTTCAGTATCTACGGTATCGCGCGCTTTGCACGATCATCCCAGTATTGGCTTGCGCACCAAGACCGCGGTGAAAAATATGGCAGCCGCGTTGAATTACGAACCCAACCAGACGGCTATATTTTTCAAGAAAGGAAAAACATTCACGCTCGGCATTGTGCTGCCCAACCTGGCGGAGGAATTTTTCTCGGCGGTGATCAATGGCATTGAGCAGGTGAGTATGCAAAATAATTATATCGCGCTGGTGGGACAGTCGCACGACAGCCTGGAGACAGAGAAGAAAATTGTCGAGACCATGAAAAACCACCGTGTGGATGGCATTCTTGCTTCCATCTCAAAAAATACTACGGAGATTGATCATTTCAGGCAAATGAACAAGTACGGCATACCCGTTGTGTTTTTCGACCGCGTGCCTGATGTAGCGGATATTCATTCAGTGAGTTGCAACCTGTACGACAGCTCGGTGGAAGCCGTTGAATATCTCATCAACCTCGGTCATCGCCGCATTGGCTATTTGCAGGGCCCGCCCACCCTGAGCATAAAAAATGAACGCCTGGATGGTTATCGCGATGCGCATAAGAAACACCAGTTGCCGCTCGATGAATCTTTGATTGTGCACAGCGATCTTTCTACCGAAGGCACGCAGGCTGCTTTCGACCAGCTGATGAGCCTGGAAAACCGGCCCACCGCAATTCTCGCCTTCAACGACTATGTGGCGCTGGACGCCATCCGCTATGCCCGGCAAAAGAAATTAAGGATCAATAAAGACATCAGCTTTGTAAGTTATGCCAACCTGCCGGTGACAAGGTACGTTGATTTTCCGCCCCTGGCCTCGGTAGAGCAATTCCCTTTCGAGCAGGGCGCACGGGCTACTGAGCTCTTATTCAAGCTTATCAATCAAAAATCATCAGGGCAGGAAATGCCGTATGAAAATGTGGTGTTGCAGGGAAAGCTGGTCTTGCATTGAGGGGTTTCGGGCCTGGAGGATTCGGGTTGCCGCCGCGCTTTGTAATCGCTGATTCAATCAAAGAACCCGAAACTCCAAACCTAAAACCCGAAACTCATTACTTTTGCCCCCAAATTAACGCTATGGAATACCGGATAGAAAAAGACACCATGGGAGAAGTAAAGGTGCCGGCTGATGCGATATACGGCGCCCAGACTCAACGCAGTATCGAGAATTTCAAGATTGCGCAAGACATTAATAAAATGCCAAAGGAGATCATCCGGGCATTTGCGTATCTCAAAAAAGCCGCAGCTATCACCAATTTAGAAGCCGGCGTTTTACCCAAAGAAAAATGCGACCTTATCAGCAAGGTATGCGATGAAATACTGGAAGGGAAACTGGACGACGCTTTCCCGCTGGTGGTATGGCAAACCGGTTCCGGTACGCAGTCGAACATGAACGTGAACGAAGTGATTGCTTACCGCGCACATGTGTTGAATGGCGGCAAGCTGACAGATAAAGAAAAAATTCTTCATCCTAACGACGACGTCAATAAATCGCAGAGCAGCAACGACACTTTCCCTACCGCCATGCATATTGCTGCTTATAAGATGCTGGTGGAAGTAACCATTCCCGGCATTGAAAAACTGCGCAACACGCTGGCCGAAAAAAGCAGGCAATTCATGAAGGTGGTGAAGATCGGCCGCACGCATTTTATGGATGCCACGCCACTTACGCTGGGCCAGGAGTTCAGCGGCTATGTTTCGCAGCTCGATCATGGATTGAGGGCTATTAAGAATACATTGCCTCACCTCAGCGAACTGGCGCTCGGTGGCACCGCTGTAGGCACCGGCATCAACACACCTCCCGGCTACGCCGAAAATGTAGCAAAACATATTGCCAGGCTTACTGGTCTTCCCTTCGTGACCGCGGAAAATAAATTTGAATCGCTCGCTGCACACGATGCTATTGTGGAAGCGCACGGCGCATTGAAAACAGTTGCCGTAAGCCTCATGAAGATTGCCAATGATATTCGCATGTTGTCATCGGGTCCGCGCAGTGGTATCGGAGAAATATTCATCCCTGACAATGAGCCCGGCTCATCTATCATGCCCGGTAAAGTGAATCCCACTCAGTGCGAAGCGTTGACCATGATAGCAGCCCAGGTATTGGGCAATGATGTAGCCATCAATGTGGGCGGTGCCACCGGCCACTTCGAGCTGAACGTGTTCAAGCCCATGATGATCTACAATTTCCTGCACAGCGCCCGCCTCATCGGCGAAGGGTGTGTAAGCTTCAACGATAAATGTGCCATCGGCATCGAACCCATCGAAGCTAATATCAAAAAGCATGTTGAGAACTCACTCATGCTCGTAACTGCTCTAAATACGAAGATCGGTTACTACAAAGCCGCCGAAATAGCCCAGAAAGCGCACAAAGAAGGCACTACTTTAAAAGAAATGGCCGTGAAACTGGGCTACGTAACGCCCGAGCAATTTGACGAGTGGGTGGTGCCGGCAAAAATGGTAGGCAAGACAGAGTAGAATATTGAATTTGAATTTGAATCTGAATTTGAATAGTCTTTCATTCACATTCAAATTCAGATTCAAATTCAAATTCAATATTCTCTACTGCACTATCACCTTCTGCATCTTCACCTCTGTTCCTTTTCCATTGTAAACCTTCAGTACATAGACGCCTTTGCGGAATTTTTGGACATCGATGATGAAATTGTGGTCGGAGGTTTGGGCTTCGGACACGAGCCTGCCGGCGATGTCGAAGAGTTGGTAACGTACGGGTTTGTGGACTGAGCCCTCGAACAGGATGTAGAGATATTTGGTGGCCGGGTTAGGGTATGCGGTCACGTTGAAGCGCGGCAGTTCTTCATGAGGACGCACGGGGTCCTTCAGCGGTAAGATGCCGCCGGTAACATAAGTAAACTTCATGATGCTGCCGCGGTTCACGCTCACCAATGGATTGGTGGCGGTAGGACCAGAAGTTACGTCGCTGCTGTCGATAGCCACAAAAATTGATAAACCATCGGGTGAAAATGCGATGTCGCGGAAGCGGTTGGCGCTTCGGAAATAACTTACCGTATCGGCACCATTCAATGATTGAAAGCTGGTACCATTGGGATTGAGGCGCAGGCGAATGATCTTACCACCTTTCAAAGTGGTAATAAACAACGATGATGACCAGTTGGGTATAGGTCCTGCCTTATATACATCCACGCTGCTGATACCTTCTGATGGCCAGCCAGAGTTGTTGTAATTGCCGCCGATATTGGCATTGAAAATCGTGTTTACGGTAGCGTTCGAAGCCGGGTAAAAGGTTTTGAGCGGCGCACGGAAATTGGCATCGCCGATCATAGTCACATTAGCGGCCTCGTTGGTGATGATGGGTGCGCTGCTGTTGTGTGTACCCGCAATGGCACCATTGGCACTGGCTCCTGCCGCAGCGTCGTTGTAGTTGCCGTCATTAAAACCTATCACCAATGGGTGACCGTAATTTTTTCCTTTCTCAATAATATTCAATTCGTCATCGGTAAAAGGTCCATGTTCAGTGGCATATATTCTGTCAACCCCGTTGATTTTTGCGTATGCCAGGCCCTGCACATTGCGGTGACCAATTGACCAAACCGCATTCTGCTTGATATCATTAAAAGGATTGTCGTTGGGAATCCACTGATCGTATTCATCTTCATCGTCGTCGGGCTCCAGGTTGAATCGCAGTATTTTTCCTTCGTAGCGATAAGGATTCTGCGCATTGATGGGCCGTGCGCCATTGTCGAACTGTCCGCCACCCATATCACCTACAGAATAAAACAGGTAATAAGTGCCGTCTACCGGCGCTATCAGCATTCGGCCCGAATTATGGTCGCTGCTGCCGGGAATTGTGTCGCACAGCGTAACGGGATCTTCTAATACGTTCGATACGAAATTATATTCATAACGCACTATGCGTGAAGTGAAGAAACAACCGCCCCAGTTGGGCAGACATCCATTGCCCGACTCGCCTGCGCCATGAAACGTGTGCACATAGCCAAGATATACATAAGGCTTGCCCGACATGAATTGCGGGTGAATGGCCAGTCCCATCAATCCGCCCTGCGGCCAGGGTTTGCCGCCGTCAATAGCATTGTTAACCTTATCGTAGCGCGGAAAATTTCGCATGTTGGCGATATTCAGCACTATACTGCTGGCGCCGGTATTGGGGTCCACCCTACGCACGCGGTACCCCCTGGCTTCCGTCACCCACAGATAGTCATCGGGGCCATATGTCAATTCCCAGGGATCGCTCAATCCTTTGATCAGTGTGGTGGAATCGAAAAGTTCGCCGAGACGGCTTGCTACTATGGGAGGCTGGGAGTGCGCATGCCATGTAACAGACAGCGCTAACATCATAAGGATCAAGGCATAAGGGGATTTATTCATTGGATTGGATTTTAGACCTTATAGCAACATTTAGATACAGCTACAGGACAGTTCGAAAAAATACAATTTTTCGTGTTTAACCAATAGGGAAAAACCCCTAAACTTTAGTCGCATTTTTACGCATTGACCCGCTCGGCTTTATTATATATGTTTACAGTGTCTAAGTGTGTTTGAACAAGTTGCAATTAATCCAATACTATGAAAAGAATTATACCCCTGTTTTCTCTCTTTTGTATCCTGTACCTGCCGGGCCACCGGTTGATGGCGCAGGCTATTGTCCAAACCGGGAAAAGTTATGTAAATATTACAAAGGGTGCTACCGGGGGTACCATCGAACCCGGAGATATACTTGAAATTCGTGCAACCATTGCCGTTTCCCGCCGTTCGGGAAACTCAGTGCTCTCGATCACCCGCGTGCATTTCGTGGATACCATTCCTGATAATACCACGTATATTCCGGGCACATTACGCATACTCACCAACGAGGGACTTATTTTCAAACAGTATACTGATGGCCCCAACGATGACCAGGCCATGTACAGCGCTGCCAGCCTGCCTCGTCCTACCGTGCGCATCAACATGGGAAGTACGGTAAATGGCGCACTGGGCGGCACCATCAACTCAACAGCGCCTGGCGGCACATCGGGCGGAACTATCCACTACCAGGGCAGACCATCGTTTTATGGCAGCACCTGTATTATGTCGGCTTCGTATCGCATCCAGGTGAATCCCGCCGCGCCGTATGGTACTGTTATCAACATGTATGGTGGCATGTTTGGTTATCGCAACAACAACCTCGACAGTGTGAGAAACCTGCCTGCATACACCATCAGGCTTACGCAAAACCTGGGTCTTTGTGCCAACTCTATTGGTGCAAACGCCATTTTGGATTATGGCGGTACATTCGGCGAGGGTTCCACACAAAACAGAACCACTTCGGCTATTGTGCCGGGTTATGAATTTGTGAACGTGGCGAGTGGCATGCCTAATGATGGTTCTTACTCCATCGTCAATAACCTGTCACCTACAGGTTCTACCAATATCAACGAGCCCAAACCAGATATCACTGCTCCGCTTACACGTGTGTTTAACCTGTGGGATATTATGGGCGACCATACCGGCGCCGCCGATCCCGCAGCGGGTAATCCGCCTGTGGCTCCAGGCGAAAATGGCGGCTATTTCGTAGCTATCAATGCGAGCTATGCCAATAGCAACGCCATACAGCAAACTGTAAGCGGTCTTTGCCCCAATACTTACTACGAGTTCTCAGCCTGGTTTAAAAATATTTGTCAATACTGTGCGTGCGACTCTACCGGCGACCCACCCTACAGAACCGTATCGGGTGTGGCGGTGCCCAATACCAACTTCGACGGTCCTGACTCATCGGGCGTGAACCCCAACTTAACGTTCACCATCGATGGCGTGGACTATTACACTACGGGTACCCTGACGTACACGGGTCAGTGGGTGAAAAAAGGTTTTATATACCTCACTGGTCCTACCCAGACATCGTTTACCGTAACCATTCGCAATAATGCGGCCGGCGGCGGTGGTAACGACTGGGCCATCGACGACGTAACGCTCGCTACCTGTACGCCAGATCTTAGCATGCAACCTTCGCCGATGGTACCTGTTTGTTATGGCAACCAGGTTGACATAGCAGCGCTCATCAGTTGTTATTTCCCCAACTACACACATTATACCTGGGAAAGAAGTACCGACAATGGCGCCACCTGGATGGCTACCGGCGTTGGCGGTGAAGGCACCCCCGTGCTGGTTGGCGGCGAATATCAATACACTGCTACCTATCCTTCGTTTATTGGCGATAGCAGTGTGCACAACAATATTTACCGAATACGATTAGCCTCTACACCCGCTAACCTGGCCGATCCCAGTTGTTCGTTCCTGGCGACCACCACGGTGCGCGTGATGGTGAACAATTGCGAGTGGGTATTGCACGGCGATATACAATCGTTTAGCGGCAATGTGCAAAATCAGCTGGCAACGCTCTACTGGACCGTAGGTGGCGACTTTACGCCAGGCTCCGTATTTGAAATCGAAAGCAGCAACGACAATATCTATTTTGAGAAAATAGGTGAATTGTCGCGCGAGGAAGGCAAGAGCAATTACCAGTTTACGGATAACAAAGCGCTTACAACAACACGCTACTACCGCATCAAGCTTACGAATAAAGAGACATATAAAGTCAGCAAAACAATTTCGTTGAGTAGTGCTGCTACAGCGTTTGCTGTACGCTCGCTCGTGAATCCGTTTGACCAGGAAATCAGCTTTGAGCTGGTTAGTCCTGAGCAGGGAATGGTGAATCTCACCCTGACCGATGCGTATGGCCGCGCTATTAAAACAGAGAAATCAGCCGTCAACGCCGGTGTGAATGTGATGCAGGTAAATAACCTGGGCGAGCTGGCACCGGGTATGTATATACTGCGGATACAATGGAAAGATAAAGTGGTTGCGAAAAAGCTGGTAAAGGAGTACAAGTAAGTGATCAAAATACAATTGAACAAATACCTTACACCGCCTGCACGGTATCATTCACCTTGGTATCTGCCGGTGAATGGTGCTCGTGCGGGTGTTTCTTAAAAAAGCGTTTTTGAAAAAGTAAAATAGTGATCACACCCACCGAAATAGAAGCGTCGGCAATATTGAAGATGGGTGAAAAGAAAGTAAAGCGATCGCCGCCCCAGAAAGGAATCCAGGTGGGAAGCGTTTTGTTCTCAATAATCGGCATCCAGATCATATCCACCACTTTTCCGTGCAGGAAACCGGCATAACCACCTTCGGGTGGGAACATGACTGCCAGCTGTCCACCATCTTCGCTGCCGGAGAATATCAAACCATAAAACATGCTATCGATCAGGTTACCCAATGCGCCGGCAAATATCATAGCCACGCATACGATGAATCCCCGATGAAGTTTTTTGCGAACGATACTGCGGATATAAAATACGCCGAATATTACAGCAACAAGACGAAACAATGTGAGCGTGAGTTTACCCCATTCGCCACCAAATTTCCAACCCCAGGCCATTCCCTCGTTTTCTATAAAATATAAGCGGAGCCATCTGCCCAACAGAAAGATCTGTTCCTGGTAATACATGTTGGTTTTCACCCAAATTTTCAATGCCTGGTCTGCCACTATTATCGCCAGTATTATAATGACTACGGTTCTAATCTTCACTATAAAAAATTTAGAATTTCAAATATAACGCTTTGCCCTCTAATAATCATTGCAACAATGGTTCCATGGCCCCTGTTTACTCCTCGAAATACACTCTTTTAACACGTTGAGATACGCCTGTGAGCAGTTCATAAGGAATGGTCCGGGCCCAATGTG
This sequence comes from uncultured Chitinophagaceae bacterium, assembly GCA_937958995.1. Lineage (GTDB taxonomy): Bacteria > Bacteroidota > Bacteroidia > Chitinophagales > Chitinophagaceae > CALCIN01. The sequence continues at coordinate 189,410 of CALGAP010000006.1, forward strand.
CAACCTGCGCTACGGGCAATTCTTTTCCAAAAACCACTACTTCATCGCCCTCAGCTACCTGCGGAATGCCCGTAATATCAATCATGGTCATATCCATGCAAATGGTGCCTATCACCGGCGCCAGGTGACCATTAACCCACATTTTGCCTGCTCCATTGCCCAGGCTGCGCGGGTAACCATCGGCATAACCAATACGAACCGTTGCCACCCGCGATGCACGCATCAGCACACCTTTTCGGCCATAGCTCACTGTTTCCCCTTCATCCAGTTCTTTAATCTGCGCAATAGTGCTACGCAGTGTAGAAACTTCTTTCAGATCGAGGCCCGCTTTTGTATCGGTGTTTACACCATACAGACCAATACCCAATCTTACCATATCCAGTTGCAACTGGGGATGACGCGTAATGCCGGCGGTGTTGGATATATGTCTCAAAAAACTATAAGGCAATACCTGCTGAATTTCATCTGACATCTGCTGGTACCGCTCAAACTGTTGAAGCGTATAACTATCGTGCTGCGGATCTTCGCTGGCAGCAAGATGACTGAATACCGATTGCACTTTAAATGTATTGCCCCGAATGGCAGCGAGCAGAATGGGTAACTCTTTTTTTGAAAAACCCAGGCGGTGCATGCCTGTCTCCAGTTCTATATGAACCGGGAATTGCTGTATACCCTCCTTATGCAAGAATTCTTGAAACGATTGCAGAATATGCGGCGCATACAAATCAGGCTCCAGGTTGTATTGCACCAGCGCGTTGAAAGTAGATTCATCCGGGTTCATCACCATAATGGGCAGGTTGATGCCCGCACGACGGAGTTCCACACCTTCATCGGCATAGGCTACTGCCAGGTAATTTACATTATGATATTGCAGCACGTTCGCAATTTCATAGCTGCCGCTTCCATATGAAAAAGCTTTCACCATCACCATCAGCCTGGTGGATGGCTTTAATATTTGCTGAAATTGTTTCAGGTTGTGCGAGAGCGCTGAGAGATCAATTTCCAGAACAGTCTGGTGCACTTTCTGCTCCAGCAATCGGTCAATTTGCTCCAGTTCAAAAATGCGCGCGCCTTTCAGCAATATTGTTTCATCTTTAAAATGAAGAAGCGGAAAATCTTTCTTAAACAATTCCACCGAACTATAAAAGGCCAGTTCAGGTATGCCTGCCGACTGAAACAGCTGCCGGTGTTGCGCAATGCGTTCGCCGATACCAATCAGCCGGTTCACATTTCTTTGTTGCAGCGAGCGTGCCAGTTCCGAGTAAAGGTCTTTTTCGTTGCGGCCGCTTTGCAGTATATCCGACAATATCACAGTACGCCTGGCATGCTGGTGTTGCTGCGACAAAAAATCGAGTGCAATATTGAAAGAGCTCAGATCAGCGCTGTAACTGTCGTTGATCACCGAGCAGTTGTTGATACCTTTTTTCAATTCAAGCCGCATGGCCACATGACTCAGCTGCTGCATGCGCTCGTTGATCACGTCGTGCGGTATACCAAGGTATAACATCACGCACCAGCAATGAATGGCATTTTCCACCGAAGCATTATCGGTAAAAGGAATGGTGATACTGATGGTTTCAGATTTGTAGTTGGCGGTAATGAAGGTTTTGCCTTCTTCCTTAAAGACAGTCAACACCTGCAGCGTAGCTTCGGTGAGCATGCTCCAGTTGAAAATTTCGAACACATTTTCATCCTGGCCGCGGTGCAGCTGTTGCCATAGTTGCGCCACGCCTTCATTGATCTCGGGTGCGTCTTTGCAATAGATCAGCGTTTTGGCATGGGTAAACAGGCGCAGCTTTTCATTTACTTTCTGCCTGATATTCAAAAAGCCTTCGCTATGCGCTTCGCCAATGGTGGTGAAGATGCCGATGGTAGGTTGAATAATTTTCTGGAGTTTCTCCATTTCGCCGCTTTGCGAAATGCCTGCTTCAAAAATGGCGAGTTCATGCGTTTCATTCATACCCCACACACTCAGCGGCACACCAATCTGCGAATTAAAACTGCGTGGACTGCGGATGGTGGCATATTTTTTTTCAAGCAGCTGATTCAGCCATTCTTTTACAATCGTCTTACCGTTGCTGCCCGTAATACCAATCACCGGTATCGGAAATTGCTTGCGATGATGCGCTGCCAATGCCTGCAAAGCCTGCAGGGTATCGGGCACCTGAATAATATTCGCTTCGGGAATTTTACCCGAATCAATATGATCGCTCACCACAAAATTTCGCACGCCTTTGGCGTAAAGTTCATTGATAAAGCTATGACCATCGCGGCGCGGACCCTGTAGTGCAAAGAACAATGAGCTGGCGGGGAAAATCAATCGCCGGCTATCGATCAGCAGGTGCTCTACGGTAGCTGTCGCATTGCGCAGAAGCGAACTGCCCTTCACGATCGAAGCAATATTTTCTATAGAATAAGTCACTGTTATTAGTGTAAATCGACGTCTGGCCCTTCGTGCTCTTCTTTACCGGTGATCTTGCGTTCAGCCTCGCGGCTGGCCGTGCTCACCGAATACACGATACTGGCCGAAATACAAACCAGGATCACCAGCAGGGAAATATGCGGTGGAATTTTAACATCGAAAATTTCAACCAGCATTTTCAACCCGATAAAGATCAGTACAATCGCAATACCCTGCTGCAGGTGCGAAAATTTATTAACAGCACCTTTCAATAAAAAGAACAGCGAACGCAAACCCAACACTGCGAAAATATTGGAAGTATATATCACCAGTGGGTTGGTGCTGATGCCAAACACAGCAGGTATGGAGTCAACCGCAAAGAGAATATCAGTGGTAGCCAGCATCACCACCACCGCAAATATGGAAGTATAATAACGTTTGCCATCGATGCGCACGGTAAACTTGCCGCCACCGTCACTGGCTACCATCGGCACCACGCGGCGCACGAGTTTATACACCCGGTTTTCGTTCAGGTTGGGCGTTTCATCGTGTTTTGCCCCAAACATTTTCACGCCGGTCACTACCAGTATGCCTCCGAAAATGTAAAGTATCCAGTGGAAACGGTTCACCAGTTCAATACCCACTGCAATAAACACGATGCGCAAAACGACAGCCATCAGAATACCGATCAGCAGCACGCGCGCGTAGTAGGCATCCTTGATGCCGAAGAAAGAAAAGATCAGTATGAATACGAAAATGTTATCGATGCTCAGCGACCATTCGGTAAGGTAGGCGCTTAGGTATTCCAATGCCACCACCCTGCCATCCTCGAACCACATAAACACAAAAAAGGCCATGGCCAGCGACACCCAGAAGATAGTCTGGAACAATGCTTTTTTGACGGTGATGTGCGATGATTTTTTACTTAACAGTCCCAGGTCAAACACCAATGCCAATACCAGTAAACATCCGAATACGAGATAAGTGATCTGCTCTGCTGTCATTATGCGCGTTAAATGGTTGGCAAAGATACGGGACAGGAATGGGTTTCGGGTACGGGTTTGAGGTTTCAGGTTAAGTAACTGTTGCGAGTGCCGGGCGGCCACGAATCCCGCCACTCGACACCCGCCCTAAACCTGGTACTTCTTCCGCCGCAGCGCCTGGTAAATAGCTCCAAACAGTATTACCGCGGCGATGGGGGCGCCGATATTAATCATTTGCCAGAGGTTACGGTCTTCTTCTACTTTCCTGGCGTCCAGGAGCCTGAGCGTAAAGTCTTTGGCACGGGCTTCCAGGATGCCGGCCGAATCGGTGAGGTATTCCACACAGTTCTGGAAAAATTCCTGGTTGGCAAAGCGGTAGTTAATGTCTTTGCTGAACCCGACCGGCAGCGGACCGCGTTGCTGGTCCACTTCATTCAGGACAATGTCGCCGTCGGCCACCACAATAATTTTGGCCTCGGTGGCGCCGCTGGCCAGGAAGGGTTTGCCAGTTACCTGTTGCAGGCTGTCTTTGCGGGCGGCAGTAAGGCGGTTGGCAAAAAGCGAATTGAACTTACCCTCCAGCAACATGGCCACGGGCAAATTAGGTTTGTTAAAAACTTTCGGGTCGTCGGCCACCTTTATACTTTCAAAACTGATGAGCGCGGGTGTGGCAATTTTTCTGCCATTGGCTCCGGTGCTCAGCAACACGGTCTTACGAATGCCTTCCGCTTTTACCGTATCAATACTATTGGCAAATTTCGCAAATACCGGGTCCATGTTTTTGGAGACAGGGTGGGTAAGACTACCACTCAGCAGCGGGTAATAAGGCCATTTCAACAACTGAAACTGCGGCTTATTACCAATCATGCCCACCACCAGGCTGATGCGCGCGCATTCCATATCCTGCACCAGGTCTTCGTTGATGCGCACGCCATATTTGAAAAACAGGTCGTCGAGATTCAGGCCTTTGTTGAAAGCCACGGTCTCGTTGCGCCCCGCCAGGCTATCCATATTCGCGTCCAGTATATCCAGAAAGGCCAGCAGCTTGCCGCCGTTCATGATATACTGATCGAGCTTTAATTTTTCATCGTCGGTAAATGGCTCGGTGGGCTGCACCAACACTACGGCATCAAACTCCATGGGTATGAAGCGCGATGATTTGAGGTTGATGGAATCGAGACGATATTCGCTGCCGATGAAATTCAACACGCTGAAAGCGGTATATCCTAAGGGCTGACCGTTGCCGGTGAGATAACCGATAAGCGGCAATTTTTCCTGCGTGAGCTTATTAATAGCGTAAGAAAATTTATACTCCAGCAATGCTTCGGCATTGGTATAAATTTCATTTTCCAGTGTATTTCTTACGCCGGTCAACAGGTTTACGGGGTAGATTCTGTCTTTGTAAGAAACAATGGCGCCGGGAACAACTATACTCTGGCTCACACTGCCCGCTCTTGTCTGGGCTTCCTGGGTCATCGGCTCAATGCCCAATGACCTGAGTGAGTCAATAACGTAAGTAACAACAGAATCTTCATAATCGGCGATAGGATCTATAAAACGAACGCGCAATTTTCCTTTGCTGTAATCCTTAAAATCCTGCAACAGCTCATCGGTGCTTTGCGCCAGTTTTTTGTTGCCTGCTTTCAAATCGCCTTTCAGAAACACGTCAACCGTCACCATATCGTCCAGGTTGCCCAACAAATCTTTGGTAGTCTTGCTGAGGGTATATCTTTTTTCCTGCGTAAAATCGAGACGGTAATGAAAGAGCGAGGCCAGGTAGTTGATGCCCAGCAAAAGCAAGAGCCAGTAAAGCCACCAGTATTTTGAATGAATCAGTTTGTTCATAGTTATCTGACCGGATTACCGTTTAATTAAGTTTCTGTGTGTAAATGCCAGGAAAAAAACAATGACGCTGAGAAAATAAATCACATCTCTGCTGTCGAGCACACCCCTGCTCACGCTGCGGTAATGAAAATCGATACCGAGCATTTCGATATAATAATCTGCACCCGATGCCAGCGCGGGCAATTTGCTGATAGCATTGAAACCGCTGTAAATAACAAAGCAACCAAATGCAGCCGCGATGAATGCTACCACGGCGTTGCTGGTAAGACTGCTGCAGCATACGCCAATGGCCACAAATACAGCAGCCAGGAAAAGTAAACCGATATATGAACCGATGGTTCCCCCTGTATCGATGCCACCCAACGCAGACAAAGATTGCATGCTGACTGCATAAACAACCGTCGGCAGCACAGCAATCAATACCACACCCAGCGCGCCGAAATATTTACCGGTAACAATCTGCCAGCGGCGCAAAGGCCTTGTTTGTAAAATTTCGAAAGTGCCGCTCTTGAATTCGTCTGAAAAACTGCGCATGGTGATGGCGGGAACCAGTAATAAAAGTATCCAGGGCGCCAGCTCAAAAAATTTATCGAGCGTGGCGTATCCAAAATCGAGCAGATTGGTATCGGGAAATACAAAAAGAAACAGGCCGTTCAGTAAAAGAAATACTATGATGGCAATATATCCTGTCAGGCTGCTGAAAAACTGCCTGAATTCTTTTTTACAAACAGACCACATGAGTACGAAAATAAGGGTTTATAGGTATAAAAAAGAAAAGATGAGGGCTTTGCACGTTTTTCAAATATTTTCCTATATTCGCCACCTCATCAATCAAAAGAACCGAAACCTACTGCATAAAAAATCCCTCCGATACGGGGGGATTTTTATTTGCAGAGTGTTCTTACATTATACAGCAAAACTTTCCCCGCACGCGCATGTTCTGCTCGCGTTGGGATTGTTGAAGAAAAATCCTTTACCATTCAGTCCGTCAGAAAATTCAAGCGTGGTATTCACCAGGTACAAAAAACTTTTCAGATCGGTTACTATTTTCACGCCATTATCTTCAAACACCTGGTCGGTGGGCTGCGATTGATTATCGAAGTCCATTTTATAGCTCAGGCCCGAGCAGCCACCGCCCACCACCGACACGCGCAAAAAATATCCTTCTTCGGCAGGCTTGTTCGATTCCTGCATCAGCTGCTGCAATTTTTCTTTTGCCTTATCGCTTACATATATCATAGTGTGTAAGTTTCTTAAAGTTTAATGTTTTCGCTTCTTAATTTTTTCACCATGGCATTCACTTTTTCCACCGCATAGTCTATTTCTTCTTCGGTAGTGAAACGGCCAAGGCTGAAGCGCAGTGAACTTCTTGCCGTATCATCATCCAGTCCCAGCGCTTTCAACACATGACTCGGTTCCAGGCTGGCCGATGTGCAGGCCGATCCTGAAGCCACTGCAATATCTTTGTTGGCGCCCATCATAAGCGCCTCGCCTTCTGCATGTTTAAAAGCGATATTGGTAACATGTGGCAAACGCTTTTCCTTACTTCCATTTACCTGGCTTTGTCCTGCCTGCAATAGTCCGTTTTCCAGCTTATCGCGCAGCGCTTTCACGCGCTGCATTTCATTTTTCAATTCCTGCCGGCAAATCTCGGCGGCCTTACCAAAACCCACGATGCCCGGCACATTCAGCGTGCCGCTGCGCATGCCTCTTTCGTGACCGCCGCCATGCATTTGCGCAGTCAGTTTTACCCGCGGGTTTTTCCTGCGCACGTATAAGGCGCCTACGCCTTTGGGGCCATACAATTTATGCGCGCTACAGGCCAGCAGGTCAATTTCGTCGGCCAGTACATCAACGGGAATTTTACCCACTGCTTGTGTGGCATCTGTAAAAAATACCACATTATTCTCCTTAGCCAGGCGGCCAATTTCCTGAACAGGCTGCACCACGCCCGTCTCGTTGTTGGCATACATAATAGCCACTAAAACGGTGCTGGGCTTAATGGCCGCGGCCAGCTCCTGCAAATCAATCAGTCCCTCGCTGTTCACGGGAAGGTAAGTGACCTCACCGCCCATTCTCTCCACCTGCGCGCAGGTGTCCAACACGGCTTTATGCTCAGTAACACAAGTAATTATGTGGTTGCCCTTAAAGGCATACGCGTCAAAAACGCCTTTTATGGCCAGGTTTACCGCCTCGGTAGCGCCCGAAGTAAAAACCAGCTCTTTGGGTTCACAGTTGATGAGCCGGGCTACCTGCTCACGGGCATAATCCACGGCTTCAGCGGCCTGCCAGCCAAACAGATGCGTGCGGCTGGCAGCATTGCCAAACTGCCCGGTGAAATAAGGCAACATCGCATCCAGGACCCGGGGGTCAACGGGCGTTGTTGCATTATAATCGAGATAAACCGGCAGCGTCATGAACCAATTTTAAATCAATAAAGTATAACGCGAAATTAGTTCAAATGGTTGTATTTTTTGAATAACTTACCGGCATGCTTAAAGTTGAACATATCGGGATAGCTGTCAATAATCTCGATGTATCTATTCCGCTTTTTGAGAAAATACTGAACACGCCCTGCTACAAGACCGAAGTGGTGGAATCGGAAAAAGTGACCACCGCATTTTTCAAAAAAGGAGAAACAAAGATTGAATTACTCGAAAGCACCGACGATGAAGGTGTGATCGCAAAATATATCGATAAAAAAGGTGAAGGCATTCATCACATCGCGTTCGAAGTGGAAGATATAGAGGCGGAAATGAAGCGACTGCAAAACGAAGGTTTTGTTTTGCTGAATGAAAAACCAAAACCCGGCGCCGATAACAAACTAATTTGCTTTCTTCACCCGAAAGATACCAATGGCGTGTTGATTGAACTGTGTATGGAGCGAAAATGATTATTTGCCTTTCATGCGATGCTCTGGGCATTCGAAGCGGATGGATTCGTAAGAAAGCGGGGCCTGCACCAGGTTGCAGTAGTGTTCAGTGAAACGGTCGCCACTGTAGTAGTAACAGTTGAAGCACATACGTTGTGTGGAAATAATGCCCATCTGGTTAAGGCGATAGATCAGATCAAGCACAGATGATAGGAGGTATTCCTTTTGCTGAAGAGTTAATGCAGCGATGGCGCCATCAAGGGGACCGGTAAAATTTTCGACGCTCGCTGTGAGGGCTTGTCCTTTTTCGGTCAGAGAAAAATTGTAGCCGCGCGAATCATTGATATCGTCGCTGCGCAATACCAAACCTTTTTCTTCCAGTACCCGCATCGAGTCGCTGATGGTGGCTTTAGTAAGATTAAATTCCCTGGCTAAAAAGGCTATACGCCTGTGTGCCGTTAGCGGGTGATACTTGAGGAATATCAGCAGTTGTAATTGAATAGGACTAACGCGATGCTCTTTGGCTTCTGCCCACAGCAATACCCGGAATACTTCCGATATCTTTTCCAGCGAAGCCACTATCTTGGCATCGATGTTGACGAGATGATTTTCCGGATTAAACGCTGACATTGATCAGATTTAAGCGTCACAATATACTAAACATAGTTGCGGGAAACGAATACCGCGCACTAAATCACGTATATTGATTATCAATTATCAGTGTTATTAGAAAAGGGTTAGAGATCCTGATGTGTACAATTACTTATTCGTATACTCGAAAATGGTCTAAGTTTGAACAATGAATTTTAACAGCCTGTTATTCAAACAACTTCATATCATGAATTGGATCAAAAAGTCAACCTACGCATTCCTGATCGCCGCATTATCAGCCACTGGCTGCAGCGATTCAGGAGAAAAAGCCCCGGGCTCAGGCGACAGCACCGGCACCGCCTCTGGCCAGCAGGATGAACTATTTACCCGCTACCAACTTGATAAAATAAAGCTGCCACCAGGATTCAGCATATCGGTGTATGCCGAAGTGCCCAATGCGCGCAGTATGTGCTGGGGTGATAACGGCACCTTGTTCGTAGGCAACCGCAATGCCGACAAGGTATATGCCGTGGTAGACAACGACCAGGATGGCAAGGCCGATACTGTGTATGTGATAGACAGCGATTTGCAAACGCCCAACGGTGTGGCTTTCCGCGATGGCAGTCTGTACGTGGCCGAGATAAGCCGCATATTGCGTTATGATAGTATCGAAAGCCGACTGAACAATCCACCCAAACCCAAAGTGGTATATGACAAATACCCGACAGACGCCCATCACGGGTGGAAGTTTATTGCATTTGGTCCCGATGGAAAATTATATGTGCCCGTAGGCGCGCCTTGCAATATCTGCGACCGAAAGGAACCCGTATATGCCAGCATCACGCGCATGAATCCCGATGGCACTGGTATGGAGATCTACGCCAAAGGCGTACGCAATTCGGTAGGTTTTGCCTGGCATCCCGACACCAAAGAATTGTGGTTTACCGACAACGGCCGCGACCAGCTGGGCGATGATATTCCCAACGATGAACTGAACCATGCTCCACAGGCGGGTATGCATTTCGGTTATCCTTACATTCACCAGGGCGATACGCCCGATCCTGAATTTGGTAAAGGAAAAAATGCCGGCGATTATGCTGCTCCTGCACAATTGCTTGGTCCTCACGTGGCCGCATTGGGTATGCGTTTCTATACCGGCAACATGTTTCACGCAGAATACAAAAACCGCATCATCATTGCGCAGCACGGCAGCTGGAACCGCTCTCAACCCATTGGCTACCGCGTGATGATGGCCACATTGGAAGGCAATAAAGTAGTGAAATACGAACCCTTTGCCGAAGGCTGGCTGCAACCGAACAATGATGTATTGGGAAGACCGGTGGATGTAGAGATTATGAAAGATGGATCGTTGCTGATCAGTGATGATAAGAATGGAGCGATTTATAGGGTGGTGTATGATGGTAACAAATAAAATTTTCCCTTAATCTTCTTCGCTTTCCACCTTATTCAGCCCCAGCTTATCAATCGCAATGGCTGCCGCAATCTGGCTTGCATCTTTTTTGTTGTAGGCTTTTCCTTCGGCCAGCAGTTCGCCGTCTACCACTGCACCGATCGTGAATAATCTGCGACCGCCTTCGATACGTTCGTCGAGGGTCTCAAACTCCAGGTTCTTGCCGTTTTTGTTGGCCCAGCCATAGAGTTTGTTTTTGTGGTTAATCTCCAGGTTTTCGAGATCTTCCATATAGAGGTGAGGGATGATGATGCACTCAAACACCCATTTGCGTGTGCGGGCAAAACCTTTATCGAGGTAAATGGCGCCCACCACTGCTTCGAGGGTATTGCCAAAAATCTGGCTCATCTTGAGTGAGTTGTCGAACTTGTTGTAGAAGGTGATCTTTTTTAAACCCATTTTGATGGCAATCTCGTTCAGCTTATTGCGATTGACCATCTTGCTGCGCATTTCGGTAAGAAATCCTTCTTCTTTGTAGGGATATTTTTTGAAAAGAAAATCAGCAACAATGCCACTGAGAATGGCATCGCCAAGATATTCAAGTCGTTCATTGTTCTCGTCGGCGCTGTCGCGCACAGAGCGATGGGTTAGCGCAGCTTTATATAAAGCTATCCTGCCCGGTGTGAAGCCCAGTACGTTGCGTAGGTTCTTCTTGAACGATCGATTTTCTTCTTTTCTTTTAAAAAAATCCAGGATTCCCACAAGTGTCAAGCTACGAATTTTTGAAATAATATCGGTTTCGGGTTTGGAGTTCCGGGTTTCGGGTTGTTTCAATTCGATCTGGTTGATGGAATTG
>CALGAP010000007.1 GCA_937958995.1 uncultured Chitinophagaceae bacterium
CACACGAATCGCTGGGCAACGTTCCACCCGCAGAATATATTCAATCCGTTTCCCTGTGATTACTAAAAACTCAAAAAATCTAACTCAAAGTGGCCCGGAAACAAGGGGAGCGCACACCTGGAGATGAAAACAGGAGTAGAATAGCGGGAATAACCACCATTGGATAAAATTGCACAAGCCCGTACAGTCGTAAATCTCCCCTACCTATCGATTCCGTATAATTCCAGTACAGCACACTGGCAATTCCAGTAACAATTAGTGGAAATATTAAGCAGACACCTGCATTTGCATCAATGAACTCTGCCACCACAGCACTAAGAAATGCCATAAACACGATGGTCATAGGAATTCGGTCGTACACGAGTGAATTGTTATCCGGGGAAAGATGGTACCAGCCTGAACCGACCCCAATCAATATTATACCAGTGAACAAAAGATAGTATATAATGGATACCGACTGTATAATCGCTGATTTCTTTAACGACAAAAGTCCTATAATACCAATTGCAATAAATGGCTCATTACTAAGCACGTTTAGTGTATTGGGAATCCCTAATATCTCGTTTCGATCAGAAAATTTGTGAAAAGATGGATTCTGAGGTACTGGATCAAAAAGGAATGTTCCGATCACACAAATAAGTGTCAGAAGAATTAAAAGAAGGATTTTGATCCTGAATTTCATACGGAATATGTTATGGAGTTCACAAAAACTTATATCTGCTTTGCATCTACAGAAAAATGAAAGTAAAATTGGATGACAACCGCTACAGCATTGGAAAATTTGTTATTTGTTGTACTGAAGAAATGAACCGAACGTTAGCAGCGCCCCAGTGATTATTAAAATCCATGCGATCAACTTCCCTATCTTTTCTATCCAGCTGGTCATCCACGCACGTTCAAAAGATTTAAATACTTGCATGCCAGTAATGCTTCTACGGTAAAACCTCCTCCTATTGATCACATAATTTATAGCAGTGCCGCCAACTAATAACACTATGCCGGTTATCCGGGAAATCAGTAATAATTTTTCCATGGTTTTCAGAATTGATTATGTTTTGGCATTGCTAGCTCACAATGCTTTTTCAACTGTGGCTAATAGTACGGGCTGCCTATACAACAAAAAATAGCTTAAGCAAATAAAATTTCGTCAAACAATTCTTATATTGCTTGCCTGGCAGAACCCTCACTATCCATTGGGTATAATTGCAACTGGCCATCAGCCGAAAACAATTTCCTTTCCAATTCATCCATATTATTGCTGATCTTCTTTTTTGAAACTCTCGCGTATATTTGAGTGGTCCGAATATTTTTATGTCCTAACATACGGCTAACCGTTTCAATGGGAACATCATTGTCCAGACAAATAGTGGTAGCAAAAGTATGACGGGCTATATGGGTACTTAATTCAATTGGTATTTCGCATATATCCGCCACTTCCTTTAAATAGCCGTTGTAGTTTTGATAGCTCTTAACTGGTAACAACTTGTTATTGGCAATGCAATAAGGATCGTTAACATAACGGTCAATAATTTTTGCTGGGATTGGCAAAAGCGGCAAATATTCTGGATTACCCGTTTTCTGCCGGTCAATTTTAACCCAGCGTTTTCCGTCAATTCCTATTATTATATCGTCTTTGGTCAGGTTTAATACTTCCTGAAAGGCATAACCGGTAAAGCAGGCAAATAAGAAAATATTGCGTACATGGTCTAACCTTTCAATGAGCGGTTTTTGATAAAGACGAACGATTTCCTGCATGGTGAGACATTCGCGTTCCGGTTGAATGTACTTGATCTTATAACCATCCCAGGGATTATTGACAATCCATTCCTGTGTTTTGGCGATTTCCAACAATTCTCTTGTGTTCTTCAGGTATTTGCTGGCCGTATTTTCGTCTATCCCCTGCTTGGTTAAAAGAAAATGTAGGAAATCTTTAGCATGAGCATATTTCAGCGCAGACAGAGGGACGTCCCACTTCTTAAACTTAAAGTGTAAAAACTCCCGAATCTTGCGTTTCGTGGTGCGCCAGCGTTTCAAGGTGTTCTCAGACCGTTCACCCGCTTTCACCAAAACAGCAAATTTGCTGTACTTATAATTGCAAACCTGGCAGAGCGTTCTTTCCCTTGGTTTTTGCGATTTGTGTTCCCACCCTTCTTTATAAGCCTTCTTTATCATCTCGGCCGTCACATATTCATATTGTGCGGACAATAGCAGTTCAATTTGTTGAAGCTTTGCTTTGACCTTGGTAATCGTGCTATTTATCCGGGCTATTTCAGATCCTGAACCGGTTACAAAGCCTGTTTTTTGATCCCACTGTCCGGGAAACACTTTAACACCCAAGGAAATTTCCTTCCTGGTGCCATTAGCAGTAATACGCGCATAAATGGGGGCTTTTCCATCTTTTGTCATTTCAGACTTTTCCAGCACAAACAGAATGGAAAGTTGTTCGCTCACTTTCATAATCAGATTTTTTAGGTTATCAAATGCGCCCTAAAAGAATCCTCATAACAATCGAGGGTAGGTAAATTTAAAATTTGAGAGTACCTACCCGAATCCCTACCCTCGGAGTTTGAAACGTTTTGTGCTGATTTGATCTACTTTTCTGCGAAAGACGCTGATTTCAGCGGGATTTTACAACGAAAAAAGCGCCCTTATGGACGCTTTTGTGATCCCGCTGGGACTCGAACCCAGGACCCTAACATTAAAAGTGTTATGCTCTACCAACTGAGCTACGGAATCAGCCCGAAAAACAGGATTTTGTACCCCGCCTTTCGTTTTTGGAGGTGCAAAAATAAGGCAATTTAATATCCCACCAAACTTTTAGGTAAAAATCACAAAATCATTTCGTAAGCCCGAATTTTTTAGCCACGGCAACTCCGTTATTTTTGCATTAATATTTCCACTATGTCATTTTTTAAAGATAAGGTAGTTGCAATTACGGGGGGAAGTGACGGTATAGGCAGGGCTTTGGTAAACGCTTTCATCCATGCAGGCGCCCGCGTGGCCACCTGCGGCCGCAATTACGATAAACTTTACACACTCCAGCTCGAACATTCCAATGTAATGTTGCATACCATCACCTGCGATGTGAGCAAGGAGATGGATTGTAAACGGTTTATCGACTCCACCCTCAAGACATTTGGAAGCATCGATATTCTCATCAATAATGCCGGCATCAGCATGCGCTCGCTTTTCCAGGATGCGGACCTGGAAGTTCTGCGCCGCGTGATGGACGTCAATTTTTATGGTGCCGTCTATTGCACCCGCTATGCCCTCCCCGCCCTGCTCCAGAGCAAGGGCGTCGTCGTGGGCGTATCTTCTATCGCCGGCTATCGCGGTCTCCCCGGCCGCAGCGCCTACAGCGCGTCCAAATTCGCCCTACAAGGCTGGCTCGAAGCCCTGCGCGTAGAACTGCTGCAGACCGGCGTGCACGTGATGTGGGTCTGCCCCGGCTACACCGCCAGCAATATCCGCCGCGTGGCACTTAACAGTCAGGGACAACCGCAAGGAGAATCGCCCCTCGAAGAAGAAAAACTCATGCAGGCCCCCGAAGTAGCCGCCGCCATCATGAAAGCCATCGAAAACCGGAAGAGGACGCTGGTGATAAGCTTTACCGGGAAGAGAACAATATTTATGAACAGGTTTTTCCCGTCGCTGACGGATAAGATGGTGTACAAGTTTTTCTTTAAGGATGATCAATTGACGAAATAGTCCGAAACTCGAAACTTGAAATGGCATTACTAACCCTCACATCAGATATCGGTCACCAGGACTATCTCGTCGGGGCCATTAAAGGCCGGTTGTTGCACATCAACCCGGACTTTAAGCTGGTGGATATTTCGCATGCCATTTCGCCATTCAATTACCCGCAGGCGGCGTATATATGCAGGAATGCGCTGCGGCATTTTCCGGCTCATACCTATCATTTGCTACTGGTAAATCTTTTTGAAAAACATCCCGATCAACTTTTGCTGGCTTATCATAATGAACAATACCTGCTTTGCGCCGATAACGGGCTGATCACAATGGTGCTGGAAGAAAAACCGGCAATAGTGATCGGGCTGCCGCTGGAAAAATCGGCCGTCAAGAATACTTTATACTGCATACAGGTGATGGGACAAGCCATCAACCGCCTGCAGGCAGGAGAAAAATTGCAGAATATCGGCATTCCTGATGTGCCCATCATTGAAAAAAATCCCCTTCGGCCTACTTTTGGCGGCGACTGGATAGAAGGACAGATCATTTTCATTGACCATTTTGAAAACATCATCGTCAACATTACCCGCGAACAGTTCGAGGAACAGCGCAAAGGCCGCCATTTCCGCATCGTATTCAAACGCGACGAGGTTATTGACCGCATCTCCGAAACCTATGCCGACGTGCCCGAAGGCGAAAAACTCGCTTCTTTCAACGCCGCCGGCTACCTCGAAATCGCCATCAACAAAGGCAATGCCGCGGGACTCTTCGGCCTGCACGGTTTTACGGAAAGAAGCCAGAATCTGCAAAACAGGCTGTTTTACCAGACGGTGAGGATTTTTTTTGAATAGATGGAGGATGGGCGCTGCGCGCAGTTTCAGCTTGCTACCGCGCTTTTTGATGGCATCCTGATTTTCACATTCATTTAATTAGAACTGAATGGCCGGGCATGACGCATGAGTATCAGAACGCGAAACACGAAACTCCCAACCCGAAACCCGAAACCAAAACAAACTATTCCCCTATATTTGCCCATTCTTATTAAAACCAAGACTTTATGAACTTTAACCGAGTGAACAATATGGTGGGTTGGATCGTGTGCCTGGTGGCTTGCACCGTATATGTTCTGACTATGGAACCGACGGGCAGCTTCTGGGATTGCGGCGAATTCGTTTCCAGCGCCTACAAGTTGCAGATTCCCCACCCGCCCGGTGCCCCGCTCTTCGTATTGTTGGGCCGATTCTTCATCATCCTCTTTGGCAATGACCCCGCCAATGCCGCACGCGGTGTCAACTTCATGAACGCTATTGCCAGCGGCTTTACCATATTATTCCTCTTCTGGACCATCACTCACTTTGCACGCAAACTGGTGCAAAAAAATAATGAAGCACTCACCAGCCGCCAGGTGTTCAACATCATGGCCGCAGGCGTGGTAGGCGCACTGGCCTATACCTTCTCCGACTCATTCTGGTATAGCGCTGTTGAAGGTGAAGTATATGCCTTGTCTTCCCTCTTCACCGCCATCGTATTCTGGGCCATCCTGAAATGGGAGCACGAAGTGGACCTGGAAAGCAAGACAGATGGACACAAGTTTTCACGCGCCGACCGCTGGATCATCTTCATATTTTATATGATGGGCTTGTCAATTGGTGTGCACCTGCTCAACCTGTTGACCATCCCCGCCATCGTAATGGTGTATTATTTTAAACGCTATAAAGTCACCCGCTGGGGAATTTTCTGGGCCTTCGTTACCGGTTGCGTTATCACCGGTCTCACCCAGGTAGCCATTATTCAATGGTCCATCCGCGGCGCAGGCGCATTCGACATCTTCTTTGTGAACGAACTGGGACTGCCTTTCTTCTCAGGATTTATTTTCTACTTCATCCTGCTGGGCGCCCTGCTGGTGATTGGTCTGCGTTTCAAAGATTCGCATATCCATAAATTCACCGGCTTCCCCGTATGGCTGTCAGCCATCATATTGCTCTTTGGTTTTCCCTTCATCAAATCAGCGGGCAATTTCTTCCTGCTGCTGCTCGGCATCGGCGTGCTGGTAGCTATTTGTTATTACTATAAAAGGAATATCGTTTCATTCCTGAAGATCGCGCTCTGGTCTGCCACCTTCGTGATTTTAGGATATACCACCTACTTCACCACGCTGGTGCGTTCATCGGCCAATCCCTCGGTGGATATGTACAACGTGGATAACCCGGTGAGCCTGGTGGGCTATCTTACCCGCGAACAATATGGCGACTGGCCTATTTTATATGGTCCCGACTTTGTGTATCGCCCCGGTTCAAAAGTGGTAGGCAACCTGTATGCAAAAGGTGATAAGGAGTATGTAAAGATTGGTGAAAACCGGAAGACAGATTTCAGCGCCAAACCCACCGACGACGATCTCAGGCAGATTGCGCAGCAACATCCCCACTGGGACGTTGACAAAATTGGTCCGCACCTCTTCCCGCGCATGTGGGATGCCGGTAACGAACGCAACCAGGAGTACGTGTACCGCACATTCGGCAATATGGGACCGGATGAGCAGCCCAACTTCGGTCATAATATCATGTACTTTGTCAATTACCAGTTCAACTGGATGTACTGGCGCTATTTCATGTGGAATTTCGCCGGAAAACAAAATGACTTACAGGGCCTGGGCAACCGCCGCGACGGCAACTGGAACAGCGGCATCAACTTCATCGACAAAATGTTTAAGCACAGTACGCCCGATGAATTGCCCGATAGCGCCGGAAAAAATAATAAGGCTAACAATAAATTATACTTCCTGCCCTTATTGCTGGGCATAGCAGGTTTCATCTACCAGCTTAACCGCAACCGCCGCGACTGGCTGGTGAATTTCCTGCTCTTCTTCTTCACCGGTTTCGCGATTGTAATTTACCTCAACCAGGCAGGTTTCCAGCCCCGCGAACGTGATTATGCGTACGTAGGCTCTTTCTATGCATTCGCTGTATGGATTGGCCTGGGTGTGTTGTGGGTAAGAGAATTGTTGAGCAAAGCGGTTAAAAGTGTGGCCGCCGATTATGCAGCCTTTGCAATATGCTTATTGGCAGTGCCGGTATTGATGGCTTCACAGGAATGGGACGACCACGACCGCAGCAAGAAAGTGCTGGCCCGCGACCTGGGTAAGAACTATCTTGAAAGCTGTGAAAAAAATGCCATCGTCATCAGCTTTGGTGATAACGATACCTACCCTCTCTGGTATGCACAGGAAGTGGAAGGCATTCGTCCCGATCTGCGCGTGATGAACTATAGCCTGTTGGGCACCGACTGGTACATCAACCAGCTTAGATATAAGGTGAATGACAGCGACCCCGCTGATGTGATCTTCACGCCCGAACAGATTCGCGGCAACAATCGCGATTTTGTATTCACTGCAAATATCCTCGGCCGCGTAGGCGCTGCGGGGTTGACACAGCGCTACGATCCCAACAAATATTACCCGCTGTACGACCTGCTGAAAAATGTAACAGCCAGCGAGCAGCCGAAAGATAAAGTACCTTATGGCGACGATCTCATCAGCGTGCTGCCCACCAACAAGGTGAGCATACCGGTTAATGTAGACAGTGTGAGACAATACATGACCTTCAATGACGGCGACAGCATTGTGCCCGAGTTGAAAATCGATATTAAGAAAGGCGTATTGCAAAAGAACGACCTGGCTGTGTTGGCATTGATTGCCGCCAACAGTTGGAAGCGCCCGATCTATTTCACTTCTATCCAGGAACTGGAAGAATTGGGTCTTGAAAAGTACGTACGCCTGGAAGGTCTTTCTTACCGACTGGTGCCGGTAGAAAATCAGAATAATGTGGAACTGAACCTGGCATTCAGAAACATCACCGAGAAATTCGGTTATGGCAATGCACACCTGAAGGGAGTCTATTTTGATGAAGAAAACCGTCGCCATATCAACAGCCTCCGCCAATCGCACGCACTGGTGGCGTTGAACCTGGTGGAAGCCGGCCGCAGCGACAGCGCGGTGAAAGTGCTTCGCAAATATGATGAAGGTGTTTCTATTGAAAACGTGCCTTATGGTATGACCTCCAACAGGGGCAATTTCCATAACCGTTTCAGTGCCACTTTCCTGCTGGCAGCTTATCGCGCGGGTGACAAAGAACTGGCCGACAAGGTGTATAATTCGCTGAAGAAAGATCTTGACCAGCAAATGAAATACTACCAGTCGCTGGGCGATGTGGCGCTCACCAACGACCAGCTGTATGCAGGCGCTGCCAACTATATGAACGGAAGACCCGGCGGCTTATCGGAAAACCAGGAGAAATTTGTGAACGATATCTTGTCGTGCTACCAGATGTTGCAGCAAATTGATGCCTGGAAAAACCAGTTTGACCCGGCTCCGGCAGCCAATCCTGCAGAAACTGCGCCTGGAACGCTGCCGACGCCTGATTCGGGTAAGTAAGTTCCCTTTTGGGAATAAATATGAATTAGAAATCCGGAATCCAAAACTGCAACTATTGCATTTGGATTCCGGATTTTTCTTTTCGGTTTTATATTCAATTAATCCTTAAATTGGGTATATCCGAGAACTAAAAGATTTTGCAGTGATAGGTTATCATTTTACCCGATTCGATCCCAACCAGCAGGGCAAGAGCCGTTTTGAGCAATTGCTCGATGTGTTTATGCAGTTGCTCACTTATACCAACGGCGACGTAAGTGAGGCGCTCAACTGGATGAACCAACTGGATAAGGAATACCAGCTGACCGATGATGAGTATGGCATGGGCGATTTCATCGAAGACTTAAAAGACAAAGGATATATACAGGAGAATGTCGTAAGCGGACAAATCACCATCACTCCCAAAACGGAGCAGGGTATCCGCAAGCGTTCGCTCGAAGAAATATTCGGAAAGCTGAAAAAAACCAGGCAGGGCGATCACCATACCTTCAAACCCGGGCAGGGCGATGAGATCAATCCCGAGACGCGCCCCTTCCAGTTTGGTGATACGCTGGAGCAGATTGATTTCACCACTTCTATACGCAATGCGCAGATCAATCATGGCATAGAGAGTTTCAGTATGCAGGAAGACGATCTCGCTATCAGGGAGACCGACTTCAAATCGCAGACTTCCACCGTGCTTATGATTGATATTTCGCACAGCATGATCCTGTACGGCGAAGACCGCATTACGCCCGCGAAGAAAGTGGCGATGGCGCTGAGTGAACTGATCACTACAAAATATCCCAAAGACACATTGGATATTGTGGTGTTTGGCAACGATGCCTGGCCGGTTGAGATAAAAGACCTCCCCTATTTGCAGGTGGGTCCCTATCATACCAATACAGTGGCGGGTTTGGAAATGGCAATGGATATTCTGCGCCGCAGAAAAAATCCGAACAAGCAGATATTCATGATCACCGATGGAAAGCCAACCTGCCTGAAGATCGGTAAGCGATATTATAAGAACAGTTTTGGTCTCGACCGCAAGATCACCAACCGCTGCCTCAACCTGGCGGCGCAATGCAAGAAGATCAAAATTCCGATTACCACATTCATGATAGCCACCGACCCCTACCTGCAGCGATTTGTGCAGGAGTTTACTGAGACCAACAGCGGCAAAGCATTTTTTGCCTCGCTCGACAGATTAGGAGCGTTTATTTTCCGCGACTTTGAGAGCGGAAAAAGGAAGACAGTGTATTGATCACAGAGACAGAATAGAATAAAATAAATACTCATGACCATTACCCGTGCAAAGACATTAGGTGAGCTGAAAAAGAGCGGATATAAACCCAGGTCCGTAAAGGAAGAAATACGCAAGAACCTTATCTGCAAATTGCAGAAAAACGAAAATACTTTCAGAGGAATAATTGGTTATGAAGACACAGTGATTCCCGATGTGGAAAGGGCATTGCTGAGCAAACACAATATTCTTTTCCTCGGTCTGCGCGGCCAGGCCAAGACGCGTATGGCGCGACAGATGATCGAATTGCTCGATGAGTACATTCCCATAGTGGAGGGAAGTGAAATAAACGACGATCCGTTGAACCCTACCTCCCGCTACGCCAAAGACCTGATCGTGGAAAAAGGCGACTACACGCCTATTCAATGGCTGCACCGCAGCGAGCGGTATGGTGAGAAGCTGGCTACTCCCGACGTGAGCGTTGCCGACCTTATCGGTGATATCGATCCCATTAAGGCGGCCAATCTGCGGTTGAGTTTTGCTGATGAACGCGTGATTCACTACGGCATCATACCGCGCAGCAACCGCGGCATTTTTGTGATCAACGAGATTCCCGACCTGCAGGCGCGCATACAGGTGGCGCTGTTTAATATCCTGGAGGAAGGAGATGTGCAGATACGCGGCTTCAAGCTGCGGATGCCGCTGGACATTTTGTTTGTATTTACCGCCAACCCCGAAGATTATACTAACCGTGGCTCGATAGTCACACCGCTGAAAGACCGCATTGAAAGCCAGATACTCACCCATTATCCCAGGACTATCGAGACGGCGCTCACCATTACCGAGCAGGAAGCCGATGTGCCGGAAGAGCAAAAGGCCCGCGTGCGCATCAGCGATTTGCTGAAACGACTGATTGAGCAGATTTCGTTTGAAGCGCGCAACAGCGAGTTAGTGGATAAGAAAAGCGGCGTATCGGCGCGTTTGTCCATCTCTGCCTTCGAAAACGCAATCAGCTCGGCCGAACGGCGTGCCATTATCAACAAGGAAAAAGAAACCCAGGTCTGGATCAGCGATATGATCGGGGTGATACCTTCTATAACAGGCAAGATTGAACTGGTGTATGAAGGCGAACAGGAAGGTCCGTACCAGGTGGCAATGAACCTGCTGGACAAAGCCATACGCTCGCAGTTTGTGAATTATTTCCCCAACCCGGATACACTCAAGAAGAAACGCGGCCAGCAACAGCCCGATGAAAATCCCTACCGCAGCATACAGGCCTGGTTTGACAAGGGCAACTCGCTGAACCTTTTCTTCCATACCAAAGACGATGAGAAGGTGCAGCAGTTGTACCGCGTAGACGGACTACATGCCCTGGTGAAAAAATTTTTCAAACACGCCAATGAAAAAGAGGCAGCCCTGCTGATGGAATTTGTTTTGCACGGACTGGCAGCGTTCTCCTTTATCAGTAAGAAAATTCTGGAGAACAAGATTGAATTCAAAGACCTGATGGGCTCTATGATCAACCTCGGCAATACTTCGTACCAGGATGAAGAATTTGACGGAGAAGATTTCAGTTAATTACCCCACGCGGGATCGTACACCTCAAATTAAATTGCAGGCGATAATCGCGTAAATGGGTATTTTTCAATCCTATATCTGGCATCGGGTATGGGTGAACGATACCTTTTGTCGTGGGGAAAATGAGATTATCATTTTTACACGGGAATCCTTTTTTACAAGTTTGTGCTAAGGCTGATTTTAATAAGAAAACTTCAGTTTATATTTGCCCACGCCCTTGTCAGAACCTCAATCAACCAAAAAATCCGCTAACGGCAGTTCATCGCCGGCTTATCATCCGAATCCTGTCGGGACTAGCTACCATTTCAATCCATGCGCTCCCGTTCCCTGCTGCTAAACAAAAGCACAGGAATGGAATACGTATATAAATTGATCACTACTGTGATTCGACTGGCTCTATTAGTTAGCAATGATGAAGTAGTGTTGTAACCTGAAGCCGCAAAATGAGTATTGCGGCTTCTCTTTTTTTACTTAGATTTGTCACTCATTCCATTACGGAATGACCCTATCTTCTCTCGTCGTAAGATCTAATATCTGCAAGATCCAAGATCAAGTATCAAAACCTTTAAGGCCTGGGTGAAGCAAAGTATAGACAATTGTTGTCTTTGTCTTTTCTTTTCAATTATCGTCACTTATCAAATCCCGCATATGAAACAGTACTACGCTTCCTCGTTGCGCATTACAACTGTGTTATTATTATGCTCTTTACTCAGTCTCCTTTCGACTGATCTTATGGCTCAATCTTTGCCCGCCGGTTTCCAGGCCACGCGCATTGCGCAGAACCTGAACCCGACGGACATGAAATTTTCGCCGGACGGCCAGTACCTGTTCATAACGGATAAGTCGGGGAAGCTGTTCCTATGCGAAAACGACGTATTCAATCCTACCCCACTGATCAATTTTTCAGGCAATGTGGATCCGTACAATGAACGGGGTTTTAACCATATAGCTATTGACCCCGAATTTAACACCAACGGCTATATTTACGTGTACTACACACAGGCAGGTACGGCCCGCAACCGTATTGGCCGGTACACATTTAACCACGCGTCTAAGTCCATCGACCCGAGTTCGTTTTTCCTGCTAATGGAGCTCGAGCCGATGGTGGGCACCATCCATACGGGTGGCGCCATGAATTTTGGCCTGGATGGCAAATTGTACGTCACCACCGGCGAATCGAGCCAGCCTCCATATTCGCAGAGCTTCAGCAGCGTGCTGGGTAAGGTGCTGCGCATGAATAAAGACGGTAGCCTGCCGCCCGACAACCCGTACGCAACGGCACTGACCGGTCTTCACCGTTATATCTATGCGATTGGCTTTCGCAACCCTTTTACTGCGGATATCCAACCCGGCACCGGCCGCTATTTTGTATGTGATGTGGGACAAAGCCTGTATGAAGAAATCAACGAGGTGCAGGCTGGCAAAAACTATGGCTGGGCGCTGATTGAAGGTCCCCGGCCTGCCAACGTGACGCCACCGGCCAACTACATGGATCCTGTTTTTTACTATCACCACGATTCTGGCTGCGCCATCATCGGAGGTGTGTTTTATAACCCGAACACTATTGCATTTCCGCCCGGTTACCTGGGGAAGTTCTTTTATGGCGATTATTGTAACCAGACCATCAAAGTGATGGACCCGGAAACCGGCGAAAGACTGGGCACTTTTGCCAGCAATGTGGGCCGCCCGGTAGCTTTTGCCATCAATCCCGCCACCGGTGCTTTCTACTACCTGGACCGCGGCGGTGTACCGCATGCGGGTTTGCCCGAAGATAATACCTCCACCGACGAAGGCGTGCTATGGAAAGTGGTATATACCGGTTCGCTGGCACCCACTATTGCCGTGCACCCCGAAGATATAGTGGTGAGCGTTGGAGGTACCGCCGACTTTAACGTGGTGGCCAACGGCCTTAACCTCACCTACCAATGGCAGCGCAACGGCGCCGATATTCCAGGCGCCAACGATGCGGTGCTGATCCTGAACAATGTGCAGGAAAGTGATGATGGCGCGCAGTTCCGCTGCGTAGTCACCAACGAACATGGCAGTGTGACCAGTGATGCAGCTGTGCTGACCGTCACCAATCGCCCGCCCCCAGTTCCGGTACTCACGCTGCCTGTAGAAGGAGCTACCTATATCGCGGGCACTACCCTTAGTTTCGCAGGCAGCGCCACCGATCCGGTGGACGGTCCCATACCAGTAGAAAAACTGACCTGGAAAATAGATTTTCATCACGATACGCATACTCACCCCGTGCTGGCCATCACTTCCGGCATTGCATCGGGAAGTGTGCCCATCAGCGCGGTGAATGAAGTGTCGGACAATGTATGGTACCGCATATACCTGACAGCGGAAAACAGCATCGGCATCAAGACCACCGTATATCGTGATGTAATGCCGGAGAAGGTAACATTGACCCTGCAGGCACAACCCGGCATTGCCATCAACGTGGACGGGACTAACATGGTAGCGCCCGGTTCACTGTTGAGTGTAAAAGGCGTGATCCGTTCTCTCACCGCTCCGGCAACCTATATGGTCGATAATACTATGTGGGAATTTGTGCGCTGGGGCGATGGCACCACTGATCCCCAGATTCAGTTTGCCACTCCTACGGCCGACAGTACCATCGTAGCTGTGTACAGGAAAAAGGCAGTCTGGAATGGCACTGGCCTGAACGGTGAGTATTTCAACCTATCCGCGGCTCAGAACTTTGGAGGCACACCGGCGCTTACCCGCGTTGATCCTACTGTGAATTTCAACTGGGGTGGTGGTTCACCGGGCCCGGGCGTAAGGGCTGATGAATTTACTGTGCGCTGGACAGGTTTTGTGCAGCCACCCACATCGGGCTTGTACACCTTCTATGTGTACTGCAATGACGGCGCGCGTCTATGGGTAAACAATCAACAAGTGGTAAATGGCTGGTTGGGCCAGGGAACCTGGGAACACATAGGCAACATACTACTGGAAGCTGGCGTACAATACCCCATCAGGCTTGAATATTTCGACAGCTTCGCCGATGCATTTGTAGAGTTGCGCTGGAGTGGTCCGGATGTAGTAAAACAGATCATTCCTTCTAATTCCTTGTTTACCGCCCAAAGCGGGCCATTGCCGGTGAACTTCGTTAACTTCACCGTGAAACCTGCCGGCAATGCGTTGTTGTTGACCTGGGAAGTGGAAGACCTGGGCAATGTGAAGGATTATATTGTAGAAAAAAGAAAAGCAGGCTCGGGCAATTTCGAACCCATAGCGGTAGTTCCCGGCACCGGCGCTTCGAAATACACTTATACCGACCGCGCCATTGCGAAGAACCAGGTTTATGAATACCGCATCAGGCAAACCGACCTGGACGGCCAGTTTAAGTATTCGAAAATTACCTCGGGCATACTAAGCAGCTCTGTTGGATTTGACTTCATGATAGTACCCAACCCGGTAGAACTGGCGCAGCAGCAGGTGCAACTGGTATTCACAGAAGAGATCGGAAATGTATCGGTACAGGTGATAAATA
Organism: uncultured Chitinophagaceae bacterium; assembly: GCA_937958995.1. Lineage (GTDB taxonomy): Bacteria > Bacteroidota > Bacteroidia > Chitinophagales > Chitinophagaceae > CALCIN01. The sequence continues at coordinate 14,422 of CALGAP010000007.1, forward strand.
CCGCAGGTCAGGTTAAAATTGCCAGAACGCTGAGCGCGGTGAACGGTCAAACGCTCGATCTGCCGCTGGATGGATTGGCTGCAGGCACCTACTATGTGAAAGTGATCGGCAGCAAGAAGGTAATTACGAAGAAACTGCTGATAAAGTAAGGGAGAGATGATTTCCCGGAGAACATCCGGGAGCGCATTGATGAAAAGATATCAGATAAAAAGAGGCTGTCTTAATTAAGACAGCCTCTTTTCTTTTATAGTTGTGGTAAAACTTTAGAGCGGATTTTGCACCACGTTCTTGTTGGCATTGATCTCATCCTGCGGAATCAGGAATTGCCATTGCTTATCGCCAGCGGGAATTTCCAGTACGCGGGCCAGTGTAGGATCGTGGTTAGCGCCGGTTCTGTCGAGCGGCAGGTTCAAACGCTTCAGGTCGTACCAGCGGAAACCTTCACCCCACAGTTCCACACGGCGTTGAATCATGATCTCTTCGATCAGGTCATCACCTGTGTTGGTAGAAAGCGTGTAGTCCGGGTCACGCTTGTTGGCCAGTTCAAACAGTACCTGTGCAGCTTCTGCATCCTGTCCTGCTCTTGCCAAGGCTTCGGCTTCGATCAGGTACATTTCAGCAGCGCGCATCAGCGGCACGTCGCCGATACTGATGTTGGGATCTGCGACGCGGAATTTCCTGTTCATATAAGGCTTCCTGGTAGAAGCGGTATGAGGCGGAATAGGAAAATCGGTGTTGGCACCGGTGGGATCCCACAATTGCTTGCGAATGTCGGTGTCAGTTATCTTGTCGTACAAAGCTGAATTAATAGCCTTTGGATTACCGCGGATATTGGTTGAGTTGAAGTTGCACGACATGTACGCAAAGAACGAATAGAAGTAGGTCTGCTGGTCAGCCTGCTGGTGAACTCCCCAGATCCATTCGGGATTGGTATAGTCGTTGAAACCTTCCATGTATTGCGCATTACTCATCAGCGAATAACCCTGGCGTGCTTCGTTAGCCAGCTGCGCAGCCAGTGCCCAGTTTTGCTGTGTCAGCGCCACACGAGCCTTGATACCTTTGGCCACGTTTACGTTCAGGTGCGATTTATTGGCCCTGTCGTAACCAGTGAGCAGATCAATGGCCTCATCGAGATCTTTGTGAATTTGCGCGTATACTTCTGCAACAGTGGCACGCGGCTGGCCTTCGGTAGTGGTTGTAAGCATAAGGGGCACACCCGGGCCGTCGTTAGCGCCGCCGGCCACATAGCGTTCGCCAAACAATTGCACCAGGTTGAAATGAGCCCATGCCCTGTAAGCATATGCCTGGCCCTTAATGGCTTTCTTGTCAGCTTCAGGACCTTCCGCATTGTCCACATTACCAATAATCATATTGGCGTTGGCAATAACGCGATAGAAAATGTAGTAGTTGAAATAAGGCACGCGGCTGTTTGCGTTGCGATGGCTCAGCCATTGGTATTCGCCCACGAACCAGCCATTGGCCCTGTCGGTCATCACCAGGTCTTCGCCCATCACATCCATGTAGATCATATTACCGCTGATACCGCCCTGGTCCTGGTTACCCAGGTATTGAACATACAATGAGCGGTGAATACCGTTGATAGCGCCCCAGGCATTGATGGTAGTGCCAAACACTTCATCTGAAGCTACCTGGTCGGTAGGAAAGGTCTCGAGGTAGTCTTTTTTGCAACTACTCACCGACAAGCCGAGCAGAGATACGAGAAATATATTAGCAAAAATCTTTTTCATGCTTGTTGATTTTTAGAATGAAACATTGATACCTGCACTTACGATGCGCGCGGGCACATAAACGTTTGAAGTAACACCGGTGAATGTCTGACCTACGTTCATGCCTTTGCGGGCAGAAATAAGGGCCAGGTTTTCACCGCTGATAAACACGCGGCCAGACTGAGCCTGAATCTTGCCCAACAGTTTTGCAGGCAGTTGATAGATCAGGTTCACAGCGCGGAGATTCAGGAAGGATGCATCGGTGAGGAAGCGGTCAGATTGAGCATTGTAAATACCAACCTGTGCGTTGTCCATACGAGGCACATCGGTTACATCGCCCGGATTTTGCCAGCGTTTCAAAGCGTCAACATGCAGTGCAGTGCCATAAGTGCCGGGGTGCATCAATGTAGCATAAGTTGCATCATATACTTTGCCGCCTACCTGGTAGTTGATCAGGATAGACAATTCAAAATTCTTATAGCGGAAAGTATTGGTGATACCGCCATAAAAATCAGGAATAGCTGAACCATTGTAGTGATAACGGCCGTTGTTGCTGGTAGTGGTCACTGAGTCTTTTGTGGCGCCCTTGTCGATAATGCGGGTGTTGGATGCGTTATAAATATCCATGCGATAAAGAGCAGAACCATCGTTGGGGTCAACACCATACCATTCTCTAAGCCAGAAATCATAGATAGAACGGCCCACCATCAGTTTCTTGGTACCGCTGATGATCTCCACCTGGCCGTCAGGCAGTTTGGTGATCTCGTTCCTGAAAGTTGTCCAGTTCACATTTACATTCCAGCTGAACTCCTTGTTGCGGATAACATCGCCGGCGAGCTGAATTTCAACGCCGCGGTTAAACATGCTACCCACGTTTTTCCAAACGCTCAGAATGCCGGTAGAAATAGGCAACGGTACTTCGAACAACAGGTTGTCTGACTGCCTGTTGAAGTATTCGATAGTACCGGTAAGCCTGTTGCCAAATAAACCGAAATCGATGCCTATGTCAAATTGCTTGTTCACTTCCCAAGACAGGTCCTTGTTTTCGAAACTTGCCTGCAGGAAGCCTGGTTCGCTGGCATTGCTTGCTATGTTATATAATGCACGGAAAGGATACAATCCGATACCGTTATCATTACCTACAGTACCATAAGAAGCACGCAGCTTCAGTTGATCAACCCATGTAACAGGGTTCATGAACTCTTCCTGGTCTACACGCCAGCCGGCGCCTACTGACCAGAAGTTACCCCAGCGCACTTTGTCGGAGAAGCGTGAGTTACCATCTCGGCGATAAGAAGCACTCAACAGGTATTTGTCGTTGAAGCTATAGTTCACACGCGAAAGCCAGCTCTCGATAGTAGCGCGGTCAACATATGAGTTGAGCGTGGAAGTAGTAGTGAAGTTTGCCAGTTCAGACACACCATCCACGATTTGCCCGTTGCGGAATCCATCGAGGAAGTTGTAGGTGTAGTCGTAGTTTTCATGACCAACCAGCGCTTCAATGCTGTGGTTGCCAAATTTCTGGCTGAAGTTCAGCAACTGGTTAAAGGTATAGCTGGTAGTCTTGGTAGCTCTTCTGCGTGCACGACCGCCCGGAGCACCGTCACCAACAATCTTATTTTCATAAGTAGCATTCAGGTTGTCGGTAATGTCGGTGCTGATATTGGTAGTGAACTTCAACCAAGGGGTAAAGATCAATTCACCATAGGCACGTGCACTCAGCACGTTTCTCTTGAAGTTATTTTCATTCAGCTTGGTTTCCTGGATCGGGTGGCGACCGTTATACACGGGACGATTGGCGCCCAGGTCGTAATAACGTTTGCCTGTTGCATCCAACAGGTATTCGCCTGTTACAGGATCGTGCGCATACACAGGGTAAATAGAAGCAATGGTACGGGTACCATAGAACGGGTTCACATATGAAGTGCTACCATCATCGCTGGCCTGGTTAGACTTGGTGATGGTACCGGAAATATTCACACCGGTCCTGAACCAGTTAACAGGCTGCGAGTTGATGTTCATTCTACCCGTGATACGGCGATAGTCTGAACGGATAATGAAACCCTTCTCGTCGGTATAACCTAAAGAAAGGAAGTAGTCGGTCTTTTGTGCACCGCCACTCAATACCATCGAATAGTCCTGGCGGTTGCCGAGGCGCAACAGCTCGTCTGTCCAGTCGAGGTCATCAGCCCATTTCAGCTTTGCGTTGGGATTGATTTTACCATTCACGTCCACAATTTCATTATTGGGGACATTGAAGGGATTGTAACGCAGCTGATTGAAAATGGTGTTGGTAGCATTCTGGCTGGCAGTCGGCAACGGAGTGGTGCCGCTATATGCCAACGCATTACGAAGCGCTTCCCACATCAGCGGATAATACTCGAAGGCATTTACCCTGTCGTACTCGGGAATGGCCCTGCTGCTGATACCTTGTGTAACACCCAGTGTGAAGCGGGTGGTATTGCGGCGGCCTTTCTTGGTAGTGACCATCACCACACCGTTGGCAGCGCGCGAACCATACAAGGCAGCCGAAGCAGCGTCTTTCAACACCGAAATAGTTTCGATGTCGTTCACATTCAGGTTGGCAATGCTTCCATCATAAGGCACGCCGTCAACTACGTACAGGGGGTCGTTGGAGGCGTTGATGGAACCAAAACCGCGGATGCGAATGGAGGGACCAGTACCTGGCTGGCCGCCACCTGCGGTGGTCTGGATACCAGGAGCAACGCCTGTCAACGCATTGTTCACGTTGATCAGCGGCCTGTTCTCGATTTCCTTACTGCTGATCTGCGCGGTAGTACCAGTGAAAGTACTCTTCCTGGCAGTACCATAAGCCACTACCAGCACTTCACTCAGATCTTGTCCTGTTGGCCTTAACTGGATAAGAGAAGCATTGTCGAGCGATACTTCCAAATCAGAAAATCCTACAGATGAGATCAGGAGAATGGCGCCTTCGGGGGCTTGTAAGGAAAATGTTCCGTCTGCTTTAGTAGTAGTACCTGTGGTAGTTCCTTTAATCGTGACGGAGGCGTTGGGGACCGGTTCGTTGTTTGCTCCTACAACTCTGCCGGATACAAGTCGGGTCTGTGACAGTGCTGAACTATATAAAAAGCTCAACACGGTCACCAAAACGAGAATTCTTCTCATGACTGTAAATTAGTTTTGGTTAACCTATTTGTTTGATCATGGCAAATTAAACGCTCTGCGAAAATTTTTGTTCCGGAAACTTGCGGATGACGAGTTATTCTGTACGATCGGATAAAAATTTTTGCAAAAACACATATATGAATGATGAGCGGAAGCGACTCGACAATTTTCCGGGCAGCATGTTTGAGCAAAACGCTGGCTACAAGATAATTTCACCTTAAAATATGACTAGATAATATTCACTTCACGCTCCAGGACCACGCCAAACTTATCTTGAACGCTGTGTAAAACCGCTTCGCTGAGGTCAAAAATCTCTTTCCCGCTGGCATGTCCAAAATTTACCAGCACCAGCGCCTGACTGGCATGCACACCTGCATCACCCTTTCTGAAACCTTTCCAGCCGCATTGTTCAATCAGCCAGCCGGCCGCCAGCTTCACTGTACCATCGGGGTTGTCATAGGCCACAATACCCGGAAATTCTTTTGTCAATGCTTCAAACTTATCGCGGTCAACAGAGGGGTTTTTAAAAAAGCTGCCGGTATTCCCGATCTTTTCCGGATCGGGCAATTTTGACTGGCGGATATTGATCACCGCCTGCGCAACGGCTGCAATGCTGAGTTGCTCCACACCCATACGTTCCAGTTCCTGCGTAATGGCGCCATAACTCGTCCTGAACTGGGGATGCTTATTGAGACGAAGTGTAATGTTGAGTATCACAAACTGATCGCGGTATTTTCCCTTGAACGCGCTTTCACGATAACCAAATTCGCAATCGTTCACTGTAAAGGTGTAAGCTTTTTTGTCGGCAATACTATAGGCCTCCAGTTCTTCAAACACATCTTTTATTTCCACTCCATAAGCGCCGATATTCTGCATAGGCGCCGCGCCTGCATTGCCAGGTATCAGCGAAAGGTTTTCAACGCCGGCCCAGTTGCGGCGAATACAATGTTGCGTAAGGGCATGCCAGTTCTCCCCCGCCCCGGCCTTCAGGTAAATATGATTTTCATCTTCCTTTACCTGTTCCAACCCGGCAATTTCATTTTTCAATACCCATCCGTCAAAGTCTTTCGTAAACAAAATATTGCTGCCGCCGCCGAGTATTACTTTGGGTTCTTTTGTTTTTGATACCATTTCCATCAATGCATCCAGTTCTTCCAGCGAGGAAAACCGGGCAAAATATTTTGCCCTCGCATCGATGTGCATGGTGTTGTAAGGCCTGAGAGAAATATTTTGTTGAATGTTCATATCGCCTGTTAAATCGCGTCCACATCGGGCAGTATCACCACGCTGCGGAAACGCTTGTCATTATGCAGTATCGCCACCTGGTCGTGAATGGTCTTCTTGCAAAGTTGAATGGTGCGTGCGTCCTTGGGCAGCTTGATCAGCAGCTCCATCAGAAACTGGTTGCGCACCCTGTTCACCACCGGCTCTGCGGGGCCTACCAGGTATTGCGCAAAGTTCGGTTTCAGTGCCGCCGCCATGGCCTGGGCCGCCGCATCGGTCACCTCTTTCATTTTATGTTTGAAGGTAATCAGTATAATCCGCGAAAACGGCGGATAGAAAAATTGCTTACGCGCCTCTATTTCCTGTTGAAAAAACTGCTCATAATCGTGCTGCTGTACAAATTTCAGGACCGGGTGTCGCGTATTGCTCACCTGTATCATCACATGTCCCTGCTGGTCTTTTCGTCCCGCGCGACCACTCACCTGCTCCATCAATTGAAAAGCACGTTCGTTCACGCGAAAGTCGGCAAAATGCAGCAGGCTGTCTGCATCGAGTATGCCCACCAGGTTCACGTTTTCGAAATCAAGCCCCTTCACCACCATTTGCGTGCCCACCAATATATCGAGGCGGTGTTGTTCAAATTGTTGAATCAGGTTATCGTGGGCGGTCTTACCCCTTACGGCATCCACATCCATGCGCGCAATGCGGGCATTTGGAAAAAGCTCTTCCAGTTGCTCTTCGATGCGCTCGGTACCAAAATTGGTTTGCAGAAAATGATGATTGCCGCAGGCCATACAGGTGGTCACCGGCGGGTATACCGTGGCGCAGTAATGACAATGCAACTTATTCGTGTTCTTATGGTAGTTGAGCGTAACGTCGCAATACTTGCAATGCGGTATCCAGCCACACACTTTACAAACCTGGTAAGGCGAGTAGCCGCGGCGGTTCTGAAAAAGTATCACCTGCTTATCTTCTTTCAGCGATTTTTCAATGGCTGCCTGCAGGTCGGGACTGATCATCACCTTGGTGCGGTCGGTGCGGGGAATTTTCTTGGTGTCGATAATTTCAATGGTCGGAAGCTGAATGCCGCCAAAACGTTCGCGCAAGGTAGAAAGGCCGTATTTATTTTGCAACGCGTTATAATAACTCTCCACCGACGGCGTGGCGCTGCCGAGCACCACATTAGCATCAAACAGCGATGCATAATAAACAGCCGTATCGCGTGCATTATATCTCGGCGCAGGATCTTGTTGTTTAAACGACGCATCATGCTCTTCATCCACTACCACCAGTCCCAGGTCTGAGAACGGCAGAAATACCGAGGATCGCGCGCCGAGTATAATTTTCAATTCGCCCGTTTTCACTTTGTTCCATATCTCCACCCGCTCATTCTGGTTGAAGCGGCTATGATAGATGCCGATAAAACCGCCAAAATGTTTTTGCAGCCTGCGTATGATCTGCGAGGTGAGCGCAATTTCAGGAAGCAGGTACAGCACCTGCTTGCCCTGCCGTACAAAACGTTCGATGAGTTTGATATATACCTGCGTCTTACCACTTGCCGTGATGCCGTGCAAAAGCGAAACCGATTTCTTCGGCATCAGCTCCACCAGTTCATCAAAACATTTTTGCTGTGCAGGCGTAAGTGTAAAATCGATATTGATATCACGTGGCAGGTAGCGCAGGCGGTCAACCAGTCTTTTTTCGAGCCAGAGAATTTTTTTGTCCACCAATCCTTTCAACTGCGCATCGGAGGCACCGCTTTTTTTGAGCAATTCAGACCTGGTTACTTCGCCCTGCGTTTTGATAAGATGCAGGTACGAGAGCAGCAACTCCATCTGCTTTTCGGCGCGCTGCAGTTTTTTATCTTCATTCAACAGCTGGCTCAGCGCCTCATCGTTATCGTACTCGGGGTTGAGTATGACGAAAGTCTCTTTGCGCGGCGAATAGGTTTCTTTCAGGGCTTCCCACACAAAACAGACTTTCTTGTCAATCAGCTTGTTGATGACCGGGTAAACGTGCGATGAATCCAGTATTTGCTGTACCTCGGTTAACTTGAGTTCCTTTTTCAGCAGCAAAGCTTCAGCTACCAGGAATTCGTCGTGGTCGAGCGTGGAGAAATCATCGCCAAACTCATCGTTAAAAATCAGCACGGTTTCGCTGCTGAGTTTGAAATGCGCGGGCAGAGCGGCCGCCATTACTTCTCCTTCGGTACACATATAATACCCCGCAATCCATTCCCAAAGCAATAGTTGCTGTTTGTACACGATTGGTTCGGTATCGAGCACGTTCAATATATCCTTCGCTTCAAAAGCCACGGGCCGCTCGTTGTGAATACGCTTCACCACACCGGCGTATTTCTTGTTTTTCCCCAATACCACTTCTACCCGGCAGCCCACCTTCACCTGCTCTTTCAGGTGATCAGGCACGGCCCAGGTGTAGTTTTTGGGGAGCGCAAGCGGTATGATGACTTCAACAAACATAGTTGGGTTACGGGTGCAGGGTGTCGGGCGGTAAATGTACAATCAAATCGCTAACCAAAAGCCTATAACCGTCACCCTTCAATCCAACTCGCCTTATATTCTTTCAGCTTTTTTTCCATCAACTCATAAACCTGTTGCTTCAATTTTGGCAGATCAGCACTGGTGAGGCCTGTTACAGGAATATCTTCGAGAAAGACTGATCGCGAGCGGCCGGGATTGAGAGAAAACACGCTGCGGTAGTGCATGCGGTCGTAGGCATCCAGGAACAACAGTGGTTTAATCGGTGTCTGCGTCTCGATAGCAATACGAAAGGCGCCGTCAAAAAATTCTTTTACCGGCTTATGAGTTTCATTAAAAGTGCCTTCGGGGAAAATAAAAATAGAGATACCTTTTTTGATAACAGATTTCAGGATCCTGACGCTCTTTGCGCGCTTTTCGGCATTGCTGCGGTCAACAGTAACGATGGCATTGCGGTAAATAAAACCAAACACCGGCACGCGCGCCATTTCAACTTTGCCCAGTACCCGTACGGGTTGTCGCAGGGTTTTAACAATCACCGGCGCATCGAGATAAGAGATATGATTGGCGACGAAAATGTACTGTTTGGACCGGTCGTGCGGACTTTCATAAATATTGCGGTGCCGGATGCCAACCAGGAAAAACCAGGCATCGCCCCAAAGGCAGCAGACTTGGTAAATAAAATTTCCGCCCCTGATCTTACCGAAAAATGAACCCACGAGTACGAAAGGAACAACAAGCAGCATCAATACCACAAAAACAATCAACGCATATAGCGTGTAAAGCAATCGCAGGGGCGTCAGAAGAAAGCTCATTCAAGGGTTTTATGGCTGATTCACAAGATACGTTCCATATCGGTTTAATTACAATTACAAGGCCATTCTTTATCTAAGTCAATAGCCGTAATCACCACCACCTTTCCGTTGTCGGGAGCAAATACTACCCGCACCCGCTGCCCGTCGTCGGTCTTCCCCTCCAGCGCGTACTTGGGATCGGGTTTGGCCTTCGGCTCACTCTTGCTATAATTGATCTTCCCTTTTAGCAATATTTGCTTCACTTCTTCCTCACTGATGCTTCTGCAATCCATTCTGCACCTGGCGTGTTTTGTATATACCAGCGCCGACGGGTCCCTCGCCAAACCCTCCGTCTCACCCGAATCTTCCCTATCCTGTCTCACCCAAAACAGCACCGCCATCGCCAACAGCGCCATGGCAATCAACCAGTAGTGTCTGCTATGCTTCATTCCTGAAAATTAGCCATTTTACCTCATTCACATTCAACATTCCCTGTTCAAATTCAATATTCAATATTCGCCTCGTATCTTTGCCGCTCCAATGAAATCCGTCGCATTCCATACACTCGGCTGCAAACTCAACTTCTCCGAAACCTCCACGCTTTCCCGCATGCTGGAAAATGAGGGTTTTGAGAAGAAATCGTTTGATGAACTGGCCGATGTGTATGTAATCAATACCTGCTCTGTAACCGACAATGCCGATAAGGAATGCCGGCAACTGGTACGCCGCATACAGCGCAAGGCGCCCGAAAGCCTGGTGGTGATCACCGGTTGTTATGCGCAGCTGAAGCCAAAGGAAATTGCCAGCATACCCGGGGTGGACCTGGTGTTGGGCGCGGCAGAAAAATTCAACATCGGTCATCATCTGCGTGAGCTCACCAAGGGCAACAGCGCCCGCATCTGCAGCTGCGATATTGAAGAAGTGAGCGGATTCAACTCCTCCTGGTCAGTGAACGATCGCACCCGCACCTTCCTGAAAGTGCAGGACGGCTGCGACTACACCTGTTCTTTCTGCACCATACCCATGGCGCGCGGAAAGAGCCGGAGCGACAGCGTTGATAAAGTGCTGCAAAACGTACAACAGCTTGCGGCCAGCGGCGTGAAGGAGATTGTGCTCACAGGCGTAAACCTCGGCGATTTCGGAAAAGGTCCGCACGGCGGCAGACAGCACGAGGAAAGTTTTTACGAACTGGTAAAAGCGCTCGATACGGTAGATGGCATTCAGCGCTACCGCATATCATCTATTGAGCCCAACCTGCTTACCAATGATATTGTGGAACTGGTGGCCAACAGCAATAAGTTCATGCCCCATTTCCATATACCTCTGCAAAGCGGCAGCAATCGTATACTAGGGCTGATGCGCAGGCGATATAAGCGCGAGTTGTATGCCGACCGCGTAAAACTGATCAAGACCCTGATGCCACATTGCGCCATCGGGGTGGATGTGATCGTTGGCTTCCCCAGCGAAAGCGAAGAAGATTTTATGGAGACATTCGAGTTCCTGCATGAGCTGGATGTTTCTTACCTCCACGTATTCACCTATTCAGAACGCGATAATACAAAGGCACTCGAGATTAAGCCCGTAGTGCCGATGGAAGAACGTCACCGCCGCAATAAAATACTCCGCAACCTCAGCTACAAGAAAATGCAGTACTTCACCCAACTGCACGCCGGGCAAACACGCAAGGTATTGTTTGAAAGCCACGTGAAAGACGGCATGATAGAAGGTTATACTGATAACTATATCCGTGTGACTACCCCCTACCGCGCAGAGTGGGTAAATGAAATCGTGGATTGGAAATTATAGCGCAATTATTTCTTCGCCCACATGGGCTTTGCTTTTAGCACATGCTTGTACACAGGACAACCAGGTATATGCGCACCCGGCAGGTAACCCGTGCTCACCAGGAACTCATTCACTATTTCTCCCCCCGTAAATCGGAATGTTTTCTTGAACAGTTTTGTCCACTCCTCGCGCGTAAGCGGATGGTTTTTGTCGAGCCAGTTTTTGAATGAGCCAAATTCCTTTTGGATATCTTTAATACGTTTGGCATTTTCGATGGCCGCTTCAATTTTCAGGCAATTGCGGACAATGCCCGCGTCCTGCATCAGTTTTTCAAACTTCTTTTCCGTATAGCGCGCCACCCTGGCGATATCAAAATTGTCGTAAGCCTTGAAAAAATTCTCCTTCTTATTCAATATCGTGGTCCAGCTAAGACCGGCCTGGTTGATCTCGAGTACCAGTCGCGCAAACAGGTCATTATCGTCGTTAATCGGAAACCCATACTCATGATCGTGATAGTGCCTATGAACATTGCCGGGATCAGTATTCCACACAAATTCACAATAGCTTTTAGGCGCTGGCATAATTTTTTGGAGCAAATTATGTAAAAATAATACAGGATGTATTGGGGGGAAATTCTGAAGATTAACTGCGCAGCTATACCCGCAAAGGGCAAATCAGTACGGGTTATATTTATCGCGCCCTCAGGAAATCCATGAATCGCATTCATTCAAATTTTGAATTTGAAGTGGCTTTTAGTACCTTTTGTTTACTTTCGTTCAATCGGTTGACTACCCTTTTCGTCCACTTCCGTTATAAAACCAGGGCTTGATTCTTTAGCGCGTACCATTATTCCAAAAAGGCTATATGATAACTGCAACTCATCCGCTCAATATACTCGTGGTAGAAGACAATCCGAGTGACTATTTTCTTTTTGAAGAATACCTTCGCCTTTCGCGTTTACCAACCGGCGAAATTGCCCGCGCCACCCGGCTGGACGAGGCAATCAGCATGTTGCGAATCACTGAACCCGACCTGATCTTCCTCGACCTTACGCTGCCCGACAGCGAAGGCATCAATTCTTTTATACGTATCAACGAGCTGGCGCAACATATTTCAATCATTGTTTTAAGTGGTTTGTCTGATACCCAGGTGGCGCTGAACACGATAGTGCTGGGCGCGCAGGACTACCTGGTGAAAGGTGAGTTCGATGAAAAATTATTGGCTAAGTCTATCCAGTATAGCATCGAACGGAAAAAGATATTGCAGAAGGTAGTGGAAAACTACGAGCGCTACAACACGCTGATCAAAGCCACCAGCGATACCATCTGGGACTGGGATTTGCGCACCGACGAAATTTCCTGGAACGAAGGCATCACCACCATCTTTGGCTACCAGCCTGCCGAGGTACTGAATACCATTGATTGGCATACGCAAAAAATTCATGCCGACGACCGCGAGCGCGTGCTGAGCAATATCAAGAAATGCCTGAGCGAAGGACGAGATCAATGGCAGGAAGAATACCGGTATAAAACAGCCCAGGGAAACTACAAATTTGTGTACGACCGTGGTTATGTGCTGAAGTCTGAACACAATAAGCCCTATCGCGTGCTAGGCGCCATGATGGATATCACCGAACGCAAGAAAATGCAGGAAGAAATGGTGCGCAACCAGATCGAAATGCAGAAGCTGATCACGCAGGTCACCATTCAAACGCAGGAAAAAGAGCGCGGCGTCATCGGGCGCGAGCTGCACGATAATATCAACCAGATCCTGGCCACCGCTAAATTATGCGTGGACATGGCCATCAATGAAGAGCGGTTTCGCAAAGAACTCTTGCATCGCAGCTACGACAGCATATCCAAAGCCATCAACGAAATAAGAATACTTTCCAAGACCCTTGTACCTCCTTCTCTCGGCGATATAGGGTTGAAAGAAGCCTTGCTGGAAATGATCGAGAATATCAGCACGCCTGAACTGACCATACGCATGAAAGCGAATGATCACCTGATCGAGAATTTGTCGAGCGGCAAGAAGCTGATCATTTACCGCATTGTGCAGGAGCAGATCAATAATATTCTGAAACATTCCAAAGCCACTGAATCGCAGGTGGAACTGAAAACGGTAAACAACCGGCTGCACCTGCGCATCAAAGACAATGGCATTGGCTTCGACCCCTCAAAAAAAGCCCGGGGCATTGGTCTGAACAACATTCTCAGTCGCGTTGAAATGCACAACGGCACCATGGAAATCATCAGCGCTCCGGGCAAGGGATGCCTGCTGAAAGTAATCATACCCTGCTGATATTTTTCGCTAAAACCTGCCGGGAAAATGTTCCTGTAAAATTTGCCGCAGCATTCCAGGCGTAAGCGGTTTATTGCAAAAACCTGACACACCTTCCATATTGCGCGCCTTTATTTCATCTTCGGGATTGAAAGAGGTGGTAAGCATCACCACGATAATCTTTGCTTTTTGTGTTTCGGGCAGTTGATTATATTTTGCCAAAAACTCCCAGCCATCCATGGCGGGCATGTTAATATCGAGAAAGACCAGGTCGGGCCGCGGGTAATTACCGTCACCGTCGATGAGAGAGAGATATTCAAGCGCTTCTTTTCCGCTTTGAGCAATTTCAATACGCTCTGTGCAGTCCACTTCTTCTATAACCAGTCGGTTCAGAAAGTTGGTGGGTTCATCATCATCAATGAGCAAAATACAATTCAGTTTACGTTTCATGTGCCGGCAATAGGTATTAAGGTAAAAGGGTCAACGACTTTTCTTTTGCGGACTCAGACCTGGCGATGTGGTAAACGAGGATGGGATTATAAAGGTAAAGTATGGCTTTAAAAATGGCAATAAAATTCATGCCGCGGCAGGAATAAAGCGGTAAGGATTGCAAACGAATTAAGAGGATTTTCTATTCAAACGGCTACTGCTTCAATAGTAGCGCCAATGCCTCTTTCGGTGATGGCATCGCATTGGGGTTTCAGCTCATCATACGTGCCATTCTTCACCGCATACTTTCCCTGGAAGTGGATGATATAGGCGCACTGCTCGGCCTGTTCAGCGGTGTGACCGCAAACCTCCATCAAAGTTTCGATTACCCATTCGAATGTGTTCACCTCATCGTTCCAAACGATCAGGCTATACGGTTCATCCGTAAGGGTAAGTACATCAACATCTTCCTCCTGGTAAGGCTTTGTAGGTCCATCAAATGCCATGTGTGCAAAGTTTGATAGTACAAATGTAAAAAATATGATCAGCCGGGCAAATGTCCTGCGGTGATTTTTAATGGCACACTAATAGAAATACCATTGATTTACTGACACTTATACAAATACCGGGCTACCAGTTCGCCATCGAAGCGCAGGGTTTCAATATTATCGTTGGCAGTGGTGGTATAGGTAAATGCGCTGGAATTGCCATCACGGTCTGCGATACTGATCACGTTATTGGCCGACAGTGCCATGGGCAGCAGGAACCCGTCGAAGTCCGTAAACAGGTTATCGGTCAGCCAAAGCGCAGGTACCTTCTGGTAGTAATTGGCATTGGCATCGTAAGTATAGTAGAGTGTATCGAGCGTACTGTTAAATAAATCCACCTCGAATGCTTCAGAAATATTCTGACCGGTATAAGTGTAGTAGTATTCCAGGTAAGGAACAGGGCCGGTACCGCTGGTATCGATGCTGGTGGTAAACTGCGTGAGTCGGCCACCCTGGTATGAAAAAGTATACCGAAACAACAGCACGGGTGTAGTCAGGTTCTGGTCAGCTATATAGAAATCAACGCGGCTCAGCGTGCCATCTCCGTTGTAGGTGAATTCGTCAAAGGCTGCCACATCGGGCATGCCCGGCACATAATAATTTCTTCTGGAAATGCGGTCGCCGGTATAGGTAAGCTCTGTATAGTAGTCGTGATAATCCACCATTGACACCTGGTTGCCATTGTATTCAAAGTTGACGGTATCAACGGGCACGGGATCATCGCCGTAGTAATAAATAAGATCCAGTTTACAGTTATTGACTGGCGGCGTTACAAGGCTGTCATCGGGTTCTTTCTGGCAGGCCACAAAAACACAAACCATTAGTGCAGCCAGTCCAAACGATAATCTCATAAGCGTATGGTTTTGGAAGTTCCTCACTTGAAATTACGCAAGTTGAGGCTTGAAAGTTAGCCGCGGGCAAAATAATGTTTACCATTTTCTTTTTCAGAAACATGTAAAAGAAAAAGTTTTGCGGGAAATTGTTCAGCCCTTATCTTTGCAATCCATTTTTAAACTGCCCCCGCGAAAGTGATGGCGTTTTGGAAGGGAGCTTAGCTCAGCTGGTTCAGAGCATCTGCCTTACAAGCAGAGGGTCGGCGGTTCGATCCCGTCAGCTCCCACTCTACTGGAGGTTCACTGCAAAGTGAGCCTTTTTTATTTTCGTTCTGTTATTTGTACCTTAATCGTCATCACCAATCGAACCCGGAATGGCCTTATTTGCCCTGGACAAGGAATTGTTGTTTCCCCCCGTTCACCTGGCAGAGCCGGATGGATTGCTCGCCATTGGCGGCGACCTTTCCACCGAGCGCTTGCTGCTGGCCTATCGCAATGGCATTTTTCCCTGGTATGAGGGAGAACATATTCTCTGGTGGTGCCCCGATCCGCGTTTTGTACTGGTGCCCTCCGAACTGAAAGTAAGCAAGAGCATGCAGCAACTACTTCGCCGCAAAGCTTTTGAGTTTACCGTCAACAAAGCATTTCCCAAGGTGATCAATAGCTGCAAGACCATCTCGCGCCGCGGTCAAGAGGGCACCTGGATCACCGACGAAATAAAGGAAGCTTATACCCGGCTCCACTACCAGGGCTATGCGCACAGCGCCGAAGTATGGCAAAACGGCGAACTCGTGGGAGGCCTCTACGGCGTACGCCTCGGCAAAATGTTTTTTGGCGAAAGTATGTTCAGCAAAGTGAGCAATGCCAGCAAATACGCCTTCATCAGCTACGTGCAGCAACTCATCACCGAAGGCGTTCAGCTCATCGACTGCCAGGTGTACACTGAACACCTCGAAAGCCTGGGTGCAAAGATGATGCCTCGGGAGAAGTTTATCCGGGAGCTGAAAAGGTTGATAGATTGATGCTTCCATCCACCCCATTCGAATTCAAATTCAAATTCAACATTCAAAACCTCGTTCCCAGGTAATGCGGCAGCGCCGCCTTCCACGTTCCCCACTCATGCGACCATTCGTGTCCCCAGATATCCAGTTCGTACCAGATGCCTTTGTTGTAAAGAATGCCTGCCAGACGGCGTGCAGATTCCGGATCTTCATACGAACCGCTGCCGGAGAAAAGATGAATATGGCGGCTGCGGCGGATTTGTTCCAGAATATTGTGATCGGTAAGATTGGGCAGGTAGTGCATGGGACTGTTGAAATACACGTCGTCGTCGAAGTAGCCCCTGGTGTATTCGGTAAGTTCATAAACGCCACTCATGGCCAGGAAGCCATTGATGAGATCGGGGCGTTTGAAAAACAGGTTGGCACTATGCAAAGCGCCAAACGAGGCGCCGCAGGTAATGATCTCTGTCTCCTGGCTGGTATGCGTGCGCACAAAGGGTACCACTTCGTTAAACACATAATCGTTCCACTGCTGGTGACGGATAGCCTTATGGCGCGGGTCCATATCATTGTTCATCCAGCTTTCGTTATTGATGCTGTTGATAGAAAAAATTTTCACTTTACCCGCATCAACAAAAGGCCTCACTGCATCAATCAGCTGAAAGCGTTCATACTCCAGGTAATCGGCAGAAGCCGTGGGAATCAATAGCAGGGCAAAACCATAATGACCATAAGTAACGATGGGCATCTCCTTGTTGAGTGAAGGACTGAACCAGCTCGTAATATGTCTTTCCATATCCAGGGTTTTTAGATGCCCCTCACACCGTAGTGTTTGATGGCCTCTATCTTCAGGGTGTTATCTTTTACGTATACTTTTTTGTATTCTCGAAATTGATCGTCTTTATCCAGGAAGCCGATGATGAAGCTGTATTGCTCCGGTCCTTTCCTGATCTCTGGTTTTGGCATCATGCCGAAATTAGGGAGTTTGAGCGTGTCTTGTCCCCTTATTTCTTCGTACTGCAATTTGACCAGGTAGTGAAATGTCTTCGGTGTTTCGTACAATCGCACATGAAAATACCATTCGTTCAAAGGGTTTTCGGTTCTTACCTTGTATTCAGCTACTGGTTCCTTTTTTACGGTTTCGCGTTCCAGCGGAACGCTTTCCGGGCGCAATACAGGTTTGGATTCTGTGGTTGTGGTGTCTGTGTTTTCCGCGTTGTTGTTAACTTCCTGTTGCTCTCCGCAGGCGATGACGAACAACAATAAAGCCCCTACCAAACAATCTTTCATAGTAATAACTTTTTTTGCGGGAATCGCTCTGAGTATTGGTAGATGAGCCCGCGTATATAATCGTTTTCAGGATATTTAATGAGATATTCTTTTAGTTGTTCCCTGTCGGTAATGGTGATGTCGTTGGGAATATAGCCCATGCCGTAGAATTTTCCTTTTTCCATCAGTATACAACTCTGTTCGCCGCTTTGCGTGCCCTCGCCAATCAGCGCGAAGGTGGGCAATAGTTGCTCCAGCCATTGAACGGCTTCATCCACGCGGCGATTGTATTCATGAGGCGGTTCTTTTTGTTCGCAGGCACCACGACAAGGATTACCCGCATAGCCTACACAGGGATCATTATCTGTCTGTATAAAACAAAGCCGCGGACACAATTCAAAGCGAGTGATCAGTTGATGCATCAGCCTGTGCCCTTCGCCCAGCCAGTTGAACGTATACAGCGGTGCCAGTTGCCGCCGCTTTTTTTCAATCGCCAGGCGCCTGTAACCATTGCGGTCTTCAAAGGCATACAGGCCATAAGCCGCGGTAAAGCGTTTCTGACTATAGTTAAACTGCGGCCATAATCTTCTTATCTCCACGCTTTCGAGGATAAAGGCCATCAGTTCGGTACCGGTACACTGGTAAGAAATACTGTAAATATTCCGGAGAAAATCCTGCCGCTGTCTGCCCGCACCGTTATGGGTAAAATGACTGCATACGCGGTATTTCAGGTTCTTGGCCTTGCCTACGTAAATGATTTTCCCTTTCTGGTTATGGAAATAGTAAATGCCGGGTGTGTAAGGCAGTTTGTCGATTTCTTCTTTGGGCAGATGGGGTGGCAGCGATTGTTCGCGGCCGCGCTTTTTTAATAACTGTTCAATATGCGCTTCGCCGCCGTGGCGCAACAGGTGAGCAAAAAGTCGTGCAGTAGCATCGGCATCGCCACCGGCGCGGTGCCGGTTTTCGATAAGGATACCAAAATGGCGGCAGAGATTTCCCAGGCTATAACTCGGAATATCGGGGAAAACCTTTCGGGCCAGCCTGATGGTGCAAAGCTTGCTGCATTCCAGTTCCAGGCCTACCTGGGCCAGGTGATGTTTGAGAAAAGAGTAGTCGAAATTGACATTATGGGCCACAAATACATTTCCCTGCAACAGATCGTAGATATCATTGGCAACTTCGGGGAAGGAAGGGGCATTGGCCACCATGGCATGATTGATACCCGTCAATACCTGGATATGGTACGGAATAGCTACCGAAGGTCGCACCAGGGTTTCATACCTTTTCACCACCTGGCTGCCGTCGTGCAACACAATAGCAACTTCAGTTATATCGTTATTAGCTGCGTATCCCCCGGTAGTTTCGATATCGACGATAGCATACATAGCGAATAATAAAGTTAGGGATATTAAAACTGAGTATCAACTGTTTACTATATAGCCGCAAGGCGTTGAGTATTAAAATCCGTCCCTGTGTTATCGATTAACCCTAAAATCCATTTTTCTATGCAAAAATTCGACTTGCAACAGGCAGGTGAGAATGCTACACTGGCGGCTGCCGCTATCCTGTACTTCTCCGCCTTAGTACTGTTTTCTTTCTGGTTTACACAGAGTTAAGCCAGGTTCTCATATCACACGGATAGGTTTTAATACTCACAGGAACCGACTTCCCTGTGAGTATTTTTCCCCCCGAGGGTCTGATTCCCTCCTGACGAACCACTTGCATAGGAAATTTCCTATTTGCATTCTAAAAAAGCTTATATTATTTTTGTATTTGGAATTCTGTTTACTATAGCTCTGATATTTTGATTGGATTTTTGACTCCCCACCCTTATAATCCGTAATCTGAAATCCATCTCTTGAAACACCTCCCGACTCTCGTATGCCTGTGAAAGCCGGTTGTTATGATCGTACGGCAAACAAAAAAACAAGCGTATGAAACTGTTATCTAAAATTCACCTGGGTGAAAAAGCAAAGATTGCTTTGATGGCCCTCGGATTTCTGTCATTCATTATGTTGTTATCTTACCTCTACTGGTTTGCATAACAATTTTACGTTTACTCTGATTACCTGACCACAAAAATTGCCGGCCATAGTACCGGGATGAAAATTTTTTGAGCACCTGGAAAGCGGGTGCTTTTTTTATCACGGATATGGGGATTTACTTCACTCAGCTCCCATTCCCTTCAATCCGTGCCAATCCATCCCAAATCCGTGATTATATTTGCAGTCTTTACTATGGAACTCAGCAAGAACTATAATCCCGATTCAGTCGAAAATAAGTGGTCAGCACACTGGAAAGAGAAAAACTATTTCAACAGCTATCCCGATAACAGGCCGCCCTTCACGGTGGTGATTCCGCCGCCCAATGTGACTGGCGTGCTGCATATGGGTCATACCCTTAATGAGACCGTACAGGACATACTGGTGCGCCGCGCCCGCATGAGCGGTTATAATGCCTGCTGGGTGCCTGGCAGTGACCATGCTTCTATTGCCACCGAAGCCAAAGTGGTGCAGATGCTGGAAAGAGAGAAAGGCATCAAAAAAAGCGAGCTCACCCGCGAAGCCTTCCTGAAATATGCCTATGAATGGAAAGAAAAATACGGCGGCATCATCTATCACCAGATAGATAAACTGGGCTGTAGTGTTGACTGGAACCGCGTGGCCTTCACCATGGACCCCGACTATTACAAAGCGGTAATAAAAGTCTTCGTTGACCTTTACAATAAGAAACTGATCTATCGCGGCGCCCGCATGATCAACTGGGATCCCGAAGCAAAGACTGCGCTGAGCGATGAAGAAGTAGAATATAGAGAGGTGCAGGGCAAGTTGTACTATGTGAAGTATGAAATTGAGGGCTCCGGCAACGAATACATCACTATTGCTACGCAGCGCCCCGAAACCATCATGGGCGATACTGCCGTATGCGTGCATCCCGACGACGAACGCTACCAACACCTGAAAGGAAAGAAAGTGATCATTCCACTGGTGCGCCGCGAAGTGCCGATCATTTTTGATGAATATGTTGACAAGGAATTTGGTACCGGTGCTTTGAAAATCACGCCCGCGCATGATATCAACGACTATAATCTCGGTCTGAAACACAATCTCGAGATCATCGACACGCTGAATGAAGATGGCACGCTCAATGCCAATGCCCGCGTGTGCGTGGGCATCGACCGCTTTGAAGCGCGCAAGAAAGTGGTGGAACTGCTGCGCCAGGAAGGATTGTTGCAGAAAGAAGAAGAATACCAGACCCGCCTCGGCTTTTCGCAACGCACCAATGCGGTGGTAGAGCCGCGCATCAGCACGCAGTGGTTTGTGGCTATGCGTACGCTGGCCGATAAAGCATTGCATGCAGTCACCAGCGGACAGGTACGCATTCATCCCGGTGAAAAATTCATGGCCACTTACAAATACTGGCTCGAGAACGTGAAAGACTGGTGCATCAGCCGCCAGCTTTGGTGGGGACAACGCATACCTGCCTGGTACGATGCCGATGGACGTTTTGTGGTGGCCGAAACAGAAGAAAAGGCGAAAGAATTATTCAGCAAACAATACTCGGTTGACAACCCGCAACTGACCCAGGATGAAGATGTGCTCGATACCTGGTTTTCTTCGTGGCTTTGGCCTATTGAAGTGTTCAAAGGCATCACCAGTCCGGGAAACAATGACATCAAATACTACTACCCCACTTCGGTGCTGGTAACGGGGCAAGACATCATTTTCTTCTGGGTGGCGCGCATGATCATGGCTGGCATGGAATACATGAATGAAAAACCGTTCAGTGATGTGTATTTCACCGGCATGGTACGCGATAAGCAGGGAAGAAAAATGAGTAAGAGCCTGGGTAACTCACCCGACCTGCTGGAGCTGATCGATAAGTTCGGCGCCGACGCGGTGCGTTTCGGCATCATGATCTCTTCGCCTGCCGGCAACGATTTGTTGTTTGATGAAACCAGCCCCGAACAAGGCAAGCTCTTCAACAATAAAATGTGGAATGCGCTGAAGCTGGTGAAGATCTGGGAAGGCAAGCAGAATGAGAAAGCGCCCGAAGGCTCGGCCGCATTTGCCGTGCAATGGTTTGAAAACCGCCTGGCAGAAGCAAGCCTGGAAGTTGAAAAACTGTTCAAAGACTTCAAACTAAGCGAAGCGCTGAAAACACTCTATTCGCTGATATGGGATGATTTCTGTAGTTGGTACCTGGAATGGGTGAAACCCGCGCCCGATCAGCCGATCAATGCGGGAGTATACCAGAAGACTGTTATGTTTTTCGAAAAACTGATGCAGTTGCTCCATCCCTTCATGCCGTTCATCACCGAAGAAATATACCACGCGCTGCGCGAGCAGCAGGATGATCTGTGCGTGAAGCAGTATGAAAAAGTGCCGGCTCCCGACCAATCGATACTGCAACAAGGCAAACTGCTGCAGGATGTAATAACCGGTCTGCGCGACGCACGCAACAAAAACCAGCTGAAACCTCGCGAAGCGGTGAAGCTGAACATACATGCTTTGGATAAAAAGCAATATCAAACCATAGAGCAAATTCTCTCCAGGCAATGCAATGCAAAGGAAATTGCCTTCGTGAGCGAGCCGGTGGCCAATACCATTGCCGTGGTGATTGGCAAAGACAAATTTTACATCGAAGCCGAGAAGCCGGTCGATACCGGCCTGCAGAAAGAGGAATTAATGAAGGAACTGGCATACCTGCGCGGCTTCCTGGAAAGCGTAAACAAAAAACTCAGCAATGAGCGATTTGTACAAAACGCGAAACCTGAAGTGGTGAATTTGGAACGGAAGAAGAAGGAAGATGCGGAGGCTAAGATTAAAATTATCGAGGAGAGTCTGAGTAGCCTGAATTAATTCACCTCCCCAAAAGGTTTACCGGCAAAATAAACTCCCACTGGTTGGGCGCCAGCCCCAGCAACTCGCCATCAGCGAGGCGGCTGTATCGTAAACCAAATGTGACAGTATACTCATTCCACCATTTGGTATCAAAGAATATTTCGCCGCCGGTGCTGCTGAAACCAAATTTGTTGCCGGTGCGTAAACTTTTTATTTCAGTATAGTCATGGAAAACATTTCCTCGCACACGCAGGAAATACACAATATTGCCAAAGCCCCAATCAGGATATACAAGCGGAAAATGATAATTCAACCCAATCTTCCAGTTTCTTGGCGCATCGATTCTTGAATAGCCGCGCGAGAAAGGAAAACTATTGGGAAACTGGTAATCGAAAGTATCTCTGCCCTGCCAGGCCGCAGATACCACGATATTATGCGTGCGTGCAATACCCGGCAAATACAGCGAACCGCTCACCAGCATTTGCCAGGCCTGGCTGTCACTTACCGCTTTGCGATAACGCGCAAATACATTGCTGCCCAAATGCGGAAAGATATGCATACGTGCCTGCTGCGACTGAATAGTAAATGAAGTGGAGAAGTCAACGTAGTTAATATTTATATCCCTGCGCAATCCTTTTGATGCACCGGTGTGCCGGGTCTGCTTGTGATTGATGCCCGCAGCCAGGGTCAGGTTTTTGTAACTTCTTCCCCCGGTAAAATTAAACGGCGCCTGCAACCCCAGCCGCGCATCGTATTCATTCCAGTTGTACCTCACAGAATCACCACTCTCGCGATCAAGTGTGGCATAGACACTGGCCGTGATATAGGGAAAAATATCACCATACACCAGTCCCGCACCGCCCTGCTTGAACTTCTCGTTGCGGTTGTAGTTAAAAAATAATTCAGCCTGCAAGGTATTCAGCACATTCTGGCTGAGTATGCTGAATGAATAATCCGGATCGCTCACAATGGGTCGCCAGCTGTGAAAATTAACGAGGCGATACGACTTCGAATATTTTGTCACCGGGTACGATTTGGCCGAGGATACATCAATCTCGTTAATCGATTTCAGTTCGCTTACCCCTATACCGGAAACAGGTGTTGCCAGCTCTTCCCGCGACACGGGTAACAGCTCTGCATGCTGCAATACCTGCATCAAATTGCCAACTGCAGTAAAGGATGTAAATGCAGCTTTATTGCCCTGCATACTCAATTGATAATTGCCCGTGCCGCAGTTGATGGCATCCGTATTCAATCGGTAGATATTTTTATCGATACACACAAATAGCTGGTCCCTGCCCATCCAGGTGGCGGTATAGGTAATAGTATCGCCAGTCACAGCAGGAAAGCCGATGATGTTGTATGAAAATGGCACCAGCTCTTCGTCAATCTCGCCATTATCACGATTAATCACCACCAGCGCCATCTGCCCGCGGGTGTTGCGCACTGCGGAGACAATCTTATTTTCTTTATAAAACTTCGGATAAGTGTAAAAGAGTTTTTGTGGATTTGATAACTCGTGCATCACCTTTCCCGAGTCAGTTTCCAGTATATGCAATGCCGAATTGCCACCGGGCAATACCTGCACAGCAACCACCAGCTTTCCGTCTTCCGAAATATCCGGTGCGTAATAGTACGAACGGTGAGTGAGACTGCGCTGAACACCCGTGTTGATATCCAGCAATCTGATCACACTATAATCAATCCAGTTCCATATGCGGTTGGGTTCGTACGCTGCATATACAACGCGGCCATTGCGGTATGAAAAATGATTGTCGAGAGAAATATCTTTTGCGCGCAGTCTTGTACTCTCTGTTCCTAAAAGATCTTTAATATAAAACGCCGGAATTTTTAGGTAACTGTTCGAAACGTAAATCAGTTTATTCTCATCAATCCACTGCGGGTATTCATAATTGGCATCAAAATGTTTTGTTTTCCGCGCCTTGGCACTCGCCTCATCGCCGGCCGCCCTGGCATCCATTTTTTGCTCAAACCACGACAGGGCCTCTTTGCGGAAAGTCTGATAATCTTTCTCCGAATATTTCTTTACAGCTCTCTGAAACGGATAGAACAAGCCTTTATAACGTACGGCATCTCCTGTAACATTTTTCCAGAATTCCTCGCCATATTTTTCTCTTCCATAGGCTACCATCATATACCCCAGCCTATAATGATCAGGAACAAAATCGCGGAGCGATCCGTTGCGCAACTTCATCCATGAATAATTCTTTTGTGCGAGCCAGAGTGAACGGTAGTCATTATGAAAATACGGGAGTCTTCCCCTGCCCTGCGAACTCATCAGCGTCTCCTGGTACACCGCATCGCCTTCCCAAAACCAGTTGGGCACAGCAGCGCTGGTGGCGAGAGATAAGCCGTCTTGTCCAAACAATATGCCCATCACACTCGAAATACCTTTATTGAAATTACCATACTGCTGTATATGCCGGTACTCGTGCAGCGTAAGAAAGCGATGCCAGGGTAATGAGCCCAGCTCAAAACTATTCTGGTTAGGAGTAAGGTAAAATTCACTGCGCCATGGACCCAGCGCTACATAACCATTGGTGAAAGTGGTGCGTGGTTGCAGCACGATACTGATCTTACGGAGCTTTTCGCCAAGCGATGACTGTGTTCTGTAACCGAGCGCATGCGCGGTGGCTGCCACATCGTTGGCCTGTTGTTCATAACCAGCGGGAAATATCACGCGAACGGTATCGGTATTGATCTGGCGCCAGCGTGTGGAAGGTGGATGCCCCGCAAAACGTTGGGCTAACATAGTGTGTGCAGTCAGTACCAGGAATGCAACCAGTAAGAATTTTCTCATCGCTGTTTGTTGGCCGTTCAGTCAGGGAAATTAAGGTTTTTTATAGCAAATTGTCCCGACATGTATACAAGTGCCTTTCCTGCTTGCCACCACCGTGTGCATGCAACCCATAAAACGAATTCATGGGCGCCAAACCGCCTGATATGTTGACTGAATGGTGTAAATTGCCAGCTAATTAGCTATCTACCAATGGTGTTGTCCCTCATTGCCCTGGCTGTGGCGCCTGGTTCTGCAATCATCTTTTACATTTTATGGAAAGATAAGTACGACAGGGAGCCGGTAACAAACCTTATCATCTCTTTCGGGTTAGGCATGCTGTGCATATTGCCTGCCATGCTTATACAACAGGAACTCCGCCCAACACTGCAGTCGTATTTTCCCAACTACACCATTACTTATTACTCTGCATTGGCTTTCCTGGGGGTGGCGCTCGGGGAAGAACTTTGCAAGTTCGCGGCCTTGCGGTTTTACGCCTACCCGCATAAACATTTCGATGAACCGTTTGACGGCATTACTTATTCAGTGATGATTGGTATGGGTTTCGCCACGCTCGAAAATATCGAGTATGTGCTGCGATATGGATTTACTACCGGTTTGCTTAGAATGGTATTATCGGTGCCCGCTCACGGCACTTATGCCGTGCTGATGGGTTATTATACCGGTCTTGCGAAGTTCAACAAGAAACATGCATTCCGCAACCTGCTAAGGGGACTGGCTTTGGCAACTTTCTTCCATGGCACCTTCGATTTTTTCCTGTTTCTCCAAAATAGTCCTCAGGTCACGAAATATGTCTCCAACGGATTGCTCATCGCCGGTGCTGTAGTTTCGTATGTCATCGCCATCAGCATGAGCTTTCGCTCCATCAGGTTGCATTACAGAATTTCACGAACCACCTATCTTGCAAAAAATACTATAGCCTCGTGAACGAAAAAGTTGAAATAAGACCAGCTACCACAAATGATATTGAAACTATAGAGCGGCTTGCCAGGGAAATATGGCCGGCTACCTACAGCGATATTCTCACGCCCGAACAGTTGAATTATATGCTGGATTATTTCTATAATCCGGCCGCGCTCGAAAGCCAGATGACCCGACTGAATCATCATTTTATCATGAGCCTGTTGGGTGACCGGCCCGTTGGTTTTGCTTCATGGTCGCGCATTAATGACCAGGGCATTTACAAACTGCACAAATTGTATGTGCACAACAGCATGCAGGGAAAAGGTATTGGCAGAAAAATGGTGGAATATATTCTCGAAAAATTGCAAGGCGATGGCGCTGCCGAACTGCGGCTTAATGTGAACCGCTATAATAAGGCCCGCTTTTTTTATGAAAAAATCGGCTTCACCATCATTGGCGAAGAAGATGTTGACCTTGGCAATGGCGTTTACCAGGAAGATTACGTAATGCAGCGACCGGTCATGCTTCCCGCATAGCAGCCAGTTTCATTTCTGCAGCTTTCGTTTTTCCCAAATATTTTTCAATCACCCAATGCACCAGGTATAGCACCGGCGTCATCAATACCGCTATCAGGAATTTGTACATATAGGCAGTCACCGCCCAGGCTGTGACGGTGGCAAGACTGAAATCTTTAAATAAATAGAAAGCGATAAAGGTCACCACGATGCTGTCGATCCACTGCGAAACCAGCGTACTGATGGTGGCGCGCATCCAGAACAGTTTTTCACCGGTCAGTTTTTTGATGAGCCTGAAGATATAGGCGTCGAGCAACTGGCCAATAATAAAGGCGGTGATGGAGCCGATAATAATATTCATGCCCTGTCCCAGCACTTGCTTGTACGCCGCCTGCTGGTCGCTTACACCCTCTTCCAGTTCGCGGAAGCGCCATCCCTCGTCGGGTACCGTTTCTATAGCGAAATAAAAGATCACGAAGGCAAAAGCTATCAGCACCACGGCCAGGAAAGAGAGAAAACGCACCCCTTTTACCCCGTAATATTCGTTGATGATATCGGTCATGATAAATATGACGGGCCAGGGAATCACGCCCACCGACAGACTGAAACCAAGATCTTTTTCCCCTAGCAGGTCGATACTTGCCCTGGGTATGCCCAACGTGGCCTCGAGCGAAAATATTTTCACGCCGATCACTTCAGCAAGAATGGCATTGGCAATAAAAAAACCGGCAAGTATCAAAAATAACCTGGTGGCTTTGTCGCGAATGATGTTATGAATCATGCAGGGAAAAAGATTAATTGTGGAATGCAGCAAATAAGGTTAAATATAATCAACCACTTTGGAATAGCTTTTAATAATGACTTACTGGTGAAAAAAAGTATGATGATGATGCCGGTGAGCAGTAAATTCAGCACCACGGCTACCAGTACGCCCAGCACTAAAATGGTGCTTACCACATGCCCGTCGCCCAGCCGCGGAATGAAATAAAAAAGGAAAGTTATGAGGTAGCAGATATTGCAAATAAAACTTACCCGCGAGAAAAATAATAAAGCTTGCATATCAACAACTTGCTGTAAAATTGCCTTATTTTGTCTGCCCAATATTGCAAAATATGAATAAAGCCTTGTTTCAGAAAGTTTTACCGCACCTGCTTGCTATTGTTATTTTCCTGGTTGTGGCGCTTATTTACTGCAGTCCTGCCCTCCAGGGTAAGGTGGTAAACAGTCATGATATTGCGTCATGGCAGGGAGCCAACAAGCAATCGCTTGAATTCAAAGAGCAGCATGGTCATTACCCGCTGTGGACAAACAGCCTGTTTAGCGGTATGCCCACCTTTCTGATAGCTTATGATGCCAACAACGTAGTGCCCTGGATAGTGCATCGCATACTTACACTCGGATTGCCCGTACCTATCCAGTTCTTTTTCCTGGCCGCCATCTGCTTTTATTTCCTGGCGATGGTGCTAAGGGCCAGTCCGGTGGTTGGCATATTAGGCGCGCTGGCATTTGCCTACTGCACCTACAACCCCGTGATTATTTCTGCTGGCCACGATACCAAAATGTGGTCTATTGCCTATATGCCCGCATTATTGGGTTCTGTATTGCTGATCTATGAAAAGAAATACTGGATTGGTACAGGTCTAACGGCCTTGTTTACCGCCATACTCATCGCCATGAACCACGTGCAGATAGATTACTACCTGGCGATGACAATCTTCATCATGACCATTTTTTATGCCGTACGCTGGATAAAGAGCGGCGAGTTAAAACATTTCGCGATGGCGGCTGTACTCACGCTCGGTGCTGCCGCAGTGGGTGTGTTGACCAATGCCGTCAACCTGATGTCGGTATACGAATATCAGAAAGAAACGATTCGTCATGGCGGTTCCGAACTGTCGGATACACTGATAGCAAAGAACAGCGAGACCGGCGTAAGTCGCGATTACGCCATGAGCTATAGCCTCAAGATCACCGAACCATTTGTGATGTTTGCCGCGCACATGTACGGCGGCGCCGATGGCAAACCCACGATGGACCCGGAAAAATCGAAAACCTATGAAGTACTGCAGAGCTTTCCCCCGCAATTGCAGCAACAACTGGGCGTAGATTATTACTGGGGCGGATTGAATGAAACCGGTCTTGGTACCTCGGGCCCGCCCTATATCGGCGCCATCACCATATTCCTGGCATTGCTGGGTGTGTTCCTGCTCGATAACAAACACAAATGGTGGATGCTGACTACTATTGCCTTCGCCATCATGATTTCGTGGGGAAGTTATTTCGAAGGTCTCAGCGGTTTCCTGTACGATAACCTACCATTCTACGACAAGTTCCGCGCACCTTCCATGATACTGGTATTGCCGCAGTTGCTCTTCCCCATACTCGCTGTATTGACAGTACAACGCGTAGCCGATGAGCCTAACAAAAAATCACTGCTGAAGCCTTTCAAAAAAGGCATTATTCTTACTGCGGCGGTTTTTGCCGTGATGCTGCTCATTTATATTTCATCGAGCTTTTCGGGGAGATATGACCGTGAACTGATGCAGCAGGTATCCCAAACCGGGCAGACTCAGCTGATTCAACTGATCAACAGTTTTGCGGACGCCCTGAAAGAAGACCGCAGGTCGCTGATGATCGGCAGCATTGGCCGCAGCTTTGGCTTTGTGCTGGTGGCGGCATTGATACTGTTTGCCTGGATCAGAAACAACCTGAACCGCAATGCGGTGGTGGCAGGACTCACCGTGCTGGTGCTGATTGATCTGCTGGTGATAGACTCGAAATACCTGAACGCCGATGATTTTGTGGAGAAAGAAGATTTCAAGGAGTTCCCCATGACCCAGGCCGATCAGCAGATAAGACAGGATACGGGTTATTACCGCGTGTTTAATATCGATCCCAACCGCTGGCAGGAAAACGTGACTTCATCATTTCATAATTCCATTGGCGGTTATCACGCGGCTAAATTGAAGATATACCAGGACCTGATAGAGCATCAGCTCAGCAAGAACCCGCCGAATATGCAGGTGCTGAACATGCTGAATGCGAAATATTTTATTCAGACCGACAGGCAGACCGGTCAGAAGCAGTATTCGATCAATCCCGAAGCTTTTGGTCCGGCATGGCTGGTGAAATCTATTCACTACGTGCCTGGTCCGCGACAGGAAATGTCTGCGCTCGACAGCATCAATGTACGCGAAACAGCCATTGTGCAGGAAGCATTCAAAGGCTCCATACCTTTTGAGCCGCAATGGGACAGCACTGCAACTATAAGTTTAGTAAAAAACGAAAACGACAAGATCAACTATTCGTTTTCGGCGGCCAGCAACCAGTTTGCCGTATTCAGTGAGATATATTACAAGGCCGGCTGGAAGGCATTCATCGACGGGCAGGAAGCGCCAATAGTGCGCGTGAATTATGTGCTGCGCGGACTGGCAGTGCCTTCGGGTCAGCATAATATTGAATTCCGTTTCGAGCCGCAGGGTTATCTTACCGGCCGCAGCCTGACTACGGTAGCTTCCATTATACTGGTATTATTGCTGGGGCTCGGCATTTTCCTGGAATGGCGTAACCGCAGTCCGAAGGTTGCAAAAGCGTAAAGCATGGCGATGCCTGAAGTCAGTATTATTTTGCCCGTGTACAATGGCGGGCCTCATCTGCCGAAGGCAATCAATAGCATACTGTCGCAAAGCTTTGGCGACTTTGAGCTGATTATTGTGAACGACGGTTCCACCGATCATTCAGAAGAAGTGATCAAAAGCTTTAATGACCCACGCATCGTGTATATCGCCAACGAACGCAACAGCGGGCTGATCTTCTCGCTTAATCGCGCCATCGACAAGGCTTCGGGCAAATACATCGCCCGCATGGATGCCGATGATATTTGTCACCCAGACAGAATTGCCGTGCAGAAAAAATGGCTCGACGAACATCCCGGTACCAGCCTGGTGGCCAGCATCATAGAGTTTATTGATGAAAATGATCAACCTGCCGGTCAGTGGCCGAAAGACCGCGCCACCATCAGCGCCAAAAGCATTCGGAAAATGATGCCGCACGATAATTGCATTGCACATCCTTCAGTGATGGCAAGAACGGAAATACTGAAAACATTTCGATATAAGCCTTACCAGAAAAACATCGAAGACTACGACCTTTGGCTGCGACTGTTGGCCGATAGAAAAATAATCGAGAAGATCGACAGGCCGTTGCTGGAGTACCGCGTGCACGCCAAATCGGTGACGAGCGAGCACCTGAAGACAACCAACTTTTTTTTAAAACATTTTCATTGTAAAAGAAAATACCTCTACCACCGCCTGCGCGCCGGCAAGTTCAATGCATTTGATATAAAAGTGTTGATTTTTATGCTGGCCGACCTGGTGATGGGCATTTTGAAAAACCTGAAAGTATTGTTTAAGCGCTGATGTACCGACTTTATATCATAAAGCGATGGATCGAAGATGTGATCATGTTTCCCTTTATTTTACTGGGAAAACTGATCGCCATGCTGCAGCCTAAAAAGCCGGAATATGATATATGGTTTTTCTTCCCCTTTTACCATGTGGGCGGCGCCGAGAAGGTGCATGCGCAAGTGGCGCAGGCGCTGGGCGGTAAGAACTGCATCATTTATTTTACCCGTCGTTCGCATAACCAGTTGTTCTATGATCAATTTGCGCAAAGCGGTTGTGAAATAAGAGATATTTC
Organism: uncultured Chitinophagaceae bacterium; assembly: GCA_937958995.1. Classification (GTDB taxonomy): domain Bacteria; phylum Bacteroidota; class Bacteroidia; order Chitinophagales; family Chitinophagaceae; genus CALCIN01. Next base: position 45,735 of record CALGAP010000007.1, read on the forward strand.
AAGGTATACCGACAATAAACTGATCTATTTTGTCAACATCCTATTCCGAGGCATCATTGCCTGTCATATTAATCGCCAGCAAAAAAGGCCGGTCGTGTTTAACGGCCAGTGCAATTTTGGTTATAAGATTTCTCCCTGGATAAAGAAGAGCATTCCGCAGGTGGAACTGATCCATTCTTTCAACAGCTTTTCCTGGATACGCATTCCCTTTTTGCCCTTCATTCGCCAGACGGTAATGATCAGCAAGGTGAGGATTGAAAATCACCTGGCACAATACCGGACACTCGGTGTTCCCACGAAATACGACGAACGAATTCGCTATATCAGCAATGGCATCCCGATTGTTGGGCGTCCGCCGGAAAAGAAACATGATTCGCTGCGTGTGTTGTATGTAGGTCGCGCTACCTCAGAAAAGCGGGTGCACCTGGTGGCCAAAATTGCACAGGCGTTTAAACAAACAGACCCCGATGCAGAATTTACATTTGTGGGCGACGCGGAAACGGTGGTTGCGCGAGAACTGCACCAGTACTGCAATTTCCTCCCTTTTGAAACCGACGAACATACACTTCGGTCGATATATGATGCAGCGGATATCCTGATGATCGTTTCCGATACCGAAGGTTTTCCCATGGTAGTGATGGAAGCGATGGCGCGCGGCTGCGCCATTATTGCCACGCCGGTAGGCGATTTGCCATTGCATATCAAAAATGAGGTGAACGGTTTTATATTTACCACGGTAGATGATGAGAAGCAGATAGTATCGGAAGGCGTAGAGTATATTCGCCGGCTGAAAGCCGATGTGCCGCTCAGGAAAAGCATTATGGCAAACAATGTGCATTATGCAGAAACGCATTTCAGCATTGAAACTTTCAATCGCAACTATAGAGAATTGATCAGCTCACTAAAACAGCCAGGCAATTGAAACCGCTCAGCTTTGTCATAATAACCTATAACCGGCCAGCCGATACGCTGGACTTGCTGCGTAATATTACTACGCTGAACCGCGCGGCTGAGCTGCTGGAAGAGGTGATCGTTGTGAACAATGCTTCTACGGAAAGTTATGAAGCAGTAAAAGCGTTTATAGCTGCCAACCCGTTAATCAATTTTCGCTTCATCGATTCTCCGGAAAACCTGGGCGTTGCCAAAGGCCGCAACCTGGCTATTGGTCATGCCAAAGCCCCCATATTGATATTGCTCGACGACGATGCAGAGCTGGAGAATAAGGATGCGTTGGAAAATATTGTGGAGTTGTTTGAAGAGCAAAAGACCCCTGGGCGCCCGCTGGGCATCATTTCCTTTAAAGTGCTCTACCACTCCAACCATCAAATGCAGGTCAACGCATTTCCCCACAAACAATTCGAAGAGCATAAAGATCTTTCATTTTTTTATACCTACTATTTTGCCGGCGGCGCGCACGCTATTAAAAAAGAGGTGCTGGAAAAAGTAGGCTCCTACCCTACCGACTTTTTCTACGGTATGGAAGAGTACGATCTAAGCTACCGTGTGCTGGAGGCGGGTTATAGCATCGCTTATACCGACAAGGTGGTGATGTTGCATAAAGAATCCCCGTTGGGCCGCAAGCCGAAAAAAGAAAAACTGCAGATGATGTGGGTCAACAAAAGTAAGGTGGCTTACCGGCATCTGCCGAAGAAATATTTTTACAGCACGGCCTTTATGTGGTCGCTGGAATATTTGAAAAAAACCGGCTGGAACCTGGCAGGATTTTTCGGTGGCTGGAAGAAAGTGCTGGCCATTACGCGCACCGAAAAAAGAACACCAGTGAGCTCTGAAACGCTCGAATACCTGCGCCGCGTGAAAGCGAGATTGTGGTATTGAAACAAAAATTATTCTCTCTATGAGATTGACAAAGTACCCGGAATATGTTGCGAAAAAGCTGTTGAAGAAATGGCCCAAGGGAATTATTCGCTTTTTCCAGTTCTGGGGCGACTATGCAAAATATAGAAAGGCAAATGATGGCCGGTTTAAGTTGTCGCCCCACAACGCATACCTCTGCCTGTACGATAACACCACCCAGACACCCTTCGATCAGCACTATACCTATCACCCCGCCTGGGCAGCGCGCAAGCTGGCCGAACTGCGACCGGAATGGCATGTGGACATTTCATCCATATTGCATTTCAGCACGATTGTTTCAGCATTTATCCCTATCAGATTTTATGACTATCGTCCGGCTGCCGTAAAACTGCCGGGACTGGAATCGGGCGCTGCCGACCTGGTGCAACTGCATTTTGAAAGCAACTCCATACCCTCGCTTTCGTGCATGCACACCATTGAGCATATCGGCCTCGGCCGCTACGGCGACCCCATAGATCCGCGGGGAGATCTAAAAGCGGCCAACGAGTTGAAGCGGGTATTAAAACCGGGCGGACATTTCCTGTTTGTTACTCCTGTAGGCAAGCCAAAGATTGAATACAATGCACATAGAATTTACAGCTTTGAGCAGGTCATGGAAATGTTTTCGGGACTTGATCTGGTGGAATTTTCCCTGGTGCCCGATAGCGGCGAATTGATTGAAAATGCCGATCCCGCGCGGGTGTCACAACAGATATATGGTTGCGGTTGCTTACTGTTTAAGAAACCTGCTTGATTAATGTTTTTGATAATAACCCGCGGGGCTATCATAATCTTATCCACGAAGGCGGAATCAAATCTCTCGTATCAAATTTTGCCTGGTTAAACCATTTCCTGGGAGCTATCACTATTTTCTCCGGGTATTCATTTAACCAGGCTGCCCACCAGCTGAACGTACTATTCGCCAGGATGCCGTGCCTGCACTGGCTCATCAGGTAAAAATCTTCAATCGCATTTTTGCTTAACTCACCACTGGCATAATGATGCGGATGGTGGAACCGAAGGTTTTCTTTTGCCCAGTCAATATCATCTGAAAATATATAAAACACCGGGTTGGGTACGCGTTCTTCGATCAACCTGATCGCATTTTCATAGTATTCAATGGGCTGGAGGCCTAAAACTTTCAGCGCTGTCGGGGTCAGGTAATCTCCGCGTCGAATATGAATAAAAACGCTGTTACTGAGTTTGATCTCGTTCTTTATCCCCTCCAGGGGCCGGATATACTGCGGTTTCACTACCAGCAGTTTTCTTATTTCATTTTCAAAAGGCAGAAAATACTTTTCCGATTGGCGGAGTCCTTTTAAGTGTACGGGGAAGGATGCGTTGAAAAAATTCTCATCATAAGTGTAGTCCTTTTCGCGGTAAATTCTCCTTTTGTGGTTGGGTCTTAGCTTGTCGGCGATTTTGCGAACAAAGTTTCTCTTTTCAAGAGAGGCAATTTCATCTTCACATGCAACGGGATCGTCTATATGAAAATAATGCAGGTCGTGCGATTTATTATTCGCAGTATAATACCTGGTATCAAGCTTCAGCGTGGCGCCACCATGAAGGGCGAGGCTTTTAGCCGATGCGTATTGAAACAGCTGATTTCCCAGCCCGCCGTTTAATTCTACTATAATCATATCTTTGCGCGGTTCCCGCTTAAATTGAGACTGCAAGTATAATTAAATTATCGTATGGCAAGTTTTATCAAAGACAAACTGGAAAAGCTAACCAGCAAATTGTTGGGCAATGAAAAACGATATGCCGAGATAAAATTCTGGAGAAATGAGTTGCAGCGGTATATGCAGTGGTACGACGGGACAATCAGCGAACTATATGGACACCCTGCTCCTGCTGCCGATCAAAAGGTGGTGGATGCCAATAAACAATTGAGCGCCCTGCTCACATTTTTTGAGATACACCAGAAAACAAAATACTATAAGGACCTATTGTTAGAAAAGGATGAATTTCGCGGAATGAAGCTGCTCGACGTAGGCTCTGGCCCCTTTCCCAGCGCACTCTGTTTTGAGGGCTGTGAGGTGTATTGCCTGGACCCGCTTTTCGACAGTTATCTGAGCGCAGGTTTTCCTATACATTGCTATGGCGAAAGAGCGCGTTTTGTACATGCAAGGGCTGAAGAAATACCCGTGAAGGACGGTTTTTTCGATGCCGTTATTTCAGCAAACGCGATTGACCATGTAGACGATTTTGCGCAGACTGCCGGTGAACTGAGAAGAGTATTGAAGCCCGGCGGCCGCTTTCGCATGCACGTTCATTACCATGCAAAGACAACCACCGAGCCGATTGAACTGAACGACGAAATTTTCCTGCAGCATTACTCTTGGGTCAGCGGATTAAAAAAACTCCACGAATCAAAAGCCAAAACTGGCTCTGTCGTGGAATCCGATGATGAACTCTATGTGGTTTGGGGAAATTAGGATTTTCGCATAACTGTGTCAGTTCTTGAGACGGCCCGCTTTACCGCTGAAATAAGGATCCAGGTGATAACGCAAGGCAATGGTCGAAACAACTGGGGTCGGGTTTTTGGCGAAAATATTGGTTTTGCCGGGAAAATTACCAACCCAACCCGCAGGCAACTGAATAAGAGGGGATTTTCAGATCATATCGGCACCTGCACAGCCAGTTTATCGAGGAAAAGCTGCAGCGCCTTTCTCTTTGCTGCATCCAGCCTGTAACTCACATTTTCAGTATAGTACTTTTTCAGATCAAAAAAGGGAAAGGGATTTTCTGCTACCACAGCGTCGATGTTTTGCAGTCCCCATTCATTGGCTTCGTTAAATGCTGCCACAAAATCATCGGGCAGTTGTTTATTGCTGATCCAGGCGGCAAATACAAAAGGCAAACCCGTGTGGTCTTTCCATGCTTCGCCCAGGTCATACACGTATTTCGAATGACTTTGCTGCTCCAATGCACGGTCACCGATCAGTACGGCAGCGGTGGTGCCTTTTATGGAAGAGCGAAAATCGCTGGAGGTTTCTGTCAATACCGGGTTTATTTTCCAGTATTCGCGCAACAGGATTTTTGCCAGTGCCACAGAAGTACGGCTTTGATAATCGAGCAATACTTCCTTCACTTCTTCAATGGGTACTTCGCTAAACACACATACCGAAGCCACCGTGCCATCGCAACCGATGCAATAATCAGAAATGATCTGGTGCTGGGGCAAATGCCGCAAAACTACTACCGGTACCAGGCCTACATCAATCTTATCTTCCATCAGCAGGCGCGCCACTCTCGAAGGGTAATCGGGAATCAACTCTACCCGGCTCGCCAGGCTCGAATGCCTGATCCCATAATTCATGGGTTTCGAGTTGAGATAGTTGACAATTCCAACCTTTATCTTCTCCAATTGATTTAATTTTGCGGCTCAAAGGTACACGACGAGCCCTAATAAACAACAATTGTAATGGAACTATCACCACTTACCGCTATCTCACCGGTTGACGGACGCTATCATAACCAGGTAAAACACTTAAACGAATATTTTTCAGAATATGCGCTCATCAGGTACCGCGTGTTGGTGGAAGTGGAATATTTCCGTTTCCTGGCCGGTAAAAAATTTTTCTCCCTGCCTGCTGCCGCCTCCCGCGCATTGCAGGATGTGCTGGAAAATTTCTCGGTAGAAGACGCGCAGAAGATCAAAGACACTGAAAAAATCACCAACCACGATGTAAAAGCCGTTGAATATTTTCTGAAAGAAAAACTCAACGAGGCTAAGGCGGGTCACCTCACCGAATGGATACATTTTGGACTCACATCGCAGGATATCAACAACACTGCCATACCGCTTTCATGGAAACACGCCATCGAATTTGAATACCTCCCTGCCCTGCTCAATTTCAACCGCCAGCTGGAAATTCTCGCGCGCGAGTGGAAGAATATTCCTATGCTGGCGCGCACGCACGGACAACCCGCCAGTCCTACGCGACTGGGAAAGGAGATCATGGTATTTGTAGAAAGGCTCGAAAACCAGGTAGAGCAGTTTATCAACATTCCGGTATCCGCAAAATTTGGCGGCGCCACGGGCAATTTTAATGCACATGTAGCGGCATTCCCGAAAAAGAACTGGATTGCGCTGGGCAACGAATTTGTAGAAGGTGTGCTGGGACTTACCCGCCAGCAATTCACTACACAAATTGAACATTACGACAACCTGGCCGCGCATTTCGACGGTATGAAGCGGATCAACAATATTCTGATCGATTTCTGCCGCGACGTATGGACATATATCTCCCTCGAATATTTCAAACAAAAAACCGTGAAGGGAGAAGTAGGCAGCAGCACCATGCCGCATAAGGTGAACCCCATCGATTTTGAGAATGCAGAAGGCAACCTGGGCGTGGCAAATGCTTTGCTTGAACATCTTTCCTCCAAACTGCCCATCAGCCGCCTGCAGCGCGATTTGACCGATAGTACCGTGCTGCGCAATATCGGCGTGCCTTTTGCGCATATCATGCTCGCCTTGAAATCTATTGAAAAAGGTTTGGGTAAACTGGTGCTGAACGATAAAGCGATAGACGCCGACCTCGAAAATAACTGGGCAGTGGTTACCGAAGCTATTCAGACAATCCTTCGCCGCGAAAATTACCCGCAACCTTACGAAGCGCTGAAAGAGCTGAGCCGCGGTAAGGATGGAATTAATAAGAAAACGCTGCACAAGTTTATTGACAAACTGAAAGTATCGGCGGCGGTAAAGAAGGAGTTGAAGAAAATTTCACCGCAGAATTATACGGGTGTTAATCCGGAGTTTTAGGATTTCGGATTTACCGGGGATAAAAAATCACGGATTTGGCGCAGATTACAGGACTACGCGGATTCTTATTAATTCGTGGTCTTGCCAGCTTATGAACATCCGCGTAATTCTATTATCCGCGATAAATCTCCGATCCTCAGTCTATAGATATATCCCGCTTCCACCAAAACATACGACCCCGTTTTTCGTACATCGTGAATTTATTTTTCTCCAGCACGCGGTGCGATGCATAATTACCGCTGTCGGTCTCGGCGATGATGGTGCGCACATCATTCCGCCGGCGCGCCCATTCTATAAAACCACCCACCGCCTCAGTCATAATACCACGGCCCTGCTGATAAGGCATGGTGCCATAACCAATTTCAACCGTACCATTGGCATCGGGAGCGCCCTTGAAGCCTAACTCAGCCACCACCGTGTTGGATTTTTTTTCAACCGCCAGCCAGAAGGTATGAAAAACGAGCAGGTGTGGCTGCGCTGCTTCTATTCCCGGCAATGAGGTCTTCTCTACTCTTTCTTTGACTGCGGGCGCAACAATACGGCCGAAACTCGCGAGACCCAGCATGTTTTCAAATTTATCATCCGCCTGGAGGTAAACGCGCAAGTGATGTGGAGTAAGCGGAAAAATGCGCAGTCGTTCTGTCTCGATATAATTGGGATTATAACTAACGAACCGGTACAATTTTTTCCCAAAATCAATCTTATCACTCACCTGCGTGAAGCCGCATTTCAGCAATATTTTTTGCGAAACGGTATTGGCTGGTTCAGTGATTCCATAAATTTCACTGGTGCAAAGATTATCGAAGGCATATTGCCGGCCGGCAAGCACCGATTCGGTAGCATAGCCTTTGCCCCAATGTTCGGGCAAAAGTGAATATCCTAATTGAATATCGCTGCTGTTATCAATAGGAAAAACAGCAAATGTGCCGATCACTTCACGGCTCGATTTGTCAACCATGGCCCAGCGCCCCATGAAGGGAAGCTGTTCGTACATGGCGAGATTTTGCAGCAAAAATTCATGCGACTCCTGCCGCGATTTGGGAGGACGAATGTAGCGCACCACATCTGTGTCGCTGTTCAAACGGAAAAACACTTCTTCATCGGCCATGGTATAGCGGCGCACCAACAGTCGTTCTGTTTCAAACACGATATGCATTACACAGCCTCTTTGTGAATTTCGCTGGTAAAATGAAACTCGATCGCGGGGTTATTGGTCCTTTCGGTATTGAGAAACCATTCGCTCTGCGCCAGGTACACGAGGTGTCCATCCTTATCAGTGGCGATATTGTTTGATTTGAAACGCGTAAACTCCTCCATTTTTTTCGGGTCGTTGCTGGTAATCCAGCAGGCCTTATAAAATGGTACGGTTCTGAATTCAATGTTGGCGCCATACTCCTGCAGCAGGCGGTATTGAATTACTTCAAACTGCAGTTCACCTACGCAACCGATGATCTTCTTATTACCTCCAAACTGCGTGAACAATTGCGCCACGCCTTCGTCGGTCAATTGCATCAGGCCTTTCTCCAACTGCTTTGTCTTCATGGGGTCTTTGTTCACTACCTCTTTGAAGATTTCGGGCGAGAAAGACGGTATGCCGGTGAAATAAAAATCTTCTCCTTCAGTAAGCGTATCACCGATTTTGAAATTGCCGGTATCGAAAAGACCCACCACATCGCCGGGATAGGCTTCCTGTATCACATCCTTATCGCGCGCCATGAAGGTATAGGGGTTGCTGAAACGCACATCCTTATCGAGACGCACATGATGGTAGTATTTGTTTCGCTCGAAACGGCCACTGCACACGCGCAAAAATGCAATGCGGTCGCGGTGCTTGGGGTCGAGGTTGGCGTGAATCTTAAAAATGAACCCGGAGAATTTTTCTTCCTCGGGTTTTACTTCGCGAACAGATGTCTGCCGCGGACGCGGAGAGGGAGCTATGCGGATAAATGTATCGAGCATTTCTTTCACACCAAAATTGTTGATGGCGCTGCCGAAGAATACGGGCGCCACCTGGCCCGCGAGATAATCTTCCACATTCAGTTCTCCGTATACGCCGTCTACCAGTTCTACGTCTTCACGCAGAATGGCGGCATCCTTCTCTCCTATTTTCGCGTCGAGCAAAGGATTGGAGAGATCGGCTATTTGTACGGAGTCTTCATCGCTCGCTTTGGTGTTGGCGGTAAAGAGCAGCAGGTTTTTATCGTGCAGGTTATATACTCCTTTAAAATCCTTGCCGCTGTTGATGGGCCAGGTCATGGGATGAAGATGGATTTTCAGTTCTTTCTCAATTTCTTCCAGCAGGTCGAAACGATTTTTGCCATCGCGGTCCATCTTGTTGATAAAAACAATCACGGGCGTGTCGCGCATGCGGCACACTTCCATCAGCCGGCGTGTTTGTTCTTCCACACCGTTTACGCTGTCGACAACGAGAATAACGCTATCAACAGCGGTGAGTGTACGGTACGTATCTTCTGCAAAGTCTTTGTGACCGGGAGTATCCAGCAGGTTGATCAGAATATTGTTGTACTCAAAGCTCATCACCGAAGTGGCCACCGAGATACCGCGCTGTCTTTCTATCTCCATGAAGTCGCTGGTGGCGTGCTTCTTGATCTTATTACTTTTCACCGCACCCGCAGTCTGGATGGCGCCCCCAAACAGCAGGAATTTTTCGGTAAGCGTAGTCTTACCGGCGTCGGGGTGCGAAATGATCGCGAAAGTGCGGCGTTTATTGATTTCGTTGATATACTTCATTGATATTTTTTGCCGCGCAAAAGTACGATTTAGCCCTCAGAATACAGCTACAGTCCAACTGCGGTCGAAGTGCTCCTGCGGTTGCAGGCGGTTAATACCCTCTTTATGCATCAATTGCTGGTCTCCATCTACGCTGTCGGCTATGCCGCACCAGGGCTCGATGCAAACAAAATCTGCGTTTTTCGCTGCCCAGATGCCCATATAGGGAAAACCGGGAAAAAATACCTGCACGCCATGCGCGCTCTTGACTGTCTTGAGAGAAATATAGTCGCTCGCGAGGTTTTTAAATACGAGCGCGTCCTGCAGAAAAAGTTCTTTTGATAATGCAAGTTTTGTTGCGTTGTTCAAATATGGCTGCTCATTTTTTTGAATGGTTCCTTCGGCCGATATGGGCCAGCGGGGTGAAGTCTCCGGCTTTTCAAATTCCAGATAATAATCGGTGTATTGCAATCCATTTTCCAATGGCACTTTGAATGCGGGGTGCGCGCCGATGGAAAAATACATAGCATCTTTGCCTGTATTCACTACATCATAAGTTATCGCCAGCGTGTTTTCGTAAAGCGTATATTTTATTCTGAATTGAAAAGAAAACGGGTAAACGGCTGCTGAAATCTCATCATTCTCCAGCAAAAAGATAACAGAATCAGCCTGCTGCTCTTCCATAATGAATTGCCTGTCGCGCGCAAAGCCATGCCGCGGCAACTGATATGATTTTCCATGGTGGAAATAAGTATTGTTCTTCAGTTGTCCCACAATCGGGAACAATACCGGCGAATGCCTCGGCCACACCGCGGGATCGCCATTCCACATATATTCCAGTGCGGTTTGTTTATTGTAAAGACTGGTAAGCTCTGCGCCTTTCGCCTGTATGGTTGCCTTCAGTATTTGATTTTCGATGGTAAACATAGAGCAAATATAGACCGGCATGGCAATTATATTTGTATATTCAGATATTGGAGAATATGGATATTGAAATCATACTGCGGCTCATGCTTGCCATTGTGATCGGCGGCATTATTGGCGCCGAACGCGAGTACCAAAACAAATCAGCCGGCTTTCGCACCATGATGCTGATCGCGATGGGCTCGGCGCTGTTTACCATTATATCGCTGGACATTGAGGGCACTATGTCGCCCGACAGAATCGCCGCCAATATTGTAACCGGCATCGGCTTCGTGGGCGCAGGTGTTATTTTCAAAAGTGATACGGGTGTGAATGGTATTACCACTGCCTCCACCATCTGGGTAACAGCGGCATTGGGCATGGCTGTGGGCGCGGGATATGAATGGATTGCTATCGCGGGCTGCATACTGCTTTTACCCATTCTCTACGCTTTCGGCATTATTGAAAAATGGTTCGACCGGCTCAATAGTCTTCATGTTTATAAGATAGCCTGTCCTTACCGCTCCGAGGTGGTTCACTACTTCGAACAGAAATTCCGCTCGCACAAATTGCGCCCGGGTCATGGCATTTTCCGCCGCGACGGCGACACCTTCCACGCCACCTGGAACGTGCAGGGCGCCGAAAAGAACCACCAGAAACTGATCCGCGAAATCCTCGACGACCCCGACGTGAAAAGTTTCGAATACTAAAACCCTGCACCCCACATCCGACACCCGAAACTCAAAACTTCTTCCTACATTTGATCATGCGGCGCTTATTCGAAATACTTGGCAGCAGTCTTAACCTCACCTGGCAGGAATTCAAATCGCATAAGATAAGAACCTTGCTCTCGCTCAGCGGCGTGGCCTTTGGCATATTCTGTATTATAAGTGTGCTGGCGGCGGTTGACAGCCTTGAATACGCCGTTCAAAAAGATATTAAAGCGCTTGGAAGCAATACGGTATATATCGATAAGTGGGACTATGCCGGTGGTGGCAACGACTATCCCTGGTGGAAATATGTGAAACGCCCCGAGCCCGCTTTCGCGGAAATGAAGATGCTGAAGAAGAAGGTAAACGCTGCCAAAAATGTGGCGATGAACATCAGTCTTAGCGGCGAGAAAATTGAGTTTGAACGCGACGCAGTGACCGGTGTGAACTATTACGGCATCACCGAGGAATTTGTTAATATTCAGCCCGTAGATATCCAGATTGGCCGCTACCTGCAGGATGCCGATTATGATTACGGAGCTAATGTGATCGTGATAGGTTATGTGGTGGCAGAAACGCTTTTTGGCCGCCCTGAAAAAGCCGTGGGCAAAATGGTAAGACTCCGCGGTGGCAAACGCGCGCTGGTAATTGGTCTTATCAAAAAGCAGGGTAAAAGCATCATTGGCGGATGGGAATACGACAACAGCATATTAATGCCTTTCACCTTCATGAAACAGATGGTGCGCGAAAAAGCCGCCAATCCCGTCATCATGGTGCAGGGCAAAGACGAAGTGCCCATGGAGCAGCTCCGCGATGAGCTGACCGGCGCCATGCGCTCGATCCGCAAACTGAAACCCACCGAAGAAGACGATTTTTCATTGAACGATATTGACGCTTTCAGCAGTTTTGCAAGCGACATCTTCAGCGGCATCAACAAAGGCGGCTGGGCCATCGCTGTCCTGTCGCTGATTGTAGGCATGTTTGGCGTAGCCAATATCATGTTCGTGACCGTTCGTGAACGCACCCCGCAGATAGGCCTCAAAAAAGCCATCGGCGCCAAGCGCGCCACCATACTCACCGAATTTCTCCTGGAATCGGCCTTCCTCTGCATCATGGGCGGCTTGCTGGGACTGGCGGTGGTCTTCCTCCTAACCATACTTTCCGAAGCAGTGCTCGGTTTTACCGTCTTCATCTCCCTCAACATCCTCGTCCTCGCCGTCAGTATCTGCATCATCGTTGGCGTGCTGGCCGGCATCATTCCGGCGTCAATTGCCGCGCGGATGGATCCCGTTGTAGCTATCAGGAGCAAGTAATAGTTTGAAGAGCGAGGGAATATTGAATTTGAATTTGAACAAGGAATTTGAATTTGAATATTCCGGGTGGCGACTTGCATCCTTTCATTCAAATTCATATTCCTTGTTCAAATTCAAATTCAATATTCTATCCGATCTTCGCGGCCGTGAACACAGTCATCCTAGCAATAGAGTCTTCTTGCGACGAAACTGCCGCGGCGGTGTGCCGCGATGGAAAGATGTTGTCGAATTTTATAGCGAACCAGGATGTGCATGAGAAGTATGGGGGCGTGGTGCCGGAGCTGGCATCGAGGGCGCACATGCAGAATATTGTGCCGGTGGTGGACCGGGCGCTGAAGGATGCAGGGGTGGGTTTGAAAGATCTAAGTGCGGTGGCCTTTACGCAAGCGCCGGGATTGATCGGGTCGCTGCTGGTGGGCGCGCAGTTTGCCAAGTCGCTGGCGATGGCGCTGAACATACCTTTGATTGCCGTGCACCATATGCAGGCGCACGTGATGGCCAACCTCATTGAAGAGCCGAAACCCGAGTTCCCGTTTTTGTGCCTGACAGTGAGCGGTGGTCATACGCAGATCGTGGTGTGCCGGTCGCCCTACGACCTGGAAGTGATCGGGCAGACTTTGGATGATGCCGCCGGGGAAGCATTTGACAAGAGCGCCAAACTGCTGGGGTTACCATATCCCGGCGGACCGCTGGTGGATAAGCATGCCCAGCAGGGAGACGGAAAAAGCTTCAAATTTCCAGAACCACATATACCAGGATTAGACTTCAGTTTCAGCGGGTTAAAAACTTCAATTCTATATTTTATTCAAGAGCACACTGCCAAAGATCCGGCATTTGTTGAAAAGAACTTGAGTGATATATGTGCCTCCATCCAGGAAAGAATAATTTCCATTTTGTTGAATAAGTTGAAAAGTGCTGCGCTGCAGACCGGCATCAAAAACATCTGCATCGCAGGCGGCGTTTCAGCCAACAGCGGCCTCAGAAAAGCATTTAAATCACTGGGAGAAAAATATCACTGGAACACCTTCATACCCGCGTTTCAATATTGCACCGACAATGCCGCCATGATCGCGATCACCGGTTACTACAAATACCTCGCGAACGATTTCGCCGACCTGTCCGTGAGCCCAAGCGCCCGGTCGGAGTGGTAGTGCGGGAAGGGAATCTGGAAGTCCAGGTCACAGGTTAGCCACTGGTCACTTGGCCTTCCTCGCGCCGCGTTCTAACTTTGCAATCCCGAAACCAGAACATGGCTAACCCATATTTCAAATTCAAACAGTTCACTATTTACCAGGACAAGTGCGCGATGAAGGTGTGTACCGATGCGTGCATACTCGGCGCCTGGTTTGCCGCCAAGATACCGGAGTATTGTACGGTGCTGGATATTGGTGCCGGCACCGGTTTGCTGATGATGATGCTGGCGCAGAAGAGCAATGCAGAGATCGCAGGCATTGAAATTGAACTGGATTCGTACAAACAATTAAAGGAAAATATTAGTCAGAATAGGTGGCGCGAAAGACTGAAGGTGTTTCCCGGCGATGCGCGCACCTATTCCTTCCCGATGAAGTATGATTTCATTATTTCTAACCCGCCGTTTTATGAAAATGATTTGGAATCTGAATCGGAAAGTGAGCAGATAGCTAAGCACAGTAAAATGCTGACTCTCGATGAGTTATTGCCGGTAATTGATAAAAACCTTGAATACAACGGCAGCTTCGGCATCTTGCTTCCCTTTCATCGCTGGGAATATTTTGATAGGCTGGCGAGTCAGCAAAAATTTCACCTGGTCGAGAAATTATTCGTGAAACAAAGCCCGCGACACGATTTCTTTCGCGCCATATTGCATTATAGCCGCGTGCCGGAGGGTTTTGTTCCGGAACATCAACTCACCATCCAAAAAGAAGATGGTTCTTATACCGAAGACTTCCGGGAATTGCTGAAAGATTATTACCTCTATTTATAATCCGGCATAGTCGCGCAGGTAGTCATAACGCGGCGTCAGTTGGCCTTGCTTTACCATAGTGGCCCGGTCAATTACCGGCGACCCGTTTTTCAACAGGTCTTCCAGCACATACTTGATGAGCTGCTCGCCAAAGTAACGGCTGGCATCGCGCGGCAATTCGTTGGGCAGGTTGCCGACCGCAATCACGTCGATGCTGTCGGGCAAATAAGGAGCCGTTTTTTCGAAAGTATTTCTGTTCACTCCATATACCGGGTCTTCAATGGACTGATCGCCGAGATTGATGGGAACCGAACCATTTGCATCATCCGTAATATCGGATATGGTTTGAATGATGAAGGTTTCGCGCTGCACATCTTCTTTTTCAAATAAGCGCGGAACGTTCTTATCCCAGTACACCCCGTTGAGTAGTATATCGGTCTGCTCGGCATAAGGAAGAAACTTGCAATAATATTTTTCAGGGTGGTTATGGAAGTCCTGGCGGCTGTATGCACTGCCATCTTTTGGAGCGTACAGGTCGGCGCCTTTCAGTTGGGTATAGACCGGGTAAGCGAATCGTCTTTTTAAATAATCATCAGGCTCTGTCTCGTGAATACCAAGCAGGTTCATGATTTCCAATATACCATGCGCCACGCGACCGCTGCCAGTGACGGCAATTTTGAAATTGGGCAGTCGCAACCCGAAATACACGTGAATCAGTTCGCGAAAACTGCGTTGCTTGTACACGCGGTCGAGTTTGTACAGGCCGGTGCGGTTACCGTAGGCCATCACGCCATTGTGCGCGCCCACTACCCCGGCAAAGAAACCAAAACCGATGATGCGCTGGCCATCTTCATGTTCCAGGCATTCATAATCTATCAGCGTGATTTTTTTGTCGAGGATGGTGCGAAACAATTGTTGGTTGTACGGTTGTTTTTTACGGGTATGTGAAAAGAAAAGATAGGTTTTGTCGGGTATCAACATCTCCGCAGGCACCTCTTTTATACCCAGCAGAATGTCGCAATCTTCCAGGTTTTCCTGCACCTTGATGCCGGCCATTTCATACTCGCGATCGGGAAAACAGCGATGAGGTGAATGCTGCACTATAATCTGTACATCGTTGTATTGCTGCTGAAGCCACTTGCATTGTGAAGGAGTCAAAGCCACCCTGTTGTCAACCGGAACCTTGCCTTCCCTTAAGAGCCCAATTTTTATCATTTTCTACCGTTTTCTAAATTTTTAACTGTCAAAGCCTTAAATCTGTCAATAAGGTCAAATATGTATAATCTCAATCAAGTATTAACTAAAACAACAAAGAAACTCAGCCCTTTGGGCAGGATTCCATCCTTATTTTCCTATTTTGTATTATGCCCTTATTCCGTCACATCATACCAATCTTGTGTCCATGAAAAGTAAAGGCCATACAAAACTCTTATTCCCCGCTTTCCTGTTGCTGGTCATCATTTCGTGCAGCAAATCTAAGATAACTCAGGATGTAAAACCGATTCCCTTTCCTGCACATATAGCACCCGGCTCTTGTAATATTGGCCCCGATTATGGCGCTACCATCATTTGCGCCGGTTATCGCGGGCCTAATAATGACCATAAAATAAAACCCAAAAACAATCCCGGTCCAGGTTTATACTATGCGTGGCCCGAAGGTTTGGTGATCGATCATACAACCGGTGAAATAAATGTAACGCAGAGTGAAAGCGGCGCCAGGTACATCATCGGCTTTGTGCCGCAGGGTGGCACCGACACCTGTTTAAAAGAACTAATTATTGGTGGTGTTACATATGTAGACTCTGTTTATGTGCTTTCGCAAAACGATACGCTTGCTCTGCCGCATTTTAATGCCGACCCGGTTCCAAGCTCTATTTGCGATCCCAGCGACGATACTGACTATCCCGGCAACAGCGGTGGTAATAGTGGTGGCAACAGTGGTAATGGCGGTGGCAATGATAAATGCGAATTCGACGATGACGAAGACGACGATAACGGCAATGGTATAGCCGACGAACCTCCACCCGGTCAGCGCGCAAACGATCAGAAAGTGCGTGTGCGCACAAAAAACGGCGTCATTAACCTGAAAAAAACACTGGAAGACGGCGCTTTTGGTATCAACCCGCAGAACGGCGACCGCAAACAGGTGACTATCTACTATCGCCTGAACGATTGCAGCTCGAAAGCCTTGCGAAAAATAAAGGTTGACCTGATCTACTACGAAAGAAAATCGGATATACCTGTCACCTTACTGAATGAAGTAAGTACCAAGCGCACCAGCTTTATGGAAACGCGCATCATCGATCCCAATGGTAAGCCTCGTCCGCCACAAATATTTGTTACTCGTTTTAATTAAGCATATTTGTGGGGTAAACCCCTTTTGAATATGCCAGGAAAATTTTCAGCGCTGCTTGCTATACTGCTGTTTTGTTCGCTGCAACATTCCGGCAACAACGGGGGACCGGCACAACCAGCTTACGAACTTTACAAGAAAGCCGATCAGCTTTACAACCTCGACTACCCTACCGATTCCACCGACAGCCTGGCACTGGTACAGTTTGCACAGGTTATAAAAATGATGGAGCAACACCCGGTGGACAGCCTGCTTTTTCAAAGCTGGTTAAAAACAGGCGTGCTGCTTGATGTAAAACTGCGTTTCAACGAAGCGAAGAACGCCTACCTCCAGGCCATTGATGTCCATACAAAAAATAATCCGCTGATAGATTCGGTATTGTTTTTACCCTGCGTTTATGCCGGCACCGCCTATTATCACCTCAACAATTTTGATTCGGCCAATTATTATTTGCTGCAGGCAGAATCAATCGCCGGCAAATATCCCGGCGTTACGCAAAAAGACCGCTTGTTTAATGCGTTGGGGGCTTTGTACTATGAAAATGGCAATTACCGCCAGGGGCTTAATTACTTCATCCGCGCGCTGGAGATAATTCGCGAAGCGAGACCAAATGACAAGGCGTCGGCCATACATTTTGAAGGCAATATGGCGGCCTCTTATTACCGCCTGGGTCAATACAGTCAATCGCTGGAACTATACGAAAAATTGCTGAAGTATGGCATGTACACCAGCCAGATATCCATCAATATGGGAAAGGCCCACCTGCTCACGGGTAATCACAATATGGCCTTGCGCTGCTTCCGGCATGTTGATCCCAACGAATTGCCGGGCGTGTACAATGATATAGCGAATGTATATGTGCAAATGGGCAAACCGGATTCCGCGCAATATTACCTTGATAAATTTTCAGAAGGATATGGCGCTTCGCTCAGAGGTTATGGCCGTATAGACGCGGGTATCAACCAGATCTACCGCGGCGACTTGTTAAACAAAAAACAACAACCCCGCGAAGCGGTAAAAGCTTTTCAAAAAGCGATCATCACTCTTTCGCGCAATTTCAGCAACGAAGATATCGGCGCCAACCCAACCGACTTTATAGGTTCCTTTGCTTCTTTCAAATTATTCGATGCCCTGCTTCGCAAGGCATCCACACTGGCGCAGATATGGAAAAACGAGAAAGACTTAAGCATCCTGGTAAAAGCTCATGATACATACCGCGAAACCATCAACCTGCTGCGCTATATAGAAAAGAGCTATGATACAGACGATGCTAAAATATTTTTGGGACTCAATAGCCGGCAGGTATATGATGAGGCCATCGGGGTGGCAAAAGATATCATGGGATATATTCCTTCTGAAAAAAAATACAAAGACGAATTCCTCGCTATAATGGAGAAGGCCCGGGCCTCGGTAGTCGCGATGCAGGTAACAGAAAGCCGCTTGAAAAAAATGCGTGGCATTGACCCGGAGCTGTTGCAACAGGAAAGAAATATCAAGTACAATATCGCGCGACTGAACATTAAAAGTGAAACCACCCCCGACCTGGCGGAGGCCGCAAAGATTGCTACGGAAAGGCAGCATTTTGAAATTGAACTTTCGCGGTTACAGAAAAAAATTGAGCAAAACAATTCCTATTACAAACTGAAATACACCGATAGTTTTCCCACGCTCAACCAGGTGTTGAACAGCATCAACGACCAGCAGGCAATTATCAATTTATACTGCACTAAAGAATTGCTATACATTTTCTCCATTACCAAAGATGCTTATAACTGGCAGGTGACCGAACTGGCTCCTGTGAAAAAACTGGTGATGGAATGGATTGACCGGTTGCGCAGTACAGAAAGCGGCCGAAAATTCAACCCCGGTGAAACAGGCAAACAACTCGCCCGCCTGCTGGTAAAAAAATTGCAGCATGCAGCGGGCAAAAAAGAAGAATGGATTATTATACCCGACGATATTTTCCACTACCTGCCCTTTGAAACCCTGGTTGATACCGCAGGCAACTACCTGCTGGAAAATTACGCGATCAGTTATCATTTCGGAACGCGCTTCCTGGTGCAGCAACAGGAAAATCACTATGCGCACAGCGAGAAAAGCATTTTGTCAATGGCGCCCTTTGCTTCGCGCGGGTTTAAACCGATGAACAGGCTGCCCGCCTCTGCAGCAGAGATTGCGGAATTGCAGGGAAAGCAATATTTCGATAGCCTCGCTACCAAGCAGCAATTCCTGTCCGACCTGAACCGCTATCCAATTATTCACCTCGCCACTCACGCCGTGGCCGATCCGGAAAACAGTTCAGGTTCGTATATCGCATTTTACCCCCGGCACTCTTCGGCCGCTGAAAACAATTTGTACCTCGACGAGCTATACGGTCTTAATATGGACAGCACCGACCTGGTAATTATGAGCGCCTGCGAAACCGGGGCGGGTCAATTGCTGGGAAGCGAAGGCGTGATCAGCCTGTCGCGCGGCTTTACCTACGCAGGTTGTTTGAGCATAGTGAATAGTCTATGGAAAGCTGATGACCAGGCTACGGCCGACATACTGAAGCGATTTCACGCCTATCTGCAGGAGGGGTATAGCAAATCGAAAGCTTTGCAGATGGCAAAACTGGACTATATTAACAGCGATGTTATTAGCAAGACTCCCGACTACTGGGGACACCTGATACTGATCGGAGATTCGAAAAAAATTCCTTTGAAAAGCGGTTACAGCCCGATGATATGGCTGGTGCTCGCGCCTTGCGCCGTGCTGATCGCTTTTCTTACGCTCTACAAAAGAAACTGGAACAGGAAGAAAACTGCTTAATTCCTGAGCCGGATAATTTTCCAGTCAAGTCCCAGCATGTTTCTTGCTTTCTGCTGGTACACATGATTGTTGCTGGCGCTGATTCTTTTCAACAATACATCAGCTTCACCCGGCTGTTTACTGGCAATGTAGGCGAGCGCGAGATAATACTCTGCTTCATCCTGGAAATAGTTATCGCCTGTGGCTGCATTGCTGGTCAGCACAGTATTAAAACGTTCGATGGCCTGCGGAAACTGGCTCAGTTCCATAGCAGCCATGCCGGCGAGGAAATGTTCTTTGTTGGTCTTAGTGGTAAGCGCATTGTATTGCGACACCACTTCATCCCAGTTGTTGTTGCGGTAAGCTTCTTCAAGTGCTGATGCTTCAGCTTCGCCGCGTGTGGTGGATAATGAATACGTTGAAAAATGTTCGTTATAAAAACGCCCTGTTGATACAGTGGCGAACTTGTAAATAGTAAAGGCTCCCACCAGCAGCACCAGGCTCGCCGCAATGCGCAACCATCTTCCCGCCTTGCGCCGTACAGTTGGCGGTGGCATCGGCACTACGCGGGCACCTTGCATTTCTGCACGAATGGCACCCACTCTATCATACAGCACTACGTGCTGAACGGCTTCCACTGCGGTTTGCAGGTATTCCCATTCCTCGCGCGCCTGGCTATCGCTGGCAATCAGCGCTGCCGCTTCGGGTATGCTTTCGCCCTGCAGCGTTTTGTCGAGATGATCGATTAAAAGTTCCTGGTTATTCACGGTTATTTGTTAAAAGGTTTCGACTGAATCATCTTTGCAATCGCCGGGTTTGCTTTAAGCATGCCAGTGAGTTGCTGCAAACATTTATATTTTTTGTTACGCACCACCTGTTCATTTTCGTATGGCAGGTGCGCGAGCATTTCTTTCATGGACATATTTTCATAATAAAACAGCGTCAGTATTTTCCGGCAATTCTCTCCCAGTTTTGATAAAAGCTCGCGGAATTGTTGTTTCTTCTCGCGCTCGGTGATCAGGTAGCTCACATCGGGTTCTGTATCGGGCCTGTTTTTTTCATATACTTCTTCGCGGTAATCGGCACTTTCCCGCCTTTTCAGTTCATTCAGCCATATGTTGCGGGCAATGGCTACGAGAAATGTCTTGATGCTCGACTCGCCGCGAAACTTATCCTTCTGCACCGTCTCGATAAAAGTGACCACGGTCTCCTGGAAAATATCCTGCGCGTCGTGTACGTTGCCGCTGTTGTTCATGACAAAAGAACTGATGGTATCGGCATAATGCTGATAAATGTAGCGGATAGCCTCATCAAGGGTATCCCCTGTCCTGATGGCCGCCAGCAGGTCCGCATCAGAATACATTTTATCAACATTCATATCCTACAGATTAGTAAACACTGAAAATCAACATGTAATCAACCTGGTAAATATAGTCATAAAAGCTTCATTTCCACATTGGTAGCGGCAAGTCACGCTACCCACTTGCCCCGGGCACCCGTTCAATTCATTTTCCGTATTGTGCAGTTGATTCCGATCGAAGGTAGTGTTTCCAAAGCTGGCAGATAGCTTTGCACACCATGAAAAAACTCTTGTACTGCTGGCTGCTTTGCCTTATGGCGGTTAATAACGTGCTGGCACAAACTGGCAGGTCATCCAAATCGACTGTCGAATACACTGTATTCAAACGCTTACAACCCGGTGAAAAAGTTGTCTCGCTCTACTCCTGTTTGTGGTTAAACGAGAAAAATGAATTTGTAAAACTGGTTATACAGCAACCCGGTGGCAAATATTCTTTGATCAGCGGCGGTGAGCGAAAGGATAATCTTACGATGCAACAGGTGACTGGCGGCAATACGGTGGATTGCGACAAATACGATCCGCACAGGCCCATGAAGTCAACGCAGTACACAGGCTCCAGGCTGACGAAATATAATTCGAACGGCACCAAAACGATTCAGTCAGCCGGCAAGACATACGGCCCCTACCAGGATATCACTTTCATGCAGGAAAAAGGCGAGCGATTTGTTGCCGTGGTAAAATCGGTTAGCAATGGTAAGACTGAATTTTACTACATAGACAGCGAAGGAAGAAATAAACTGCTTGAAGCGCAGCCTACGCAGCTAATTGTGAACAGCTCATTAACGCGCGCGGCAGTAGTAATGCCTCCCGCCGGTGCACAATCTATGGAGCTGGTAAACAAACTGCCCAGGGAAAAGCAAGCCGAATACTTCGACGCGCTCTCCAGGAAGCAGGAAAGAATCTGGTTCAGCAACGACAGCTCTGCTTCTTTAGAGCGCAAATACCGCCGGCTGGAATATGATATCAGCGGCCGCCATTTTGTAGCGGTATACGGCGATCATTTCTTGATTGATGGTATAAGGGTCAATAAAAACATTTCAGGTGCAGGCACGAGATTATTTGCTGCACAGGATCCGCGGCAATGGGTATATGCGTACCCAATTTATCTTGGTTTTAGCGATGGCAGCAGCTACCAGAACGTGATGAGCCCGTTTCTGACAACTGAGAACGATAAAGATTACCTCAACTGGTTTGTAGTGGAAAGCAGCAGCAGTGGTGATATCATAAAATGGGCTAAAAAAGAATTATAGCCTGGCGAAGTTACCAGGCTATAATTGGCAATCAGAGCTTGTCAAGCAGTTGTTTGATCATTTTCCTTAGTTCTTCATTTTCTTTTTTCAGCTCATCGAGCTGTGCCTGCTGTTGTTTTATTTGCTGTTGTTGTTCCTGCATACCTTTTACCAGCGGCACTACAAAACTTTCATAGCTGAGGCTATAATAACCATCGGGCGAAGAAGGTTTGGTGAGTCCGCTGAACTGGAAGCCTGCCTCCTGCGCAGCTTTTTCAACTTCCTGCGCAATAAAACCCGTGCGGCGCAAGTTGAGGGCTTCGCTGTACATCGACTCTTGTAAGTTGTCGTTGTTCATTGTATCGTGGTCATCAAATCGCTTCACATCAAACTGGTAAGTCACTGGGCGCAGTCGCATGATAAAATCGAGACCTTTTACATTTTCCTCAATATTGAACTTGAAGCGGCCATCCGAAGGTGTGGTGAAAGGAACCTGCCCTTCAATTACAGTAACAGCGCTATTACCGATACGCACTTTATTGGAGGCAGTCACCGTTGCTCCGTACCCGATGGCGGTGGCGTTAGTAAGGTTACCCGCGCCCACATTGGCAAATGCTCCCACTGCCGTATTGTAAGTACCGACCGTATTGGAGGTTAGCGACTGGAATCCCAGGGCGGTATTCCTGTCTCCCAAAGAATTGCCCAGGGCAAAGTTCCCGATAGCAGTATTTTCATTACCTCCGGAATTAGTATACAAGGCGCCTGAGCCAACAGCCACATTGTGGTGTCCTGACACGTTGTACGTCATAGCGGCGTACCCGGTAGCTACGTTGTAATTCCCAGTATTGTTTGCTAACATGGAATACCCTCCAGTAGCAACATTATAAGCTCCCTCCTTATTGCCTTGCATTGCATTGTAACCGAAGGCAACATTGTAGCCACCAGTCAAATTGCCGCCCAGCGCGGCGTATCCCACAGCTGCATTTCCCTGGCCAATGGAATTTGAACTTAAAGCTGTATTTCCCAGGGCCACATTATTACTCCCTGCGGTGTTGGAAGACAGGGCGGAATAACCAACGGCCATGTTACCCTGGCCAAAGGTATTTGCTCTAAGCGCCAGTACTCCAAAAGCCGCATTGCGCGCGCCGGAAGTATTAACCTCCAGGGCATAATGTCCGAAAGCAGCATTATACAAGCCCGTTGAACTAAATGGCAGGGTCCGGATACCAAAGCTGGCGCTTTGATTTCCAGGATTGATAGTGCCTGCCAGAACACTCCCCACCTTAAATACCAGCGGACTATTGGTGGTGGTGCCGATAAAATGCGTAGCCGGATCCACATTGTCATTTCCATTCAGCGACCAGTTATTGTTCAGGTTGCGCCACGCCCCGTCATAGTACCAGAAGCTGGCCGTATTGAGGTCGTACACCATCAACCCGGTTGCCAGCGATTCAATGGCGGTGCGCTCCGCGGTGGTCATTCGGGGAATAAGCATTCCCTGGGTAGTACTCTTCACATCCAGTATAGCGCTGCTATGCGGCTCGGAGCCATCGTTGTTGATGCCCACTCCCTGGGCAATTGCCGAAATGGAAAAAATGCAGCAGAAGGCAATAGACACAATGGTCTTGGGGCATTGCGGGATTGGTTTCATGTTGCGCGAATTGTTAGACTTCACGAATTTATCCGCGAAGACCTATCGTAATAATCGTTGGGGGGCGAACGGCGGGAATTTGTATGTGAAGTAGGGATATTTGTACGTCGGAAAATTCCCTAATACGCGTAACCGAGGTCAGGTTTCAGGGGAGGAAGTAAAGTTAAATAAGCATTTCGCTATTTAACTTTATCGCCGTAAGGTTAAATAAGATGGATGCTTATTTAACTTAACACATGATTTCACATTATTGTGTTAGGTAGGCTTATAAGGTGGAGGTCATTGGAAAAGCTTTCAGCATTTTTCATGCCGCCAGATTGTCTGCCAGTAGTTCCGCTCTTCAAAGGCATCGGAGATGTACTTGAGAAAAATCAATCCCAGAACTACGTGTTTGTATTCTGCTGCATCAATATTTTTCCGGAGTTTGTCGGCTGCTTTCCAGAGTTTTTTTTCTAAGGGTTCCTCCGCTGTTTCCTTTGTTTTTTTTGCCATTCCAGGTATTATTACGTTAAGTTTTTACGGTCAGCTAATATAAGATTTATAGTGGCATTGTTATATTAAGTCCGAAATCAAAAATGGCTTTTTAGTTTATACTTAGGGGGTACCTTTAGCGGCTGAAGCAACAAGGCAATGTGCGTTACAGCGACAACAAAGTTTTACTAAAAATTCAATTCGTCATCAAACAAAGATTGCCTGTTGTCATTGCATACCTCAAAACAAAGCTATATCACGTTGCGAATGTCACAAGAGGGTTAACCGTAATCCCCCACACAAAAAAGGCCGGTCTTTCAACCAGCCATCTCGTGCCCAGAACAGGCACAATACCATGCTTATAATTAACTGAATTTTAACACAATACAAGGGTTGTGTATTTTTGAGTAACAGGATAGTAACAAAAGTCACTTAAAAATGGGACAACTATACAAGTATTGAAAAGTCACTTTGAAATTATAAAAACTATGCAAGCCATTGACAAATTTCAGCTCGTAAAATTCAGCTAACAAAAAAAGCGGCCCCATAATAATGTTGGCCGCTTTGCAAAAGGTTGAAAGAACTGACGCTAATATACGCTATGTTAGCTGAAGCTGTTTCTTTTCCTGCTCGTGCTTCAAAAGTAGCTGGTACCTTTTCAGGGTGCTTTGGAGACCCTCCATATTATCATTTGGGTCGAAGTTGTCGTATATATTGAGGTCGAACTCTGCAATGTGTGTCGGATTATCATTCATCCAACTACACAACACAATTTTTACTGTTCATAAGTAAGTTTTTTAGTGATCAATTGTATGTAATTCGGCCAGCTTCTTTGCCTCAGCAAGCCGTGAGGTATATTTGACGATCATTTTGTGAAGGTCAGACCTGTCGTTTTTATCTGGGCATATATCGAGTTGGCAGTAATCTAATGCTGCTAAATGAGCTTCACTCTCTTGAATCTCGTGCATAAAATATAGTAGCCTGCGAATAACTTCAACTACCGCTTCGAAGTATGGTTGTCCCATTACCTTAAATAAGGCGTCCTGTACTTCCCGTGAAGTCAGCCCCGCCAGGAATATAGATAAGTGATCGTGGTATTCCCACAAAGCCGACCTGTGATTATATTCGAACAGGTAAAGCACCTCACTTGTCATATCAGGATCAGGCATACCTTTATCCCGGTTGTTTCGTAAAAAATCAAGATAATTTTTAACTGCAGTCTCCGCCTGAGAATGCAGGGTTTTAATGTCGATAGTAGTGCTAACTGTACTCATGGAGATTTGATTTAGGTATTGAAATATGCCGTGTTCTCGCACGGTGTTTACTTTATTTCCTGATCCAGATTGTACGGGAATCATCAGGCAGGCCGAGCGGAACTGTACCGCGATAAGAATGTTTTTGTTTCATTGTAATTGTGTTTTGTACGGCAAATATAAGTATAGACGTATATACTCACAATTTTTTTTTACCCTTATCCGGTCAATTTTAGGAACCGCATTATAATTTGTTGAAAACTATTGGTTAGTAGTATATACTAAATAGGCAAATAGTTCTATATTTGTTCTATGGCTAAGTCAAAAAGTAACCCCCGGTCTATTCCTGAAGGGAAGACACAGGTAAATTTCAACCTTCCAGAATCATCGGCTGAAAAAATGAAAGCTATTGCCTTCGCACATGGTCAAACACAAAGCGAAGTGTACAACCTCGCTGTTGAAAAGTTTATTGAGTTGTACGAAAAGAAAAACGGGCCTGTAAAGACAACGATCAAAAAGAAATCAATTAACATTTAACCAATCAATATGCAAACTGTCGAAATAAACGCTCCAATTAGGGCAAAGGCGAAGGAGTTAAAAGTAAGTCCAAAGTTTTTGCTTTATTCATTGGCGTGTGCCATCGAAAATAGAAGCTTAGACGAATGCTTAACTTATTACTTTCGCGATCTTTCGCAGGTAGCGAGAGAGGCTGCAGAAAGAAAGCTTTTAAGCAAGCGAGAAAACACAAGAAAGACGGGTCAATATGCGTTATCAGAAATTGATGAGGACGCTCTTAACGCATACATCAAAAGCCAACAAAACAATGTAAAGTTTTCCGTAGATAGGTATATAGAAAGCCACCGTCCGATTAGACGATACCACTTGGCTGTTCTTGAATCGATATTCAAAGAGGTTATGCAGATACTAAAAATATCGAATAAGAATAACCTATTTGATCAGGATGATACTTTTGGCGGCTTTTTTCCCGCGTTAAAGTTCGCTTGTAAAAACGAGCTGGCATCACTTAGAAATTTCGCTAAATTATTTGAAGGCCGCGATTTGACTTTAAACTAAAAAGTTTCCTCCGACTATTATACACCCTGGCTTCGGCCGGGGTTTTTTATTCAAAAACGTCATTAATAACAGTCGGGTCTGTTTCTTCCAGTTCAGCATACCGCATAGCATACGCCTGTAGGTCGGCTATAGTTTTCGGGTCTTTATTATGCTTAGTAATTAATTCCGTTAGCTCTTCCTCGCTGTATTGCGGTTGTACGCCTATTACCTGGCAGTGTTCCACATACCCGTAGTGTAGTAATAACACCGGGTGCGCAAGAATAAACTGCATAATGGTTGTAGGATTCTTTAAAAATTCCCGCCCCAATACGTACTGATAAGAGCGCCTGCACATGCGGTTTAAGATTGCATTGATCGCTATTTCACCGCAACGAATTGTAAATAGATTGTCCATAAATCGACTATTTTGTTCTGGAAGTGGGCGGTATAATATAGTTCGTAAGCCATCAGAATCCCCCACCTCCTGTTGTTTTGTTTGATTGAATCGCCCGCTGGCCCACAAATACCACATCCTTGCCCGACATTCTTCCAACCACGTTTACGGTTATCTGCTGCGCACCAGTGCCACCTATCATATGATTAGGAATAACATCGCTGCCTCTTGGCAGGCGCACTAATTCGGGACCACGTTCACCTACCAAGGCAAGGCCACCGGAGAAGTTGGTCACACCATCAGCAAAGGCGGGGATTTTTATATTCTTGAGAAGCCTTGCTGCCAATATAAGGCCCGCGCCTGCTGCAATCGCCGTTAACCCGTTCAAGCTCTTTAGAGATAATTTAAATCCTTCTAACGCTATGCCATACGCGACGAATGCCCTACCCATCTGATCGAGGACAGTGGAAATAGCGTCGGCAGCGCCTTTAAAGACTGCTTGCAGGCCGCCCCCTTGTGTCGCAAGGTTTGCAATACCTTCCGCAAAGCCGCCGATTGTAGCTTCCTGTAAATCGGCAATTCCCCGCGCTAACGCCTCATTTAATGTTTTTAATTGGGTAGCAGCCATTTCCCTTTGCGCTTTCTCTGCTGCTCGTTTAAGTCCATCGGTGACAGGTTGAACCGCCTTTTCGATATCGCTGTCAGATATGTTTGAAATACCCAATAAATCCGCAACGGATTGATCCGGTCTCGAAGCGTTGTCAGGACTTACAATCTTGATGGCTGCTCTTAATTCCAGCGGATCACCCTTGAACGCGTTTTCAATGATGCCTTGAATCTGTTGCCTGATCTCTGCATTGTTCAAACCGGATTTGCCGGCATCTCTTAACACCAGGCTAATTTCAAGTTGGGCAAGCTCTATTTTTTGCTCCCTTGTTAGTCCTGCTACCGCCTGTAGCTGTTTTAAGGCATCTATTCGTCGCTTTAGTAAATCCTCTACCTTGTCGCCGCCTGTTGTTTTGGGCGGCGCTTTGGTGACTTTCTCCAATAGCTCATCGATCTCCGTTGTTGCCTTTTTACTTTCTTCATCCAGTTTCGCTATGCTGCTTGTCAGGTTTTCCACTGTGATTTGCGCCTGCCTACCCTGAATACTTGATACAAGCAACCGGCCGGATTTAGCCGCCTTTTCCTGTTCTTCGTTTAGTTTCTTTTGGGCGGCTGTTAATTTTTTTGTCAGTTCCTCCCTTCTTATTTCCCGGTCAAGATTACGCGCAGATAGTTCCGCAACCCTGTTCTCAATTGCCCGCGCTCTGGCTCTGGCAAGGATCGCCAGTGTTGCGGTGTCGATTGCTTGGGCGGCCCTGCCGTTCAATGCCTCTTCCTCGGTTAGCTGCACATTGTTTTCCTTCAGCGCCTTGGTTAACTCTTTGGCGGCTGACTGTCGGTCTTTTGTTGCTGCCGTTATATTGGCCGCTGCAGCCGCTAACGTTTTCAGGTGTGCGATTTCTTCGCCTGCCTGTTTGTTACTTTCCTGCTGCGCTTTCGCAAAACCCTCCAATTCTTTTTTGGCTCCAAAGCTGCTCTGGCTGAAAATTGTCATCGCAGCTGTGGCAAGACTTATGGCAAGGCCCAAACCACCCGCACCAATTAAGGAACTTCCTAGAGCCTTTAAAGCCGTTCCTGTACTGCCTGTCTCTGCCTTCAATCTTTGGAAGGATTCTAACAGAGGATTGATATTATTCTGAATACCGATAAAACCGAAGGGTGCGTCCTGCGCAATTCTTCCAAGGTTAGTGAGCGCAAGATTCGCCTGGTTGATTCCTACGGTTGATTTAGACAAAGCAGCGCCTGCCTGTGAGACGGCTTTGTTCATGGAGTCGATCGCATCATTTGACCGCCTCGCCGCGCGTTCAAACCCTGCAGGATCGCCGCCAATAATTATTTTTATTTCATTCGCTGGCATTACTCAAAGTTTTGTTTGTACCACTGCCGGAAAGAATGAAAGTCATGGGCAATAAAGTAATGACCTCCGGCCTGTGTGATTTTTTCGCCCTGTTCTGTTTGTTCGTCTCTGATACGGTCTTTCCCGGCTTTTACTTCGATTTGCGCTCCTAATCCATAAATGATGGCTGTTATATCGGGCGTTCCTCGCGTGTTGACACGATTCGCCCAATGCCCTTTAAATTCAAGAAAGTCGATAATACACTTTGTCAGACCGTTTGTAGTACGATCCTCATAGGGTTTTATCTTCATCGAATAACCGCCAGAGGCTTCAAAAGCTGCCGGGGTATTCTTTCTTATATTGTCCAGTTTTAAAAGGCGTAGTTCTTCTTTCCACTCCCTTTCAATTTGTTTTGTGCGTTCAAGCACTTGCCGCCGGATCGTTTGAAGTATTCCGGGATTTGTTTCTTTCATAACCTTTGCTTTTTAAATAAGCCCTGCATAGACATACAGGGCCCAACAACTACAATTAACCAAACAATGAAACCTGATATTAACTTGATGAGCTATTGCCCATATCCACATACGAGTGAGCATCGGTACGCAGCAGGTTCAATTCCTCCTGGCACTCGATACGAGCAGTAACTTTATTCTCAGTGAAGTTTTTATAATCTTCATACGAAAACTCGATACTCATGGCCGTGGTTTGCACACGCTCCACATAGTCGGCATCAATTACAAGGATCTTGTCCGCACTCTTTGCGAAGCTGACACCAATTATCGGTGTGCCCGCAACACGAACTAAACCGTCCTGTGTTCCGACAATCGAACCGGCTCCAAAATAATTGCCGTTGTCATATAACAGCTTCAGGATGCGGCCTACCTCAGTATGCTTGCAAAGGATGAAACTGTTATTGAAATTTTGATCCAGACGGCCCATCAGCACGTCGATAATTTGCTTCGCGTCGTCCGTCTCAACCGTGGTGCTGAAACCACTGGCATTTGTGGCGAATACGTCCCAGAAATAATCGTTTTCTTTCTTGTAGAAATCCCTCTGCAACATGCGTGGCAGTGTATTCATCAGGAACGGAAGGTGTGTCATCAGTTGCTTGCTGAAGCGGGCAAAACCAGCGATGTAATTCTGAACCTGTTTGAGTTCGGTAAAATCATAGTCGATCTGTGATTTCTCGTTGCCCTCGGTTTGAATACCTATGCCGCCTTCGGTTCCAGTTTCACGGTATGACACATAAAGGCCGGTAGGACTTTCGACCACCGGGATGAGGTCGCGCAGGTTCACTTTCTGACTTGGTACAATACCCTGGCGGCTGCCATAGGTTGCCACGCCATCGCCGGTAATATTCCCCGTACTCATGTCACCAACCGTTTTAAGGTCGATTTTTAACCTGGCGTGTTTGTCATGGATGAAGTTTTCAAACTCAGATTTGCGGCCCTCAAACTCTGTTTGCAGTTTGTGTTTGAACGCTTCGCCAAAAGTCATTTTATTGGTAAAAGCACCGGAGTTCATTTCTTTCATCCGGGTTAGCATAAGATCAACCGCGTCCTGGTTTGCTTTGTTTGCTTGCTCAAGCTCGGTAAACTTTTGACCAAGTTCACCCATAATTTTGCTCCTGGTTATTTCAAACGCATCTTTGATAAACTTCTGCTCATCCTCGTTGAACCCGCCGCCATTGGGAGCGGGGCTCATGTATAACGATATAAAATTGTTTTTCACAATAATGTTTTTTTGTGTTGGTAAATACGCGCACGCTACCGCATACGCATGACAGTAATTCTTACGTAAGAAAAGTGGTGATCTGTGAAATACCTTCTCAGGTGACTTGTCTAAAGCGGGCTGAGTGGCCTATTTTCCGGCTCAGTGCTTTTCTCAAGCGGGTGAATCGGTGTAGATTTTTCGCAGTGAGTGGTATCTTCCATTATCCCCTCAGCGTTTGCTAACTTGGCCGCTGAGTGATAATTCCGGCTCATGCGTTGTAAGTGGTATCTTCCATACCGGCTTTGGGTGCGTTCTCAGCGTGCCAAAGTGATATTCCGGCTTACAACTCTTTCACATATCAAATTTAAGAACAAGGTTTATTTATCAGTTAACTAATTATCAACAAACTCAGGCATAACCAACCCATCAAAGGCATTCGTTACAAGCTGGCGGAAACCCTCACCCCACTTCTCATTCCCGCATACCTTCAACCATGAATTGAATGTTTGCATACCCCTCGGATATAACCGGAAGGCGTGCCCCAGTAATCGCTTCTCTCCTTTACTGAAATACGTGATCCCAACGCGCAAATGGGTGTACCCTAAAAAGTGTATAGTCTCACAAGGTGCATCTTTCGGCATGTCCACTATAAGGTGTTGGTCCGGTTCCGGCTTCAGTTCACTAACCACCAGGCTTGCTTTCAATTGGTAGTTGCCCTCGTTAAAGAGCTTGATAAATTCTCGTGTTGTCATAGAAAATCTTTGTTTATGCGTTTCCATTCTTCCATGCGCTCCCTTCTGTCCATATCTGATCCCGGGACCCATGTACTCAGTCGATACGTTTTCGGCTTGCCTGTTTCTTCCGGCTCAGGATCGGGTACTTCAATCAAATCTTCAATAGGGTGTTCCATTACTATCGCCGGTTTATCTTCCGTTGACTTTGGACGTTCAGCCGTTGGCGTAGGGATGGAAACATTTTCCGGTGATTCCTCCAGCGGCTCATTGCCTTCCTGCTTGACAAAATGAATTACGCGGGTGGCTGTTTTGGTTTCTACCCATATATCGCTCTCTTTTTGCAAGTCGGCTATTATGCTGTCATATTCCTCACGCGTGAAACACTGGCCGCAATTCTCTATTGTGCCATCGTCCTTGTCCATGAAAAACCACATAGGTGTATCACGGGTAGCAATCACAAACGGCTGACGTTTTATATTGAGCAGCTTTGAACCTTCGCCGTATATGCCCTCAACCGCTTTTATAAGCCCATCCTTGGCAAATCTTTTCACCCATACTTTCGGCAACGGTCTTGCAATCGCGCCAATATTGCCGCTCTGAATCGCTTCTAATTGCTTTATTATTTGTTCCCTGTCCATACCCTTTGCAATATTTAGTTTAAAGAACTGATCATGGTTGTACGTCTTACTTCCAAACCTGGTTACTATCTTCCAGTCATAGGGTCATCTCGTTTGTTTCCCGGTAACACAAAGCGGGCTGTCTTTCGCTGGATATCGGCCGCCCTTACTTCGCCGGCCATTATCCCTTGTATCAATGCAAGTTTTTTCTGCCGCTCCTGTTTATCCTGTTTGTCCATGCGCTAACAGCTTTATTTCTTCATGGTCGGCATCTTCTATTTCCGGTACATCGAAAACGTCAATAGCATCTAATACCTGTTCATACACTTGCTGCAATTGCTGATCGTTCAATTGACCTACTCCAATAGCATGTGCCTGAGGTTTGCGGCTCGCCACGTATGGCAACACGTCAACCAGGAACGTTAATTTCTCGTTTGCCTTTAAGCCATCATATAGCGCCTGCAGTTTGCGCGGGCTGCAATTCCGTTGCACAAATCTTTCAAGCTGTCTCGCCACTGATGGAGCGCTTTTTTTCTTCTTTGGCCTGCCCAACGGATTAGGCGAAGCGCCTCCTTTTATCCAGTTCTTGTTACTCATATGTTACTTAAAGTTACGATTCTATTGGTGTTTTCGGTTCCGGTTACTGGAATCCAACCCATTTTTTTTCATTGTTTTTATTCACATTATTTCAATATCGGCCAAACACATACGCCACGAAAAACAATCGCCCGCCGTTCGCGCTTTGAGTGTCCGACACTTATACTGCCTTTTTTTCTCATTATCAGGTACGCGAGTACGCGAGGGACGCGAGGGACGCGATTTTTTGCTATTATTTCGTGTGCCGGGTGTATTTGTATTTTTAATGCCATTCTACCAACTGTTTTTTGTTTTTACCACCACCTCTTTACTTTAAGAGGGAAAATCGTGTGAATCCTGTTCTTTTATTGGTTTTCAAATAACTAATCATGTCCCCAATCGTGTCCCTATCGTGTACTGACAAGTGAAATCGTGTCCCTATTTTCGTTTTATCAACCGGTACTCAGTTCGGTTTCCTTCCGACTTATTGCGTCGATCCTGTAAATCGTGTCCCCAGGTACGCGATGAGGACGCGATTCCTGCTCTAAATCTCTTTAATGTGTAATCAGTTTTTTCAAGCTCAGAAAATTGTAAAAAGCCGTCATATAATTCCTTTGCTGGATGCCAGTCCTCGCACCCGTTTTGGGTGTAATAATCGAAAAACCATGACGCGAACTCTTTGCCGAATTGCTGCACCACTTCACGGCGCCTGAGGGTGTCTGACTTCTCGGATTGCGGCAGGCCATTTTTTAAATACATCATTATGCAGGCAATTTGCAGGTTATAAAACCGGTTCCATTCGTCCCGGTCCCAGTCATTAAACAGGATATGGCCGAAGTGTTTTTCCGGGGTATACCGTGGCGAAAAGAAAGGCGAAAACTCAAACACCCGCTGCCTGCGCTCGGCATGATTACCGGCGCTGCTGACTACATAATTGGAAATGAGAACGATTTTTGGGCTGATCTCGTAGGGTAGAAATATTTGCTGCTGGTTCTTCTGCTCCCTGGTTGCGCCTTCCGTAATCAGGTTGTAAAGCGATTCAAACGGGAATTTTTGCGGTATGTCATCGATCACTATAATAGTGTCCTGAAGTTTCAGACGCTGCAAGGCAAACGTTCCATTCGGATCAAAGTTTTTGCCGGGTATAACACAAGCCTTTGCAATTTTTTCCAGCCCCTTAAAATATAAACCCTTGCCAGTCCCGCCCCCTTTTTCATCGGTTTCAATTTTTTCAGATAGAATAACCGCAAAGGGACGCGAAGGGTCTTTGTATCGATGCAGCAAATACCCGGTAAGGCAAAGCAGGTAAAAGAATTGATCCGCCTGTTCGGTTGTAAGTTTTTCCGGGTCGTCGCTGCCGCAGATACATGAGTAGAATTTATACCACTCGCCCGAGCGTGATGAGTTGTTTAACTCAATATCAAAATCAATCACTGAATCTTTCCAAATGTGCTGTTTTACTTCGCTGTAGGGTAGTAGGGAAATTTTTTCCTGGGTTATTACTACAACTCCGTTTTTAAATGGCAGGTATGCCGTGTCTTTGGTGTCTTTTAAGAAATCGACGTTAGCGTGGTCAATAAATTCCAGTTGTCCGCGTCCGAAATAGTTATCAGATCCTCGATAAAGAAAATCCAGTAATTCAATCCGAGATATGCCACAATCCAATTTTTCTGGAAGGCTGTTCACATGATCGCGGACTATCTTTTTTATTCGTTCGGTTGTAATTTCTTCAATAAAGCAACCAGTTATTTTGCATAGTACATAAGTATTGCCGCCGGGAAAATACAGGCAAATACCGTTAGCGTGTAGCAACTCAATAAATCTCGGTCGGTTGACTGATACCCGGAAACCGTTCTTTGTTTTCTTAATATCAAAGAAGCTAACCTCAAAAGTCTGGTCCTGGTGAAATTCTCCGTACCCCTCTTTTACTAAGGCGGTCGCACACTGAAAGAAATCGCCATCGTATTTTAAGTAGCGCCAAACATCGAAGGGGGAAAGGGGTGTATCTGCCGGAAATATTGTTGAAGTGCTGAAAAGGTAAAGCAGATTTTTTTCTTTCAGTATACCACCCGAAGATTTTGCTTTTGTGTTGCCGGGCCTCTTAAGTGCAATGCTGGATTCTGTTTCCTTAACCTCGGTAAAACCCGCTTCCAATAATTGTTCCCTTATCCAGTTGTAATCATGCTGCTCATTAAATACATTCCAAACCGCTTTCGGGTCCGACTGCTGTTTCTTAGCTACGGGCGGCTTTTCGGGTTCCAGTTCCGAGTAGAACGAACAAATCGCAATTAGCTCAGCGTGGTCCTCCGGCTCCAAATACTCAAGACTTGCCAGGTCGCCCTTTACTTGTTCATATCCCGGAGACGGATAGCACGTTGCCCATTGACCGTGCCCCAACATCTCTATTAGTAAAATTTTAGTTTCACCTTGCGCGGTTTCATCAGCTGTTGGTTTGCGTTTTGCCAGCACCTTTTTACCGACCGATTGAACGCACCTGTAAAACCAATGATATCCTCCGTTTTTTGTGCGCTCGATGGTAATCTTATCAAATATCTCCGGGCGAATGAATTTCACGTAATTCAGTAACTCATCATACTTACCGCTATTTACGAATACGGGTTCGTAATCAATACATATTTCATTATTGACTAAGAAAATTGCGATACTGTCGGCTCTGCCAAAAAAGAAGTCTTTATTGTGGTGATTTATCGAACGTTCCTTAAGTTTTTGCAGTTTGTCGGAGTCTATTGCGAGCATTTTACCTTTTTGTGGAAGGATCGAAATCCCTGCATCTATGAGACGCCCGGCCGCCGATAGAATTTCATTATTATGGCTACTTTTCGTATCTTGCACCTGATAATATTATTTTTTAATCACTTTGGGTAATATGATTTCCCGGCACCGCCACGCCGGGAATTTCATTTTAATGGGTTGCCACGTAGGTTGAGGCGGCCCGCTCCATTTCCTCTTGCGTCATAGACGTGTTTCGAGACAACCACTGATCCAGTTTCTCACGTTCAAAGAACAGTTTCCCGCCGTTTGGCTTTGAATAAGGAATACGATTCCACGACACCAAGTTGTAGATATACTTTAGAGCGTACCCTGTATATTCTGCGGCTTCTTTAGCCGTTAGCCTGTTTTTTGCGATAGTACTGTTCATGTCCTGTGAATTAATCAGGACAAAAATGGAGGGAAATACAATGAAGTAAAATGGAGAATTGAGAAGGTACCCCCCCGCGCGAGCTTGGGAAAATGCAGTACTGTAGCGGGTTTGGAGAGATTGAAATTCGATGTAGGGTACCCGTACCCCTACTTATTCAACCTTAGCAAATATTGTTTCAAAATACCTTTTGTGCTTGTTTCTGCTGTCTTTTTTATTCCTGTCTAAATTTAATGTTGATCCCAAATCTAACCCATATCGAACCTTAGCGAATGTTTTAGACTTAACAACCCTATCACTTCCAGCATTGACAAAATACTTCTTCTCAAATAACAATTCGCAGAATGCCGCGCACCCGGTCTTATCCTTACCACTTCGCCACTTTTCAGTTTTATCAGTTAAAAGCGCCTCAACTTTCTTAAATCTTTCTTGTAACCGAGAATCAATCATTTCCATTGAATCTGCCGTTTGCTTTATTTCCCCATCGACTACTGAAGTGTCAGGCCGTGATAATTCTTCGCCGCCAATATATCCTTCTATTATAGAGATGCATTTTAACGCACTTGTATAAATATGCGCGTACCAGTTTATTGGTAACACATCATCGTTTAAAAAAATCTTTCTTGAAATTCGGTCGGCCATTTCTGGAGGTACTGGTGACTGTAATTTTTGGGTCAATCTTTCGAGGTTGTCCTCGGCAAGTTTCTCAAAATTGATGGTGTCGATAATATTCTTTAGATCATTATATAATTTAACCGTTCTCTTTAGTTCTCGCATAATCGAGTGAACAGCATGTCTTGTTCGGTTTTCGTCGCCTCCCATAGCTAAAGTATCAAGCTCATCTATAAATTTTGGCAACAATGAATCTATGTAGCAGGGATTTCCCTTCATCAGTTCAAAGTGCCGGGGCTGTATAACCGAAGCGATATTTGATTCGATGTTGGTACATTGCCAGAGAAAGTTTATTTCACCCAATAAATCCCTAATCAAAATAATAGTGGGGTATTTATCTTTTGACATAACCTAAAGTTTAAAATTTAATTTATCTGTTGCCCGTTCTTTTAATTCGTTTGCTGCCTGTACATACCGCTGCGTATGCTTTAAAGAGGCGTGACCGAGCAGGGCACTGGCAGTCACCAAATCAGTTCCCCAAAAAATCAGGTTGGTCCCAAATGAGTGCCTCGCATTATGCCAGGTTATTTTCTTTTTTATTCCTGCGCGTTTCACCCATAGTTTAAGCGTCTTGTTACAACCGTTTGCCGTTGGCAGGTCAAACACCTTTGCGGTATCTTTATCCGCCTTGCCTAATATCTTCCTGGCGGTATCATTCAGGTTTATGCGAATTTCACGTTCCGTTTTTGCCTGTTTAACACTCATATATCCCGCCTGCAGGTTGATATTTTCCCATGTGAGATTATATACATCAATCCAGCGAAGGCCGGTAACACAGGAAAAAAGAAATGCGCGTTTCACTTCGGCGCCGTCCGTTGGAGTGTTGGCAAGCGTTTGTATTTCTTCCAGTGTAAGTATATCCTTCTTTTTGGCAGCGGCTCCAATGGTCTTTACCTCAGCGGCCGGATTGTCTATTATCAACCTGTCACGTTTTGCTTGCTTCATCATTTTCTTAAAGCGGTTGAAGTATGAAGCAGCGCCTTCGCCTTTGCTGTGTTCGCGCAAATAATCCTGAAAATCGGATACAATCGAAGCTGTGATCCTGCCGAATGTTAGGCCGCTCTTTTTTTCTTCAATCAGGAATTGCTTAAAGCGGTTCAATACGCCCTGCATGTTTCTTTTATCTTTCTTCTTGTAGCGATCAACATAAGATTGCATCCAATCAACTACGATTGTATTTTTGCCTGTTTCGGTAGGAATATTGTAATCTGCCGCCTCCAACTCATGCGCACGCTTTGCAGCGATCTTCTGCGCCAGCTCCAGGCTCTTTTTGTTCGCTTCGCGTTCCGCTGGTGTACTGGGTTTCGATAACTTGAGTTGTTTCAAAAACTCATAAGAACGGTTCCCTTCATGGTAGATATCGAGCAGCAAAGATGTTGTTCCATCTTTGTTTTTTCGCTTGCGGAGTTTGACTGCCATAATGGTTTATTTTGTTTCACTTTACTTCATCTAAGTTAATAAAATAATACAGGAATCCAACCCGCCGAGTAACACAGGAGTAACAAGAATGTGTGAAATCATGTGAAAAGCCGTGAAATGAAATGAAACAGAAATCCGCTGAAACTCGCGCCAGTACTGCATTTCATCAATAAAAAAGGCTGGTCGTTAAACCAGCCTTGGTGCCCAGAACAGGAATCGAACCTGCACTCCCTTGCGAGAACCAGATTTTGAGTCTGACGCGTCTACCAGTTCCGCCATCTGGGCAAAAAGGGATGCAATATTAAAGAATTTTGGTGAATTTGGGTTATTGATTTATAAAAAAGAAAAGCGCTCCTGTCCTCTCCCCTAACAATTTCACAATCCCGTATCATTGCAAAAATTTCCTGCGCCCCATGATCGATCCGCCAATACTGCAGCACGCTAAGAAACTCTGGGATTATCACCACATGAATCATACGCTGGTGAATGCTGATTGCATACTCGTGCTCGGCAGCCACGACACCCGCGTGGCCGAACGCGGCGCAGAGTTGTACCTGCAGGGATGGGCGCCGCTGCTGGTGTTCTCAGGAGGATTGGGCAATTTTACCAAAGACCTTTGGCAGGAAAAGGAAGCCGATCTCTTCGCAAAGATTGCCATCAAAATGGGTGTGCCACAGGAAGCGATCCTGGTTGAAAACAGATCTTCTAACACGGGAGAGAATATCCTTTTCACACAACAGTTACTAAAAAAAAAAGAACCTGGATCCGCAGTCATTCATCGTGGTGCAGAAACCGTATATGGAACGGAGAAGTTATGCCACCTTTAAAAAACATTGGCCCGATAAACAACTCACCGTCACCTCGCCGCAGATTGCTTTTGAAGATTATCCGAATGAAGAAATCCCCCTGCACCGCGTAATCAATATCATGGTGGGAGATTTACAGCGCATCAAAGTGTATCCCACAAAAGGCTTCCAGGTGTACCAGGAAATTCCCGGAGACGTATGGGCATCGTTCGAAGCGCTGGTGGCCGCGGGTTTTGACCAACACCTCATTAAACAATAAACCCCGGACCATAAGTCCGGGGTGAGATACTTTTTTCCTGTTTTCGTTGAACCGATCCTATCAGTTCGGGCACAGGCACTCATTAGTCTTCTGGCGAATAATGAATACCTGCTGGAAAAAATTACCGTTGTTACAAATTTCAGTACAAACTATATGCCATTCCAATGACGGCGGTCATGTATTTGTAGGCCGGCTAAATTTTTATAAGGTCTGCCGCTTCCTTCCTGATCCAAACCGAGACCGACTTACCTCTTACCGGGAATTCCGCAACTCCTTGTTCATCAGTGGTGACCGTTTCTTCGCGGTTGCGCATGGCGTCAATGAATTCAGTGTTGGCATGTTGTTCGCCCATTTCCATATGCTTAAGCCCATCATCGCCATTACTGATTACTACCGCGCAGCCTGAGTATTGCCTGTCCTCCACCCCACTTCTTGTCCAGCCCACCACGTTGCCGTGGTCAAAATAATCGCGCTGCGATCCATGGGCCAGGTGATGTCGCACCATCATCATTTCACGCACGCCCAGCACACCCGCCAGGTCCACGTGAACGGTGTTGCCATCCTGCATCTCTTCATATTTGGCGCCATAAATACTGGGGTAAAAAACACAAGGTATGCCTTGCTCGCGCAAAAGGATCAGTGAATAGGCCAGCGGCTTGAACCAGTAGTCTACGAACGACTCCATGGCCTGGAAAGGCTGGCTGTCGTGACTATCCACAAAAGTGACCGCGCGCTCGGGGTGGCGCTGCACCAGGGTATTGTCGAATATGGTGGTGAGATTGAAATTTTCCTGCTGCATACTGGCCTCGTAGAACTTGCTGTGCAACTGCATATCAAACAGCTGGCACTGGTTGCCCATAGCGTCGCTCCATTTCAGGAGCATGTCGGTGTCGTTAGAAAGGTATTCGGCCAGGATAAAAATGTCTTTTTCGCTTTCCTGTTTTACATAATCAATCCATTCCCGCATGAAGTGATGGTTGATATGCTTCACGGCATCCAGCCGAAACCCATCCACACCCGTGGTTTCCATATACCATTTGGCCCACCACTTCAATTCAGCGCGCACGTGTTCGTTGCGAAATTCAATATCAGAACCCATCAGGTAATCGAAATTGCCCATTTCAGGATCGAGAATATCTTCCCAGTCGTGGCCGTATTCATTTAATATGGAATAAATTTTTTCTCCTTCATTGGTGCCCACGCTGAAACCGGTAAAACATTTCCAGTCCCAGATAAACTCCGAGTATTTTCCTTGTCGCGCCGGGAATGTGAAGCGCGTATAAGCTTCCAGGGCTTCTTCCTGTTCGGAAATATTGTTGCGGTTGTGCGGGTCAACCAGTTTTGCTTTTACCAGTTCCTGTTCATCCGCGCCCATTTTATGATTGAGCACTGCATCTGCAATTACACCGATGCTTTCGTTGTGCAAGGCATTGATGCAGAGGATATATTCATCCTTGGTTCCATACTTCGTGGGCACACTTCCTTTCTGATCAAATTCACCCAGGTCAAAAAGATCGTACACGGCATAGCCGGGCTCCGCCTTGCCGTTGGCCGATTTAGTGGCGGGAGGCAGCCACACATAGCTCACGCCGAGTTTTTTTAAGAAGCCCGCCTGCTCGGCGCAATGTTTCCAAAGACTGCAGTCGTTAGGGTAATACCAGTGAAAAAACTGGAATAAGGTTATGTTGTTCATTTTTATTTTTTATAAAGGACCTAGTTCATAAATAAGCGATTGCCAGGGCAGCAGCGTCAGTGTGCGATCTTTCATCTGTACCGACATTTCATTGTTTAATACCGGATCTTGTTCTTTTAACAGTAAAGGTTCGGGAACGGTATATTTCACGACAGTGTTTGAAAAATTCATCACCACAAACAAGCCATCCTTACCCAACACCCTGGTATAGGCAAATATTTTTGGATGTTCTTCGTCGTACAGCGTATAGTGTCCATACACCAATTCCGGCCGCTCTTTGCGCATATGCACCAGCATTCGGAAATAGTTCAGCACAGAGTTTTTGTCTGCCTCCTGTGCCTGCTGGTTCACGTACACGTGATCAGGATTTATTTTTATCCACGGCGTGCCGGTGGTGAAACCTGCATTCGCACTACCATCCCATTGAAAGGGCGTGCGACTGTTGTCGCGCGCGCTGGTGCGCTGGTCTTCCAGGAAGCGCTGCACATTGCCCCTCCTGCTTTTTATATATTCATACATGCTGCGCGTCTCAATATCGCGGTAGTCATCTATGTTGTCGAATTTGATATTCACCATACCCAGCTCATCGCCATTGTAAAAGATGGGCGTGGCGCGCATGGTCAATAAAAACGTGATGAGTGTTTTTGCTGAAAGCATCCTGAACTCCGGCGCGTCATTACCAAATCGTGTTACCATGCGCGGCTGATCGTGGTTACAGAGATATATAGTGCCCCAGCCTTCGGTTTCAAATACATGATCCCATTCGGTGTAAAGCTTTTTGAATTCAGGGAGCTTATAGCCGCGTTTGTCGGGGCGTTTAAAACCCGATTTGGCATAACCCAGTCCCATACCCTCGAAATGATAAAGCATGTCGAGCTCCTCCCGGTCGGAGTGCACAAACAGCAAAGCTTCGTTTTTGCTGGTGCCGGGACATTCGGCTATGGTGCAGCAATCGTAATGACTAAAAACTTCCTGGTTCATTTCGCGCAGGTAATCGTGCAAATGCGGTCCGCGCGAATAGAAATAAGACCAGTCGCCGCGGTATTTTTCCCGCAGATCAGCGCGCGTCAGCACCGGCCATTCCGGGTCTTTCGAAATATAACTGATCGCATCCAGCCTGAATCCATCCACTCCCTTCTTCAACCAGAAATGCATCATTTCATGAATCCTCTTCCGTACTTCCGGGTTTTGCCAGTTCAGGTCGGGTTGTTTGCGGGAAAAATAATGCAGGTAGTACGAATCGGTTGTTTCATCGTATGCCCAGGCATCGCCTTTCGGATCGAAAAAACTGTACCGGTGCGGCGGCTTACCCTTCTCTGCGGGCCACCAGTGGTAAAAATCGCGGTATGGGTTATCGCGTGATTTACGCGACTCCACGAACCATTCATGCTCATCGCTGGTATGGTTTACCACCAGGTCCATCAGCAACCGGATACCGCGCTCGTGCATACCATGCAGCATGTCATCAAAATCATCCATGGTGCCGAACTCCTTCATGATGGCTTCGTAGTTGCTGATATCATAACCGTTATCATCATTGGGAGAGGCATATACCGGGCTGAGCCATACGGTACCCACGCCCAGGCTTTTTATATAATCCAGTTTTGAAATGATGCCTTTCAGATCGCCCACCCCATCTCCATCGCTGTCTTTAAAACTGCGTGGATAAACCTGGTACACGATCGTTTCTTTCCACCACTTTCTTTCGGGCAGATCGGTTTGCACTTGGGCCAACAGTTCTTGCGTCTCCATACAGTAAATCGATTGGAAAATTTTACCGGGAATAAAAATGCCCCGGATTGCTCCGGGGCGTGATATTTTTTTCTTATAAAAAGAAAAAGATATCGACTACCACTATTACTAAAAATACTATGCCAGCAGGGGCGCTGGCGGTTTAGAGTGTAGGGTGCAGTGGTGCGGTGTAGGTTTTCCAGGGGAAATTTTAAGTGGTGAAATATTTCCCCAATTTCGGGACGGCCAAGTCATAGTTGGCCTTCTTGTTACTGGACGCCCTCTCTATCCCAGGTCTGAATCTTACTACCCTACATCTACAGCATGGCACGTGGTTTTATCTCGTTATAGTTCAAAACTTAACAGTATGCAAACAAAACCAGGAACAATGACTACGCTCAGCACGGTACTGAATAAACTGAAGAAGCAGGGCATGGATCATGAGTTTTTGATGACAAAAAATGGATTTACGCCGGGCAATGGGAAGTACTATGAGCCTG
Source organism: uncultured Chitinophagaceae bacterium (assembly GCA_937958995.1). Lineage (GTDB taxonomy): Bacteria > Bacteroidota > Bacteroidia > Chitinophagales > Chitinophagaceae > CALCIN01. The sequence continues at coordinate 88,337 of CALGAP010000007.1, forward strand.
AAGAATTGGTCATCATTAAAACATACCGCTTTGAAGGTGAGTCGGATCCTGCGGATTCTTCTATTATTTGCATCATCCAGACAAGGGATGGACTCACCGGCTATTCGATGGATGCTTATGGTGTGTACAGCACCGTGGATGATAACAGTTATGATGAATTCATCAAGAAAATTCCCGTGGAAGAACGCGAAGAGCAGGCCATTTTCCAATAAAAACTCTTGTTATGGAAGAACTGCAGGTAAAGACTGTCGAGATTGATCTCGACAACAAGAAATTGCATTGCACCTTGAAAGAACGCGATTACGGCGACTATATAGTGTACGATGTATTTGATAAGGAAAAATACCTCTTCACACTATCGAAGAACGGCGATGTGCTTTTCAAGGAAAGGGAAATGACCGGCGACCACGAGATCATGGATCCGCGGCAATTGAATGAAGTGGTTGAACAGTTGCGGCAAAAGATGGGCGATATCAACTAAGCACAATGGCACTAACCGAGTACAAGAAAAAACGTTCGTTCAGGAAAACGCCCGAACCAAGCGGCAAAAAGAAAGCCTCCAATGGCGCGCTCCATTTCGTGGTACAGAAACATGCGGCCAGTCGCCTGCATTACGACTTCAGGCTGGAGATGCAAGGTGTGTTGAAATCGTGGGCCGTGCCCAAGGGACCATCTCTCAATCCCGATGATAAACGCCTGGCTATGATGGTGGAAGATCATCCCTACGACTATAAGGATTTTGAAGGCATCATACCCGCCGGCAACTACGGCGCTGGCACGGTGATAGTGTGGGACGAAGGCACGTATGAACCCTACGTGGAAGTGGATGGCGACTTGAAGAAGCAGGAAAAAGAGCTACTGAAGGAACTGCATAAAGGTGATTTGAAAATTATTTTACACGGGCAAAAACTGAAAGGCGCGTACGCGCTGGTGCATATAAAAGGACGCGAGGAAAATGCGTGGTTGCTGATCAAGAAGAAGGATAAGTTCGCAAAAACAACGGATGTCACTAAAAAAGATAAATCGGTGCAGTCGGGTATGAAGCTGGAACAAGTGGCGAAGGAAAGCACTAACGAATGGCAGAGTAACAGGAAGAGTTCGGCAAAAAAAGGCACCCGCGCTAAAATTCCTAAGGGTATCACGCCGATGCTCGCCACTCTTACCGACAAAGCCTTCGATGATGATGACTGGTTGTATGAAATAAAATGGGATGGCTACCGCGCGCTCGCATTTGTTGAGAAAGGAAAAGTGAATTTGCTTTCGCGCAACAATCTTTCCTTCAATCAAAAGTTCAGGCCTGTTGCGGATGCACTGAAGGAGTTGAATATGGACGTAGTGCTGGACGGTGAAATTGTTTCGGTGGACAAGGAGGGTAAAGGAGATTTTCAGTTGCTGCAACAATACCAGAAAACCGGGGTTGGTCAATTAGTCTACTATATCTTCGACATAATCTGGCTGAATGGTAAAGACCTCACTGAATTGCCGCTAACCGAACGAAAAGAAATACTGCAGCAAATTATTCCCGAAAGCGATATTCTTCGCTACAGCGACCACCTGCGGGGACAGGGAACTGCATTTTATGATGAAGCCGAACGGCAGGGATTGGAAGGTATTATGGCTAAGAAAGCCGACAGCACTTATCATCCCGGCCTTCGCACAAAGCAGTGGCTGAAGGTCAAAGCGCACCGCCAGCAGGAAGCAATCATCTGTGGTTTTACAGAGCCGCGCCGGTCGCGGAAATATTTCGGAGCTTTGGTGCTGGGTGTGTATGAAGATGGTAAGTTGAAGTATGCCGGTCATACCGGCACTGGCTTTACGGAAAAACTGCAGGCGGATCTCTATAAGAAGATGAAGCCGCTGATTGTGAAACAACATCCTTTCGATACAAAGCCAAAGACCAACATGCCCTGCACCTGGATAAAACCTAAGCTGGTATGCGAGATAAAATTTGGTGAATGGACACAGGAAAACGTAATGCGCATCCCGGTATTTCTCGGTCTGTGTGAAGATAAAAAACCAAGCGAAGTGAAAAGAGAAAAAGCAGTCCCGCTGACAAAAACGGGCGCCAGGAGCGCGAAGAAAACCGCGGGCGCGGCGGGGAAAAAGCGTGTAAGGGCCGTGAAAAAGAAGAGCACAGGAAAGAAGAGCGCAAAACCAAAATCGGGGAAAAAGGCTGCCAGCAAGACGGCGCGAAAGGCGGGGGCGAAAAGCAGAAGTGTGACGAAGGTGGCGCGCAAAGCAAAGGGCACCACGCAAAATAATGCGAAAGAAAAAGCGCGTAAAGGGGCAAAGGCGCCCAGTAATCTTCGCGCTTTTGCGCCTTTGCGCGAAAATTTTCTCGATCCCGACGCAAAGAATCAAAAGATAACTGTAAACGACAAAGAACTCAGCTTTACCAACCTCAACAAAATCTACTGGCCGAAAGAGAAAATCATGAAGCGCGACCTGATCACCTATTATCATATGGTGGCGCCCTATATTCTCCCCTACCTGGAAGATCGTCCGCAATCGCTCAATCGCAATCCCGATGGCATCAGCAAGCCAGGCTTTTACCAGAAAGATGTAACCGGAAAAGCGCCTGATTGGGCGGTGACATATCCTTATGTCAGTGAAACGGAAGGGAAGAAAAGACAATACTTTGTTTGCACCGACGAGGCCAGTTTGTTGTACCTGGCCAATCTCGGTTGCATTGAGATTAATCCGTGGCTCAGTACCATTCATCATCCCGACAATCCCGACTGGTGTGTGATCGATCTCGATCCGGGCAAGATCTCATTCGACAAAGTGATTGAAGCAGCTTTGGTGGTAAAACAAGTGGCGGATGAACTCGGTATGAAAAGCTATTGCAAGACATCGGGATCTACCGGTCTGCATATTTATATACCCCTCGGGGCAAAATACAGCTACGATCAATCGCGCCAGCTGGCAGAACTGGTGGTGACGCAGGTACATCATGAAATTCCTTCGTTCACGAGTCTTGAAAGAAGTCCGGCGAAACGCAAGACCAGGATTTACCTCGATTACCTGCAAAATCGCACCGTACAAACAGTGGCCGCGCCTTATTCGGTTCGCCCCAAACCCGGGGCCACGGTATCCACTCCGTTGCATTGGGATGAAGTAAAGAAAGGACTATCCATCCAGGATTTCAACATCTTCAACATTCACGACCGCCTGAAAGAAGTGGGCGATATCTGGAAACCCGTGATGGGCGCGGGGATCGACCTGGAAAAAGTATTATCAAAACTCAGTAAGATGGTGCCGCAGGATTAAAACCTGCGGCCAAAAGGCTTGGGCGTGCTTCCCAGTTCGCGGATCTTTTTTACGGTGGATAAGGAACTTTGCAGTCCCCGCCATTGACCTTCCAGCAATTCACGCATTTCAGGGCGCAGCGGATTCTCCAATGCTTTTTCATACAGGTCAACCATCAGCGTCTCCCCGGCTTCGCAACTATCGAGTAAGGTTTCGCGGTTGGTTCCTGTAAAATAACCTGTATCGCTTTTCCACCTCGAATACAATTCACCAGGTGCCGGCTGTGTGCCGCCATTCTTTGCCAGCAGTTTTTCCAGTTGCAATTTCAGCATATAGCTGTTCTGCCGGCTCTGGTTGGCCAGCAACGCAAAGGTGGTCCTGAGTTCCACATCATAAAGGTGATTCTGAAGAGAGGCCTCCTCATAAGCCCTGGCCCTTTCGAGATTGATAGTTGCCAGGTCGTGCAGTAGTTCAATAAGGTTTAATGTCTCCATAATGACCGGGATTAAAGATTGAAGATTGAACAGGGAAGTTCAAATTTGAAGTTCGAAGTTACTATATATATCCTTCAAAATTCCTGGTTCAAATTCCCTGTTCTGTCTTCAGTCTTCTACGAGGCTTTCTTGCGGCGTGTGCCAGAAGAGCGGCTGGTTGTTCTCTTGCCGTTTTCTTTTTTGTCAAGACTTGCTTTCAGCTGACTCATCAGGTCGCGGCTGCGACTATGCACCACGCGCAGCTTAGGTGTAGCGACGCGTTTGCCTTTGGCTTTCTTCTCAATCAGTTTCATCAGCTCGTCGGAATACGTGTCTTTATACGATTTGATATCAAATTTTTCAGAAAGCTGGTTGATGAGGGCAATAGCCATTTTCAGCTCCTGTGGCTTGCTGGCCTTTACGTCTACGTCTATGTCTTTCGGATTACGGATTTCCTGGGCAAAACGAATCTTGTTAAGGATCAGCAGGTCGCCTTTGGGAATGATCACACCAAGGCTTTCGCGGTTCCTGAGCACATAGGTACCCAGACCTACCTTGCCGGTCTTAACCAGGGCGTCGCGCAACAGGTTATAGGCTTTCATGCCTTGTTTTTCGGGCGCCAGGTAATATGGCATTTCAAACAGCACGGGATCAATTTCCGATTCTTCCACGAAATCGGTGATCTCTATCAGTTTATTTTTCTCGGGACGCACTTTGGCGAAATCATCTTCCTCGAGCACTACGTATTTGTCATCGAATTTATATCCGCGCACGATATTTTCCCAGGCCACTTCTTTGCCGGTGTTTTCGTTTACGCGCTTATAGCGAATGTTGGAATGGTCTTTCTTGTCGAGCATGTCGAGGTCGAGCTCACTGCCCTGTACGGCGCTGAATATTTTTACGGGAATATTCACGAGGCCGAAAGCGAGGGCCCCGCTCCAGATAGCACGTGCCATAGTGGTTTGTTTATTATTGAAGCAAAAACTTTTATGCCAGCGGCGAAAGATGGAGATGTAAGAGCGCGGGGAAAAAATTGGACAAATTGGGAAATAGTTTTTCGCCGGGCGAACCATTCAGCTTACCTCTAAAAAATTACAATTCACACCGCGCGCAGTACTGCCGATGCATTTTCATTAAATAAAAACTAGGGAAATAAGTTTTAAGAACAGAACGGAAGATTTCGGTAACCGTTTGTACGTTTGGGTCAGAAGGTCCTGCCTCACCAACAGGACCTTTCTTTTATTCTTTGTCTTTTGGTTTAATATAATCAAGCAATTCGGAAGGAAACACTTTCAATGCTTCTGCTAACTGCAAAAAGGTAAGGAGTGTAATATTGGTCTCACCGCGTTCGATCTTACCGATATCGCTGTAGTCAATATTACATTCGTAGGACAGGCTGCGGAGGCTGTAGCCTTTACTTTCCCTGATCCTTTTCAAGTTTTTCCCAAACTCTTTTAAGCGTTCTTTATCTTCTCCGCTTTTCATTGCTTAAGTATCAATAACGGGGTAATATCCTCGAAAACCATCTAAATTTTGTGGGGCCACTGCCCTACTGACATTTTTTTTAATTAATTGCGATAGTATCCGTTTAGCACAGATGCCATTAAACATCAAACATAACGGTTATGCTTGTCCCTTTTTCCTGCTGTTAACCTGCATTTGCCAGTAGAGGCACACCTTTAATTCTGCTGCCCACCCTAAAATCATACGCGCTATGCAGCACTTTTCATCTTCCTGTTCCATTAAGCGGGTCTTTAAAAAATTTCATCCAAAGCTGGTCCGCTTTGCCTATCGCCTCGTGCGCGACCATCACGCCGCCGAAGATATCGTAAGCGATGTATTCTGTGCCAATCCCGCGGGTGAGCCACCGATTCGGTCCCCAACCTCCTCTCCCTCAAGCTCTTACTTTCCCAAACTCCCATATTAAAAGCATCTCCGCCTAAAACATTGACTCTCAATGCCCTCACGTTAACAAAGCACAAAATTTTCGGCGGGTGCCGTGCCGGACAAGCCCATGTTATTATTTATCCTAAATTTGGCCTGTCCGATACCTCGTGTGAAACCAACCCACGCCTTTTGTTGTAGTTATTACTACCCAACCATTAAATTCAGGCATTACTACTGCCCATTAGTTCGCTGCTTGCAACCTGTTGATTCTTCTTTTTTAAAAAACTTTTAAACGGTGGAGGAACGTATGTATTCGTATGCTTTGTTAGAGCCCGGCTGTCATTACCTGATACAGGAAAAAGAAGAAGACCCTGTAACACTCATCAAAATCACGGTGGAAACAGATCAATGCCTGTATGTTACCCGTTACGATGAAGGCCCCGTCCTTGAATGGAAAAAGAAAAACGCTCCTATTCACGATATCCTGGAACTCTTAAGCGATGACAAAGTGAAAGAATGGGAATCGGTATATAATGATAACCAGGATGCGTACTATGGAGAGGATGATGATTAGCGAGGTTTCGGGTTTCGGGCCGGGGGTTGCTGCCGCGCTATATGATCGCCAATCAATCCAAAGAACCCGAAACCCGAAACTCTGCTCCGTACACCCTGCACCACCGCTGAACTTCCCCCAGTTTTCGTTATATTCGTTTCGTTTCCCCGGTTAAGTTTTAACACTTGCCATAAACGGATTAGGCTCAATTTTACGTTCAGTGGTTAATTTGTCGTGCTATGAATGAGACTCAAGTAAAAGTGGTAAAGGAGGACAAGCATAGGCTGACGAGGAAGTTCCTGGTGATTTGTATCAGTATATTGACCATCTTACCCCTGGCTCCCCTGATCAACCGCTATATTCCCCCAATGATTGTAGGCAACTGGAACCTGGACCTGGCCATCTCTATCGTCCTGGCCGGCGCCGCCACCTGGCTTATTCTCCGGTTGTTCCGCTTCTTGATTATTCCTGCCGCAGGTTTGCTGATACTTGTTCTGCTCTATAATCAACTCACCAATGGATATGGTTTCGGGAGCATGCTGCACGACTACCGCACCATGGTGGAGAACAACTGGGGTAAAAAAGCTGACAAAGAGATTGACCTGGTGGTAACACCCACCTTCTTCGAAGGACCGCTCACCAAGACGACCAAAGCGCTTCAGTCGAAAGTGAATTATAAAGATTCACTCGTCAGGAATTTTGCCGTAAAGCATTCACTCGAGAATTTCGACGAGTACCACGTGAAGTACGGCGGCATTGTAAGATATCTCTCGCTGTTCAAGTACATCAACTCCAATTTCAAATACGTGCCCGATTCTGAGCGTGATGAATATTTCGCGACGCCTCGCGAGACCATCCTCAACGGACTGGGGGGCGACTGCGATGATCATGCTATTTTGATGGTGTCGGCCATGAAAGCTATCGGCGGGCGCTGCCGCATGGTGCTTACCGACGGGCATTTATACCCCGAGCTGTATTGCGGCGACCAGAAAGCGTTTGAAAAAATGCAGCAGGCCATCATCCATCTCTTCGGCAACGAAGCTATCGACAACATGTACTACCACGAAGAGAATGGTCAATACTGGATTAACCTCGATTACACGGCGCGCTATCCCGGCGGTCCTTATGTGAGCGAAACCGCTTACGCCATCATTAATGTTTAAGGCTCGAAAGACCTGTTCAGGAATCCCGGCTTCTTATTAATTCCCTTGGTAAGATACCCGCAGGTGGCTATCACTATAGCTATGAGCGAAGAAACGTAATACACCAGGTAATTGTCAACCGTTGATGAAATGTGCTGGAGGTAGTAATCGAAAATATAGATGATGATATAGGTGCCGTATTCAAACAGCAATGCGGCGTATATAAACAACAATCCCCGCTCGCGCCCCGTGTGCTCAATTTTTTGTAGGTATAGGATGATTTCCCAGACAATAAGTACCAGCACCAGCAGCAGTCCCACTGCCAGCGTGTATTTAATGGCCTCGTAGTTGAGCCCGCGTATAATACTGTTCACAATTTCAGCGGCCAGGAACACAGGCACCGCCACGCCGGTAACTTTCCTGACACCAGGCGATGAGGTGGTCTTATGCAAAATGAACATCACCACCGGCATATCAAGAATATTGTATACAACGGTGATGATCTCGCTGGTTCTTGAACTGAAACCGGCATAGTCTGTCAGGTTTACCAGTCCGCCCACCACCCAATACAAAGCAAAAAGCAGGAAAGGGGTCACCTGCCACATCTTTTTCAGTAACACTATTGCCAGCGGTACAAAATAGGCAACGATCGCCAGCACGGACACTATTTCATAAATAAGGTTTTTCACGTAGTTAATTATGGTTTAAAATCGTTGAAAAACCATCAAATATTGTCCGCATACCACTAATTCAGGTATTAGTACTTTAAAGCGGTTTTGCATAAAATACGGCGAGGATTTCGGTTTTTTGGTATCTGGATTGATTCTTTCTCCCCTCCTCCCTTTCCTTCTCATCCTTCTCACCCGTCCCAAAATTCCGCCACTCCTCACAAACCCCCGACCCCAAACCCGAAACCCGAAACAAAACCCCTATATTTATCCATCCTAAAACTGACCTAATATGCGTATAACCAGCATCGTTATGTTTTTTTTGTTGGCAGTGGTTCCCGCCTATGCGCAAGATGACCTGCCCGATGATTACCTGACCCCCGAATTTCATGCCGGACGCCGCGATTCACTGCGGGCTAAAATGCCGGCCAATTCCGTAGCCATTATCACCGCTTATCCTGTCCGCAACTTCTCCAATGATGTGGATTATGTATATCACCAGAATCCTGACCTCTATTATTTCACCGGCTACAAAGAGCCTCATTCATTGTTGCTGGTGTTTAAAGAGCCCCAGACTGGCGCTGATGGCAAAACCTACAATGAGGTGTTCTTTGTTCAGAAAAGAAATCCACGCGCCGAACAATGGACCGGCCGCAGGCTGGGCGTGGAAGGTGTGAAGGAAAAACTGAAGATTTCCAATGTTTATAATGGAGAAGCTTTCAAAGATTTCCCCGTCGATTTTTCAAAGTTTGATAAAATAATAATGGACAGAATTCCAACAGACGTTGCGAATTCGCAGCAGGATCCCGCCGATTTATACGATTTGCTGGAACAGTTGAAGAGTAAAATCGGCATGCCCGCCCCGGGCACGCGCGACCCGCGTATTGCCTATGATCTTTTTCAGCAGATAACCGCCTCGCTGCGCGAGATCAAGACCGAAGAAGAATTGGTGCTGCTGCGCAAGGCCATCGAGATTTCCTGCGCCGGACAGGTGGAAGTGATGAAAGCCATCAAACCCAGCATGTCTGAAAGAGAGTTGCAGGGTATTCACGAATTTGTACATAAAAAATACGGCGCCGAACATTGGGGCTACCCTTCTATCGTTGGCGCTGGCAATAATGGCTGCGTATTGCATTACCAGGAGAATGATAAACTGCATGTTCAAAACAAGATGGTGCTGATGGACGTGGGCGCCGAGTATCATGGCTATACCGCCGACGTAACCCGCACCATTCCAGCCAATGGCAAGTTCAGCCCTGAACAGAAAACCATTTATGAAATAGTGTACCAGGCCCAGGAAGCCGCCTTCAAACTCTGCCGCGAAGGTTCCAGCTGGTCCGAGATCAGCAATGCCGCCCGTGAAGTGATTGCTGAAGGCTTGCTGAAACTCGGCATCATCAAATCGAAGAACGAGGTGAGCAAGTATTATCCCCACGGGCTTGGCCATCATATCGGGCTGGACGTGCACGACCGCGGCACCTACCAGAAACTGAAAAAAGGCATGGTCATCACCATCGAACCGGGCATCTATATCCCGGAAGGCAGCCCCTGCGACGAAAAATGGTGGGGCATCGCGGTGCGTATTGAAGACGACATACTGATAAAAGAAAAAGACTATGAACTGTTATCGGCCAGCGCGCCCCGGAAAGTCGAGGATATTGAGAAAATGATAGCGCAGAAAAGTGCACTCGACGACTTCATTTTACCCCCTCTGAAATCCGGCAAAAAGGGATTCTAGGGAAATATTATTGGATTCCATATGTGACATGGCCCGGCTAAGCAAAAACAGTTTAGCCGGGTTTTTTAGTAGGAAACCCTTAGAAAACTTAGGAGTATTCCTTATAAAATCCGTAGTTCTACGCCAGGGCAAATGGGGACCTCGACATGGAGGTAAGCTGGTTTTACGAATGGCAACGTAATAACTGAAGATCAAAAAAGGGGCAGAATTGCTCTATGTTAAAGCCTCGTTAACGGCTATTTTTGAGGCAGATAATTGATCCAATATCCGGAGAAACTGAATCCAATATCAACGACAGGTTTTTCGTTAAAGACCTGTGCTAAAATCCAAATCCAATAAAGAAAGGTCCAGTGTCCTGAAAACCGATTACTTGATTTGACTAGAAAACCAATACAGACCTTATCCTATGAACGCGTAAGCGCCGCCAGGAGTTGAAGAATTCAAATAACTGGTGAAAAAACCAAGAGATTATAAATCCAATAACCTGTAAGAACTGATCCAAGATCTTATGAATGCCCGGTCGATATCCTGGAAACCCACAGCCAAGCAACTGAATTGAGAATCCAAATCCTTTGAAAAAGTTCACTGTTGGTAGATCGACTGAAAAAATTGAGACCCTTGCTCCTAACCGGGCAAGGGTTCTCTTTTTGGTTGCCATAATCCTCCTCAAATCCGTGATCATTTCGGTACATTTATCAAAATTTCCAAAATGAAATTTCTGTCCTTATACATATTGCTGTTTGCCACTACCACTGCATTCAGCCAAACCGACACCACTCTGCTGTCGCCCGAAGCATTTGAAAAAGCCATTGCCAGCGAAGACGCCCAACTGGTGGATGTGCGCACCCCGGAAGAATACAAAAAGGGTCACGTGAAGAATGCCCTGCTGATTGATTGGAAAAAGAAAGAGCAATTTGGAAAAATCGCTTCTAAGAAATTGGATCCTTCCAGGCCGGTGTACGTCTATTGCGCCGCCGGGGTACGCAGTCATGCTGCTGCAGAATTCCTGCGGAAGAAAGGCTTTTCCATGGTATATGAATTGGATGGGGGCATAGAAAAATGGAAGGATGAGAAAAAACCCATTATCTTGGAATAGGAATTTTAAACTTAAGCCTATGGGCAAACGCCATCTGATTCTGTTTTTTTTCATTTTTCCTATAGCTTCTTTTTCCCAGGGCGTCTTCGTATTCAACAGTGGAACCAAGAGTTCTATCCGCGGCCTGAGCGTGGTTACTGATAAAATCGTTTGGGCAAGCGGCAGCGGCGGCACCGTGGGCCTCTCTGTCGATGGCGGCGCCACCTGGAACTGGATGACGGTACCGGGTTATGAAAAAAGAGATTTCCGCGATATTGAAGCGTTCGATGCTAAGACCGCCATCGTTATGGCAGTGGATGAACCGGCGCAGATGCTGAAGACCACCGATGGCGGCGTCACGTGGCAGCTTGTTTTCAGCGATTCCACTAAAGGCATGTTCCTCGACGCGATGGATTTCTACGACCGGAAAAATGGAATTGTCGTAGGCGATCCCATCAATGGTAAAATGTTTATCGCCAAAACGAGAGACGGCGGCAATACCTGGCAACCGGTACCCTCGGTACTGCAGTCAAATGCCATGACCGGCGAAGGTTGTTTTGCCGCCAGCGGCACCAACATTCACTATTTCACCAACAACGATTTCTTATTCGTCACCGGGGGCCTCGTTAGCCGCTTACACGATGATTCGGGCGGCAGGCTGCTCCCTCTTGTGCAAGGCAAAGAAAGCACCGGCGCCAATTCGATAGCTGTACGATCAGGCCATAAACGAGCCGGTGAGCATTTCATAGTAGTGGGCGGCGATTTTGCCAATCCTGACGACACTACCAAGAACTGCTTCATCACCCGGGATGGCGGCGCCACCTGGACAAGCCCCACTATCCCGCCGGGCGGCTATCGCAGTTGTGTGGTATATATTTCACGTAAACAACTACTCAGTTGCGGCCTGAACGGCGTGGATGTTTCAGACGACGGCGGTATGACCTGGCGAAACATTTCCACCGACGGTTTTCATGTTTGCCGCAAGGCAAAAAAAGGCAAAGCCGTTTTCCTTGCCGGACCCAACGGATTAATTGGCAAACTGGATGATGTAAAACCGGCAGGCAAAAAGCGGTAAGCCTGCTGTTAGTGAAATGCGGGAGCGCCTGGCTTATAAAACATGAAATAAACCGCCCCCATCAAAAACGCAAAGCTCACCATGTAACGCCAGTGAAAAGGCTCGCGCAGGTAAAGCACGGCAAAACCCGCGAACACGATCAACGTTATCACCTCCTGGATAATCTTCAGCTGAAACCCGTTGAAGCCCGACGCATAGCCCCAGCGGTTGGCGGGTACCATGAGACAATATTCAAAAAATGCGATGCCCCAGCTTACCAGTATGGCCTGCCAGAGCGGAATGGCTTTGTGTTTGAGGTGTCCGTACCAGGCGAAAGTCATGAAAATATTTGAAGCTATCAGAAGCACAATTGTGCGCATACTAAAAAATTTGAGCGCAAATATCCGTATCTTAAAGTTGCCAAAAAATCTATCTATGATCTCCAGTAAAATTGAAGCGGCCTTGAATCGCCAGATCGACCTTGAAGGATATGCATCCATGTACTACCTCGCCATGGCTTCCTGGTGCGAAGTAAAGGGCTACAACGGGGTGGCCAAATTCCTGTACAAACACTCCGACGAAGAACGGATGCATATGCTGAAGCTTTTTCACTACATCAACGATCGCGGCGGCCATGCCATCGTACCCGGCCTGGAAAGCCCGCCCAAAGACTACGAAAGCGTCAACGCCATTTTCGATATAGTCCTCTCTCACGAAATAAAAGTCTCCAACGAGATCAACGCCCTCGTGGAGCTTTGCATCCACGAAAAAGATTATACCACCCACAACTTCCTGCAGTGGTACGTAACCGAACAAATTGAAGAGGAAACTCTCGCGCGCAACATCCTCGATAAGCTGAATCTCATCGGCGAAGACAAAGGCGGGATGTATTTGTTTGACCGGGACCTCGGCACGATGGCGGTGGAAGGACATGGGGAATGAAGAATATTGAATTTGAATTTGAACAGGGAATTTGAATGAGAAGGATATGAAATTAGAATGGATGTCTTCTCATTCCGCCGTCCACTACTGTCACAGCACCGGTAATATAACCTGCTCTTGGGGAGACCAGGAAAACTGCTGCGTTAGCGATATCCTGGGGAGTGCCGAAATCGCCGAGGGGAATTTCAGCTTCTGCAAATTTTTTGCGTTCTTCTTCGGGAAAATATGGACGGATATTGTTTGTGTAAATAAGACCTGGCTGAAGGCAGTTAACCCTGATTCCATATTTACCCAGTTGTGAAGCCAGCTGCTTTGACCAGGCCGTAATACTGGCTTTGGCAACCGCCGATACGTTCACAGAGCGTAGCTCGTAAGTGCTGGTAATATTCAGAATATTGCCGTTGCGATGACTCATCATATGCGGTAGTAGTTGTTGGGTAAGTTGTCTGTGCCGGATAAAATCCAGGTTCATACCGGCTTCCCATTCTGCTTCATCTCCGACCACATCCTGGGGGCGGCTTTTTCCTGCATTGTTGATAAGTATATCCAGTTTATCAAAAACAGACAGGGCTTTGCGTGCAATTATTTCCGGACCATCGGTGGCAGTCAAATCTTGCTGCAGCAATATAGGCTCCACGCCTCCCGAGGAAATGATTTCGGCTTTCAGGCTATTTAGCAGTGCTTCATTTCTGGCTACGGCTAACACTTTCACACCTTCCAGTGAAAGCTCCCTGGCAATAGCCCTGCCCAATCCCTGGCTGGCACCTGTTACTACCGCTGTTTTTCCCTTTAAATACAAATCCATTTCCAATAAATTTTGTTATTAAAGAATTGAAGTTTTGCGCAGCAAAGCTAACTGCGCGTGAAAATTTTCAGATAACCTGAAATCAATTGTAGGCAACAAACAATTTTGTAAGTATGTCACACAGAAAAATAACTTCCACTTTTACCAGGAATGAAGAGTTTCTTACAGAATGCGATCTCAGCTATGCCATCAGTAAAATTGGCGGCCGCTGGAAATTGCAGATCCTGGGCACACTTGAAAAAGGCACATTCAGGTTCAGTGACCTGAAGAAAAAGTTCCCCATGATTACAGAGCGAATGCTTACACTACAACTAAAAAATCTCGAAAAAGACGGAATGATAAAAAGGACAGTTTACCCCGAAGTTCCTCCCCGTGTAGAATATACCCTCACCGATATTGCACGCGAATTATCACCTGTTCTCCACCAACTGAGCGCATGGGCCGCCAAAAAGAAACTCACTGAAAAAAATAAACTTTCCTGACAAAAAAATCAGGCACGACCATTTTACTTCCCCACTCAATCAGAAAAGCAAGAACACAGCACATTCTCCACATTCATATTCATATTCAATTTCAATTTCAAATTCAAATTCAATTCCCCTGTCCTCCTCTGCTCCACCTCAGCACCAACTCCTTCTTCCTCCGCGACACTTCTACCTTGCTACCGTCTTCGAGCCATAACCAGCCTTCGCGGTCGTAGTGGGTCATGAAGCGGGGATTGATGAGGTGGGATTTGTGGACGCGGATAAACCGGTGTCCCTGGAGAAGCTCTTCGTATTCTTTGAGGGTTTTGGCGGAAAGGAAGGTCTTGTTGTTGATGAAATAGAGACGCGTGTAATTGCGTTCGGCCTGGAGTCTTATGATGTCCTGCACTTTCACATAGCGGATTTCTCCGGAGCCTGTGAGGGCTAATTTAAATTCTTCCTTTTCGTGGCCGCTGATATTACGGATGAAATTGCGGAATAGTTCCTGTCCCGCGGGCGCATACATGCGCTTTACTTTAAAGCGTTCAATGGCCTGTACCAATTCTGCCTGGTCAATGGGTTTTAAAAGGTAATCGAGTGCGCTGAAGCGAATGGCCATGATGGCGTACTCGTTGTAAGCGGTAGTGAAAATTACTTCGAAGTCCCACTTGTCTATTGTCGACAACAGTTCGAAACCACTTTGATGCGGCATTTGTATGTCGAGAAAGAGAATATCGGGATGAAATGACTTGATGATCGGAATGGCTTCACTAACGCTGCGCGCTTTCCTGATGGCGGTTACATCAGGGCAGTGTGTACTCAGCAACCACTCCAGCAGTTGGATGGAAGTGTTTTCATCATCAACTATCAAAGCTTTAATCATACTTCCTCTTTGTTGTAAAACGGAATTACGATCACCACTTTTGTTCCCGCGGCGCCGCCCGCATCATCGTACTTATCTATGATGTCAACACGTGCGGGCTTGCCTGTCTTGCGTTGCAGCAAACTCAGCCGCTCTTCAATAATGCGGATGCCTTTACTCTCATGCACGCGCGATGAAATTTTCTTCTGCCTGATCGCAGCGGCTTCTTTTCGTCCAATGCCATTGTCCTCAATGATACAGGTGAGGTATTCGTCGTGATGATTGTTAAAACGGATATCCAGCTTTTTATCATCTTCCCTGGGCATCAGTCCATGCCAGATGGCATTTTCTGCGAAAGGCTGCACCATGAGCGAAGGCAGCAACACATCTTCCTGGGTAAGGCTTTCATCCACCTCGATGGTGTAGCTAAATGAGTCGTCGAAGCGAAGCGTTTCCAGGTCGAGGTACATACGCAGCATGGTCATTTCTTTTTCCAGAGAAATAAAATTGGCTTCAGCGTATTGCAACAGGTTGCGCAGCAGGTTTGAAAAAACGGTCAGGTATCTGTAGGCGCGCGTCGTTTGTTGCGATACTACCAGGTGTTGAATACTGCTGAGTGAGTTAAAGAGAAAATGCGGATTCATCTGCAGGCGCAGGTTGAGAAATTTCGATTCCGCCATTTTCATGTTCAGCTCCATCAGTTGCAACTGGCTTTTGCGCATGGCGTCGAGGGCCATGCCGCGGGATATTTTCGCGGAACAAAGACCCGCAATGGTCTGCAAAACCTGCACATGCCAGGGTTTGAAAAAATTTTGACGCCGGTGTTCGCTGTCAATGATGCCTATTACATTTCCTTCGTGAATAATGGGCACGGTGATTTCAGAAAGTCTTGCCCGGTCATCAATAATATAACGCGGGTCGCGGGAAGTGTCGGGTACGATCTCGGGTTTACCGGTTTGTGCCACCGAACCGACGATGCCTTTGCCAATAGGTATTTCAATCGGGTTGAATATTTCGAATGCTTTGGGACTCTTGGGACCATAAGCCGCTTTTTGCATCAGCACGCCGCGCTCTTCGTCGATGGTATAAATTACGCAGTCCTCAAAGTTCAACCGCGATATACAATTACGCGCAATATCCCAGAGTATATCATCCACCGAAGAATGTTCGTATCCGCTGATCGCAAAATAGTCGATCATCTTGCGCACCTCTTTCGCCTGTTTGCCCTTTTTTCTCCATTGATATATCACCACACCGATGCCCGCGGCCACCAGCAGGAGGCCAGCCCTGAACCACCAGGTCTGCCACCAGGGTATGGTGATGGAAAACTGCAAGGGAATTTTGTTTTCATACCAATGAATGCCATCCACGCTCGCCGCTACTCTAAATGAGTAATCACCGGGTGATAAAGATGAATAACGAACCTGGCTGGCATTACCAGCTTCTATCCAGTGTTTATCTACGCCTTGCAGCCAGTAGCGGTAAGATGGCGCAACCGAACTTTCAAAATAGGGCACAGTAAATTCAATAGCAATGGAACTTTGATTATGTTTCAGACTCCACGCCTTATTCGCAGCTGGACTAAACGAACTGTCATCATCATTGACTGTAAAGCCGGTAATAAATACATCGAGCGGTGTTTCTTTGAGCGGCATGGCGTCGGGTTTCAAATAGTTGACGCCATAAAAACCACCCAGGAAAATGGTGCCATCCCGGGCTTCAAAAACGCCGTTATTCTTATAACCTTTCACGCGCACGGCATCTCCTTTGAATGCCTGGATATACCTGGTCTGCCTGTCGAAACGAAACAATGCATCGTCAGTACCAATCCATATATAACCGCGTTTGTCGCGAAACAGTACTTGCACCACTTTACCGGCCAAGAAACTATCTACGGGCACCATATTCAGATTCGTATCCTGTACCTGCGCTTCATACAATCCTCTTGAACCCACCAGCACTTTCCCATCCGTTGTCTCGCAAAGCGCATAGATGTGCCGGCTCCGTGAAAATGCCTCTGAGGTCTGGTGTTTGATACGAAAATTGGAGTCGAGGCAATACAACCCACGGAAAGTTCCAAGCCATATATCGCCATTGGATGCGGGCAGCGCAGTGAATGCAGGACCTACCGTGCGTTCTAATTGTATTTCGCGGATATGATAATTTCTCTTATCCAGTATAAAATAGCGTGAACCGATATTGATGAAGAAACGTAATGTATCTATCGGTACTATCACCCAGACTGAGCCGTTCATTAAGGTTTGACGAACCACACTGTCGTTCTGCGTTAATACAGGACGTCTGAATTTTTCCGTTGCGGGGTCAAAAACGTATAGTCCATATGCTGCGCTGCCTGCCAAAAAGTTCCTGCCGTCGTACACCAATGAATACATGGCTTTGTTGAACTGCGGATCTGAAACCTCGGGAAAAAATGTTTTGAAAGTGTTTGTTCCCAAATTCCAGCGCGTAAGGCCCGCCTGGGTGGCAAACCAGAGATTGTTCAGATTATCGTAATAACATACGTTTACTTCATTGTTAAATCCTTGCCCCTGTTCCACTCTGAAATTCCGGATCAATCCGATGGACGGTTTACGGGTGTGAAAGACAAGTATGCCCGTTTCATGCTTCATAAAAGCCATCCCTTCATCGTCGATGTAGAGGTGATCTGCCGAACCTTCATTTTCCAACGGTTTGCCATTCACAAAAAGTTTCACTTCCCGCATTTCCATGGCCGACAGATCAAGTTGATGGATGCCGTGGTTGGAAGTAAGCAGGAATCTGTTATTGCCAATAGCCGCGGCACTTTTTACTATCAGTAAGGGGAATTTTGGTAAAACCACTTTCAACAACGAGCGCAGTTCTACGGGTTTCTTCTCCCCCAATTTATAAAACAAGGTGGGAGCCCGTGGTTCATTCAGCAGCATGCAACTATCAGAAAGCGTAATGATGCGCGAAATACTGTGCAGTTCAACCATATAAGGAATACGGCCGGCGATATGGCGGAGTGCAATAGAATCTTTTGTCCAACTATTGCTGGCGGCGTGTTCGAACGAAAGCAATTGCAACAGGCTTTTTTCAATGGAGGTGTCGATAATTCTTTCAAACCGATGATTCGCGCTGTCATAGTAAAGCCAATCTTTCTGCCGCACCACTATTGTGCGGCCATCTGGCCAGCCGGCAAGATGCCTTACCACAGAAGCATTGGTGGTGTCGAGCGGCACGAGTTCAAATCCCTTTTTGTCATTCCCGAAACGAAAAACATTGCGGGTGGACGAACACCATACTGTTCCTGATTCATCGCAATAGATACTGGTGAGCAGCCGGTCGGGTTTGTAGAGTTTCACCTGCCTGCCGTCGAAACATTGTACATGACCGCTGGATAAAATCCAGAGAAAGCCCTGCCGGTCTTTCATGAAACCCGTTATTGATTCCGTCTTCACGCCCGATCTCTCGTCAATCAGTTGTGCGTGATAGCCAGGAAACTGCGCATTCGATGGCGCAACGTTACATAGTGCCACGATGATAATGACGGGTATAGCAGCTAATGGTCGCAAGTGAAGCGTTGTCTTTAAAATTATTCAATCTTCAGAAAGCGGCCAATAATGCATGTTGCAACATTTCCGCTTGCTACCCTCACTCTATGTATTCGTATTTTAAATTAAAGGTTTGCTCCGCAGTGGTAAATGCCACGCTTTTTACATGAACCTGCTGGCTTTCGAGATATCCGCGGTCGTTATACTTTTTCTGCGACAGGGTAAAATTGGTCAGTATGGGAGGAGTATTCGGAACATAGGTGTAAATGGAATCAGCAAACATCAACTGCAGCGTGCGTTCTGTCGGAAAGCTCAGCATCATGGATTCGTAAAAATGCCAGTGGTCGGGCATATCCTTGTTACTCCAGGAAAATTCCGCGCTATCGAGCAATATGGTACTACCTGAATAAGTTGTATACCGCTTCCTGGTGTGCAGCCTGTTTTGTGCATCATAAGTATTAATGGTGTGTCCCGAAGCCTGGGCAGGCGGTTGGTAATTTTGAATCTTCGTCAACAGGCCGTTACTGTATTGAAACACATAGTAAAAGGCAATATCATCTTCCGTATTGGAATAGTGATCCACGCGCGTCGGGTTGCCCGCATCGTTATACTTTATGACCCTTCTGGAATTCAACGCGCCATCCTTATTGTACTGTTTCATCTCGGTAATTCTGTCGCCGGTATATTCATACAATCTGAAAGCCGACAAATTACTTTGCCCAAGATTGGTACTGTAGATATTATACCGTGAGATCTTTTTATCTGTTGTATAAATGTATTCTTCAGTAAGCATCTCATCGATAAATACCTTATGTAGATAAAGTGGCTTTCCGCCACCACTTCCTGAGTCCTTTTTGCAAGCGCACATGGCTATTACGCAAATCGCAAAGAAAAATATATTCCGCATGGTTCCAGATTTATAGGTGATGAAGGTTTTTTCGCTGATCATTGAATGATGTAGTCAAATTCCAATACTTCGGAAGCATCATCCTTTTGTGGTTTTACATATTTGCGGGTGACCACCTGTCTCGCCAACGAGCCATTGTCATTCATTTCGCGGGCCGACATGATTTCACTGAACTCCGTAATGATGCCGCCATTCTGATCAAATGAGCGGTAGTTAAGTGTTTCAGATTGCAGACCACCCAGGAATTCGGGACCGATCACGATAGCAACATCACCTAAACCGAAAGGGAAGAAATTACCGGGACTGGAAAATGAAGTGCGGCTGCTTAGCCACAACACGCCGTCCTTGGCCGACCAACCTTCAATTGTTTTCAAGTGACCATCATCGTAGTAGGAATAGTTGGTTTGATTGGTAGCCTCTCCGTCTTTGTTCCTGGTCAGCTTTTTAATAACCCGTCCCTTCGCATTATAAGTAAACTGCAAAGTGCTGAAGGATTGGTGCGGCGTGGGTCCCAGCAGGTTATATTCTTCGGCGCTCACCAATTGGTCCAGGCTATCGTACTTAAAGACTACCTTCTGCGCGGGAATATGGTTAGGTAATGCATATGCAGTGTAAAATTTGATCTGTTTATTATCTCCATACTCCCACACTACATACGCTTGCAGCGAATTGTCGTTGATGTCATTCTTGTAACTTTCAATCTTGCTGACGAGATTTTCGGAGTTGTAGGTAAACCTGTTACTGATTAGTCCGTTAATTTTTATTTCAGCGAGCAGGATCTCTTTTTCGCGGCTGGCGCCGCCATTCTTCTTACAGGCCGGTATAAAAAATAAACATACCGCAGATAAGACTATACTTTTCATGTTTCCGGGTTTAATGATCAATGTTTATGTAAAAAAACACTGATGCATTTGTATTACCCTTGACATCTTATCCTGCGGTATGTTTTATTTACCTAAGTGCTCTTAATTCAGTGATCTGAAATCCACCGGCACCAGTTTGCTCACCCCGGGTTCCTGCATGGTAACGCCGTAAATCACGTCCACGGCGCTCATGGTCATCTTATTGTGGGTGACGATGATGAACTGGCTTTCTTCGCTGAACTTGCGGATCATGTTGGTGAATTTGCCAACGTTGGCATCATCAAGCGGCGCGTCCACCTCATCCAGGATACAGAAGGGCGCGGGCTTGATCAGGTAGATGGCGAACAGCAAGGCAGTGGCCGTTAATGTTTTTTCACCACCGCTCAGCTGCGTAATCGACGACGGGCGTTTACCCTTGGGTTTGGCCACAATATCGATGCCGGTCTCAGCAAGATTTTCGGGATTTTCCAGGATCAGGTCGGCTGTATCATCTTCTGTGAACAGCGCCTTGAACACTTTCTGGAAATTCTCGCGCACTTTGTTGAAAGTATCGAGAAACTGCTGGTTGGCGGTAGCTTCCACTTCCTGGATGGTCTGCATCAGGCTTTCCTTCGCAGTCACCAGGTCGTTCTTCTGCTCCAGGATGAATTCATAACGTTTCTTCATTTCCTGGAAGGCTTCGATAGCGGTGGGGTTTACTTCGCCCAGGTTTTCGAGCCTTTTCTTCATGCGATCGCATTTTTCCTGCAACTCTTCAACCGGAGTGTCAGTTGTACGCTCTTCTTCGATAATATCGTCCAGGTCGATCCTGAATTCCACGTGCAGGCGTTCTTTCATACCAGCCAGTCTCAGCTTCAGATCATTCAGCTTATCTTTAATCTCGGCCAGCAGATGTTCTACCTGCTCTTTTTCTTTTGTCTTATGACGCAGCTCACTTTCTTTTTCCTGCAGCGCGTTGCGTTGGTTATAGTAAGCCTGGTCGGCTTCGTTCAGCTTCAGTTCTTCTTCTTCTTTGCGGCGCATCAGTTCTACCAGGTTGCTTTCTGCGTTTTCCAGCGCAGCTTCACTTTCACTGATGCTTTCCACGGTTTGTTTCAACTGCACGGCATTGGCGTCAACCTGGTTGCGCAGATCGTTCAACTGATTACTCTTGAACTCAAATTCCTGCGTCAGGGCATTAATCTTGCTATGCTGCCTGGTTACCTGCAGGTTGAACTCGTTGAAGCTGGCCAGCGCGTTGTTATACTCTTCTTCAGCGCCTTTGTATTCTTCTTCTACCCCTTTCAGTTTCTCGCGCAGCTCGTTCAGGCTGTTCACAAGTTGCATCCATTCCTGGCGGGTACCTTCCACAGAAGACGCAGTCTCCTGCATCTGCGCCTGCAGTTCTTCCAACCTGTTTTGAGATGAACTTTGCAGACCGAGAAGACTTTCTATTTTGTTGGTGATGGAGAATACAGTATTGGTAAGCCGGTTGATATCTTCCTGCGCCTGTTTGATGGCGTTTTCTTTCAGTTGTTCGTTATAGCCGATCACCTCGTTGTGTTTGCTCTGGATGGTGGCTTTCAGCTCATTCACCACGGCTTCCTGGGCCACAATCTCTTCGTGTAGCTTTTCGAGGTTCTTGGCGCGACCAATCTTTTTACCTTCAAACAAACCAACGCTGCCGCCTGTGAGAGTGTATTTTCCTTTTACATACTTACCGGTTTTTTCCAGCACGATGGCGCCATTGCTGTTGGCCAGCGCGTCTTCACTTTCCGCGATAAACACGTTACCCAACAGGTATTCGGCCAGCATACGGTATTGAGGATCTACCTCAATCACTTCCATAGCAGGAATGGTGTTGGGCGGCCAGTGCACGATTTCCACGTCGGCGCCGGCATTCTGCTGCATCTCCACTTCTGTCTGCACGCGCACGAAAGAGCGGCCATTGATCTTGTCGAGCAGGAAGAAATTGGCTTTACCCTTCTTATGCTCGTCCAGCAGGTGAATGGCTTGCAGACCTTCCTGCAGGTTATTTACTACATAGTAGTTCAAATAGGGCTCCAGTACGTTTTCAACGGCGGCGCGGTATTCTTCTTTTACATAAATGATATCCGACAAAATGGGCGCTTTATGATTCCAGCCCTCATTGTTGTGCAGGAATTTCACGCTCTCGGGATAGCCTTCCATCGAATCGATCAGGCTCTTCAGCAGGTCGTGTTCGTTCTTTTTCGCATCGAGCTTCCTGCTTTCTTCGGCCAGTTGCTGGCGAAGCTCTTCCAGTTCCGACTGCGTTTGTAATATCTGCTCCTTGGTGCGTTCGTGGTGTTCCTGCAATTGTTGCAAGTCGGTGCGGCGGCTTTCGAGCTCGGCTTCCTTCTCGGTTTTTTCCTCTTCCAGTTGTTTCAGCTGACTGTAGCGAAGCTCGCGCTCTTCTTCAATCTGCTCTATGGCCTTTTGCAGGTTTTGGATAGAAGTATCTGCTACCGCAACTTTCTTTTCCGCCTCAAACTGGTTGCGCTGGATGGTAAGATTTTCGCTGCGCAGCTCATCCACGTGCGCACGCTTTTCGTCGAAGATGGCGCGCTTGCTTTCAACAGCGGCTTTCAGGTCAGCGAGTTGCTGCTCCAGTCCTTCCAGTTTATTCTTCTCTTCGGTAATATTCTGTTGTGTGAACTCGATGCTTTCTTCGAGACCTTTCAGTTGTCCTTCACTCTTTTCGAGAAAGTCCTGCAGGCTGTTTTCTTTTTCCTTCAGGAAATTGAGGCGTTGCAGTGCCAGGTTCTTTTCGTTCTCTTTGCTGCGCAGGGTTTGCAACAGTTCATTGAACTGGTGTTGCATGACCTGCAGCTCTTTTTCTTTCTCGATAAAATCAACTTTCTCCTGTTCTATTGCTGCTTCTTCGCTCGCAATCTGTGCTTCGAGTTGAATACGACGGTCTGTTTCCGCTTCGGTCTGCGCGTTCAGTTCTTTGTAGGTAAGGTTAAATCCTTCCAGCGCAGCCTTAGCCAGCTCGATGCTCAGCTCGCGGTATTCTTTCTTGATCTCGTAATATTTTTCCGCTTTTTTGGCCTGGTTCTCGAGACTCTTCAATTGGTTGTTGATCTCGAAAAGCAGGTCTTCGATGCGCGCCAGGTCTTGTTCGGTAGCTTCGAGTTTGTTCTTGGCTTCCTTTTTCCTGGTCTTATAGATGGAAATGCCGGCAGCCTGCTCCAGCATGCGGCGGCGGCTATTGTCTTTGTCTTTGATGATATCGTCAACCATGCCCAGTTCGATGATGGCATAGCTGTCGGTGCTCACACCGGTATCCATAAACAGGTTCTGGATATCTTTCAGGCGGCACTGCACGTCGTTGAGGCGGTATTCACTTTCGCCACTCTTGTAGAATTTACGGGTAACTGTGACGGTGTTGAACTCGGTAGGCAGCAGGTTCTTTGTGTTTTCGAAGGTGAGGCTCACCTCGGCCAGTCCGCTGGCAGAGCGGGTTTTTGATCCGTTGAACACGAGGCTTTCGAGATTTTCACTGCGCAGGTGACTGATCTTTTGTTCCCCGATCACCCAGCGAATACTGTCCACGATATTACTCTTACCGCAGCCATTAGGCCCGATAACACCGGTAATACCCTCGTCGAAGTTGAGCGTCGTTTTGTCGGCGAAGCTCTTAAAACCCTTGATTTCTAAACTCTTTAAGCGCACGGGTCAGATTTTTTTAATGACAAATAAAATAACGTTTCAAGGTCACAAAATAGTGCCACGTATGTTAATGCATGGAGAAAGTTGTTAACGGCTGTGGAAAGAAAGTGCCCGCCGGTGTGTGGCTGATTTGTAACGATTCACGGGGAAATTTCGATCGCCCTCCCACACAGATTTCAGCAATTGTTCCTAACTTTCCTATTCGGGTTTAGTTATACCGATTTCACTTCTGATAATCAACGTGATATAACCAACTGCTAATGCTGCGTTTTTTACTCGCCAATCTTGTTTTTTCCTTATCCTTCTTATCGCTGATTGCGCAGCAACGATTTCCTGATTTCCCCCCAAAGGATGTGACCTCGGTAATGGACCGCGACCAGATGCTTTTCCAGTTGAGAATTACAATGCCTCAGCTTCCTTCCAGGCTAAAAGACCCCAACGCGCCAAAGAATGCTTTTCCCGCCGACTCATCCAGGCCTGAGGGTAACTGGCGCGATGCCCAGGGCCGCATCATTACGCGAAGCGGATGGGGATTGTGGACTAATTATGATGACCGCGCCGATGGATTCTTTCCAGGACCCGATTCTGCAAGAACCGGAGATTATACGCCCATCGATTTGCTAAGAACGAAAGATGGAAGGGTGATCACTTCCGGCGAAGAATGGTGGAGTACCCGGCGAAAAGAAATCCTGAAAGACGTACAGGAGCTTTTATATGGCGTATTTCCTGCTGATAGCATTCTCCCCCGCGTATCGTTTACGGTGAATATTGAAAGAGGCGGTGAAGGGAAAGATGCTTATATCCAGAAAGAAATTTTCGGCCTTATCGATATATCGCGCTACCCGCAGGTAAGAGATACCCCCATAATTGCTGCCGCAAGCGGTCCCGTGCCGGTGATGATCGTGTTTTCCGGCTTCGGCAGCAACCTGGAAACATACTGGAACCGCTGCGCTCCCAATGGCTGGGCTGTCTGCACGTTCAGACCTACCCTGCTGCAACCCGATAATGGTGCGGGACTGACCAGTTTCCTGATCGGACTGGTAAATAAAGGCAACTGGCGCAAGCCATCCGACTGGGGCACCATCGGTGCGTGGAGTTGGGGCATCAGCAGGCTGATTGATTATTTGGAAACAGACGAACACATCGACTCAAAAATGATCGGGTTGACGGGTCATAGCCGGTTTGGAAAAGCCACATTGCTGGCAATGGCTTACGAGCTCCGCATAGCTATTGGGTTTCCCAGTGATGCCGGCAGCCTGGGCACGAAAATGAATCGCCGCCACTGGGGACAAGATCTTGAGAATTCCACCAGTCCCATGGAATACCACTGGATGGCGGGCAATTTTTTTCAATGGGCCGGCGAACTTACACCCGGCCAATACCTGCCGCGCAAAATCGAAAACCTCCCGGTAGATGCTCACAGCATATTGGCACTTTGCGCCCCGCGCCTGTTTTTGTAAACGGCGCCACGCGCAGCGCCTGGACCGACCCCTATGGCATGTACCTCGCCTGCGTATATGCCTCGCCGGTATATGAATTGCTGGGCAAAAAAGGACTGATCGTGCCTGATGAAAAACCCCGGGTAGACACGGCTTATATCGACGGTGATATCGGGTTCCGCTATCACGAAGGCGGCCATACCGACGCGCCCGACTGGCCCGCCTTTTTTGAATTTGCCCGAAAATATTATGACAGCAGGCAGCCATAAGGGTCGGCCAGGTGACAGATGGCCCACCTCACAGGTAAGCCACCCAATGGCACGTTTTTTTATGCGTAGCGCTTAAAAGCACCTTTAATATGCAAAACTGGTTGAGATCGTTAATAGCAGGTTACGGCGCCTGGAAATTGGGCGGCGGCTGTTTTGGCACCATCATACTGTTTATCATCTTCTATTTCCTGCTGGGGTATTGTAATTAATCAGTTTTTCTGGCACGCGGGCAATCAGCTCTGTTTCCAGTTTGGCAACGGGCACATAGGGCCGGGTGATCTGCACCTCGGCGGCAGAAGCAATTTTCAGTGTTCGAGTTTTGCCAGTCAATAAAAAAGCCCCACAACGGGGGCCTGGATATTTTTCTTAATAACCAATATGTCAGCGTGTATCAGTGATCGCCATGACCGCCGCCGTCTTCGGGCTTCTTGCAGCACTTGGGAAGCTTTTTGTAGGCTTCTTCGTTGGCGGTAACATCATCGGCATCATAACCAATATTAGCAATGGCAGTCTTGATGTTTTCGATATTGGTTCTGTCGCTTACGAAAGTCACTTTTGTAGTTTTTTTCTTCACGTCCACCACGGCTTTAAATACGCCTTCTTCGCGCAACAGGTATTTCTCAATGCGCTCTTTGCAGCTTTCGCATTGCACAGAGGGCGTCTTAATCGTAACGGTCTGGTTGGGCTTTTTCGCCTGGCCAAAACTCAACGCACTAAAACCGGCAACGGCAATCAGCAGAAATAATAGTTTCTTCATGGAGTAAATTTTTGTAAATGTAAAATTACACTTTCTATTCTGGTTTCCAACCTGCCGGGTCTTCACGCCATTTTAGCAAAATATTCTGTTGATCGGCATTAACTACGCCTTTTTCAACGGCCAGGTTAATGAGTGAAGTATAATTGGTTAATGAGCGATATTCCAGCCCTGCCTTTGCAAAAGCCTCAGCGGCAACAGAAAAGCCATAGGTAAAAATGCTCACCATTCCTACCACGTTCAGTCCGCTGTCTTTCAAAACCTTCACCACTTCCAGGCTGCTCTTGCCGGTGGATACCAGGTCTTCGATTACCACGGTTTCCTGCCCTTTTTCATAATAGCCCTCAATCTGGTTACCCAGTCCATGATCCTTGGGCTTGGGACGTACGTAAATGAAGGGCAGTTTCAACTGGTCGGCCGCCATAGCGCCCCAGGCAATACCTGCCGTGGCCACGCCTGCAAGCAATTGTGCATTGGGAAACTGGTCGAAAATGATATTGCACATTTCCGATTTGATAAATTCCCTGATATAAGGAAACGACAATACGCGGCGGTTGTCGCAATAAATAGGACTTTTCCAGCCCGAAGCCCAGGTAAATGGTTGCTGCGTATTTAACTTAATAGCATTAATTTGTAATAACTTTTCGGCTACTGCTTTTTCGTTCGTCATGCGGCGAAATTGAAATTATTATTGCAAACGCCCTGCAAAAGTTTTTCACAAGCCGGGAACGGTCCGTCCCTGTAAACATTGTCAACCCGCAAAACAGTTCAGCAGCTATGCACATCAAGGTTTACTTCAACGACAAACCCCTTTTCCTGACTGATGAAGTCACTTCGGAAATTGAGCCTTTCGTGCACCACGACGATGCGGTGTATATGGATGAGTTGTCATCGCCCGGCATCAAGACCATGATTCATGAAATGCGCCAGGAAAAAGTGCACGCGGGCATTTTTGTACATAAAGATCTTGACGAATTAAAAAAAGCTTTCTTTAAAAAATTCATGCTGGTTCCTGCGGCGGGCGGTTTAGTGATCAATGAAAAAGGAAAATGGCTGTTTATTTTCCGCCGCAACAAATGGGATTTACCCAAGGGAAAAATTGATGGCAAGGAATCGCCCGAAAAAGCAGCCCTGCGCGAAGTGGAAGAAGAAACCGGTTTAAGAAATGTGCAGCTGAAACAAAAACTCACCGACACTTACCATACTTACGACGAAAGCGGTCATCATATTCTGAAACAAACCCATTGGTTCCTGATGCATGTTTCCGGTGAGCAGCAGCTAACGCCCCAGTACGAGGAGCAGATTACCAACATTGAGTGGGCCGACCCATCCGACCTGAAAAAATATCTCGACAACACGTTTTATGCCATCCGCGATGTGGTGAATGCGGCTAAGACTTTATTGGAACAACCATCACCGTAAGGCGGCTGGCGCAGACCAGTTTGCCTTCTTCATTTTCGATCTTTATCTCCCACACATGCGTGCTGCCACCCAGGTGCAGCGGCCTGGCGGTACCGGTAACCATACCCGATCGTACGGCGCGCATATGATTAGCATTGATTTCGAGACCAACACAATAAAATTTCGAAGTATCCACCACGCAGGCCGATGCAATGCTACCCAACGTTTCGGCCAACACACAGCTGGCGCCGCCATGCAATAAACCGTAAGGCTGTTTGGTACGGTTGTCAACCGGCATGGTGCCGCGCAGGTAATCGGGTCCCACTTCGGTGATTACGATGCCTAGCGTTTCGCCCATGGTGTTTTTGCTTAAAGGCGCGAGGTCTGCGGGAGAAAGATCTTTCTTAAACCAAATCATGCTATTGCTTATTTACTTCACCAGGTCTTTTGCAACCACTTCGGGCAGAAATTGTCGTGCGTCGCCGCCATTGCGAATCACATCGCGCACCAGTGTAGAGGCCACGGATGTGTACTGGGGAAGACAAGTGAGAAAAACAGTTTCGATGTTGTTATCGAGACTGCGGTTCATATCGGCGATGGCTTTTTCGTATTCAAAGTCGTTTACGTATCGGATTCCGCGCAAAATAAAATTAGCCCCTACTCTTTTGCAGCATTCCACGGTTAGTCCTTCATACAAAACCACCCCCACCGAATCGTTGCCGGCAAATATTTCCTGTATCCAGCGGAAGCGTTGCTCTTCGCTAAACATCGCGGTCTTGTTCACATTTCTGCCAATGCCAATAATAAGTTTATCAAAAAGCGGCAATGCGCGCTGGATGATATCCATATGCCCGATGGTGATCGGGTCGAAAGTGCCGGGGAACAAAGCGATTCGTTGCATTAGTCTCGAGTTTCGTGTTTCGGGTTGTGCGCTGCGCGCGGTTTCGGGTTTCGTGTTTCGCGTTTCGGGTTTTTTGAATCGGATAGCGATTGCAAAGTGCGGCAGCAACCCGAAAGCCCCAACCCGAAACTAATTTAGCTCCCTTCCACCACTCAGCAAATACAGCACCGCCATGCGCACGGCTACGCCGTTTTCTACCTGTTGCAAGATGATGGATTGTTTGCTATCGGCCACATCGCTGTCCAGCTCCACGCCGCGGTTGATGGGTCCGGGGTGCATGATAACAATTTCTTTTGATAAACTGTCGAGCAGGCGCTTGCTGATGCCATAAGCCAGGTTGTATTCGCGCAGAGATGAAAACAACACCTGGTTTTGCCTTTCGAGCTGAATGCGCAACACGTTGGCCACATCGCACCACTCCAGCGCTTTGCGCACGTTGTATTCCACACGTATATCGAAGGCCTGCTGAATATATTTTGGTATAAGCGTTGGCGGACCGGCCACCATTACTTCGGCGCCCACCTTCTTGAGCAACTGAATATTGCTCATGGCCACGCGCGAGTGCATGATATCGCCGATAATGGCCACTTTCAAACCTTCGAGTCTGCCGGTTTTTTCGCGCATTGAGAAGGCATCGAGCAAACCCTGCGTGGGGTGTTCGTTGATACCGTCGCCCGCATTAATGATGGCTGCGGGTATATGTTTGGCCAGGAAATGAGGCGCTCCGCTGGCGCTGTGCCGCATCACCACCATATCCACTTTCATAGACAAGATATTGTTCACCGTATCCAGCAGCGTCTCTCCTTTTGCCGCCGAAGAGCCTGCTGCGGTGAAATTGATGGTATCGGCGCTCAGCCTTTTTTCTGCCAGCTCAAATGATATGCGCGTGCGCGTTGAATTTTCGTAGAAAAGATTAACGATGGTGACATCCCTGAGGGAAGGAACTTTTTTTACCGGTCTTTGTAAAACCTGTTTAAACTGAAGTGCAGTATCTAAAATAATCTCAATGTCCCGCCGGGTAAGATCCCGGATACCGAGCAAGTGTTTCGTTGAAAGTTGCATTTCAAGCAGCGAAGATAAGGAGAATATTGAATATTGAATTTGAATTTGAACAAGGAATGTTGAATGTGAGTATGCCCGGGCGGGACTTACATCCATTCATTCCAATTCAGATTCCTTGTTCAAATTCAAATTGAATATTCACATCAGCACGACCTCTTCCTTGCCGTCGCGTTCTTTCCAGAATACTTTTACCTTTTGGGAAATGATGGAGTCGATGGATTTACCGACATAGTCGGGCTGGATGGGGAGCTGGCGGCTGAAGCGGCGGTCGATGAGGATGCAGAGCTCCACTTTGGCGGGACGGCCGAAGGCGAGCAGGGCGTCGAGCGCGGCGCGGATGGTGCGGCCGGTATACAGTACGTCGTCGATCAGCACCACGTTTTTGTTTTCGATGCTGAAGGGAATATCGGTATGGTTAGGCACGTGGAGTTCTTTGCGAATATCATCGCGGTAAAAGGTGATATCGAGCTTGCCATATTCCACTTTGGCGGGTGCGATCAGCTGGCTGATCTCGCGCACCATTTGGTCAGAGACGAAAATGCCCCGGGGCTGAATACCGATGATAACTGTATTTTCCAGGTTGATATGATTTTCCAATACCTGGTGACTAAGCCTTTTGATAGTGATCGATAACTGCTGTTCGTTCAAAACCGTTTTCAAGCAACAATAATTTGCATAAAAATAAGCGATTAAAAATAAAGAGCTGCCAGCTTATGCAGGCAGCTCTTCCTATGATCAGAAAAAAGGTACTAATTGCGGGCGGGTCTTCCCAGCATGTAGAAGAACCCAAGTTGGATGACGCTGTTCTTTACCTTTACGCCACCACCTTCTTCGGCAATATCGCTGAGGCCGATATTATAACGGGCGGTGATACCAAGACCCGAGCCCGACATCTGGTAGCCGGCGCCAATGCCCCAGCTGAAGTCGATGCTTTTGAACATATCCTTGATGTCTTCGCTCTGGCCATCAGCCTTGCCTTTTGCGCTGGCCAAAATACCTAATTGCGGACCGGTCTCAAGAATAAATCCCATCACATTGTACTGGAACATCACCGGGATGTTGATATAGTTCATTTCAAACTTTACATCCATTTCTTCCAGCGTGGTACCCTGGCTTGAATACAGCACTTCAGGCTGAATGCTGAACGCGTTGGTGACGCTGAACTTAGCGATAGCGCCTGCATTGAAGGCAATTTTCATTTTGGAGTCAATACCATCGGCGTTGAGGTTGGCCAGGTTAACGCCACCTTTCAGACCGATGCGCACCTGCGCCTGTGAAAAGCTTGCCATTGCAATGGCGCATACGAGTAACAGGAGACTTTTTTTCATAGCTTGGAATTTAAATTTTTGGGTTAAAGATTAAAACCTACTTAACTAAAACGCAAAAAGCTGCCTTATCACAGGCAGCTTTTTGGTCACTTAGTTAAATTATTTTTTAGCGCTTCCACCGCCGCTGAAGAGGTAGAATACGCCGATTTGAATTACGCTGTTTTTCAAATCACCATCATCATCGTCTGCAATATTAGACAGGCCAAGATTATAGCGGGCATTAACACCGAAGCCGGACTGAGTCAGGTAGCCTACGCCGATACCCCAACCCAGGTCAAAACCTTTGGTTTGTTCTTTTAAATCCAGGCTGCCGCCATCTCCTTTCAATTTAGCGCCCATGCGGAAGCCAAACTGCGGACCAGTTTCAATAATGAAACCACCGGTGTTGTACTGAGCCAGGATGGGGATGTTGATGTAGCTCAGATTCAGTTTAACATCGTCCTCAAGTTTTGCACCTTGATCTGAATACACAATTTCAGGCTGAATGCTGAAAGCTTCGGAAACCGAAATCTTTGCAACAGCACCAGCATTGAAGCCAATCTTCATACTGTTGCCATCGACGTCATCGCCAGAAACGTTAGCCAGGTTAATGCCGGCCTTAACACCGAAGCGTACCTGTGCCTGTGACAATGTGGTAAGAGCAAGAACGCACACGAAGAGTAATAAACCTTTTTTCATAAGTTGAATTTTAAATTTTTGGGTTAAAAAGTAAGCTAAACTAATAGTTGTCATCGAAACCTCTAAACTTGACCTATGATTTTTTTATTGTGTATAACCTAAAAAAAACTTTAAAAACCATTTAGTTATGTCCATATTTTGGACAGGAAACGCCAGGTGGGAACCATACCTGGCAATATGATCTGTGTAAGGGTAAATTCCGGGTTCCCAGATTTTTCAATTAATTATCAATCGTTTACAAAGTAGCATTTGTTTGCATGAATAATAAAAACCCTTATAACCCCGCCGAAAACTGCTGTTTCCTGTTTATGTAAGAACTACGCATTAATGGTCAGGGTTAAATAAATCAAATAATACTTGTATCTGTTCAGCCTAAAAAGAAAAAGGGCGATGTTTCCATCGCCTCTTTAATCGGTTAACCATCCATAAATATTTTCCGCTATTTGTTGCCCAGTACGTAGAACAAACCTACCTGGAATACGCGGTTGAATGCTTTGCCATGGCCGTCTTCGTCGAGCTTGCTCAGACCAAGATTGAAGCGGGCATTAACACCAATGTTTGATTGGGTGATGTAGCCTACTCCGAAAGCCCATGAGAAATCAGTTTTCTTAAACCAATCTTTCACATTCTCGCTGTCTCCCTCAATTTTCGATTTTGCGCTCAAAAGGAAGCCCAGTTGGGGACCTGTCTCGCCATAAAAGCCTGACTGAGTAGTGTAACGGGCCAGTACGGGAATATTCAGGTACGACAAATTCAGTTTCTGATCATCGTCGAACTTTACACCTTGCAGTGAAAACACTACTTCGGGTTGAATGCTGAAGTTTTCCGCCACGCTCACGCCAATAAAGCCACCCAGGTGAAAACCTAATTTAGCTTTGTTGTCGTCAACGTCTTCGCCGCCAATATTGGCAACGTTAAGACCGCCTTTTACACCATAATTAATCTGTGCTGAAGCTGCTGCGAAAGAGCCTGCCATAACAAGTAACAAGAACAACCTTTTCATGACTATTTTTTTTCGGTTTATTGATGGCGCAAAAGTAGCGGGGCAACAGGTGATGAAAAATCACATATATGTGTGAATCTTCAAAACTGAGTGATGAATTGTGAATTTGGGGAATTAAAAAATTCCAAATTTCAAAGATCCGTCATCATTACAGGACCTTTGAATTTGGAATTTTTTTGTTTGTAATTTATTTGGTTATTGGAATGTCTATCCAATTAAGCTTCTCCTAAGAACGGATACCTGTAATCGGTTGGCGGATCGAAAGTCTCCTTGATCGTTCTCGGGCTCAGCCAGCGATAGAGGTTCAGGATTGATCCGGCCTTATCATTGGTGCCGCTGGCGCGCGCACCGCCGAAGGGCTGCTGACCTACTACTGCGCCGGTGGGTTTGTCGTTGATGTAGAAGTTACCGGCCGACTGGCGCAGCTTCGCGGTGGCAAGCTCAATGGCACTTCTGTCGGTGGCGATGATGGAACCGGTTAATGCATACGGCGATGTGCTGTCAACCAGCGACAAGGTTTCTTCATACTTGTTCGCATCGTACACATACACGGTGAGCACGGGACCAAATATTTCTTCGCACATGGTGACATATTTCGGATCCTTTGCTTCTATAACGGTGGGCTCAATGAAATAGCCTTCGCTCTTATCGTAGTTGCCACCTGCCCAGATAGAAACGTTCTTGTCTTTTTTCGCGTTATCAATATACTTCGCGATCTTATCAAAACTCTTCTCATCAATAACGGCATTGATGAAGTTGGTGAAATCTTCCACCGTACCCATCCTGAAACTCTTGATGCCGTCGATCAGTTTTTGTTTTACTTCTTCAGCAATATTCGAAGGAATATACGCGCGCGAGGCTGCCGAACATTTCTGTCCCTGGAACTCAAACGCGCCGCGCAACAATGCCGTTGCCACTACATCAGGATTGGCGCTGCTGTGCGCAACCACGAAATCTTTACCGCCGGTCTCTCCCACAATGCGCGGGTATGATTTGTACTTCGACATATTTTTCCCGATAGTCTCCCACATCTGGTTGAACACACCGGTTGATCCCGTAAAGTGAACGCCGGCAAAATCGGGGTGACTGAAACAAACTTTTCCCAAAGTAGGTCCATCTACATACACGAGATTGATGACGCCGTCGGGCAGACCAGCTTCCTGCAAAACGCGCATAAACATTTGCGCTGAATACACCTGTGTGTTGGCGCATTTCCATACCACTACGTTGCCGCACATGGCAGCCGAAGTAGGCAGGTTGCCGCCGATAGCGGTAAAGTTGAAAGGCGTTACAGCCAGCACAAAACCTTCAAGCGGACGATACTCCATGCGGTTATGCACACCCGGACTGCTGATGGGTTGCTGGCGATATATCTCGCTCAGGAAGTGAACGTTGAAGCGCAGGAAGTCGATAATCTCGCAGGCGCTGTCAATTTCTGCCTGGAACACATTCTTGCTCTGACCCAGCATAGTGGTGCCGTTCATATAGGGACGATACCTGGTAGCAATCAGGTCAGCCGCTTTCAGGAAAATATTAGCGCGGTTTTCCCAACTCATCGAAGCCCACTGCTCGCGCGCGGCAAGCGCTGCATCGATCGCCTGCTTCACATGTTGTTCTTCTCCAACATGATAATACCCTAAAGTATGTTTTATCTCGTGCGGGGGATGGATAGCTGCCTTATTGCCTGTTCTCACCTCTTTTCCGCCGATATACATGGGTATATCTGCCTCCTTACTTTTCAGCTCTGCCAACACCTGTTTCAATGCTTTTTTCTCCGGAGAACCAGGCGCATATGAGAGTACCGGTTCGTTCGCGGGCATGGGATAGTTGAAATAGCCGTAATTCATAATCTGTAGTTTTCAGGTTGCGAAGGTACAGCAAATGAGTCCAACTTATCAACACTCTTTGCACGCTTCGCCAGACGCCCCCATTCTATGCAAGGCAAAGTCTAAATTTGAAAACCATTCACCTTAAAAGCATACCGTAGTGATTATAGGAGGTAAATCAAGGCTGACTGATTCTGCAAAATATCACCTGCCCGATGTATCAAATATCGTAGTGAAGGATTTGCGGGAATACGGCGTGGAACAGGCTGGCACTTACAAAGGTGGAATTGAGGCATACAAGGGTATGCTGAATAAGATACGCTCCGGATCAATACTTACAGAACAGGATTCAGTACGACTACTTCCCAAGACAGAAGAAACAAAGAAGAGGATACAAAAACAGATAGACTCGCTGCTTGAAAAATACTACGAACTGAAGAGCAAGGCAGATGAAATTCACAACAGTCGCGACATTGCAAAAGGACTTGTCCCGGCCAAACAGGCAGAAATCAACCTGCTGAAAAATCAGCTGGATGAGATTGGCAGTCATAACGGCAAGCTGCACCAGTACAATATGTTCAGCTGGGGAACTTTCAGTTTCCTCGCTTTCCTGCTGGTAGCACTTTCCTTCTATTTGCTTTACTTCTACATGAGCGTGGCCGATTTTGCGCTGAATGGTGTAGACCCTATGACGCTTTTCCAGGAAGGCAGGCTGAACATTCAACTGCTGCCCAACCTGCGGCGACTGATCTACCTCATCATCAACTATCCGCCCCTGATCGTTTTTCCGACCATTTTCTTTGCGCTGGGCACCTGTATTCATTTGTTTTCGGAAAAAGGATTGAAGTATAAGAATGTAGTACTCGGATTGATTGCACTGGTATTTGTAGGCGATGTATTGCTGGCCTTCCAGGTGCACACCGCCGTCAATGAGATACTGGTAAAAGCCAACCGCGAAGAATTCAAGTCGCTGATTATGCCGGTGTATGCCGATTCAAGATTTTACCTGGTACTGTTCTTAGGTTTTGGCGTCTTTGCCATCTGGTCGGCAGTGTATTACCTGTTGCAACACGAATGGAGCAAACGCAACCAGCTAAGGCTTCGCTACAAACGCATTGCGCGGCTGCAGGATGAAATACTGCAGTTGGAAGAAAAACGCATGCTCTACGAAACCGAACTGCAGCAGATTGCCAAACGCGTGGAAAACCTGAGCAAGGAAAAAGACAGGATGGTATTGCCTGTTGACACGATAGAAAAGAACATCAACTATTTCCGCGACGGGTGGAACGGCTACCTGAGCACCTTGTATGGAAGAGAAAAAGGCGAAGCGCAGATCAAGATTATCAATGAAAGTACCGAGGCGTACATAAGGGAACTGAAAGAGTACCAGGAATCATATTTTAAATAAAAGTGAACATGAAACGGTTAACCTATCTGGTGATGCTGGCGCTTGCACTTGCAGGGTGTAGTGAATTTGAGCAGGCGGTGAAAGATGCCAAGAAGGAAACCCCGCCGCCGCCGAAGGACAACTACATCATTCTGCTGGACCTCAGCGACCGCATACTCACCTATAACCAGCAACAGGTACCCAAGGATATTTTTGCAGTACAGTCAATCTACAAAGCTTTCCGTGCCCGGCTGGAAGCAAAAGATCCTACGCGCTTATTCTATACCGTTAATGATAAACTGAAAGTACTGGTAGCACCACAGCGTAATACGCCACGCGATATTTACAATATGGCCGGCGACCTGCGCATTGCGCTCGCCGGCGTGCAACCCGAACAGAAAGCACACCTGATAGAGGAAACTGAAAGAAAATTCGACTCACTACTGCCGGTGTTGTATAAGAAAGCAGTGATCAGCAACAACAGCAAAGACTATCCCGGTGCCGATATCTGGCGCTATTTCAACGAAGACCTGGCAGGTGACCTGGAGCCCGATGCCACCAATACTTTATTTATCATCACTGATGGCTATCTCGATTTCGAACCTACTGAAATGCGGCCTGTATCGAACAATCGCTATACCAGTTGCTCGCAGATCATCAAGACGTTGAGAAACCAGCCCGACTGGCAGGCTCGATTTGAATCGGAAGATTATG
Source organism: uncultured Chitinophagaceae bacterium (assembly GCA_937958995.1). Classification (GTDB taxonomy): domain Bacteria; phylum Bacteroidota; class Bacteroidia; order Chitinophagales; family Chitinophagaceae; genus CALCIN01. Next base: position 124,986 of record CALGAP010000007.1, read on the forward strand.
GATTGTTGCCGGTGAAAAAGAAATTCTCCAATCTTAAAGTCGTGCTGCTGGAAGTAAACCCCAAAGATGAATGGCCCGGAGAATTCACCTTACTCACCGATATATGGAGCAAATGGCTGGAAGAAATGGGCATCACTTCTTACTCGTTCATCAAGGACGATAATGTCCATGAGCTGAATGAATCAATCGAAAAACTGATGGAAGTGAGTCTGCCGGGCAACAAGCAAAAACTTGCCTGGACGGCCGTAATGGATATTGATCCCGCACTGGTAGCGCAGGATAGCCTGGAGTTGGCAACGTTGAAAAAAAAAGTCCTTACCACAGAAATTATAACTAAGAACATTCTTACCGATACAATCGCCAGCATCACTGTGAAAGACAAGTCGAATCCCCCTTTGAAGCGATCTGTTAAACAAAAACAGGAGGCAGTAACCTTTGGTCCTGTTTACTAAAAACAACCAACTATGATTCGCAAACTTTGTTTTATCGGGTTGACAGGCTTCACCATATTCATGGCAGGCTGTGCCAGTTCACGCGTGCAAAGCCTGGCCAAGACCACCCTGGAAACCCTTGAGCTGGTAAAAAGGGAAGCGCAACGCGCCATTGAACTCACCATGCAGCGTGTGCGCGCCTATGAAGTGGATCCGGATATCGGTAGAGAAATTGTTGCCAACCTGAGGTCAGCTGAAAAACAAATTGACGAACAAATTGCCAAGGCCGCAGAGCTGGATAAGGAGGGCAACCGCGAAGAAATTCTGCGTTTTGCCGAGCGCACCAATATCATCATTCAAAGCGCGCTTACCGATCTCAAATCGCTGAACGACATGTACGATATTTCAACGTTTACGCAGTTTGAGACCGCCACCTTCTTCCCCACCGGCGGCTATACCATTGCTGCCGATAAAATGGAAGAGGCGAAAAAATCAATTGAGCCCATTGTAAAACGCATCATAAAATTCTTCGGCGATCATCCGCGTCAGCGCTTCGTGGCCGTTGTGGTTTGTTATGGATTCTCCGATGAGACGCCTATCTCCAAAGACTCTGAACTCTACCCTTCCCTGGTAGCCAAGATGAATACAGCCAATCCTACCCGCCAGGAATTGAACCAGAAACTCTCTGAGCTGCGTGCCAAAACTATCGCCACTTTACTCGTTGATCTCATCAAAGTGAATGAAGGCCTGGTGCCCAATCCCAAGCTCATCAATTACGATATCAAGTGGCTGGGCAAGGGCGAAGAATTGCCCTACCCCGACAAAATCGCCGATTACAAACCCGACGACAAGAGACGAAGAATGGTATCGCTGATCTGGAATGTACTGCCGGGAAGCCTGTATGCGCAGGGGATTGATAATAAAACGGCGGACAAGTAGCGCGCTTCGCACGCGGTTTCGGGCTGTGTATTTCGCGCGGTTTCGCGTTTCGGGTTGCTGCCGCGCTTTATGATGGCTGCCCGAATCTGAGAACCCGGAACCCGGAATCCGGAAGGCGAAGCTAACCCTGCTCTTTCTCCATCATCAGGTAAGCCTTTATAAACCCATCCAGCTCGCCGTCCATAACGGGCTGCACGTTGCCTACTTCGTAGTCGGTGCGGTGGTCTTTGATCATCTTGTAAGGGTGGAAAACATAGCTGCGTATCTGGCTGCCCCATTCGATTTTTTTCTTGGAGGCGTTGGCGGCATTCTTGAGTTCTTCGCGTTTGCGGAGTTCTTCTTCGTAGAGTCGGCTCTTGAGCATCTGTAATGCCATTTCGCGGTTTTCACCTTGTGTGCGGGCTTTCTGGCACTCTACGATGATGCCGCTGGGAATATGTTTCAGGCGCACGGCCGTTTCTACTTTGTTCACGTTTTGTCCTCCCTTACCACCGCTTCGGTAAAATTCCCATTCAAGGTCGGCGGGGTTTACGTCCACTTCAATGCTGTCGTCCACCAGCGGGTACACGAATACCGAGGCAAAAGAAGTGTGGCGCCGCGCGTTGCTGTCAAACGGCGATATACGCACGAGACGATGTACGCCGCTCTCGGCTTTTAAAAATCCATAAGCAAACGGGCCATCAAACTGCAGTGTAGCGCTCTTGATACCCGCGCCATCGCCTTCCTGCCAGTCGAGCTCGGTCACTTTCCAGCCCTGCTTTTCTCCATACATGCGGTACATGCGCACAAGCATTTCGGCCCAGTCCTGGCTTTCGGTACCGCCCGCGCCGCTATTGATCTGCAACACGGCCGGCAGCTCATCTTCGGGCTGGTTGAGCGTGCTCTTGAATTCAGCCTCTTCAATCTGGTCGAGGGCTTTTTGATATGCCTGGCTGGTCTCTTCCTCGGTAGCCTCTCCTGCTTTCCAGAAATCAAACAGCACGGCAAAATCTTCCACAGCAGTATTCACCTGCTCATAGAGCTTCACCCAATACTCGTTCAGCTTAATATTTTTCAGGATTTCCGTAGCACGTTTCTGGTCATCCCAGAAGCCTGGTGACAAGGAGAGTTGTTTATCCTCTTCTATCTTATATTGACGGTTCTCGACGTCAAAGAAACCTCCTCAGCCCCGCCAGTCGGGACCTCATATCTTGTAGTTTTTCCTGGGTCATAGCGGCGCGAAGATAAGGAGAATATTGAATTTGAATTTGAACAAGAAATTTGAATTTGAATATTCCAGTTAGGGATCTACATCCTTTCATTCAAATTCAAATTCCTTGTTCAAATTCAAATTCATGTCATTCTCCTCACCCTTCCAACACCAGGCACTCTTTATAAATCCCTGCTTCGCAGCCAAACCGCTTCTTCAGCAGCTCGTACAACTGGGCGGCATTGGCATCGTCGGTGAAGAGTTCGACGATGTGAGAGTAAAGGCAACTTTGGTAGTAGGCCTCGTAGATGTTGAGGTAATGATGAGGCATTTTATCGAAAGCAGATTGGCGAAGGCTGTCTTCGTTGAGCATGAGTACGATCTTCATTTCCGGCACCTGGTTTTCGCACTCGAGGTGAACAGGCGTATAACCACCGGCCTGCACCACCTTTACGCGGTGATCGGGAAAATAATCGGAGCCGCGGCCTTCCATGAACGAAAAACTAAAACCATCGATCGGCCATTCATTCATGGAGATGTACTTGAAACGGTTCCTTGTGCGCACCTGTTGCTCCAGCTTGACCAGGTGAATATCTTTTTTGAAAAACTTACGGGCAAAATTTTCCCATTGTGCTGTAAAGTCATCCAGGTTTAATGTAGTCTCGAAACCCACAAACTGGAAAAGCGTATCTTCCCTCATGGTGTGAAATTTTACCAATGAAAAAATAAAACTCGATGCTCCAGTCAAAGAAAAAAAGCCAGGCAACCTGGTTTAGAAGTTATGTAGGCTTGTGTTGCCGGAAAGAATAAATTACCGTACTGTTGTTTTTAAGATCGTAACCAAGTTACCGAAATTATACAGGCAGAAAAAATTTTTTTAATGATCGAAAAGCACTACACGCAAGGTGATTTGTTCGATAAAATAGTTTTCCTCCTGCAACAATCAGGCGTCGACACCTCGCATCTCACACGAAAAGATATTGCTGCTGTAGATGAATTTCATATCGGCGGACAAGAGATGACACGTGAACTGGCACGGCGCGCGAACCTGCAACGCGGTATGCGCGTTATCGATATCGGTTGCGGCCTGGGAGGTCCCTGCAGGCTGCTGGCCGACGAATTTGGTTGCATATCCACAGGTATTGATATTACTGCGGAATATATCGATATTGCAAAGCGGCTTTCACAAATGACGGGACTGGAACATGTCACGCGTTTTGTGCGGGGCTCCGCGACAGACCTCCCCTTTGCTGATCAGAGTTTTGATATTGCCTGGACGCAGCACGTGCAAATGAATATTGCGGATAAAAGAAAATTATATGTAGAAACAGCGCGTGTGCTGGTACCGCATGGGCGACTGGTGTATTATGATATATTGAGCAGCAATCATCAGCCAGTTTATTTTCCTGTGCCCTGGGCAAGCAATGCAAACACAAGTTTTCTTATCACAAGGGAAGAGTTGAAAGCATTTTTGACTGATGCAGGATTTTCGCAAACTGATACAACAAATGAAACGGGAAAATGTATTGCATTTCTTAAAAAACTGATCTGGCGGATTAAGGAGGCAAAGCTATTGTTGGGTGTTCACGTGTTGATGGGAGACAATGCCATTGAAAAACTTGAAAACCTGTTGAGAAACCTAATAGAGAAAAAGATCGTAGTGGAAAGCGGGATCGCGATAAAGAAGGCGGATTTTGATTGAAAAGCGGAGCGCGGATTAAACATGGATTACTTGATTTCATAGAAGGATATTTATCGCGGATGGAAAGATTCATGATGATTAAGCGATTTAAAAACTAACATATGATGAAACGACTATTATTACCTGCTGTTTTACTCGCTTCAGTGATGGTTGCCTGCAACGATGCGCCAAAGACTGAAGACGCTTCGACTGATAGCGCTGCCCGCGAACCCAAAGTACAGGCAGAAGATGTGACGTATAAGGATGATACCACCACCCTGAAAGGTATAGTGGCATACGACGCTGCCGACTCTTCAAAAAGACCTGCGGTGTTGGTAGTGCCGGAGTGGTGGGGCGTGAATGATTTTACAAGAGAAAAGGCGCAGCAACTGGCTAAATTGGGCTATGTAGCATTTGCCGTGGATATGTATGGAAATGGACAAACCGCTGACAATCCTGACCTGGCCGGCAAAATGGCTACTCCTTTCTACCAGGACCCGCAGATGGCTTTAAAGCGTCTGCATGCAGCTGTGGAAGAAGTGAAGAAACACCCGAACGTGGACACCTCGCGCATTGCGGCCATTGGTTTTTGTTTTGGAGGAAGTATGGTGTTAAACGCTGCTAAACTCGGAGAAGATCTTGACGCAGTAGTAAGTTTTCACGGCGATCTTCGCGGCGTAAATCCAGATAAGAACCTGCTGAAGGCAAAAATATTGGTATGTCATGGCGCCGCCGATCCTTTCGTGCCGCAAGAACAAGCCGATGCTTTCAAAAAACAAATGGATTCTGTTGGCGCGGATTATGTGTTTAAGGAATATGCCGACGCTACCCACGCTTTCACCAATCCTTATTCAACCGAAACCGGAAAGCGATTCAATCTTCCCATTGCGTATATTCCAGCTGCAGATTCAGCATCGTGGAAGGATATGCAGGAATTTTTTGCCCGACACTTACGCTGATTGAATGGCGCTGTCGGCCAGAGGGCGCGGCAGCGTGATCATAAAAGTACTTCCCTGGCCAGGTATGCTGTCAACAGATATCTGGCCTCCATTTTTTTCCAGGAACTCTTTACAGAGCTTCAGGCCCAACCCGGTGCCGCTTTCGTTGCTGGTGCCCCTGGTGGTGAAATAGCTTGCGCCGAAAAGCCGCGCCATATTTTCCGGAGCGATACCAATGCCGGTATCTTTCACATATATTTCAACCCAATCAGATTGTTCGCGCGCTTCCACCACCACCTTGCCATGCTCGGGGGTGAACTTGATGGCGTTTGATAAGAGATTCCGCAAAACGAGATTCACCATTTCGCGGTCGGCATAGCAATACAACGGTTGTTCTACCCGCGATTCGAGATGTATTTGTTTGTTGGTGGCTTGCAGGTTAAGGACAGCCAGCACTTCCTGGATCATATTTTCCACATCCAACACTTCGGGTTCGATGGGCGCATTGGCCATTTGCGTCTTAGCCCATTGCAGCAGGTTTTCCATGAGGCTGGTGGTATAATTCATTTCTTCAGCAATGGAAGGAACCAACTCCTTTATTTCGCTCGCCGACATTTTCTGCTTCTGCATATTCTCAAACAAGTTGCGCAACGCATACATCGGTGTTTTCAGGTCGTGCGCTATTATAGAGAAAAGTTTGTTTTTTAGTTGATTCAGTTCCGTAAGCTTCTGCGTCTGTTCTTCCAGCAACTGCGCCTTTTTGGCGATATCCTGTTTCTGCCTTTCAATCTCGATGTTCCTGTGGTGTACCTCGCGGCTCTTGAAGATAAGCGTCAACTGGTAACCCATGTTTTCTTTCTTGATCAGGTACAGCGCGTACAGGATAAAGCTGGCCGACAAAAGGAAATTCAGGAGAAAGAAGGGATAATTTTTCCCTTCGAGGAAGAAATAGTACTCGCGCGGCATTTTCACCGCCAGGAAATAACACAATATAGACCAGGAGAAAGAAAAGAAAATACTGCTGAGCCGTTGGAAAAAGAAAACCGACATCACGCAGTACAGGATAAAGAACAATTCGATACCCACACTCACCTTACCCAGGTACACCAGGCAGGTAGCAATAGGATAAAAGGTAAAATAAACCAGGCGCGCTTGCTCATAATATTTTTCATAATTCAACCACAACACCAGTATGCTGATTGCTGCCGGTGAGGCTATGGCAAACCATGCCAGAGGAGGTAAATGATCGTTAAACACAAAGCCGAGAAGAGGTACGAGGATGCCGGTAACCACCCCCAGGAAGTTGATCTGGTTGAATATACTCAGCTTGCGTTTTTCGTAATCTTCCATGTCGGGTGTAGCCCCAACGGATTTTACGAAAGACCACAAGCGAAGCAGGTCCTGTCTGGCGATCGGCATATTGGTGGTAAGTTCAATAGGGTTGAATGCAATGTTAACGCGTGGGAGGCTGAATTATTTCCGGGTTTGCTCAAATATTAAGGCGGTGTTTTGAGGGGTGCCCGGTGTGGGGCATAGGGTACAGGGACCTGAAAATCAACCCTTCACAACAAATATCAACACGCTCCGCTTTGAAATTCCCAAAATAATTTTTGTTCCTGAACAAGCCAGCCGCCACACCCTGCCCCGCCCCGTTCACTCTTCCGCATTTACATTAAAATACATCTCCATATTTTGCCAGTACTTATCCTTCCTGATGGAGAATAGGATCCTGTGAGGCGATTGAACAGATTCGCCAAAGTGGTGCATCAGCTGCGAGCTGTTCTTGTATTCGCTGGCATAGAAAAAGGTATTGCGCAGGTTGTCGTACGTGCGGTGGCCCACATACCACGCGTTGCCATTGGCGGTGAGCAGTTGAATGATCTGCTCTTCGAGATGATGTAATTCGTCCAGTTGCTCGCCGGTAGGGAGTCCGCTGCCATCATTGCCATCGTAACTGATATCCACCTGCAGGTACCAGGGAAAAGCAGGACGCAGGGCCCAGTCTTTGAAGCCCATGTCAATGGTCACCATCATCATCTTGCCATCAGTGTCTTCGGCTTCGAGCAGGGTGAAACTTTCTTCGGGCCGTTGCGCATGAACAGATTCGTATTTTTCCACAAACTCCTTCTCGCGCCAGTTGAGATAATCAGGCAGCTTGGTAATGGGTATCACCTCTATACCAGAGCCCGGATCCGGCAACCCGGCGGTTTCATAGTGATCAATCTTGGTGGCGGTATTTTCTTCACCCAGACCGTTTTCGAGGTAAATCATGCCGCCCGCCTGGAATTGGTCGTCTTCCGCTTCGTTGTAGTCGACATGAGTGAGTACAATGGCGACTTCATCAGGATATTCTTCGCGGATGATTGGGTAAAAACAAGTGGTATCGGTACTGAATTTTTTCCCGTACATGTTGACCCCAATCCCCTCAAATCCGAGGGCGGGCTTATGTGCCGTAAACTTCCAGTTGCTGAGCTGGGGCGCCCGGGCCACCAGTTCTTCCACCTTGCAAAACAATGCCACATCACCATCGGCGGTGATGATCAATTCGTAACGTTTGCCGCTGTAAGGGCCGGCCAGCGCTTTGAGCCAGGGGTTGAATGGTTTCATCTGGCCGATCAGTTCTTCAAGGAAGACCAATGCCTGGTCGGAATCTGTTTTTCCGAGACCGCGAAAACGATGCTCGTTGTTCACGAACCATTGCCAGAACATTGCTGCTGCATCACTGCCATTTCCTTTCGTTTGCTGTTGTTGTAAATCTGCCATGAAACTGTTCTGCGACTTAACGGGTTATTGATTAAAGATAAATCATTGACCCCTTATTCCGTCAAGACGTGCATAACGGTAAGTTGTTAATATGTGTGAATTTCTATTTTCGTGCAATTAACCGTTTATGAACTAATTTCACGCCATCATTTTTTCCTAAAATCAATAAGCATGAAACAACTAACCGCCAGAATCTTACTGCTGCTGATGATTTTTGCCCTTATCCTGCCTGTCCGGGCTACTACTGTAACCGAGCCTGCACCGGCTGCTGCGACCAACACTTCCAGCACACCCGATAAGGCAACCGTGGAGTCAGCACTGAAAGAATTCAAGAGCCTTAGCCGCAAAGAGCGCAAGGCAAGAATGAAGGAAGCCAAAAAGGTATGGAAAGATTACCGCGCTAAAAAGAAAAGTGGCGCCCGCGATGATGGTGAAGTGATGCTGGTGCTGCTGGTGATCCTCGCCATCCTGTTGCCCCCGCTGGCTGTATTCCTTAAAGAAGGTGTAATCAACGTTAAATTCTGGATCTCATTAATACTTTCCCTGCTTGTGTTCCTGCTATGGCCATTATGGTTAATAGCTGTGGCCTACGCACTTTTGGTGGTTTTTGAAGTAGTGTAAGTTTTTTAGTTTCGCGTTCCGGGTTACGGGTTTCGGGCTCTTCAACCCGAAAGTCCCAACCCGGAACCGAAACATATACTATGGTGCAGGCATATAATTTCCTGGCGAGCTGGCAATTATTTCCCGAAAAGGGTACTTATGAATTTGGCGATCGCCCTAAATCAGGGCAATACCGGATGGAATCGATTGAAAACGACAGGGCCCTATCCATCCATATGAGCTGGGTAACTCTCGAAAACCAGGCTTTCTCTTCCTCCTATATTGTAGTGCCCGACGGGCGCGAACATAGCTTTGAAAATCCCGAAATAGCCGATACCATCAAGGCGAGTTTTGTTGATGGCATCACCTTCGAGACCGAGTTTTTCAAAAAGAATGAACCGGTGCTGCAGGTGCGCAACGAAATAATGCCCAACGGCTATATGAAGATCACCCAAAAGGGCATTACACGCGACCAACGGCATTGGACCAATGTGGAGTATTACCACAAGCAAATGAACGTGCTGCCCTACTCTGCCTCGGTGGCCGGCGCGCTGATCAAGCCTACCGAAGAAGGCATGATCAGGCATAAGGCGCTTACCGCCATGGAAGAGCAGACCAATATGCAACTGGAACAGATACGCAAGCAAATTGAGCTGCTGGCATTGCAGGCGCAGGAAATTCATAAACGCAAGGAATTGTCTATGCTGATCTACGAAGCCAAACTCAGTTTTCAGCCTGTAATCGGTCATACTTACTACCTGTACGAAAAAAATGACGGTTCGCACCTGCTCTCCATGATCAGTCCGCGCGAATGGGGCGGCGGCGGCGGTCCGTATAAACGCTTTGTGGCGGCCGTCAAATTACTGGCCGATCATACCTGGATGGAGGTAATTTAATTTCCTGCACCAATACCCTGTCGGCCGCTGAGTGAATTTACCTGGGCAACACCAATCAGTTCGTCTGAACGGCCAGCCAGCGGGCGGTAATACACCAGTATGGTATAGGTATTTTCCGACTCCCAATAATTGCCTTCGGTATGCTCGAAGGAGGCTATGCGGTAGCGGTCGCCTTTATCAACCGTCACATAGCAATAGTCGTAGAAGCCATTTTTCAGGAAAAGTGTTTTCTCATACACGCCTTTTTCTTCGTTGAAGACCATCTTCGCACTATCGTCGAGGTTGTAGTTGGTAAGCTGGCCAAACACAAAGATATCCCGGTTGGCAAACGCTGTGTTATCGGGCGGCACAAATGTGAATACCACGCTGGCATAGTCGGTCTGCCACTGCGGGTTAATGCTCTCGGTGGTCTCAATAAAAAACTGGCCGTTGTAATCGCGAAAGAAATTGAATCGCTGCGAGCTGCGGTCGGAATCGGCTTTTACAAAAATCTCGGTGCTGTTTGACTTTTTATTGGCTTTTTCTATCCTGTCGCTTAAGAAGCGGAAACTGCGCAGGTCGAGCCATCGCCATTCTTTGCCTGCAGGAAACACGGCGTCGTTTTCGGTATTATATTCAAGCCTGTTGCGCGAATAGAAACTGGGGCGTAGATTGGTGGCCGCATTGTCCCAGCGGTTATTTTGCAGTATCACCACCTTCACCTGCTGGGCATGGTTTACCACATTCAGCCGCTCGCTCAGGTTCACACGGAATTGTATTTTCTGATGCGTGCGGAAAATTTGTCCGCTGAAAGGTTGCTGGATCTGCGCGGCAATGCTTGCCTTCTCATCCACCACCAAAAAACGTTTGGTAAATGCCAGCCGGCTGGTATCGCCGTTCAGGTACACTTTCAGAATATAATTACCCGATCGGGTGGGCATGCAGTTGCGGTCGGGCAGCACGGCCTGGTAGTGGGTATAACGGGTAAATGCAATCGAAGAACTGCGGTATTGCGTGATGCGCTGCTGTGAAAAACCGCTGATAAAATCGAAAGTGCTGAGCATACAAGGCTTCCAGTCGGCATCGCAGAGCTGAAAAGTGTAATAATAGTTTTTCACATTGGCATCCAGGTCGTCGAAATGAAGTTCCAGGCGGTCGGTGCTGTTGAGACGAATCACCGGGTAGGCCAGCTGGTTGCCATACACATACAGTTGCGGCGTTTTGATACGGTCTGAATACACTGCCTCCTTCACCTGGGCATTCAGAGGCAAGCACGCAATGAGTAATATCGCAGAGATGGTGCACTTCATGATGAAAAGATATAACAATTAACTTATTTTTGAGCCCGATGAATATTGCGGCCTTTATATCCAGACGTATTGCATTTAACCAGCAAAGATCTTTTTCCCGATTTATTATACGTCTGTCCATTGCGGCCACCATCATCAGCGTAATGGTGATGATTCTTACGCTGGCGTTCGCGAGCGGATTTCAGAAGACCATCAGCCAAAAGGTGTTTAGTTTCTGGGGACATATCCGCATTCAAAGCTTTGAATCGGCCAGGATATCCATTGCCGAGGAAACACCTATACGCAAAAATGATTCCGTTACCAACCTCAAACAAACCAATCCTGCCATTCGCCAGGTGCAGGCCTTTGCCACGAAGAACGCCATACTTAAGACGAATCAAACCATAGAAGGTGTGCTGTTTAAAGGCGTGGAGGAAAATTATGATTTCGATAACATCAAACAGTTTCTTGTTGAGGGCCGCTGGATTGATTTCGCAGATAGCGGGTATAGCAGCGAGATCAATCTTTCCGCTGCCACTGCCTCCATGCTGGAGCTTAAAGTGGGCGACCAGGTACTGATCTATTTTATACAACCCAATGGCCCTCCCCGTCCGCGCAAACTCACCGTGGCAGGCATTTACAAAACGGGTATTGAAGAATACGATAAATTGATCGCCATCGGCGACCTCAGGTTAATACAACGCCTGAACGATTGGGAGCCTGACCAGATCGGCGGTTATGAAATTTTTCTGCACGACTACCGGCAGATGGAAGAAGTAAGCTATGACATTATACCCTATTTGCCGAATGACCTGCAGAGCAATACCATCGTGAACATTTTCCCCAATATATTCGACTGGCTGGGACTGCAGGATAAGACCATCTTTATTGTACTCGCCATTATGATCGCCATTGCGGTATTGAATCTGGTGACCTGCCTGCTGATATTGGTTTTGGAAAGAACGCGCATGGTAGGTATACTGAAAGCCCTCGGCGCGCGCAATTTCACGGTGCAGAAAATCTTCCTCTATCATGGCGCCATCATTACATTTACGGGACTGATATTTGGCAATCTCGTTGCATTGGTGGTACTATGGTTGCAGAAACGCTATGGTATTATCAAACTGCCCGAAGATGCGTATTATATTTCCGAAGCCGCGGTGGACGTGGTATGGTGGCAGATTGCTGCCGTAAATACCGGTACATTCATTATCTGCTTCCTGGTGCTGCTCATTCCCACCATCATTGTAAAACGTGTGCAGCCTGTAAAAGCCATCCAGTTCAGGTAGTCCGGGCGATATGCGATAAGATGATACCCGTAGCCACAGCGGCATTCAGTGATTCTGCCCCACCCCTTCCTGGGATAGTGATGCGATGTTGACTCTTAGCCAGCAATTCTTCGTGTATACCTTTCGATTCATTGCCGATCAGGATGATACCTGACTGTATGCCTTGCATATGGTAAATGCTCTCGCCCTTTAGCGTGGCGGCATATACGGGTATGTTGTTGTGTTGATCCAGGAAAGCGGCGAGGTCTTCGTATATCACCTGCACGCGACTGATGCTGCCCATACCTGATTGCACTACTTTGGGATTGAACACATCGGCGCAGTCGCGGCTGCACACAATCTGTTGCACGCCAAACCAGTCGGCACAACGCATAATAGTGCCCAGGTTGCCGGGGTCCTGGATGGTATCGAGCATGAGCGAGATCACATTGTTCCAGGCGATAGCAGCGGGAAAGTCAGGTTTGGAGAAAATACCCAGAACCTGGTGGGGTGTTTGTAAAAATGAGATGCGCTCGAGCTCCGATGCTGTAACGGGAACCACAATTTCCGGGTCGGCAGCAGGGTTTTGCTGGAGCCATTCTTCGGTGGCGAATAGCTGGCGGGGGCGAACATTGGAAGCGCGCAACAATTCGTTAATTATTTTGGGTCCTTCTGCAACAAATACGCCTTCCTGGTCCCTTAATTTTTTCTGGCTTAAACTTTGAATATATTTGACTTGCGATTTAACCAACATTGCATTACGATTAAGCTAATGAAGCTACAGGAACGGCAATTTACCTTATTTACCCTTTCCCGATGGATATGTTTTACCCTCCTGGGGGTGATATTGACGACTTCCTGTAAGCACGGCGCACTCATCACTAATGTTGTAAGAGCCCCGACAAAACCCTTCGTTTTTAAGACAAATATCAATATTCCGGGTAGTGTTAAGGATAAACAGCAACTGGTTGACAGGTTGCAGAATCAGCTCGATGATAGCCTGAAAACAAGAGTGATATCGTATGCCGGCGTGGTAAAGCATATTGTAAGACCTCCCGTTTTTGACACCGCCAATATTAGCCGCTCTTTACTTTTCATAAAGGCGCTACTCAATGCTGAGGGTTATTTCAGTCCTGAAATCACTTACAAGACCGATACCAGCGTATATCATCCCGGCCGCCGCAAGAAGCCTGTTGAAACACGCATAACCGTCAGTTTCAGGGTGGTGCCGGGTAAGGTAACCCGTCTCGATTCCATTGGCTACGACCTCGCCTCTCCCGAACTGCAGAAGCTGATCATGGAGCGACGTCATGAAAGCCTGTTGAAAAAAGGTGATCCCTTTTCTGTGAATGTTATCAGCAACGAGATAGACAGGATGGTGAATTTGTTTCGCAACAACGGCTACTATAAAATGACGCGAGAGCTTATCTATGCCGAACGAGATACCGTTGTGGCAGCCCTTATCGATCCCACACTCGATCTGTTTGAGCAACTCGCGTTATTGGATTCATTGCAGCGAAAAAGAGAAAACCCAACTATCAATGTGGTCTTCAAACAAAGACCCACAGCCGATTCCACCCACCTGCTACAGTTTTACATTGGTGATGTGACGGTGCATCCCGATGCGACAATCCTCGAAGACACCTTCAACGTGAAAGATACTACTACGGTAGGTTTATATAAATTCATCACCAATACCAACCGCTTCAAGCTACCCTTTATCGCGCGCAAGATCAGGCTGGTGCCGGGAAGACTTTACCGGCAGGATGCGTATTACAGAACGGTGAACAATTTTACCGCGCTCAGCGCCTGGGCAGCCGTGGACCTGGCCACTGAAGAAAGATATGACAGCGTGCCGCTGGTGGATGCCACGCTGAAATTATATCCTGAAAAAAAGCAGAGTCTTACGGTTGACTATGAAGTAAGCCGCAACGTGAGCGACTTCATTACCACCGGGCAGTTGTTTGGCTTGGGCGTAAACGTGCGCCTTACCAACCGCAACGCCTACCGCGAAGCCATACAAACCAGCACCAACGCGCGCTTTGGTATAGAGTTGGGTTCCAATTTCATTCAAACGCTGCAGGCAAGTTTTGCGCATACCATCAATATCAGCCGCTTTTTAGGAAGAATCGGGGGAGTATCAGCCAACGCCGTAGGACAAAGAACCATTGTAAACCTGAACGCCGCGTATACTGACAGAAGAGATTTTTTCCAGGTGCGCTCACTAAATGCATCCTGGGGCTATGAATGGACCCTCAGGCCATCGCGTGCGGTACAACCCGAACCAGGAAGGGCCTGGAGCATCACCAAACAAAGCCTGCCGATTAATTTTGAATACGCGATCGTAAACAAGACAGACAGCCTCAAAACACTCCAGAATACCATTCCCTCCTATCAATTCGCCTTTAACGACGGTCTCATCATCGGCCGCAGCTTTGGCATATCTGCAGGCAGGGAGGTGAACAATAAATTTTACCTGGGACGCGCACGACTTGAATGGAGCGGCTTGTTCCTGGGTATGATCAAAAAACTCGACCAGGGCGATTTACGCCGCTTTGTAAAAGTGGACGCTGAGTTCAAGCACTATATCAACTATCCCAAATCATCCTGGGCCTTTCGTGCATTTGCGGGTTATGGTTTCGTATTTGGTAAAACCGATACCCTCGGCAATGGCAACGCGGCAGATATTGTGGATGAAAATAACCTTCCTTTCTTCAAAGCATTTTTTGGCGGCGGCCCTTACAGCATGCGCGCCTGGCCCATCCGCCGCATTGGTCCCGGTTCATCTGTGCTGTATGATACTGCCAAACGGGAACGTTTTGGCAATATACAGATTGAGCTGAATGCAGAATATCGTTTTAACGTAACCACCATCGCCGGTATAAAACTAAACAGCGCTTTGTTTGTGGATATCGGGAATATATGGAGTACGGAGTATGAGAAAAATACCAACCAGAAAATTGAAGAGGCTTCTTTCAGTTTTGGCAGGCTGTATAAGGATATTGCTATTGGCGCCGGGACGAGCCTTCGACTCGATTTCGACTTCTTCATGATCCGTCTCGACTGGGCCTACCGGCTAAAAGACCCGGCGTTTGCGTATATACGAGACGGATGGTTTCACGATTTGAAATTACTGGATGGGCAGTTTCAGTTGGGGATTGGAGTGCCGTTCTGAAGAAGCCACCGGGGAAAATTGAATTTGAATTTGAACAAGGAATATGAATGTGAATTATTGTGCCAGTTTGCTTTCGATGTATTTTTCGGCTTGTTCGATGGTGAGGGCATCTTTTATGGAGAAATTGCCGATGCGGGTGCGGCAGAGGCTGCCGAGGTAGGCGCCGCAGCCAAGGGCCTTGCCAAAATCGTGGGCCAGGCTGCGGATATAAGTGCCGGTGGAACAGACCACGCGGAAGTGTACTTCGGGAAAATTGATATGGGTGATTTCAAATTCGGTGATCTGGATTTTGCGTGGCTCGAGTTCGACGGTCTCGCCGCGGCGGGCGAGTTCGTAAACGCGCTTGCCGTCTTTTTTGATAGCGCTGTGGATGGGTGGCACCTGGTCAATAATGCCGGTAAACTGGCGCGCAGTTTCTCTCAATTTTTCTTCGGTAATATAACTGTAATCTGAAAAATTTTCGGGTTCGCTTTCGAGATCGTAGGTGGGTGTGGTGGCTCCGAGAACGAATGTGCCTGTGTACTCTTTTTCCTGCGCCATATACTCATTGATGCGCTTGGTGAATTTGCCGGTGCAGAGAATGAGCAGTCCCGTAGCCAAAGGATCGAGCGTGCCGGCATGACCGACCTTCTTTATTCTTATCTTATTCCGGATTTTTCTTACTACGTCGAAGGATGTCCACCCATAGGGTTTATTGATCAACAAAACCTCACCCTTTTCAAATACGTTTTTGCTCTCCATCGCGCGAAATTAATGGATTTGGGGAGATACCTATATCGCCTGCCTTGCCTTCAGCTCGAGATATTTATTGACCGTATTCACCGTCAGGTGCTGTGGTGCAGTCAATATCGTGAAAATGCCATGCTGCTGCAGTTCTTTTACGATCAGCTTTTTTTCATAAACAAATTGTTCAGCAATCGTCTTGTTGTAGAGCATCTCGATAGTATCCGCTTTCGTTTCGGTGAGCTGGCGTAATTCGGTATTTTCAAAAAACACTACCAGCACCAGGTGATTGCGGGCAATGCTGCGGATATAGGGCAACTGACGTTGCAGGCCCGACATGGATTCGAAGTTGGTAAATAAAACCACCAGGCTGCGCTGCGTGATGCGCGTACGCATCAGTGCATAGAGTTTTTCAAAGTCTGATTCGAGAAATTTTGTCTGCTGGTTGTATAATGCTTCGAGAATATTCCCCATCTGAGCAGCCTTGCGATCGGCGGGTAAAAAATGACCGATGTTTTCGGCAAAGGTTACTAACCCGGCTTTATCCTGCTTTATCAACGCCACCTTCGACAATACCAAAGAGGCGTTGATGGCATAATCGAGCAGTGTCATACCCTCAAATGGCATTTTCATAACACGACCCTTGTCGATGATGCAATAGACCTGCTGACTACGTTCATCGGTATAGTTGTTTACCATCAGCTCGCCGCCGCGGCGCGCCGTGGCTTTCCAGTTGATGCTCCGGATATCGTCGCCGGCAACGTATTCCTTGATCTGCTCAAATTCAAGACTGTGGCCGATCTTGCGGATGCGGCGGCTCCCTGCTTCGGAAAGATTGTTGCTATACGCGAGTAATTCGTATTGACGAAGCTGGAGATAGCTCGGCAAGACTTTCACCATCTGTTCACCCGCGCCGATAATGCGGCGAACCACAAGTCCGAGCGGGCTTTTTACGTACACATTCACGTCATGAAAAAGATATTCGCCGCGCTCTACCGGGCGCAGATTGTACACCAGGCTTTGCTCCTCGCTATTGTTGAGTACTGTCTCCAGTAAAAAATTACGATTCTGAAACTGAACCGGTATTTCATCTATTATTTTCAACCTAACTTGAAAGGGGTATCGGCTTTTCAACCGCAGCTCCACCTTGTTGATATCGCCATTGCTGAAACGGTCGGGAACGATACGTTGTATTTTGATTGCGTTTTTCCTGGAAAACAAAGTGACATAATCGAGTACCACCAGGAAAGCAAAAAACGCCAGCACTACCGGCGCTATCGGCAACAGCCAGTTGAAGAAATACGAAAGTATAAACAGCAGGACCACTGCCACGAATGACCAGTAGAACCGCCTGCTGAAATATAACGGCCGAAAATACCTATAGAACAATACTACCATTAACGCGGCACTTCAATACTTTGAATAATCTGGTTGATCACTTCGTCGGTGGTAGCGCCTTCCATTTCCTTTTCGGGTGTCAGAACAATGCGATGGCGCAGCACATGCGGTGCGACATAGATGATATCTTCAGGTGTAACAAAGTCGCGGCCGCGCATCGCTGCCAGCGCCTTGGCCCCATTCAATATGCCTATGCTCGCACGCGGCGAAGCGCCGAGATAAATAGATTTATGATTGCGGGTATTGGCAACTATCGAGGTGATAAATGAAATCAGTTTCTCCTCGATATGAATGGTGCGCACTTTCTTACGCAGATCATCCACCTGGCTGGCAGTAAGCACGGGCACCACCTGGTGCAGCATGGTGTCGAGATTTGAATGATGATGATTCGACACTATGCGAAACTCCTGCTCTGCCGTGGGGTATGTGACATTTATCTTGAAAAGAAAACGGTCGAGCTGCGCTTCCGGCAGATGATAGGTCCCCTCCTGCTCAATCGGGTTTTGCGTAGCCACCACCATAAAGGGCGATGATAAGTGATAGGTATGACCATCCACGGTAACCTGCCGCTCTTCCATCACTTCAAACAAGGCCGATTGCGTCTTGGCCGGCGCGCGGTTGATCTCATCTATCAGTATGATATTGCTGAATATGGGGCCCTTATTGAACTGGAAGGCCGTTTCTTTCGGATTGAAAACGGACGTACCAATTACATCGCTGGGCATCAGGTCGGGAGTGAACTGTATACGTGAAAATCCAACGGAAATACATTTACTGAGCAATTTGGCCGTAAGCGTCTTGGCCACGCCGGGCACGCCTTCTATCAGCACGTGACCGTCGGAGAGTATGCCTGCTAATAAGAGCTCAACCATTTGCTCCTGCCCCACTATCACCTTGCCTATCTCCTGTTTCAGTTGGTCAACTGAACTCTGTAATGCGCTCAGATCGGTTCGTGTTTCAAAAAAACTGTCTTGCATTTATTTAGGTTTAATCTTAGGCTTTTGCCTTATAAAAATTTTCCAGTTTTGTATTTAATTCCATCAACTCTTCATCGCCCACTTTGTACTGCTGCTGCACCATCTTGATATGGTTTACCAGGTCGCTGATCTGGCGGGGGTCGACGCCCGTTTTCCAGGCAAGTATTTTTTCAAACTCACTATCGTTTATTGAAACCCGGATATTGTACTTGCTACGCACATGATCCAAAAAATGCGCCGTCATCTTATACGCCAGGTTGCGGTTGTCGCGACTTTGGTAATACAGGCGCCCAATCGTTTTCACAAAATCCAGCGAGGCATTTTTCAGTGGCGGAATTTCGGGTATGATACGCTGCCTTCTCTTCGATTCAAAAAGATAAATGACCAGGAAGAGTAAGAGCACCAGCCAAAAAGCCGTACCCAATCCGGGTTGATTGCTGATCCATTGCAGCGGGCTGAAATTGCGCCTGCCGCTGCTATTGCGCGCACTGCCCTGCTCATGATAGCGGAAATAGTCATCCCATTGCACCAATTCCATATCCTCTGGCAAATGCGAAAGCACGTTGTCGTAATAAGTCTTATTTCTTTTGTGTAGCAGAAAATAATTGGTCAAAGCCAGCGGGGCAAGATGTATATATATCGCGCCGCCCCCCACATAATCGAAACGCACAAAATTAGGACGGCCATAGCCATCTTTACCCAGTATGGTGGTGATTTTGGAATCGAGTTCCACCAGGTAATTATCCATCGCCTTTCCCGGATAAGTATAGATCTCGGAATCGCCGGCGCCGGGAACCTGCACCATCACCTTCAGCGTGTCATAAAAATTAAATGCGCTGTGATTATAGGCTGTTTTTATGCGCAGGCTGTCCTGCAACGCCTCGCTCAGCTGCATGGTACTGATAAAAATGTGCTTGCCCGATCCCGCCAGGCTCAACATGGCCTCTATTTCTTCGACGTCGGGCAACACTGAAGTCTGGACAATCATGTACAAAGACTTCCTGGTCTCAAACAACGTTGTGATCCGCTCCCTAACAGACCCCAGATCGTCACCGCGGTATTTGCGGTACCGGTCGGGTGAGACCTTGCTTACGCGCAGATCAGCGTCCGGAAAAATATGTTGCAATTCGTTATAAGCATACCAACAACCATAAGGAATCTTATCGTTGCGCGAGAGCGACACGCGGGCATTGATTTTCTTCTTGCCACCGCAGGCTATCACCAGCGGCAGCATCAAAATCATCAAAAGATAATATAGTTGTAATCGTCTCACTATCTCACTGCCTGGTAAAAGCGGTTAAAATGTGATTGAAGCCTGGTGAACTGTTCTTCATTCACCGGGAACTCCCCATACCATACGTAATCATATACCTGGGTCAAAAACCGGAAATCACCGGCCACGGGATAGTGGCTCAACTGTTGAACATATTCGTGGTTGGTGGCCTGCGCATGGTAGCGAATCCATCCTCTATCGTTCAGTAAACGCAGTCCTTTCAGGTACAGGAAACGTATAGCCGATCGGTAATTTCCTTTATTGACGGCGCTGTTGATCTTATCGTCAAGACTTTCATCAGTTATATCAATATCCGCGGTTTCATCTTCTTCGGGTAGTTTTTTCTGAGAGAAAACCGAAACCAGGTTGTTGACAACAATGATCCGGTAGATGATGAACAGAAAAAATCCGATGAGCAGTATCCAACTGACTGTGCGCACTGATTTTTTCCGGAAAAAATTATATACCTGGTCCGGCTGCGTGGCTGTTGCTTTTTCTTCTTCTATAATACTTCCGTCGTTGGCATAGGCAAATGACTTTGTTTTCTGCAGACTGTCTACTACCTGGTCAGGTACGGTTCTCAGCGCGAGAACATCTCCAAACTGTGCAGACGTACCCATGCCTGCCAGCAGCAGCATTAGGATCATATATAGAGAGCGCGCATGCATGCAAGAAATCAGCTTATTTGCGGGCCCGGGGCAGCCTGCATTTTTTTCTGTACACGAATCGGGTAAATTACAAAGTACCACACTACAAAAGAAAGCGAAGCCAGCAGTATGAACAGGCTGAGCCAGATGGGCATACTGGTATGACGGGTTACAAAGCCTTCCAGCATGGCGGCCACCAGCAGCACGGGCACGATACCCATCATAATCTTAAGGCCATCCAGCGCACCCCTGCGCAGCGACTGCAAACGCTTAAGCGTGCCCGGGAATAAGATGCTTCTGCCAAGAATCAACCCCGCGCCGCCGGCCATGATGACAGAGGCTATTTCAAGAGTACCATGTATCCAGATTACCAGCACCGACTCCCACCCCAAACCTTTTGCGAAAAAATAATACTGGAAAGAGCCGATCATTATACCATTCACAAACATCTCACGCACGGTGCCCAGGCCAAAGATCAACCCTTTTACAAAAACCATAAACGAAACATAAATGTTGTTGAGGGCGATCACAAAAAACATGTTCAGTTCACTCTGACTTTTATACACTCCGAAAGGGTCGCCGTTGGCGATATTTTCTTCCGTCATTTCCACATAACTGTCGCCCAGCACGCCACGAACAAAGGTCTCATCGTTTGCAGCCGAAAATGCCGCCAGTATGGCAAAACCGGTGAATATGAGGAAAGCAATAAATATGGTGAAATGATGTTTCCTGACCGTGAGCGGCAATTCCGTTTTCCAGAAATGAAGAATACGACTACCTTTCTCCCGCTTGTTCTTATAGATATTGAGGTATATGCGCGAAGCCAATCCGTTCAGGTATTGCGTTACCTTACTATGCGGGTAAAAAGTCTTGGCATATCCCAGGTCGTTAACCAGTTCAGTGAAACGATGGGCCATCTCGTCAGGATCGTGGGTCTCCTGGTACTGGTACTCTTTCCATTTTTCGATATTCTTCTTAATAAATAGGCCTTCTCTCACCGTTTCAGTTTTTGTGGTTTTTGGAAAATAAATATAATGGTTATATTTTGAACAGTATAATAATGCAACTGGTAAAGTTAGATACAGGGTTCAATATAGAAGTGGAGTTTGCGATCAGCCCATTTCACAAGCGTTTTTTTGCCTGGCTGATCGATGCCGTCATACAATACACTTACCTCATTTTCGGCGCGAGAATTTATAGCGCATTGGTGGGTCCGGCAATGGCTGGTAACATCTGGCCGTGGGTTTTGTTTTTACTGCCCTATATTTTTTATCACCTGATCTGCGAGGTCACCATGAACGGAAAAAGCATAGGCAAGATGGTGATAGGTATAAAAGTGATGACCGAAATGGGCGGCGATCCTTCTCTCAGCCAATATCTGATTCGCTGGCTGTTTCGCATTATCGATTTTCCCGTGCTCGTGATGCTGATGATCATCTCCAACCCCGAAGACGACCGCATCCTCGTAATGATCCCTACCATATTCGCCGGTTTGCTTTGCGTGATACTCACTCCCAGGTCGCAGCGTATAGGCGACCTGGTGGCGGGCACTATCCTCATCGACCTCAAGACGCGCACTTCGTGGGAAGATACCGTGTTTACCGAAGTGGAAGCAACTTACCAGCCACGTTACCCGCAGGTAATGCAGTTGAGTGACCGCGATATCAATACGCTGAAAAGCATTATTGAAACCGTGAAGCGCAAAGGCGATTACGAACTGGCCATGCGCATATCGGACCGCATTAAGTCAAAACTGAAAATGGAAAGCGACCAGGAATCGTTGGATTTCCTGCAAACTTTGCTGAAAGATTACAACTATTATTCTACTAACTGATTCCTCATTCTTCAGCCCAATGTCGTGCCAATAACAAAGGCAATTATCACCAGCACAAACAAGCCGATGGCAATGATGATAATGATGCCCATCGCTTTGAAGTAAAGTTGCAGGAATTTGATGCCCTGATTAAATATACTTTGGTTTTCACCTGCCACGCCATTACCCGTATATGAAGCAAATCTTACCAGGAAAATATTCAGTGCCGCCATACCTATAGCAAGCGGTATCGCCATCATGAGACCTGCGCGAGCTGCCATTGATTCCAGGCCGCTGCCAGTCGCACCCGACTGTACAATGCCGAGGATGGCCGCCAACAGGGTGATGCCGGCGCTGAGCAAACCGGCTATGCCGGCAATTCGTGCCCAGCGCACGATGGTTTCCAAAAGACCGCGTGCCTCCGGGTCTATATTGAGATCGCCGAAAATATTTGTATTTGACTGGAACATAGCATCTGATTTTTGTGGTGGGGATTTAAGTGGTGAGCGTTACCAGGTCCAGCAACACGCGAATGCCTGTATATATGGCTGTTACCACGAAGTAATTGCGCAGCGCGCGCAAACCCAGGTTGAAGGTGCGCTGGTCCTGTGTTTCTACTCCTTTTCTGCAAGACGAAGCAAAGCGAAATAGCATAATGCCCGCATATATCAGAAAAAAGACCAGCATTACTATCTGCCCAACGCGCATAAGCGGATCGCCCTGTTCAACCCGCACACCTTCGTATTCGGCGGGAACATTTCCCGAAAACAAAATTGGCGCCGCCATCAGCAATACCAGGGTAAACAGGCCAAAGCAAACGAGGTAAACCACCGAGATAAAATTGCCCCACTTCGCTGCATCTCTGAAAGAGGCGCGCGATTCATGGTCAACCTGCAATCCCGGCTGGCTCTCAAGAATGTCTTGTTCCATCATGGAGGTTGATTTAAAGACTAAATATACTGGAATTTATGTGGCGGGCATCAAAGTGCTGCTTAATATGCCTGCGCAAACAAAACCCTTTGCGTAGCCGGTTTGCCCGTTAGTACGCATTTACCCTCCTCTTTGGGATTATTGAGCGGAATGCAGCGGATGGTAGCCTTTGTTTTTTCCTTGATGGCCGCTTCGGCTTCTTCGGTGCCATCCCAGAAAGCAGAAACAAATCCACCCTTTTCTTCGAGCACCTTTACAAATTCATCCCAGCTATCCACCCTGGTAATATGGCTGTCGCGGAAGGCCTTTGCCTTATTGAAAATAGATTGCTGCACTTCATCGAGCAGGTTCACAATACGGTTGGCCAGGCCATCGATGGGCACTGTGAATTTTTCGCGGGTATCGCGTCGGGCCAGCTCCACGGTGTTGTTTTCGAGGTCGCGGAGGCCGATAGCCACGCGCACAGGCACTCCCTTCATTTCATATTCGGCAAATTTCCAGCCGGGACGGGCATTATCGTTGTCATCGTATTTTACCCTTACGCCGGCAGACTTCAACTGCTGTATCAGTTCCTTTATCTTGCCGTCGAGCTGTGCTTTTTGTTCTTCACCCCTGTAAATAGGTATGATCACCACCTGCCAGGGGGCGATTCTGGGCGGTAAAATCAATCCTTCATCATCGCTATGCGCCATCACCAGCGCGCCGATCAGGCGGGTACTTACCCCCCAGCTGGTGGCCCACACATAATCGAGTTTATTGTCTTTATCGGAAAATTTTACATCGAAGGCTTTCGCAAAGTTTTGTCCCAGGAAGTGCGAAGTACCGGCCTGCAGCGCCTTGCCATCCTGCATCATGGCCTCGATGCAATAGGTGATTTCTGCGCCGGCAAAACGTTCACTCTCGCTTTTCAGGCCTTTGATTACGGGCAGCGCCATCCAGTTTTCCACGAAATCGGCATACACACCCAGCATGGTCTCCGCTTCGGCAATGGCTTCTTCGCGCGTGGCATGGGCGGTATGACCTTCCTGCCACAGGAATTCAGCAGTACGCAGGAATAAGCGGGTGCGCATTTCCCAACGTACCACGTTGGCCCACTGGTTGATCAGGATGGGCAGATCGCGGTACGACTGAATCCAGTTTTTGTAAGTATTCCAGATGATCGCCTCGCTGGTAGGACGCACCACCAGTTCTTCTTCCAGTTTTGCTTCGGGATCCACAATCAGCGCGCCTTTTTTATTGGGATCGGTCTTGAGGCGGTAGTGGGTTACCACGGCGCATTCTTTGGCAAAACCCTCGGCGTTTTTTTCTTCTGCTTCAAAAAGACTTTTGGGAACAAAGAGCGGGAAATAAGCATTCACATGACCAGTATCCTTAAACATCTTATCGAGCGCATCGCGCATGTTCTCCCATAGTGCAAAGCCATAGGGTTTGATCACCATACAGCCTCTTACCGCTGAATAATCGGCCAGTCCGCCTTTTATGACAAGATCATTGTACCACTGAGAATAGTCCGTGCTTCTGCTGGTTATCTCCTTACTCATATAACAACTGGGTTATCAGCGAATTTGCCAATTAAACTTTAACAATTGAGATGCAATAATTTTCTGGCCTTCGCTGTCTTTTATTTGTAACTTTAAACTCGGAAGCCGCAAAAATAGCATAGCAGCTTCACCTTTCAAAACTTAAAGCTAACACTATGAAGCTTCGAATTATACTTCCCGCCATAATCGGTATAGCTGTATTTAGCAGCTGTGCTTCGGTGTACAGGTCCGGGCAAACTCCGGATGATGTATATTATTCGCCGGCACGCGAAGGTGCAGCTTATGCCAATGTGCAGCAGCAGCGCGATGGTCGCGGCAGCTACCAGGGTCGTGGCAATGACTATTACAGCTACGACGACCGCTGGTTGCGCATGCGTGTGAGAAACCCTTACCGCTGGAGCGCTTTTGATGATTATGACTGGAATGACTGGCGATATAACACCTGGACATACAGCTACTACAGCCCATACGGATGGAATAACTACTGGAACAGCTATTATTTCTGGAATTCATGGTATAATCCCTATAGCTATGGTTGGATTATCGTAAATCCAAAAACCAATCCGGCAGTTTATTCCAAGGTGAGGAATTTCAGCCTGGGCAGTTATACCAACACCAATTACAACACCACCAACACCCAGTTAAATGCCCGCGGCAAAGGCATTCGCCTGAGCGGCTCGCCCAGTTATAACAATAACAACAGCTCACTGGGCAACAGCTTCCGCAAAGTATTTTCGGGCAATAGCAACGGCAGGAATAGTTATTATTCCCCATCGTCTTCGTCCGACAGGCCATCGAGAACTTACACACCTTCTAACACCAATTCATCTTCAGGCAGTCGTTCTTCGGGCGGCAGCAGCGGTGGAAGCAGTGGCGGTGGAGTAAGCAGACCAAGCCGTGGCAACTAATTTAACCTTTACAATATTGGAACCGGATATAACAGGAGGAACCAGGGTTTAAGATCTCTTGAATTTTGCTTCCTCCTTTTTATTGTATTGCCTGTACTAACCAGAAACTCTCTACACACATGAAGCTTAAGCCATATTTAGTATTTGCCCTTGTTGCAGTAAGCGCTCCCGCCTTTTCGCAGCTGCCCGAAGATGCCATACGCACCAGTTGGTATGCACCATTCGGCACCGCCCGCCAGCAAGCCATTGGCGGGGCCATGGGCTCTTTGGGCGGCGAAATCAGTTCGATATATGTAAACCCCGCCGGCCTGGGACTGTATAAAACCAGTGAGATTGTGTTGACACCCGGACTGAGCCTGCTCGGCAGCAAAGGCAGCTTCCGCGGCACCGATGCCAAAGCCGACAGGGATTTGAGATTCAATCTCGGCACCACAGGCTTCGTGATTGGTATGGGAGATCCTTACAGCCGCTGGAGCAGCAAGTCTTTTGCGCTGACGGTAAACAGGATTGCTAATTTCAGCAACAACTATTTCTATAAAGGACTGAACGATTATAGTTCTTATTCAGAACCGCTGGCCAACGAGTTTTTCGATATATATTCTTACCGTAAAGACCATCAGCCTTATCTCACAGATGCCCAGATAATAGACGAGGCCCTCAACGACCCCCAGGTGTCGTTGCTCACCAAAATGGGCTTATACACTTATTTGATAGATATTGATAGTTCAAGCGGATCAAAACAGATTATTTCCAGGGCAGAACAGGCAGGCATAACCGAACAGATGAATCAAATCGAAACAAGAGGAGGCATTACCGAACTGGCTTTGGGCTTTGCCTTCAATATGGATGACAAAATCTACATGGGGTTCTCGCTCGGCGTGCCCATCCTGAATTACGAGCGCACCGCCACCTATACAGAGAGCGATGCTTCCGGAGACGTTAACAACGATTTTCGCTATTTCTCCGTAAAAGAACACTATACGCAGAAAGGTGCGGGTTTCAACGCCAAGTTAGGTATCATCTTCAAACCGGCAGAACAATTGCGTATAGGTATCGCCATTCACAGTCCTACTCTCTATGGCTTCAAGGAACAGACCAGTCTGAAAATGATAACCGACGCAGAAAACTTCGGTATTGATAGCATAGAATCGAAAATTTTTAACGGCGGCAGCGATCCCGAATTCAGGTATAATATGACGAGCCCCTTTCGATTCCTGGTGAGCGGTTCTTATGTAATCCGCGAAGTATCGGATGTTACTAAACAGCGCGGCTTTATTACCGCCGATATCGAATATGTAACACATGGTTCTTCACGCTTCAGGTCGTCGGACGACTATTCAAGTAATGATGAATATTTCTCCAATGTCAACAGCGCCATCAAAGTGGCCTACAAAGGCGCTTTCAATTTCAGGCTGGGCGGCGAACTGAAGTTCAATACCATCATGGGACGTTTAGGTTTTGCTTATTATGGCAAACCTTACGACGACAAGGAACTGAAGGCGCACAAAATGACGGTGAGCGGTGGCCTGGGTTATCGCAACGGGGGCATTTTCCTCGATCTCACTTACGTACACAACCTGAACAAGGATGTTCATTTCCCCTATCGTCTTGACCCGCCCAGGGCTAATACTTTTGCCAACCTGAAAGAAGGAAGCGGCAACGTAGTATTGAGCGTAGGATTCAAATTATAATCGTCAACAATATTTGCTATTAAAACAAAACCCCTGCTATTCGCGGGGGTTTTATTCGACGGTTGCCAATCTGTTTGCGAACGGTTCGGTTATCAAAGGATTTGGATTAAAAACGGACTCTTATAAAAACATGTAACAGATTGCACAGCTAATATCGTATGAAGTAGTTGTAATTTTTTTTTCTGCAAAGAATATTCCCCGACATTATTTGCAAACTTATAAAAGGTTTAAGTGGAACTAATTACCCGTTACCCAGATAAATGACCTCCTCACAAGGATGATTGACCGCGGTCAATTATGCCTTGCACATCGGCGGGAGCAAACCAGGTAATCTCTTTATCGCGCCGGAACCAGGTCATTTGCCGCTTCGCATATTGCCGCGTATTTTTCCTGATCAGTTCCACCGCCTGTTCCAGCGTGTATTTACCATCCAGGTAATCGAAGAGCTCGGTATAGCCCACCGTTTGCAGCGCGTTAAGATGCCGCCAGGGAGTTAATGATTTCACCTCTTCCAGCAATCCCTGCTCCATCATTTTATCAACGCGGGTATTAATATTCCGGTGCAATTCCTCTTTGGGTAATTCCAGCGCCGTTTTGATAATGCGAAAAGGCCGTTTAATCTTTTTCCCCTGCTGAAAATGGCGGATCGATTTGCCGGTGGAGAGCACCACTTCCAGCGCGCGCATCAGTCGCTGCGGGTTTTGAATTTCGCCGGTTTCATAATACAGCGGGTCTTTTTCCTGCACCTGTTGCTGCAGCCAGGCCAATCCTGAGCGTTCATATGCTTCCACAATCTTTTCGCGAATACCCGGCTGCACGGGCGGAATCTCGTCAATGCCTTCGCAAAAAGCTTTAATATAAAGTCCGGTGCCGCCGGTCATGACGGCAATATCATGTTGCTGAAAAATTTTTTCTATCGCCTGCAGGGCATACTGTTCAAAACCGGCGGCATGTACTTCTTCGTGAATACTGTGCGAGTTGATGAAATGATGTTTAACGGCTGCAAGTTCTCCGGCCGAAGGTTTGGCCACGCCGATATTCAGTTCCTTATAGCACTGCCGGGAGTCGGAAGATATAATTTCCGTTTCGAAATGCCGGGCCACTTGTATGGCTACTGCCGTTTTGCCTACGGCGGTGGGACCCGATATAATGATGCAGGTTTTGCTCATGTATAATTACAGATCTTCCTGGCCTTCCACTTCCTCGCCCTCACCCAGGTCGAAACTCTCATCATCGTCGCCGCCTTCGGCGCCAAAACCTTCGGCGCCTGTTTTGAGATCGTATTTTTCTTCCATTTCCGCCAGCTTATCGCCTGCCAATCCCTTGGTGCCGTATTGTGAAGGTGCAATGCCCTCGGTTTTGATCACGGCCGGGTATTCGAGTTTTGCATTTTCTTCTTTCGATACATTGATCAGTTCTACCAGGAAAGTCCAGTTGCGGTTGAAATCGTACACATACACAAACTTCTGGTTGGGATCCTTTATTTCGGAACCAATTTGCGTTTCCGCCATTATCAGTGGTTCCCTGGCGTAAGCTTTCGGGTACTTTTCCAGGGAAATTTCGCGGCCACGCTGCCAGTTATCGTTGCTGCGATAAAAAGTAGCCTGGTGTTTATTGTCAAATTCGAAAGACTTCAGTATTACCTGGTGCAGCTCATAAAATGTCTGCGTGTGCTTCACCGCTACATCCCGGTAAATGCTATCATCTTCTTCGAAATATGCTCTGAATTTTAATACAGCCATTGTTAGTTTATATCGGTAAACATCAAAAATAAGACAATTCTACTTAACGGGTTGTAGTCCCATCTCACTCGCCTTTTTCATCATAAAATCGTATGCCGCATCAAAATTATTTTCAATAACTCCGTCAAGAATTGCCTCGCGGATGGCATTTTTCAGATCGCCAACCGGTTTGGAGGGCGGCAACCCAAAAATATCCATGATCATTTCGCCGCTGATGGGTGGCTGCCAGTTGCGTATCCGGTCTTTTTCTTCCACTTCTTTAAGGCGGCGGCGCACCATTTCAAAATTCTCGAGGTAGCGCTTTACCTTCAGTTTGTTCTTCGAGGTAATATCGGCCTCGCACAGCAGCATCAGCGAGTCTATGTCATCACCCGCATCAAAAAGCAGGCGGCGAATGGCGGAGTCGGTTATATTTTCCCTGGTAAGACTAATAGGACGAAGATGTAGCTCCACCATCTTGCGAACGAAACGCATTTTTTCGTTCAGCGGCAGTTTCAACTTTGAAAAGATCTTCGGGATCATTCTTCCCCCCACCACTTCATGCCCGTGAAAGGTCCAGCCATGACCTTCTTCAAATTTCTTGGTGGCAGGTTTAGCAATATCGTGCAGCAGCGCGGCCCAGCGCAGCCAGAGATCGTTGGTGGTGCGGCTGATATTGTCCACCACCTGCAGGGTATGATAAAAATTGTCTTTATGCCCCACCCCGTCGATAAACTCGGCGCCGGCCAGGTCAACCAGCTGCGGGAAAATTATATGCAACAAGCCAGTTTTATACAAAAGCTCAAAACCGATACTTGGCTTATCGCTCATCAGTATTTTATTCAGCTCTTCGGTGATGCGCTCCTGCGAAATGATGCGGATGCGCTCCACGTTATCTTTTATGGCCTGGAATGTGACGGGCGCAATGGTGAAATTGAGCTGCGCCGCAAAACGAATGGCACGGATCATGCGCAGCGGGTCGTCGCTGAAAGTCTGGCCAGGATCGAGCGGCGTTTGAATTATTTTTTTCTCCAGGTCCTTTAACCCGTTAAATGGATCGAGCAGCTTGCCATAATCACCGGGATTGAGGCTTATGGCCAGCGCGTTGATGGTAAAGTCGCGGCGCAACTGGTCTTCTTCCAGCGTGCCGGGTTTTACGATGGGTTTGCGCGAGTGGTATTGGTAGCTTTCTTTGCGCGCGCCAACGAATTCGATGTCCCAGTCTGTTGCGGGTGCTTCGCCGGTGGCAGGTGCAGGGTGTAGCGTGTCGGGTACAGTTGGCTCGAAACCCGGATTTTTTTCTTCGGGATTATGATCCTGCCTTTCCACGAAAAAATTTTTCAGGCGGATATGAGCGGTGCCGAAATTTTTGAAGTATGATACGTTGGGTTTGGGTTGAAAACGTTCGGCCACTTTATGGGCGAGAGCAATGCCATCGCCCACGCATACGATGTCGGCGTCTTTGGTGACACGGCCCAGGAGTTTATCGCGCACAAAACCGCCGATCAGGTAGCAGGGCATGTTGAGTTCTTCCGCAGCATGACTGATCTTCTTGAAAACAAACAATTCCTTTTCTGTGCATGGTATCTCCATCGTTGCAAATGTAAAAGGAAAATGATGAATAATTTGTACTTTGAAGATTGTATGAAACGGCTTATACTGTTGTTGCTTATTGCTTATTCCACAAGTTCGGAGGCGCAAAAAAGGATGCCCGATTACGATACAGTGATAGCCCAGTTCTTTTCTCGGTATAGTCACGAGAATACCGTCAAAGAAATCCTCAATTTTGCGAAGAAAAAAGACGGCTGGTATGTGGAGATCCTCAATCCCAGCCAGGACGGAAAGGTAGAAAGCAGCCAGGTATTCTGGTCACTGCAAAAAGGCCGCTACCAGGTATTGGAGAATTTTCTGCGAGCTACTAAGGATAAGCCACTGGAGGAAAAAGTGAATGAACAAAAATATTCAGCCTGGTATTCCGCTTACGGTTATTCCCGCTGTGTTTATTATGGATATGAAGGATGGGATATTGATGTCATCAACGATTTTGGCAATGCTTCTATCGACAACGATACGCTCTATGAATCGCTGGCGCGTGCTTATTCGCAACACATGACGCGCTACACCTGGTATCAATATGGCGGAAAACAAATTGGCGACGACACGTTGCAAAGAAAACTGGACCGGTTGCAAATGCCCGGCGATGAGCGTGTAAAAAAAATTATTGAATGCACAGAAAAGGCGATCGCCTGTTATCAGAAAATTTTCGGGCGCAACAAAAACTATCGGGGCTTTGCCGGAACCATCGAAAGCATGGTGTTTGATGAAACGGTGCACGGGTGGCTGCAATTGTCGATGTGCAATCGCCCGACAGAGGCGGAGCGATTTTTGAAAATGGCGCGCATGCCGCAGGAAGATTCACTGATGGCGACGAACATGCTGAACGCCATTGAGCCCAATGCTATACTCATCACTTTTGGCGATAACGACATTTATCCTATTTATTATCTGCAGGAAAAACATAAGATTGGAACCGGGGTTTCTGTATTGCATGCCACCCTGCTCAGTTTCCCGCCCTACCTGGATATGATGAAAAGAAAAAATTATGTGCAATTTTCTACAACGGCCGAAGGCTATGGAAATCCCGATTATGATTATGCTTTTTACAGCGGGCGTCCTTCGGGAAAGAAACTGCAAATAGCTGATTTTGTTGCGCGGAGACGAAACCTCAGCAAAGTACCTGCTACCCGCGGCGATTCGGTGCAGGTATACCACGAAAAGGAACTGTACATGCCGTTTGGCAACACCGATACCTTGCGCATCCGTTTGCCGGAACAGGTTTACCTGAATGATTTCATATTGCTGGATATTATCGCCCACAACCTGAATGAGCGGCCCATCTATTTTACAGCTGCATGGCCTGCAGTGGCCGGGGAGAATATGCATCAGCGCGGCAACCTGTACCGGCTTTCACCCGCGAAATGATCTGTTATTTCAGCGTATTCAACAATTGCTGCAATCTAATATCATAAGCGCACTTAAAATGCCCTTCGGGACATTCCTTCCTTCCGTGCAATCCGCAGGGACGGCAGTAGAGCGGCTCTTCCTTTTCAACAATAAAACTTTTGTCAGACAGAGGTCCAAATCCAAATGATGGCAGCGTAGAACAATATACCGCTGTTACCGGCGCATTCACGGCTGAAGCAAAATGCATGGGAGCAGAATCGTTCACATAATTCATGACCGCATTTTTCATGAGTGCAGCCGACTGCAAAAAATTAAGCCGCCCGCAAAGCACTTCCACCTTCGGGTGATGGGAAGCATCCCGTATTTCCTCTGCCAGTAACTTATCACCGGGCGCGCCCAGCAGGTAGATGGTAAATTCCGGGGCGATGTGATTGATCAGTTCCACCCATTTATCTTTCGGATATTGCTTGGTAAACCAGACTGATGCCGGTGAAATGGTAAGAAAGGGAGGTTTTACAAACGGCTCTACCGATCTTTCATCATCCGTTGTAGGATATAACCTGGGTTTTGCCACTATTGCGCCGGTAATATCTTTGATCAGTTCGTTATTTCTTTCTATTTCGTGAAGTGTCTTATCTCCTTCTGATATGATATGTTTTATTTTTCTGGTAAAAAGCCAGCTGAATGGGTTCTTATCAAAGCCGATTTTTTCTTTCGCGCCGGAAAAGCCCGTGAGCAGGCCGGTGGCCGCAAAGCGCTGCACATTGATGACCGTATCGTATTTATTAGAGCGAATTTTCTTTAATATCCGCCACCAGTTGCCGTATTTATTTTTTTTCTTGTCCCATACCAACACTTCATTGATATGCGGGTGACCTTTCAACAAACCTTCATTTCCTTTTCTCACCAAAAAATCGATGGATGAACCGGGAAAATGTGCATGCAATTTTTCGACGATACCGGTGGCCAGCACCACATCGCCGATAAAAGCTGTTTGTATGATCAGGAACCTAGGCATCAGTGGCGCAATATCGTAATATTACCGTTATCCCACTTTATGACGGAGGAAGGATTTTGCGGAGTTTTATCATCCTGCCTGTAGCCAACAATATAATCGACACCTGCTTTGATGCCTTCATCTATATCATCGAATGAAGCGGGCGGGGGCTGGCCGGAAAAATTTGCCGAAGTGGAAACAATTGGTCTCCTGAAACGTTTGATAAGGTGGCGGCAAAAATCGTCTTTCACTATTCGAATACCTATGGTTCCGTCGGCGCTTACCAGGTTTTCGGCCAGTCCAACGGGGTCCTTATAAATTACGGTAGTGGGCTTTTGTACGGTTTTGAGATAATCAAATACCTGCAGATCGGGTTGTGCCACGTAGCGCAGCAAATCCCTTTCCGTAGCCAGCAACACGATCATGCTTTTAGTCTCGCTTCGTTTTTTTAAGGCGTAGATTTTTCTGACGGCCTCCGCGTTGGTAGCATCGCAGCCAATGCCCCAGATGGTATCGGTGGGATAGAGGATCAGTCCGCCATTGCGCAAGACAATAAGACAATTTTCAATGTCGTGGGTGTAGTCCATGCGCAAATGTAACTGAAGTTGACACCCCTCAAATCCTTAAGTTTGCAAAAATTTTCTACGATGGAATTGCAACAACTTATAGCTGAAGCCTGGAGTCAACGCGACTTATTGGGAGAAAACAAATATTCTGACGCCGTGCGTGCAGTTATTGAAGAAGTGGACAAAGGAAGGCTGAGGGTAGCCGGTCCTGTTGATGGAGGCTGGAAGACCAACGAATGGATTAAGCAAGCGATACTGATGTATTTTTCCATTCAGCCGATGCAGACCTGGAGTGTAGATCCTTTTGAGTGGTATGATAAGATGCTGCTCAAAAACAATTACCAGGAGCTGGGCGTTCGCGCGGTACCGCACGCGGTGGCGCGCTATGGCGCTTATATTGCGAAGAACGTTATTCTGATGCCCTCGTACGTGAATATCGGTGCTTACGTGGATGAGGGCACGATGGTTGACACCTGGGCTACAGTTGGTAGTTGCGCACAGATTGGTAAACACGTTCACCTGAGTGGCGGCGTAGGCATCGGCGGAGTGCTGGAACCCCTGCAGGCCAGTCCGGTTATTATTGAAGATGGTTGTTTCATCGGCAGCCGCTGCATCGTAGTAGAAGGCGTGGTGGTAGAAAAAGAAGCCGTGCTGGGCGCCAACGTAGTGCTCACGCAAAGCACCAAAATTATTGATGTAAGCGGTCCCGAACCCAAAGAATACAAAGGCCGCGTGCCCGCCCGCAGCGTGGTGATACCCGGTACCTACACCAAAAAATTTCCCGCCGGCGAGTATGGTGTTGGCTGCGCCCTGATTATCGGCCAGCGCAAAGCCAGCACGGATCTGAAGACGAGCCTGAATGATGCGCTGAGGGATTTTAACGTCAGCGTGTGAAGCGTTTCGGGTTTCCCATGAAACCAACCACACCTCATACAGTTACCTGGGCCGGTTTTGCCATCACCTTCATAGGCTCGATATTATTTTCCACGAAGGCGATCATCGTTAAGGTAGCATTTGGCAATACAGAAATGGATGCGCTAAGCCTGCTGGCCCTGCGCATGTTGTTTTCATTACCGTTCTACCTGGGCGCAGCCTGGCTGGCATTTAACCGGAGCGACGCGGCCAAGCTGACCGCGAAACAATGGGGCTGGATCATTTTCCTGGGACTGTTCGGTTATTATTTAAGCAGTCTCTTCGATTTCGTCGGGCTTCAATACGTCACTGCCGGATTGGAACGGCTGATACTTTTCCTCTACCCCACTTTCGCGGTGCTGATTAATGCACTATTGTTCGGGCAACCCGTGACGCGCATGCAGCGGATAGCGTTAATGCTTACCTATGTGGGCATTGCCATTGCTTATGTGGGAGAATTGCAGATTGATATTGACAATCCCAATTTCCTCTGGGGAAGCCTGCTGATCTTTCTTTGCAGTGTCACCTTCTCGGTATATATCGTAGGCAGCGGGCGGATGATTCCCAAAGTGGGCGCCAACAAGTTTACGGCCTGGGCAATGATCGCTTCTACTTTTGGCGTGTTTTTGCACTATGCCATTGCGGGCAAAACCTCGCCGGGCAAGGTGATCACCGAATACTGGCACTATGGTCTATTACTGGCGGTGGTTGCCACCGTGCTGCCCTCCTTTTTGACCGCCCAGGGTATGAAGCGCATCGGTTCCAATAATGTGGCAATCATATCGGCGATAGGCCCGGTGTCAACCATCATACAGGCCCATTATATATTGGGTGAACATATTTTTGCGGCGCAGATTGCCGGCACTTTGCTGGTGATAGCGGGTGTTTTATTAATTGGCTGGCAGAAAGGGGAAAATTTGAAAAATAAATAATTATTTGCCCTATATTTGCAGCCCCGAACACAAAAGCAATGCCCAGGTGGCGAAATTGGTAGACGCACTGTGTTCAGGTCGCAGCGCCCGCAAGGGTGTGCTGGTTCGAATCCAGTCCTGGGCACCTTCATGGACAAGTCAGAATAATACGACTTGTCCATTTTTTATTGATACCTTATTAATTCAAATCTTCCCGGCTGCGCCCTCTATACCTAATATAAAGGCAATCAGACCACAAGCTTTTTGAGATCAAACCGTTGGAGTAATCATTTTTATTTTTTGGGAAAAGAAATGCATTTTTAGTTACTTTGTATTTCAAAGTGCTTTTTAAACCAAAATTATGATGGCTCCGGAAGCCAGGCCTCGCACCATACACCTTCCTGAAACATTTAACCACAACAAAATGAAAACAAAAAGAAAGCTCAGATTATTTGTCGCCACGCTGTGCTGCCTGATGATGGTAAGCATCGGCTATTCTCAAAATTTTGACAAGGCCAAACTCGACCTGTTATTTGACCGCCTGCTTGAAAAAAATAAAGGCATGGGCAGCATAGCGCTTGTCAAAAACGGGCAAATCGTCTATACGCGCTCGTTTGGTTATGGG
Organism: uncultured Chitinophagaceae bacterium; assembly: GCA_937958995.1. Taxonomy (GTDB): domain Bacteria; phylum Bacteroidota; class Bacteroidia; order Chitinophagales; family Chitinophagaceae; genus CALCIN01. Next base: position 160,731 of record CALGAP010000007.1, read on the forward strand.
CAGATAACAGGTGAAATTAAAAAGCCGTTGACAGACGACTCAAGATTCCGGATCGCATCCATTACTAAAACCTATACTGCCGTAATGATCTTTCAGTTGGTTGAAGAAGGAAAATTGAAACTGACCGACCATATTGATAAATTTTTCCCGCAGCTGCCCAATGCCAGCAAGATTACCATAGAACATATACTATATCACCGGAGCGGCATTCCTGAACTGGCTGCAGGCAATGGGTGGATGGCAGAGCCGAGAACGCGCGAAGAGATACTGGCAGTAATACAAAAAGGGCAACCATTGTTTGAACCAGGCAGTGAGCATTCATATAGCAATACCGGCTACATTTTGTTGGGATATATCCTCGAAAAAATTGATGGCAAACCGTACAGTGAAATCCTGGCGCGCAGAATAACCGATAAAATTGGTTTGAAAAATACCTATGCGGGTACGGGCAAACCGGATGTTGATAAAAACGAAAGTTTGTCATACGCCTATCTTGGCACATGGAGAGAAATGCCTGAAATGGATTTAAGCATCCCCGGCGGCGCTGGTGCTATCATCTCCACGCCAACAGATATGTGTATGTTCATTCATGCCTTGTTTGAAGGTAAGCTGATTTCGAAAGCCAATCTTGAACGCATGCAAACGATGCACGATGGAGAAGGTATGGGTATGGAGTCTTTTTCTTTTTCAGGTCATACGCTATATGGTCATACAGGAGGCAGCAATGTTGCCGGATCCTGGCTGGCTTATGAACCGGGCGAAAAACTGGCCATGGCCTATTTGACTAATTCAAAAATTTACCCGGTGAAGGATATTGTAGCAGGCGTGTTTGACATATACTGGAATAAACCCTACGAAGTACCAACGTTCGCGGCCTATGAAGTGAGCGAGGAACTCCTGGATCAATACGTAGGCGTTTATGGAGCCGCAGACAGACCAGTAAAAATGACGATCAAAAAGACGGGCAAAACCCTTTCGATCGTGAATGAGGGAAACTCTATCCCATTAGAAGCAACCGGGCCCAACCAGTTCACGCTCGGTCCGAGAGTAACCATTGAATTTGATGCGGCGAAAAAACAAATGACGATTAAACGTCCGCAAGGCGAGACGGTGTTTACAAAAGAAAATTGACATGATAAGTTTGGGTGTTGCCGCACTCCAACAATTTTCCGTAACTTAACAATACTTCAAAAACTTAAGTTATGGACTACCAACTCGTCACCGGTGAGGCAGGTGTAGCTGAACCGCTCGTAGTCACTACTACCTTCACCCATAACGATGTTTTTTACAAAGCTGCACTTGCTGAGACAATTTCATGGGAAGGGCAACCCATTGGCACCTATGACGTGCTGCTGCAGAGTGGCAGAGGCACACAAAGGTTTACCCTCGTTAAGCTACGCGGGCAATGGAGAGCCGGCGATGAAATTGAGCAAATCGGCGTTGTGCAGCAAGGTGTGGTTGATGTGCTGGCTGAGGTTATCAGCAAGGTGCGCAGGTAGTGACTGTATAGAACTTTTTTCGAAACTTACCCGCACTAATGGCAACGGCGGTAGTCCATGAGTTTACCTACGCCGCGCAGGACAATTGAATGTTGGCGATAATTTTTACTGTTTCGCCCAATGCCAGTCCGCCAGATTCTGTGAGCGCGTTAAAAGTGAGGCCAAAATCTTTTCGGTTAATCACGCCGCTTACTTCAAAGCCTGCCTTGATGTTTCCGAAATGATCTTTCTCCATACCCCCGTATTCAACATCCAGCGTCACTTCTTTGGTAACGCCTTTCATGGTGAGGTCGCCCTTCAGCAGGAATTTGTCGCTGCCCGTTCTAATAAACGAAGTTGACCGGAAACTGATCACCGGGTATTGCTCGATTTCGAAGAAATCGCTGTTCTTCAGGTGGACGTCTCTCTGCTCCTGCCCGGTGTGAATGCTGTTGACATCGATTGTCAGACTGATCTGTGCGTTTTCGAATTCATCTCCCGTAGTGTGTACCAGGCCTTCGAATTTTGTGAATGAGCCCGTAACGGTAGATATTACCAGATGTTTAATCTTGAACAAGACCTCTGAATGCAGTGGGTCGATTGTCCATGTGGTGGTTCGCACATTTGCCTGGGTGTTCGTTAACTTTTCCATCTTAAATTTGTTTGTAGTTGTGAAATGAGAGATCAAAATTATCTCTGAATCGAACACCATTTGATAGTGCTTACCCAAACGTAAGCATGTTTCACACTCGTAACCATCATTTTATGTTTAAAGTAAAAGAGAATCCTGTCACTTCAGAATCATGCCGCGATGCGCTTATTGCAATCCAGGATGCACTGTATGTATTGAATGGAAAATGGAAACTTCCCATTATCGTAGCGCTTAGTGAGGGCAAGAAAAGATTCGGCGAAATTCAAAAAGCTGTTAAAGGCATTGCGCCTAAAGTATTGTCAAGCGAACTGAAAGCGCTTGAACTGAATGGGTTTGTAATCCGGCATGTTCACAACGAATTCCCGGTATTGGTTGAATACGAGCTCACCGAATACAGCAATACGTTGGAGAACGTTATCAAATCACTCAGTGAGTGGGGAAAACAGCATCGCGAGAAGATTAAGGCAGAATTGACAAACGGTAATGGCAATAGCAGTAGCGTTGCCGTTTAGGTGTAAGGTTTCGTGTGTAGGGTTCTACACCCTACACCCTACACCCTACACCCTACACCCTACACCTGTCCCGCAACAATTTTAACATTCGCCCAACTATCCTTTATCATTTCCTTATCACCACTAACCCGGCAATCGGGATAACTTCGTTTTCCCTTGACAACCTTCTACTGAAAGCACACCTGGCCAATCTGCGAAGAGAATTCACCGATCGTATTTATTGATTATTAAAACAGGAGTAAGGATATGAGCAGGATTATGTTGTATTTGCGCAAAAGCCTTGTGCCTGTGCTGGGATTTATGGCTACCGCCATATTATTCACCGCCTGTCTGAAAAACGACGACGATGATTTTCACAAGATCCCCGCATCAGGACTGATGGCGGCCAACCTGGCGCCCGACCAGGAATCGATGGTCATTACGTTATCGGGCAACGTACTTACACAGCAGCCCCTGGGATATTCGAATTTCACAGGTGGTTACCGCAACGTGTATACTGGCACCCGCGAAGTGGCTGCTTACGACTACCCGTCGAACCAGCCGCTGGCTACTGTAAATCATGAATTCAAAGACAGCACTTATTATTCACTGTTCGTAGTTGGTTTCGATGGTCATTATCGCAATGTAATCGCCACCGACGATTTCGATAACCTGTCTGCCAGCAGCGGCAAAGCGTACGTACGTTATGTTAATGCTATTGTGGACACAGTGAATACAGCATTGGTTAGCGTTGCCCAAGGCGGCAGTACCGTGATCAACGACAATGCTGCGTTTGGCCAGGTAGGCGAGTTTACCGCTGTTGACCCCGGCGATATAAACATTGCGGTTAAACAAGGCGGCAATGTTGATGTGAACCGCACAATTACAGTGGAAGAAAAGAAAGTGTACACTATCCTGTTGCAGGGTGTACCCAGTGAGACCAGCGAACCCAGGAAAGTACAGATCAAGTACATTACCAATGGCACACTCACCGATGAAGATGGAGATAAGTAAAGTTGAATAACCAGCAGTTTGCCATAACTGCAGGCAGCACTTTTCCAGTGCTGCTTTTTTTTGCTTATCCGAAATACAAATAGTTAGCAACTTGCTGTCAGCGACGACCCAGATAAAAAGAGGCGACAACCGAATATTTTCGGTTTGCCGGTGAAACTTAACCTGCTGCGGCCTGTTTTACGAATCTTAATTTACCGTCTTCATACCTGAAAGTCCAGAATACAGCATACTCACAACCGGCAATGGCGTCTGTATCTCCCTCTTTTGATATGAACTCCTGGTTGGGATTGGTACCGAATTTGAGAGTCACGAGATTATTGTCAACGGCCAGAGAATAATATTTCGTGCAAGGTTCTTCCTTGTCCTTGTATTCTTTCTTGATCTCACTATTGTGGGCCAGGCTGTCTATGGAAAGGTGACTGAACACATTACCGATCTCGTCGAGATAGGTGAACTTTGCAATTTTATCGTAATGTTTCAGAAATAAGTCGCGCGTAAGTTTGTTGCCGGCCGCCACAAAATCCTGCTGAAACAATGAATCATCAACATACAGATCCATTTGCGATTCTGTCAAAGGAAAACTGATCAGGTCGACAATATCCTCTTTTTGGCCCGCTTGAAGCGTAAGGCGCAGTTTATCGAGCGCTGCGGAGAGTGAAGGCTTGCCGGTGTTGCTTTGCGTGGTGTCGTTTTCAACTGCCTGTGTATCGCTATTACTGTCGTTACAGGAAAATAAAAAAGCGGCTAGAAGAAGGGCCAGGGCTACAGGTTTCATCGATATTTTTATTTAAAAGCGCCGCCAAGATACATACAAAAAAGGCCGGATAGACATCCAGCCCCGTTTAAATCCAATATCCTATGAAAAACCTGGCGTAAAGTTGCAACGGGCACCAGGTTTTTCAAAGTGGCAATGAGTAAACGGCAGGTATTTTACGGCAACTGGTCGGGAATATTGGGCGGATGACAACTTTTCAGGCAAGCGAATTTATGTAAGCTGCAATTTCGTGAGTGCTGAGCAGGGCATCAGGAGAAATTTCGTTTAATGCCTGCTGCGGCATATAGGATACTCCGGCCGATGAGGGTAGTTGAATCAGCACTCTCCCCCCCGATTCTTTAATACGCTTGAGTCCTTCGGTGCCGTCGTTGTTGGCGCCCGATAGCAGCAGGGCCGCGGCTGCCACGCCGTATGCATCGGCAACGCTGGCAAGACTGACATCGATACTGGGGCGACTGTAATTTATTTTTTCTGAAACATCAAGTGAAAAGCTGAGGTCTTTTTCCACCAGCACATGATAATTGGCGGGCGCAACATACACCACTGCTGTTTGAATAGCTTCTTTATCCTCAATTTCGCGAACGGTCAACGACGTACGGCTTTGCAGCAAATTGCTGAGCGTGGATTCTGCGTCGCTCTTGCGGTGCAACACGATCAGAATGGCGAAATGAATATCAGTCTTCAACTCCGGGAGAAATTGCAGCATTGCCTCCAGGCTACCGGCAGAGCCGCCGATCACCAGCATGCGGGTCAGGTTTTCTTTCTCCATATCTTTTCCCTGTTTATTTGCCTGTAGCGATGCTCGATACTGCTGAACCGGATAGTTTCCTTATTACCAAGTCCCAAAAACCCAAGCGGGTGCAGGCTTTGGTCGAAAAGCCGAAGCACTTTATCCTGCAGCGTTTTGTTGAAATAGATCATCACGTTGCGGCAGAGTATCAGTTGAAATTCGTTAAACGATCCATCGCTCACGAGGTTATGGGTGGAAAAAACCATTTTCTGGCTCAAATCTTCAGAAAATATCACGCGGTCGTATTTTGCCACATAATATTTTGAAAACTCGTGCTCGCCACCTGCCTCGATATAGTTTTCGGAATATTCTTTCATGGGTGCTAAGGGAAAAATGCCCAGCGCTGCGCGCTGCACCACATCACTGCTGAGGTCGGTGGCGTACAGAATGGATTTGTGCAGCAGGCTGGCTTCTTTCAGCAGTATGGCCATGGAGTACACTTCTTCGCCTGTGCTACAGCCCGCGTGCCAGATGCGGATGAGCGGGTAAGTGGCCAATATGGGGAATACTTCGCTTCTTAATGTTTTAAAGAAAGAAGGGTCGCGGAACATTTCCGTCACGTTCACCGTGAGTTCTTCCACAAAATGACTTATGAAACCCGGATCATTCAGGAGTTGCCAGCGCAGTTCGGCAAAGCTTTTTAGATTGTGTAAGAGGCAAACACGGTTGATCCGGCGCTTGAGCGAAGCAGGCGCATAGTCGGTAAAATCATATCCATACTGGTCCATCACATCGGCCAGCAGCATCTCAATTTCCTCGTCCCTTACCTGTATTTCCATGATTATTTATTATAAAGCCATACTCTCAGTAATGACAAAAGCTGATCTACGTCTATCGGCTTGCTGATATAGTCGGAAGCGCCGGCTTCAATACATTTTTCCCGGTCACCCGTCATCGCTTTGGCCGTGATGGCAATGATGGGCAGTCGTTTGTATTTCGCGTTGCGGCGCAATTGCCTGATGGTCTCATACCCGTCCATCTCGGGCATCATAATATCCATCAGCACCACCGACACATCGGGGTTCGCCTCCATTTGCCTGATGGCATCTTTGCCATCGATAGCTGAAATCACTTCCATACCGTGCAGCTCGAGCGTTTTGCTGACTGAATATATATTTCGCACATCATCGTCAGTGATCAGCACTTTCTTACCTTCCAGCACTTCCCTGAGCGAGTGCATACGTTTAGGAATTACTTTCTCTCTCGCATTGCCATTTTCTTCCACCAGGTGCAGGAAAATAGATACCTCATCAATAATGCGCTGGTACGAATAAGCAGTCTTCACCACAATGGAATCCGCATACTGCTTGATGCGCGCTTCCTCGCTCTTGGAGAGGTTTCTGCCGGTAAAAATGATGATGGGCAGATTTTCAAGACCGGGTGTTTGTTTCACTTTCTCCAGCATATCATAAGCATTGCGCGCGGGTATGCCCATATCAAGCACCACGCAATCCACCTCCTGTCGTTGCAGCTGATTAATGCTGTCGGGAATATCCTGCGAAGTCTGCGCATTCACATGAAAGTTTTCGAGGAAAAACGACAACGCCCTGGCGTGTTGCGTATTCTCTTCCACGATCAGCACTTTCTTGCTTTTCTTGTTCAGCACCATCTCTATCTTCCGGAAAATTTCCTGCATGTTTTGCAGCGCCACCGGTTTATTGATAAAATCAACTGCACCCTTCATCAGGCTTTCTTTGCGTGCTTCCACCGATGACATGATATGAACGGGTATATGTCTTGTGCGCACATCACCTTTCAACTCATCCATCACCTGCCAGCCATCTTTTACGGGAAGATATATATCGAGCAAAATACCAAGCGGGCGGAATTTCTTTGCGAGTTCAACGCCTTCATCACCTCGCACAGATACGATACCCTTATACCCTTTCTTTCGCGCAAAGTCTAGTAATGTTTTGGCAAAATTGGTATCATCTTCCACTATCAGAATTGTCTTGTCTCCCGCTTTGATCTGATCGCGGTCGTCGGGAATATTACGCGGTATTTTTTTGGTGGATGCTGCTGTAACAGGACTCACAATTTCTTCCGCGGGCATAGCAGGTGTTGCAACAGGAACCTGATTTACAGCCTGCTGTTTTCTCCAGGCGGGCAACGTCAGCGTAAAAGTGCTGCCCTTTCCCGTTTCGCTGGCAACGGTCACGTCGCCACCCAGCAACTTCGCAAGCTGGCGGCTGATAGAAAGTCCCAGCCCCGTGCCGCCATAATTTCTGCGTGTGCTGCCATCGGCCTGCTGGAAGGCTTCGAAAATATGTTCGCGCTTGTCTTCGGGAATACCGATACCGGTATCGCTCACCACAAACAATACCTGGTTTTTATCGGCATCATGTTTTACTTCGAGCCGCACTTCGCCTTGCTGCGTAAACTTGACGGCGTTCGACAACAGGTTTTTGATCACCTGGTCCAGTCGCTGGCGGTCTGTTTCAATCGATGAAATGCCTGCCTGGATATGTGTGTTGAACCTGAGTTTCTTTTCGCGGGCAAAAGGTTCGAAAAGCGATTGCCAGCTTTCAACCATTTCCTGCACCGATATCATTTCGTAAGACAACTCCATCTTACCCGCTTCAATCTTGGAGAGGTCGAGAATTTCATCGATCAGAGTAAGTAAACCCTGCCCGGAAGATTGAATAACACGGGCGTATTCAATTTGCTCGTCATTGAGATTCTTGCTGGGATTATCTGCGAGCAGGCGCGACAACAACAGCACGGAATTCAGCGGCGTGCGCAGTTCGTGGCTCATATTCGCGAGAAACTCCGATTTATACCTCGTGCTCAGTTCAAGCGCTTCGGCCTTTTGCTGAATCTCGAAATTGCGTTCGGCAATCAACTGGTTCTTCTCTTCAAGCAGCCGCGCGCGTTCCTCCATCTCCTGGTTGGCTTGCAGCAATTCCTCCTGCTGCACTTTCAGTTCTTCTTCAGAGGTCTGTAATTTTTGCGTTTGCGCTTCCAGTTCCGTGTTGATGTTCTCCAGCTCTGTTTGCTGTGCCTGCAATTCTTCGGCCTGCGACTGTGTTTCGGAAAGCAGCTCCTGCACCCGCTCCCGGTTCTGGGCCAAATTGATGGTGATGCCCACCTGGTGTGATACGGACTTGAGCAGTTCGTGCTGGTGGTCATCAAATTTATCCATGGCGGCCAGTTCAATTACACCACGCAGTCGCTGGTTATACATAACCGGCAATGCCACAATATATCGCGGTTTCACCGACCCGGTGGTAAAGATGATTGCGTAATCCGACTCCTCCACATCCGATATCTCCATCAGGCTACCTGAGCGGGCGGCTTCTCCTACCAGTCCCTCGCCCAGCCTCCATTCTTTGCGTGCATCATCGATGGCATGTGTGGCGGCCAGTTTGAGCATACCCACTTCATTGGCCAGGTAGAAAGCGCCCGACACGCTGCCCGTGTAAGCAACCAGTTCATTCAACACCACCTGCGCAATTTTTGGCGGCGGCATTTCGCCCAGCATGGCCTCGTTCACTTTTGCGATGCCAGTCTGCAGCCATTCACGACGAGATAGTTCATTAAATGAAATCTCCAGCGATTGCGCCATTTTGTTAAGCGAACCGGCCAGGCTGCCCAGCACATCTTTTCCCTCGTCGGAAACGCGCACGGAGTAATTTCCTCCCGACACCTGTCCTGCAATACCCTGGATGATATTGATACGTGCCTGCACCTCCTCATCTTTGTACTCCAGCTCTTTCTGCAGGGCCAGTCTTCGTTCAAAGTCGGAGTTGACGCGCAAAAAGGAAAGTACCGTAATGATGATACCCAGGGTGGCGGCCACCACAATCAACACCGGCGTTGAATTGGCAAATCGGTTCTGCATAGCCGTGCGCTGGATCAGTAATTTTTCTTCCCGGTCAATCATCTCATTGGCAAGAAGTCTTAAGCGTTGCATCACCTCCCTGCCTCGGTCAAGTTCGTCGGCGCTCACTTGTCCCGCGTTCACTTTCTTGCGCATATTGTCTTCGAGATAAGCCAGCCGCAGGTCAACCAGCACTTGCAGCGAATCGGAAGCGCGCGTCTGGTCAGCTTTATCGATGGTAAGCTCGCGCACGCGCTTCACGCCGTCCAGGGCCTGCCGCACGCCGGAGCCATAGTGAGCCATGTATTCACTCTCGTTGGTGAGCAGGAAACCGCGCTGCGAAGTCTCCGCGTCTTTGAGCGAAGTGAGAATACCTTCCAGTTCTTTGATCACCATATTCGTGTGATTCACCTGTGCGTTGCTGCTCAGCAGGTTCTGAATACTGATAAAACTTGCGACAGAGCTTACCAGCAGCAGGAATATCGAGATGCTGTAACTGATAATGAGGTTTCGTTTAAAAGAAGATTGCATGCGTTGCTTTTTATACTGCTATTTGTCTTGCTTTTTTTGTTTTACCGGCAACACCATCACAAACTGGGCGCCCTGCCCGTTGCACGATGCCGCCTTGATGATGCCATGGTGTTTTTCGACAATTTTTTTCACGATGGTGAGACCAATGCCCGTTCCTTCATATTCATCTTTGGGATGCAGCCGCTGGAACATCAGGAAAATTCTGTCGGCATATTTCTGGTCGAAGCCGATGCCATTGTCGGTGAAACGCAATCGAACATAAGGACCATTGTTCACAGCCGGTGATTCAAAGCTGCATTCATCGGTAAACTCATGCGTGATGCGGATTTGGGGCGGCTTGCCAGGTTGAGAGAATTTCAATGAATTACTGACCAGGTTTTGAAAAGCCTGGCGCAACAAACCGGGATATACATCAATGCGTGGCAAAGAGGTGCTGGAAATTTCCGCGTTGGTTTCATAAATGATCAGTTCAAGATCGGAGAGCACTTCCTGCAGAATATTATTCAGATCGGTATTGCTGAAAGCCGCGGGAGAAGAAAGTTTGGAAAAATTCAGCAGGTCTTCGATCAACAGGTTCATTCGCTCCGAAGACTGATCGATCTTATCAAAATACAAACGCGCCTCTTCTTCCATTTTGAAGCGGCCATTGATGATGCTGCTGAAGGTCCTGATCTTCCGCAAGGGTTCTTTCAGGTCATGCCAGGCTACTGATGCAAATTGCTGCAGGTCGTTGTTGGTGGCTTCCAGTTCTCGGTTGGCTTCTACCAGTTCGCGCGTGCGCTCCATGACTTTCTGCTCCAGGAACTCGTTCAGTAATTTTTGTTCGTGAATGTTCGTGAACGTGCCGATCCATTTGCTCAGTTTACCGTCTACAATCACCGGTATAATGCTAAGCAGAAAGTAGACATACTCATCGCTGCGAAGTTGTTTCAATTCCACTTCACAATTCAATGGCTTTACTCTCAGAAACGAATCCTGCCACAGTTCGGAGATAGATTTGGTGGAAGGTCTTGTCGCCGGAAAATTTCTCTTGCTATCTGAATAAGCAAACCAAAGGCGATTCACAAAATCAATGGTGCCGTCGGGCTTTGCCGTAAATGCAATAGCGGGCAGCGATTCGAGTGTTGAATGCAATTGCTCCACTGTCTCCACCAACGATTTTTCTGTCTTCTTTCTATACTCCATTTCCTGTTGCAGCGCAGCATGCGCTTCGGCCAGTTGCCGGCTTTGCTGATACATTCTGTAAAATGTGCGCACCTTCAGGATGAGTATGTCGGGATCGAAAGGTTTGGTGAGATAATCGAAGCCGCCGGTTTCAAAACCTTTGGTCACAAATTTTTTGTGCGTATTCACAGCAGAAAGAAAAAGTATAGGCAGGTTGCGTGTCTTTTTCAAACCACTGATTGCTTCCGCTACTTCAAAACCATCCATGCCCGGCATTTGCACGTCGAGGATGACGAGATAATAATCATTCTTCAGAATTTTCTTGAGCGCTTCTTCTCCAGAGAGGGCGGTGTCCACTTCAAATGCATGCAGCTCCAGGGTCTTCCTGAGTGTGAGTATATTCTCTTGCTTGTCGTCAACTATAAGGATCATGTAGAGTGTTGCAATATACGGAAGCGAACCCACTACAAAACATTGAATTGCAGTGAGAAATAAATGGATGTGGTATATGCAAAACTTATACCAGCCCCCTGGCGGAATCATCATACGCCCTCCCAGAATATATCCAAAATCGGGAAAGCCTTTCCGGAAATGAGAGTTCTTCCGAAAACTGGCACGATTCAAATGCCTGCAAATGAATCGGGTAACGCGTTGGCATGTTAGTGGCGATTATCCGGTTGCACCAAGAATCCGATTTTATGAAGCAACTCTACCCAAACGTACCCCGCATTTTGATATTGACTTTTGTCAGTCTGATATCATTCATACATGGCCATGCCCAGTGTACTCCGCAGGGCGATCAAACCAGCTACGGCACCAATAACCAGTGGATTGGTTATGTGTACCAGGGCCTCAACTTCGATACTTACAGGGGTTATATCAACCAGGGCGATGCCTCCAGTCCCAACTTCGACCAGGGCTTTGGCGGCGACCAGGTCAACTTTGCCACTAATGGTTGTGATGTCTATACCGAAAACTTCACCGTTCGCTACAAGCTCACCAAGACATTTACCAACGGTTATTATGATTTTACTGTTGGTGGTGATGATGGTTATCGTTTAAGCCTCGACGGTGGTAGCACCTGGATCATCGACCGCTGGGTTGATCAAAGCTATACCACTACCACTTACAGCATAGCATTAAATGGTACTTATAACATGGTACTGGAGTTTTATGAGCGTGGCGGACAAAACCGTATTTCTTTCGAAGTATCGGCCGGTTGTGCTCCCGTTGGCGATCAAAATGCATATGGTTCCGGCAATGTGTGGATAGGCTATATGTACCAGGGCAACAACTTCAATGCCTACCGCGGTTATACCACACATGGTAGTGCAGGAAGTCCCAACTTCGATATCAACTTCGGAGGCTCAAATACTGTATATGCCACCAACGGTTGTGGTGTGCAGACAGAATATTTCAGCGCGCGTTTCCGCCTTCAAAAAAGTCTTCCGGCCGGCACCTATGTGTTTGTAGTGGGTGGCGATGATGGCTACCGTCTGAGCCTGGATGGTGGTTCCACCTGGGTAATCAACAACTGGACTGCGCATCCTTATACCACTACTACATACACCACCTTCCTCAGTGCCGGAACTTACAACCTGGTTCTTGAATTCTACGAAGACGCAGGTGAAAACCGTGTAAGTTTTGCAATGAGTTCGACCGGTACGCTGCCGGTGAAGCTCGCTGGTTTTTCAGCAAAAGCGATTGCCTCAGACAAAGTTCAATTGAACTGGAAAGTGTCTGAAGAAATGAACTTCAGTCATTACGTAGTTCAGCGCAGCACCGGTGGCCAGGCCTATACCGATATCGCCGTAGTTACCGGCCAGGAAAAAGATGTGCAGGTAGAGACGGCTTATCAATATACAGACCAGGTGACCTACAGCGGGCAAGTTCACTATCGTTTAAGAATGGTAGATAAGGACGGTCGCGAAGAATATTCCGGCGTGGTGACTGTGTCGCTGAATGTGAAGCAAGGTGAGGTGAAGATATATCCGACAGTAATTGAAAACGGCAGCCTGTATGTGGAAACTTACGACAATATGGAAAAAGGCTCCGTACAAATTTTAGATATGCATGGCAGGTTAATGTTGCAGCGGCCCAACATTACGAATGGCCGCAACCAGGTAACCCTTGGAAATGCGTCGCTGAGCGCCGGTTCGTACTTGGTGAGCGTCCTGAACGGCGATCAGGTGGTGACCGTCAGAAAGATCCTGGTAAAATAGTGAGTGCTCCGAGGTCGAGTGAGTTCCCAAATGCCGGCAAAATTGCCGGCATCTTTTTTTGTAAATTAGATGATGCAAAAACTCGTCACTCTCGCCTATTGCCTGCTGACACTCAGCTGCAGTGCGCAGCAGACTATCCAGGAAAAACTGGGTTATCCCAAAGATGCCAAACTCGTCATCATCCACGCCGATGACCTGGGTGTAGCCCACAGTGAAAATGCCGCAAGCACCAACGCACTGGAGAAGGGGTCTGTAAACTCTGCGAGCATCATGGTGCCAACTCCCTGGATGCCTGAAATTGCGCATTATGCCGTTACACATCGCGGGGCAGACCTGGGCTTGCATATCACGCTTACCAGTGAATGGAGGTTTCTGAAATGGGGACCCGTCACCCCGCATCATCTTGTTCCCGGCCTTGTCAACAACCAGGGATTCTTTTATTCATCGGTTGACAGCGTACGTCGCACAGCTACAGCTTCTGAAGTAGAAGAAGAAATCCGCAACCAGGTAAGGCGCGCGATACAATTCGGCATCGCCCCCACCCATCTAGATTCGCATATGGGCACTGTATTCAGCCAGCTAGACTATTTGAAAGCATATATCAACGTGGGGCGAGAGTTTAAAATCCCTGTCTTTCTCCCACGACTACTGGAGACTGGCTTAAGCGTACGACTCGACACACTAATCACGGATAGAGAGGTATTGTTTGATCATGTGGTAATTGCCGGACCCCAGCACTTTAAATCAGGTCTTGCCGCATTTTACACTAATGCATTAAAAAATCTTCAACCCGGGCTTACCTATCTAATCATACACACAGCATACGACAATGATGAAATGAAGGCCGTTGCTGCCGGCATTGTCGATTGGGGCAGCGCCTGGCGCCAGCAAGACTATGATTTTTTCACCAGTGCGGAATGTGAGCGGTTGCTGAAAGAAAACAATATCATCAGGCTTACGTGGAGGGAGATCAGGGATAAGATTACGAGGAAATAAATAGCGGACCACGGAAAATGCCCAAATTGACTTAAAACAAAGACAACAAAGTCAAATGCTATCCAACCCGAATTGTACCTTTACCGCCAGCAACCAACCAGGTCTAAAAACCCATATATGATTAAAAATCTCACAGCGGCTTTTTTCGTATTGCTGCTCACCGCCTGCAGCGCCAGGCAGGCCAACGATTCCGACAAGGAACGCATCGTGAACCTTTGCGAACAATTTATGCAGGAATTCCGCGACAGTAAGCTGATCAGCGCAATGGAAATACTTCGCAACAATTCCATCATCAGCAAACAGGCGCTCGACAATCTTCATCAGTCTATCATCGAACAGGAGCATGTTTTCAGAAGCTATGGCAAAATGCTGAACTACGACTTTGTCGAAGAAAAACAGGTAGCGCACGGTCTCGCGAGACGCTATTACATACTGCGTTTCGAAAATTACTATTCCATTTTTCAGTTTACCATTTACAAAACCACCAATGGCTGGCGCTTCACGCACTTCAGGTACGACGATTCGCTGGAGGATTTGTTTTAGCTGAAATGGCAACTACCACTTCAGCGCAATCTTCTTACCCGTTCTCGCTGCCTCATAAATGGCATCAATAATCTTCAGGTCTTTCCAGCCTTCCACGCCATCCACCGGCACTACGGGTTGTTTGCCTGCGAGAATAATATCGCTCATTTCATCCATCTGCACGGTCTGATGCGTTTTGTGGGGTTGAGTGAGTTCGCCTTTATTGGTGCGGCCGCGAATAGGTCCATAACCCGTGGCGGGTAATAGTTCGGCAAAACCTCTTTCGCCATTCAGGTAAAATCGATCGAGGAAATTCATATTGTAAGTTGACAAACACGAAGCCACCGCGCCGCTGGGAAAGCCCATCTGGAACTGGATGGTTTCATCAACACCTTCCTTGAATTTTTGCGGATCGGTCTTTGTCTCCTGCGCTGTCACCCATACAGGTTCTTCGCCCACCATATAGCGCGCACCGTTTACACTGTAAATGCCGATATCCATCATGGCGCCGCCGCCGGCCAGTTTTTTGTTCAGCCTCCATTGGGTGGGATCACCGATACGAAAACCACTTAAACCCTGGAAGAAAAGTATTTTACCCAGTTCACCATCTTTGCGCATACGAATTATCTCGAGCGTCTTGGCTTCAAAGTGCAAGCGATAACCCACCAGCAGGTGCACATTCGCTTTTTTGCAGGCATCCACCATTTCCTGCCCCTCTTTCGCATTAAGCGCCATTGGCTTTTCGCATATCACATGCTTGCCCGCCTTGGCCATGCGTATCACCTGCTCTTTGTGCAGGGCGTTGGGGGTAGTGATATAAACAGCATCAATATCGGGATTGTCCTTAACAGAGTCCATGTTGTCGTAATTGTAGCAGTTCTTCTCGGGTATACCATACTTCTCCTGCCACGTTTTCACCTTTGACGGAGTGCCACTGATCACACCTACCAGTTTTGCCTTCTTGCAATCCTTCATCGCTTCAGCCACGCGGGTGCCATAACCGCCCAGCCCGCAAATTGCCACACGCAGCAACCTATCCTGCCTGGGACTAATTATTCTTCTTTCTTTCTCGGCTATCGCCTGCGAAACAATAGGAAGCGCCATAGCCGACGCAGTAATCTTTTGTAAAAATTGACGACGAGTATTCATGATTAACGGTTTCGGTTAAATTCTTCTTTAAATGTAAAGCAAATAATAACACCACCCTACACCCTGCACCCTACACTGCCAATCCCCTACCTTTGCCCGCATGAATTATTTTTCACACCTGCTCGCCCTCCTGAAAACTGAACGCGAAGCCGACAGGCAATCGTACCAGGAGATAGCGGAGCGATCTTCGGTGAATGAGCGGCGGGAAAACGGTTTGACCTGGTACCCCGTGGCAATCAGGGACACAGAGCTGGGGCGCGGGGAATACCTGACTGTTGAACTTGAGCGCACTACGCATACCGATATACTGCACCAGTTCAGGACGGGCGCTCCCGCGGCACTGTTCAGCAATCATAACAGTAAGGAAGACCGCGCAGAAGGCATCGTGGCATTTCAGAGCGGCAACCGCCTGAAGCTGACGCTGCGCACCGATGAATTGCCCGAATGGACACGTGCGGGCAAACTGGGCGTGGATCTGCTGTTTGATGATAACAGTTACGACGAAATGCAGTCTGCGCTCACACGCGCAGCCTCGCTCGCAGAGAAAGGCGAAGAAGGACGGCTGGTTAACATCCTGGTGGGCGCCAGGCAACCCACGTTCAATAATGACCTCCCTGCTATTACCGTCGAAGGGTTGAATGAGTCGCAGCAGGCAGCGGTGAACAAAATATTATCGGCCAACGAGCTCGCCATTGTTCATGGTCCTCCCGGCACTGGCAAGACCACAACCATTGTGCAGGCTGTGAAGTACCTGCTGAACCAGGATAAACAACAAATACTGGTGGTGGCGCCAAGCAATGCCGCAGTGGATTGGCTCACGGAAAAACTATCCGACGAAGGCTTAAACGTGCTGCGCGTCGGTAACCCGGCCCGCGTCTCGGAGCGGCTGCTTTCGCTAACGCTCGATCAGAAAATGGCGGAACATCCTCATATGGCCCCAGTAAAGAAATTGAAAAAGCAAGCTGCTGCCTACAAGGATATGGCGCATAAATACAAACGGCATTTCGGGAAAGCTGAGCGCGACCAGCGCAAAGCATTGTTCGACGAGGCTCATAAGATTATGAAAGATGTGGAGAACTCGGAGCAATACATTATTGATGATCTCATTTCAAAAGCACAGGTGATCACGGCCACACTGGTAGGCGCCAGTCATTATACCATCCGCCACCTGCGTTACAACACAGTGGTTATTGACGAAGCGGGACAAGCACTAGAGCCCGCCTGCTGGATACCGATTGTGAAGGCCAGGAAACTGATTCTCGCAGGCGATCATAACCAGTTACCGCCTACTATAAAATCGGAAGAAGCAGCCCGCAATGGTCTTGAAAATACGCTGATGGAAAAATGCGTGCGGTTGCATCCCGAATCAGTCATCATGCTGAATGAGCAATACCGCATGCATGAAATGATCATGGGCTATTCATCGCAGGTATTTTATAAAGGAAAATTGAAAGCCAATGCCACCGTGGCGCAGCGCGTATTGTTTGAGGGCGATTCGCCGCTTTCATTTGTTGACACTGCCGGTTGTGGTTATGAAGAAAAAACTGAAGGCACACGCATCAGCAACCCCGAAGAAGCGGCATTCCTGTTCCGGCATTTAACGCTATTAACCGACCAACTCGCCACTTTTTACAGCCCCGGGAATTTTCCTTCCATTGCCATCATTTCTCCTTACCGGCAACAGATTGAATTGCTGAAAGAAGAATTGTTGCATTCAGTGGCATTGAAACCATATCTGCCGAAAATTACAGTAAACACTATCGACAGTTTCCAGGGGCAGGAACGCGACATTGTTTATATCAGTATGACCCGAAGCAATACCGACAATCGTATTGGCTTTTTGTCGGAAATACGGCGCATGAATGTAGCCATGACAAGAGCAAGGAAAAAACTGGTGGTCATAGGCGACAGCTCCACCCTTTCGCAATCGCCTTTCTATGCAGGATTTATCAATTATGCCACCGAAAACAATGCCTGGCAGTTAATGGATCTGTGATGATGCGAACATAAGTGTACCGCAATTCGTACATTTGAAAGAGCACCCCAGTATATGACCATTTACCTTACAAAAACCGTTGACGGCAAAACGCATCATTTCAGAATAACTTCAGAAGACACCGGTCTCGAAATTATTCAGGGTATATTTTACATTTCAATGGAAAAATACTGGCAGGATTTTGACACTGAACGACGGGCACAGGATGCTGCGAGGAAAATGATTGACGAAAAAATCCGCGACGGTTACCAGGTGATGCCATATGCCGAAACTCCCGAAAACAGCATGGATGTATACGACAAAGCGAAATGGCATTATGGAGGCGACTTCCCCGAAGACCTCGACGATTTCCAGGGTTATATTCATACCGGTATGTTCCTGGGCTGGCTGATTGACCAGGACCTCGTCAGTAACCGGTTCAAAAAAGAGCACGAAGAAGAAATAAAGCTCTTCAAAGAAAAAAAACTCTCCGGTGCACAGGTATATCAACGCGCGCTCGACGGTGTGCTGATGCTTGAAGATATCAGCGAGCTTGGCAACCGTTTCGGCATTTATTATTTCAACATGGACAATGGTGAATACCTGGTTGACTACGAAAACATACTCGGCGCCAACCTCCCCTCCCTATATCATGTGCAAGACACCTGGGACAACTATTATAAGTTGAAAGAAATGCTCGATAGCAAGTTTGCTGAGTGGCAACAAATGATCAATTGAGGAAGTAAAGCATCAAAACCCTTTGAGGATTCTGTAGTGCATCTTCCCCATCAGGAAGAGTTAGTGCGTCATGGCTTCTTGCTTCAATCTTTCCCTGTTTCCCGTTCAATCTTCAATCTCCCGCTCTCTTCACTCGGTCTTTTCCCAAATAAATCTGTAGACCGAACGACAGATTCAATTCGCTGGTCGTTGCCCTGCTGCCAAAACCCACAATGCCGCGATATTTCGCCAACGCCTCCAGGCCAATATTAGGTGAAATGAAATAAGTCCAGCCCGGGCCGATCGAAAGTCCCAGCCCATTGGTATTATCCCCCGACCGCGGGTTATAGCCCTCAATACCCACCGTGCCTTCAAAGAAAAAGCGGCTATTCTTTACCAGTACCGTCTGCGGGTCGTTGATATAGTACCGTGCCAGGGCGCCAATGCCATAGTCAATGTCGGAGCCGGTACCCTTTGAAGTAGCAATGCCAAAATTGAGGTATGCGCCGATGGCCAGCCCTGTGCGGATAAAAAAGGCTGCTTTAGGGTTGATTCTTGCTGAAAACTGCCCGCCTTCATCCAGGCCGAGATTGATATTGGCGATATCAGCGCCCACCATAAAATTTCCTTGTTCAATCTGCGCATACCCGCTATAGATGATGCTGAATAAAGCTATGAGCATCAACGTGCATTTCTTTTTCATACGATCTTTTCATTAACCAGATAAAAACCTGTGCCAAGGGCGGAGAGAATTGCAAAAGATTTTCATAACTTTCTGAATAATTCCCGCCTCTGTGAACTGCTATCTCTTACAAACGACAACCAAAAGCCATGTCAGCAAAAACATCTCCCTTCAGCGAGTTTAAGCTGCGCGTTAACATCAATACCAGTATTGAAAATGCTTATAAGGCCTGGACGTCCCGCGCCGGACTGGAAAGCTGGTTTTTGCGACAAGCAATTTTTATAGATCACAATGGCAATGAGCGCACCGGCGATATGCCCGTGCAGGAAGGAGACAGCTATACCTGGCGCTGGCACGGTTATCCCGATGACGTGACGCAATCTGGAAAAGTATTGAAAGCAAACGGCAAAAACCTGTTTAGCTTCAGCTTTTCGCTGGGATGCCCGGTAACGGTATAATTACAGCATGAACATCGGGTAAAATGCGAAGTGTTTTCAGACGCCCTGGTGAACCTCGAATGTAGACGGCCCAGGACTCAAAAAGAAAAGACGTGTGTGATTTTCATTACCGCAAAATTCAATACAACTCTACGTTTGATAATACCAATGAAGCTTTCGAATCAGTGATGTTTACTCTCAGTTTATTCGTGTTTACATTTTGCATCGGCAATATTCTCTTATAGCCGATGGTTGTTCCCTCAGCCACCTGCTTCCAGCCACCATCCTGCCAGGCTTCTACAGTGAATGCTTTCACACGCTGGCCGAGCCTGATATACTCCTGCAGCACGATATATTTTATTGCCTGGGTTTTGCTCAGCGTTATTTCAAATGAACCGGTATTCACACCGTCATCGGTTGCCCAATAAGTATCCTTCCTGGCATCGATCAGTTTAGATGCATCATAAGTGGCATCTTTTCCCCTTACAGCACTGGCTTTGATGGTAGCAGCTTTTGCGAGGTTGCTTTTAAATTCCTTATCAAGCAATGCGCGGAAGCCTTGCAGTGATTTGATATCATTTTCATGAAACAGGCCACGTCGGTCGGGCGGCACATTCAGCAATAATGTAGAACCGCGGCCAACCGATGTCAGATATATTTCAAACAATTTCTCCGGTGACTTTACCAGTGAATCTTCCTTTGCGTGATAAAACCAGCCAGGGCGAATAGACACATCCACTTCGGCGGGTATCCATTTGTTACCGTCGGGCGAACCGGTGTTGAGTATATCGGTGATGTTTGGTTTACCGGCATATAAGGTATCAGCAAAAATCGTGTTCCAGTTGGTCTCGCCGGCCACCCCACTTTCATTGCCAACCCAACGCACGCCGGGACCTGCATCGCTGAAGAAAATTACATCGGGCGACATACTGCGAACCAGTTCGAGCGTGTTGGGCCAGTCGTAATAAGTGGCTCCATCGATGCGCCTGCGTTCGCGGGCGCCTCCATAATAACCATCGCCGCCATTGGCACCGTCGAACCACATTTCGAAGATGGGCCCGTAATTAGTGAACAGCTCTTTTAACTGGTTGCGGTAGTATTCGATATAGGCCGGTCGTCCATACTCGGGATGATTGCGATCCCAGGGAGAAAGATATACGCCAAATTTCAAGCCGTGTTTTCTACAAGCCTCTGCCACTTCTTTTACCACATCACCCTTGCCGTTTTTATATGGACTGTTCTTTACAGAATGCTCTGTGTATTTGCTCGGCCATAAACAAAAACCATCATGGTGTTTGCATGTCAGGATGAGCGTTTTGAAACCTGCTTCTTTCAGCACCTTTGCCCACTGGTTGGCATCGAGCTGCGTGGGGTTGAAGATGGAAGGATCTTCATCGCCATAGCCCCATTCTTTATCGGTGAAAGTATTGGTGGTGAAATGCACAAAGGCGTTCATTTCCATTTCGTGCCATTGCATCTGCGCATCTGATGGCACCGGGTGCACAGGCGCAGGTGCCGCTACTGGCGTTTTCTTTTTCCACACACCCGCCACCGTGAATGAACAAAGCACAAGCACAAGAACAACGATGAATTTATTGCTGAGTATTTTCATTGCCGGAAGCTTTAGAAATAATGAAATGCCAGCGCCGGATAGGTTGCACCAGGCTTTATTAAAGTTGCAGGCAGTGTAACCTTCACGCGGTCACCAGTCACAGTGTATTTCACCGTCTTGCCTGTTTGCAGCAAGGTCATTTTTGCGCCTTTGCGGGGCACGTTACCGCTCCATTCAATAGTGGCAGGCAATGTTTCTCCTTCGGGTATCAATGCAATAGCATAAAGCGGGTCGGCATTTCCACTATTCCCCCTTGTGAAAAATACATTGCCATCGCGATAGCGATCTATGCTCCGGGTGTTGTAAATGGCCGCGCCATTCACATCAAGCCATTTACCGATCTCTTCCAATCGCTGCACCACGGTATCAGACAACGTACCATCGGCTTTGGGACCGACTCCTAAAAGCAGATTGCCTCCCTTGGCCACGATCTCCACAAGTGTGTGAATGACCTTCGTTGCCGACTTATATTTTTCATTGGTGATCCATCCCCATCCGTTGCCCAATGTCATGCACGATTCCCAGGGATAGTCGAGTTTGTCGGCAGGCACGCGCTGTTCGGGCGTTTGATAGTTTTCATATTCGCCATGTACGGTACGGTCAACCACCAGCATGCCGGGCTGCTTGTTGCGCGCATTGGCAGCGATGGTGGATATGTCAATATCCTGGCTCCAGTCGGGAATACGCGCACCCCAGCTCAGCACTTCTTCCGTCACCGTTTCGCGCGGGCGCACCCAGCCGCCATCCAACCACAGTATATCAACTTTTCCGTAGTTGGTCATCAGTTCATCAATCTGTTTATGAGTAAAATCCTTGAACTGCTGCCAGCGCGTAGGGTATTTCCGGATATCATAATTGTTGTTGCGATCGGCAGTAGCATATTTCGGCCACCAGTAATATTCCGAATGCCAGTCGGGTTTGGAGAAATACGCGCCGATCATGAAACCTTCCTTGCGGAAAGCATCGAAAACATGTTTGGTAACATCAGCTTTCGGATGATTGGCAAAAGGTCCCGCGGTAATCTTGAAATCGCTTTGCCTGGTATCGAACATCGCAAAGCCATCGTGATGCTTGGTGGTAAATACCAGGTACTTCATGCCGGCCGATTTGGCCGCCTTTGCCCACTGCCCAGGATCGAAGTTCACGGGATTGAACTCTTTGTTCAGCCCCCAATACCATTTCTTGAATTCATCGTAAGTAAATTGATCAGGCCGGTTGATCCAGTCTTCACTGCAGAGCATCCAGCTCTCCACAATGCCCGGCACGGCATATAAACCCCAGTGAATGATAATGCCGAATTTGAGATCGCGCCACTGCTCCAGCTTTTCTTTGACCTGCGGATCAGATGGCCACACGTATTGCAGCGACACCGGGTGTATATTTTGCTGCGCGCCCGCAGAAACCAGCAGGATCATGAAAAGTATTGAAAGGAAAAGCCTGCGCCCTCCGTTGATCATAGCGTTTGTTTTAGTTTATTCAAAACCTGTAGCGGAAAGTTACGTTTTAGTAAAGCAATGCAAATTAAAGTCTGGTGCCTTTTAGAATATCTCAAAATTGTCAAAGAGTAATACGGAATTAACCTAAATTTATACCCGCTTACCAAAAACCTGCTAAGATTAAACCAGTTTTCACACATATAGGCCATTCGCCGCAAGAGCAGTTGATGGTAGTGGAAAGAAATGTCCCCTACTTCAGCACACCCTTTCATTTTCACCCGGAATGTGAATTGGTTTATATTCTCGAAGGCACCGGAAAACGCATAGTAGGCGATAATGTGGCGCCATTTTCTGCCGGAGAAATAATTTTCCTGGGACCTAACGTGCCGCATGTGTGGTATAGCGATAAAAGTTATTATGCCAGAAACTCCCCGCTCACATCACGCGCCATCGTGCTCTACTTTAATAAAGATATTTTCGGGCAAAACTTTTACGAGCTGAACGAGACGCAGGTTCTCAAAAAACTTTTTCACAAAGCAGAAAGAGGCCTACAGGTGACAGGCGATGCATCAATTCGCCTGGGCAAATTGATGGAGCAGATGACGAAGAAGAAAAACCTTGACCGCATCACCACATTGCTACAGATCTTACAACTACTCGCCAGCACGCGCGATTTCCAGCAACTGGCCAGTATAGGCTACCAGCATTCTTATGCCAGCAAAGACAATCATAAGATAGATGAGGTGTTTCGGTATGTGAGCCAGCATTTCGCACGGCAAATCACTTTAGAGGAGATCGCCAGTTTCTGCAACCTCACTCCGCAATCTTTTTGCCGCTTCTTTAAGAAGCGCACGCAAAAAACATTTATCGATTTTGTGAATGAAGTGCGCATTAGTCATGCTACTAAACTGATGGCGGAAAAAGAAGACCTCAGCATTTCTGAGATCGCCTATGGTTGCGGCTTCAACAACATTTCCTATTTTATAAAAGCCTTTAAATCAAACACGGGCGTTACACCCAAGCAATACCGCAACAAAATTGAATTTTAGCGCATTATAAAGGAGCATCGCACATAATATATAAGTGTTAACCCGTAGTGCATATCCGCTATTTCACTTAAAAAGCCGCAACATCAATATATGACACTTGCGTCACTGGCAGGCCACCGTATTTTTGCTGTATGGAAAAGCCCTCTGTACTGATCATCGACGACCACCAGCTCATAAGAGATATGTGGACGCGCGTGCTGGAAACATCCGGCAAGGTGACAGTATTGAAGATCCAGGGCAGGCTTACTCAAGCGCTGGCGCTTGAATTGATCGCGTCAAAAAAGCCCGACATCATTTTGCTTGACGTATATATGGCGCCGCTTACCGGTTTTGAGTTAATGCCCATCATCAAACAATCATCTCCCAATAGCCGCGTTATCGGTTTCAGCGTGCATGCCAACGCGGCTTACGCCAAACAGTTGCTCGAACTTGGCGCCTATGGCTACGTAACCAAGAGCGCCGAAATAAACGAAGTACTCGAAGCTATTGACGAAGTACAAAAGGGCAATATATTCCTCAACAATGAGATCAAAGAAATGATCGGCAATGTGGAGGCCGTGAAAGTTCGATAGCCCCTTTTCTTCCCTAATAGTTGATCAACACCTCTTTGATGCTAACGGGCAGCCATACCTGCATCTGATGCCTTCCGCGGTTGGCCCAGGTATAATATGGGATGGCAGTGATTTGTTTTTTCTCGTTTTGAAGTGATAATCCATCGCTGGAAACCGTCACCACGGGAGCTTCGGTTTTGATGGCTACAATAGGTTCATCAAGTATAGTTGTGTTGGTTGTAATAAACTTCGAACCTTTGGGCAGCACCAGGTTCCAGGCCGCTCCGTCATTATCTGCACCTTCAACGCAGTACACAATCGGTCCGCGCTGAATGGCAACGCGGTTGCTGTCGGCCTTCACTTCCGGGCGGGTCTCCACTGTTTTTACATCCATCTCCATTTCAAACACTACTACATCGCCTTTCTTCCATTCACGCTCAATGACGGCATAGCCGTTCTCCACCACGTATGTTGCTGGTTTGCCATTTACGGTAATGGTATATCCAGATGGCGCCGGGTCAACAAATTTGTACAAATCGCCTGGCACAGGCTCGCCGGTGAGCCAGCCGGGTATGCGCAGGTGCAGCGCGAATTTTGTTTTAGTTTTCGGATTGAAAGTAAGCGTCACCTTTCCATCCCAGGGGTAGTTGGTGGTCATGCTGACGGGCACTTCATTTTTACCAACCTTTATCGAAGTATTGCTGCCGATGTACAAGTTCACCCAAAGTCCCTTATCTGATTTTCCATAGATATAATTCCCGATCGATGCCACCAGTCGGGCAATATTAGCAGGACAACACGCCGTACCAAACCATTCCCTCCTGAAATGCTGGCCGCGCGAGGCAAGCGGGTTGCCATAAAAAAACCTGTCGCCGCTGAGTGAAAGTCCGTCGAGCGCGCCGTTGTACAGGCTTCGTTCCAGCACGTCTATATACTTGCTTTCCCCGGTGAGCAGGTTCATACGCTGGTTCCAGAACACCATGCCTACAGATGCGCAGGTCTCGCAATAGGCGCGTTCATTAGGTAAATCGTAATCAACCGAAAAACCTTCATTACTTCCCGCAGAACCAATACCGCCAGTGATATACATATTGCGGTACACCACATCTTCCCACACTTTTTTCATGGCATTCATATAACCTTCATCTCCCGTAATAGCGGCTACGTCGGCAGCGCCTGTGTACATATACATAGCGCGTACGGCATGACCGGTTATCTCGGTTTGTTCCTTCACGGGTTTCAGATCCTGCGCGTAGCCGGTATCTTTCCAGTCAGTCCAGGTATAACCATACGCACGCTTATGTCCTCTTTCTGAAAGCAGCCAGTCGGCCAGGTCCAGGTATTTTTTATTGCCGGTGGTTTTGTACAATTTCACCAGCGCCAGTTCCAGTTCCTGGTGACCGGTTACCCAATGCCTTTTACCCGGGCCAAACAATGAATCAAAATGATCGGCAAATCTGATAGCCACATCCAGCAGTTTTCTTTTGCCGGTAGCATCGTAATAGGCAATAGCTGCTTCTATCAGGTGGCCGCCATTATAGTCTTCGTGCATACTCATATCTGTCCACCGCTTTTCAGGAAACTGCAGTGTATAGTAAGTGTTGATATACCCGTCGGGTTGCTGCGCCGCGGCTATCAGGTCAATCCATTCATCGGCCTTTCGTTCCAGCGCGCTGTCTGGTTTGCTTTTTAAAGAATAAGCGATGGCTTCCAGCGCCTTGAACACGTCGGAATCGTCATAGAAGATGCCTTTGAACTGTCCCTGCTTTTTGCCCGCGGCAATCGCGAAATTGTCTATGCGCGGAGTGGCAGTTTCTGTCTGGTATATGCAGGCCTTTAATGTAGTGGTGGCCACCTTTTCAACCTTCGGTTTCCAGAACGCATCGTTGATGGTGACCTGCGAGAAATTGATGGGCTCAAACAACTGGTACGAAGACTGAGCCTTGCCGGCAAAAACAAAGAGCAGGAATGCACCCAGTATCGGGACGTGTTTTCTGCGCATAGCTAAAATCATTTCTTTTGAAAATAATAATTTCTTCATACCAACAGGCAAAATGTTAAAAACTGATAAGGCGGGGTTAATTACTAAATAATACGGAAGGTAAAATTAATTTACATTGCCTGCCATGAAAAAAACTATACTGCCTGGCCTGCTGTCGATAGTAATGTTGACGGCCGGCGCTCAACCTCACTTACAAGCTACTTCTGCAAAAGACAGAATGGACGGAGAAGCGCGCAGGAAGAAACTGGAGGAGCAGTCGCTCATTGCTAATGTACCGTTTCGCAGTGTTGGTCCTACAATAACCAGCGGCCGCGTGTGCGACCTGGTAGCCAATCCCGGCAAACCACATGAATTTTATGTGGCTTACGCCAGCGGTGGATTATGGTACACAAAAAACAATGGACAATCCTTTACCTGCATTTCCGATAATCTTCCCAACACGTTTGCGGGTGCAGTAGCCGTGAACTGGAAAGAACGCATCATATGGCTGGGCACGGGTGAACCGAATTCGCTTCGTTCGTCGTACGCAGGCACGGGCGTTTATAAGACTCGCGATAATGGCAAGACCTGGGAATATCTTGGCCTGCCTGAGTCGCATCGCATTGGCAAAATTGAATTACATCCTTCCAATCCCGATATAGCCTGGGTAGCGGTGATGGGACATCTTTATTCTTTCAACAAGGAACGCGGCGTTTATATGACCACCGACGGCGGCAAGAGCTGGAAGCAGACTTTGTACATTGATGACAAGACAGGCGCTATTGATATTGTCGTTGATCCGCAAAACCCCAACAATGTATATGCCGCCATGTGGCATAAGATTCGCACCGCCTGGAATCTTGATGAACATGGCGCCACTTCTGGTATTTACAAAAGCACTGACGGTGGCAATACCTGGAAACGCATGAATACGCCGGAGAGCGGCTTTCCGCATGGTGAATATACCGGCAGAATTGGCCTGGCTATTTCACCACAAAAACCAAGCACCCTTTACGCGGTGGTTGACAATAACGAACCACGTCCTGATACCAGCACGCGCAGGCCGGCGCCCGATACGGTATACACCCTGAAAGATTTTAAAGACATCACCAAAGAACAGTTTGCCACGCTGGATGAAAGAAAATTCAACGGCTTCCTTCGGCAGAATGGCCTGGCTCAACACCGCGCCGCGGATATCAAAGCCAAAGTGGCGAACGGAACTTTCAAACCATCAGTCATTACCGATTATTTTGGTGATGGCGGCGATGCCATTGACGCCATATTAAACACACCCATCAAGGGCGCGGAAGTATACAGAAGCGACGATGGCGGTGTGACCTGGAAGAAAACGCATATGGACTATATGGACAACATGTTCTTTACCTATGGTTATGTGTTTGCCAGAATATGGGTGTCCCCGCAAAACCCCGATAAGGTAGTAACCATCGGCGTGCCGCTGATCATGAGCACGGATGGCGGAAAAACCTGGAACAGTATTGATAAAGAAAATGTGCATGTGGATCATCATGCCTTCTGGTTTAATCCCAATGACGATTCGCATTTCATCAATGGCAATGATGGCGGCGTAAATATCAGCTACGATAATGGCGAGACCTGGTTTAAGGCCAATACACCTGCTGTTTCGCAATTTTACTCGGTGGCCGTTGACTATGCCAAACCTTACAATGTATATGGCGGCATGCAGGATAATGGGGTGTGGTATGGACCTTCTACCTACGAGCACAACTATCGCTGGTATGCAAACGGGCAATATCCTTATAAAAGCCTGGGCGGCGGAGATGGTATGCAGGTGCAGGTTGACTGGCGCGACAACAATACTTATTACACCGGCTCGCAATTCGGATCGTACTGGCGTGGCAGTCTTGATGGTAGTGGCCGTCGTGTGGGCATTCGCCCGACGCACGAGCTGGGTGAAAAACCGTTACGTTTCAACTGGATGACACCGATACTGCTTTCTCGTCATCACCAGGATGTGTTGTACTATGGCGCGAACCGCTTCTTTCGTTCATTGAATAAAGGTGAAAAGTTAGAAGCCCTTTCACATGACCTTACTAACGGATTTGTGGCGGGCAATGTGCCTTACGGTACCATCACCAATATTGCTGAATCGCCATTGAAATTCGGATTACTTTATGTCGGTACCGACGATGGCAATATTCATATCTCAGGAGACGGCGGTTATACCTGGAAAAAGATTAGCGAGAAACTGCCGCAAAAATTATGGGTCACAAAAATAGCGCCTTCGAAATACAAGGAAGGCAGGGTATATGTAACGCTTACTGGTTATCGATACGATAATTTCACCCCATATCTTTTTGTGAGCGAAGACTATGGTGCCAGCTGGCAACCATTAGGGAAGAATCTTCCTATGGAACCGCTGAATGCCGTAGTGGAAGATCCCGTCAATGAAAACCTGTTATACATCGGCGCCGACAACGGCTTTTATGTTTCCTTCGACAGGGGACAGAATTTCATGCCCGCGGTAAAAGGCCTGCCGCGCGTGCCGGTATATGACCTGGCACTGCAGGAACGTGAAAAAGAAATCGTGCTCGGCACACATGGCCGCTCGATCTATATTGCAAGGGTTGCGGAAATGCAGCAATTGACGGCAGATGTGTTGAAAGAAGATATTTACATTTTCGACTTTCAACCTCCGCTGCTCCCCGCCTTTGCAGGTAGACGCGGAAGAGCTGCCTCGCCAAACATTACAATGGAAATTCCTTTTTATGTATCCGCCATCGGCGAAATGACTTTACAAATACTCAATGATAAGGGAACGCTGGCAGCCACACGAAAAGACACCGTTAAGACAAAAGGCATCCAGTATTTCAAATACGATTTGAAGATTGATGCTGCCAACACGCCTTCATTCAGCGGCGCCACCACACTACGCCCAGGGCATTACGAAGCCGTAATGATTTTGCCGAATGGCAAAAAGGTGTCGAAGAAATTTGAACTGAAAGCAGGCCAGGCGCAGTTTACGAGGTTCCAGGAGGCTGAGCCGGAGGAAGAGTAAAAGTCAAAGCCAACTCGCCAGAATCTGCTTTTGCAGCTGATCCGGATTTGATTTACGCCTCAGATTGTATTCGCTGTCCAACTCCAATCCTGCATAACCCAAATATTTTTCATAATCCAATTCCCTGGTGGTATATATATAATCAAACAATTCGTCGAGTCGGACTCCTGCAGTGCTTTCAATCACATCGCGGAGTTCCTTTTCGGTAAAGCCGCGTTGTTGCTTTTGGTAAAATTCCCGGTATAATCGGCGCATCACATCGTCGAGAGATTTTTTGTTTTTTGTCTCGTGTCGGATGGCAAAATCGAACAACATGCCTACAATGGGGCCTTTATCGTAATAAGATATTGTCCTTACCACCGAATCATTCGTGCGGCCAAAGGGACCGTCGCGCCAGGTATGGTAACTGGCTTCGGCGAGTGATTGATAGAGTTTACCTGTCTTGGTTTCGAATGCTTTGATGTTTGAGCTGAGACTGGCAAGCAGGTCAGCCTCCTTTGAAATTCCCACGCGCTTCAGGATGATGTATTCGTAGTAGACAGTCAGCCCCTCAGAAACCCAGAGAGACCGGGTGCGACTGCCATTATCATAGTCAAATGGTCCCAGCTCAATCGGGCGAATCCGCTTAGCATTGTAATGATGAAAATGCTCGTGTGCGATGAAGTTTAACAGTTTCAGGCGTCCTTCAGGGGTATTCAAACCTGAGCCACTGAAACTGATGGTGGTTGAATTGGCGTGTTCGATGCCACCCGCACCGGGGCCGATAGCAATAAAGGTGTAGTGCTTGTATGGGATATGCCCGATGAGCGCTGAGCCCGTCTCCACAATCTTCTTCAGGTCATTGATAAATTGCTGCTTATCAAATTCACCCAATTTGTAACCAATAAACCGATGCGGAATGCCCTGCACATAAAATGTAGGCAATGATTCGAGATTGCCCACCAAAATCGGGCAGTCGTACAATTCATCATAGTCAACCGCAGTATAGGTGAAATCTTTTCCCGGCACGGGTTCAAGCCCGGTGGCCACTTGTTTCCAGCCGGCATAAGGTTTCACCATAACGGTCACGGCTTGATGCAAGCGTCCGGCGGGGTGTAGAAAAACGCCGGCGGGCAAAATATAACCACGCGTGGAATCGAGATACGGCGTGGCTACAAATGAACGCGTTGCTTTAATCACATATTGCAGCGTAAAGCTCGGTGCGCCGTTGGTCTGTACCCGCCAGGTGTTGGCATTGAGTTTCTCCCATTGCAGGTTGCCTGCAGAAAAACTATCGAGGTTGTTCGCATAATCAAGCCGCTGATAATAACCTGGCGTCCACACCGGCATTTTAAAATCCATGGTTTTCGCGGTAAAACCGCTGCATTGCATGGTGACGCGGAAATAATGGCTGGACGGATTATCCATTGAAACAACATAGGATACGGATTGCGCGTGCGCGCATATGGCAAAGAACAGGGAACAGATGAACAACAGTTTTCTCATGTATAATTTTTTTCTAAATCTTTTGCTTGCCGTAAAATCGCCAGCTTGTTTTGAAATCTTTGGTAAGTGGCTGATTGGTCAGGATAGCACGCACCATCTCTACGGGCATAGCATTTTCCTGCAGCACCGCATCATGAAATTGTTTGTAAGTCATTTTACCGCTATCGACCAATTCTTTTTTCAAAGCATAAAATTGCAGGCCGCCCATCATGTAAGCGAGCTGATACAGCGGCGGGTAAGCAGTGGTAAAGGAACGGCGCACCTCCCCTGTTGCGTTGGCGCGTTCGTGACCTACACGGTCGACCAGGAAATCGATACATTGCTGCGGCGTCCATTTGCCGAGATGATAATTGAGGGAGAAAATGATCCTGGCACA
Organism: uncultured Chitinophagaceae bacterium; assembly: GCA_937958995.1. Lineage (GTDB taxonomy): Bacteria > Bacteroidota > Bacteroidia > Chitinophagales > Chitinophagaceae > CALCIN01. Next base: position 191,673 of record CALGAP010000007.1, read on the forward strand.
ACGATGCATTCGCCAGAACAGCATACCCACGCGGTCTTCGGGCGACTGCGGAAATTTCAGATCCCATAACAGCAATTCCCAATACAAGGCCCAGCCTTCGGTCCAGAAAGGTGTGCGGAAATTGCGATATGTCTTATACCTCCTGTTCATAAACTGCTGCAGGTGGTGACCGGCAATCAACTCATGGTGAACCGTAGCGCGCGAGAAATGCGGGTTGTTGCCTCGCATACTCATCAGCTTGTCTTCTTCACTCATAGTGTTGGTAGGGTAAGAAATGCTGAATACCTCGCCGCCGGTGAAGAAAGGGTTCACCAACTGGCGCTCCGGCGTCATCATAATCATACGCCAGCTTTCTTCCGCGATGGGTGGTATGGTCACCAGGTTGTGTTTCTTCAGGAAATCGACCGACTCGTTATAGAGCTTCATCATAGCCTCGGGTTGTTTGCCCGCCGGCACGTACGTGTTCTTCACTTTTTCAAGCGCCTTTTTCCAGTCATCACCAAAACCCATTTCGCGCGAAGCTTTGAGCATTTCTGCATCACACCAGGCAAATTCCTGGTTGGCTATTTCCACCAATTCCTCGGGTGTATAAGGAATCATTTCGACGGTCAGTTGCCTGATCAGCTCTTCGCGGCCAACTGGAAAACCCACGATGCCACTGCCATCATCTTTTGCAGCCGGAGCTGATTTTGTCTTGGCCTCCCACGCTTTGCCATAAGCTGCCAGCGCGGTTTCCAGCTTCTTAAAAGGATCGGGCACCCACCAGGTATAAAGCGGATCGTAACCCATATAAAATTCATTCACGTTGCGCAGCGCAGCCTGCAATCCACGCACAATACCTTCGGCTCTGCGGGTTAAGGCCACTTCAATACCTTTTTCCTTGTCAAGTGCCTTAGTGATTGATTCAATTTCTTTCGTGAGTTCATTCAAAGTGGCTGCCAGTTTTTGCGCATCTTGTTGTGTGCCGCGGCGCCTTGTTCTTTCGATCGCATAAATTTTTTCTGCGAAGGGGAACCACTTAGCCACCTGCCTGTACTCATTTTCCTCGATATTGAACAATCGCAACTGGCTTTCGAGGTCTCTTTTAAACAGTATATAGTCAACTTTACTGCCGGTGGGTAAAGATTCAAATTTCAGTTGCTGCAATTGCTGCAGGTAATCCTTTATCAGTCTGCCCAGGCGGGCGCGGCGTTCGGGCGAGTTTTCAGTAAAGTAAAAACGCGAGAGGCTGCCATAGTCGGCCTGGTAAGCGACCATCAGGTTATTCACTTCACTGGTTTGTTTGTAAAGAGGCGACTGCTGAGAGAAAGCAACACAGGCAAAAAGCACGCAGATAGTTGCCAAAAGCCATTTTGCGAGTACCGTCTTGTTTGGCATAGTCAGTTAGTTTATGAGGTGTATGAGAAAGATGAAAATACTTCATCTTAGATGACCTGGAAACCATAAGCGTACGGATCATCATCGGGGTCGATGCTGATCGTGTTGTAGCCATACACCCTGGCCCATCCCTCAATGCTCGGCCGGATGGCTGGTTTGCCACCTACTGTTGTTTCTTCTTCAATGCGTCCAATGAATTTTGACCCGATAATGCTTTCGTGAATAAAGCTGTCGCCTTTCTTCAGTTTTCCTTTGGCATACCATTGCGCCATACGCGCCGAAGTGCCAGTACCGCAGGGTGACCGGTCGATAGCCTTGTCGCCATAAAATACGGCATTGCGTGCAGTGGAGCTTTTGTCCAACACCGCTCCCGTCCACAGTATATGCGAGCAGCCGCGGATTGTGGGGTCGTCGGGATGAACAAATGTATGCGACTGATTTATGCGTTCCCTCATCACACGCGACCAGGCAATCAACTGCGAAGCCGTATAATGCTCCAAACCTTCAAAATTCGGCTGCACATCTACGATAGCATAGAAATTACCGCCATAACTTACGTCAACGGTCAGCGTGCCCAGGTCGGGACATTCGACCGTTATATTTTCTGCAGCAAGATAGGCGGGCACATTTGTGAGTTTCACACTTTCCACCTTATTGGTGCCCGGGCGTTGCTTATACTCTACCAACACCAGTCCCGCAGGCGTTTCCATAAGTACCTTACCGGCAACTTTCGGTGCAATCAGTCCTTCTTCTATTGCGATGGTAATGGTCCCGATAGTACCATGACCGCACATAGGCAGGCAGCCGCTCGTTTCGATAAAGAGTACGGCCACATCATTTTCCGGGTCGTGCGGGGGGTAGAGAATACTCCCGCTCATCATATCGTGACCGCGCGGTTCAAACATCAGTCCCTTGCGAATCCAGTCGTATTCTTTCAGGAAATGCTGGCGCTTTTCGCTCATGTTTTTTCCTTGTAATACTGGTCCGCCACCGGCCACCAACCGCACGGGATTGCCGCAGGTATGTGCGTCTATACAAAAGAAAGTTTTCTTCATTACAGAGTTATAATCCAGAGCTTACAAATACACCATCCTTCCTGGGTGCAGCAATATTCAGATAATCGGGCAGTTGCGGGCGGGTGGCAATACCATCGTTGATAATCTTCAGTATGCGCTCGCGCTCCTCGCCTGCCAGTCTCAGCCGCGGACCGCGCACATATTCACTGCCCAGCCCGGTCTGCGTTTCGGCCAGTTTGATATATTGAACCAGCTTGGGGTGAATATCCAGCTCCAGCAACGGCATGAACCAGCGATTGATGGCCACTGCCTCTTCTATTCTGCCGGCTTTTACCAGACGATAGATAGCCACCGTCTCGCGCGGAAAAGCGCAGACCAATCCGCCCACCCAACCCTGGGCGCCCATCACCAGCTCTTCAACAGCCAGCGTGTCTACGCCGCAGAGAATAGCAAATCGATCGCCAAAACGGTTGATCATGCGGGTTACATTCGTCACGTCGCGGCTGCTCTCTTTGACTGCATTGATATTTTCACAGTCCTGCAGTTCGTCGAACATGTCGAGCGTAACGTTTATCTTATAATCTACAGGATTATTATAGATCATTATCGGCAGGTCGGTGCTGTTGGCCACAGCTTTGAAATATTCCACGGTTTCGCGGTCGTCGCTTTTGTAACGCATGGGCGGCAACAACATCAGGCCTGAAGCACCCCATTTTTTGCCGAGTTCGGCCTGCTTTACCGCATCGCGGGTGCTGCTCTCTGCAATATTTAATACTATCGGAATCCTGTTCTCTACTTTTTCTACCGAATGCCTTACCAGTATTTCTTTTTCTTCTGTGGTTAACGTGCTGGCCTCGCCCAGGCTGCCGCCCAAAATAAGGCCGTCAATGCCGGCATCGAGCTGTGCTTGGAGGCTAACATCGAACATGTCCATATCCAGCGTATCGTTCGGGGTAAACTTGGTAGTCATCGCAGGGAATACCCCCTTCCAGGTTATGCTCATCTGTGTGTAAATTTTCGATAAAGATATCATTAAGGTATTAGTAACCCAACTCAGCTATTAATCTGTTTCTTACCAAAATTAACCTGGGTGAAGGAGCACAATAGATTGTGGATGTTAAGATGGAAGCTAAAATATGATAAAACCTGCCCGGTTTTAATCAATTCTTAACCGATATTAACCAATACCGTAAATTTATTAGGCAATTTTGGTAATATTGGTAAAATGAAAGTCATCCAGTTCACACTGCCTGTAGCGAAAGATAATTCGGTAATTGTGCAGGAAGACATTCTCCCGCACTTTTACAATCATCTACATCGCCACAATGAGACTCAGATCACCTGGATCATCAAAGGTGAGGGTACATTGATTGCAGGCAGTTGTATGCAGCGGTTCAAACCGGGTGACATTTACATTTTTGGGTCCAACCAGCCGCACATATTGAAAAGCGATCCCTCCTATTTCGACAAACGCAAACGTAAGGAGGTGCATGCACTCACACTCTTTGTGGATGCTGAAGGTCCCTTCGGAAGCATATTGGAGCTGCCGGAGATGGTGAACGTGAAAAAATTTCTCGAGATAAGCCGCATGGGTTTGCAGGTGCCCGACGCGCACCGCCAGTCGGTAATGGAGAAAATGCTGGCAGTGAAAGCGGCGCGCAATGGTTACCGGCTTGCCGGTTTTATTGATTTGCTGCAGATGCTGGCAGCCATCAAAAAATTCAAAATACTCAGCAATACGCAGTCTGAGTACAGCATCAGTGAAACGGAAGGACTGCGCATGAATGATATTTACCAGTATACCATGGCGCACTATACGGAGAATATCACGTTGCGTCAAATTGCGAATGTGGCACATTTGACGCCACAGGCATTTTGCCGCTATTTCAAAAAACACACACGAAAAACCTATATAACATTCCTTAACGAAGTGCGTATCAACGAGGCCTGCAAAAAAATCGTGGCCGAAGATTTTGACAGTCTTGCTTCGGTGGCCTACCAGACCGGTTTTACCAATGCAGTTACTTTTAACCGCGTATTCAAGAAAATCACCGGCCGGCCGCCCAAGAAGTTCTTACAGGAGTATTTGCAGAAGCTGGATTGATACCAGCCGCTTTTTACTCTTACCCTGTTCGCAACCGACAGCCGCGTATATTGCGCGGCTTTTTTATTCAGTGCTTACGAATTCATAAGTCCCCGACCCTGTCTCCACCACCGCATATCCGTTTTCATATCGCGAGATTTTCACCGTTTTTCCTCCTTCAGTGATGGTTGCATTTTCTTTCGCAGGAATCCATATCTCTGCTTTGGTGTTGACGGGAATAGTCACCTGCAACACCATTCTTCCATTCTCTTTTCTCCAACTGCTTCTGATCTCGCCTCGCACAGAGCGATAAAATCCTTTTGCATAAGTAAGATCAGCCACTGGTTGTGGTTGTATGCGCAAACTGGCAAATCCGGGTGAGGTAGCATTGATGCCAAGCAATGAACGATAAAACCACTCATCTATAGAGCCAAACATGGGATGATTGCGCGAGGGGCCCGTATAAGGAAAATCCCAGCTCTCCCACAAGGTAGTTGCCCCGCTGTCGAGCATAAAACCCCATCCCGGATAGTCGCGCTGGTTGGCCACGCGGTAAGCAATATCGTTGCGGTTGTGCTCACGCATCACATCAAAGAAAAAAGCGGTGCTGAAAATGCCCGTGCTCAGGTGCCAGCGATGCCGCTCAAGTTCTTTCAACAAAAATTCAAATGTCTTTTCTTTCTCGGGCGATAAATCATACCAAAGTCCGAAAAGCTGAGCGCTTTGCGTAGCGTTGTCAAACCTGCCCATACCAGGTACATAAAACTGCCTTATGATATTATTGCGAATTGTTGTCGCGCGTTTTGCATACTTCAAGGAATCATCATTTCTTTTCAATATACCCGCAAATTCAGCAGCCAGTTTCAGGTGATGATAGTAGAACGCCGAAGCAGAAAAGCTTTCCGGCTTGGGATCGAGTGCCTCATGATCGCTGATATCCCAATAAAACAAACCCCGATATGCCACTGAATCCAAAAAAGCAATCTGCCGCTGAAGAGCAGGATAATTTTGCCCGATGATGCGCGTATCACCATAGAACGAATACAACTGGTTTTGCAAATACGGGAAAGCCAGCTGCCAGCCAAGCGGTCCAGACAAATCACCATACCCACGATCGTCAATACCAGTAAAGGGCGCAATCTCGGTGATACCACCTTTCGGTCTTTGTTCATTGGCAAAATCGCGGACGGCCTTCGAGTAAAACTGGCTCATATCGTAGTTATACATGAAAGCGTTGGCGGTAACCACCATATCGGCCCCATAACCCATTTTCTCCCGGCCCGGGCAATCGGACTGCACGCTGAATACATTGCTGAGAAATGTCCATTGAATCACTTCGTGCAGTTTGTTGAACATTTCATTGGAGCATTCAAAAGAGCCGGTATTCGTGATATTGGAGTTAAGGCGAATACCGAGGAAATCATCAACTGTTGGCGTTCCCGGCCAGCCGGTAACCTCCACGTAGCGAAAACCATGAAAGGTGAAGCGAGGCCGCCATTCTTCGACGCCCTCCCCTTTGAGCGTGTAGCTGTCCTCCTGCCAGGCCGTCTCCGGTGCGCCGGGACCACCCTTAATGCCTCCTTTTTTTATTTGCGTGGCTACCGCGGTCATCAGGTTAATACGTCCATCGGGAAAAATTCCTTCTCCCAGTCGCAGTGTAACTTTTGTGCCTGCTGCGCCTTTCACCTTCAATTGTACAACGCCGGCAAAGTTCTGGCCAAAGTCAACAATGAAAGTATCCTTACTCTGCTGTACAACCGAAACTGGTTTCAATGTTTTGGTGGCCATAATGGGCGGCTGCATCTGCATTGCCAGTTCACCGGAAGGTCCTTGCGCTAATGATGCATTCCTCCACCCCGCACCCGTCTTGGTAAGAAACCAGTCTTTGCGTTCTGCGCGCGCATCATAGTGCTCACCGAGATATACATTGTTACGCATCACCGGACCCGGCGCTGTAAGCCATGAGGTATCAGTGGCGATAATTTCAGTTTCGCTATCCGCATAACGCAAATGTATTTCGGCCTTCAGGCAGGGACGGCCGGTTTCCTGGTAATCGCGCAGCAACCAGCGACCGAAAAGCCGGAATGGCAACGGATTCCACCAGCCATTGCCCAACATCACACCGGCCACGTTGAGGCCCTTCTTGATTTCATGGGTTATATCATATACGTTGTACAAGACCTGCCTGCGATAGGTCGTCCAGCCGGGATCTAATACAAAGTGCTCAATCTTCTTCCCATTCAGGTAAGCTTCATAATATCCCAGTCCTGTTATATACAACCGAGCCGAAGCAATTTTTTTCTTTGGGGTAAATGTCTTCCTGAACAATGGCATGGGATCATCTTTGTAGTAATCCTCATCGCGGGCAGGCAGTTGACTGCCATCGCTGATCCATCGGGCCTTCCAGTCCGATTGCTGCAACATGGCAGTTTCAAACCAGCTCATGTCACTCCAGGTTCCTGCTTTGCCATCCTGGTCGTACACTCTCACCATCCAATAATAACGTGTGAGCGATTTCAGCGGATGGCCCGCATATTCTATGTGCAACGATTGCGATGAACTGATCTTGCCACTTGTCCACGCGCTACCTGTTTCTTTTTTTAATTCCCGCGGATTTTCACTTACAATGATTTCATAAGCTGACTGAAACTGATTGCGGCTGCCAGAGCTGAAGTTCCAGGAAAAGCGTGGCTTGTCTGTATTAAGTCCCAGCGGACGTTCAACATATTCCACCATCAGTTTTTCTGCGCGCATGAGCGACTGGCCATTGACCAGGTTCACCAGCAGCAAAGCTCCAACCAGGAAGGATGTTTTCATACACTATTCATTTTCGGGAAGGGCAAAGGCCACATAGCTGTCACCACTTTTTGTTCCCAGCTTGCCGCCGCCACAGGCAATTACGATATATTGACGGCCATTTACCGAATACACCGAAGGCGTAGCAAATCCCGGCGCAGGCAGTATGGCTTCCCACAATAGGTTACCGGTGCGTTTGTTAAATGCCCTGATCTTTCCATCGCGCGTAGCGGCAATAAATACCAATCCACCGGCCGTAACCACCGGTCCGCCGTAGTTTTCTGTACCGGTGATTATTCCTTTCTCCTTAAACTCGGGATACTCGCCCAATGGAATTTTCCATTCTATTTCACCTGTATTCAGGTTGATGGCATTCAGCGTACCCCAGGGCGGGCGCACAGCCGGATAGCCGCTTTTGGTGAGGAATTTATTATACCCGGTAGTTGTGTAGGGCATTTTCGTATAGTCATTTACTCTAGTAAATGTATCAACAAACGCACGATTGTGATGTTGTCTCAGATCTAACACGTATGCCGCCAAGGCATCGCGTTCCTGCTGATGCATATGCTGAAAAGCCGGCATCATGCGGCGGCCGCTGACAAGCAACTCCTGGAACTGTTGTTCATTATATTTTTTCTGCACGTCGTTTAATGAAGGATAATTACCCGCTCCTTCGCCGTTGGCACCATGACAGCTCATGCAATATTTGTTGTACAAACGCATGCCAGCCGCCAGCCAGTTTTCTTTTTGCCTGGGCTGTTCTTTCAGTTCCACCATAGTAAGCACCCAGGCCATTTCATTGGCGTTTACATACAGCAAACCGGTGTTGGGATCAAAGGCGGGGCCGCCCCACTCCGCTCCACCATCATAGCCGGGAAATATGATGGTGCCCTGTTTGGCAGGCGGCGCATACATATGGTCTTTGCGGTACGAAGACCATCTTGCTTTTATATCCTTATACTCTTCCTCAGGCACCAGGTTGTTCAGTTCCGATTCCGGAAATGATTGTCGCACGAACGGCTTTGGTAAAACAGGAATGGGTTGCGTGGGAGATAATCTTTCATTGGTCAACTCCGTATCCGTCGGCACTGGCTTTTCTTCAATCGGGAAAATAGGCTCGCCGGTCTCGCGGTTAAACAAAAACACAAAACCTGTTTTAGATGGTTGCGCCACGGCATCTATCTCCTTACCATTGCGGGTTACGGTGACGAGTGCCGGCGGAGTTGGCAAATCGCGATCCCATACGTCATGATGAACCTGCTGAAAATGCCAGATTCGTTTCCCCGTGGCAGCATCGAGTGCCAGTAGACAATCTGCATAGAGATTATCGCCCAATCGCTTTCCACCATAAAAATCCCATGATGCAGAGCCGGTGGGGACGAACAAGATGCCGCGTTTTTCGTCAAGACTCATACCGCTCCAGTTGTTGGCGCCGCCGATATGTTTGTACGCAGCCGTGTCTTCCCATGTTTCATAACCTGCTTCGCCGGGATGAGGGATCGTATGAAATATCCACCGCTGCTCGCCGGTGCGCACGTCATAAGCGCGGATATGTCCCGGCGCTGCCAGCGCACCTTCATCCACGCGCGAACCCATGATCAGCATGTCCTGGTACACCATGCCGGGCGAAGTGGCTGTAATAAACAAATCACCGATATCGCGGCCGAGGCCTTCGTGCAGGTCTATCTTACCATTTTCACCAAATCCTGCAATCGGTTTGCCAGAGGTTGCATCGATGGCATAAACATGAGAACCTACAGTGTAAAAAATGCGCCTGTCCGATTTACCATTTGTCCAGTAACTGATGCCCCGGCAATTGTTCAGAATAAAATGCAGATCATTCATACCGCCTTGCGCGGTTGAGGAGTCGTATGGATCAAAAACCCAAAGTTCTTTTCCCGTAGCAGCATTCAGCGCAAACAATTTCATTTTGGGCGACGTGCCGTAAAGAAAGGTATCGATGATAAGGGGGGTGCATTGAATTTGCGAGTGGTGAACAGTGTCAGCATCGCCTGATTGATAGACCCAGGCAATTTGTAACTGGCGCACATTGCTGGTATCGACCTGTGCCAGCGGAGAATATCTTGTGGTGCCTTTGTCACCGCCATAAGACTGCCAGCCGGTGTTGACCTTTAGACCCGGTTGGTTGCATGAAAAAATGAGCAGAAAAATAAATGACAGGAAGGTCAGCCTTTCTTTCATAAGCAATGCATGCAATTTGCTCTGAAGATATGTTTTTTTGCCCGCAAAAAAAGCGTGACAGGCGGGCCACGCACAGAGATAAAGCAAGTCCTGTCATTCTGCATTTTCGCCTGGTAGCCGTAACTTTCCCCAAAAACAACCATGACCATTGTCATCACCGACGGCTATACCTGCAATCCCGGCGATCTGAGCTGGGAAGGCATAACACAACTCGGAGATACCGCCATATACGACCGTACCGCGCCCGAAGAAATCATCAACCGCTGCCAGTACGCGGAGATAGTTGTCACCAACAAAACACCGATTTCAAAAGAAACTATTGAGCAGCTTCCCAATCTTAAACTTATTTGCGTTACGGCCACCGGGTATAACATCGTCGACACAGCAGCTGCACGTGAAAGAAACATACCTGTGTGCCATGTGCCGGCTTATGGCACTTATTCGGTTGCGCAACATACTTTTGCTTTAATACTTCATATCACCAATCTCGTGGCGCTGCACGCCGAATCGGTGAGACAAGGCGACTGGGTGAGGGCCGCCGACTGGAGTTATACTAAATCGCCGTTGATAGAACTGGCAGGGAAGACTATAGGCATAGTAGGTATGGGCAATATTGGTGAGCAGGTAGGAAGAATGGCAATTGCATTTGGTATGGGCGTGATATATTATAGCCGGCGCAAAAAGGATGTGCCTTTTGCGACGTACGTAAACCTGGATGAAATTTTTAAGCACGCTGATTTCATTTCGCTCCATTGCCCGCTCACGAGCGAGAACAAGCATTTTGTAAATAACAATTTACTCTCGCTCATGAAACGTCATGCCTGGCTCATCAATACCGCACGCGGACCGTTGATCAACGAACAGGACCTGGCCGATGCGCTCAACAGCGGACGCATTGGCGGCGCTGCGCTGGACGTACTATCAACAGAGCCGCCAACAGCTGATAATCCTTTGTTGTCCGCAAAAAATTGCATCATCACCCCGCATAATGCGTGGGTCACCAAAGAAGCGAGAGGCAGAATAATAAAAGTGACTGTTGAAAATATACAGGCCTTTCTCAACGGCAAACCACAAAATGTGGTGAACTGATTTTTCAGACACCATAAACTGGTATTTGCCACTGCCAGCTTCTGCCAACAGGTAACCATCTCCCGCATTTTGCAACCTGATACTTTCGGCGGAAGTTAATGAGAAGCAGTCGTAACCGTCCTGCACTGCTCGTTGCTACGCAACTATTTCCTATTTACCATCCAGGCTTCTGGCAATACCTAATTCGAGTCCACGCAATTCTGCCAGGCCTCTCAGTCTTCCGATAGCGCTGTAACCGGGATAGGTAGTTTTTTTCAGATCATCGAGCATTTGATGACCATGATCGGGGCGCATGGGTATAGAGACTTTTCGGCGGCGCATAAGCAGCAGAATTTCTTTTACCACGGCATACATGTCCACATCGCCGTTGAGGTGATCGGCCTCGTAAAAATTACCTTCTGCATCGCGCGTGGTGCTGCGCAGGTGTAAGAAATGGATATGATCGCCGAGACGATTTACCATACCCACCAAATCATTATCGGGCCGTACGCCGTAAGAGCCGGTGCAGAAACAAAGCCCGTTTGCAGGCGAAGGCGCGGCGTCGAGCAATTCACGCGCGTCCTGTTCAGTGCTGACGATACGTGGCAAACCGAGAATGGGATATGGCGGATCGTCGGGATGGATGGCCATTTTCAATCCTTCTTTTTCGGCTACCGGTACCACTAGTTGCAGGAAATAAAAAAGATGTTGCTTCAGTTTTTTCGCGTCAATGTTTTCGTATTGTTTTAGAGCGGCAAGAATTTGTTCTTCGGTAAAACGCTCATCGCTGCCCGGAAGCCCGAGTAAAGCGTTGCGATACAAAATTTCTTTCTCTTCCTCAGTCATGGTGGCGAGGCGCTGTGTGGCCTTATCAATTTCTTCTTTGGTATACGTTTTTTCTGCGCCTGGTCTTTTTAGTAAAAAAAGATCGAAAGCAATGAAAGCTGATTTTTCAAAGCGAAGCGCCTTGCTGCCATCTGGCATGGTGTAATAAATATCGGTACGCATCCAGTCGAGGATGGGCATGAAATTATAGGTAACAACTTTCAATCCGCAGGCGGCTACATTCCTCAGGCTCTCCTTGTAATTTTCTATATAGGTCTTGTAGTTGCCGGTTTGCTTTTTGATGTCTTCGTGTACAGGCAGACTTTCGATCACGGTCCAGGTGAGTCCTGCCGCTTCCACCTGTTCACGGCGTTTATTGATTTCCTCTTTTGTCCACACTTCTCCTACCGGAATATGATGCAATGCCGTAACTACGCCGGTGCAGCCGGCCTGCCTGATATCCCAAAGACTAACGGGGTCATTAGGGCCGTACCAGCGCATGGTTTGTTCCATTAACATACTGTCAGTTGTTTTATTAGTTGAAGAATACAAATATAGGGTCAGGGCTTTGCACGCCAGTGCAACTATTGCCTGCAACTGCCCGAAAAACGACCCTAATTTAGGGGAAAAATAATAGATGCAACCGATTGCATGCTAATTTCATTAAATTTGCATACATTTATTGCATAAGCCCCGGACAATTAACCAGCATGCAGCAAGACAAAGACGTTACCATTTACGATCTCGCACGTAAGCTGAATATTTCACCCGCCACGGTGAGCCGTGGCCTGAAAGACCATCCAGCTATCAGCAAGAAAACGAAGAAGCGGATTTTCGACCTGGCCAAGGAAATGGGTTACCGCAGTAACAATTTTGCGCGCAACCTGCGTAAGCAGACCACGAATACTATCGGCGTGATTGTGCCGCGACTGAACAGTTATTTCATGAGCACCGTGATTGCCGGTATGGAAAAGGTGGCGAACGAAGCGGGATATAACCTCATCATCAGCCAGTCTTCCGAGTCGGGACAAAAAGAAATTGCGAGTGCGCGCACGATGTTTAACAACCGCGTGGACGGGTTGCTCGTCTCCCTGGCCTACGACACGGAGGATGTTTCGCACTTCGATGTATTCATTAAGAAAAATATTCCCCTGATCTTTTTCGACCGCGTTATCGATAACCGCAATTGCGTAAACGTGCTGATCGATAACCGCAAGGCCGCTTATGAGGCTACGAAGCATTTAATAGACCAGGGCTGCAAGAGAATAGTACACATCACTGCCACTCCTAAACGCAACGTGTATATTGACCGTCTGCAAGGATATAAGCAGGCACTCTTCGATCACAATATCAAATTCAAAGAAGATTACGTCATCATCAGCAACCTTAGCCAGGAGGCAGGTGCTGCGGCAGCGGAGACCATCAGGCAAATGAAACCGTTGCCCGACGGAATCTTTGTCGCCAACGACAACTGCGCCGCAGGGTGCGTGATGGCTTTGAAGCAATCGGGTATCCGGATTCCGCACGACATAGCGATTGTTGGTTTCAACAACGACCCCGTAAGCACCGTAGTGGAACCCAATCTTACCACCATCAACTATCCCGGTTATGAAATGGGAGAAATTGCTGCGCGCAATCTCATCAATCATTTGAATGGCGTTTCGAGTATCACTTCTACCAATACAATTTTGCTTCGCTCGGAACTCATTATCCGCGATTCGTCGGTGAAGAAGAAATAGCGATGCTTGCTCAGCCGCTATTCGTGGTAACTAGCACATGCTTCGTTGAATCAAATAAAAAAATAAGGAGAGCACTCTCGCGCTCTCCTATTGCCATATCGAAAAAATCAGGAAGACTAGTTATAACCAGGATTCTGGTAAGCTGCTTTTTCTTCGTCCGTCATCTGCATACCATCTATTTGTCCCTGTGGTATAGGACGCAAATAGTGGAATGGCTGAATGGTTCGGGTGAAGGTTTCCGGCGTATGATCGCCATAATTAGGCCCGCAGATTTCATAGGTGGCTGCAATCTGATGCCATGTTTGAGTGCGCACCAGGTCGAACCAGCGATGACCTTCTCCAAAGTATTCGCGTGAACGTTCGGCCAGTATGTAATCAATATCGATGTTGGTGGGTGTGGCGGCTACCATGGCTGCACTACGGTCGTCAACCACCGGCGCGTTTAGCGCATTGGAGAATTTCCATTTGCCTGCACGTGCGCGGAGCACATTGATCAGGTCATAAGCTGATTTTCCTGCCTGGGTAGTAGCTCCCTTTACAGCTGCTTCCGCAGCGATGAAGTACAGCTCAGAGAATTTCGCAATCTTGAAAGGACGCGTGCTGGTAGCGTTCGGTTGACCAAGACCGGTACCATTGTCGGTACGATAAGTACCCAACTTCCACAGTCCGGGGAACATAACCCTGCTGATTCCACGGGGATTCACCACAAAATCTGCTCTGCCGGGAATGCGGCCTGCGCCAACGTTGTTGGATGTTTTGTCGGGGAAATTCTGCCCGGTCGGGTACTCGATCTGTGCAGTGAGCGATTCATCGGGCAGGAATGTCAGGATGGGATCGCCGGGATACACAGGCAGGTCGTTGGCATTGTACAATACCGGGTTGGGCACACCCCCTTTCGGCCAGTTGCCCCTGTACACAGTACTGAAAGTACCATCGTAACGAGAGTCGTTGGTCTTGTCGGCAAAGGTGTTGGTAAACACCCCGATTGTCGGAGCCATACGAATATATGGTCGGCCTAAACCTTGAACAGCTTCACGTTGTACGGAGCTGACGGCTGCACCGGTACCATCAGGATTGGGTGCACTGCGAATAATGGTATAGTTCCAGGTAACCATCCACACGGCGGAATTGCGGCCATTGCCTGCTTCGCCATCAAAACAGTTCAGGCAGGCGCCGTTGTAAAATTCATTTTCCTGTGTGTGATCGGCATAGAGAATCATTTCCTTGTTGCGGTCATTACCACCCACGTGCAGATCATAGAAGGTTTCTTCCAGGCCGAAAGGACCGGGATCATCAATAGCCTGTACCGCTATATTATATGCCTCCTGGAAATACCAGGCAGCATCATGCCCATCTGGATCTGTACGCGGAGCGTCAGGATAAGTGGGAATATTGTTCGGGTTCTGCAGCCACCAGCCATAAGTCAGGTATGCTTTGGCCAGGTAAAGACGCGCTGCAGTTTTTGTTACGGCGCCCGTTACCCTTGGTGTAGCCGGCAAGTCGTCTATAGCCTGTTTCAGATCGGGGAAAATAGCCTTGGTATAAACTTCAGGCACCGTGTTGCGTATCGAGCTTCTGAAAGCAGTGGTATTGAATTTGAGTTCACCTGATCCCAGGTCGAGCGGCACGCCGCCAAATGTTTGTACCAGCAGGAAATAATCAAAGGCGCGGAAGAAGCGGGCCTCTGCGATCAGTGAAGCAGCAACACCTGCTTCCTGGCCGTTTTCAATAACACCACTGGCAGTATTGATATTGGAGAAAGCAGTTCCCCATAACACGTCGGAGCGGCTGGTAGTGGGCGAAAGGTTACCTACCCCACTCAGATCGGCATCTTTAAAGTTGGCGTCAGCGCTCTGCCCCCAGGTGTATTCGTCTGTGCCGGTTTCGAGTGTGTTGTAATAGTAAGGCTGGCCGTAAATAAGGCGCAGGTGGCCGTACATGGAAGTAATACCGCCCAACACTCCCTTCTCTGTCTTGAAAAACTCGGGCGTAAAAATATGGCGGGGCTCCTCATCAAGCACCTTGCTACATCCCGAATTCAACAGCAGTACAACAGCTGAAAGTATCAGAAATTTTATCGGTGTATGTTTCATTGTCGTAAGTTTTAAAATGTCAGGTTAACGCCAACCACATAGTTGCGTGTCGATGGTGTGTTGAATCCAACTATCAGTAATCGCCTCAGCAGGCTCGGGTTGCCGCTGATCGGACCGGTAGTTGCCACATTTTCATTTCCATATGAATTGGTCTCAGGATCGAGGCCAGATTCTTTATGAAACGGCGAGAACATGACAAATGGGTTTTGAACGGTGAAGTACATGCGCATCCTCATATTAGGCAATTTTATCAGGCTGCGTGTAAAATCGTAGCCCAGCGTAATGGTGCGCACCTTCAGGAAGGAAGCATCAAAATAGCTAAGCGTTGTAGCGTATTTGGGGTTATCACCGCTGATGGGACCCGCAGGATTGGGATATTTTGCATTCTGGTTGTCGGGGGTCCAGTAATCCACTTTGATGTTGTTTCTGCGGCCGGTGAGCAGGTTCAGGTAACCACTCGAACCGTGTATGGAACTGAACAATATGCCGCCCTTTCTGAAGATACCTACTATGCCAAGGTCGAATCCTTTGTAAGTAACCAGAGTATTGAAACCACCCTGGAAGTCGGGGTCCACATCAAGAACCTGCCTGTCTTGCGCGCCGATTGGTCGCAGGGGCACTCCGTTTGCATCATACTCGCCGGTGTACTCTACCTTGATCATACCTACGGTGCCGCCGGGCTCCAGTATATTCATGTATCCGTCGGCACTGTCTTTGGAGTTGGCCCAGAGACCGATTCTCTTGTAGTCGAAAATAGCATTGATATTATGACCTACAAACCACCAGTTGCCTTCGTCGCGAGTAGAGCCCGAAGCCAGTGATACCAGCTTGTTCTTGTTCACATAAAAGTTGAGTCCAGCTTCCCAGGTCCAGCCATTGCGGTCGCTGAGAATAGTGCCGTTCAATGAAAGTTCAAAACCTTTGTTTTGAGTAGCGCCTATGTTCGAGTTGATACTCGATACGCCTGAGCTTTGCGGCAGACCCAGGTTAAGCAGTACATCTTCGGTCTTTGTTATATAGTATTCGATTGTACCTGACAAACGATTCTTGAACAGCGAGAAGTCGATACCAAAGTTCCAGGTCTTCGAAAACTCCCAGCCTAGCGATGGGTTGGGAATGCCTGTCACATACAGACCGGTTGCGTAGCTGGTAGGACCAAAATTGTACGGCCTGGTGCTCAGCAAACCAAGCGTTGCATACGGATCGATCGCCTGGTTGGATGTCTGGCCAAAGCCTGCGCGGATCTTCAGGTTGTTGATTTGAGGAACAGCCTGCATGAACGATTCATTGCTGATATTCCAACCTACAGACACGGCGGGATATGTATGCCATTTATGTCCCGGAGCCAGTCGTGACGAACCATCTGAACGAATGGTAGCAGAAATCATATAGCGGTTATCGTACGAATACATCACGCGGCCCATATACGACATCAGTCCCCAGAGCTGGTAGTCCTGGTTGTTGGGGTCAACGGTAATTTGCCCGTTAGCGCGACCCAGGTTATAGAACTGGAACTGGTCTGCCGGAATATCTATGGCCGACATGCTCGAGCGGTTATATTTTCTTTGTTCTACCGAATATAGCGCTACCGCGTTTACAGTATGCTTGTCTGCAAATGTGCGGTCGAAAGAAAGTATGTGTTCGAGTGTATAGTGATAAGTTGTTCTGTTGTCTATCGAAGCAGATGAAACCGTAGTGGCGTTCACGTTATTCACGCCTTCGCCGGTGTACGCACCATTGTTGGATTGAATATAATCCAGGCCAAGGTTTATGCGATATTTCAGGCCATCCAGGAAGGGAGCTTTCACTTCACCGTACACTGAGTTGTAGCTGGCCACACCGCGGGTTTCGTTGAGCCACTGGCCATCGTCGTGCAGTCTTTCCACCACGTCCCTTGTCAGCAGGTACTGTTCGTCGGATGCCATGCGGATGATTCTCTTCAGCGAGCCATCATCATTATAAGGCGAGGTGATAGGCGTCATACTCAAAATGCTGTAAATGCCCACCTGGTTTCCTTCGCTTACGTTGTAGTTGTTGTTGGTAGTAAAACCAAAACGGAAATGTTTACCTACCCCCTGTTCCAGCGAACCACGCAGCGAATAGCGGGTGTATTGTTGTGTGGGAATCACCGCCTGGTTTTGATAATAGCCTGCACCAAAGTTGTAGCTGCCGGTTTCGGTACCTCCCGAGAGGCTGATGCTCTGGTCGGTAACAATTCCTGTCTTGTAGAAAAGATCCTGGTAGTCAGTGTTCAGATCATCGGATTCATCCTGGCCGTTTACGTATTGTCCTCTTGCTGCACGCAGTTTCACAAACTCGGGGCCGTTCATCATGGGGTATTTGGCAAACACTTTTTGCGCGCCCACATAGCCGCTGTAGTTCACGCGTGCGCTGCGGCCTCTTACACCCTTGTCGGTAGTAACCAGTATTACGCCGTTGGCGCCGCGCGAGCCATAGATGGCAGTGGCGGAGGCGTCTTTCAATATTTCAATGCTCTTGATGTCGTTGGGATTAAGATCAGCCAGCGAGCCAATGAAAGGAATACCATCCAGCACGATCAGCGGGTTGTTGTCGGCCGATAACGACCTGGTGCCCCTGATACGTATCTGCATGGTGGCGCCCGGACGGGTGGATGTCTGCGACAATTCCACGCCGGCTATTCTGCCCTGCAGTGCCTGTGAGATATTGGCGGATGGCACTTCGCGCATACGCGCGCCCGATATAGAGGCCACCGAGCCGGTGATAGCTTCTTTACGTTGCGTGCCGTAGCCCACTACCACCACTTCGCCGATCTCCTGTGCAGCAGGAGTCAGTTCAATGTTGACCTGGTCTTCATCGCCAACAGTCACTTCTTTGTTTGCAAATCCTACGCTGGAAATGACCAGCACATCCCCTTTTGAGGCGCGGATGGTAAACTGGCCTTCGCCATCGGTCATGGAACCAGCCGATCCTCCCTTGACACTCACGGAGGCGCCGATCACCGGTCCACCTGATGCCGATACAATCTTGCCCCGGATCGTTCTGTCCTGGGCGGACGCCGGCAGCGACCAGGTTAAATAGCAAGCCATCGCCAGCACAACAAACAACAGGCGGCTTGACAAGCGCCGGAGGCTGTTTGCTGAACTTCTTTGTGTTGCAGACTTTTTCATAAACGTTAATTGGTGATTTAGCAGTTAAGGAACCTGATTAATTGATGTTTGGAAGCCTGGCCTGGAACCAACAATTGTCGCTGCGGAAAATGTTAAACAGTAATTGAGATTGGGAAGCTTGGTCCTTGCAGTGTCGCGTAGCCGGAGAATGGCAAGACCAGTGTTTTTTGTCATACAGCAGTTTTGGCAAGTGTTAGTTACAAATGCAATCGGTTGCATTCAGATTGCGAGAACGAATATAGGTAAATTCTGAAAAAATGCAACCGATTGCAATCTTTTTTTGAAATTTTGACCGATTCCGAGGCCATGGCGGGCGATGACCAAAAAGCGGTATCGGGCCGGTTTTGGTAATTGTGATGACCTGGTGATATATAAACCGCTGTGTAAACTCCAAATTACCTAGGAAAATCGCTTACTGACGCCATATTATATTGTCGCAGCCTTCAACTTCATTCGCCACCTTACGCCACGAATAACAATTCTTTGCAATTAAATATTTTTTGCGATTTTTATGCAACCGATTGCCGCCAAAAGGCCAGATAAATGAAGCAAGTTCTAACGATACTCGCCTGCCTCCTGCTCGCCGTCACCTTCCCTGCTCAATCGATCATTGCAGAAAAAGCGGGCGCCAACAGCTTCCCGCTGCAGGTTATCATGACCGACCCCGGCGATCATGCGCTGGTGGCACTCGCGGCTGGTTTTCTTAAGCCAAATTCAGAAACTGTTACGGCTATAGCACCACAGGTAAAATACCGCGGCATAGCTATTCCGCCATTTCCCGTAACTTCCAAACCTCAAAAACCGGGCGGCAATGCGCCGCATGTGGAGTATGGAATCTATACATTAAGCCAAGGTGAATTCACCATCAGCGCTTTTTTCTCGCTTACCCTGAATTTCTGTAACAAAGAAGAAAAATTGCATTATGCCTTTTCTGTTGATAATGACGAACCACAGTTCATCTGCATCAACAAGGAAGACCGAAACACCGGCAAAGGCATATGGAACAAATGTGTGGCGGAAAATATAATTATTAAGCAAAGCAAGCATACGATTACCAGCGGCGGAAAACATATCGCGCAATACTGGATGGTTGATCCCGCGGTGGTTTTACAAAAGCTGGTACTCGACTTCGGCGAAACGAAGAAAACTTATCTTGGTAAGCCGAAAGCCAAACATTAACAGAGATGATTGAAAAAAACCCGCGTCATCTGCTAATGATGACGGTTACCGTATTACTTTTTTCCGTTTCCTCTCTCGCCCAGGTAAGACTTCCCCGCCTGGTCAGAGACAGTATGATTCTGCAGCGCGACATGCCCGTGAAAATCTGGGGCTGGGCCTCTGCCAACGAAAAGATCAGTATCCGGTTTAAGAACAAAACGTACAAGGCCAGCGCCGACAAAAATGGCAACTGGCAACTAAAACTGCCCGCCACTCCCGCAGGCGGTCCTTATACGATCGAAATAAAAGGGAAAAATACCATCACGCTGAAAGAAGTATTGTTCGGCGATGTGTGGTTCTGCAGCGGGCAAAGCAATATGGTGCACCAGCTGAATATTCACGACGTGACCTATGCAAAGGATATTGCCGAAGCCAATTATCCGATGATTCGTCAATTCTGGATTCCTACGCTCAGCAATATGCAGGGTCCGGTCAACGATTTTCCAACCGGCTATTGGAAACCAGCCGTGGGCGATGATGTGCGTCCCTTCAGCGCTGTAGCCTATTTCTTTTGCAAAAAATTATACGACAAATACAAGGTGCCCATGGGAATCATCAACTCCAGCGTGGGCGGTCCGCCAATAGAGGCGTGGACCAGCGAAGAAGGATTAAAAGCATTTCCCGAAGTAATTAATACTATTCAAAAAAACAAAGACACCGCTTATATCAATAACTTACGGTCAAGGGCAGCTGCAGCCAACCGGCCAAAGCAACCGGCAGACAAGGGATTGGCAGGTGATGTGAAATGGTACGATCCGGCTTACAAACCTGTAAACTGGCGCCCGATTAATATACCCGGTTTCTGGGAAGACCAGGGACTGAGAGATCTCAACGGCGTCGTCTGGTACAGGAGAGAAATTGAGGTGCCTGCCTCCATGACTGGTCAACCAGCGCGCATCTTTTTAGGAAGAATTGTTGATGCCGACGAATTATACATCAATGGCGAGCGCGTGGGTAATACCACTTATCAATACCCGCAACGCCGCTATCATATAAAGCCGGGCGTCTTGAAACCCGGAAAAAATTTGTTAGTAGTCCGTGTCACCAACACCTGGGGCAAAGGCGGTTTTGTGCCCGATAAGCCATACTGTCTTTTCGCGGGCAACGACACCATCGACCTCAAGGGTACCTGGCATTACAAAGTCGGCGCCGTATTTCCACCAACCAGCGGAAGCGGCGGTGGCTTCAACGAACTCTACCAGCCCACCGCATTGTACAACGCCATGGTGGCGCCTGCTTTCAACTACACCATCAGGGGCATTTGCTGGTACCAGGGTGAGGGCAATGTTGCGCGTCCCGGCAACTACGACGACCTGATGGCTGCTATGATCAGCGACTGGCGCAGCAAATGGAACCTGGGCGAACTGCCTTTCCTGTATGTACAGCTGCCCAATTTTGGCGATTACACCTATCTTCCTTCCGAGAGTAGCTGGGCCGAGCTGCGCGAATCGCAATTCAATGCACTGGCGGTGCCCAATACCGCGATGGCAGTCACCATCGATCTCGGCGAATGGAACGACCTGCATCCCGACAACAAAAAAGACGTGGGCGAAAGGCTGGCACTGGCCGCGCTGAAGTTATCATATAAAGAGGATATCGTGTATTCAGGACCACTGTTTGATACGGCAGTGATTTCAGGAAATCAAATCATCATTAGCTTTACGCATACGGGCAGCGGGTTGATCACCAACGACGGGGAACCGCTTTCTGAATTTGCGATTGCGGGCGAAGACAAAAAATTTGTGTGGGCAAAAGCCCGGATAGAAGGTGATAAGGTAATTGTTTGGAGCGAAGAGATCAGTAACCCCAAATACGTCCGGTATGCCTGGGCCGACAGTCCGCCATTTCCCAACTTATACAACAAGGAAGGGCTTCCGGCCTCACCATTCAGAACAGACAAATAACAAACGCACATGCATAAGCTCGTTTTACCCATAGCTCTCTTCCTGCTCGCCGCCCATGCGAGTTACGCACAATTCAACCAACCCTGGCGCGGCAAAAAATGCGCAGTGGTGATCACTTACGATGACGCATACGATCAGCAACTTGACAATGCAGTGCCACTGCTTGATTCATTAGGATTGAAAGCAACTTTTTACGTGACTGGCTTCTCGCGCTCAATGCAAACCCGGTTAGACGACTGGAAAAAGCTCGCGCAAAATGGTCATGAGCTGGGCAACCATACCCTGTTTCATCCCTGCGACAACAGCGACGGCACGCGCGGTTTTCTCGCACCCGAATATTACCTGAACAGGTACACGGTGAAGCGTATGATAGATGAAACGCTAATGACCAACCTTTTCCTGCAGGCGCTCGATGGCAAGACCAAAAGGACATTTGCTTATACCTGCGGCGATATGAAAATCGGCGATTCAAATTTCATTATCCCGATGAAAGGCGATTTTGTAGCGGCGCGTGCTGTGCGCAATCAAATGCATAAGATCAATGAAATTGACTTGTATGACGTGGATTGTTATATGGTAAACAACCACACCGGGGCGCAAATGATAGAATGGGTGAAAAAAGCGATGGAGACCAATTCACTGCTTGTGTTTTTGTTTCATGGTGTAGGCGGAGGCAATCCCCTGAACGTTGCTCTTCCCGACCACCGCGAGCTGCTGACCTTCTTAAAGCAGAACGAAAAAGATATCATGATCGCGCCGATGGTGGAAGTGGCCGAGCATATCAAAGAATGGCAGGAACGCGATAAAGCAGCAAGAGCTCAGCAGCAGGCTACCATGGCCGACTACAGGCACATGCTGCAATTACTGAAAATTGATTCCACCCGCCGCGGTCCTTCGGGCAATCCCAATGCGCCCAATGCCGCAAATACCGACGAAAGCAAAGCCACGCAATACACTTCCCTGCCCGACCCGCTCACATTGAGCAACGGCCAGAAAGTGAAAGATGCAAAAACCTGGTGGAATAAGCGCCGACCTGAAATTGTAGAGCTTTTCGACAGGGAAATATATGGCCGCGTACCGAAGGTAACACCCAAAGTGAACTGGGAAGTGGTGCGCACAGCAGATACTTCATTTGGCGACGTGCAGGCTATTGCAAAGAATTTAATAGGTCATGTTGATAACAGTTCTTACCCTCAGATCACAGTGGATATACAAATGACATTGGTGGTCCCGAAACAAAAAACCAAGCCAGTGCCCGTGATGATGGAGTTTGGTTTTATATGGCCTCCGGGATTCAGGCCACCTGCTCCGCCACCAGGAGCTGTAGTTGAAAAAAGCTGGCAGCAGCAGGTGCTGGAACAGGGATGGGGCTTTGCTATACTTGTGCCCACGAGCTTCCAGGCCGATAATGGCGCCGGTCTCACCTCAGGCATTATCGGGCTTTGTAATAAAGGCCAGCGTCGCAAACCCGACGACTGGGGCACATTGCGCGCCTGGGCGTGGGGTGCCAGCAGGGCAATTGATTATTTTGAAACAGATAAGGATGTCGACGCCAAACAGATCGGCATCGAAGGTTTGTCGCGCTATGGAAAGGCGGCCCTGGTGGCCATGGCTTATGAACCTCGCATCGCTATTGGCTTTATCGGCTCCTCCGGCGCAGGCGGCGCCAAAATTCTGCGCCGCATTTTCGGCGAACAGGTGGAGAACCTCGCTTCATCGGGAGAATATCACTGGTTCGCGGGCAATTTTATCAAATACGCCGGACCGCTCACCGCAAATGATCTGCCCGTAGATGCACACGAGCTGGTAGCGCTTTGCGCCCCGCGGCCCGTCTTTATCAGTTCAGGCTCACCGCAGGTAGAGGGACAATGGGTGGATGCCAAGGGAATGTTTCTCGGCGGCGTACATGCCGGACCAGTGTATAAGCTGTTAGGTAAAAAAGATTTAGGTATCACGGAATTTCCACCGTTGGAGACAACCGTAGCTGATGGTGAAATAGCCTTCAGGCAGCATGCCGGCGGACATACCACCGGACCTAACTGGCCTACATTTATCCAGTGGGCCAAACGATATATTCGATAAGAAAATTTTTCAACCGATTGCATACCTTAGACCGGTTTAAATTATGAGAAGAATAATTGCGCTTTGCCTGTGTATTTTGATTGGCCTGCAAGGCATAACTGAAGATGGTTACCGCCTCTGGCTTCGTTATGCTCCCGTAGACAATGCAGCAAGATTGTCGGAATACAAATCGGCCATTAAGGGTATCAAAGTAATCGGTAACACCCCTGCCCTTGCGGCCGCGCACGAAGAGTTGCAAATGGCTTTGGAGAGTATGTTAGGAAAAAAGCCTGTCGTTGCACAAAACATACGAAGCGGCACGCTGGTTGTCGGTGTTGGCTCTTCCCCTGAATTGTCACCTTTCAACCTGCAGGAAAAACTGCAGCAGGCCGGCGAAGAGGGTTTCGTCATCACCAATACCAACAACCGCACCATCATTACCGGAAATACAGACAAAGGCGTTTTGTACGGCGTATTTCATTTTCTGCGCCTACTGCAAAGCAACCAGCCTGTCAAAAATCTTTCTGTAGTCAGCAGTCCGCGCATCAGGCTCCGCCTGCTCAACCATTGGGACAATCTGGACCGTACGGTAGAACGCGGATATGCAGGTGGCTCTATCTGGGACTGGCACCGTCTTCCGCATTATATTGATCCCAGGTATAAAGATTATGCGAGGGCCAATGCTTCCATCGGGATCAATGGTACCGTGCTCACGAATGTAAATGCCAATGCATTCATCCTCACTAATCATTACCTGGAAAAAGTAGCGGCACTGGCCAATGTATTTCGTCCTTATGGCATAAAGGTCTATCTCACCGCCCGCTTTAGCGCGCCGGTGGAGATTGGCGGACTGAAGACGGCCGACCCGCTGGACCCGCAGGTGCAGGAATGGTGGAAAAGAAAAGCAGATACTATTTACCGTTATATACCCGACTTTGGCGGCTTTTTGGTTAAGGCCAACAGCGAAGGTCAGCCGGGTCCGCAAAACTATAACCGCACGCATGCCGACGGCGCCAATATGCTGGCCGATGCCGTGGCACCGCATGGCGGCATCGTGATGTGGCGCGCTTTTGTGTACAGCAATGAAAAGGACGTGGACCGCTTCAAGCAGGCCTATGATGAATTCAAACCCCTCGATGGCAAATTCAGGAAAAATGTGCTGGTGCAGGTAAAGAACGGTCCTATCGATTTTCAGCCGCGCGAACCATTCTCACCGCTGTTTGGCGCCATGCCGCAAACACCGCTGATGATGGAATTTCAGATTACGCAGGAATACCTCGGCTTTGCCACGCACCTGGTATTTCTCTCCTCCCTATTCAAGGAAGTGCTGGATGCCGACACCTATGCGAAAGGCAAAGGCTCTACTGTCGCCAAAGTAATAGACGGCTCACTTTATAACCATGAAATGTCTGGCATGGCCGGTGTGTCTAATATCGGCGCCGACAGAAACTGGACAGGTCACCTGTTTGGACAGGCCAACTGGTATGCGCTGGGCAGGCTGGCCTGGGATCATACACTGAGCTCGGAGAAAATTGCAGATGAGTGGATAAGACAAACATTCGGCAACAACCCCGTTTTGAACGATACAGTAAAAAAAATAATGTTGCAGTCGCACGAGACGCTCGTGGACTATATGACGCCGCTGGGATTGCACCATATCATGGGTTATGGTCATCACTATGGTCCGGCACCGTGGTATAACCGGGCGCCACGCGAAGACTGGAACCCCACCTATTTCCACCGGGCAGATAGTACTGGTGTAGGTTTCGACAGAACGGCCACTGGCAGCAATGCAATGGCCCAATACTTTCCTGAGGTTGCCAAACAGTGGGCCGATATGAAATCATGCCCCGACGAATACCTGCTATGGTTTCACCACGTGCCGTGGACATTCAGGATGCGATCGGGCAGAACACTCTGGGAAGAACTCTGTTACAAATACTATTCAGGCGCAGCCGCTATGCAACAGGTGCGCAAAGCATGGAGCAGCCTGGAGAATCTCATTGACAAGGAGCGCTTCGAACACGTCAGCATGCTGCTAAAGATCCAGGAAGAAGAAGCTATTTGGTGGAGAAACGCCTGTGTATTGTACTTCCAGACATTTTCCAGAATGGAAATACCGGCAGGCTATGAAAAACCGGGTGAGACATTGGATTACTATAAATCGCTTCGTTTTCCGTATGCACCAGGAAACTAATGTTTAGGATATATTTCAAACAATTATAGCAAGAACCCAATAAAATTCAATACAGAAAAACCAAAAGCGAATTCGGTAATTGAATTTTTAAACTTTACAATGAAAAACAACCAAACCACAGCCATTGTAACAGGTGGCGGATCGGGTATAGGCCTGGCAATTGCGGATAAGTTTGTACAAAGCAAAATCACCACCATCATTGTGGGCCGCGATCAGCAAAAACTCAATGCAGCCCGGGAGAAATTGGGCGAGCTTTGCATCCCGATGTGCTGCGACCTGTCTGACCTGAAGGCCATCCCCCCACTTGTTGAGAAGATCATCAGTCAATACGGACATATCGATATACTGGTAAACAATGCTGGTATTAACCAGAAAAAAGAATTCACCGAAGTAACCGACGACGATTTTCAAAGAATACTGCTTACCAATGTAACCGCCGTATTTGTGTTGTCGCGCGAGGTAGTAAACCATATGTTGAAACAAGGAAAAGGCGCTATCATCAATATCAGTTCCATGGCTTCACAATACGGCATACCCAAAGTGATTGCCTATACCGCTTCCAAATCGGCCATCGAAGGTATGACGAGGGCTATGGCGGTGGAACTATCACCGAAGGGTATACGCGTAAATTGTATAGCACCCGGCTTTATTGCCACCGACATGTCGGCCAGGGCCCTGAACGGCGACCAGGAACGCATGCAAAAGGTATTATCGCGCACACCGATGGGCGGCCTGGGTCAACCCTCGGATGTGGCAGAGAGCGCGCTGTTTCTCGCTTCGGAAGGAGCGAAATATATTACGGGCGCAGTGTTGCCCGTGGATGGCGGCAACTCGGTCGGATTCTGATCACAGATAGGAAAAGATCTCGCGGATTTACGCGGATACAAAGCAAAAACGACGTATTGATTAAACAATTAAACCAACCTATATATGCATTTACGAATCAAATATTTTTCACGAACAGGAAACGTTCGCGTAATCCGGGCAATCCCCTTCATCCGCGATAAATTTTCTCTTCTCTTTATATTCCTTACGCTGTGCCTGTCGGTCGAAGCACAAAATAGCAAAGGACTGAAAGATTATTACAATGGTTTGTTCCCCATAGGCGCCGCCGTTACGCCGCGTAGTCTTAAAGGCCCCGATTCACTGCTCTTAGTTACCCATTTTAACAGTCTTACTGCAGAAAATGCGATGAAGATGGGCCCTCTCCACCCCGCAGAAGATCGGTACAACTGGGGGCCGGCAGACAGCATTGTTGATTTTGCTGTTAAGCATGGTATGAAAATGCGCGGCCATACCCTCGTATGGCATAGCCAGGCGCCGGGATGGATATTCAGGGATGCTGAAGGAAAACAGGTCAGCAAAGAAGTGCTGCTGCAAAGAATGAAGGATCATATCACCACCGTGGTTACCCGTTACAAGGGAAAAATTTATGCCTGGGACGTGGTGAACGAAGTGATCGCTGACGACTCGGGCTTTTACCGCAATTCGCCCTGGTACCAAATATGCGGAGAAGATTTTATAATTAAAGCTTTTCAGTGGGCACATGAAGCCGATCCCGATGCCCTGCTTTTTTACAATGATTACAACACTGAAAACCCAAAGAAACGTGAGAAGATATATACCATGGTAAAAAAGCTGGTCGACGCCAAAGTGCCGATACATGGCGTGGGTCTGCAGGGGCACTATAATATCTACGACTCAAGCCTCGCCAAAGAGCTACCCGCTTCCATCGAAAAGTTTGCAAGTCTTGGGCTGAAGGTGCAGGTTACCGAACTCGACATATCGGTCTATCCCTCCGAAAATGGCCGCCGCCGCAAACGCCCCGATGAGTCGGATGAGTTCACTCCTGAAATGGAGCGCAAACAGATTGAGCAATACAAGACCGTCTTCAACGCTTTCCTCAAATACAGGGACCAGCTCACCGGCGTTACCTTCTGGAATGTCTCCGACCGCCAATCCTGGCTGGACAATTTCCCCGTCTTCGGCAGAAAGAACTACCCCCTTTTGTTTGACAAGGACAACAAACCCAAGCGGGTTTACTACGAGGTGATTAACATGGTGGGAGAAGGAGGACAGGAGCGTAAGAGAGGGTTTTAGGAAATTTTACCCGCGAACAACCAATTTTTATCCTTTTATGGCCGGTTTTTCCCTGTTTTTTTTCGTTCGCTCGTTTTGTTTCCCCAATAATTGTTAATTTGACACGAAATACCGGGAGCTAAACGGCCTGGTTTGCGATATGAAAAATGACAGTTATGTTATAGGGGTAGACTATGGCACTGATTCCGTACGTTCTATCCTCGTCAATGCCCGCACCGGCGAAGAGCTCGCCTCGGCAGTATTTCATTACCCGCGCTGGAAGGATGGTTTATATTGTGATGCAAGCATCAATCAGTTCAGGCAGCATCCGCTCGACTACCTCGAAGGATTGGAATCTACTATAAAGGCCTGCCTGCAACAGGCGGGCCAAAGCGTGGCCCCGAAGGTGCGTGCCATTTCTGTTGATACTACCGGCTCCACACCCGTGGCCGTTGATGAAACAGGCACTCCACTTTCCCTGCTGCCGCAGTTTGAAAAAAATCCCAACGCCATGTTTGTGTTGTGGAAAGATCATACTGCCGTGCAGGAGGCTGCCGACATCAATGCACACGCTGAAAAGTTCGACACTAACTACCTGCAGTATGTTGGCGGCATCTATTCTTCGGAATGGTTCTGGGCCAAACTGCTGCACATATTAAAGACCGACGAAAGTGTGCGGGCTGCCTGCTATAGCTGGGTAGAACATTGCGACTGGATACCTTTTGTGCTTACCGGCGGCAAGCACGTGAATGAAATGAAGCGCGGTGTATGCGCAGCCGGCCACAAGGCACTGTGGGCTGCTGAGTTTGGTGGGCTGCCCCCCGATGATTTCTTTGCTTCACTCCACCCCTACCTGAAAGGTTTTACCAGCCGTCTTTTTCACAACACTTATACCGCAGACCAACCTGCCGGAACGCTGAGCGCCGAGTGGGCAGCAAAACTCGGTCTCTCCACCGATGTGGTGGTTGGCGTGGGCGCTTTCGACGCACATATGGGTGCTGTGGGCGGACAAATAGAACCCTACCATCTCAGTAAGGTAATGGGCACTTCCACCTGCGACATGCTGGTGGCGCCCATGTGCGATATGCAGGGTAAACTGGTGAAAGGCATCTGCGGCCAGGTACCCGGCAGCGTGATCCCCGGTATGATGGGCATGGAAGCTGGTCAATCCGCCTTCGGCGATGCTTACGCCTGGTTCAGGAACGTAATTGCCTGGCCCCTGCAGCATGTACTGGGAACCAACAACGGCAAAGCCATTGACGAAACGATCGATAAAATTATTCCGGCTCTCAGCCAGCGCGCAGCCATGCTGCCCGTGGATGAGAACAGCGAGCTGTCGGTGGACTGGTTCAACGGCCGTCGCACGCCCGATGCTGATCAGACTTTGAAAGGCGCTATCACCGGTCTGAGCCTGGGCAGTGATGCGCCCCGTATATTCCGCAGCATTGTGGAAGCCACTTGTTTTGGCGCAAGGGCAATCGTAGAAAGATTTATTGACGAAGGCGTAGCCGTAAAAGGATTGATAGGACTTGGTGGCGTTGCCCGCAAATCGCCTTTCATTATGCAGATGATGGCTGATGTGATGAACATGCCCATCCGCATTCACAAGAGCGAACAGACCTGCGCCCTCGGCGCCGCAATGTTTGCCGCCACTGCAGCGGGACTTTATCCCAAAGTGGAAGAGGCCATGAATGCTATGGGACAAGGATTTGATGCGGTGTATAATCCTGACAGGTCAAGAACACAGATATATCAAACCAGGTATCAACGATATAAAACCTTAGGCAATCAGATAGAGCAAAAAATATTGAACAAAGAAGGAATTGTAACCATGGAGTCCTGAACCGGCTTATATTCAGCCTTCATATCCTTGTGCTTCATTCCTTTGTTCAATATTCAATCATTATGGGAAAGTATATACAGATCCAGGAAGAATGTTACAAAGCCAATATGCAATTGCCTGCGCTGGGGCTCGTGATTTTTACGTTTGGCAATGTAAGTGTGGCAGACAGAAAGCAGGGCGTATTTGCCATAAAACCGAGCGGTGTTCCTTACGAAGAGCTATCACCTGAAAAAATGGTGATCGTGGATTTTGATGGCAACGTGGTGGAAGGGAAATTACGTCCATCCAGCGATACCAAAACGCACGCTGTATTGTATAAGCACTGGGAAAAAACAGGCGCCATCGTTCATACGCATAGCACCTACGCTACCGCCTGGGCGCAGGCGCAGCGCGACATCCCGATTTACGGTACCACGCATGCTGATCACAATACGGTTGACATTCCCTGCGCGCCGCCGATGAACGACGACATGATTCGCGGAGATTACGAATACCAGACCGGTTTCCAGATCATCAATTGTTTTGCCGAGCGCAAACTTTCTTACGAAGAAGTAGAAATGATTCTTGTAGGCAACCACGCCCCCTTCGCCTGGGGAAAAAACGGCGCCAAGGCTGTGTACAACGCAGCAGTGCTGGAAGAAGTGGCCCGCATGGCATTTCTCACCGAACAAATAAATCCCAATGCACCCCGTCTTAAAGATTCCCTTATACAAAAACACTGGCAACGGAAACATGGAGACGGAGCGTATTATGGGCAGGAGGAAGATTGAAGATCGAAGAAAGAAGAAGGAAGAGGGAAGGAGAAATGATATATAGCAACCATATCAGAACATGACAATACAAGACAAAACAAGCAACCAAATATGAGTTTAAAATCTTTAGAAGCGTGGTTCGTAACCGGTAGTCAGCATTTGTATGGCGAAGAAACATTGAGGCAAGTAGCAGAACATTCAAAAGAGATTGCCCGCAACCTGGATTTGCAGGCGGGCATACCCGTGAAAATTGTTTATAAACCTACAGTAAAGAGTCCCGAAGAGATATACAAGGTATGTGAAGAGGCGAATACCACGCAGAACTGCATCGGCATCATTGCGTGGATGCATACTTTTTCGCCGGCAAAGATGTGGATCGGTGGTTTGAAAGTGTTGCAGAAGCCGCTCCTGCATTTGCATACACAGTATAACCGCGATATTCCGTGGAGCAGCATTGATATGGATTTTATGAACCTGAACCAGAGCGCACACGGTGACCGCGAGTTTGGGTTTATCATGAGCCGCATGCGACTCAACCGCAAGGTGGTGGTGGGCCATTGGCAGGATCCACAGGTGGTGAATGAACTGGGCGTATGGCTGCGCGCGGCCTGCGGCTGGCACGACTGGCAGGGGGCAAAGTTTGTGCGCTTTGGCGACAACATGCGGCAGGTGGCCGTTACCGAAGGTGATAAGGTGGAAGCCGAAATCAGGTTTGGCTACTCCGTGAATGGCTATGGCATAGGCGATTTGAAAAAAACGATAGACGAAGTGAGCGATGCTGAAGTGACTAAACTGGTACAGGTGTATGAAGACATTTACAACATGGCTCCTGCCCTGCGCAAAGGCGGCGACCGCCATGCTTCGCTGCGCGATGCGGCAAGAATAGAAATTGGGCTGCGTAATTTCCTGCAAGCTGGCAATTTCAAAGGATTCACCGATACCTTTGAAGATCTGCATGGGCTGGTACAGTTGCCCGGCATTGCCGTGCAGCGACTGATGGCCGAGGGTTACGGATTTGGCGCTGAAGGCGACTGGAAAACTGGCGCTTTGGTAAGAGCCATGAAGGTGATGGCATCCGGCCTGAAGGGCGGCAACAGCTTTATGGAAGATTACACCTATCATTTCGATCCCGAAAATCAAATGGTGCTGGGCGCTCATATGCTCGAAATATGCGAGTCGATTGCTGATGGTAAACCCAGTTGCGAAATTCATCCACTCGGCATCGGCGGTAAGGCCGACCCGGTAAGACTCGTGTTCAACTCCGCTTCGGGTCCCGCTATCAATGCTTCGATAGTTGATATGGGCAATCGTTTCCGCCTGCTGGTAAATGAAGTGGTGGCTGTGGATCCCATTCAGAGTCTGCCCAAACTGCCGGTAGCCCGCGTGCTGTGGAAGCCCTATCCGGATATGAAAACCGGCTGTGCTGCCTGGATTCTCGCCGGTGGCGCGCACCACACCTGCTATAGCCAAAACCTCACCAGTGCGCATATGCAGGATTTTGCTGAAATGGCCGGCATCGAATACGTGCTTATCGGCAAAAACACCAACCTATACGATTTCAAAAATGAGTTGCGCTGGAACGATCTCTACTACGGCCATAAATGATACCGGCTGCGTGTGCCGCATCCGGTAAACCGTATTTCAGGTAAAATGCGGTGAATTGGTCTTGAATCTTCCCATCAGGATGATGGCGACGGCCGAGAGTAAAATTACAGCAAGATTGAAGAGGATATTCAACTCCAGCGAAGCGCCCTGCCACAGTTCGCCGCAATGACATTGTGCCTTGGAACCCGCGGGCAACATCACAAACAGGTATATGGTGTAAAGACTCATCACCGCCATGGCGCATACAAAGCCGGCAAGGCGCTTCGCAGGGCGCCAGAGCAGCCAGGCCAATAACACGTGTACCAGTGGCAACAAATAGCTGATGATATACGCGAAGACCTTGCCGGTGCGTGGACGGTTTAGCTGGGAAAAGTAAGTTTCATGGTAAACAAACTGCACGGCAGCGGCATATAAAAAGACTACGATCAGTGCTGATGCCAGTAATTCCACAATAGTTTTTCCTTTCATTGTGTACAGGTTTAATGGTCCGGTCAGGATAACTTATGTATAAACGTTATACAACAAACGGGTATTGTATATTCAATTTTTAATTTCGGATATACTACCGTTATCACACATACGCAAGAATTGATAAAACTGTAACTGGTTGGGGAATAATGCTGCGGCCGGTACAAATTTTTACCTGGGTCTCCATTCCAAAATCCGGACATGCTGCGGGGCAATTTGTTCTGTGCGTTCGCCATCGCCCTGGCCGCTGTACTGCACGTATAGATGAAGCATATTTTTTCGGCGCCACAACTCCGTATCAAAGGAAGGTTCCGACTGGCCAATGGAGGTTTCAGTAAGATCAACTGTATTCCACTCTCCTTTCGAAATATTATTGCAATAGGCTACGGACAGGCGATTATCTCTTTCTGCATCACGAAAAACGAGGTATACTTTCTTTCCGCGCACCATCACCTGGGGTCTTGATATCGGTATGCGCCTGGTGCCACCCCCGCTCAGGGTGAAACCTGCTGTACGGTTTGAAACCTGTTGGATTTGCCAGGCGCTGCCATTGAAATAAACGAGATGGTATTGCGGGGAAATATTTCCCTGCGGCCGCCAGTAAGTAGCAATATAGGGCCGGCCCTTGGCGTCGGTGGTCATGGAAGTACCATTGATCAGGTCGCTGTTTTGCGGTATATGCGCGATATATTCGGCATTGGCGGCGTTCATGGGAACCACTTGCACGCTGCCACCAGACTTTTGCCAGGTCTTTCCGCCATCTGCGGAGCGGGCATAACAGAGATCGTGGTTGGAAGCCACGTCAGGTGTTTCGCGCCATACCCAGCTGATATGAAATACGCCCTGGTCGTCCACACAAGCCTGCCAGTATGCGCTGCGCTCGCCTTCGCCATCGATCAGGTTGTCCTGGATGCGTTCCCATTTTTTCCGTGTGGTGTAATATCGGTTCAGAATAAGATTACCCCGCCCCGAACTGCCATCGCGATACAGGAACAACAAATCGCCGTTGGGCATTTTATAAAATTCCGGATAACTCACTCTCGATTCCGTGCTGCCAACCATTGGCAGCTTATCTGTCAGTTCCAATGATTCGGGCGCCACGCTGCGGCAATAATTGAGTTGATTATTGTGATGATCCCAGGACATATGCAGGTAGCCATCGCCATCCACCATTATACTGATGCTATTGTGCGCGTCTGTGATATTACCCTTGTATCGTGTTTGCTTTACTTCCCATGACCCGCCGGTGATATTGCGCCTTGCCAGCACCACATGACCGGTGCTGTCGTAATACGCTACGTACTGCCAGTGACTATCCGAAGCAATTGAATTGCGCCTGAAAACAACGGCATTCACGGTATTGCCGGCCCATCCCCACCCTACTACCGATTCTTTCTGCGAAAGACAATCCGCTGTTACAAAAAAGAACAATATCGTCCAGGCACACTTCATGCAAATTGTTATTTAAGCCGCAGGCTGATGGATATGCCCCGCTCCACCGGCGCGCTGGTTTTCAGATACAATATTTTTTCCTGCGCGTTGTAATTTCCCTGCACCGCATTTTCATTCTCAGTTATTGCAACAGGTGCTGCGTACAGGCGTACTCTCAATTCATAAGATTTCACGGAGCTTTTGTAATCTCCTTTAGGCGGATCCAGTTCAATCACCAGGTTATTTTCTTCCGTCTCAGTATGAATAATAGTTTCAGCATATTTTCCTGAAAGATAGTCAAGCGATTTACCATCGTCGTCGTACAATACGAAATGTCCTTTTTCCCCGGGGAAAATATCGAGTGTCAGTCGGTCAACGGTCTTTTCCCCAACGTAACTCATCACCGGTTGCCGCGCTATGATGCTGCCGGCGCGCACAAACATTGGCAGTACATCGAGCGGCGTCACAATATTGAGCCACTGGCCGCCGCTGAATTTTTTACCGCTGTGAAAATCGTACCATTCACCTTTGGGCAAATACACCACGCGCGTTTGGGCGCCCTTGGTGGTAACCGGGCAAATCATTAATGCATCGCCCAGCATATACTGGTCGGTGATGTTATAGACGTTGGGATCGTCCTGGTAATCGATCACCAGCGCGCGCATCAGGGGCATGCCGCTGTTGTGCATCTGCCAGGCATGACTATACAGGTAGGGCAGTAACGAATAGCGCAGCGAATCGTATTTCCTGAAAATGCGCAGCGCTTCCTCGCCATAGTGCCAGGGCTCTTTGTAACCGGGATGATCCATGCCAAAGACCATCGCAATAGGACTCATCATACCAAACTGGCACCAGCGTATATACAATTCGGGATCGGCATTGTGCTCGAAGCCACCCATGCAGTGCGTCCAGTAACCCACTCCCGACAAACCATTATTCAAACCCGCTTTTATCACCGGTTCAAAATACTGCCACTCGCTGGGCCAATCGCCCGCAAAAATGAAGGGATAGCGCTGTATGCCTGCATATCCCTCGCGTGTATGATTGAGGCCACGTATGCCATTATACTCCTGGAATTTTTCAAAGGGCGCTTTGGCATAAGCCAGCGGAAAAAGATTGTGCAGCTTAGCAACCTCTTTTCCCACAGGACCTACCCTATCACTTTCATTCGCAAGACCGCCAAAGGCGCTGCCTTCATCTGTTTTCAAAAACTTCGCACCCAGCGAAGCCACGCGCATCACGCCATAATTCCACCACCAGTCAACCGCAGCCGGGTCGAAAAAATTCACAAACTCGCCCGGCCGCCCGTTTTCGGGATAGGTATATCCCAGTCGTTGCGCCGTATCGAGCAGTTTTATTTTATTGCCATTATCAAAGCGTGGGCGCAGGTGCAGGCCCACCATCGAGAAATTCATTTTGTACAGGCTGTCGAACATAGCCTTCGGGTTCGTGAATGTTTCCCGCCACTCGAAAGAGGTTGCTCCCTTACCCCCCACTTTTCCGAAAATGCGCCAGGTGCTGTCGAGCCAGAGAATATCAACGGGAATGCCCATGGCACGCAGCTTACGCGCCAGTTCAATTACGTAAGTATCCGAAGTAAAATGTTCGTAATTCCAGGTGCCCCCCGAATAGGTACCCACATGCAAGCCTAAAGCAAACTTTGGCACCATGGGCGAGCGACCGGTAAGTGCAGTATACTGATACAATATGGTTTCAAAGCGCGGGCCATATATGAAGTAAAAATCCAGTTCACCACCCGAGGCGCTGAAACTGTACTCGTCGGCCGATGCATAACCCATATCCCACTGCGTAGGATATGCATTGTGAAAGAAAACACCATGTCCGTTTGTACTCATAAAAAACGGTATGGGGCAATAATTTGCTTCCAGCACATTATAAGCGCCTACGATATGAGGCATACCCTTGCCACGACCAACATTCAGAGTAAGCCGCTTATTGCGCTGATCTAAAAAATCCATGCGTTCGCCAAAACCAAAGATATGTTCACCAGCATCGAGTTTACTTTTGCAGCCAACCGTGTCATTATTTGAAAACAGGTTTTTAGCAGAATAAATTTCCTTCCCTTTCAAATCTTTTACCGTAATGGCGAAAGGGTTTTTCTCAACAGTGATCACCAGCTGTTTTGAAGAAAGTATAAACGACTTTTGATTTTCTGATTTTTCCACGCTTACCGGCGACCAATCATATTTCTTTATCATCCAGGGTTCGTCTTTTTCAAAATCGCCCGTCCAGCTTGCACGCACGCGAAACATCATCATGGTGCAAAACTCGATCATCACCCTGCCTTTGGTGGTGGTGAAATAAAAACGATTACCCTCCTGCCTGAAACCAGATTGATAAGCGCCGATGGGCTGTTGCGCCTTCAACACGGTAACGGCCAGAAAAATAAATAATACACCCAGTATTGACCTGATCATAATTTCTTCAATTTATACACTTCTGAGCCCGCCAGCAAGAAACAACCCAAACCATAATCTTCAAAATCTGGCTGGTGGTCATAGCTCACCGGCTGACCGTCTTTCGGCTCCTTTCCCGTTCCCTGCACATAACCGAGAAAGCCATTGGGATGCACGCAGTCTTTCACCATGGCGTTCCAACTGCCGATCACCACCGGCAAATAAGTCTCGCGGTCGATCAGCCCATTATTGATGCCCCAGGCCATGCCATATACAAACAAGGCAGTGCCCGACAGCTCCTTGCTGCCATAGTTGTTAGGAT
This sequence comes from uncultured Chitinophagaceae bacterium, assembly GCA_937958995.1. Classification (GTDB taxonomy): domain Bacteria; phylum Bacteroidota; class Bacteroidia; order Chitinophagales; family Chitinophagaceae; genus CALCIN01. Next base: position 228,318 of record CALGAP010000007.1, read on the forward strand.
CGTGCAGGCTGGGCGGCCAGAAACCATCGTCGCGCCGGCATGTAAGCAACGCCTGCAGCATGTCTCTATAATTCTGCAGGTATTCGTTGTAATGCGGGTCAGTTTTGGGCAACCACTCCAACACGCGCACCAATGCAGCCACTACCCACCCGTTGCCGCGGCTCCAATAGCAGTCTTCGCCATTGGGTTCTTTATAAGGAGGATCGAAGTCTTTATCGCGCCACCAGAGTTTGTCTTCGGAATTGTACAAACCATTGTCGCCATGCTTATATTTGGTATAGGCATACATTTCATACATGCGGTTGAAATAGCTGGTATCTTCAAACACCACTCCCAGCCGCGCAAATACAGGCATAGCCATTTGAAGAGCGTCAATCCAGTTCCAGTCATCAATTTTCGAACTGGCTTTCATTAGATCAATGGACTCCTTAATAGACTTGATGCGTTCTTCTTTTTTATCTATCAGATACAAGTCAATATAAGCCTGTCCGCATGCCTGGTTGTCGGCATTGCGCGTGCCCACTCCTCCTCGCAGATTCCATTGATGTTTGTTGCCCCAGTCAACGGCATAGTTGTAATAGGCTTTCTTTTTGTCGATGCTATACAATGCCATCAGTCCTTCATAATACACAGCTCTTGTCCAGATATTGGCCGGACGCGTTATGTTTGTGGTGATAGAATCGCCCGGGTTGGGCCATTTCTTCATAAAATATTTGTTGGTGAGCCGCATCACCTTAAGAACTTCTTTTTTATTGGGAAAGTCCTGCGCAGTAGTTGTGACTGACAACAGTAGAATTATAAAAAGTGCTTTTATTTTCATTGGAGAGATGGCTTTATTTCTTCAAATAATTTTTCAGGTTACAATCCAGTTTTCGAATTGCTTCAATTACGATGGAAGCGGTCAGCTCCGAACCCTCTTTGTTGGGATGGGTATGATCCACCGGGAAAAATGTGTGCACCTTATCCGGTCCCAACGCATCATAACGGTCAGCCACCAGCGCATTCAACGGAATAAAGAGTGCGCCATTCGATTGGGCTACGGCCTGCGCCCAGCCTGCGTAAATTGAGTCGGAACGCACGACTTTGCTTTCCCGGAAATTATCGCGCGGCACGAGGGAGCAGACAATGGGTATCGCGCCTTTCGCTTTCGTATCATCTACATACCTGCGCATGTAATGACCATAGGTGTACACTACTTCATTCATTTTCCGGACAGGATTATAAATGGCCACGCTATCGTTGCCGATGCCGCGAATGGTTCCGCGCGCACGGGCGGTATCATCGAGGGGAACCGCATCATTGTGCCCGAATTGCATGATCACAAAATCGCCTGGTTTGAGGCGCTGCAATATCCTGTCCCAGCGCCCTTCTGTAATAAAGGCGCAGCTGCTTCTTCCGCCAATCGCGTAATTCTCCACAGCAATGCGCGTGGTATCGAAATAGCCGGCCATAAAGCTGCCCCACCCCCACAATCCCTGGTCACCGGTACCGGAACCATTTTTCACCGTTGAATCGCCGATGATGTAGAGAACGGGTTTTTGATTTTGAAAAAACAGGAATGAGCTGAGCCCTATGAAGGTTGTGAAAAGAAAGAAAATCCGTTTGATTAGTCGCATGCATGATTACGATTTTTTCAAAATGAAGGCTACCGGTTTGGACTTGTAAAGTAAGTTATTGAGGAGGCCTCTCCATCCTGAAGCATCCTGCAAAAGGGATTGGAAGGGATTTTATGAATTGGCGTAGATGATTGAATCGCGTATTAAACGCAGATGGCGCGGATTTCACAGATGATGCGGACGAAAGCAGTGGTTTGATGTATGTACATTATCCGCGTAATCTGCGCCATCTGCGCTCAATCCGCGATAAAAGAAAAGCGGCCAGTAAAAACCAGCCGCGCATTAACAACTGCTAAACGAAAAGAATTTTCCTGTGCCAGGCGAAAGGTTGTGATCGCCCGGAAAAACAACAACGTATGAGACGCCGGCCTCGTGAAAAACTTTCTGCGTTGCACCATTTATTTTTTTGGCAGCCGGATGCGGCATTGGTTTTACCGCGGGAAAGACTCATTGGAGGGCCAAAATTTCAGACCAGAACTTCTTCAATACCGGAACACCCTTGTCCAGGTTCTCTGCGCGGGTGCGCAATACCCGTTCACCCGGATAACTGATGCGTTTTTCTGCGTGCGGAGTGGATTGTTTGTAGTCGTTGATGATGTTTTCAAGCAGTGTGGCAATAGTGGAATGGTTTCCCAATTTTGTAAGATCGATGGCGATGAAGACCTGCGACAAGGAAGTCTCGGTTTGTTTGCGGGCAATCTCATGCACAGACAAACCACCCGACAGCACCGCAGCCAGTATATCGAGCAGCAGTGCCAGCCCCGCCCCTTTCCAGTAGCCCACCGGAACTGGTCGTCGCGATTGCAGAATTTCTGCCGGGTCGTTGCTCAGTTCGCCCCTGGTATCGTAGCCGCCGTAAACAGACAGCTTTTCATTTTTCAATACCGCCAGTTCCATCGCTCCATAAGAGTATTGCGACATGGCCATGTCCAGCACGATGGCTTCATCCCGGTAAGGCAGGGCCATCACCAGCGGGTTGTTGCCGAGCCTTCCATCCAGCGCGCCCCAAGCGGGCATGATGGCTGTAGTGTTGGTCCACCCGATAAAGGCAAAACCGGCCTTCGCCGCCTGCCAGCCATAGCTGCCCCCGCGCATCCAGTGATTGGTGTTTGCCAGGGCTACGCAACCGATGCCGTGTTGCCGCGCAATGCCCATGGCCGTATCGGTAGCCTGCATGGCGTTGAGCGGACCGGGGCCCAGGTGGCCATCCCACTGCTCCAGCGCGCCGGCACGGTGAACGAGTGAAGGTTCTGCACCTGGATGCACCATGCCTTTACGGATATATTCTACAAATCGCGGGAAACGGTAAACTCCGTGCGTGTACACGCCATCAACAGAATTGTTGGTAAAAACAGCGGCGCATTGTTTTGCACTGTCGGCGGTAAAGCCATTTTTCAAAAGAATATCCGTAAAAATATCGTTCATATCCCCGACGGATATGCGAATGGTATCATTGCTCATAGTGGCATCACTTGAAACTGTTTCAAGATAGCGATTAATTGTCAATGGCAGGACTCAGCGGCCAGTACAAGCTGGCGATGGGATCGGGTTGGGAGGGTGAGAAACTGACCTTGTGAGGCAACAGGTGCTGAGCGATTGGCAAATTGGCATCTACGATGCCGCGCACCACGCAGCGCGCCAGTTCATAGGCGCCGTAAGTGCTGAAGTGCGTGTCATCTTTCAGTTCGGTCGTCTGCCCGGGAATGGAATTCGCGGCATAATGCACAAAAGCCTTCGCCGATTCATCGGATCCCCAGGCTTCGTAGAGTTCCTTGCTCATGGCATTGAGATCGATAAGGGCTACCCCCTCTTCGGCCGCCACCTGCCGCATGGCTTCGGGATAATCGCCGAGCGTGTTTACTACGGCTCCCGTGCTGTCGAAACTTCTGCGATGCATCGAAGTGACAAGCACTGGTATCATTTGCCGCATATGCGCTTCGGTAATCCACTCTTTTAAAACGGCTTTGTAACTGGTAAAAGGATCGAGGTAGTTGGCGCCGGGCTTCTGATCGTTGTGTGCAAATTCGATAAACAGGTAATCGCCGGGTTTCGACATGCTCCATATTTTTTCCAGCCTTCTTTCGGCGCGGAAGGCCAGCAGCGATTCACCCGACTCAGCATAGTTGGCGATGGCTACTGCGCCGGGAACAAAAAAGGCGGGCAGCATTTGTCCCCAGGCCGCCCAGGGCTCGCGGTCCTGGTCAACTACCGTACTGTTGCCTGCAAGAAACAGGGTGGTTGCTTTTGAATTGGGCCTTATTTCCAGCGCGCACACTTTAGGCAGCGAATCGTTGAACTCGAAAGTGAGCAGGTGATCCCAGTGCCTGTACGACGATTCCCGCGGTTTCAGTCGTACCTTGTTCAGCATGCCCATGTGCGAGCCGCGTATCAGGCTATCGCGCTTATGAACGGTAAATGTTCTTATAGTGACCTGGTTTTTCTCGGTGCGAATATTTTCCAGCATCAGCCGGCGGCATTCGGTGCGCACGGTGGTGGCGGAGCTGCCCTTAATATCTCCCAGGATTAATTTTACGTCGTAGTTGCCGTCGGGCAGGCATACGGAGAAAAAGAATGGTTTCCCGCTGGTGATAAAATCGCCCACCAGCTTGCGGCCGGATTTGCGCGTTACGGCCTCCAGTTGGGCGCCTTCGTGAAAACCATAGCCTATATTTTCATCGTAAATGCATTCAGGGGTAATGGGAATATAACCCTTTGCGGCTTGCCCGGTGCCAAAGTCGAATTTGAAGGTTGTCAATACGGCCCGCGATTGACCCTGTACCCAAACGGTGTTGCCACAAAGAACAGAGAGAAGTAAAAATCTCATCATACGCGTGACAGTTTGGTGCAGAAAATCAATGGGAGTGATGCAAACATTATGCCCCTGCTCCACTCAACAAATGTACGGGACCATATCCATGTACGGCAAATTCATTTACCAGGCGGCGATCATAAGAAACAGTATCTGAAGCAATAGAAAAAAAATAGACCCGGGGAAAAGTCCCCAGGTCTTTGCTCTATACTGTCCAATCTATAGTAAAAATTTGGGTATCCAGGATGTTGATAGTTTCTACTCATCATTCATCGGCGAAACCTAGAAGTTGTCGCGTCATGCGCCCCATCAACAAACGGGAAGTATCACCCGTTGCCGTGAGTGTGCCAAAAAACGAAGCATCATGCGCGTGGGATGCACTAAATGATGCCAGCCCGATAAGATAGTGTTGCAATAAAAAGCTGAAGGGAATTTCGAAATTGCAAGCACGCTTTTTTTCATATAGCAGGTTTTGGTCAGGAATCGTTCATCCGAAATCGCACGATGAATTTATAAACAGAAAAACGCTCAATCATCCTGAACCATCCTGCTACCTGGCTTTTTCCGCGCAATCGTTGCGGGATACATTCTAAATTTACCCGATTAAATGGCGATGGATGCAGAAGCAGTATAAGGTCTGAGGGCTACCAATTCGGCGGGAGTATTTTTTTTATTCCAGTTGTCGTGCACCGCAAGGGCTGCTCCCAGGGCGGAAGCCTGTGCCACCGTGGTGGCAAATATTTCGTGTTGAGGAAATGCACAAGCCAGTAAATGCATGTATAACGGGTTGCGGCTGAAACCGCCGTCAACAAATATTCTTTTCACAGGACAATCATTCAGTACTAGTCTGGCCGATCTCACCTGCTGCCACATAATGTCAAGCATCAATTGATGGTAGGCTGCTTCGTAGCTTGCAAATTCAGACAAATCGCGCTCGCCGAACGGCGATTCCTTCATCATGGCTATCCCGGAAAAAGAATTGGTCGCGCTACCGGTACCGGTTGACAAGCCGCTGAGCAATGAAGGATCAAATGAAACATTCTTATAATAGTCGGCCTGCACGTTGAAATGCGCGGCCAGTCGTTTTACCTGCTGTTCATGTTCATACCCCGCAAATAATCTTGAGGCCTTCACCGGTTTGCCGCGGTACTGCATATAACAGAGACAATCCTGCTGCAATTCTTCCGCCGTCAACGGCGATTGGTTGAAGGGATTAAGGGCGATGCACCAGGTGCCCGTCGAAATAAGTAAAAAGGGTTCGGTAAATTGAACAAGATAAGGAATAAGTGCGGCCGAACTATCGTGCAGCCCCACGCCACAAGGCAAGGCATGCCCCTCCCACTGCACGGGCATCAGCCGATCCGAAGGAAAAATCGGTGCCAGCTTTTCGATAATACCTTCTCGGTACAACCATTCATGATAGTGATGTTGGGGAAAGTTCCACAGACCGGTATGACAACCGATGCTTGTAATATCCGACCAGGCATTTCCCGACACGAGGAAGCCCATATACTGCGGCAGGTGTAGCGAATATTTTACCTGTTGAAACAACTCCGGCTTTTCATATTTCAAGCGATACAACTGCATGCCCGAATTAAGGCTTCCCAGTACGGGCGAGGCGGTAAGCATGGAGAAACTGATTTCGCCGCCATAGGTCTTATAAAATTGATCCTGCAGTTGTTGCGGGTATGGTTTCAGGTAATTGTGTAATGGCGCTATTGCCTTCCCTTCAGCATTAATGTGCACAAAGCTGGCGCCGTAGGTAGAAAAATTCAACGCGCGGATATTGCAATTTGTATTATTTAAAAGCCCACGCAAACTTTCCTTCACCCAAGCCCTGAGTTTTTCCAAATCCTCACAAGGGTATCCATCTTCATCACTCGTCTCATCAAACTGTTCTGATTTTTCCAATAATATATTGTACTGTTCGTCGAAAAGGAACAGTTTTTTATTGGTCTTGCCAATATCGAAGATCGCTATTGCGGCATCCCCATTCAACATGCAGATTCCTTGTTCAAATTCAATTCAACTCAATATTCACTTTACAGCCCCGTGGCCACCGTTTTCTGGCCGCGCTCTTTGATAAGGTGCTCGCGCACTTTAAGGTCGCGGAACAATTGAATGGGCTGCAGGGCGCCACCCGCGCGCAGTCGCGCTTCGGCCACGAGCGGACGCACATCGGTGCGATATGCTGATTGCAAAATCTCCTGTGCTTTGGCCACATCATTGGCTTCCTGCGCAGCCGACAGTGCCTTTGTGTCTATCAGCAAAGCCTGCGCGTAGGCAATTTTGATAGCCTCGACAGACTGTAACAAATCTTCGAGCGGATCTTTCACATTATGCGAAGCATCTATCATCCAGCCAAGATCACTGTGATGCTGCATACCGCGCGCATCCATACCCTCTACCAGTTCGTTGAAAATTAAAAAGAGCTGGTAAGGATTGATCGAACCGACGGTAAGATCATCGTCGCCGTATTTGCTGTCGTTGAAATGAAAGCCGCCTAATTTGCCCTCGGCCAACAAAAGCGCTACTATCTGTTCGATATTGGCGTTGGGCAAATGATGACCCAAATCCACCAGGGTGTAAGCTTTTGGTCCCAGCTTAGTAGCGTATAAAAGCGATTGTCCCCAATCTCCCACCGTCATGCTGTAAAAATTGGGTTCGTACGCCTTATATTCCACAAACATCTTCCAGTTGTGGGGCAATGCCGCGTATATTTCCTGCAAACCTTCGAGTGTGCGCTGAAAGGCTTTACGAAAATTGAGTTGACCGGGAAAACAGCTTCCATCCGATAACCACACGGTAATGGCTTCCGAGCCAAGCGCCACGCCGTGTCTGATCACTTCTATATTATGATCGATGGCTTGCTTTCGTACGGCTTTGTCAACGTGCTGCAGCGATCCGAATTTATAACTATACTCCTGGCCGGGCTGGTCCTGGAAAGTGTTGGAGTTCACCGCATCGAAACGCAAACCAAATTGCGCGGCCAGCGCTTTGATGGCAGATGGATCTTGCGGAATATCCCAGGGAATATGTAAAGAAATGGCGCCGCTCGATTGATTGATGGCGTGCAATAATCCTACGTCTTCAATTTTTTCTTCCAGGCTGCGCGGTTCTCCCCCACCGGAAAAACGGCCAAAGCGCGTGCCGCCCGTTCCCAATGCCCAACTGGGTATAGCAATCTGAAATGCAATCAGCTTTTCAAGAATGCGCTCCGCACCGGGTATGCTTTCCGCCATGAACTGGTAGCGCCGCTGATGTTCTTTCAGTAGCGACTGGTTATGCTCGTCGATCCGGTATTTTTCCACCTGCATAGACAATCGTTTAAGAAAGGTAAAATACTTCTTTTAAAGGAATACTCAACGGAGAATTATCAGGGTTCGTCTCCATGATATCTTTCATATTTGCCCACCATTTTTTCATCACGGGCTGTTCGGGCAGACGATCCAGGGCAGCCGGATCATCAATATTCAGAACGCCAAAAAGACTATTGGTTTGTTCATCCAGGAAAATCGAGTACTCACTGATGCCGGTAGCTTTCAACAACGATTTCAGCTCCGGCCATATCTCGTCGTGTCGTTTTTTATATTCGGCCTCATAGCCTTTGCGCAATTGCATTTTGAAAGCGATCCTTTGCATAGGAGAAAATATTTTAAGAAAGAATCAACCAAAAACTTACCTTACAAACGCCGCCGCAATGCCACCATCCACATTCAACACATTCCCCGTTGATTTATTCAAAAATCCTCCCACAAAAACAAAACAGGCCAGCGCAATATCTTCCGGCATGATGATTTCATTCAGCAGGGTCCGCTTTGCGTAGTATGCCGGCAGTTCCTCTACCTTCACACCATACGCTTTGGCGCGGCCTTCGGCCCAGGCGCCCTCCCAGATCTTGCTGTCACAGATCACCGCGTCGGGATTTACAACGTTGACGCGTATGCCATCTTTACCAAGTTCCGCAGCATTGAGGCGACTCAGGTGCAACTGCGCTGCTTTCGCCGAGCCGTAGCCCGCATTGTTGGGGCCCGACATCAAAGCATTTTTGCTAACGATATTCAGCACATCGCCGCCGAAGCCTTGCTTTCGCATAATTTTAACGCCGGCCTTCGTCACGGCGAATTGTCCTTTTACCAGTACGTCGTACAACAAATCCCAGTCTTCTTCGGTATGCTCTTCCAATGGCTTTGATATGGATAGGCCCGCGCAGTTCACGATAATATCCACGCCGCCAAATGCCAGCGCGGCGGCAGTCATTGCATTTTGAATGTCACTGTTCTTCGTTACATCGAGCACTACTGATGTAAATACATCCTTTCCATAGTCTTTCTGAAACTCTTCCTGCGCATTATTTAATCTCTCCGCATCGTTATCATTCAGCACCACGCAGGCGCCCTCATCAGCAAATTTGCGGGCGATGGCTTTGCCTATACCACCCGCGCTGCCAGTAATCAATGCCACTCGTCCCGAAAGTGCTTTGGGTTTGGGCATGCGTTGCAACTTGGCTTCTTCCAACAGCCAGTATTCGATATTAAATGCCTCCTGCCGCGACAGCGAGGTGTATGATGAAATGGCTTCCGCGCCACGCATCACGTTGATGGCATTGAGATAAAATTCAGCTGCCACGCGCGCCGTTTGTTTGTCTTTTGAAAAAGTAAACATGCCTACACCGGGATATAAAATCACTACCGGGTTGGCATCGCGCATGGGCGGACTATTCGTGTGTTTGCAACTGTTATAATACTCCGTGTACATGGAGCAGTATGCTTCAAACTGCGGCGCCAGTTTTTCTTTGATGGACTGCAGGTTGCTGAGATCTTCCGTAGGCGAAAGATTCAATACCAGCGGACTGATCTTGGTGCGCAAAAAATGGTCGGGGCAACTGGTGCCCATAGGCGCGAGCCGTGTCAAATCGTTTGAATTGATGAAGTCAAGAACGCGGGCATCATCGGTAAAATGTCCCACCATGCGCGTGGTCTGCGAACAAAAGCCGCGAAGCAGTGGCGCGAGGGCAGCCGCCTGTTGCAGGCGTTGCTGCTGTGGCAGCGACTTTATTTTGGCTCCGCCAAAAATAGCTTTTTGCTTACGAACATTTTCTTCAATGTATTCAGCGCAGCGCTCTATTACCTCCAATGTGTTCACATAACTTTCATAGGCGGTATCGCCCCAGGTAAACAAACCATGCGAACCCAGCATGATACCGCGAATGCCGGGATTTTCATGGAGGCATTGCAGCATTTTTAATCCCAGGTCAAAACCGGGTCGCTGCCATTCCACCCAACCGATGGTGCCGTTGAACAGTTCACCGGTGATGCGCTTGCCGTCTTTGGCAGCAGCAATTGCGATGGCCGCATCGGGATGCAGGTGATCGATATGTTTGAAAGGAAGAAAGCCATGAAGCGGTGTATCTATTGAAGGGGCTTTTGAATTAAGGTCAAAAATGCAATGATTGAAAAGCGCCACCATTTCATCTTCGTGCTCCGGTCCGCGGTAAACTTTTTCGAGGCTGCGAAGTCGCTCTACATAAAGCGCCGCCAGGCCACTGCGTTTTAGTGTGCCCAGGTCTCCCCCGCTGCCTTTTACCCACATTACCTCTGTATTGGCACCGGTTAAAGGATCTTTCTGAATAGTTTTGCAAGAGGTATTACCGCCACCATAATTAGTAAGACGCAAATCGGCGCCAAGCAGATTGGAACGGTAAATAAGCAAGGCAACCTCATCTCCCTGCAGCGAGGCAGCATAGGCCTCATCCCACAAATAACTGACGTGTTTAAATCGTGCTGCTCTACTAACTGACATATAAATGTCTTTGAATTAAAAAAAGGATTTGGCCCTTCATCGGGTGGCAATGATAATTATTTCATCGAATTACCGATGCCCACCAAAAATACCGATGCTATGATGGTCGCGATACCTATCGTGATAGTAATCTTTGTCTTCTTGCTTACGCCTTTCCATTCCTTCAGCACAATGCCCCACATATTGGCCACCAGTATGATGAATGCCATATGCAGAATCCAGCTGCTGGCCGTGTTACCCATTTTGCTTTCACCCATACCATAAAAAAAGAACTGCAGGAACCAGGTGGTACCGGCAAGGGCTGAAAACAGGTAGTTTCTTAATAAAGGCGTTTTATTATTGACATAATCCCCAAAACTTTTGTTCCTCGTATTTAAAATCATACACCATATAAAGTTGGTGGTGAGTCCGCCCCAGAGCAGCACCACATAGGTCACGTTGTTGCGAAACAAAAACTCCCCTTGACCGGGATTTGTTTCCACCCAGCGGCGGTTGGCTTCCATCGCCATATCTGAACCGGCCTCGAGGCCGAAACTAAAACAGGCGCTGAGAATGCCCGAGATTACCGCCACGATGAGTCCTTTGGTAAGCGCAAACTCTTTTACCGAAGCCTGCTTCTGGTCGTCGGGTAATTCATTTTCCTTCATCATACCTGCGCGTCCGCTGATGAAGATGCCGGTAAGACAAACCAGAACACCCAGCAGCACCAGCCGGCCGCCCGTGGAGGCCAGCAGATCGCTGAAGGTTTCTTTGCCGGGCACATTCAGCACGTCATAATATATGGAAGGCACCAGGGCGCCAAAGGCAGAACAAAAACCGAGTATGACTGAATTGCCCAGGGACATGCCCAGGTAGCGAACACCCAATCCATAAGTCAGACCGCCGATACCCCAGAGCACGCCCATAAAGTAGGTCCAACAGAGCGTGCCGGTATCGGTCCGGGCGATGATATCGGTGAAACCAGGTATAGTGATCCAGGCCGCCAGTGGTGGCACGATGAGCCAGGAAAACAGTCCGCCAATGATCCAATAGCTTTCCCAATGCCAGCCCTTTACCTGGGAAAAAGGCATGTAAAAACTTCCTGACGCAAAACCACCTACCAGGTGAAACAGAACACCATAAATGACGATCATGTCCATGAAAAGCGATTTTCAAAATGGCTGCGCAATAGTCTTATCTAACCCGTGAAAGTATAAGTTACGGAGTATTAGTCCGTCATGTACTATCATGGTTCTTGTTTATGCGAAAAACATCTAAATTGTTTCGGGTTTTGTCTTTCGGGTTTCGGGTTGCTGCCGCGCCATTTAATCGCTGCTCAATCTGAAGAACCCGGAACTCCAAACCCGAAACCCGAAACTTGCTATGAAAAAAGAAGACATCCTCCAGCAGCTGTACATCGACTACTATTCCGCCACGCCCAAGTACCTGCAACTGGCTAATGCCATCATCAAGGCTATAGCGGAAGGAAAGATACAGAAGGATGAGCTGCTGCCATCGATCAACGAGCTGAGTTTTGAATTTGAAATATCAAGAGACACGGCCGAGAAGGGATATAAGCATCTCAAAAAGATCGGCGTGCTGGGCTCGGTTCCGGGCAAGGGATATTTTGTGAAAAATACCGAGGTGGGACAGCAGCTGAAAATATTCCTGCTGTTTAATAAACTGAGCGCCCATAAGAAGATCATCTACGATGCCTTTGTGGCTTCACTGGGTGAAATGGCTTCGGTAGATTTTTATATATATAATAATGACTTCGACTTTTTTAAAAGACTGATCAATAATAAAAAAAGCGACTATACGCACTATGTCATTGTGCCACATTTCCTGGATGGCGGTGAAAATGCGTATGAGCTGATCAATACGATTCCGAAGCAAAAATTGATACTGTTAGATAAGCTGGTGGCCGGTGTGGATGGTAAGTATGGTGCGGTATATCAAAACTTCGAAAATGATATATATGCTGCCCTGGAGCAGTCGCTGGAGCATTTGAGTAAATATCACACCATAAAAATCATTTTCCCGGAATACACTTATCACCCGCACGAAATATTGAAGGGCTTCTACAGGTTTTGCCAGCAATATGCTTTCAACTATAAAGTGGTGCACGAAATCGCCAACGAACCGGTGAAGGAAGGCGAAGTATTTATTAACCTTATGGAAAATGACCTGGTGATACTGATCGAAAAGATACTGGCCACTAAACTAAAGGTGGGCAGGCACGTGGGCGTGATCTCGTATAACGAAACGCCGCTGAAGAAGATCATCCTGAACGGCATCACCACCATCAGCACCGATTTCCAGATGATGGGTGAAAAAGCGGCGCAACTGATATTGGAGCAATCCACCGAACATATCGAAATACCTTTCTACCTCACCCTGAGGGCTTCTTTATAAGGACTTCCCACAAAAAGTCTATACCCGAATAGTACCAAATGCCCGTTTGAACGTTTTAGTTATAGTACTAAACGAATACCTGTTAGTCAATTTCTGATTACGTGTGCCGTTGCGCATTGAGAAAATGCTGCCATACCCAACGCGTAGCCGAATTGGCTGTATACGGCCATTAAAACCAAACCGATGCACCTGGAGAACAACCTTCATGATTTTTCATTTGATGCTTTCAAACGGGGTGATACACGCGCTCTACAAGTGATATTCAGGAAATTTTACCCGCCGCTTTGTCTTTTTGCGGAGCGCATGCTGCAGGACCGCCAGGCCGCCGAAGACCTGGCGGGCGATACCATGCTGAAGCTTTGGAACCGCCATACCGATTTTGAAAATATGCAGAATGTGAAGGCTTTTTTATACATCACCACGCGCAATGCCTGCCTGAACCTTTTGAAACAAATGCAGCGTGAGTCGCTCTCAAAAAAGCAGTTTGCCTATGTATCGGGCCATCAGGAAGGGTTTATATTAAATGAAATAGTAAGGGTCGAAGTGATGCGAGAAATTTACGAGGAGATTGACAAACTGCCGGCGCAGTGCCAGCGCATTTTCAAGATGAGTTATTTTGAAGGCAGGAATAACCACGAGATTGCTGAAATATTAGAGCTTTCTATACATACGATAAAAAATCAGAAAGCACGCGCCATCCAGTTATTACGCACGCGACTGCCCGATTTGAATATGGTCACCCTGATGTTACTGTTTTCGGGTGTTTACCACGATATATGAAAAGCAACCAGGATAAGAAGTAACATTTTTCCACAATCACACTTTTTTTTACTGGCCGTTTAGTAAAAACATCTCCCATTGTTGTTTCTATACTGAGTGTAGCCATCAACTTTTTGTGATCAATGGGATGTATCAAAAGACGAGCCGCCCGGTTCTTTGCTCATGCTATGTATATGTGAGAATACCGAGCGGGAATCTCATGTGACTGTTTGGTTGGGTCACTACAAGGGAGTGTTTCTACTCTCCCTTTATTCTAAGAAATTATGCTTGTCGTTATAAAGAATCTTGTACCACTATTGGAAGTCATGATTTGTGTTAAATGGGCAAATCAACGGCAGTTTTTTTAATTCGCATTCCTCAGTGCATCAACACCTCTTCACTGGTACAGAAGAGGCAAGGAATCCCCCGAACGGCCGGGCATTCATGTCCGGCCTTTTATGCCATACCTGGCCGTTGACGGTTGATTCCTGGGCCTGACGCTTGTTCAACACTTCTTGCCAATTAATAAAAAGCCCGGGCGCCGGTGACAACTTCATGCTTGCAGGAGCGACAATACAAGTCATGAATCGCACAGGCGCCATGAAAAACCATTACACTATGCTGACCCTCTGTTTCCTGTAACATAGTAAATGACTACTGGCACTCCTGTGCGTCAGCCCTATCACCTGCTGACCCTGGGCTAACGGAGAGATGAAACATGCTCCGTCTCAGAAAACAAATAAGTTAACCCCGCTAAAAAAATTACCACGTAAATATCTAACCGATTTTTCTATTTTGACGAAGTGCCTTCATAAAAAGTTTTACACCATTACCTTAGGTTGTAAATGCTAACACTTATAAGCCTATAAAGGAATCCGATATTCAGCACTGTATCATTGATTAAACGATACCCGGCGGGTACTCAGCCCCGACCTTACCACCGAACTTTTCCCCCTTGACATATTGATTGTTGATTCTTTCTCCAACCTCATATCCCCGTGCCTTTTCCATGCTTTTCATCAATTTTTTAAAACGTTTTAGTCCCCTCAACCATAAATATTGTTTTTACCATTAGCCCCTCAGCAGGTATCAGCACTCATGGGGCCGACTGGCAATCAACCCACAAAATTTACAGTCAATGAAAGATCAACAGGTAGAAAAAGCTTCGCAGATCGCTTCGCTAGTCGTGAAGTATATGCAGGATAACCTGTCGCCGCAGGAGCAGGCCGAACTGGATACCTGGCTGCAGGAAGACAGCGAAAACTACCTGCTCATGGAAGAAATGGTGGACGACAACAAACTCGGCAAATCGCTGAGTGAGTTGCAATCCTACGACCATGATGCGGCCTTTCAGCGGCTGAACGAACGCATCAGCAATACAACGCCTGTTATCAGAAAAAAATCATTCAAAGCCCGGTACGAGGCCGCCGCTGCGCTGCTGGTATTGACTGCGGGCGCTTACTGGCTGTATTCAGAAAAAAATACCGCACCGCCGGCCATCACGCAGCAAACCGATCTCGACAGCATCTTACCCGGTGGTAAAAAAGCCATTCTAACTTTGAGTGATGGCACCACCATCGAACTCAACAACCAGCATCAAGGCATCATTGCAAAAGATGGCGACAATATCATAGAGCAATCACAACCCGGAAGATTGAACTACTCCGCAGTCAAACGCGGCCATGATACCGCCACAGCGGAACATACACTAACAGTGCCCCGCCGCGGCGAGTACAGCATCGCGCTCGGCGATGGCACGGTAGTGTGGTTAAATGCATCCTCTACGCTGCGTTTCCCTGTGCCATTCAGAGAAGAGGAACGAAGGGTAAAACTCATTGGCGAAGGTTATTTCCAGGTGGCGAACAATCCATCGCGGCCTTTTGTGGTGGAGGTGGATAGCGTGGAAGTGCGCGCGCTGGGAACGGAATTTAATATCACTGCTTACCCCGAAGACAAAAAGCTAGGCGCCGCCCTGGTGCAAGGGCTTATCAGCATTTCACATAAAGACAAAGAGCACCTGCTGAAACCCGGCAATATTGCTGAGATCAATCAACATGGTAAACTCCGGATCAAGCAAGCCGATATAGAAGAACTGACCGCCTGGAAAAATGGTGAATTCATTTTTCACAATACTCCCTTCTTCCACCTCATGAACCAGTTTGCCCGCTGGTACGATATCGAAGTCAGTTACCCCGAAGGCATCCCGCCAATCAATTTCACCGGCGGTCTGCAGCGGGCCGATGGCATATACCACGTCATCCATCTCCTTGAACTCACCGGCGAAGTGCGCTTTACCATCGAGGGCCGCAAAGTGATGGTGTACCCGGCAAAATAGCGTGTAGCAACGCTGCCCGGCATTCTGGTGTCATTGATTATAAACCTCGAATGCTAACCGGCGACGGTAGAGCAGAACGACCGGCATGAGTTTTTCATGCCGGTTTTGTACTAACTTCCTCTATTATGTCGGCCAGCTACAAAGTGTCTTCTGCTTATACCAACTTCAACAGGGTGCGCCTGGTACGCGGGGGGCGCGACTATTTCAATGAGCTGGCAGACCTCATACGCAAGGCTACCCAAAGCATACATCTGCAGGTATATATTTTCATTGCTGATGAGACCGGTCAGCTGATTGCCGAAGAACTGATTGAGGCCGCCAAAAGAGGCGTGCAGGTGTTTGTGCTGGCCGATGGTTATGCCTCAAAAGACCTGCCCAAAGAATTTATCCGGCGAATGCGCAGCGCCGGCATCCGTTTCCGCTTTTTCGAACCGCTCCTGAAAAGTGAGCGCTTTTACCTGGGCCGCCGCCTGCATCACAAAGTGGTGGTGGCAGATGGCTACTATGGCCTGGTGGGCGGCATCAATATCAGCAACAACTACAACGACCTGGCGGAGGATCCCTCCTGGCTCGACTTTGCGCTCCTGGTGGAAGGCGAAGCTGCACACGAACTGCAAAAAGTGTGTGCTGGTCGCTGGATAAAACCTACCCTGCGCCTGAAAAAGAAAAAACTGTTGCACGATGTCCCTTATGAAATGCCCAAAGAAGAATGCCTCGTGCGCATACGCCGCAACGATTGGGTAAAACGCAGCAACCAGATTTCGCGCAGTTACGTGGAAATGCTGCAACACTCCACCTCGCATGTTATCATTATGTCGAGTTATTTTTTGCCCGGCCGCATTATCCGCTATAATCTCTCGCGCGCTGCCAAACGAGGCATCAAAATATCAGTGATTGTGACGGGCGAATCGGATATAAAACTGGCCAAACACGCCGAAAGGTATATGTACCGCTGGCTGCTGAAAAGAAAGATCAGGATTTTTGAATACACTAAAAACATACTCCACGCCAAAGTGGCCACCAGCGATGGCAGATTTTCCACGATTGGCTCATACAATGTAAATGATATAAGCGCCTATGCCAGCGTGGAATTGAACCTCGACGTGCGCAACGAAGAGTTTGCCGGAAACATGCAAAAATTATTGGAGCAAATCATTAAGCGCGACTGCGTGGAAGTGACGGAGGAATCGTATATCACCAAATATCATTTTTTCAAGCGCTTACTGCAGTATTTTTCTTACCTGGTGGTGCGGGTGCTTTATTACCTGTTCACATTTTACTTTAAGCAACAATAATCACCTGCCCGCAATACGCTGCATCATTGAGCGGAAAGCGGCCCAGTCCCAGTTGCGAAACCGCCCGCGCTGCACAACCATATCATTGCCATAAGCGCCCTGCAAATAGTAGTGGAATGTAAAACGTGCATCAGGATCTTTCCAACCAATGATCTGGCCAAAACGAAGATCATTAAACACCAGCGTGTCGCCCCATTTCTCCACGGTATAATATCCCTGCGAAAATTTGGTAAGATCTACCAGGTCTTCCATGTCCTTCACGGGGATGAGTAAAGAATCGTTGCGCGGGAAATAGTAGAGCGGCATATTATACCTGCGGTCAAATACCGAGCGGTGACCGATATAATATCCCTTATCGCTTTCCAACACCACAAACCACAACAAATTATTGAAAGGTGTGGGTGTGGTGAAATGCCGGTGGTAAATGATATTCTGCCGCTGTGCGATTTTTTTTACATCGCTTTCCACAACCGTTTTATTCACCAGGCTCACCAGCAAATAGAAAACACACCAGCCGATAGTGACTACTGACCAGAACACACGTTGCACGTGGGTGCGCTTCAGGAGCAGCCACACAAACACAATGCCCGGCACTATCGAAAACAGCGGATCCACCACGAAAAGGAAATGAAACGAAAAACGTGCGTCGTTGAAGGGTTCGAACCAGCCGGTGCCATAGGCATTGAAGGCATCGAGCACGATATGCACCAGTAGTTCGACGCCGAAAAACCAAAGCCAGGTGCTGAAGCGAACGTCGTGCGGTCTTCGCCAGCGGTCGGCCAGGTAAGCCAGGACGGGCGTGGCCAGTATCAGAAAAAGAAAGGAATGAGTGAACCCACGGTGTGCCAGCAGGTTGGCCGAAGGACCGTACCAGAACGAGGCTATGAAATCGATATCGGGTACGCTTTGGGCTACGGCGCCCAGGAATAAGGCCCTTTTGCCGACTTTCTGCCCGACGAACATTTCACCTATACAACCGCCCAGCACAATATGCGTGAGTGTATCCATAACTTTTTATCAAATCTGGTGAATATTTAACCGGAGCTTTCGGGTCTCTAATTTTCATCAAATGTATATAATAAAGATGTTTATATTTATCTATTATGACCTTAGTTATCATCCTGATTTGCATCTTATCGCTTGTATTATTGATTGCCTGGGGTAAGTTCAATCCCTTTCTTGCTTTTTTGGTAGTGTCGATTGCTGCCGGCCTGTGGCTGGGCATTCCACTCAACAAAATTGCGCGCTCCGTTGAATACGGTATTGCTGATACCATGAAGTCGCTCGTCACCATTATCGGACTCGGCGCGATGCTCGGCAAACTGGTTGCTGAAAGCGGCGCCGCGCAAAAGATCACACAGGTACTGATGAAGACATTCGGCGAAAAATACCTGGGCTGGGCGCTCATGGTCACCGGCTTTATCGTGGGCATTCCGCTTTTTTACAATGTGGGTTTTGTGTTGCTGGTGCCGCTGATTTTCTCCATTACTTACCAGTACAAACTGCCCGCCGTTTATACCGCCGTGCCGATGCTGGCCGCCCTGTCGGTGGCGCATGGCTACCTGCCGCCGCATCCCTCTCCTGTTGCCTTGATTGCGCAGTTCAACGCCAACCTGGCTGCTACCTTGGGATATGGCATCATTGTAGCCATACCTGCTATGATTGTGGCAGGACCTGTGTTTGCACGCTTTCTGAAAAATATTCATTCTGAACCGCTGCATACTTTTCAGCCCAAATTGATTCCACCCGATCAACTGCCGGGAGCAGCCAACAGTTTCTTCACCTCCCTGCTGCCCGTATTGCTTTTGGGACTTACCACCCTGGTAGGGCAGGTTTATGCCCTCGAAGGATTCGCTGCTGACCTGAATAGTTTCCTGGGCGAAGCTTCCATCGTGATGTTGATATCTGTGCTGGTGGCCACCTTCACGCTCGGCACAGGCACGGGCAAGAGCATGAAAGAAGTGATGACCATCTATGGCGACGCCATGAAAGATATCGCGCTCATCTTATTGATCGTGGCGGGCGCCGGAGTGCTGAAACAAGTATTTGTAGATAGCGGCGTGAGTGATGAAATTGCAAAAAGTCTCCAAGGCGTTTCCATTCCGCCCCTGGTACTTGGCTGGATGATCGCCGCCATCATTCGCGTGTGTGTTGGTTCGGCAACAGTGGCCGGTCTTACCAGCGCCGGCATACTCGCCCCCGCCATTCCGCATATGAATGTTGATCCCAACCTGATGGTGCTTTCCATCGGCGCGGGCAGCCTTATGTTCTCACACGTAAACGACAGTGGCTTCTGGCTTTTCAAAGAATATTTCAACTTAAGCATCAAAGACACGATACGCTCCTGGTCGCTGATGGAAACCATTGTTGCGATAGTAGGTTTGCTGGGTGTACTGGTATTGGATATTTTCGTGTGAGAAAAATCCCTTGCCCCATCCGTGATAAAACGTAAAAATCATATACCATGCAAGACGACTCCATTGAGAAAAAGATCAGGTCGATGGGTTGGCAACTACCTGTGCTCCCCACCTCGAAAGGTATTTACAAAAGATGTTTGCAGGTTGGTAATATCCTGTACACTTCGGGTCATGTTTCTGTAAACAATGATGGTTCTTACATACAAGGCAAGCTGGGCCACGACCTCACCGATGAGCAGGGCAAAGAAGCAGCCAGGCAGTGCGGTCTTGCCATACTGGCAAGCGTGAAAGCACATTTCGGTACGCTTGATAAAATAAAACGCGTAGTCAAGATGCTCGGCTTTGTGAACGCCGTGCCGGAGTATGAAAAACATCCTGTGGTGATCAATGGATGCAGCGAATTGTTTGCCCAACTCTGGGGTGAAGACTTTGGCATTGGCACGCGCAGTGCCGTAGGCATGGGCTCGCTGCCCAATAATGTGGCTGTGGAAATTGAGGTTATATTTGAAGTATACGATTAGTCATGAAAACAAAAAACTGGTACACTATTCAAGACATAGACCAGCTGGACTCACCCGCGCTGGTCATTTATCCCGAACGCGTAAAAGAAAATATTCAGCGCGCCATTTCGATGACCGGTGATGCGGGCCGGTTACGACCGCACATCAAAACCAACAAGTCGCCCGACACTACGAAGCTGATGCTGGCCGCCGGCATCACCAAATTCAAATGCGCCACTATTGCCGAAGCTGAAATGCTGGGTCAATGCCAGGCGCCCGATGTGCTGCTCGCCTATCAGCCCGGCGGTCCCAAATTGCAGCGTTTTGCGCAGGTAGTGGGAAAATATCCCGGCACGAAATATTCCTGCCTCGTCGATAATATCGGAGCGGCGAAAAAAATTGCGGGTCATTTCACTTTAATGGGCAAGACCATACCCGTATATATTGATTTAAATGTTGGTCAAAACCGTACCGGCATTATACCCGGTGAAAAAGCGATGGAGCTGTTTCGCTTTTGCACCAATACTAGGGGCATTTCATTCAAAGGTCTGCACGCGTACGATGGGCATATCCGCAACAGGAATTATGAAGAAAGAAAAAAAGTCTGCGACGAAGCCTTTGCACTGGTAGAGAATATGAAAAAAGAAATTGAAGCTGCAGGATTTTCACCCATCATCATTGCCGGCGGCTCGCCCTCATTTTCCGTTCATTGCAAGCGGCCGAATGTGGAATGCAGTCCCGGCACTTTCGTCTTTTGGGACAAAACCTACCTCGATCTCTGTCCTGAGCAGCCCTTTGAGCCTGCCGCCCTGCTGGTGACGCGCGTCATTTCTTTACCCGACGCCACCCGCATCTGCCTCGACCTTGGCCACAAATCCGTAGCCGCAGAAAACGAGATCACACGCCGCGTGTTCTTCCCTGAAGCGCCCGACCTGCAGCCCCTCAGCCAGAGCGAAGAGCACCTGGTGCTGGAAGCGGGCCCCGGTCACCGTTATCAACCCGGCGATGTGCTGTATGGCATCCCCCATCATATTTGTCCAACCGTGGCCCTCTACGAGCGCGCCTACACTATCGAAAACGGCCAGCTCAGCGGCGAGTGGCGCATCACCGCCCGCGACCGCCAACTCACCATCTGAGGGTGAGCCACCCCCGAAGGTGAACCACGCCTAAAGGATGGCCAGGTGACAGGTGGCCCACCTATGACCTGACCAACCCTATACCCAAAACTCAACACAGAACATCATGTTTATCATCGACGCCCATCTCGACCTCGCAATGAATGCCATCGACTGGAACCGCAACCTGCGCGATGATATCACGGCTATCCGCAGTCGTGAGGCGGGTATGACGGATAAGCCTGATCGTGGTAAGGGCACTGTATCGCTGCCCGAACTGCGCAAGGGAAATATCGGGCTCGTGGTGGCCACGCAGATAGCGCGGTATGTGGCGCCGGGCAGCAAGCTCAGCGGGTGGCACTCGCCCGAACAGGCCTGGGCGCAAACGCAGGCGCAGCTGGCCTGGTATAAGGCAATGGAAGAGGCGGGTGAAATGGTGATGATAAAAGACAGGCGTGCGCTGGAGCTTCAGGTGGCGATGTGGAACGATGGAAGCCTCAACCATGACAAGCCCATCGGGTATATATTAAGCCTGGAGGGTGCTGATTCGCTGATTACACTCAAACACCTGGAACGCGCATACGAATACGGCTTAAGAGCCGTAGGCCCCGCGCATTATGGTCCTGGCAGGTATGCCAACGGCACCGATGCCACGGGTAAAATAAATGCTGATGGTCTTGCCCTGCTCCGCGAAATGGAGCGGCTGAATATCATTCTCGACACCACGCATCTGTGCGACGATGCCTTCTGGCAGGCGCTCGACCATTTTCACGGGCCGGTATGGGCCAGTCATAACCTGTGCCGCGCGCTGGTAAACCATAACCGCCAGTTCAGCGATGAAATGATCAAAGCCCTGGTAGAAAGGGGCGCCGTAATTGGTGGCGCGTTGGATGCCTGGATGATGGTACCGGGCTGGGTAAAACGGCAAAGCACACCCAAAGAAATGAATTGCAACCTCGAAAAGCTGGTTGATCATTTCGACCATATATGCCAGATCGCGGGTAATGCACTGCATATCGGTATCGGCTCAGACCTGGACGGGGCTTACGGTAAGGAACAGTGCCCCTACGACCTGGAAACCATTGCCGACCTGCAGAAAATACCCCGCCTGCTGGCTAAGCGGGGCTACTCCGCCCAGGATATCGAGAACATAATGCATAAGAACTGGCTCCGCTTTTTGCGCAATGCGTGGAAATAACCCGCAACCCATTCAACAGTTACCGCAATTCGTGCATGGCGCTGTTTTCCCTGCAGCTGCCGGGTTTTAATATTGCTCCCGGTTTCACAAATAGCCATTAAAACCATAGCCATGCAAACAATGTTCAACCATTTCAATTCAACCAACTATTCGGGCATGTTGCCGGGCACGCGCATACTATTTGCCAATATGCCGGCCGACGGTCACTTCAACCCGCTCACCGGCCTGGCAGTACACCTGCAAAGCCTCGGCTGCGATGTACGTTGGTACAGCTCCGTACAATATGAAGAGAAAATCAAAAAACTCAACATTCCCATTTATCCATTCAAAAAAGCGCTCGAGTGGACCGGTGACACGCTGGAACAAGTATTCCCTGAAAGAGCGAAGATCAAGAACCCTATCAAGAAACTGAATTTCGATATCATCAATGCCTTTATCCTTCGCTCCACGGAGTACTATGAAGACATCACCGAAATCTATAAATCCTTCCCCTTTGATATTTTCATCGCCGACAATTGCTTTACCGGCATACCCTTTATCAAAGACAAGATAGGCGTGCCTGTTATAGCCATCGGCGTGTTGCCGCTCACCGAATCTTCGAGAGACCTGGCGCCAGCAGGCCTGGGTATGACCCCGGCCAAAAGTTTTCTCGGCCGCCGCAAGCAGGATTTTTTGCGCTTCCTGGCCGACAAGGTATTGTTCCGCAAACCTAATAAACTGATGTGGCAGTTGTTGCAGCAACATGGCATTGATGCGGGCAATACGAACGTATTTGACATGGTTTCGAAAAAATCTACGCTGGTACTGCAGAGCGGTACGCCGGGATTTGAATACAAGAGAAGTGATCTGAGCAAGAATGTACGTTTCATCGGCCCCTTGCTTCCCTACAGCAGCAAAAAACAGCGCGAGCCGTGGAACGACGTGCGGCTGGCAGCTTTCGATAAAGTAATACTGGTAACGCAGGGAACCGTGGAAAAAGACCCGGAAAAAATCATAGTACCGGTGCTGGAAGCTTTCAAAGACACTGAATACCTGGTGGTGGCAACCACAGGCGGCTCGCGCACCAAAGAATTGCAGGCGCGTTACCCCCAGTACAACATAATTATAGAAGATTTTATACCCTTTGCAGATGTGATGCCGCACGCTGATGTGTATATCACCAACGGCGGCTATGGCGGCGTAATGCTGGGTATTGAAAATAATTTGCCCATGGTGGTGGCCGGCGTGCATGAAGGCAAGAATGAGATCAATGCACGTGTAGGATATTTCAAACTGGGCATCAACCTTGGGACTGAAAAACCAACACCTGCGCAGGTTAAGCGCGCCGTGGAAACCGTGCTGGCCGACAGCACCTACCGCGACAATGTGAAAACGCTCAGTAAGGAGTTTAGTCAATACGAGCCCAACTCACTCTGCGCCGCATACGTTGCGGAACTGATGCCGGCGGTAAGACCGGCCCAGGTATCCTTTATCAACAGAAAAACATTGACTTCAGCGGTAGCCCAAAACTGATTAGGACGGTTGTGCTAAAACAGGAAACAGGGTTTGTTTGGACCGGGGCCGTAACCCCGGTCATTTTTTTGATTCTCCCTATCTTCCACCAAAAATTTTATGCGTATACTTAAGGCAGGACTGGTTGGATTTGGCGTTTCGGGTAAGACTTTTCATGCTCCATTTTTGGTGAAGAGTGAACAGTACCAACTGGTATCGGTGCTCGAAAGAAACAAGCAGGATTCGAAAGAGAAGTATCCTTTTGTGAAAGTGGTAAGAAGTATTGAAGAAATGATTTCTGATCCTGAGATTGATCTTGTGATCATCACTACTCCTAACGATACGCATTTCCCCTATGCCAAGGCCGCGCTCGAAGCGGGTAAGCATGTGGTGCTCGAAAAGCCATTTACCAATACCAGTGAGGAGGCAAGACAATTGGTGGAGCTGGCGAAAAAATCAAGCTCCATCTTAAGCGCATACCAAAACCGGCGTTACGTAAGCGATTTCCTCACGATCAAAGAAATTCTCGACAATAAACTCCTTGGGGAAGTGCATACTTTCGAGGGGCATTACGATCGCTACCGCGCTGAAGCCAGACCCAACGCCTGGCGCGAAGCACAATTGCCGGGGAGTGGCATACTGTATGATCTGGGCGCGCATCTCATAGACCAGGCGCAGGTGTTGTTTGGGTTGCCCAAAACAATCACTGCCGACATTCGCATGCAACGGCCGCACGCAAAGGTGGATGATTTTTTTGACCTGCGGCTCGACTACGGTTTTCTGAAAGTGATACTGCAGGCAGGAATGCTGGTGCGCGAGCCGGGACCACGCTACCAGGTTCATGGCACGCTGGGTTCTTTTGTAAAATTTGGGGAAGATCCCCAGGAGGCAAGGCTACGCGCCGGTGAAATGCCGGAAGGTGACGACTGGGGCGTGGAAGATGAATCTATACACGGTATACTGCACACAGTGAAAGATGGAAAAATTGTGAGAGAAAAATATCCTTCGAAACGCGGCGATTATGGAAGGTATTACAAGAGCGTGTACGAAACCATCGTCAATAAGGCGCCGCTGACCGAGAAACCCGAACACGGTTACAACACTATCAGGTTGATAGAGCTCGCGTTCGAAAGTCACCGGCAGCAGCGCACTATCACCTGCACGGAACTTTTGCCACTATGATTTCGCGGCTTTATTCTTGAATTGAACGGCAGACAAGGTCAGTCCTTTCGGCAACTCTTTGGCAGTATAATGAATAGCCAGTTGCATGCCCTGGTTATTTTTTTCCAGCGCCAGCAATTCTTTCACCGGAATGCTCATACCGTCCTGTACACTATTGCCATCACCAAAATTGTATTTCTTCAACACATTCCCCGCTTTGTCCACAATAGCAATGGTTCTTGATTTGCCGGGATGGCCACAATGGTTGTAGTATATCACCAGTTTGTCGTTAACATTGGCCTCAGTAAGATTCAGGCTTTGGAGTGTGAACGACTGCGGATTATACTGGCGCACCAGCAATTTGCTGTTGAGATAAATTTCGAACATTTCACCTCCGTCGCGCGCTGCGAGCGGAGCGGTCACCGATACCAAAGCAATCAGCAACATTGCTTTTAATGACTTTTGTAGCATAACAAAAAATTTTGTTGTTATTGAATCGGGTTGTTTCCGACACAAAACAACCGGATGTCTTGCCTCCAAAAAATTTACTTTGATGTAATGAAAGGAATGCTTGATGTAAAGCAGTATTCAGCGAAAAGGGTCGGCCACCATCAGGCTGCAGCCCCGTATATCGCTGTTATCGGTGCGGCCCTGTACTTCAAAACTGCCGTCGGGGAAGACTTTTCCTATATCATCAACTGCTATGAATGAGCAGGAGTAGATGTTGGCGAGATCAACCACGTTGATAACGCCGCTGCCCGTGGTGCGCACGTCGAAGGGATCATCATCCTGGCGCACGAGTATTTTCATCCAGGGGGGAGTCTGAAAAAGGCCATTGCCAAAAGAGTATGCCTGCGAAAGCAATTCCGTCATGCCATATTCAGAGTGAATGCTTTTTACCCCGAAAGCATGCTGCAAAATCTCATGTACTTCGGGTCTTGTCATTTCGCGGCGGCGGCCCTTCATACCGCCGGTCTCCATAATGGTGGTATGTTGCAAGGACATGGGAAATGTTTCCGCAAAATCAAGCAGCGCAAAGGTCACTCCTATCAGCATGGTCTTTTGGCCGGCAGCTTCCAGTTGCTGTAAGGTGGCAGCCAGCTTATCGTGTTCGTATAAATAAAACCCGCTTTGGGGATGATGGCTTTGTTGCACCAGTTCGTCCACCATCACTACCAGCGAAGAATTTTTTCTTTCGAGATATGAGGGTAGTAAGCCGATAATGCACCAATCGTTCACCGGTCCGTAAAACAGCTCAAAACCTTGCAAAAAACTCTGGCGATACAGCGAGAGGTCTTTTATAAAATGCCGGCTGTTTATGGTCTGCGTGGTGCCGCTGCTCTCAAAAATGGCTTCCGGTTCGTAATGGGTGGTGCATACTTTTTGCCATTTAAAAAAGCCGACCGGCAGGTAGGGAATGTCTGTTAATGTTTTTACAGCATCCCCAACTTTACCAACCGTTTTTGCGTATTCGCGGTATATAGGATTGTGCTGGAATTGGAAGCGGTATATTTCCAGGGCCAGGGATTCGAAACCATCCTTATCCACCGAAAAAACTTTATCTTCATGTTTACAAATCATCGCAGGTAATTGTGGGACAGGCTAATAAATTTGCATATTATCAAAAAATGAGAATGAAATTACATACTTTCATTGTATTGGCCGGACTTGCAGGATTGATAGTTGCAGGTTGTTCAAAAGACGGGATTGAAACCAAACCGAAGCTTACCTTTAAGAGTGTCACTACCGATCATGTGTTATACAACCAGGATATAGCATTCTTTTTTGAATTCAGTGACAAAGAAGGTGATCTGAACGATTCCATTCACGTCATAAAAGTCTCTTCCAGTTGGTGCGAAACACCCAGTTTTGCCGACTCGTCAAAATGGCGCATGCCCAATCTTCCTGGCACTAAAAACACAAAAGGCGAACTGGAAATACGGATGAGCTATCAGCGCGACCTGGCGGCCATTCCTTGCGATGGCGTGGATACCGTAGAGACAGCCATTTTCAAGTTCGTGATCAAAGACAGGGCGGGCAATGTGAGCGATACCGCCTACTCGCCGCCCATTACTATAGAGAAAAACTAGTACTCTATGACCGCATTGCTGCGGGCCTTCAACTATTTTATTTTTACCAGTGTATTCATTGCCGGTTGCGCCATGATGATGGTGCTTCAGACACACGACCTGCTATCACTCCACCTTAACCTTAAAGCTTATCTCAGCTTCGTGTTCTTTGCCACGCTCAGCAGTTATAATTTTCACTGGTACCTCACGCCCGACATTTCCAGCGAAAATGCGCGTGTGCGCTGGACACAACAACATAAAAAACTGCACCTTGCGCTGTGTGGTGTCGGCGCTATCGGCGCAGGGTGGATATTTCTGCAATTCATTCACCAGTGGTACTGGCTCCTGGGAGCCGTGGTGCTCACTTTCCTTTATTCTGCACCCAAACTGCCGGTAGGTCCCTTTTATGCCTTAAAAAAGATTGCAATCGGGAAGACGCTTTTCCTCTCTTTCGTATGGACCTATGTAACCACCATTCTTCCCATCGCATTCGACCACCAAAGCTGGAACCAGGCTGCCTTGTTTTTTATACTCAGCCGTTTTTTCCTGATCTACGCTATTTGCATCATTTTCGACTACCGCGACCGCGACTACGACCGCAAAGAAGGCATCCGCAGCATGATCACCTGGTTCAGTGAACAGGCCGTCAACCGGCTTTTTTATTTCACCATAGTCTTGTTCATCATCAGCACCGCAGCGCTTTACTATTATGGATTTTCGCTGCTCACCATCTGCTGCCTCCTCTCCACCCTCCTTTTCCTGCTCCCCCTTTACCCCGTCGCCAAAAAAAATTTCTCCGACTACCTCTACTATTTCGTCCTCGACGGACTCATGATGTTCTCCGCCATTCTAACCACACTCATCCCCCGATCTGCATAATCTGCCTCATCCGCTTATCCACGCGCTCCGCGTCATTTGCTCCATCCACGTCCTGGTCCGCATAATCCGGTTATCCTCCCCATCCGTGCCATCCGCGCTCAATCCGTGAACCGATCCTTAATCCCCAAATCCCTGCTCCAAATCCGCCCAATCCTTATTACTTTTGACGCTTATAATCCCAACTATGGCAAAAAAGGCAAAGTCAACAAAAAGCAAGTCCATCATTACAGACAAGTCGATGGCGTTTCTGAGAAATTATATCAATAACCCCTCGCCTGTAGGTTTTGAAAGCAGCGGCCAGAAATTATGGCTGGATTATGTAAAACCTTATGTTGACACCACTTTTGTTGATCCCTACGGTACCGCCGTGGGCGTCATTAACCCGAAAAATTCATTTAAAGTAGTCATTGAAGCGCATGCCGACGAAATCAGTTGGTTTGTGAACTATATCAATCCCGAAGGTCTTATTTACCTGAAAAGAAATGGCGGCGTTGACCACCAGATTGCGCCGGGACAGCGGGTATTTATACATGGAAAAAAAGGCATGGTGAAAGCCGTGTTCGGATGGCCTGCCATTCATACCCGCATTCATAATACCGAGGGCAAAGATCCGCAGCCCAGAGTGGAGAACCTCTGGCTCGACTGTGGCGCGCGCAGCCGAAAGGAAGTAGAAGACCTGGGTGTGCATATCGGCGCAGTGGTAACCTACCAGGATGGCTTTGACGAGCTGGCCAACGATTATTATATCGGCCGCGCTTTCGATAACCGCATCGGTGGTTTTATGATTGCCGAAGTGGCCCGGCTGCTGAAAGAAAACCGCAAGAGCCTGCCGTATGGATTGTACGTGGTGAATGCGGTGCAGGAAGAAATTGGCCTGCGTGGCGCAGAAATGATTGCCCGCCGTATTAAGCCCAATATTGCCATCATCACCGACGTAACGCACGATACCTATACGCCCATGATCAATAAAGTGATCGAAGGCGATTGTCAATGCGGCAAAGGCCCCTCGCTGGCCTATGGCCCTGCAGTTCACAACAAGTTGCTAAACCTGGTGCTGGATGTTGCTGAGAAAAAGAAAATACCCGTACAAACGCGCGCCGTTTCGCGCAGTACCGGCACCGATACCGACTCATTTGCCTACGCCAACGATGGTTGTCCATCCGTACTCATCAGCATTCCGCTGCGCTATATGCACACCACTGTGGAAATGTTGCATCGGAATGATATTGAACAGACCATTCAGTTGATGTACGAGACTTTATTAACTTTAACGCCGAAAACAAATCTCAGCTACCTGTGACAGACACCATCCTATTATACGTTGACCCCGGCAGCGGCAGTTACCTGATACAGGTGATCATTGCCGCCATTGTAGGCGCCTTATTTTATTTTAAAAATGCCTGGCTGCGGGTTAAAGCATTTTTCTGGCGGCCCAAAAAAGAAGACGCGAACGAGAACGACAATGTAAATGGTTAATTACACACGGCATCCGGCTTCGTTTAAAGATCCGGCCGGCTTTGTGTTCGAGGCCGATGGAAAATTTTACCGCCAGGTAAACCAATACTACGCTATACAATATCGCCAGCTGATGGACTCGGGCCTGTATGCCCAACTGGTGAAAAACGGGTGGCTGGTGAGTCATGAAGAGATCAACGAAAACCTTACGCAAGACCCGTCCTGGTACACTACCATTCTTCCCGAGCCTGTTAACTATATCTCCTACCCTTATGAATGGTGTTTCGCCCAACTGAAAGATGCCGCCCTGCTCACGTTGAAGATACTGCGACAATCGCTCGAGTACGGCATGATACTGAAAGATGCTACACCATTTAACATACAATTTCATAAGGGCCGCCCGATCTTTATCGACACACTTTCATTCGATATATACAATCCGCAGCAGCCCTGGATCGCTTACCGCCAGTTTTGCCAGTGTTTTCTTTTTCCCTTATACCTCGAGCATTACCTGAAATCGGATATACCGAAAATTCTTGCTGCCTATATCAATGGCATTCCCAATGATATTATCGCGAAGCTGCTGCCATTAAAAAGCCGCCTCAACCTGGGCGTATGGCTGCACGTGTACCTGCAGAATACCACCATGATCAGTGATAAGGGTAATAAGGCAGCGGCGAAGTTTAGTAAGAAAAAACTGATCGACCTGGTCTCACATCTTGAAAATATTATCCGCAATTTCCCCGCAGACAAATCATACAAGACCACGTGGAGCAATTACTACGACGACACCATACTGAGCCGGCAATACGTTGAAGAGAAAGAGAAGATTGTGCTGGAAATGTGCGGAAAGACCGGCGCCGGTTCTGTCCTGGACCTGGGCGCCAATACGGGACATTTCTCCAAAAAGCTGGCAGCACAGGGTATGAGCGTGGTAGCCACCGATACCGATAGCCGCTGCATCAACAAGCTGTACCTCGACACTACAAAAAACAATTCGCTGAATATATTGCCGCTGGTGGTAGATGTGGCCAACCCCTCTCCCGCCATCGGTTTCAATAATACAGAGCGCGCGGCCTTTCACGACCGCATACAAACCGAGCTGGTGATGGCGCTGGCGCTGATACATCACCTGGTGATCGGAAGAAATATTCCCATATCCGCATTGGCAGGATACTTCAGACGCATCGCGCCGCAGCTGATCATTGAATTTGTGCCTAAACAGGATGAGAAGGTGAAACAAATGCTGAGCACCCGGCCCGATGTATTTGCCGACTATGACCAGGATCATTTTGAAAACGCATTTTCTGCTTATTTTACAATTGTTGACCAAGTAAAAATCCCCGGTACAGAACGCATACTGTACCGCATGATAAGAAAGTGAATAAGATAACTACATTTCTCAGGACCAACCCGCTTTACCTGGTGTTGTTGCCGGTATTTTTTGTACTGCACGGCTACCTGGAAAACTTTGGTTTTGTGAGTTTGCGCGATGCAGCTATACTCTGCCTGACTTATATACTGCTTACCATCAGCATTAATCTTTTCTCTTACATCTTCTTCCGCAACTGGACCAAAGCCGCCGTGATCACGGTAGTGTGGATGAGTTTCTTTTTCTTCTTCGGCGCCGTACATGAATTTTTGAAAAGCCACCCGGTGCTGGAAGTGTTCGGTCATTATCGCTTTTTACTACCAGCCATCTTTGCAGTTTTGATAGCGATTTTTATTTACCTGAAGAAAATCAAGAAGCCATTCCTTCGCTCTACACTTTTCTTAAACGTACTCTTTACTATCTATATCGTGGTTGATTTAGGAGCAGTGCTCATCAAAGCCATCAGACCGCCGGAGCATCAGCTGACCGTATATAATTTTGCGCGGGAAAATCAATATAAGACCTGCGACACCTGCGCCAGACCGAATATTTACTTCCTGCTGATGGATGAATATGGCAGCTCACTCTCGCTGAAAGAACAATATGAATTCGACAACAGCAGTTTTGATAGTTTTTTGGTGAAAAATGGATTCCAGATACAAACGAAGAGCAAGAGTAATTACAATTTCACCGCCTTTTCGATGTCGGCCACGCTGAACATGTCGTATATCGAAGGCATAAAAAACGTGAAAGCCGTTACGGCAGACGACTATGCCACCTGTGGCGTGCTGGTGCGCAACAATGAGGTGATCAAATTCCTCGACGCGCACGGATATGAAATTGTTAACTATTCGGTATTTGACCTGGCGGGCAATCCTGCTATGGTGGAGCAAAGCTTTCTGCCCTTAAAAACAAAACTCATCACCGACCGCACGCTGTTTTCACGGATGAATAAAGATATCGGCTGGTTGCTGATGACCTATTATCCTTTCAAATTGTTTAAGCGCAACTATATTCTGAAACACCGCGATAACAACCACATGTTCCAGGAGCTGGTGATGAAGGCTGCCATCGAAAAGAAGCCACGCCCACGCTTCATCTACGCGCATTTTTATATGCCTCATCCACCCTATTACTACGACCGCAATGGCAAGCTGGCCGATAACGCCACGCTGTACAAAGAATACAAGAGCGATCCGCTTTATACCTACCTCGAATACCTGCAATATGTGAACGAGCGTATCAAAGAAATGGTGACCGCCATCAGGACCAATGATCCCGGTGCAATCGTGATATTGCTCAGCGATCACGGTTACCGAAATGGTTCTCGTCCTTCGAAAGATTACAATGCGGAGCCGGAATGTTATTTTCAAAACCTGAACGCGGTTTATTTCCCCGACGGCGATTACCGGGGTTTGTATGACAGTATTACGAACGTAAATATGTTCAGGGTGATCCTGAACAAGACTTTCAACCAGAATTTTCCCCTGATACCCGACTCCACCATTTTCCTGAGAGATTCAAAACCCGCACCGCCCTGATGCGAAACTTTCTTTCACGATACCCGCTTTTTTTGCTCACCATACCGGGAACCTACCTGGTGCACGTGGCCAACTATTATTTCAGGTTGTTCAGCTGGCGGCCCGTTATTGGCGAACTGGTCTTGTATATCATTATTCCTGTCTCAATTTACGCCACCTTTACCCGCTCACCAAAGCGAAGGGAAAAAGCAGGCGTGCTGTTATTTGCCTTCCTGGTGGTATTGTATTTTTTCCACCTCTGGCACGATTGGCTGAAGCTGCCCTACTCTATTGACCTGCCCTTGCTGGCTATCGGTGCCATTGCGCTGGTGATTTATGTGAAGAGAAGAAAAAAATCTTTTGCCGGCTTTTATTATGCCGGGAATATTATTTTCGGCTTATTGTTTGTTGGCGGCATTGGTGAGAATATTTACCTGCGAATAACCACCGACGGCTCGGAGCATGATCACGCCAACCCCTCGAAGCAAATAGTCCGCGAATTTTCCCCGTGCGACACCTGCGCCCGGCCTGATATATACTACATCATACTCGACGGCTATACCAATTCAAAAACACTGCAGCAGGAGTTTAATTACAACAATGCCTGGATCAAAAATTATTTGAAGAACAAAAATTTTTACCTGGTTGAAAATTCAAAAAGCAACTACTACTTCACGCAGCCATCCATAGCATCGATCCTGAACATGGATTATCTGCGGCGGCTCGACACAGAGAAGCTTTTTTACACCAGGGAATTTTTTCAATCGCACTACACCATTTTTCATAACGAGCTTAGCCAGGTGCTCGAAAAACAGGGATATAGTATAAACAATTATTCCATCTTCGACCTGAAAGGTCATCCCTCAAGGGTAAGTCCTTTCCTGGAGAAATTAGTACATCGCTCTGTGGTGGGACAAACGTTTTTTTACAAACTTAACCGCGATATTGGTTATCATATCCATCCTCTTTTCCGTAGGCAGATAGTAAATGCCGGAGTTGAAGAGGCGATTAAAGATATAGAGCGCATTGAACAGACCCGCAATGGTGTGATTGAAGTGGCAAAGGCCGAAAAACAGCAACCGCAATTTACCTACGCGCATTTTATTTTACCCCACGAAACCTTTTTCTTCGATAGCACCGGCAAAAAGAATGACCTGGCCGCCATCATAAACAACGGTTTGCCGGAAAACAATTACGTGATGCAGGTAGCTTATACCAACAAATTCGTGATTGCGCCCATAGTAGATTCTATATTTGCGCACGCCAGGCGGCCTTTTATCGTTATTTTCCAGGGCGATCATGGCTACAGAGATTATCCGCCCGAAAAGATCGACCTGGAGTTTGAAAATTTCAACGCCATTTATTTTCCGGAAGGGAAATATGATATGTTGAAAGATACTATGACATCGGTAAATACATTTCGCATTGTGCTGAACCAGTTCTTTAACCAGCAATTACCTCTGCTGAATGATTCTACGGTGTACTTGAAAAAACGGAATCTATGAAAAGACTGCTCGGGAAATATCCTTTTTTCTTATGGCTGCTTCCGCTGTTTGTGGTGCTGCACATTGAAAAGGAAAATCACCAGTTGATTCATTACCGGTTTATTTATAAAGAAATCATTTTCCTGCTGGCAGTGCCATTTGTAATTTTTCCCTTGGTGTGGCTGCTATGCCGCAACTGGCGCAAGGCCTCGCTGATAAGCCTGGTGCTGCTGGCGTTTTACTATTTTTTTGGTGAAATAAAAGATATCCTTAAGTGGTATATGCCCGGCACAGTGTGGCAGAGCTACACTTTGCTGTTGCCGGTTTTCTTTGTGCTGATGACCGCGTGTTTTGTTTATATCATTCGCAGCAAAAGACAGTTTGCACGAACCTTTCGCTTCTTCAACATTGTATTGCTGCTTTTTATTGCAGCTGACCTGGCAGCCATGACATTCAGCAACAACAAAAAACATCGCAGCAGGGATACACCCGCGCTTGTGCACAACTTTGCTGATAGCGTAAAGCCCGACATCTATTACCTGGTGTTTGATTCTTATTCTTCATCAAAAGTACTGAAGGAGCGTTTCAATTTTGATAATCGAAAACTTGACTCGTTGCTATTATCAAAAGGATTCAGGATCATCACCCATTCAAAAAGCAACTATAATCTCACCCCCTTTTCCATCAGCAGCCAGTTTCGTTTCAATTACCTTCCCGACGCAGATACAGTGACGGAATACTTTATGCGTCGCTATCTGCCGGCTATACATAAAGTATTTTACAGTCCCTTGCTGCCGATGATGGATACCCTGGGGTATAACATTTACAACCATTCTATTTTCAATTTTGAATCTTATCCTACAACCGTTACCACTTTCGATTTGTGGAGAACAGATCTACTATACCAGCAGTATAATTTCTTGAAAAAACTGGACCGGGATATAGGCTGGCAGTTTCCCAATTTGCCCCACTTAATTTCGCGCAACACGCTGCCCAGGTATGCAGCCAACCGCGACCATCGCGATAGCATGGCAATAGCGCATATCAGGCGGACTATTGAAAAGCAGGATGCAAAACCCAAGTTTGTGTATGGGCATGTATTGATTCCGCATAGTCCCTATACCTTCGATTCGGCGGGTAATAAAATCCCCGTAATTCCCCTGTTGCCACCCGAGGAAGACGAGCAGGCTTATGTGGAGCAGATTGTTTATGTAAACACGATCATTGCTGAAATCATAGAATCCATTTTCAAAAACCAGCAGCGGCCATTTATCATCATCCTGCAGGGCGACCATGGTTATCGTTTTGTTTTCGATGACAAGAATATGCTGGAGTTTCCGAATCTGAGTGCCTTTTATTTCAGCAATGGCAACTACAGCCTGCTGCACGACTCGCTCACCAATATCAATACCTTTCCGGTTATATTCAACACCTTCTTCGGGCAGCAGTTTCCGATGCAACCCGATTATCAGTTTTTCTTAAGATATAAATGATCAGGGGCGTTTGCGCCTGAATCAGTTTCCGGCACCAGTATTGACCACGAAGCAGAAAGCAATAGAGCAGTAAAAATTCGGAGTACTTAGAACAGTTTTTATATTTTTGACCAGTTTTTTAAAGATAAACAAATTAAGCGCTTCTTATGATACGCAACGACTGGAGCCTGGAAGAGATCAAGGAAATATACAATACGCCATTGTTGGAACTGGTATACCGCGCTGCCACTGTGCACCGCCAGTATAATGAAACAGGCGAAGTGCAGGTGTGCACGCTCTTATCTATAAAGACGGGTGGCTGCAGCGAAGACTGCGCCTATTGTCCGCAGGCTGCGCGCTACCATACCAACGTAAATGTACATGCCCTTATGAAATATGAAGAAGTGATGGAATACGCTGCCAAAGCGAAGGCCGCTGGTTCTACCCGCTTCTGCATGGGTGCTGCCTGGCGCGAAGTGCGCGACAACCGCGACTTCGACCGGGTACTCGAAATGGTGAAGGGCGTTAATGCGATGGGTATGGAAGTGTGCTGCACGCTCGGTATGCTTACCGAAGAGCAAGCCGCGCGACTGGCCGAAGCCGGTTTGTACGCATACAATCACAATCTCGACACTTCTTCAGAATATTACGGCGAGATCATCACCACACGCACATACGAAGACCGCCTGCGCACACTCGATAACGTGCGCAAAGCCGGCGTGTCAGTTTGCTGTGGCGGCATCATAGGCCTGGGCGAAACACACGAAGACCGCATTAAGATGTTGCACACCCTTAGCACCATGCCCGTGCATCCCGAAAGCGTGCCCGTGAATGCGCTGGTAGCAGTGCCCGGCACACCGCTCGAAAACAACGAGAAGGTGGATATATGGGATATGGTACGTATGATTGCCACGGCGCGTATACTGATGCCTAAAGCAATGGTACGACTGAGTGCGGGCCGCGCGTCGATGAGCGTGGCTGAACAGGCACTTTGCTTTATGGCCGGAGCCAATTCAATTTTTGCAGGAGAAAAACTACTTACAACCCCCAACCCGGGCTTTGAAGAAGATAATGCTATGTTCCAGTTGCTGGGACTCACGCCACGCGAGGCCTTCAAAGAAGAAGCCGTGCACCAGCACT
Organism: uncultured Chitinophagaceae bacterium; assembly: GCA_937958995.1. Taxonomy (GTDB): domain Bacteria; phylum Bacteroidota; class Bacteroidia; order Chitinophagales; family Chitinophagaceae; genus CALCIN01. The sequence continues at coordinate 264,601 of CALGAP010000007.1, forward strand.
AGTTGTTGCCTATAATATCACTAATCTCTTTGCAATAATACTGCTGACCTTCCATCACCAGGAAGATGGCATGGACCATTTCCTCGCCTGATGAATTTTTGGTGACATAACCATTGGCGCCTGCCTGCATTAATGCGTTCACATACGGAAGGTCGGTATGAACGGAGATACCTATGATGCGAATTTCATTCGAAAATTCGCGAATAGCTTTAGTAGCCTCGATGCCACTGACGGGTTCCATGTTTATGTCCATCAGTACTACATCAGGATTTAATTCTTTACATACTTTTACCACCTCTTCGCCATTTTCGCATATTGCCACTATCGAAAGCCTTTTATCCCTGCTGAGCAACAGATTCCAGGCCTCGCGTACTAACCGGTGATCATCTGCTATAACCACTTTGATCATCTGTAAGCATTTTAACAGGATAAGTCCTTAAGATTAATCAATTTGAATCATTAACTACACAATGCCATCCCTTATTTCCCAGGGCTAAGGGAAGCGGCTATTACTTATTAAGTGAAAACAATTACTGGCTGGCGCCAGCCCGCTGATTACCTTTGAAATAATCAATGAGACGGACGTTGAGGCCTATCTGGTTATATCCGGAGTTATTCTGGTAATAGCTCCTGGCGTATCGCAACTGCAACTTTTTAAGTAAAACCCCAACGCCAAGGGAGAATCCGTTCAGGCCGTTTGCCGACTGACCGATGTTCAGTTCTTTCCTGCGGAGATGGTTGTAAGCAGTACTGATCTCAATCTTATCACCTATATACAACTGTGCTGCTACAACGATATGCCTGAACAACTTGTCAAATATATATTTTTTTCCGTTTGAGTTTTCACCGAATTCATTTTCGCTATTAAAACCTGTATCATCATAGCGTATATCGAAGCGGTGAAGGCTATGTGCAGTGATCGAAAATTGCAGTGGAGCTTTCGCCAGTCGCTTTGAAATACCAACCTGCATATCGAAAGGCAGATCCGATGGATCGGCACCGGTATAAGTGCTTAACTGCGCACCCATATTTTTCAACACCAGCGAAGCCTGTATAAGATTAGCTGTATCGGTATAGGTTAAGCCTGCATCCAAAGCCAGCCCCGAAGAGCGGTAGTTGCCATAACCGCTATGAATAAATTTAAGGGTAGCACCATAGTGCCATCGCTCTTTGTATTGCCTGCCCGCAGAAACCTGCACCACATAATCCACAGGCCTGAAATTGCCCAGGATATTCCCGGCCATATCGGTTTCGGGTATGCTGCCGTAGGCAAAATAGTTTACGCCAAATGCAAAGTTGGTCTCCCATTTTTCATGATAGTAACCCGTCATCAAATGGTAGTTCTTGATGCCGGCGTAAAATGAGTTGAACACAAAACTGGCATTGCCATTCATCGAGGGCCTTAACAACGCAGGATTGTTGAAGACAAGACCTATATCATCAGTCTGGTTGGAGATATTGATTCCACCCAACCCGGTGAGCTGCGGCGTGTTGGAGAGTTTAAGAAAATTGAAAACACTGCTGCCGCCAAGGGTCTGAGCCCGGGCCCCCGGGCAGATAAGTCCAGCCAAGGCAACAAGCAGTACAATCCTCATGCAAACGAAAGTAGGAAAAGGCCGAGAAGTTAACAATATGCAAAAAAAATCCCCCCATGGAGATGGGGGGACTTTCTTTAACCCTTAAAACAACCAACATGAAAAAAAATCTCAGTTGATATAATTATAACAGGGTTAGACGCATATTGTTCTTGGTACTTTTTGTTAAATCCATTAAAAAGCTATTAAAACAAACTGCTAACTCAGCGCAATATCGAGCACCTGCTGCATCGTCTTCACATAGTGAAAACTAAGACCGGTCAGGAACTTCGGGTTGATCTCTGCCACGTCTTTTTCATTCTGCCAGCAAAGTATCACCTCTTTCAACCCTGCCCTGCGCGCAGCCAGCACTTTTTCTTTGATGCCGCCAACAGGAAGCACTTGTCCCCGTAGGGTTATCTCGCCTGTCATGGCCAGGTAAGGTTTCACCTTCTTGCCCGTCAGAGCCGAAGCCACTGAAGTCATAATGGTGATTCCCGCGCTGGGACCATCCTTCGGCGTGGCGCCTTCGGGCACGTGCACGTGTATATTCTTCTTTTCAAAAAGCGTGGGATTGATCTTCAGTTTCCTGGCGTTCGACTGTAAATAGCTGACGGCGGTGGCGGCGCTTTCCTTCATTACATTACCCAGGTTACCGGTCAGTTTCAGGTCGCCCTTGCCATCGCTCAGGCTGGTTTCTACAAAGAGTATATCGCCGCCCACGTAAGTCCAGGCCAGCCCCACTGCCACGCCAGGCAGGTTGGCCACTTTATAGAACTCGCTGCTGAAGCGCGGCTTGCCCAGAATTTTCTCCAGGTCCTTTTCCGCAAGCGTGGGTTTTACATGTCCCTTCATAGCATATTCCTTGGCTTCGTAGCGCATTACGGCCGCCAGGTAGCGATCCAGCTCGCGCACGCCGCTTTCGCGGGTATAGTCCTGGATGATTTTCTGTATGACCTTGTCTGATACCTTAAACGGCACATCCTTCAACCCGTGCGCCTCTTTCTGTTTGGGCACGAGATGACGCTTAGCGATCTCCACTTTTTCCTCCACCGCATAACCGCTCAGGTTGATGATCTCAAGCCTGTCGCGCAGCGCGGGTTGAATAGTGTTGATATCATTTGCAGTAGCTATGAACAAAACCTTGCTCAAATCGTACTCCAGCTCCAGGTAGTTATCGTAGAAAGTGTGGTTTTGCTCGGGGTCCAGCACTTCCAGTAAAGCCGATGAAGGGTCGCCGCGGAAATCGCTGCCCACCTTATCGATCTCGTCGAGTATGATTACCGGGTTGCTCGACTTCACCTTGCGGATCGATTGAATGATGCGGCCCGGCATAGCGCCGATATAAGTCTTTCGGTGACCGCGAATTTCACTTTCATCGTGCAGTCCGCCCACGCTGATGCGCACATATTTGCGATTGATGGCGGTGGCAATGCTTCTGCCCAGCGAAGTCTTGCCGATACCCGGAGGTCCCACAAAACACAGTATGGGGCTTTTCATATCCCCTTTCAGCTTCAGCACGGCCAGGTATTCGAGCAGGCGTTCCTTCACGCGGTCCATGCCGTAGTGATCCTGGTCGAGAATTTTTTTTGCCTTCTTCAGGTCGTAATTGTCTTCGGTATAACTTTCCCAGGGAAGATCGAGCATCAGGTCGAGATGGTTATACACCACCGAGTAGTCGGGTGTGCTGGGATGCATGCGCTCCAGCTTCTCAATGCCTTTCTTAAACATCTCCTTCGCGGCTTCGGGCCATTTCTTGGTCTCGGCCTTTTTGATCATATCCTTCAACTCGCGCTCATTGGCGTCGCCGCCCAGTTCCTCCTTGATGCTCTTCAACTGCTGCTGCAGGAAGTATTCACGCTGTTGTTTGTCAAGTTCGGTTTTGGTCTTGGTGGTGACCTTATTTCTCAACTCTGCAAACTGCAGCTCTCTTTGCAACAGCTGCATCAGCAGATCGGCGCGTTTCTGAATATTATTCAGCTCGAGCAGTTTTTGTTTTTCAACCAGCTCGGTGTTGAGGTTGCTGGAAATAAAATGTATGAGAAACGAAGGGTTCTCGATATTCTTCAGGATGATCGAAGCCTCCGAAGGAATATTAGGTGATAGCTGAATAATCTGCGCGGCCAGGTCTTTAATGTTGGCCACATATGCTTCGAAATCTTCGGTGCGCGGTGCCGGCTCATCATCCAGCAGGGTGACCTTTGCTTTGAAGTACGGATCTTCAGAAGTTACACTATCCACCGTAAAGCGGCGTTTGCCCTGGATGATGACGGTAGTGCCGCCATCGGGCATCTTGATGAGTTTAATAATGCGGGCAATAGTGCCGATATCTTCCAGGTCGGCCACGCCGGGATCTTCTACTGAACTGTCTTTTTGCGCCAGCACTCCTACCAATTTGTCAGCCTTGTGCGCCTCCTGCACTGCCTTGATGCTCTTGTCGCGACCCACTGTAATCGGCAATACCACGCCCGGGAACAATACCGTATTGCGCAGGGGTAAGAGCGGCAGTTCGGCGGGAACCACTATATCAGTACCATTATCACCTTCATTCTCATTGAGTGGAATAATAGGGATGAAATCCATTTCATCTTCGGGAAGTGCCCATGCCTGTTTATAATTCATACTTTTTATATCGGTGACAAAATAACACGTTCTGCCCCAAAATACCATGATTTCAGGACGAAAGGTATATAGGTCAACTTTGATGCCGGTCTTTCCATTAACTTTAGGCATGTTCGATCTGATTCTCAAAAACCTGTCTCGTCATATCACCCTGACACCCGAAGAAGCGGAGCGATTTACCTCCTACCTCCAGAGAAGAACGCTTCGTAAAAAACAGTACCTGCTGCAGGGAGGCGATGTAAGCCGATATGAATGTTTTGTGAATAAGGGCTGCCTGCGTACATACCTGGTTGATGATAAAGGCCAGGAACATATTGTGCAGTTCGCTATTGAAGAGTGGTGGACTGGCGATATGTACAGCTTTATCAACGGCAGGCCAAGTCTTTACCATATCGACGCACTGGAAGACTCTGAAGTTTTTTTGATAGACCGACCCAGCTGGGAAAAAATGTTTGTCGAAATTCCCAAGCTTGAAAGATTTTACCGCCTTTTGTTACAAAATGCATTTATATCGATGCAGCGAAGGATTGCTGAAAACATGAGCCTGAGCGCCGAGGAGCGGTATGCCAATTTTCAGCAACGCTACCCGCATTTTGAACAACGTCTGCCGTTGAAACAAATCGCTTCCTACCTGGGTATTACTCCCGAATCGCTCAGCCGCATCAGGAAGAAAATGGTAAAGGGTTAACACAGATCAAGACTTTTTCTTAGCCTACATCATTGGACAAGGGTACTCATGCGCCGCAATTTTGTGCTGTCAAAAAAACGGAGTAAAACCATGAGTAAAATTTTCACTACACAGAATAGTTACAGCATGCTTTTGCTGCGCGTAGCTTTGGGAATTGTTATGGGCGCACACGGCGTGCAAAAAGCTTTCGGATGGTTTGGCGGTTTTGGTTGGGATAGTACAATCGGCTATTTCAACAGCGTTGGACTTCCCACCTTTTTAGGAGGCCTGGTCATTCTGATTGAATCACTCGGCGCATTCCTTCTCATCATCGGGTTTGCCGGCCGTATCAACGCCGCTTTGATGGGGATCGTGATGATCGGGGCCTTTTTCATAGACCACCTACAAAATGGTTTCTTCATGAACTGGTTTGCCCAAACGCGCGGCGAAGGTTTCGAATTTGATATATTGTTCTGCGCCATTGCGGCGGTACTAACAGTAAACGGTAGCGGAGCACTGTCAGTTGACCGTTACCTGATGACAAAAAGAAGCAAGCTCGTAACGCCCACTTTGAGTGGAGCGGTTAGTTGATTCCAATTTATCTTCAAAAACGAAAAGGCAAGGAGGCAACCTGGAAGTTCAGGTTGCCTTACGTCATTTTCAGAAGATCTTCGCACCTACATACAACTGGAATCCCTGGTTTTTCCACTCGTCCTTATCGTCAATATCGTTGATGTTGTTCAGTCCTACAACATATCTACCGCCAACACGAAGACCGCCGAGATTAAGTTGAATGCCGCCAAGCAGGGAAAAATCCCCTTTCTTAAACGCGTCTATTACGGTTTCACCAAACGTGTTACTCTGGTCGATCAGGATGCCAAACTGCGGGCCTGCCTGGAAAGAGATGAGTTTTGATGGACGGAAGCTTAAAAGAATCGGTACGCTGAGATAATTCAGTTTTCCTTTGAAATCATTCAAACCATCCGGGTAAATATCGTTGAAGTTTTCGGCCGTACGGAAATTGGTCTGGCTCCATAACACTTCGGGCTGAATACCCCATTTTTCGCTGAAGTAAATTTCAGCCCAGCCGCCAAGATTGTAGCCAAATTCAAATTCTTCCTTGAATGATTTTCCATCAACTTTAAAAATGTTTACACCACCTTTAATTCCTGCATTAAATCCCTGGGCAAAGCTCATGCTGGTAAGGGCCAAAGCAATTGTTAACAAAGCAAGCGTCTTCTTTTTCATCTGTAAATTATTTAATTGTTGATTGTGGGATGAAATCACATATTCATGTGATTCCACTATTCTTTTTTCGGTAAATAACTGAAATTTCTATGCCAAGGAAGAAAACGGCCTGTTAATTGTTCTTAACAGCTTCGTGAATAAATGGCTAAAAATAAGTTTTTTAGAATGCAGGTCCGCGAGTAATATTGAATACAACATTCAATACCATTTAGTCTTCGGACACATCAGGCAGGTAGTAACCAGGCAAGGCAAAAGTAAAGGCAGGACATTAAATAATTTTCACAAGGTTTAACTGGGGATAAAAGTTTTTTCCTAACTTATAGAACCTTAATTATCAAATCTGGTACGTGACTTGCCTTATAGCGGACGATAACGAGATGGCCAGGCTTACCCTGAGGCAACTGATCAGCAACATCGGCCAGTTAACCATTATAGGTGAATGTACCAGTGCCCCGGAGGCTTTCAGCCTGATAAGCCGGGATTCGCCCGACCTGGTATTCCTGGATATAGAAATGCCCGGCATGCCGGGGATCGAACTGTTGAGATCATTACCACGCAAACCACTGATCATTTTCATCACCTCGCAAAAGAATTATGCGGCGGAAGCTTTTGAACTGAATGTGGTGGACTACCTGGTAAAGCCGATCACCATGCCGCGCTTGTTGCAGGCCGTGGAAAAGGCAAAAGAAACCCTGGCACGCAGCAATTCCGAGATCAAGTCAATGGAGCAGGATTACCTGTTCATTCGCGACAACGGTGTCTTGAAAAAGGTAAAGCTGGAGGAGATACTGTACGTTGAAGCTATGGGCGACTACATCAAGATCTATACGCAGCCCAGGGTGTACATAGTTCACACCACGCTGAAGGCTTTCGAGGAAAATGCAACGCCGGGCAGATTCATGCGTGTACATCGAAGCTATATAGTAGCTTTGGATAAGATTGAGACAATTGAAAATGGTGTTCTGAACATTATGAACACCCCTATCCCTGTGGCCGAGAGCTACCGCGCTCAGCTGATCCGTAAGATTAAGTTATTATAGACCTCCCCCCTTTTCTGTTCATTTATTTATTCAGGCTGGCATGAATGTAAAAAACAGGTTTAATCTTTTTGTTGCCATTATTATTGTGTGTACAATAATATTCTCAGTATTTGGCCTGGTACTGCAAATAAGCCTGGAAAATACCATCACAAAAAGTCGCGCCACCAACGTGCAGGCCATCAGAACCGCTGTTATCAACGACGAGGTGCAGAACATGATAAATTCAACAACGGTGCTGGAGAATATCAACCGCAGTTTTGTGGCAACGGGCGATGAGGCACTGGCGGAGGGCATGCTTGATACCATGAACAGCCTGCGCAGGGAGCTGGCGCATTTGCAAGGCAATCTCCGCAATGAGGATCAGCACCGCTTATTCGCCTTGCTGACAACGCTGGTGGAACGAAAAATTCAATTCGCGACCGAGTCAATCAGTCTTTTCCGCACGCGTGGACAAACGGCAGCACAACAACTGCTCGACACCAAAAGAGGTATGGAACTGCGGGATAGTATTCTGATCATTGCCCGCACCATCAACAGCGATATGCACCATGACCTTTCGGCCAACCTCACGCAAAATTCGGAAAGGGCTGAATCAGCATTATGGCTTACCCGCATACTCACCTTTATAGGTATAGCGGGTGTGATAGCTTTAAGTTATATGATCATCCGCAGGCTGCGAAAACAGCAAGGGCTGATAATGCTGCTGAAACTGGCGCATCACAACGAGGCTGCCGCCCGCCGCAATGTGGAAAGGGTATCTGCCGAAGTGGAAGACCTGTACGACAACGCCCCTTGCGGCTATCACTCGCTGAACAAAGAAGGCATGTACGTGGCCATCAATCAAACCGAGCTGAACTGGCTGGGCTATACCCGTGATGAAGTGGTGGGCAAACTGCATATCACCGATGTGGTGGAAGGGGTAAGCCGGGAGGAGTTTGAGAGACTCTTTTCCTCATTTAAAGAGAAAGGTCATATACACGATCTTCGGTTTAAAATGATTAGCAAGACGGGACGCGTATTTCCCGTAGCCATCAATGCCACGGCCATATATGATGCTGATGGCAATTATCTTTCCAGCAGGTCAACCGTCTTCGATATTACCACTGTCGTTAACAGCGAAGCGGAGTTAAAAGAAGCCAAGCGCCTGGCCGATGAGTCGGCGCAGATCAAAGAACAGTTTCTCGCCAACATGAGTCATGAGATAAGAACGCCGGTGAATTCAATTATCGGCTTCACCAACCTGCTGCAAAAAACTTCCTTATCCGGCGACCAGGAACAATTTGTAAGGTTAATTCAATCGGCCAGTGAGAACCTGCTTTCTATCATCAACGAAATTCTCGACCTCTCGAAAATGGAGGCAGGCATGCTGCGCATCGAAAAGCATCCTTTCAGTTTGCGCGGACTCTGCGGTTCGGTTGAGACCATGTTTCGTCCGCGCGCAGAGGAGAAAAGACTCGATTTTTCCATAAGCGTACAACCCGATATACCCGATACATTGAATGGCGATACCATAAGACTTACTCAAATCCTTGTAAATCTTATTGCCAATGCCATCAAGTTTACCTTGGAAGGAAGCATCAACGTGAGCGTTACCAATTTGGCGCAAAACGATGCCTCGGTAAGATTGCTTTTCTCCGTAGCAGATACTGGCATCGGCATTGCACCTGATAAGCAGGAAAAAATATTCGAACGCTTTGAGCAGGGCGAAACGGATACCACGCGCAAATACGGCGGTACCGGTCTTGGCCTGGCCATCGTAAAAAAACTGGTCGAAATTCAGAATGGTGCCATCCGCGTGCAGAGCCAGCAGGGCGTGGGCACCCGTTTTGAAGTGGAAATGGAATACGGCCTGGTGACAGGCCTGGAGGGCGCGCCTGTCAACTTTGAACCAGAAGTGGAAATGCTCGAGCCGCTACGCGTGGAAGGCAAGAAAGTGCTGATAGTAGAAGACAATGAAATGAACCAACTGCTGATGAACCATACCTTCAAGAGCTGGCAGATAGATTTTGAAATGGCGACCAACGGTCAGCAGGCCATCGACTGGCTACGCCGCGAAAAATTTGACCTGGTGCTGCTCGACATACAGATGCCCGTGTTGGATGGCTATGCCACCGCCCGCGCCATCAGGAAAGATCTGAAAACCGATATTCCCATTATTGCCATGACTGCGCACGCCATGCCGGGCGAAAGAGAAAAATGCATTGGTCATGGTATGAACGATTATATCAGCAAACCCCTCCACGAACGCGAACTGCAGCAACTGCTCAGGAAGTATTTGCAAAGCAACGGCGAATCCATCCTCGCGCTGAAAGATCAGCTGGAATATGTGGACATGAACTTTCTCTGGGACCTGGTAATGGAAAACACCGAGTTCCTGCAAAAAATCCTTCAACAGTTCATGAAGCAGTTCCCTTCCGAAATGGATGAGCTCAAAATGCACGTCGCCGCCGGCGACACTGCAAAGGTGGCTACCCTGGCCCACCATATCAAGAGCACCGCCTCCGTGCTCGGCAAGACCACCCCCTTCTTCGAACAGCTCGAAAACCTGGAAAAACTCGCCCGTCACGGCGCCAGCGCCTTCCAGGTGAAAATCGTCTTTCAGTCCCTCATCGATCACCAGCAACAACTGATGGCGGAAGTGGAGCGGCTGCGCAGAGCAAGGTTTTAAGGTTTCCCACCCAATCCCCAACCCGCAACCCTTCAACCTCTCACCTGCCCGATTCCCGTATCTGGCGATACCTTTCCCGCTTTCACCGAAACTTTCCCCTTACCCCCCTGCCGCCGGGCGTACATTTGCAGTGCTTTGATAAGGTAAGGTTATTATAAAGGTGTTTAGAAATCCGTGCCCTTGATTTAAGCCAAAACCAAATCAATATAAATAGTCCCCGAACCACCTGATTTGCAGATAAACCCCTGGTTTCCGTAACCCCTTGTTAACCCCTTCCTGTGCTCTTTGGGAGGGCCTGATTGGTAAGCGCAACGTAGAAAATACCGTGAGAAAAGCTGCCCAAACCGTAGATGATTTGTAGCTAACCGTAGAAAATTTATTATCACAGACCGTAAAGACCCCTTGGATTGCTATTTCGCATGATAGCAATCCTTGTTTTTTTAGGCCGATTGTAATTCCAGTACCGTGATTTCGGGCAAAATACCTACACGTCCCGGGTAACCGAGAAAACCATAACCCCTGTTTACGTAAAGCTTTTGCTTCCCCTCTTTGTAAAGCCCCGCCCATTGTTTATAAAAATACTGAACCGGGCTCCACTTAAAGCCGGGCACCTCCAGTCCGAATTGCATTCCGTGTGTATGCCCCGACAACATCAGATCAATATCGGGGTATTTAACGCGCACTTCAGCATCCCAGTGACTGGGATCATGGCTCATCAATATCTTGAAAGGCGCGGATTCGGTGCCGGGATAAGCGGCCTCCATTTTTCCATAGCGCCCGAAATTGCCTTTGCCGCTCCAGTTTTCTATACCTAATAATGCGATCCTATCATTTCCTCTTTCCAGCATCACATGTTCGTTCATCAGCAATCGCCAGCCCAGTTCGCGATGCACTTCTTTGAGGCGTTCAAGATTGTCGCGCTTAGCCTCGGCGCTTTCCCATATCACATAATCACCGTAATCGTGGTTGCCCAACACTGAATACACCCCCATTGGCGCGCGCAACTGGCTGAATATTTCCATATACTCCGTCATCTCCGAAGCGCGATCGTTTACCAGGTCGCCGGTGAACAGAATGAGGTCGGGTTTTTCTTTCAAAATTTTATCAACGCCCTTCTGCACGGCGCTTTTGTCGGTAAAACTGCCGGCATGAATATCGGAAATGTGAACGATCTTCAATCCACTAAAACCCGCGGGCAGGTTGTCAAATTTCAGGCGGAGCCGGTTTACCTGGTACCGGTATTTGTTGTTGAATCCATACATCAGCGTGCTGAATAAGCCGCCACCCACCAACAGTCCTGCCCAACTTAAAAATGCAGAGCGGCTGATACCACCCTGCATGCCGGCTTCCGCAGAGACAATTTTTTGGGGCGAAAATTGTTTGGCCAGCCAAACGCCACCACGACGCACATCATCTATGGCGAAGAAAAGTGAAGCCATGAGTTTGGATAAAAATATTCCCACCACCACTGCAAACAGATAGGTGCGGATAAATTTTGGCCAGGCGTCAAATCTTGAAAACGGAATGGAGAGCACCAGCGCAACAGAAGCAATGGATATAGTCCAATAGGCAATAATGATCACTGAGCGCCAGGTGCGTGACTGGTCAGGAAGCACAACTTTGATTGCCTGGTACACATAAATATCCAGCAGTAACATAATGCCGGCGTTAATCCAAAAAAAGCCTGAATTGCGCATATTCTCCTGTTATAAGACCAAAATTGAATGGAGGAGACGAATAAGCCGGGTTAAAATTGTATGAACTCGCTTACCTGTGTGTTAATGGCATTGGCAGTGGCCGAATCGGTCACTTCACCATCGCCATTGATCAGATCACTCACTTTTGACAGCGGCAGCTTGTAAGGATGCACAAACACGCGCAGGTAGTGTAATATGCCGGTAAGATGGTCCATGCCCCGCAGGTTGCCCGAGCGGCCCGTGGCCACGCCGGTCAGCAAGGCCTTTTTTCCCCACCATACCCGTTTATAATCGGAAATGTCGAGCATAACCTTCAGCACGCCGGGAATGCTGCCATTATATTCGGGAGTAATAAAAATGAATTTATTGGTGGGAATGAGAATATCTTTCTCAATCTGCTCAAACTCCTTTGTTTTTTCCAAAAATTTCCAACCTTCCAGGTTCAGGAATTGAGGGGTGATGTTCTTGCTTTTCAGTAATTGCTCATAATACCGTGCTACTTTGATCGTATTACTTCCCGGGCGGTTGGTTCCCGAGATGATCGTGTAATTATCGTCCATAATGCTTTGTATTTGTTATCGGTTTATAACAGCTATCCTGTCCTTTGGTTGGCAAAAGCAATTATTTTTGCGCTATGCGACTAACTTACTACGGACACTCTTGTTTTTCAGTACAAATCAATGGTAAACATATTTTATTCGACCCGTTTGTTACTTACAATGAACTGGCTAACTCTAAGGTAGATGTAGACTCGGTGCCGGCCGATTACATCCTGGTAAGTCATGGTCACCAGGACCATGTGGCCGACCTGGTGCGCATTGCGTCCCGCACGGGCGCCATGGTGGTGTGCAGCTGGGAAATCTATGAGTGGCTGGGCAAGCAGGGTATTTCCAATATGCACCCCATGAATACGGGCGGTCGCTGGGATTTTGGCGATTTCCAGGTGAAATGCGTGGTGGCCCAGCACAGTTCTGGATTGCCCGACGGCAGTTATGGCGGCAACCCGCTCGGTTTCATAGTATATACCAGTGAGCGCACATTTTATTATAGCGGCGATACGGCCCTCACCCTCGATATGCAGTTGATACCGCGCTGGGCGAAGCTGGATTTTGCAGTGTTGCCCATCGGCGACAATTTCACCATGGGCGCCGAAGATTCGGCCGAATGCGCTCGCATGGTACAGGCAAAGACGGTGGTGGGGGTGCATTTCGACACGTTTGGCTATATAAAGATTGACCATGAGAAGGCGAAGAAGATCTTTGCAGACGCGGGCAGCACGCTGCACCTGGTAGAGATTGGCAAGAGCATAGAATTGTGATTTTCAGGGAAATTTAGTGGCAGGAATTCCATGAAACCCGCGTGAAACAGGGAAAATTCGTGGAGATAATGGGGGAAACTGCCTTACCCCGGAACAGTGTAAATGAGTATATTGCCGCATTAATTTAAAATCCGTAATAAAAACAAAAAGGGAAACCGCATGGGGCGTGTTATAGGAGTAGCCAATCAAAAAGGAGGTGTCGGAAAAACCACTTCTGCCATTAACCTGGCCGCCAGCCTTGCCGTGCTGGAATTCAAAACGCTGCTGGTAGATGCCGATCCGCAGGCAAACAGCACCACCGGCGTTGGATTCGACCTGCATAATATTCAGCAAAGCCTGTACGACTGCATGGTGAACGGTACCAGCGCCCGCGACGTAATTCTGAAATCGGAAATCCCTTATCTTGATATCATTCCTTCGCATATCGACCTGGTGGGAGCGGAAATTGAAATGATCAATTATCCGAACCGCGAAAATGTGCTGAAGAATATACTGGAGCAGGTGAAATACGATTACGATTTCGTGATTATCGACTGCTCTCCTTCCCTCGGTCTTATTACTGTAAATGCATTGACGGCCGCCGATTCAGTGATCATACCCGTGCAGGCAGAATTTTTTGCATTGGAGGGATTGGGCAAACTGCTCAATACAATTAAGATCGTGCAGAGCCGTTTAAACCCCAATCTCGTCATCGAAGGAATACTGATGACCATGTACGATGGCCGCCTTCGTTTGTGCAACCAGGTGGTAAACGAGGTGAGAAAACATTTCGATGAAATGGTTTTCAACACTATCATCCACCGTAATACGCGTATCAGTGAGGCGCCCAGCGTGGGCAAGCCCGTGATCCTGTACGACGGCCAAAGCAAAGGCGCTATCAACTACCTGAACCTGGCAAAGGAGATACTGCAGAAGAATGATATGACGAAGATTAAACAGGAGGAAAGAATTTTAGAATAGTTGGATAAAAAATCACTCAATGTCTAGCCCCAAACAAAATAAAGACGCGCTGGGAAAGGGAATTCGTTCCCTCTTGCAGAATATAGATTCAGATTTGAAAGGCGCTTCAGGTGCGCTGAAAGCGGGCGTGGCTGAAGCAGTCACCAACGTGTTGCGCATTCCCGTAGATCAGATTGAACCCAACCCGCGGCAGCCGCGTCACGATTTTGATGAGACAGCCCTCAACGAACTGGCTTCCTCCATCAAGCTGCACGATATAGTGCAGCCCATCACCGTGTCGCGCATGCCCAGCGGCAAATACAGGATTGTATCGGGCGAACGCCGCTGGAGGGCGGCAAAACTGGCCGGACTGAAAGACGTGCCCGCTTACATTCGCCAGGCCAACGACCAGGAACTGCTGGAGCTGGCATTACTCGAAAACCTGCAACGCGAAGACCTCAACGCCATGGAAATTGCGCTGAGCTATAAGCGCATGATGGAAGAGCTGAACTACACGCAGGAACAGGTGGCAGAGCGCATGGGCAAAGAAAGAAGTACCGTGGCCAACTATATCAGGTTGCTGAAACTGCCCCCCGATATACAGGTGGCCGTACGCAAAGGCGAACTCACCATGGGTCATGCCCGCGCGCTGATCAATGTGGACACGATTGATAAGCAACTGTATATTTTCAACGAAGTAAAAAACCGAGGACTCTCCGTACGCCAGACCGAAGAACTGGTGCGCCGGCTCTACAAGGGAGAAACCCCTGTTAAAGAATCGGTAAAAGCCCCTTTACCACCGGCATATAAGAAAATTGAGGATAACTTAGCCTCTCATTTCAGCACCAAAGTCAAACTCAGTCACCACAAAAACGGCCACGGCCAGATTTCGATTGAGTATTACTCGATCCAGGAGCTGAACAAAATCCTGGACCAGATGGGCGTAACAGCCGATTAAGTAAAGCGGGTATGGCAAAAGTTTACCTCTTCATTATTGTAACCCTGGCATTTCCCATAATGGCAGCGGCACAGGATAAGGATACGCTCATTATCGCCGACAGCGTGGGCAATATCGTGATCGGCGCACGGCCCGACAGTGCTGGCATTATCAGGGTGGACACGGTGGAGCAGAAAAAACACAGCCCGCGCAAGGCGGCCACCCTTTCTGCCATCTTTCCCGGCCTCGGACAGATATACAACAAAAAATACTGGAAGCTGCCCATTGTATATGCGGCAGTCGGCATACCCGTAGCGCTTTATTTTGACAACAAAACCTGGTACGACCGCACACGCTACGCACTGGCCGTTGTGTCGTCTGCTAATCCAAGTCCCGACAGCGTGAATGCCGTGCACGCCAAACTGCGTTACCTGGTAGATAATAAAGCTGAAAACTCATTATTGGGTTACCGCAACGAGTTTCGTAAGAATATGGACTACTCCATTCTTTTCACGCTCCTGTTCTGGGGACTGAATATCGTAGATGCCACTGTTGACGCGCACCTCAAAGGCTTTGATGTGAGCGACGATCTGCGCGTCCAAATCAAACCCGCATTGCTTCCCGGCAATGTGCCGGGTCTCACGCTCGCTTTTAACATCGGCAGGAATAAGCCAAAAACAATATCTTCGAACCACGGATTGTGGTAATCACGGATTAATCATACAAACTATTCGACATAAATCTTTACATCCACATGAAGGTTGCATTAATCGGTTATGGTAAAATGGGTCATGCCATCGAAGAAATTGCGCTGGAGCGCGGGCATGAGATCGTTTTGAAAATTGGCATTGAAAATATCGAAGAGAACACTATCGAAAACATCAGGCGCGCCGATGTGGCGATTGAATTTACGGGTCCGGAAATAGCTTTCGATAATATCATCAGGTGCATCGATGCGGGTGTGCCGGTGGTGAGTGGTTCCACTGGCTGGCTGCAGCGCTACGATGAAGCCGTAAAATATTGCCAGGAAAAAAACGGCGCCTTGTTATACGCCAGCAATTTCAGCATTGGTGTCAATATTTTTTTCGCACTGAACAGGAAATTGGCCGAGCTGATGGCGCCGCATAAGGAGTATGACGTGCACATGAAAGAAATTCATCACACCGCCAAAAAAGATGCCCCCAGCGGAACCGCGATCACGCTGGCAGAAGATATTCTCAAAATTTTTCCCGGAAAGAAAAAATGGGTAAATTCAGAGAGCGCTGATCCCGGCGATCTGGTCATTTTAAGCGAGCGTGTGGACCCTGCGCCGGGCACTCATGTCATTACCTACACTTCCGATATCGATGATATAGAGATCACGCATACCGCTCACAACCGCAAAGGCTTTGCTGCCGGCGCCGTGCTGGCCGCCGAGTTTCTGAAAGGGAAACACGGCATCTATAACATGCGTGATGTATTGAACATCTGACCGATTTCCCGCCGGCCATAGACCAAATCCCCCCAAACCCTAACCAATTTGCTGCATATGGCATCAGGCACCATCAAGCTTGCTATCATCGACGAGGCTCCTATCCTGAGCAACGGCCTCCTGTACATGCTTCAGCGATACCAGAATGTGGAGGTGGTTACCACCGCCACTACCACCAGTGAGTTGTTACAGAATCTGCGCAGGGAACCGGTGGATATACTGCTGGTAGACATTCTCCGCTATTACAATGGCGACCAACTGGTGAAAAAAGTGAAGGAAAAATTCCCGGCCATCAAGGTGCTGGTATTATCTATGAATAATCACAGAAAAGATGCGGAATACAGTGTGCTGAGAGATCCTGATGTGGACGGATTTTTACCAGCCCGCTCCGACAGCCGCACGCTGATTACTGCCGTGGAGAAGATTGCGCGGGGCGGCGGATATTTCAACGAAGAACTGCTGTACCTGAACCATGGTGAAACAGACAACGGGAAAGTGCAGGAAGTGCCGCGCCTCACCGATCGCGAACTGGAAATCATCCGGCTGATTGAGCAGGAATATACCAACCGGCAGATAGCCGACAGGCTCCTGATCAGCGAAAGAACGGTAGAAACGCACCGCAAGCGCATTTACCAGAAAACCTGCACCAACAATGTGATTGCGCTGATCAAATATGCTTACAGCCATCAATTGGTGGATTAAACCATACGCAATTTTCGCTGCCGCGTCAATTCAAAAAATATCTTTATCTTCTCGCCGTAAACTTATACTACATGCTCTCCAAGAAAGCGCAATACGCCTTCAAGGCTCTGATGTATATGGCTGAGAAAAAAGACAACCAGCCTGTGCTCATTGCCGAAATAGCGAAGAAGAAGAAGATTCCCCTGAAGTTTCTTGAAAACATACTGCTCGAACTGAAGAAAGAAGGCATACTCGACAGCAAGAAGGGAAAAGGGGGAGGTTATTTTTTCAAGATACCGCCAAGGGATATTCCATTGGCCAGGATTGTGCGTTTAATTGACGGACCAATAGCTATGCTACCTTGTGTAAGCCTCTATTTCTACGAACGATGTAAGAACTGCGATGAAAAGCAATGCGGTCTTCATGACATGATGGTTCTGGTGCGCGATGCCAACCTGCGCATACTCGAAAGAAAGACTGTGGCCGACCTCGCCAAGCCTGGCGCATCCTCACCCTTTAAGCGCCAATAAGTTGCATTATGCCCGGCAGTTACCCACATACTCCCCTTTACTTCCGGTTTTCATAGTTTAATTGTAATTTCGCGGCTCATTACATAAAATGAAGAATATGTCAACAATTTCAAAATCGAACATTGATTTTTCCCTCCCCTATAAAGTGAAAGATATCAGCCTGGCTGAATGGGGTCGCAAGGAAATTCGTCTTGCCGAAGCAGAAATGCCCGGTCTGATGGCGCTGCGTAAAGAATATGGTCCCACACAGCCGCTGAAAGGTGCGCGTATTGCGGGCTGCCTGCACATGACTATCCAGACTGCCGTGCTGATTGAAACATTGGTGGCCCTGGGCGCCGAAGTAAAATGGAGTTCCTGCAATATTTTCTCTACCCAGGACCATGCCGCGGCCGCTATTGCTGCTGCCGGTATTGGCGTGTATGCGTGGAAAGGCCAAACCATTGAAGAAGCCGAGTGGTGCATTGAACAAACATTGTTTTTCGGCAGCGCCGACCGCCCATTGAACATGATCCTCGACGATGGTGGCGACCTTACCAATATGGTGTTCGACAAATACCCCGAGCTGGTACAGCACGTACGCGGATTGAGCGAAGAAACCACTACCGGTGTTCACCGCCTGTACGAACGTATGGCCAAAGGCACCCTGCCGATTCCGGCCATCAACGTAAACGACAGCGTTACCAAATCGAAATTCGATAACAAATACGGTTGTAAAGAGAGCCTGGTGGATGCTATCCGCCGCGCTACCGACGTAATGCTGGCTGGCAAAGTAGCCGTGGTGGGTGGTTATGGCGATGTGGGTAAAGGTTCCGCCGCTTCGCTGGCAGGCGCCGGATGCCGCGTAATCGTTACCGAAATAGACCCCATCTGTGCCCTGCAGGCCGCGATGGATGGCTTTGAGGTGAAGAAAATGATCGATGCAGTGAAAGAAGCGGATATTATCGTAACTGCTTCTGGCTGCCGCGACCTGATCACCGAAAAACATTTCCGCCTGATGAAGGACAAGGCCATCGTTTGTAACATCGGCCACTTCGATATCGAGATCGATATGGCATGGCTCAACAAAAACTATGGCCACACAAAAGATACCATCAAACCGCAGGTGGATATCTATAATATCGATGGCAAAGACGTGATCGTTCTCGCCGAAGGCCGCCTCGTTAACCTCGGCTGCGCTACTGGTCACCCCAGCTTTGTAATGAGTAACAGCTTTACTAACCAGACGCTGGCCCAGATCGAGTTGTGGAACAACTACAAGAACTACGAAAACAAGGTATATGTGCTGCCCAAGCACCTCGATGAAAAAGTAGCACGCCTGCATCTCGCCAAGATTGGTGTGGAGCTGGACGAGCTCACTCCCGAACAGGCCGCTTATCTCGGTATTCCGCAAAACGGTCCGTTCAAACCCGAGCATTACAGGTACTAAGATTATTATTGATTTTGATATGGAAACCCGCCTCAACCGGCGGGTTTTTTATTATAAATCCCTGGACTTATACTCATTACATTTATAGTTTTATAATTCTATATTTAAATTTTATAGACTTTTAATACTATAATTATCAAATATAGATTTAGAATACTATTTTTGCAAAAAACCGGTTTATGGCCAAAACGCAAAAAGCCGCCGTAATAAGCGGCGATATCATAGGCTCTTCAAAACTGAATGTTGCCGCGCGCAGGAAGCTACAGTCATTGCTCGACAATTTCAGCAAACTGGCTGCAGCCTCGTGGCCTGATTTCGGGATGGAGCAATACCGAGGCGACAGCCTGCAGGCCATACTTACCAACAACAGGGCAGCGGGATTGAGGGCTGTACTGCTATTGCAAAGCCTGATGGTAAAAAACCACTATGGAATACGCACAGCCATCGGTGTGGGTGATATCAGTTACCAGGGCAAAAACATCGTCACCTCCGACGGCACTGCCTTCCAGGTATCGGGCCCCTACCTCGATCATTTGAGAAAAACCGGCGAAGTCATTTTCATCAATCTTGATAATCCACTCTACGCAGACGAATGGCCCGTTCACAGCACAGCGCTGGCTTTTATCATCAAAAGATGGACGGCCCAACAGGCTGAAGCCATGTATTTTCAACTGCAGGGATATACGCAAAAAGAAATAGCGAAGCAGTTAAAAATTACACAGCCATCGGTGCATCAGCGACTGCAAAGCGCCGGATGGGACGTAGTGCAAAAAATATTACAGCGATTTGAAGCCGTTGTTCCATCGCTTTAGCTATTTTTAGAGCATGATGCTGTTAATACAGTGGTTATTCGTACACCTGTTTACCGACTTTGTGCTGCAAACATCATCCATGGTGCGGCACAAACGCAGGCTGAAGGCCCGCTCGTGGACACTCTATGTCCATTGCCTGCTGCACGGCGGTCTTATATACCTTATCACCGCCAACTGGCAGGGTTGGCAAATACCGCTGATCGTTGCCGTGACCCATTATTTCATTGATCTCTGGAAACTTTACCGCAAGGATAATCTCGCCTATTTCATCGCCGACCAGGCCATGCATATCATGGTGTTAGTGTTGCTATGGTGCATCGTCATCACACCACCAGGCTGGCTGGCGGAAACAGGGAAAGCGCTTAAAAATGATCTCAATTTCTGGCTGGTCGCAGCCGGCTATTTATTCGTCACCTTCCCCCTCTCCTTACTGATGTACTATGCCACCCAGCGCTGGCGCAGATCAGTGGAGCAGGGCGATTGGGGAAAATCCAGCAGCAGTCTCAGTGAAGCCGGCAAATGGATCGGCATCTTCGAACGATTGCTCGTGTATACTTTTGTTGTCACCAACCATTTCGAAGGCATTGGCTTCCTGATCGCCGCCAAATCTGTGCTTCGTTTCAACGATCTCAAAGGCGCCGATGCGCGCAAAGAAACCGAATATGTGCTGATAGGAACGCTCATGAGTTTCTCATTTTCGATTATCACAGGATTATTGGTTAGATTAGGGATGAATTAAATCATCGATCAAAAGCGGCAGCGCCAGCCAGGCGATCCATTTACCTTCTAAAAAAACAAAGAGGTTAAAAGCATATACTTTTAACCTCTTTTCCCTTATACCCTCTTAATGCTAGAACCTTCTGCCATTGCGATCATACTTCCTGTCCCAGTCATTGCGGCGGTCGTAACCTTTGCCAAACTTCGATTCTGAAATTTTCAGGTGTCCAAAGTTGTCAACCATTATCGCCACGTCTTTATTGGTAAGGCGGAATGTTGAACTGGAAACCAGCCTGCGTGTAGTGCGGAACAATGACTGGTTCAATTCAAACACCTTCACCGTGTGTTTACCATTCTTCAGGTTGTTAAGATGAATGGTGTTGGCATGGTTGCTATAATAGCTCTTGCCATCTATCACTATTTCGTATTTCTTGCTCGTCTTGATAGTAACCGTGGGGCGATTGGCTGCAAACACTGCGAGCGTGAGGAAAAGTCCTGCCATGAGTGTAAAAATCTTTTTCATAACCTTTAAATTTTAGTGATGCCAGATAGACTTTCCTTGTTCGCAAAAGCAACACAATGGTTTGTTAAAGAATACTTTCTTTTTTCTTAATGAAATCATCCCCCGGCAAGGCACAATTTTTTATGTGTATCAATAAAAAGACAATTATGAAAAAGACCAATCCCATCGACAAAAAAGAAGAAGTGCCCCAGTCGAAAGACAAACGCATCAACCAGGATTTCCCCGGTTATCCGCATAACCCTTCCAATGAAGACACCATCAACCCCAAAACAGAAGAAGACAAAATCAACGCCCGCCTTACCAGGAAAGATGATCCGAAAGAAACCGACGAACAAAACTCCGATGGTTCTGCCAACGCATTCGACAATGCCGACCCCGATGTTCTTCGCGGTGAACTGGATGACGACAACGACAAAAATTACTGATAAAAAACTTTCTATGTACACCGACAAAATCAAAACACAGGATGAAGCTATCTGCCAGCTGTTTTTTCACTGCTGCATGAAAGACGGCCGTTTCACTGAGACAGAAATCGACACCGTAAGTGAACTGTTGGTAAAACTGGGCTTCAAAAACAAACTCAACTTCAAAGACGAGATCATCAAATACCTTTCCTACAATACCAGCATCACCAGCGATGCCGAATACGTTCGCCACCTGGTGCTTCTCATCAACCCTGCCAACACCTTCGCCCTCTTCTCTTACTGCACGGAGCTCTGTCTCGGCGATGCCGAACTCAGTCCCCAGGAAGAGTCCCTTCTTGCCTCCATCGCCTCTTCGCTCAACATCGGCCCCGCCGAACAGGAAGCGATCAAGAAATTATGTGCTGAGCGAAAGGTTGTCGAGAAGCAGCATCTGTGGTGAATATTGAATATTCACCATCCTACCATCCTATCCCATAATCTTCCCCATGATTACTGCTTCCGCCCCAAAAGCTGCCGTGCTTCCAGTCGAAGAAGATGGCGTTGATGGGGCCAGAGGTGCGGGACTCGTAGGTGGGTTTGTAACCCATTTTGATGAGTTCCTGGCGGGTAAACGGCGGTACAGATTCGTGGAGTACAATGGAGCCGGGCTTGGGTCTGCGGTCGGGGCCGCCGAGGGAGAGGAAAAGCTGGTTGGTATTGAAGTTGGGAGCTTCGGTGGCTTCCTGCACGGTCATCCCGAATTCAACAATATTTAAGAAAAATTGCAGGAGGTTCTGATCCTGCGTATCGCCGCCCTGCACGGCAAAGGAGAGAAACGGCTTGCCATCTTTTAGAGCAAGCGTGGGCGTTAGTGTCACGCGCGGGCGTTTACCCGGTTCAATTACGTTAAAGGGATTTAATACGGGATCGCAGACAAAACTCTGCGCACGCTGACTCATACCAATACCTGTGCGGCCGGCGATGCAGGCGGGTATCCATCCGCCGCTGGGTGTGATGGACACGACCCATCCTTCTTTGTCAGCCGCTTCTACCGATGTGGTGCCGAGCCACAACTGTTCCCTGTACTCGTCATCGGGCGGCGTGGGCGATGCATAGGACCATTGCTGCAGGTAATTGGCGAAAGGGTTCACTTTTCCTTCAAACGGATACGGATCGCCGGGTTTGGCTTTGGGATCGTTTTTGGAGGGATCGATCAGCTTAGCACGCTCTTTTGCGTATTCTTTCGAAAGCAAACCCCTGATGGGTTCTTCAGGCGGAAAATAGGGATCGCCATAATAAAAATCGCGGTCGGCAAAAGCCAGGTGCATGGCTTGTGTTACGGTATGGATGTATCGCGTAGAGTTATAGCCCATGCCTTTCAGATCAAAGTTCTCGAGAATGTTCAGCGCCTGAAGCATCACGGGGCCTTGCGTCCATTGAGAAAGCTTATACACTTCAATGCCCTTATAATTTACACTCAGCGGTTCTTCGGTCAGCACTTTCCAGTTGGCGAGATCCTGTTCGGTGATCAGTCCTCCCTGCTCCTGGCAACCGCGCACAAATTCTTTCGCGATATCGCCTTTATAAAAACGATCGAAGGCCGCGTATATCGCTTCTTTGCGGCTTTTGCCTTTTTTCAGTGCCTGCTGCTCGGCATCTACCATTTTTTGTAATGTGGCGAGCAGATCAGGTTGCTTAAATATTTCGCCGGGATAAGGCGCTTCGCGGCTCTCGCCGGGGTGAGTAAGAAACACTGCTTTCGAATATGGCCACAGCTTGATGGTATCTTTCATTCTTTCGATGCTGTTAGCCGTCTGCGCTTCTATAGGATAGCCGGCAGCGAGCTGCATTGCTGGCTCCAACACCTCTTTCAGACTCATGGTTCCATATTCCGCGAGCATAGTGCATAGTCCGCCGGGAGTGCCGGGTGTTACCGCTGCCAGCGGACCATATTGAGGAGGATAATTATATCCTTTGCTCTTATAAAATTCCGCAGTGGCACCGGTTGGCGCCACACCCAGCGCATTTATACCAATCACCTTTTTTGTTTTTGGATTATAGATCAGCGCCTGCGTCTCGCCGCCCCACGACAATACATCCCACATGGTGCAGGTAGCTGCCAGCATGGCGCAGGCTGCATCCACCGCATTACCACCTTTTTGAAAAATAGCGGCGCCTGCCGTTGCTGCCAGCGGCTTGCCCGTGATGGCAATCCAGTTTTTGGCATGTATAACCGGTTTTTGTGTTTGCTGTGCCTGCGAAAAAATTATGGAAACCACCAAAGTAATTGTGCAGATAAGCCGTAACATAGCAGTAAGTTTTTCGTCATTAAAGATAGGGGGAATGCGAAGAGATACCAATTGCAGGTAAGGAGCGTTCGGAACTGAAACAAATTCGTGGAAGAAGATTCAAGAAGAAATTCTAATATCAAAATTCAAAAAACTGCGTACATAACCCGACTTTAAATTCGGAATTTTCAACTTGGAACTTTTTTGGTCCTTGATGACTGAGATTGGGAATTTAATTTCATACCATGAATGATTACGAAAAAATGATCAAAGCTGAACTGGTGCGTTGGCAAAAGAAGATGATGCGAAATCCTTCGCTGGTAAACCGGTTTACGAAACGTATGCAGACAAAGGTCAACAATCTGATACCTGAGAAGGTGCATGCGGCAATCACGGCGGCTATCAGGCAAATGATTCATGGTGTATTGTTCGGCGCTAAACATACTACCGCCCCACCCCTTTTGCATCAGCCTTTGCTGATAAGAGAAACGATGGTGACGGAAAAAATCGAACAATACCGCAAAGCCGCTGCCGCCGAAGGCGGCATTACCGGAGCGGGCGGGTTGCTGATGGGACTGGCCGACTTTCCATTGCTGATTGGAATTAAAATAAAATTGCTGTACTCTATAGCCTCGCTATATGGGTATTCGGTAGATGAATATAAGGAGCGCGTTTACCTGCTCTATATATTTCAACTCGCCTTTTCGAGCCAGCAACATCGGCGCGAAGTGTACCAGAAAATCATTAACTGGGAAAAGCAAAGCCAGGAATTACCCGGCAGTCTCGATGCATTTGACTGGAGAACCTTTCAGCAGGAATACCGCGATCATATAGACCTGGCCAAGATGGCCCAGCTGGTGCCGATTATAGGTGCGCCGGTGGGCGCAGTCGTGAATTACCGGCTTATCAAGAAGCTGGGCGACACGGCGATGAATGCCTACCGCATGCGCTGGCTGGATGAGGGGCGCCGGGACTAACGTCTTCAGTCTAAACAAACTGCACCCGCCAGGGACGAAATTTCGGGTTTCAGGTTGGGAGTTTCGGGTTCTTGAGGTTGCGCGACGATCACCCAATGCGGCAGTAGGCGAAACACTCAACCTGAACCCTTCATGTGTATAACTTTTTCTGTTAAAAATCTGGCGCAAAAGCGATTATTGCATGGATATTGATATAAAATTTAATCTAATACCTCTTCTCAATACTAGATTATGCGCATAGAATTTGTCAGGAATATTCAATTCACGCGTCTTTTGAAAGTGAATGGTCGCTTGCGTGAATTTAATTTCCGTAAGCTGGGCGGTGCCAATGAAGGATTTTTTACGGTGGATGTGAGCGATGACCGCGGCAACCGCATCATCTTCCGCATGCAGAAAGAAAACGATACCTGGAAACTGGTGCAATCACAACCCCTGCCGGCATGGATCATTGAAAAAGAAGCCAACTTTCATGAACTCATCGAAGAGGAATTGAAAGAAGCCCGGTAAGGCCTTCATTCATCATCACAACCCGAATTTCACGGCAATTGTAGCCGAAATTACCCAGGTTTTTTGCCGGATTCCGCAGGTTCAAATTGCCAACACGTTGAAGTTCAGCTATTATAAAACTGGCACCTTTTTCATACTATACCAGTAAAAGGAATTGCTATGAAAAGGGAACAGGAAATAAACGACAGCGAACACAGTTTTCGTCATTTCTTTAGCACGGTATCAATTACACTGATATTACTGCTTATTCTGGTCTTTATTGGGTCAACCATATACATCGGCTACAACAGCTTCATGAGCGCTCGTTAGTGGCAATAAAAAAGCGTAGCGGACCTGTTCCGGTATCGAAGCAGGTCGCCACGCAGCGAGTCAGGAGTATGGATTAAAACAATCATTTTACTCCCACAATAAAATTTCCCCTCGCTTTCAAATAAGTTCTAATGGTTAATGATGTTCGCGTTTGTTTAAAAGCAAATGCTTTGCCATACTTTGTGCCAGGAGAAGAAAATGCACTTTTTTCTTCTTAACAGCTTAGTTATAACTTAGGCGGCATGAACCGAAGAAGTTTTCTCAGAACTGGAAGCCTTTCTACCCTTCCGCTGCTGGCACCTGCTATACCTGTTTTTACATCGCCGGATGTGCCGCCACCTGTTGCTGGCAAGACAATTGACCTGCTCAACGATGGTGTGTTTTATACCCCCGAAGAATATGTGCGTAAATTATCTGAAATTATAGGCGCCCAACCCATCGCCCGTGATATTTATGGCGAAGGCGGAGTAGTAGAAGAACTGGAGAAAAAATTTATCCGCATCACCGGTAAGGAAGCAGCTATTTATATGCCTTCGGGCACTATGGCCAATGAACTGGCGCTATATGTGCTGAGTGGCGACAACACAAAGGTGTTTGTGCAGGAGCTCAGCCATATTTACCGCGACGAAGGCGATGCCGCGCAGTCGGTATTTGGTAAAAGACTGGTTCCGCTGGCGAAGGGTGAATACAGCTTTACGCTGGAAGACCTGCAGGCTGCCATCAATTTTCACAACGAAGAAGAAGTATTCAAAAGCGGAATAGGATGCCTTTCCATTGAAGTGCCGGTGCGCCGCGCAGATAATCGGACTATTTCTATTGAAGAGATCCGCCGCATTTCAGGTTACTGCCGCGAGCACAATATCAAACTGCATCTCGATGGGGCAAGACTCTATATGGCATCGGCCTTTACGGGTGTCTCTATAAAAGAATATTCCTCTTATTTCGATACAGTATATATTTCCCTATACAAATACCTCGGCGCCGCCGGGGGCGCCATCTTATGCGGCAGCAAGGATGTAATAGGTAAAATGCCTCACCTCATAAAAGTGCATGGCGGCACCGTGTTTAACAGCTGGCCCAATGCCGCGGTGGCCAACTACAATCTCGATGGTTTTGAAAAACGTCTCACTGCCGCCAAAGAGCAATCAGTTGAATTATTTAAGATGCTGGGACAAATTGGTATAAAAGTCTCCTCCCTGCCCGGTGGCACCAATTTGTTTCTCGCGCAGTTACCAAAGGGCATTTCGGGAGAAAAACTGCAAGCCAGCTTGCGCCAGGATCATGATATACTGATGTCGCGCGGCAACAACGAAGGTGTGGTGCGAATAAAGATTAATGAGACGTTGATATTGCGGGATAATAATAAGATTGTGCAATCTTTCAAGGAGGCGATGAAAGTGGCGAGCGTCTAGGATCAACAGGTAACGATGATCGGGCAATTACTTCTGAATTTTCTCCACTACCTTCCTTGCGCTATCCAGCGCCGCCTCCACGGTAGCAGAACTGCTGCCTTCATAGTAACCTTCTCCCGCAAAGTAAATGGTATCGTCAACCGGCTGGCAGAATTTTTTGCGCGCTTCGCTGGTGGGCAACATGCTATAACTATAAGCTCCTTGCGAAAATGGATTGCTGCTCCAGTCATGCACCTCCTGCGCAATCAGCATGGCCTTTAAATCCGCTGCAGGTATATTCACCGTTTTCGATAAAGAATCAATGGCTATTTCACCAATTTCTTTTTGACTCCTGCCCTTCACACGCAAGACCTGCTGCCCTCCGAGCCAACCGGTCAGCAGTCCGCTTTTCGATGGCAACTGCGTCCACCAGGTGGGTATTATTTCTTTTGAGAAAATAAAACCCACATCGTCAGCATTACTCAGCCAGAATGGTTCCTTGAATTGAATAAGAATCTTAACCACCGAACCAAAGCCTATTTGTTTGGCAGCGGAAATATAGTCGTCAATAGCAGGGGAAAAATGTAAGGCATCATTTTGTAATACGCCGACCGGAACGGTGATAATGCACCTGTTACCCTCTACTACTACGCCATTCGCGGCCGATAATTTTACGTGGTGTTTTTTCCATTCAATGTCTTTCACCAGGCAATTGGTGACTAATTCACAACCTGCGGCCAGGCATTCGTTCCTCAGGTAATCTACCAATTGTCCATAGCCGCCATTCACGCGGAAAGTATTCTCCATTTCATCCTGCCATTCATTGCGAACTGCAAACACGCTGGCTTTGGAAATGTCGGCCACGTCGAAGCCTTCGGCAAAACGGGCTACCTGCTCGCGCAGATCGGCGTATGGGGGACCGGGAAAATATTTTTGAAGAAAACCCGCGATCGTCATATCCTCATCCAGGCTCTTCATCCGATTGATCAGCTCGTTCCAGTGCGGCGCCATATCTTCCTGCTTTTTCCAATGACCGTTATTTACCTGGTACATCTCGCCGTCCACTTTTTCAAAACTGATATTAGCTTCGCGCAGCAGTTTGAAAGTGATGGGCAACTTGCCATGTATGAATTCAGCACCCGCTTCGGTATGCTGATTGAAATGGCCGGCAGACAATGTATGAATGCGTCCGCCCACGCGGTTATTCGCTTCCGTTATAATGACCTTATAGCCTGATTTTGATAACTCACGGGCAGCAAAAAGCCCGGCGGCTCCTGCGCCTGCAATGACGATAGTTTCTTCCATACATTTTCTATAACAGAAAAAACCGCGCCCGGGTTTTAA
Organism: uncultured Chitinophagaceae bacterium; assembly: GCA_937958995.1. Lineage (GTDB taxonomy): Bacteria > Bacteroidota > Bacteroidia > Chitinophagales > Chitinophagaceae > CALCIN01. The sequence continues at coordinate 292,691 of CALGAP010000007.1, forward strand.
CGCAGTATGGGTTTCAGTACTTCCGGGCGACCGTCTATCTTTTCCGTGATATTCAACCCGAGTATGGAAGCAATGAGCGGGTAAACATGTACATTTTCAAAGGCTTCAATGGTTAGACCGTTTTTGAATGCCGGTCCCCACGCATAAAAGCTGGCCTGCATATCGGGAATAGCATTATCAAACCCATGCTGACCGGGATTGGGCCTTCTGTTGCGCATATTGAAGATCTTCGGCCAGTGGGGTACCAGCAATATGTCGCCAATGCGATTATACCGGTCGTCCTTTGCAGAATAATGCCAGCGCCGCGGGGTTTTGGAGGCCAGGTACACATCATATTCTTTCGCTTCTTTTTTCATGGCCTTATAAGCAGGCTTTACAAACTTTTTGTCTTTAGCGTACAGGTGAACCAGTTCGTCACCAAAGGGTATGAAAAAACGGGTGGTATCCGCCGCCGCAGGCGTTGCCACAAAATTGACGGTATCGATACTGGTCATGCCATGATCGGAGACGAAAATGAAATTCACCGGCAATCGCAGTGAATCAGTCATGCGCACCAGCTTGCCGATAGTCGCATCCACAAACTGTACAGCCTCCCGGGTCTGCGGCGCATCGGGACCGTTATAGTGCGCCGCATGGTCCACCTCGGGCATATAAAAAGCAATAAGATGCGGACGCAATTCTTCGGGCAGCGTAAGCCAGTTCTTTACTATAGCAATGCGCTCGTCCATCGGGATCTGCTCATTATACTTATAATAATAAGTGGGACGCACGCCTTTCACCGCCGCCTCCGAACCGACCCAGTAAAAAGCTGCGCTCAGCATTTGCTGTTGTTCTGCCAGTACCCATAAGGGCGTGCCACCGTACCAGCTGCTGTCTTCTACCGCCTGCCTGTTGTTGATGCGGTATAATTGCTTTTTTGCCGGGTCGTAAAAAGTATTGTCTACCAGTCCGTGATGCGAAGGATACAAACCAGTGGCTATGGTATAGTGATTGGGAAACGTAAGCGAAGGATACGAAGGAATCATATTCTTTGCAGCCACCCCACTGCTGCGTAACGACTGCAGATTCCTGGCCTCATACTTATCTGCAAAATCATACCTGAATCCATCAGCCGAAATCAGGATTACATAAGTTTTTTGCTGCGCAGCTGCGCTATTCTTCCTGCCGGGGACAACCTGTTGGGTAGTATCAACCTGGGCCGCGGCTAATAACGGTGCCAAAAAGACCAGGGTTATAAAGAGGGTTGCAATTTTTCTCATGAACCCAAAAGTAAATCACAGATGGACACGGAAAACACGGATGGCGCAGATTTCGCGAAATCCGCGCCATCCATCCGTGACATACAGCATTATACCTGCAAATACCCCTAACCCATGTTACCAATCAGTGATATTTTCTTTACATTGTGTATCGATAAAACAACTAAGCATGAGACAACTGCTATTACTACTGCTCCTCATTCCCGCGGCCGGCCTCGCGCAATACCGGGTTGCCCTTATTGTTGAGAAAGTGCCCGCCGGCACCAAAGCTGATCGCTTATACGTAAGTGGCAATTTCAACTACTGGGAACCCGCCGACGAAAATGCCGCCCTTTACAAAAACAACGATGATAAATATGAAAAGGTGTTTGACAATGTGCCTGCAGGTCTGTACGAGTTTAAGGTCACAGCCGGCAGCAATGAAAGCATCGAGGTGGCCGAAGATGGAAAAGATATACCCAACCGCGTGTTGGATCTCTCTTCCGACACCACCATTCGCATCAGCGTTGCCCGCTGGAAAAATGATAAAGCCGCACTGACAGAAAACATATCCTTATGGTCCGGTTTACAGCTACCATTTTACAATTCGACAAACAAGGTGAAAAAACAGGATGGTGCTATATTGAGATACCGCAAAACGTTACTCAAAAGCTAAAGCCGGGGAATAAAAAATCCTTCAGGGTTAAAGGCAAACTGGATAATTTTCCCATCAAAAACGTGGCGCTGATACCCATGGGTGGCGGTCAATTCATCATGGCCATCAACGCACAGATGCGCAAAGGCACGGGCAAACGCAAAGGCGCCACGCTTAAAGTACAGCTGCAGGAAGATACACAACCCCCGCCTCTCTCGCCCGAGCTATTGGACTGCCTGGCCGATGAACCCAAGGCGCTGGCTTATTTCAAGAGCCTGCCGCTGGGGCATCAGCGTTATTTCAGCAACTGGATCGAAAGCGCCAGGACAGTCCCCACCAGGTCAAAACGCATTGTTCAAGCCGTGAACGCGCTGGCAAAAGGCTTTGGCTTTCCTGAAATGATCCGCGCGCAGAAAAAAGCGAAGCAGGACAAGATGTAATTGTTATTTATTGGCAAAAATAAAAGTAACATATATCAAGTTATACCCTCAACGCTTTCATTCTGAATGCCTTACTCATGTGGGTCTTTAGCATATCACCCCGCTAAGTGCTTGCATTTATGGGTTTTTCTTCCAATATTACAGGTGAAATCAATCCCTATGTAAAAAAACTATACCCGTGTTACAACCTTATCAAACCATCGCGCGCATACTTATGGTAGCGCTGCTCTTTGTTTCGAACCTTCAAACAAGGGCCCAATGTGTGGGCGCGCCCGATCTTGTATTTGCCAACCCCGTTCTTATCAGCGGTACCGATGGACAAGTGGGCGCCACTTATCGTTTTCCCAATATTGCTCCCGGCCTCGATGCGCATATCACCATACTGGCTTTGGTGAATGGCGCCCAGCTGGGCGAAATCGATAACACCACGCAAGGATATTACGATGCCTGGCAACCTTACGTAACAGCCGGCGCCAACGACACATCTTATCTCGACTGGCTGATCAGTTTTAAGAAAGCAGGAACCAATATTGATACCACTCTACCTTGCCTGGCAGTGACTGCCGTGGACATTGACGGTGATAACAATGCCTTGAAAGAATTCGTGCGTGCCAGTACACCGGGGGCTTATGCTATTGACCCATTCACCACACTCACGGTAACCTTTGATGGTGTTCATAACCAGGCGATCGGACAGGTGACTACTATTCCGCTGATTGATACCAATCACCGCGAGGCAATGTTCCAGATGAATTTTCCCAATGTCAGCAGCATCATCTATCGCAACGGCTCTATCTCTACAAAAAACACTATTGACGTTCGGCATACCTGTATTTATTTTAAACCCTTCTTCCTGGAAATAGTTGTCATACTTCCGGTTAAACTGCATTCATTCAACGCTGCCATCGTGAATCAAAGCACGCGGCTGTCGTGGATGGTGCAGGAAGAATCCGCCATGCACAGTTATACAGTGCAGCGAAGCCTTGACGGCGTAAACTGGAGCGAGATCGGGAAAGTGTATGCCCTTAATAGTCAGGGGCACCACTCCTACTATGTATACGATCACCATCGGCCGGCCGGAATCAGCTATTATCGTTTACAGTTAACCGATAGCAAAGGACAAAGCACGCTGAGCAGTGTGGTACAGGTGGATAATAGTCCTGCGAAAACGGTAAGCGTCAAAGGAGCCACCCTGGTAAAAACCAATTTGTCGCTGCAGGTATATAGCCCGAACGCTGACGTATACAGTGTGCGGTTATATTCAATGCAGGGACAGTTGCTGGCGCAAAAACAATTTACCATCGGCGCGGGCAGCAATCAACTGAATGCCGAGTTGCCTTTGCACCAACCCGATGCCTTGTATGTATTGACCATCACCAATAAGCAAGGTGCGGTGGTATATACGGGGAAATTATTGCGCCAACGCTGATTTGTTCGCGCAGCAGTCTTAAAAATATCTTAACGAAACAATACAACTATTCCGCTTATCCACACGTTGTTAATAAGTAACTTTAGTTACTTTCTGTTTCAAATAGTTATATTTGGAATAGTGGGTTAGTAGTACAGCAACCTGGCCGGTACTGCTATTCGTGAACTTAAATTGGAAGCGAAATTGACAGAAACTATCATTAATCTTGAAACCGTAAACCCTATAGAGTTTTTCGGTGCCAACAACGGTAAGCTCGATATACTCAAAAAGAAATTCCCCCTGTTGAAGATCCTTTCCAGGGGCACTCAGTTAAAGCTAAGCGGCAGTCCCGAGCAGGTTGAAAATGCGAAGGAAAAAATTGAACTCATCGTTCAGTACCTGGAACGCAATGGCCATATGAGTGAGAATTATTTCGAGCAGATTCTCGGTGGTGATGATGCGGAGACTGTGGACCATTTCATAGACAGAAATCCCAACGACGTATTGGTTTTTGGTCCCAACGGCAAGACCGTAAGGGCGCGTACTGCCAACCAGAAACGCATGGTGCAACTGGCAGAAAAGAACGACGTGCTCTTTGCCATTGGTCCGGCCGGAACGGGCAAGACCTACACCGCAGTAGCCATGGCCGTACGGGCATTGAAGAATAAGATGGTGAAAAAGATCATCCTTACCCGTCCTGCCGTGGAAGCCGGCGAAAGCCTGGGTTTTCTGCCGGGCGACCTCAAGGAGAAGATCGACCCCTACCTGCGGCCATTGTACGATGCGCTGGATGATATGATTCCCGCCGACAAACTGGGATATTATATGAGCACCCGCGTAATCGAGATTGCGCCGCTGGCTTATATGCGCGGCCGTACGCTGGACAATGCTTTTATCATACTGGACGAAGCGCAAAACGCTACCGACCTGCAGATAAAGATGTTCCTGACTCGTATCGGCGCCAATGCAAAAGCCATCATTACCGGCGACCTCACGCAGATTGACCTTCCCAAGAACCAACGCAGTGGTTTGGAAAAAGCAGTGCGCATCCTGCGTAATATCGATGGCATAGCGCATATCGAGCTGGATGAAGAAGACGTGGTTCGTCACCGCCTGGTGAAAGCCATCATCAAGGCGTACGACAGGGAACGCGAGCGGGAACATCCGCAGCAGCAAGACTGGAGACACCAGCCCCTGAATAAATCAGACGAAAAACCCGGCTCTAATGGATAAAGACAAACGTACCACTTATATAGTCCCCCGATTATCGGGGGACTTTTTTATTTTTGTTTTATGATCAATAAAATATACGCGCTGCTGATAATCATCTTTTTTGTTTCCTGCGGAGATGAACCCTTAAAAAAAGCTACCAGCGCGCAGGAAGCCGGCACCGAATTTATCCGCGCTTCGCTCGATGGTGATTACAGGAAAGCTGAATTTTACCTGTTGAAAGACGATGCCAACCAACGCCTGTTTGAAAAACAACGCGCCGATTACAATCTACTTTCCGCCGAAGCCAAGCGCGCGTATCGCGAAGCACATATACGTCCTGTTTCCATTCAGCCGGTCGACAGCACGCATACCCGCTATGTGTACTGGCATACCTCCAACCCCAACGACACCTTTTCACTTTCCATCGTGAAAGTTGCCGATGAATGGCTGGTTGACCTCAAATCAATCATAGATCAATAGAATATGTGGTGGAAAGACATATTGCTGGTTGGCCTGGGCGGTGGTGCCGGAAGCATTGCGCGCTTTCTTTGCCACCGCGGCGTTAATACATTTTACCCCCATGCCTTTCCCTTCGGCACTTTTATAGTAAATATAGTGGGTTGCTTCCTGATAGGTGTTATCATCGGACTGTTTGAAAAAGGTATGATTTTAAAACCCGAATGGCGCCTTTTACTGGCAACAGGTTTTTGCGGCGGCTTCACTACCTTTTCAGCCTTTGCCGCCGAAAACGTGCAATTACTGAAAGACGGAAGACTGATGTATTTTCTCGTATACACCATTGCCAGTGTTACACTAGGCATACTAGCCACTTTCGGAGGAATGCTGGTATCAAAATAACCCGAAACCCGAAACTGATTCGTACGTTTGCCAAAATAATTCTCACATGATAACCATCTCTCACCCCTGGCATGGCGTGTCGTACGGCGAGCAGGCGCCGCGCATCGTGAATGCAGTGATCGAGATACCGCAGGGCACGCGGGCCAAGTATGAGATTGACAAGGAAAGCGGATTGCTGAAACTGGATCGGATTATTTACTCATCGTTTCACTACCCTTGCAACTACGGTTTCATTCCGCAGACTTACGGCGAAGACCGCGACCCGCTCGATATACTGGTCATCACTTCGCAGGCTGTACAGGCGCTCTGCATTATGCAGGCAAAAGTGGTTGGTGTGATGCAGATGATCGACAGCGGTGATGCGGATGATAAGATCATTGCCGTAGCGGCTAATGATCCCAGTGTGAATCATTACAACAATATAGAAGAACTGCCGAAACATTTTTTTGATGAGCTGCGCCATTTTTTTGAAGAATACAAAAAGCTCGAAAACAAAACGGTGGTGGTAAATGAATTTGGCGATAAGGCCACCGCGTTGAAAGTGGTGGAAGATGCTATTCAATTGTATAAAGAAAATTACAGGAAGTGACCAGCTTGAACGATAAAACTCCCAAACGTATGGATGTACAAACAATTCTGTTGCTTGTGCTGGTAGGTCTTGCTGCCGGTGTGCTCAGTGGCATGGTAGGTGTTGGCGGCGGCATCATCATAGTGCCTGCCCTGGTATATATTTTAGGTTTTTCGCAACTGCAGGCGCAGGGCACCTCGCTGGGTTTGCTGATGCTGCCGGTGGGCTTCCTCGCAGTAAGAAATTATTATTTGCAGGGGTATATCGACATCAAAGTTGTACTGGTGATGTGTGCGGCTTTCGTTCTCGGCGGCTATATGGGTAGTAAATTCACTCTTTCGCTGCCGCAGGAAACCGTGAAAAAAATTTTTGCAGTAGTGCTGTTAATAGTGGCCGGCAAAATGCTGTTTTTCGATAAATAATTTACTCTCAAAAAAATATACTTTTTCTCTCTCCTCCTGACATAGGGTTGTCACTGGCTGGCACTTTCTTTGACATGTAAAAACAAAAATGCCTATGTCACTCATTCAAAGTTTGCTGGAAGAAATGGACCAGGAAGCGAAAACTACGCGCAAGATGCTGAGCCGCATTCCTGACGACAAGTTCGACTGGAAACCGCACGAAAAAAGCATGAACATCCGCAGTTTGGCCACGCACATTGCGGAACTACCCACCTGGGTCAGCATGACGCTCGACACCAGCGGGCTCGATTTCGCCACTGCACCCTACAATCCCAAACAAATCAACAATACCGCCGAGCTGCTGCAGTACTTTGAAGAATGCCTGGCAAAAGGCAGAGAACGACTCGCCAAAGCCACCGAAGAAGAGCTGAAACCGCTTTGGACCCTGAGAAACGGCGAGGAAGTTTACTTTTCTGATCCCAAAGGGAAAGTTATTCGTATGGCCTACTGCCAGATTGTGCACCATCGTGCGCAGTTGGGCGTGTACCTGCGTTTGCTGAATATTCCGATCCCGGGCAGTTATGGCCCCAGTGCGGATGAGCCGAATTTTTAAGGTTCAGGAAAGACTACAGATGGTGGTAAATACAAACTCGCACGCAGCGAACTTACGCGGTTGATGGACCTTGTGGTCATAGCAGTTGGTTGATGGCACCAAAGTTTTGGAAAACCGCGTTGAGAAAAAATACTCACCAGTGAGTATTTTTCAGAAAGGGAAGTATCTCTTTATGATGCGCAGCTTGTGGGTTCGTTGTTGAGTGTCCATGTTAATAATGCCCGCATTGTCTATTTTGTCAATACGCACCTTGCCCGATGCGTGAATAATTTCCTGGTCATTCAGCAGTATGCCCACGTGCGTGATCATTCCTTCTTCGTCATCGAAGAACGCCAGGTCACCGCATCGGGCTTCCTGCAAAAAACCAATGCTCTCACCCTGCTTTGCCTGCATCCAGGCATCGCGGGGTAAGGGCTTATTGAAAAAGCGAAAAACCATTTGTACAAAACCGCTGCAGTCGATGCCAAATACCGAGCGTCCTCCCCAGATATACGGCGTGTTCAGGTATCGCATGGCGCGCGCCATTATAGCTTCGGGGGTTGGCGTGGCGGCGGCAGCGTTATATGGACTGCTCGTCAGATAGCTGATGCGGTATGGACCAATTGTAATGTCAGTATGGGCAGGCGTTATAATGGGAGTACCCATGGAAACGTATGCCGGCACACCGTTGATGCTGACTTTATCAGTCCAGTCGCCCACCAAAACTGAAGGCGCTGCTTCAGGCTGATACCCTATTCCACTCGCCAACTGGTTGCGCTGGCACCAGCCCTCGTAACCATCATACAAACACCTGATCTTTATAAATTCTTTTGATTCTTCCAATAGTTCGCCGGCCTCGCCGAATAGCAGCTGGCTTACCATTTCACTTTTGTGATTGGGTTCCAACCGCAGCGGGCTTACGGCCACGCAACACACCATGTAAATCATAGCGTTTTCAAATTAGTTGCAAAGGAAGGAATTAACTTTTATTCCTCCCAACTTTTATGCAACTTAGCGATAATTGCATCTTATAGTCACGTGAGCCACGAGCCAATGAACCATATCACTGATCAACAACTACTGGAGCGGTTTTACGTTACCCGCGACAACCAGTTTCTGGGCGTGCTGCTGCAGCGCTATACCCTGCTGTTACTCGGTGTGTGTATGAAGTATCTGAAAAATGAAGATGAGGCCAGGGATAGCGTGCAACAGGTTTTTCTGAAAGCTATCACCGAACTGCACAAGTACCGCGTGGAGTATTTCAAGTCGTGGATATACATGGTGGCAAAGAACCACTGTCTCATGAAACTGCGCGACAGGCACGGGCGCGTTTCCACCGACATCAGGGAACAAATGGCTGTGACCCCAGCCGAAGACGAGGGAATAAGGCCGCATCTCGAGAAAGACCGTCAGTTGGAGCTGATGAATGAAAGCCTTCAGGAACTGAATAATGACCAGAAAACCTGTGTAACTTTGTTTTACCTGCACAAAAAGAGCTACCAGGAAATAGCCGAGCAAACCGGCTATACCCTGATGCAGGTGAAGAGCTATATACAAAACGGAAAACGCAACCTGAAAATATTAATGGAGAGGAAGCTGAATGAACAATGATTTGCTGAACATATTATCAAACAGCAATAAGGATATCGACAACCAGAAGCTGATGGACTATCTTGCCGGTAAACTGAGCGAGCAGGAACGCCACGAGGTAGAGAAATGGATGATCGATAATGAATTTGCCAGCGAGGCGGTCGAAGGCTTGCAGCATTTTTCCGGTAAAAAGAACCTGGAGGGCTATGTTGACCAACTCAATAAAGAACTGAACAAATACATTCAGCAGAAAAAAGACCGCCGCGAAAAAAGAAAGATCAGGGAATATCCCTGGACCTATATTGCTATTGCATTCATCCTCATCATTGTGATAGTAGCCTACATCGTCATTAAGCGTCTGCAACTTCAGTAAGCCGTCTTGTCGGGCTTATCGATCCATTCTTTAAACAATACCTGGCTTTTTTCACGACCGATATTCACCATTTCAATTTTTCGTTTGTCAACCGGCGCGGTAAGTTCCTGGTAGATCAATGAATCGTCGAAGCCTGCTGCTGCAGCATCATGTCTCGTGCCAGCGTAGTAAACTTTCGCTGGCCGCGCCCAGTATATGGCGCCCATGCACATGGGGCAAGGTTCGCAACTGGTATAAATTTCACAACCATCCAGCTGAAAACTCTGCAGGTTCTTGCACGCATCGCGTATCGCCACTACCTCTGCATGCGCTGTGGGATCGTTTTGTGATGCCACGCAGTTGCACCCTCGACCGATAACCTTGTCATCTTTCACTATTACACAACCGAAAGGACCTCCCTTATTGCTGTTCATTCCTTTTCGCGCCAGATCAATGGCTTCCTGCATAAAATGTAATTCACGCTCTGTCATGGCTATGCGGTTTATAGCAAAAGTATTATTTTAGTAAGTAATAAATCCAGTATATGAAATACCCTTACCTGTTGTTTCTGCTCTTACCCTTTGCCGCATGCAGATCGTACCATTATATACCCACCACTGTTAACACTGCCATGTACAGTCAGCCTGGTGAAGTGCAAGGCACCGGCCAGGTAACGTTTTCCGGGATGACGCTAAGCGGCGGTGTTGCAGTGACCCAGCATTTTAACCTTAACGTACTTGGCTCTTTCAGTCCGGAAATCGACAATGGGTATAACAGCCGTGAGCTGGAGTTTTCAGCGGGCTACCAGGTACGCCCGAATGCCGACGGGGGTGGAATCATTTCACTGGTTGGCGGTTATGGATTTGGCAGCAACGAATATGATAAAAAAGAAATCTTCGGCAGTTATCGCCGACCATTTATTCAGGCGCAGATTGGTGCCGTTGACAGGCAGATCGGCAGGTCGGGCATTTACGGTGATGTATTTATAGGAACGCGCTTCAACTGGCTAAACTACGAAGGCATGGAAGGCAACCAGGTTATCAATGATGTGGCTTTTTACGTGGAGCCTTATTATGGTGTCTCCATCGGTGGACGCAACCTTCGCTTTTTAACCCTGGGTGGTTTTGCCTTAAAAAAAAATGAAGGAATTTCCCACCCGAGGGTTCTTCCAGTCTGGATTTCTGTTGGTATGCAATTCAAGATCAGGAAGCGTTAAGTATCGCAACAATTTTCTTCAATTCTTCTTCATTAGCGAGATAAATATTGCCCGTATCGCTCACCGCAGGATTTTGATATTGCAATGTATCGGGCACCGTTATTCTTGCTGAGGTATGAAATTCAGTAGCGCCGGTTTCCTTAATTAACGTCTCGATGTTTGAAGAGCGCACTCCCGCGCCGGGCATGATGACGATTCTTTCATCGGCCTGCTGCACCAGTTTTGCCAACATCTCTGTTGCATCGGGTGCCGCCGTTTTTTGTCCGCTGGTAAGTATCCGCTCGCAGCCGCATTCAATAATCTCTTCCAGCGCCTTAAAGGGATCGGGCGTGGAATCAAATGCCCGGTTGCAGGTCACGCCCATCGGGTAAGCCCATTCCACCATCCGCTTCAGCCTGTCGGTATCAATTTCACCGTTTTGCTTTTGTATGCCTACCGATATGCCATCACAACCCAACTGCTTACACATAAGTATATCCTGCTTCATAATGGCAAACTCATCATCACTATAAAAATAATATCCCGCACGCGGACGAATGATGGGATATAAGTCAATCGAAAGTTTTTCTCTTGCCAGCCTGATTGTTCCATAAGAAGGCGTAGTACCACCTTCAATAGGATTATCACACAATTCCGCCCTTTTCGCGCCAGCCCTTTGACCAATTATACATGACTCAACATTAAAAGCACAAACCTCCAGGAGCATGAATATAAATTTGAAGTTTTATCCCTGATTGTTGACTGTTGATTCGTCGCTCATGTCAAAATATACTTTTAGCAGCATACACTTTCTCCTCTTTCGCGCTTTTCACCGCATACGAAAACCCCTTTTGCAAAGCATAAGCGCCAAACTCGCCCTTTTTATTCAGTGCGAGGAATCCCACCTGCAAACTCTTCGCGCGCTCTGGCCCGCGACTAATAATGCGCTCCACAGCTTTTTTACATGCCTCTTCAGGCGAGTATCCCTGCCGCATTAATTCCACCACCAAAAATGATCCTACAATTCGTATCACTTCTTCGCCTACACCAGTAGCCGTGGCAGCGCCCACTTCATTGTCTACATACAATCCAGCACCAATGATCGGTGAGTCTCCCACCCTGCCACGCAGTTTATATGCCATGCCGCTGGTTGTGCAGGCGCCGCTCAACTGCCCGCGGGCATCTATAGCTACCATGCCGATGGTGTCGTGGTTTTCAGGACCACCGGGTATGGGCGCATTTTCTTTTTGATACAATTTGTTTTCGATATTGATCACCGGCTCGTATTTCGATGTTTTCAGCCATTCCTTCCAGGCCTTTTCACTTTCAGGCGTCAGCAGATTTTCTTTCTCAAAACCATTCTGCAAAGCAAACTGCAAAGCGCCCTCGCCTACCAGCACAATGTGTGGCGTTTTTTCCATCACCTTTCTTGCCACCGATATGGGATGTTTGATATGCTCCAGTCCCATCACCGAACCGCAATTGTAGTTTTCGTCCATAATGCACGCATCGAGGGTCACGTGACCATCGCGGTCGGGCAGTCCGCCATAACCCACGGTCTGGTTTCGCGGATCAGCTTCCGGCACGCGCACACCCGCCTCCACGGCATCCAGGGCCCGGCCACCGGCACTGAGTATCTTCCAGGCCTCGGCATTAGCAGCTTTTCCAAAATCCCAGGTTGATATCACAATCGGGTTATCCTGCATTTCTTCCTTGCAGGCAATTATTTCCTTACCAGCCAGCACCGCTGCCGAGCCAATGAGCGATGAACGCAGAAAATTTCTTCGGTTATACATAACAGATGGTTTCGTGTTTCGGGTTTGGGGTATCGGGTTAATTTAATTGATTTATCTTATTGATATTTATCTGGTTCTTGCTTTATCGAATTTGTAATTTTTTGCCAGCAATTGCCCTTTCAGAAATTGCCTTACATTTAGCACTAAAATTACTGGTTATATGAGAAAGTCTTTGTTTTCTCTTTGCCTGCTGCTGATAATTTTTGCAGCAAAGGCTCAATTCTCGCAGGATTCTGCGTGGATAAGGGACAACTACACCAAACGCGAAGTGTATATCCCCATGCGCGATGGCGTAAAACTGTTCACCGCCATCTATATTCCCAAAGACGTCACAGAAAAACATCCTTTCCTCTTAACCCGTACGCCATATAGCTGCTCACCTTATGGTGTAGAAAATTTCAACGCCAATTTATGGAACCGCCACTGGCGCTATTATGCCCGCGAGAATTACATTTTCGTGTTCCAGGACGTGCGTGGCCGCTGGATGAGCGAAGGCGAATTCGTGGACGTACGCCCCTATAATCCTGACAAAAAAGATAAGGAGACCGACGAGGCCAGCGATACCTACGACACCATCGACTGGCTGATCAAAAATGTGGAGAATAATAATGGAAACGTCGGCGTATTCGGAATTTCTTATCCAGGTTTTTACTCTACCCAGGCGGCCAAGAGCGGGCACCCTGCTTTAAAAGCGGTGAGTCCCCAGGCACCGGTGACGGATTGGTTTATGGGCGACGATTTCCATCATAATGGAGCACTCTTCATTATGGACGGATTTTCATTTTATACGGGAGGTTTTGGATTTCCAAGGCCCTATCCCACCACAGAACGCCCTGTTTCCCGGCTGAATATTTCGCGTCATGATAATTATGATACCTATCTCCGCATCGGCTCGCTCAAGAATTTTATGAAACTGACCGGCGACAGCCTTAAATTCTGGAAAGATTTGTATGCGCATCCCAACTACGACACATTCTGGCAAGCCAGGAATGCGCGGATGCATGTTGACAAGATCGCCAATGGCACGGCTACGTTGGTGGTGGGCGGATTGTTTGATGCCGAAGACTGTTTTGGCGCCTGGCGCACCTACGAGGCTATTGAAAAGAATGCCAAAAACAATAACAAACTCGTGATGGGTCCCTGGTATCACGGACAATGGGCTTCGGCCGATGGCAGCAGGCTGGGCAATGTGCGCTTTGGATCCAATACCGCTTACTGGTACCAGAATAATATAGAAATCCCGTTCTTCAACTATTACCTGAAAGGCAAGGGCGATATTTCCAAACTGCCCGAAGCCACCGTATTCTTTACCGGGGAGAATACCTGGAAAGAATTCCAGCAGTGGCCGCCTGCAGAAAAGCAAGACAGGCCGATGTATCTGCAGCCCAATGGTAAACTTAGTTGGGAAAAGCCCGCCGGCAGGAACAGCTTCAGCGAATACATCAGCGACCCCAATAAGCCGGTGCCGTATACCGAAGATGTTCACTTTTCGCGCACCCGCGATTACATGACCGACGACCAGCGCTTTGCATCGCGCCGCCCGGATGTGCTGACTTTTGAATCTGAAATTTTGGAAGATGATGTGACACTGGCAGGCACAGTAATTGCCGATTTGTTGACCAGCATCTCCACTACCGATGCCGATTTTGTGGTGAAACTCATTGATGTGTTTCCCAACGACTTCCGCTATCCCGGCTCACAACCCAATCTCAGCAGAAATGCGGGCGGCGATTACCCCATGGGTGGATACCAGATGCTGGTGCGCGGTGAGGTCATGCGCGGCAGATATCGCAACAGTTTTAGCAATCCTGAACCATTTAAACCCAACAAAATTGAAAAGGTGAGATTTGAACTGCCCGATGTGGCGCACACATTTAAAAAAGGTCATCGCATCATGATCCAAATACAAAGCAGTTGGTTCCCGCTGGTGGATCGCAACCCGCAAAAATTTGTGAATATTTATGAATGTGACGACAGCGATTTTCAGAAAGCCACCATCCGCATTTTTCATGACGCGGCCAATAGCAGTAGCATCATTTTACCGGTATTGAAATAATGCAACTTATTGAGAGAACATTGCCTCTTATAAAACCACAAGCAAAACAAGCAAAATGCAAAAATTTCTTGCCTCCCTTATTTTTTTCGTGCCCCTGTTGATGAACGCCCAGGTAAGGATCATTCCCGAACCTGCGGAAATAAAAATGCCTGCCACTGCGGGACAATTTGTGATCACGCCGCAAACGCCGATCGTGCTGGAAGGCAGCGGTCTCGAAAACTCAGCCGCTTTTCTGAACGACTACCTGCAGGAGGTATATGGATTTAAACTGCCAGTGCAGACCAATGCCTATGCCGGCGGTATTCGCCTCAATTATGAGCGTATGGATCATCCTATACCTGGCGCCTATAACATGGAGGTAAGAAAAGATGCTATACTCATCAATGGTGACAATGCCAACGGCGTGTTCTATGGCATTCAAACATTAATTCAACTTTTGCCACTTGAAAAATCGTCTTCGCTCAGCGTGCCTTATGTAGAAATTAGCGACTTTCCGCGTTTTCAATATCGTGGGCTGCATCTTGATGTAGCGCGGCATTTTTTCCCTGTTGAATATGTAAAAAAATATATCGACTACATCGCGCTGCATAAGATGAATACTTTTCACTGGCATCTTACTGATGACCAGGGCTGGCGCATCGAGATAAAGAAATACCCAAAACTTACCTCGGTGGGCGGTTATCGCGATGGTACCATCATTGGCCGTTATCCCGGCAAGGGGTTCGACAGTGTGCGCTATGGCGGGTATTACACACAGGAACAAGTGAAAGAAGTGGTGGAATATGCGGCAAAGAGATACATCAATGTGATCCCTGAAATTGAAATGCCGGGCCATGCCAGCGCGGCATTGACTGCCTATCCCAGTCTCGGTTGCACAGGCGGACCGTACAAGGTGCAAGGCACCTGGGGTGTGTTTGAAGAAGTGTTCTGCGCAGGCAATGATGAGGTGTTTACATTTTTGCAGGATGTGCTGGACGAAGTGATGCCTCTTTTTCCTTCGAAATACATACACGTAGGCGGCGATGAATGTCCAAAAGAAAGCTGGAAAAAATGCCCCAAATGCCAGCAACGCATCAAAGATTTGAAGCTTAAAGACGAGCATGAGCTGCAAAGTTATTTTGTGCAACGCATGGAAAAATATATCAACAGCAAGGGAAAAATAATCATAGGTTGGGATGAAATTCTCGAAGGCGGCCTCGCACCCAATGCCGTGGTGATGAGCTGGCGCGGCGTGGAGGGCGGCATTACAGCAGCCAGACAAAATCATGATGTGATTATGACTCCGACCAGTCATATGTACTTCGATTATTCACAGACAAGAAATGAAGACTCGGTAACTATCGGTGGGTATATTCCTTTGGAAAAAGTGTACAACTACGAGCCCATACCTGATGAGCTGAACGCGGCACAGGCAAAACATATATTGGGAGCGCAAGCCAATTTGTGGACAGAATATATTCGCTATCCTTCAAAAGTGGAGTATCATATTTTCCCGCGACTGAGTGCGTTGAGTGAAGTGTTGTGGAGCCCGAAGGAGAAAAAAGACTGGGGCAAATTTGAGCAGAAGCTGGAGGATCAATTTAAGAGATATGCATTGTGGAAAGCGAACTATAGTAAGGCGTACTATGATTTAAAATCATTTATACGCCCCGCATTTGACGGCAAAGGCGTTCAATTGGAAGTGGAGCCCAAAACGCCATCGCAAAAATGGACAACCACAGTTGAATACGAGCAGGAAGTGGAGGGCGAACTCATCATGCGAAAGCCTGCGAACACAAGAGACACAGTAATCAAACTGAATAAGGGCAAACGTTTTGAGTATTTTTCAAATCTACGCGTACCTATAAGATCTGATGCGGTAGTAACTACTATACCGGGAAACGGCAGTCCAATAGTTCGGAAGCTGCAATTCAACAAGGCTACCGGCAAACACATCACCATCGCACAAAAACCTGCAGAAAAGTATTCCGGCGATGGTGCATTCACGCTGGTGAATGGCGTTATCAACGAAAGAGGTCTCTCCGATTCCGAAAGTTTTTTGGGCTTTGAAGGCTCCGATATGGAAGCGGTGATTGATCTTGGTTCATTGCAAAAGATCAACTCGGTAACCGTATTTACTTTCAGTCAACCCGGAAGCTGGATTTATCATCCAAATGAAATGGTCGTTTCGCTGAGCGTTGATGGAAAGCATTTCACAGAAGCAAAAAACTTTTCAGGTTCCACTGAACGTCAGCAAGACAGGTTCGTCACGTTTGAACTCTCGCAAAACGACAAACAAAAGCAAATTCGCTACGTGAAAGTTTTCGTGAAGAACTACGGCCTTATTCCCTCCGGCCAGCCCGGCGCGGGACATAGAGCGTGGTTGTTTATTGACGAAATCCAGGTGAATTAACTTCTCCTGCATGCTACACCCTACGCCCATGCCCGCAAATTCCCGCAAATCTTTTATCCTGAAATATTCCAAATTGCGTTTAATTTCGCAACCAACTTCAAACTTTCGTTATGAGCATGGTTGATTCTTTTGAGAAGATTCCCATTCGTATTTACCCCGATCTGAAGGAAGGTTCAAAATTCGTTGCCCGTGAAATTGCTACGCTGATCAAAAGCAAAGAAGCAAGTGGTGAAAAAACAGTGCTTGGACTGGCTACAGGTTCCACACCACGCTCGATGTATGCAGAGCTGATAAGGCTGCATAAAGAAGAAGGCCTGAGCTTCAAGAACGTGATCACCTTCAACCTCGACGAATATTACCCGATCGAAAAAGATGCGTTGCAGAGCTATAACCGTTTCATGCACGTGCATTTGTTCGATTATATAGATATCGATCCTGCCAATATTCATATTCCAGATGGCGAAATCGCCAAAGACGATATCAAGAAATGGTGCATCGGGTACGAGCAGAAAATTGAAGATGCAGGCGGCATCGATCTGCAGATACTCGGTATTGGTAACAACGGGCACATCGGTTTTAATGAGCCCGGCTCGAGCATTCACTCACGCACCAGGCTGGTGACGCTCGATAATTCAACACGCATTGCCAACTCGTACGAATTTGCGAATATTTCGCAGGTGCCGCGGCTGGCTATCACCATGGGCATCAACACTATTCTTCGCGCGAAGAGAATCATACTGATGGCATGGGGTCCGGCCAAAGCAGCCGTGGTACAAAAAGCTTCTGAAGAAAATATTACCGAGCAAATTCCGGCATCGCTGCTACAGCAACATAATGATTGCCTGTTTGTGCTGGATGAACAAGCCGCACAGGAGCTCACGCGCTTCAAGAGCCCCTGGCTCACCGGTGAAATTGACTGGACGCCCAAGATGATTCGCAAAGCAGTGGTGAATATGGCGCTGAAACTCGGCAAGCCGGTATTGAGTCTGACTAATAATGATTACCGTGATAATGGTCTCAGCGACTTGCTGGTGGAAAAAGGCGATGCTTACGAAATTAACCTGCAGGTATATTATATGCTGCGCGACAGCATTACTGGCTGGCCCGGCGGCAAACCCGACGTACATCTGCCCAATCATCCCGAAAGGTCGAAACCATTCCCCAAACGCGTGATCATCTTCAGCCCCCACCCCGATGATGACATCATTTCGATGGGCGGCACCTTTCAGCGACTGCACGACCAGGGACATGATGTGCACGTGGCCTATCAGACATCCGGTAATATTGCCGTGACCGATGAGTTCGTAACGCGTTTCCTCGATTTTGCCGTAGGCTTCGAGGATATGTTTGGCATCGATAGCCGAAAATCAAATGAAATACTGGCACAGGCACGCAAATACCTGCAGCAAAAGAAAAGCAACCAGGTAGATACGCCGGAAATCAGGGCCATCAAGGGACTGATACGCCGCTGCGAAGCAAAAGCTACCTGCCGCTATGTGGGTATAAAGGAAGATAACTACCATTTCCAGAATCTTCCGTTCTACGAGACAGGCACTATTGAGAAAAAACCAATGGGTGAAGAAGATATCCGACTCACTATGGAACTGCTGAGAAAAATAAAACCTCACCAGGTATTCTGCGCCGGCGACCTCGCCGACCCGCATGGCACGCACAAAGTTTGTCTTGATGTGGTGATCGAAGCGCTGCGCCGCATCCGTAAAGAAGGTGATGACTGGGTAAAAGATTGCTGGATGTGGTTGTACAAAGGCGCCTGGCAGGAGTGGGACATCAGCGAAATTGAAATGGCCATCCCCATGAGCCCCGACCAGGTGTTGAAAAAACGCTTCGGTATTTTCATTCACCAATCTCAAAAAGACATGGTTCCCTTCCAGGGCAGCGACACCCGCGAATTCTGGCAACGCGCCGAAGACCGCAACGCCAACACGGCCAACCTGTATGCCCAGCTGGGTCTGACGAAATACGCCGCCATGGAGGCATTTGTCAGATACCATTATTGAGAGAAATTCCCATGTTCAAATAACAAGATCCCAATAAGCGCCCAATAGAAAATCCAAAAGTCGACTGAGTCTCCTTTTGGATTTTCTATTGGGTTCTCGATGGTAGTTGTTTGAATTTTCAACGTATGTTATTTGTCATTCGAAACTTTCTCCAGCATTGAGTTCTGTTCTTTGCCCGCGCCATTCGTCGAACCTCCTCCCGGCTGGTGTACGGGTAATGAAATAATGAAAGTAGATCCCTTATTGACTCTGCTTTGAACGGAAATGAAGCCATTGTGTTTTTCAACAATCTTTTTGCAGAGCGTGAGACCGATACCCGTGCCTTCAAATTCGCTGTGCACATGCAGGCGGCGAAACATGTCGAAGATTTGCTCGGCGTATTGCTGGTCGAAGCCAATGCCGTTGTCTTCAAAATAGATGCGGCAGAATTTTTCGGGTGAGCCTTTGCCAGAAGTTAGTTCGGTGATTTCAGACCATACATTGATCTTAGGAGACTCATCTTTCTTGCAATACTTAAGAGCATTGTTGATAAGGTTGCTGAAGAGCGGCCGCATAAGACCAGGGTTCACGTCAATATAGGGCAGTTCCTGCACCCTGATCACTGCGCCCTTGTCTTGCACCGCGCGGTCCAGTTCGTCCAGCACTTCCTGCATAATCAGGTTGAGATTGTAATTGATAAAAGTGTCTTTCTCATTATTGATTCGCGAAAAAGCAAGAATATCGCTGATCAATGTCTGCATGCGCAAGGCTGCGCTTTGAATGCGGGTAATATAGCTGATGGCGGCCGAATCCAGCTGATCATTGTATTTTACAAAGAGCAGGTCGCTGAAGGTGCGGATCTTTCTCAGCGGTTCCTGTAAATCGTGCGATGCCATGAAAGCAAAGCGATCCAGATCGCGGTTGGCTGACTCCAGTAAGGCGATATTGCCGAGCAGCTGCCTGTTCAGATCTTTCACGCGTTCTTCCGAGGCCTTGCGTTCATGAATCTCCAGTTCAAGACTCTTATTGATGGCCTTCAGTTTTTGCTCCTGTGCTATCAGCCGGTGGTTCTTACGATACAGGTCAATCAGCACTGCCACTTTCGCGCGGAGCAATTCGGGATTAATGGGTTTGTAGATATAATCCACGGCGCCCATGCGGTAGCCTTTGAAAATATTCTCTTCCCCGTAATTATTCGCGGTGATGAAGATGATAGGTATATGTTTTAGTTTTTCCCTTTCATATATCAACGCCGCTGTTTCAAAACCGCTCAGGTTGGGCATTTTCACATCCATCAGGATGAGGGCGAAATCCAGGTCGGTGAGCAGTATCTTCAACGCCTGCCTGCCCGAACTGGCTTTCACAAAATCATAGCCATCGGGAGACAGGATGGCCTCCATCGACATCAGGTTATCATCCCGGTCATCAACTAATAAAATTTTTGGCCGCATAGTATTTCATTACTTATAGAACCAAACCCGCATAAGCGACAACAGCTGGTCAATTTTTAAGGGTTTTGTGATGTAGTCCGAAGCGCCGGCCTCTATGCATTTCTGCCGGTCGCCCTTCATCGCTTTCGCCGTCACCGCTATAATGGGCAGCGTATTGTTTTTATGCTCGCGGCGAATTTTCTGCATCGTCTCATAACCATCCATCTCGGGCATCATGATATCCATGAGCACCATATCGATCTTCGGATTGTCTTCCCGGATTATTCCAATCGCCTCCTTTCCGCTCTCCGCGGTCACCACATTGATATTATATCCTTCAAAAACTGTTGTCAGCGCAAAGAGATTGCGCACGTCGTCGTCCACTACTAATATATTCTTTCCCGTTAGAATATCCTGTTTTCGGCGGATATTTTCTATCAGTTTACGTTTTTCAGTGGCCAAATCATTATGACGGATATGAAGGTGCAACACTGTTTCTTCCAGCAGCTGTTCCGGCGAATTCACACCCTTGAGTAAAACCTTATTAAAGTTACGATTCAGCTGAAGCATTTCATTCTTGCTGAAATCGCGGGCCGAATAAACAATCACCGGCGTAAGTTTGTTTTTTTTCTCTGCAACCTGCTCAACCAATTCCGGGCCGGGAATATCGGGCACGCTGTAATCCAGTATAATGCAGTCGTAATCCTTATCGTGTAGTTCGCGCATCGACTTTTCGCCGGTATCCGCTATGGTCACCTTTATATTGTCTGACTGCAGCAGGCGGGCAATCTGCGACGAATCCACCTCGTTATCTTCCACTATCAACACCCGTCGCACTTCCTTGCGGCTGTATTCAACAATATCTTCAAACAGCGTGTTCAGCGAATTCTTGTCAAGGGGTTTCTGGAAAAAACTGCGGGCGCCGCGTTGCAACGCCAGGTTGCGGTTCTCTTCACCCGATACCAAATAAACAGGGATATGGCGATAGTTGAGATCGTTGCGCAAAAGCTCGAGTACTTTCCAGCCGCTGGTATCGGGCAACTTAACATCCAGTGTAATGGCCACGGGTAAAAAACGGCTGATGAAATCGAACACTTCGATATAGTCCGTTGCCACTATCGCTTTCAGTCCATACTGGTGCGCTTTTTCAATCACGATTTTACCAAAACGCAGATCATCTTCCACTACCAGCACCACTTTTTCATTCGGCTGTATGTTGTTGCGGTCATCTCCGGCCTCGTTGATCATTTCATTTACAATATGCAGACCGGTTGTATCTGTTACATCGGGTGTGGTGCGAATGCTGTAGAGCAGGCTATCGATTTCGGCCGGGGCATCGCTTACCTGGTAATGAAACGCTTTGTCATCTTTCGGCGGTGCTGCAGACATAGGATTTTCAGAGGGAAGGAAAAGGGTAAATGTGCTGCCCATTCCCGGTTGACTTTCCAGCTCAATAGTTCCGCCCAGCAGTTCAGCTAGTCCGCGACTGATTGAAAGCCCCAACCCGGTACCGCCATATTTACGGCTGGTAGAGCCTTCGGCCTGCTGGAAGGCTTCGAAAATGATATTCTGCTTTTCCTGCGGTATGCCGATGCCTGTATCGCTGATGGCAAAGGCTACCACTTTCTTCGCGTTGTCCAAACTTGGATTGCCCGGCCGCCAATTCTGCTGCGCTTCATACATGCGCAGTTTTACTTCACCCTTTTCGGTAAACTTAAATGAGTTCGAAAGCAGGTTTTTTAAAATCTGGTTCAAACGCTGCAGGTCTGTTTCAATTGAATCGGGGAGGTTGGAATCCACATCAATTGTAAAGCGCAGGTGTCGCGCCTCGGATATCGGTTTGAATGTAGTTTCTACAAAACCAGCGATCTCACCGAAACGAACCTTTGAAAAATTGGCAGTGATAAAACCAGATTCAATTTTTGAAAGATCGAGTATATCATTGATCAGTTGAATCAGGTCGTCGCCACAACTATGAATCGTTTTCGCGTAGCGGATTTGTTTATCGGTAAGATTGCCTTCCGCATTTTCATATAACTGCTGCGCAAGAATTAACAGCGAATTCAAAGGCGTACGCAACTCGTGCGACATGTTTGCCAGAAACTCCGATTTGTATTTCGAGGTCAGCGTAAGTTGTTCTGCTTTTTCTTCCAGCGAACGGCGGGCGTCTTCCACTTCCCGGTTCTTGGCTTCCACTTCGTTTTTCTGTTTTACCAGCAACAATGCCTTTTCCTGCAGCTCGTCGTTGGTGCGGCGCAATTCCTCCTGTTGAATCTTGAGCTCACCGGCCAGCGATTGAGATTGGGCCAGCAGCTCTTCCGTTCTGGTGTTCGCCTCAATGGTATTCAGCACGATGCCGATACTTTCGGTAAGCTGTGTAAGGAAGTCGAGGTGTATTTCACTAAACTGGTCGAGCGAAGCTAGTTCGATCACCGCCTTCACATTGTTTTCGAACAATACTGGCAGAATGATCAGGTGCGATGGTGTTACCTTGCCCAAACCTGAACTGATCTTGATATAGTTGGTTGGGACATTATTGAGAATGATTCTTTCTTTTTCAAAAGCCACCTGCCCTACCAGTCCTTCACCAATGGCAAATTCATCGGGCATATTCTTGCCGGGTTTATAACCATAGCTGGCAAATAATTTCAGTTTGCCGTTCGGACTTTCTTCTTTCTGCTGCAAAATGTAAAAGGCGCCATAGTGCGCGCTTACCACCGGAGCCAGTTCTGAGAGAATGCGTTGTGTTACTGTATCCAAATCACGCTGGCCTTGCAACATCTGTCCAAATTTGGCGAGGTTCGATTTCAGCCAGTCTTGTTCCTGGTTGCGCAAGGTGGTTTTGCGCAGGTTAGAGATCATCTGGTTAATGGTGTCTTTCAGCGCTTCCACTTCGCCTTTTGCTTCCACGCGAATGGTTCGTGTAAGGTCGCCCTTGGTTACCGCGCTGGCCACTTCTGAGATGGAGCGCACTTGCGTGGTTAGGTTTTGCGCCAGCTGGTTCACGTTTTCCGTCAGGTTTTTCCATATGCCCGAGGCGCCCGGCACGCTGGCTTGTCCGCCAAGTTTACCTTCCACACCTACTTCGCGCGCCACGGTAGTTACCTGGTCGGCAAAAGTGGCAAGCGTGTCTATCATTTCGTTGATGGTATCGATCAATTGCGCTACTTCACCACGCGACACGATGGTGAGCTTCTGTTTCAGGTTACCCGTAGCCACGGCCGTCACCACCTTTGCAATGCCGCGCACCTGGCTGGTAAGATTGCTCGCCATCATGTTCACCGAATCAGTGAGGTCTTTCCAGGTGCCGGCCACGCCTTTCACTTCGGCCTGCCCGCCCAGTTTTCCTTCCGTACCCACTTCACGCGCCACGCGCGTTACTTCAAAAGCAAATGAGTTCAGCTGGTCCACCATCGTGTTGATGGTGTTTTTCAATTCAAGAATTTCTCCCTTCACATCCACCGTAATTTTTCTCGACAGGTCACCGCCTTGCACGGCCTTGGTTACTTCGGCAATATTGCGCACCTGCGCAGTCAGGTTGCCGGTCATCTGGTTTACCGAATCGGTAAGGTCTTTCCAGGTGCCGCCTACTCCCGGCACGTCGGCCTGTCCGCCCAGTTTACCTTCCGAGCCCACTTCACGCGCCAGGCGCGTCACCTCAAATGCAAACGAGTTCAGCTGGTCCACCATCGTATTGATGGTGTTTTTCAATTCAAGAATTTCTCCCTTCACATCCACCGTAATCTTGCGGCTAAGGTCACCCTTCGCGACGGCGGTGGTCACTTCGGCAATATTGCGCACCTGTGCGGTGAGGTTGCTCGCCATCTGGTTTACCGAATCGGTCAGGTCTTTCCAGGTACCGCCCACGCCCGGCACATCGGCCTGTCCGCCCAGCTTACCATCGGTGCCCACTTCGCGCGCCACGCGCGTTACTTCAAAGGCAAATGAGTTCAGCTGGTCCACCATCGTGTTGATGGTGTTTTTTAGCTCGAGCATTTCACCGCGCACATCCACGTCGATCTTGCGCGAGAGGTCGCCGCGAGCTACGGCCGTCGTCACCTCGGCTATGTTGCGCACCTGCGAGGTGAGGTTGCTCGCCATTTTATTTACAGAATCAGTTAGGTCTTTCCAGGTACCTCCTACGCCGGGCACATCGGCCTGGCCGCCCAGTTTGCCTTCTGAGCCTACTTCGCGCGCCACGCGGGTAACTTCCGAACCAAATGAGTTCAATTGGTCCACCATCGTGTTGATGGTATTTTTCAGTTCAAGAATTTCTCCTTTCACATCCACGTCAATTTTGCGCGAGAGGTCGCCGCGAGCCACAGCAGTAGTCACGTCGGCAATATTGCGCACCTGTGCAGTGAGATTGCTGGCCATCTGGTTCACGGAGTCGGTCAGGTCTTTCCATACTCCACCCACGCCTTTCACTTTGGCTTGTCCACCGAGTTTTCCTTCTGTTCCCACTTCCAGCGCCACGCGCGTCACCTCCTGCGAGAAAGAAGAGAGCTGGTCCACCATTGTATTCATGGTGTTTTTCAGCTCCAGGATCTCGCCTTTCACGTCCACATCAATTTTACGCGAGAGGTCGCCGCGCGCCACGGCGGTCGTCACTTCAGCGATATTACGCACCTGCGCGGTGAGATTGCTCGCCATCTGGTTCACATTATCGGTCAGGTCTTTCCATACACCGCCCACGCCTTTCACTTTCGCTTGTCCGCCCAGTTTACCTTCAGTGCCCACTTCACGCGCCACGCGCGTTACTTCGGCAGAAAAAGAGTTCAGCTGATCCACCATCGTGTTGATGGTATTTTTCAGCTCCAGGATTTCACCTTTTACATCCACCGTAATCTGGCGGCTGAGGTCGCCCTTGGCTACGGCAGTGGTTACTTCAGCGATATTTCGCACCTGGTCAGTAAGATTGCTGGCCATCTGGTTTACGGAATCGGTCAGGTCTTTCCAGGTGCCGGCCACACCTCTTACCTGCGCCTGGCCGCCAAGCTTCCCATCGGTGCCTACCTCACGCGCCACGCGCGTCACTTCAAAGGCAAATGAGTTCAGCTGATCCACCATCGTGTTCATGGTGTTCTTTAACTCGAGTATCTCCCCTTTTACATCCACCGTAATTTTTTTCGACAGGTCGCCTTTGGCAACGGCGGTAGTTACGTCAGCGATATTGCGCACCTGTGCAGTGAGGTTGCTCGCCATCTGGTTCACCGAATCAGTCAGGTCTTTCCATACTCCACCCACGCCTTTCACTTTTGCCTGTCCGCCCAGTTTGCCTTCTGAGCCCACTTCGCGCGCCACGCGGGTAACTTCCATGGAGAAGAGGTTGAGCTGCGATACCATGGTGTTCACTTCTTTCGCAATGCGCCCGAATTCACCCTGCAGGGTATGACCGCCGATTTCGAGCGGCATTTCCTGCGAGAGATTGCCTTTGGCCACCGAACTGATCACGCGCGCAATCTCAATAGTGGGATGCACCAGGTCGCTGATGAGCGTGTTGAGCGATTCAATGCCAGTGCTCCAGGATCCTTTTGCATTGGGCAGTTCTATACGTTGGGTAAGCTGGCCTTGTTTACCAACGGAATTACGGGCGCGCGTAAATTCCGCCATCATTTTTTCATTCATCGCGATGATCTCGTTCAGCGTATCGCAAATTTTCCCGCTCAGTCCCACCTGGTCTATCGGCATGCGCACGCTGAAATTGCCGTTCTTCACTTCTGTCAACACCCGCAGCAATTCGCGGTTATCGAAAAAACCTGACAGTTGCCGCAGTTGCTCCGGTGTAAATGCATGCTCTGCATGGTGACCGTTTCCGTTGGTGCCTTTTAATCGGGAGGGAGCGCTTTTTGCTTTGGGCGATTTCCTGGTTATGTTTTGTGCTCCGTTTTTTGCAGCCCTCGGGCTCGCGGTTTTTGTTCGCGCCATACAGAAGCTGTTTCTGGTTGTGTGAAGAAATAGTCAACCATCAACATGTCAGGTATTAATTCATGCCTGATATACACATTGATTATTGATTGTTGCCTGATGATTCTTTCTCAAAAAAGAAATAGGGTACGGTTAAAAATGGATCAATTCTCGTTTTTCGCGCGGGCTTACTGCTTAACAGCCATTATTTATTAATAAAAATGAGGAGGTCAATGGCAGAGGCCTGTCTCATAAGGTTTTAGTTTCACATAATCACTCCCCGTGTTGGGAACAACTTCCCCAAATCGGGCAAATAAATACACTGGTGCATTTGCAAACACGGAAATAATGAATGTTATGTAGCATAACTAATATAGGGCCGAAATCGGGCCAGAAAGTGTTTCGGTGTAGCGTTGCCTACGACCCGAAACCCAATTCTTCGTAACTTACTGTTGCACTATACCACACCACTCAAACTCATTTACCCTCCCTGTCACTGGGGCGGGCCGCCGGTGAACCTCTTCCCTGTCGCAAGCGGGGAAGAGGAAGGGCGGGGTTAAACATTAATTGTCAACATGCCTGCGAAGAAATCTGCCGGAATCATTCCTTATCGTTTGGTTGGTGATCAACTGGAAGTGCTGCTGGCGCATCCGGGAGGACCGTTCTGGAAAAACAAAGATCTGGGGGCATGGAGTATTGTAAAAGGCGAATATAACGGTAATGAAGAACCGTTGGATGCGGCAAAACGGGAATGGAAAGAAGAAACGGGACTGGACGTATCTGGCAGATTCATTTCGCTGAAACCGGTAAAGCAGAAAAGCGGTAAGGAAATAATCGCCTGGGCGGTGGAAGCGGATATCGATCCATCGCATATCACCAGCAATGAGTTTGAAATTGAATGGCCACCAAAAAGCGGGCGGCGGCAGTCTTTCCCCGAAATTGACAAAGTGCAATGGATGCCGGTGGCCACAGCAAAGGACAAAATAAATCCCGGGCAGGCACCACTGCTCGATCAGTTACTTGCTATGCTTGCGCCTTAAGTTATAGTCGCGCACGTTGAGCATGATACTCATAGTGCATGCTATCAAAAAGCCTGTTAAAGTACCATACTCCACTAATTGCGGGTTGGCATTAATACCGGTAAGTTTTAGTACGAGGAAATGAATATAAGAATTTGATTCATCGTGGTAACCGAGGTTACGACGCACCTGCCAATGCCAGTCGGTGCAAAGGCAATAACCCCAGCCATACCAGATGCCGAGCACAAACCAGGAAACTGCGGTGAGCGTTAATGTGACCAGGTTCCATCGCCGGGTTGAGGCAAATATCCAGCCGACCATGTTGAATAATGTCCAGGCTGTATGAAACGCGAAGAAGAATATATTCAGGAAATGATCCATGCAGGCGCTAAAAAATCCGGATAAATAGATCCGAAATCCGAATCAAATATAAAAAAGCAACGGGCGATCCGGACATCGGATTTATTTATTCGGATTTTGCGCTCATACCATCTCCCATTCTGTCGTGGATGTGGCATGTACCTGGATGGTTCCGTTGGAGCTCAGCTTTACATTTTTCAATGTGTACAAACCGGGCTTCTGGTTGCCGGGTACTGCCAAACCTTCAACAGTTGCTTGTATAGGGATATTTCCTCCATCGCCGGGGGCCTGGTGATTGAGCACTTCAAGCGTTTGCATGGGACAGAAGTACATCACCATTTTGCCATAAGCGTTTTCCAGCCGCACGGGTGAAATGTTTGCGGTCACCGTTTCACCATGTGTCATTTGTTCTTCTTTCATTCTTTGCTGTAATACATGCGGCTGTGAATAAGAGGTAATAACGACCGGCGTGGTTTTAACCGACTCTGCGGGTTTACCCTTTGCGCCAAACAGGTTGGCGAAAAACGTTGTGCGTTGCTTTTTCATAATGAAAAATTTAAAGGTTCAATGAATATCAGAAGCTCCGGAACTACATCATCTCATTCATGAACTTGATTTCCGATCCTGTGGTTAGGCCAGTGCATGTACAGCTTGTTCCTGCGATTCTGCTTTGCAAAAATTGGTGTTGGTAAATAAGGGTCCCTTAATAAACTATCGGTTACCTGGTTTAATCCCGCCCCGCTGAAGCAATGGCGGGCAAAGGGGTAGATTAGGGAAGATCAGATCTCTGTTGTCAAGACAGGCGCTGCGCGTTTCCTGCTGCTTTTATCGACCGAAAAAACCGAGCCAGAAATCTGTTGCATAGGCAGCTTATTATAAATAGTTGCCAGGCCGTTTCCAATTAAAAAAATAAAAACCATCTTTCTCCCGGTGAAGGGAGCTAAGATGGTTTTATTTGCAAAACCAGGCGGCACGCCGCAGCAGGCAACAAGGATTTTAGATTTACCCTGAGCAGGGCGAACTCGTTGCGAACGCTTTAAAAGCCGAGCTTCTTGCCAATATCGCCAAGAGGACTGTCGCCTTCGCCAGCGCCGGCTCCGCCGCCACTCAGTAATGAATCGATCTGGCCGCCAAATTGCGGGAACTTCTGCTTTACAAAATTGGATACTACACCCAATACTTGTTGCGCTTTGTCGGCGGGTATGCCCGTCTTGTCAACTATTTGCTTGATTAATTCGTTCATAAGCGAGGATTTTTAATTTAGCTGCAAATTTGGGGCCGCGGCCCGACTTATATCAATCAATAATTACTTAAAACCCTTTTACAGGCTCTCTCAACATTACGGGATCGCCTAATCCCAGTTTTTTCAAAGGCTCCAATTGCGTTTTGGCATCGCCTACTACCAGCCACGACATTTTTCCTGAATCCAGGTATTTTTTCGCCAGCGCTTTGATCTTTTCGACAGTCATGCCTTTCACAATCTTCTCGCGCTCGAGAATATAATCGGGCTTCCAGTTGTATTTCGTGATGTTGTCGAGCAGGTTCAGTTTCGCAAACGATGTTTCAAACGCGCGCGCATTGCTCTTGATGAGATAACTCCGGGTTGTCTCCAGGTCGTTTTCGTTATACTTATCTGCATAACTTTCCACGATATCTTTTATCAGCTGCACCGATTCATAGGTCACGTTACTTCTTACGCTGCTGCCAATCACAAAAGGTCCTGGCGTATGCGTACCCTGGAAACTCGAGTTGATGCCATAGGTATATCCTTTTCCTTCACGCAGTTGTTGCGTGAGTTGCGAAGCAAAACCGCCACCACCTAAAATGTAATTCATCACGGTAGCGGGATAATAATCCGGGTCGGTGGCTGCCAGCGCGGGATATCCTATGCGCAATACGGATTGTTTGGCATCGGGCACATCGTAGAAATAAACTTTCGCGCCAGCATTTGCTGTTGAAACCGGCCATTTCGGTATTTCAACTTTCTTTCCTTTCCAATTGGCGGCAAGATTCTTAAAAGCTGAGGTGAAAGCATTTTTGTCAATCGCTCCTACCACCAGCAGCCGCGCCACATTCGGGGAAACAAAATTGTTATAATAGTCCTTTAAATCGTCGAGCGTAATGGCGCTTACAGAGGCCACATTGCCCAACACATTTTTAGACCGGATATTGTCTTTGCCATATACCAGCTCGTTGAATTGTCGTTGTGCAAGCGCATTGGGTTCGCCTTCCTGTTGCCTCAGCTGACTGAGTACCGATTGCTTCACCAGTTCAAACTCTTTCGCGTCCCAGCGCGGCTGCAGCAAAATTTCTTCTACGAGCGCGACGGTCTGTTGAAAATTACGCGCAAGCGAACTTACCTGTATGCGGATATCTTCCACGCTTGCCGATACACTGATGGCTGAGCCCAGTTGCTGAATGGCTTCTTCCAGTTCTTGCGGCGTTTTGTTCCTGGTACCCTGCATCAACATTTTTGCCAGCAGATTAGCAACACCCACCTTATCAATATTTTCCAACAATAATCCTCCATCAATCACCAGGTCAAATTGCACCAGGGGCACTTCCTTGTTTTCGATACCCGACACACGAATCTCGCCGAGTTTGGATTGCCATACCTGGGGAATTGCCAGTTTGGGTTCGGGACCATAAGGCGGTTCCTTGCTGCGGTCGAAACTGCTGGGTGTTTTTTCATAAGTAGCATTCACATTGGGATCAACGCGCTCGTTATCATTTGCTGCAATTTTTTCTTCCACCACTTCAGCTTTCTGGGAGTTGGCGAGCGCGAGATCGGGTTTGCCTTTGGGAACAAAACTGGTGGCTACATAATTTTTTCCCTTGATATATTTTTTATACACGCGTTTTACATCAGCAGTGGTCACGGAGAGAATATTGTTGATATCCTTCTCCACAAAACCCGGATCGCCGGCGAAAATATTGTAGTTGGCCAGCACCACGCCTTTACCCAGCACGCTCGATAATGAATTATAAAATTGTCGCTCTTGTCCGGCCTTGATGCGCGCGAGGTCTTTCTCGCTGATACCTTCTTTTTCAAATTTGGCAAAAGCTTCTTCCACGGCCTTCATTACATCGTCAAGATCCTTATCGGCAAAAGCGCGAATAGTGAGTTGCATATTGCCTGCCAGTTCTGAAGTGCGGTGAAACATGCTGGTATTAGGCGCCAGCTTTTTGTCTTCTACAATCACTTTGTAAAAAGGAGCATTCTTGCCCTGGCTGAGGTATTGCGCCAGCACATTCAGCGCATAGGAGTCGGGGTGATACTGTTCTACCGTAGGCCATGCCATTGTGAGCTGCGGCAATCGCGCGAAATTATCTTCGTGATACAGTTTCACGGTCTGCGGCACTTGTCCAGGCATTTTGGGCAATTTCTTTACTTCTTCTCCCCTTTTTATCTCATCAAAATATTTGTGTACCCATTTCTTTGCCTGCACCGGGTCAAAATCACCCGCCACCACCAGCGTCACATTGTTGGGCACATACCAGCGTCGGAAAAATTCTTTTACGTCTTCAAGCGTGGCGTTTTGCAAATCATCCAGCGAACCGATCACCTGCCAGCTGTATGGATGACCTTTTGGGAAAAGATGCTTGTCTATAACGTAGGAGTTATGACCATAAGGAACATTATCGTAAGACTGGCGCTTTTCGTTTTTCACCACCTGTTTTTCCTTGGCAAGCACGGGCTCAGTCACGGTATTGATAAACCAGCCAAGTTTGTCGGCCTCGGCCCACAGCATTTTTTCCAATGCATCGTTGGGCACGGTTTGCAGGTAGTTGGTACGGTCGCGGCTGGTAGAGCCATTGGCGCCAGAGCCGCCCACACGGGCGCTGAGTTTGTCGAGACCGCCCTTGCCAAGATTTTCCGACTCCAGGAACAACAGGTGCTCAAACAAATGGGCAAAACCCGTTCTTCCCTCTTTTTCGCGGGCCGAGCCCACATGCGCTGTCAGCGACACAGCAACCACGGGGTCGGATTTGTCGATATGAAAAATTACCTGTAGACCATTGTCCAGGGTAAACTTTTCATAAGGAATCTTGAACGAGACTTTCTGAGCCAATGCATGATTAGTAATGAGCAATAGTAACAACAGTTTTAAGTTTCTCATCAATCGTGTTTTTGAGCGCCCAATATACAGAACAGATCACTAACCCGGGCGACCGTTTAAACAAAAAAAGCTCCCCTACAGGGAAGCTCTTTTATCACTAAATAAGGCACAAAATGCAACTATCCTTCATCTTCTGTTTCCTTTACCAGTTGGCCGTCGGCCGTATAGTAAACATGTTTGTCGGGATGACCGTCCAGTTCAATCAAATAACTGGTAGTACCATCTTCCTCCAGTTGAAATACATCATCTATTTTCCAGTTGGCATAGGCCGATTTAATAGCTGATGTAACTGCTTCAGGAAGCTGGTTGGCCATGATTTCCGAACCTTTAACTTTTACCTGCCCATCGTTGGTAATTTTGGCAAAATGATCCTTACCATTCACTTCAAACGATGCTTTGTACATACCTTCTTTCAAAGTCCAGTCTATGTCTTTTGCATCAGGAAATGCAGTTTTTAAAGCTGTCTGAACATTGGCAGGTACGTCTTGCGTCTTCACTTTAACCTTTTGCTGGGCGCTGGCACTCAGCGTAAAGCCCGCCAAAAGCAATGCAATAAATACGTGTTTCATAAGTGTGTATTTTACTTCTAAATACACAAAAAACAAACCATTACCTTCCTTAGGGCAAGACGTAGAACGGCCTCAACAATCTGCTTAAATGTCGCCTCAAAACAAGCTATGTTAAGGTGGTTTAACAAGATGTGGTTGGAATATCTTGATGATGTTTGTCCACGAAAAATTGTACGCTGTTCTTCATTAGTCACCCCTCCTCTCTTTACTCTTTTGACCAATTACGGGATATAGATCAATAAAAGAATGGCAGGTCGTTATCAACGAATTGCCGGTTCCGGGAACGATTGCGTAAAATATGGCCGCTTAACAGGACGGGTCAGGATGATTACCCTTGGGCAGGATAATAAATTTAGGTTGGTATTGCTATTGCCCCAATAAAACAACCTGCTATATGAAAGGAAAATCTCGCCTGCAGCGGAATGCGTGCATCGTTTTGCTGCTATTGCTAACTGCACAGTTCTCATTTTCCCAAAACTTCCAGGTCTCAGGTAAAGTCACGGACGCAACGGGTAAAGTTGTGCCAGGAGCCACCGTGAAAATAAAAGGTTCGTCCGTAGCCACTGCTACCGACACTGAGGGAAATTATTCACTTTCGGCACCATCAGGAACCTCTGTCCTGGTAATTACATCTGTAGGATTTACTGAACAGGAAGTGCCCATCAACAACAGAAATCAAATCAACATCACGCTCGAGCTAAGCAATTCTGCGCTCGATGATGTGGTGGTGATCGGCTATGCCACGGTCCGAAGAAAAGACGTGACCGGCTCGGTGGCGGGCATCAACCAGAAAGATATCCGAAGCCGTCCTGTCGACAATGCCTTGCAGGCCATGCAGGGTAAAGTGGCTGGTGTGGACATCACCTCCAATGAACGTCCCGGCCAGGTGGGCAGCATCTCCATCCGCGGCGTGCGCTCACTCACTGCATCTAACTCGCCGTTGTTCGTGGTTGACAATATCCCCTTAACCACCGGTGGAATTGAATATCTTAATCCTAACGACATTGAAAGCATCGATGTGCTGAAAGATGCGTCAGCCACCGCCATCTACGGATCGCGTGGCGCCAATGGTGTGGTGATCGTTACCACCAAACAGGCCAGGGCCGGCAAGGTGCAACTGAATCTTTTTAATACAGTAACCTTCGAAAAGATCAGGGACTGGGCACCCATTATGGACGCGGCTGAATACATAGAGTTCAGGCGCTGGGCTGTTTATTACAGTAACCCCAACAACCGCCCGCGCGGCGACCAGCCAACGATTGACAATGACAAAGACATTTTCCTGGCCACGGCGGACCCTGCCGCCTGGGCCAATATTGAAAAAGGATGGGCCGACGGCACCTGGGATGGTTCTAAAGTTGACAATACCGACTGGACCGGCATGGTATCGCAAACAGGCATTACTACCGATAATACCATCAGCGTTAGCGGCGGTACGGATAAAATAAAGGCCTATGCCTCTTTTGGTTACCTCAACAATAAGGGCACTTCCATCGGACAAAAATTTACCCGCTACTCCGGCAAGGCCAGCGTGGAACTGCAGGCCACCAAATGGTTCAATATGGGTCTCAATATTAACGTGGCCCACAGCACGCAGGAGTTCGGGCAATCAAATACTGTGATCGGTTCGTTTGTAGGCTCACCCGCCACCAGCATTTATGAATCTGCGCGCAGGATATTCCGCTATGCGGTGCCCTACGATGCCAATGGCAACCGCGTGATCTATCCAGGCGGCGATGTTGCCATCAAGACAGTTATTGACGAATGGAAATACACCCAGGACCAACGCGTTACATTACGCGCATTCGGAAGCATGTTTGCGCAGGTTGACCTTGGCGCCATGGTGCCCGTGCTGAAAGGTCTCAAATACCGATTTAATTTCGGTCCCGACTTCTCCACTTTCACCAACGGTATTTATATCGATGGCCAGTCAACCGCCAGCAGCGGTATCAACGGTGCATCGCTGCGGGAATCAAAAGTGCGTTCATGGACTTTGGACAACCTGGTGTATTATGACAAAGAAATCGGCCGTCACAGTGTAGGCGTCACCTTGCTGCAAAGCGCCACCAAATACGTATCAGATCCTATTCATACAATCAGGGGCACGGGCATACCTTTTGCCAGCCAAAAGTGGTACGCGCTGAATTCAGCCACCATACCTGCCGCCAACCTCTCTATTACGCGCAACCAGGACCTGATCAAGCGGCAGCTGGTGAGCTATATGGCCAGGGTGAATTATGGATATGATGATAAATACCTGGCCACTATCTCGGTGCGTTCCGACGGTGCTTCGCAACTGTATGATGATGGAAACAAATTCTCGCTATTCCCCAGCGCGGCCCTGGCCTGGCGTATTTCGCGGGAAAATTTCATGCAAAACGTCGGCTGGGTAAATGACCTTAAGCTTCGTTTAGGCGCTGGCGTTACCGGCAACTCGGCCGTAGCAGCCTATGCCACCAAGGGTGGTATCAACCCGCTTTTTTATCCATTCCTTAGCAGCGCAACACCCGGTTCATTGCCGCAGAGCACTTATCCTAACACGGCGCTCGACTGGGAAAAGACCACGCAGTATAACGTAGGTGTTGATTTCAGCCTGGTAAACAGAAGGATTTCCGGTACCATTGATGTTTACACCAGCCGCACCAAAGACCTGATCATGAACCGGAGAATACCGACTGTGACGGGTTATATCGATACCTATCAGAATATTGGTCAGACAGCCAACAAAGGTTTTGATATCGTGTTGACAACCGTAAACATCTCTACCCGGAATTTTCAATGGATAACCATCACCAATGCCTCTTACCAGAAAGACAGGATCGTGTCGCTGTCGAATGGCAAACAGGATGAGATCGTGAACAACTGGTTCATTAACCAGCCCATTGGTGTGATATATGGTTTTGCCAGCGCAGGCTTGTGGCAATATGCTGACACACCATTGTTGAAAAAATTTGCGCAGAACGGTAACAATTTTACCCCGGGTAATGTAAGACCCGCCGACCTGAACGGCGACGATAAGATTGATGCCAACAATGACCGCAAGATCATTGGTCACACAAGACCCAGGTGGATTGTAGGTATGACCAACACGCTCACCTATAAAGGATTTGAGTTGGCTTTCTTCATATATGGCAGGCTGAACTACTGGTTCAATACCGGCGGTGAATCGCAGACAGCACGTGGCAACCAGCGTAAGATTGACTACTGGACAGAAAACAACCAGGACGCGGAATACCAGAAGCCGATCTATTCGGTTGCTTCCGGCGATGCTTATGCACCGGCGCTCGGTTATAAAAAAGCCAGTTTCCTCAAGATCAGGAATATTTCAGCTTCGTACAATCTGCCCGCGGCCGTGCTGCAGAAACTGCACATGTCGAGCCTGAGAGTTTACTTCCAGGCCACCAACCCGGGCATGCTGTATTCGCAGATCAAGTTTATGGATATGGATGTTCAATCAAGCATTTCAAACCGTGGCTTTACAATTGGTCTCAATGCAGGGTTTTAATTAAAAAAATGTCAGAAATGAAAAAAGTATCACTCAGTATAATGCTTGTGACCACGCTGACAGCGATGGTTACATTATCATGTAAAAAATCGTTCCTGGACGAAAACCTCGAAACAGTAAGAGGACAGGATTATTTCAAGACCGACGCTGGTATTAAGGAGCTGGTCGTTGGCGCCTATCATCACATCTTTGCCGCGCCTTTCAATGGTGAAATGGCATTCTCTACCATGTGTTATGGCGTAGATGAATTTCGCGTTGGCGGCGACCCTTCCAATGAGATGTACAACTCGTATGGCAATACCTTCGGACCGTTCGTTACCCCTAATAATGGCAATACTGTTCCGGCCGAAGCACAATGGGACAACCTGTATGTAGGCGTGGGACATGCCAACCTGATCATTGCTAATGCCACTGCCAGCGAATCCACTTCAGATGACATCAAGAAGACTGCGCTGGGCGAAGGCTATTTCTTCCGCGGCTATTGCTACCTGCGACTGGTTAGCCAGTATGGCGGCGTGCCCTTGCAGACAGAACCCATCAGTTCTGTTCAGCTTGAATTTACGCGTGCCACTCCGAAAGAAGTGTTTGATGTGATCATTGCAGATTTGAAGCAGGCTTATGATCTGTTGCCTAATAGCGGCGCCCCGGCCAGGATCACGAGAGATGCCGCCGCGCATTTCCTGGCCAAAGCTTACCTGAGCCGCGCCAGCGAGATCAACGACGCGTGGAACTCAGATACCAAAGCAGCTGATCTGAATGCCATCATTCCCTTATGCGAGGAGGTGATTGCCAATCATCCGCTGGCTCCCAATTTTGCTGACCTGTGGAAATACACCGCACCCAACGGTCCTAATGAAACGCTGC
Organism: uncultured Chitinophagaceae bacterium; assembly: GCA_937958995.1. Lineage (GTDB taxonomy): Bacteria > Bacteroidota > Bacteroidia > Chitinophagales > Chitinophagaceae > CALCIN01. The sequence continues at coordinate 329,216 of CALGAP010000007.1, forward strand.
CTGAAATCATTCTCTCCGCGCAGTTTACCAACGAGCTTTCCGCCAACGGCGTGAACACGCAGCACCTGTATTTTGTGTCGCGTTATGAAGACGTGCAGCAAATGCAGCGCGACCTGACCGGCGATCGTCCTTACAGCCGCCTCTCACCCACTTATTACATGTACAGGATCTATGATTTGGTCAATGACTCACGCTTCTGGAAGAGTTTCCGTACAAAACACAAAGTGAATGGCGCGTCGGGTGGCTATTATGAGAACGGCGACCTGGGCATCATGTATGTAATCAACCAACCCGGCGATAATCGTTTTCCAGGCGTGTACCTCAACAATTCGGTGGTGTATGGTCCTACCGGTAAGACAATTCCTCACGTATACGTGGCCTTTCCTACCGGCACCACCGAAGATGGCGCATTGCTGATTGATTCGCGCAAGTTCCCCTCGCTGAGTAAATTCATGGACGGCAGCCGCCTGGCAGGTTTCAATGACGTGGATGGACTGCGCGATATAACACTCGCCCGCTCAGCAGAAACTTACCTGGTTGCGGCAGAAGCGAAGATTCGCCTGGCTAAACTCGGACAAGGCTCTTACAACGATGCGTTGCCTTATATCAACGCCGTAAGACAAAGGGCAGAATACATGGATGGTGAAGACCGCGCGGCATACTATGATGGCGGCGCTGCACCTAGCGCAAATCCCCAGAATATTCCGCCTTCATTTTTCCCTGAAAATTCATACTATGAATCAAATAATATTCCTGTAACCACAGCCGCTTCGGCCAGCCTGGCAGTGACTGATATGAATAATTTGCCGGCAAGCGATCAGTATATCAACAGCAAGCTTGGCCTGACCTCCGACTATGACCGGGCATTAAGTTTTGTGCTGAATGAAAGAGCGCGCGAACTGGCTGGGGAATACCTGCGCTGGCAGGATCTTTCGCGCACCAAGACGCTGATACAACGCGCCAAGGTATTTAACCCGGATGCAGCTCCGAATATCCAGGAGCGTCATTTGTTGCGCCCCATACCGCAGACATTCCTCGACGGAATTCAAATGAATGGTGTGGCATTGACGCCTGAACAAAAACAGGCGATGCAAAACCCAGGCTATTAGCTTCACGCATAAGCACGCAGTTTTGAAACAAAAGCGGCGGCAATATTGCCGCCGTTTTTTTACACATTTTACACGCTAATGAAAATTGCCTTAATAATTGACTCGCACTTTTTACCCTGGCCGGATCTTATTTAGCAGGAGTGATGATTATATTCCTGAACTCTATCGGGCCATGATCTCCCTGCAGGTAAATAGGTCCGGGCTCGCCTTCATTGCTGTCGAGCGCGCCGCCGGTGATGCCGGGAATTTGCTGGTTGCAGATAATCGTCTTGCCATTGGCAACAACGGTCACCATTCTTCCCACCAAAGTGATATCATAAGATTGCCACTCTCCTGCCGGTTTTGCAGCCATTTCGCTGGGAGTGAGAAAACCGTAGATGGCACCAAGCAGATGTTTCTCGGGCTCGCGGCCATAGTTGTCTTCGATCTGCACTTCGTAACGTCCGCGCAGGTATACCCCGCTATTGCTTCCCCTGGGGCAGCGGAATTCGATATGCAATTTGAAATCGTTGTACCTGGTGGTCGTTACCAGGTTAGCGCCGGATTTCGGACTTTTCAAAACACCATTTTCCACCACCCATTGATTTTCTCCTAATGCCTGCCAGCTTTCGAGGCTGTTTTGTTTCAGCAGGTTGATGGGTGAACCCCATACCGGTTCCTTATCTCGCTTTAGCAAAGGTGCGCGCACGGCGGTAAAACTGTGCGTTTTTCCTTCCGCGTCGGTCATGGTGCCCACAAGACTATCGCCCTGCAATTTTCCTTCAAACCTCAGATCATGTTCACCCGGCTCCCACTGCGGCGGCAGGCTGAAACTGAACTGTCCATCCTTGAAATGCACTACTGACACGGGCCGCGCACTGCCCCAAAAGCCAACAAACGAACCCACCAGGGTTTTGAAACCGGACTTCTCCACCTCCAGCCAGGAAGGATGGGGCTTGCCATTGTAGAGCACGGTCATATCCCATCTTCCCAGGATACCGGGAACCTGGGCAAAAGCCTGAGAGGCAAAAATGACTGCCAGCAGGGTAAGAATTTGACGAATCATAACCAATAATAAAACTTTTTCAATCAATTTGGCAAGATACCTCCCCTAAATTGTCGCGTTTGCCCCGGCTTAATCTGGTGGGACAAGGTACATTTGGTATATCACCAACACCCGCCGAGAATGGGTTATCCGTGGACCCTGTGGTGGGACAAGGTACATTTGGTATATCACCAACACCTGATTTATGAGCATCCAGCAACAAATCAACTCCTACCTCTCCAGCCAGCCTGAAGCTAAACGTAAAGAGATGGAAGATCTGCACAAACGTATTCTCCAATTGTCTGGCAAACGAAAATTGTGGTTTCTCGATGGCAAAAACGCCGAGGGGAAAATTGTCTCCAACCCGAACATTGGTTATGGAGCCTATACTATCAAATACGCCAGCGGTGAAACCAAAGAGTTTTTCCAGGTGGGCATGAGTGCCAACACCTCCGGTATTTCGATTTACATTATGGGATTGAAAGACAAAAATTACTTGTCGGATAATTTTGGTAAAAAACTGGGCAAGGCCAAGGTGACGGGCTATTGCATCAGTTTCAAGTCGCTGAAAGACATCAGTCTTGATACGCTGGAGTCAGCGATTGAGTTTGGTTTGAAGCCGCGCGATTGAAAGTTTCTTTGTCTCTGCCGCCCTATTTCTCCTTAGCATACACCAGCAACGGCACCTTAGTCCGCACCGAATATTTCTCCGTACGGCTTGGTGAAAACAGCATCTCGAGCAGGTTGCGTTTTTGGTTGGTAAACATCACCAGCATAGAAGCCGAATAACGCCACACAGCCATATCGATGTTTTCTCCCAAATCGGTATCAGGAATTTTTTCTTCGAAAATAACCGAGATGTTGTGCCCAAATTGCTTTTGCAGGCGGGATTCGGTCTCCTGTTTGCCGGCTAATGCTTTTCCTGAGTTCACGATGTGCAAAAGAAGAATGGCAGCATTAAGCGGCCTGGCAAATTCGATCACCTTTTTCAATTCCGCTTCATAATCGTGCATGTCAGATGCATACAGGATATCATTCACCGGCTGTGGTTCATACTGCCGCGGAATGCATAGTACCGGCACCTGAGATTCGCAGATCAGCTCGCGGGTGATGGAGCCCACCAGCTTCATATTGCCCGCACCGAGGGTGCTGATGCAAATAAAACTGCAGGCATGTTCAGAGGCATAGTGCAGTATGCTATTGATAATACCGATATGGTAGTAGCAAACACAACTGTATTTACCAGGCTTTACGTTCATTTCATTATAGACCGATGCCACCAGCGCTTCCAGTTCCTGTTGTATGCGTTGACGGTCGCGCTTCATCATGTCCAGTTGCTCGGGGCCTCTGAACACGGTATCATCCCAGAGATCATTCGCATGAAAAAATATCAGCTCCACATCATGTTGGGATGCCAGTTGAATGGCAAAACGCAATCCCGACAACGAATTGCCGGAAAAATCGGTGGTGACAAGTACCTTTTCCATATCCTGCTTTTTACAATTAGAAATTAAGCCAATGTTCCCTTCCGGGCAAGTCTTTTCTTCCGAAAAATCAATTTCTCCAACTCTACTGCGAAAAATACAATTGAGGAAGCAATTCCTACCAGCAAAAATTCATTCAATGATAAGGCTTCAGTCTGAAATATCGGTTGAAAAAACGGCACGTAAGTGATAATAAACTGCAACACGAAGGCAACCAGCACGGCACCGAGCAGCGGCCTGTTGGTGAAAATGCCCAGGGCAAACAGCGACTGGTGCTCCGACCTGATGGCCAGCACATGCCCCATCTGGCAAAGGCATACCACGTTGAAGACGATCGTCTGCCAGTGCAAGCCATTCTTGATAGCCCAGCTTTGCAGCGACAGCGCAATGGCGGCCATCAACATACCCACCCATATCATATGCTTTCCGCGGCCGTCTGCAAAAACGCTTTGCTGCGGCGGGCGCGGCGGCCGATTCATAATGACTTTCTCTGCTTTTTCGAACGATAGAGAAATAGCAGGCAATCCGTCCGACACCAGGTTGATCCATAAGATATGGATCGGCAACAGGGCAACGGGCAGACCAAGGATGGGTCCCATCAGCAGCGTCCACAGCTCACCCGAATTGGTGGTCATCAGGTATTTGATAAATTTCAGGATGTTATCGTAGATCCTTCTTCCCTCTCTTATTGCCCTTACGATGGTGGAGAAATTATCGTCGAGCAGGATCATGTGCGCGGCCTCCTTCGATACATCGGTACCGGTAATACCCATTGCTATGCCGATGTTCGCGCGTTTCAGCGAAGGAGCATCATTTACACCATCGCCTGTCATGGCTACATAGTGCCCTTTCTGTTGCAGCATTTTTACAATCTGCAGTTTCTGTTCGGGCGATACGCGGGCATACACTTTTATCTTTTCCACTTTCGATAAGAACTGTTCATTATCCATTTCAGACAGTTCCTGGCCCGTCACCACCAGGTCATCTGCACTGCTCAATATACCTATGCGCGATGCAATGGCTTTGGCAGTAAGCGGGTGATCGCCGGTGATCATTACGGGCACGATGCCCGCGGTTTTACATTGTGCCACGGCGTCGAACACTTCTTCGCGCGGCGGATCGATGATGCCTGCCAGACCTAAAAACTGCAACCCGACTTCATGCAATTCACTTTGCGGGTTTTTGGGTAAATGGTCCCAGCTTCGGTATGCAAATCCTAATACGCGCAGGCCATCGGCTGCCATGGCATCAACCTGTTGCTGCAGCCTGGGGATGTCTGCATCCTTGCATCGCTGCAATAAAATATCGGGTGCTCCTTTGGTGAAGGAAATAATTTTCCCATCATTGCGGTGAAAAGTAGTCATCAGCTTTCGCTCCGAATCGAAAGCAATTTCTGCCAGTCGCGGCCAGTCGCCCGTATCAATCTGCATTTCATGCGCCACTTCCAGCAGCGCCACCTCCGTGCTGTCGCCTATTATTTTACTGCTTCCGTCTACTGCTGCATCATTGTTGAGAGCAAATGATTGCAACAGCAGCCTGATGGTATCATTTTTCCTGATGGTTGAAATTTCTTTTCTGTCGTATGCAGCGCCGTCCACAAATAATTTCTCAACGTGCATTTTGTTTTTCGTGAGGGTACCCGTCTTATCGGTGCAGATATAGGTAACGGAACCGAGCGTCTCTACAGCAGGCAATTTCCTGATAAGACTATTCAGCCTGATCATTCTCTTGGCCGCCAATGCCAGCGAAATGGTGATCACCGCGGGCAGTGCTTCGGGAATGGCAGCCACGGCCAGTGAAAGTGCGGTCATCAGCATACGCATCACATCTTCGCCGCGCAGCCATCCTGCTACAAAAAACAGCACGCAGAGGATCAAAACTATTACGGAGAGCTTTTTCCCGAAGGCTGCCATGCGCTGCTGCAGCGGAGTGAGCGTTTCTTCTTCCTGCAACATTTTCGCAATGCGGCCAAGTTCGGTCTGCATACCTGTGGCCACTACCACGCCGGTACCGCGACCATAAGTCACGAAGGTGCCTTTAAAGGCCAGGTTATTTCGGTCGCCTATAGGCAAATCATCTACCTCCAATGCGCCCGTTATCTTTTCTATGGCGTGCGATTCACCGGTGAGCGCAGCTTCTTCAATTTTCAGATTCACCGATTCAATGATGCGCACATCGGCGGGAACGGCGCTGCCGGCTTCCAGTATGATCACATCGCCTGGCACCAGCATGGTGGCGGGCATATGTGTGTTGGTTCCATCGCGCAGTACACGCGCCTGGGTGACGGCCATCTGCTTCAAAGCCTGCATGGCTTTTTCGGCGCGATATTCCTGTAAGAATCCAACAATCGCATTGAGGAGAACGATGACGAGTATGACGATGGTATCCGTAACATCGCCAATGATGCCTGAAATAACGGCAGCCGCCAGCAGTATCAGGATCATCACATCCGTGAACTGGCGCAGCAACATACCGAGCGGGCTTTTCTTTTTTGCCTCTTCCAGTTCGTTGCGGCCGTATTTCAGCAATCTTGCTTCGGCATCAGACGTGCTCAAGCCCTCTCGCCTGGAATGGAGCAATTCAAAGGTTTCCTCTATGCTTAATCGATGCCAGTACATGCCTCAGCATTTATTTTTATCAGCACTTACTTACAATGCCCGGTATATCAGGAAGCCGAGGTACAAAAGGTAGGCCGTTACAAACGCAATACCCTCCTTTCTCGACACCATGCGATCGCTGCGAAACACCGGGTAACACACAATGGCCACCAGGGCAGCCAGCGGGAGGTCGAGCCATAACACATCCTCGCTCACATCCACGCCCTTCGGCGCCACCACGCAGGTAACACCGAGAATAAAAAGTATGTTTGAAATGCTGCTTCCAATCAGGTTGCCCACCGCCACGTCGCGGTCGTTTTTGATGGTAGATACGATGGTGGTAGCCAGCTCGGGCGCCGAGGTACCAATCGCCACAATGGTTAAACCAATCACTGCATCTGAAACACCCAAAGCCTGGGCAATACTGACAGCGCCAGCAACCAGCAATTCGGCACCCAGCATACAACAAGCAAGTCCCGCTATCAACACCACGACATTGCCGGTCCACGACCAAAAACTATTTTTTTCTCTGAGTAACACCTTCTGTCCATACTCCTCGGCAAATTCCTTACGCATTTTTGCGGATTCCCTCTTGCTGATACGAATCAGCGCGATGGTATATGCTACCGCGGCCAGGGTGAGTATGAGGCCCTCTGCCCTGCTCAGTTTGCCATCGAGCGCCATCAGGAAGAGACCCACTGCCGACACGATCATCACCGGCACATCAAAACGAATACTAAGCAATTGCAAAGGCAGTGGCCTGATGGCAGCACTCAAGCCAAGGATGAAAAGTATGTTCAGCATATTCGTCCCTGCGATATTCCCCACTGCCAATGCCCCTTTGTCTTCTGCTACTGAGGCAATACCCACCGCCAGTTCGGGCATGCTGGTACCAACCGATACCACGGTAAGCCCGATCACGATGGGCTTGATGCCCAACCGTGCGGCCAGTCGTGCTGAACCACGCAACACAAACTCGGCTCCCAGGATAATAATCACCAATCCTGCAAGGAATATGAGGGTCGAATTCAGATCCATTTTTTTTGGCTAAAATTAGGTTGAACGTATTGCATTACCTGTTGCCAAAGCCTATTCCTCTGGTATTACCAACAAAGGTTTGGTAGTGATGAAAGCCATATCCTGGGTGAAACTTTTCGTAAAAAGCTTTTCCAGGAAAGTCTTATTCCTGCGCACCATGGCCATCACATCGTAGGGGTGCTTATTGTGTAATGATTCCATGGCATCTGAAACCGAAGCCACTTCCATTAAATGAAAGTAAATCCTGTATTTATTCAGCTCCCTTTTCAGGTGGTGCGCATAAGTTTCAAAATTTCTTTCTTCTTCCTGCTTATTGGCCGGTGTATTGTATGCACTTGAGAAATGAATCACGGTAATATTGGCCTGGTACAGCGTGGCCAGTTCACCCAGTGTGGTCAGCGCATGTTTATCACTATGCGAAAAATTAGTAGCAAAAACAAAATTCTTCGGCACTTCCATCACGTACTTCTCGGGAATCATCAGCACCGGCAAATCCGATTTTTCTGCCACGCGCGATGCTACCGAGCCAATCATCTTTTTCTTAAAACCGGTAGCGCCCTGGGTGCCCATTACAATCAATTCGATCCGGTGATCTTCTGCAAATCCAAGAATATTATCAATTAAAGGCTCGCGGCCTACAATAGTGGAAATGGACACTTCGCTTGATTCACCAGCCACTTTTTTGATAAGCCGCTGCATACGTTTCAGCACATTGGCTTCGGTCTGCTCATTGTACATTCTTCTCGTTTCCTCTGTTGCCACAAACGGATTCTCCACCGGCTGGTAAGTGTGATACAGCACAATGGTGCCCTGCGCCCGCTTTGCGAGATCATATGCAAAGCGGAATGCCTTTTCGGCGGTAGGAGAAAAATCCGTCGGTACTAATATGCGTTTCATGATTCAATCGTTTAAGAGGAAATGAGCAATGATAAGCGATGCCCCAGCTGTTAATTATGTGCAATGAACAAAGGCGTATCCAGTTCGCGCATCAGCACATCGGCCATGCTGGTCTTGAACCAGCGGCTGAACTCACTGCGACGGTACGCACCCAACACCACCAGTTCGTTTTCCCCATGATCGCGCAGGTAACTCAAGATCTGCTCTTCCGCTTCACCTCTCACCACTTTAAATTCAGCGTTGGGAAAATGCCGCTTAATGAATTCACGCATCAGTTTATTTTCCGGCAATCTTGTGCTGGCCATATAACTCTCTTTCACGGTCAACACTTCTACCGGCAAGTTTAAATCTTTACCGAGAAGATAACTAAACATTTTGATAGCGTAAAGAGAAGATGGGCCGCCATCGTAAAGCAAGACCACCTTATCAATTTCTTTATAACCATTGGGCACTACCATCACGGGACATTGCACGTCGGCCAGCAATTCCTTGATAAAGCGGGTAGGCGATTTTTGCCGGTGGCGTGAAAAAGTCTCGTGTTCATTGATAATGACAAGGTCGGCAAACATACTTTCCTTTTTCAGGTCGAGTATGGCGATGCCAGTGTCGCGATGAATAGAATAGCGGATGCTGGCTTTGCTGCACGCTTTCTGAAACTTACGCGCAGCATCATCTCTTTTTTGTTTATCCTTTTCGTCGAGTTGTTTGATCACCTTGTCATAGTCCTTGTGCAACTTCATCACCTTCAGCACATCATAACTGCGATAAATAGACTCGTCGAGGAATACTCCGACCAGTTGCGCGTCGGCAATTCTGGCCAACTGGATACCATAACCCAAGGTGCTTTTCGACATATTAAATCCGTCGAACACGGCTAAGAATTTTTTCATGCCACTAGTTTTGACTTGGGTCAAAATTAGTCCTGTGAGCCCGGGCACGGGATGACGAAAGTCAAGATAAAGTATGATTTTAGCCGATACAAATCGCACCAATCCTGTCTTTGGGTGAATCTAAACAGGAGCCTCCCACCCCTATTCAATCTCGCACCACACCACATGGTGATCACTTGCCTCGTGCAGTTCAGATTTTATTTCAGGATACACTCTCCATCGCTTAGGACTCTTTCCCGGCCAGGCGCCTTTGCGGAAGAGTCCGCATGCCTTCACGCGACTGAACAGCGCGGGCGATAACAACAGGTAATCGATCTTGTCCTTATCATTACCCAGGCCAAATGTGCCCTTGCCCGGAAATTCGCCAGTGTCAAAGCTGGGATGTTCTGAAATATCCCTGAGCGAAGTTGATAGCAAAGGTTTGAGCTCATCGCTGTCGGGCGTATCATTCAGGTCGCCCAGCACAACAACGTTCTTATGTCCCTCGTCAAGCAGGCTTTTATAAATCTGTGCCACCCGTTTTGCCTGGGCTTTGCGTTTGGCTTTTGATTTCGCGTCGTTGCCGCCGAATTTGCTTTTGAAATGATTGGGTAAAACCCAGATAAATTCGCCACCCGGCGTCTCCACGCAATACTCCGGGCAATCGCGGCTGAAAATAACGTTGCCGTCACTGTCTCTGTCGTGAATATGGCTGCGCATAAGCCCGATTTTATATCCTTTACGCGTCATCAGCCCCACGTCTATACCGCGGTCGTCGTTACCGTCTATCAGCATCACGTGTTCATAAGGTTTGCCATCCACTTTTGCCAGCACGTAATCACTGAACTGCTTGAGCGCCACGCGATGTTCCGCTTCAATCACTGCCACGATATCGGCATCCACATCTTTGATCACACGGCCGGTGTTCATGATGGCAATTTCATTTACGTGCACCATTTTATGTTCCACCCACCCCACCCAGTCTTCGCGCCCATTGGCAACTATTTCCGGCGAGCCGGTTTTAGGACGCTTGATAAACTGCCCGCGAATTTTGCGCAGGATTACATAGGGCCCTTCGTCGGATTTCAGGATGCCCAACTCCTTCATGATGTCGAGCATTTTCTTCTTATTTGCAGCCGTATAATTCTTTTTCTGAAACAGCGTATTCAGTTCCGACTCGAGCTTGATTATGCGTTGTGCTTCGGGAGTATCTTCATTCAATGCCTTGGCACGATCGAACAGGTTTTCTACGTTGTAGGAAGCGATTTTCATAACGACAATCTTTAGATGAGGAGGTGAGAACCAGGCAAAACCTGGCTTACGAGATTACAAAAAATGGGGAGAAAAAAGAACGGGTGTTTTTCGGGTATTTTAGGCTGAATAGAATATTTCAGTCGATTCCTAAATCGTAACCGAACTTTTTGTGGGGAGCGATTTCGGAAGGCTCAACTCCAGAAACATCCAGAACAATCTGGTTGATGACCAATTCCACTTCTTTTCGGTTGACTCCTTTATTTGAGGCGAGGGCCGCATAATTCAACGCCAAAGTACGATTTACAAATTCGCGCATCTCATGAATTCGGGCAATCTTGATGTTGATTGAGGTGATTAAACATCGCGTGTTAGTCAAACTTTCAATTGTCCGTTTTTCACACACCGCGAATAAATAAAAAAGCCTCTCAATTTGAGAGGCTTGCCTTCGTGATCCCGTCAGGATTCAAACCTGAAACCTTCTGATCCGTAGTCAGATGCTCTATTCAGTTGAGCTACGGGACCTTTTGAGTGTGAACAGCTTATGATTGATTACCATCCACAAGAGAGCGGCAAAATTAAGTATTAAAACTATTGCCACCAAACCAAATTCCGGTTACAAAATCCACATTTTTAATTTTTGAAGGGACGGCCAGGTCATAGTTGAGCCACCCGGGACTTGACCGGCCCAATGCCCGCTAGAGTTCGCCCTTTTTCAGCTGATCAATGGCATGGTGGGCCGCCCGGGCCGTCAACGCCATATAGGTTAGGGATGGATTTTGTGTAGAAGTCGACGTCATACAGGCACCGTCGGTAACAAAAACGTTCCTACAGGCATGCAGCTGGTTCCATTTGTTCAGCAACGAAGTCCTGGGGTCGCGGCCCATGCGCACGCCGCCCATCTCGTGAATGTCCAGGCCAGGAGCCTGCTTGCTGTCGGTAGCCTTGATGTCGGTGAAGCCAGCCCTGGTAAACATCTCGGTCATTTGCTCAATATAATCCCTGATCATCTTCTCGTCGTTGTCGTCGTAGTCGATGTTGATCTTCAAAAGCGGAATGCCCCATTCATCTTTGCGGCCGGTGTCGAGACTTACCGTGTTGCTTTCTTTGGGGATCGTCTCGCCCATCATGTGAGAGCCTACACTCCAGCCGCCGCGGTTTAAGTCGGAAGAAAGATTTTGCAGCAACACTTCGCCCAGGCCTGAAGTGTTGGCCCACTCGATGCGACTGGCGCTGAAACCGGCGGCATAGCCGCGCAGGAAATCGGTTTCCTGCCTATACACATTCCGGAATCGCGGGATGTAGGCGCTGGTAGGACGGCGGCCGTCGGTGGTGAATTCTTTGAAGCCTTCATACCGCGCCGAGATGCGCGCGCGGTAATTGTGAAAGGCTACATATTTTCCCAACAGGCCATTATCGTTGCCGAGACCCGCAGGAAACCTGCGGGAAATTGAGTTCAGCAAAATCAGGTTCGTGTTCAGCGCGCCACCGTTTACAAAAATCACCTTCGCAAAATATTCGGTGGACTGCTTCGTCTGCGCGTCGATCACGCGCACGCCGGTGGCGCGGCCTTTCTCTTCATCATAAATAATAGAGTGCACTACCGAGTATGGCCGCAATGTCATATTACCCGTGCGTTCGGCCCAGGCAATGGTGGTAGAGTTGGCGTTGAAATAACCACCAAACGGACATCCACGCTGGCAAAGTACGCGCGACTGGCACTGACCTCGACCTTGTTGCTGGTGAATTTCCCGGGGCTCACTCAAATGCGCACAACGGCCGAAAATCACATGACGGCCTTTATAGTTTTTCGAAACGATATCTTTGAAATAATTCTCTACGCAGTTCAAGTCCCAGGCGGGTAAAAATTCACCGTCGGGTAACACATCCAAACCATCGCGGTTGCCGGCAATGCCTGCAAATTTTTCAACATAGCTATACCAGGGTGCCAGGTCTTCATAGCGTATGGGCCAGTCCACGGCAAAACCATCACGGGCCGGACCTTCAAAATCATAATTACTCCAGCGCTGCGTTTGACGCGCCCACATCAGCGACTTCCCTCCTACCTGGTAGCCACGTATCCAGTCAAAAGGTTTTTCCTGCACGTAAGGATGCTCAGTGTCTTTCACAAAAAAATGCATGGCATCTTCGCGAAAGGCATAGCAACGGCTCACCACGGGATTGGCCTCGGCAATTTCGCGCGGTATCTGTCCACGATGCTTAAACTCCCAGGGCATCATGTTGGTGGTGGGGTAATCTTTGAGGTGCTTCACATCACGCCCTCGCTCCAGCACCAGCGTTTTCAACCCGGCTTCGCAAAACTCTTTCGCCGCCCAGCCGCCACTCATGCCCGCACCAATCACTATAGCGTCAAAATGATTTGATTCGTTCCTTGTGCCCATAATGTCTTAAACTGATTTCTGCTCTACAGGAAAACATCCGTTCCATCGGCCCGGAGCCATTTCCCAATGACGAATATTTACCAGGTAATGTTTCGAAGTCATATAATGCTGCAGCGTGAGCGAACGGGTGGTGTTATAAAAATAGTTCACCGCTTCGCCTTCATTCTTCTTACTTTCCAACTCCCGCAAAAGACTCAGTTTTTGTTCGGCATCCAGGTTCACAAACCCGCTGCCGTATTTTTCCCGGGCCATTTCTTCGAAGCGCTTCAATCCGTCCAGGAATTTTTTCTGATCGTCGGGGGCATAACAATCATCTACCATCGTCAGCGCAAAATAATGCGCGCTGTCTTCCGGTGCTTCTGATTTTACCGGTAAAATGGCTTCTGATAAATCGGCCAGCATATTCTCCTCATCACTATTCAACCGAATGTTTTTCCACGATACGCTCCTCTTCACCTTACCATTCCTGCACGAAGGTACCAGGGCAATTCCCGCCGAAAGGATTACGAAGTTGCGCAACACGGTTCTTCTGTTCATGCAAGCAATTTTTTTGTAAAATAAGTACTGCCGGCAACGCACGATGCAAAGCGGGCAAGATTGTAGTTTTTTTGGTTAAAAAAGTATTACCTTAATTTCAAACAAAACTTCCATATGCAAAAGCTGATTTTGTTTTGCCTGCTGGCAACCAGTCTTAACAACATGCTACTTGCCAACCCGGAAGATCCAAAGACCTTATCCATCGGCGCCAAAGCACCCGATTTTAGTCTGCCCGGAATTGATGGCAAGACCTACACACTCGCCACTTTCAAAGACGCCAAAATACTCGTGATAGTTTTTACCTGCAACCATTGCCCCACTGCGCAGGCATATGAAGACCGTATTATTCAACTCGCGAAAGATTATAAAAACAAAGGCGTGACCCTCGTGGCGGTGTCGCCTAACGACCCCACTGCCATACGGCTCGATGAACTCGGTTATACCGATCTCAGCGATTCATTTGAAGAAATGAAAATACGGGCGGCTAAGAAAAACTTCAGCTTCCCCTATCTCTACGATGGCGAAACACAAAGCATGTCGCGTGCCTATGGCCCCGTGGCCACCCCGCATGTTTTTATCTTCGATAAAGAACGCACTCTTCGCTACCAGGGACGCATAGACGATGTAGAGAAACCCACCAAAACGCCCAACACGCACGATGCACGCAATGCCATTGAGGCCTTGCTACAAAACAAGGAAGTGCCCGTAGCCACTACCAAAGTGTTTGGCTGTTCGGTAAAATGGAACGATAAGAAAGATCTGGTACAGAAAGGATTTGAAGCCTGGGCAAAAGAACCGGTGAGTATCGAAACAGTAGATGCAGATGGAATTAAAGAATTACTACAAAACAAATCGAAGAAACTTCGCCTCATCAATATCTGGGCAACCTGGTGCGGCCCCTGCATTACCGAGTTTCCTGAATTCATCGCCATCAACCGTATGTATCGTGGCCGCGATTTTGAACTGGTTACTATCAGCGCTGACGATCCTGAAAAGAAAGACAAAGCACTCGAGTTCCTGAAACAACAACAGGCCTCGTGCAAGAACTATATTTTCTCCATCGACGACAAATACAAACTCATCGACGCCGTAGACCCCAACTGGCAGGGTGCCCTACCCTACACCATACTCGTAGAACCCGGCGGAAAAATTGTGTATGCCCGCCAGGGCACCATCGATCCCGCCGCGATGAAGACGCTGATTGTTGACCACCCGCTGATAGGGCGGTATTATTAAAACCTCAGGCTCAACGAGGAGTTGTGGAATATTTTCCCCGGAATCGGGTGGAGCTCCATTCCCCCAGTCATCCTGTGTTTGCTGGTACAAGATTTTGATTAATAGTATTGAACTATAAGCAAATCAGGTACAATGAAAACAAGCAAGCAAATTATCAACACAGGATGGCTAAAACAGACAACAAGAATCCGCTGGTGCGGCAACAGAATTTCGTAGTGGCCATTGGCGCCTCCGCCGGTGGCCTGGAGGCTATACAAGACTTCTTCGACAATGTTCCCGATAATACCAACTTCACCTTCATCATCATACAACATCTTTCACCGGATTATAAAAGTCTGCTGGTAGAATTGTTATCGAAGCACACCAACATGGCCGTGCTCGAAGCTAAAGACGGCGAGGAAGTACAACGCAACTGCGTGTATGTGATCCCGAACAAAAAAGTGATGACCATTTCGCGTGGCAGATTAGTCCTGGATGATAAAGTTGCGGAAAGAGCGCCCAACACTACCATCGACTCTTTCCTATTATCCCTGGCCAAAGACAGAAAGCAACGGTCTGTGGCAGTCATACTCTCCGGCACCGGTACTGATGGCACCCGCGGCGCCGAAGCTGTTAAAAATGCCGGTGGATTGGTAATGGTGCAAGACCCTGCAACTGCCCGATTCGACGGCATGCCCAACAGCGTGATCGCTACGGGGTGTGCCGACTTCATATTGCCACCCGAGCTCATGCCCGGCGAAATGCACAGCTATATCCGCGAAGCACCCTTGCAATCGCTTCGCAGCGGCAAACTGGACGAAAGGCTGATGGAAGAAGTGTTTAAGATGGTGTATCGCTATACCGGATGTGATTTTAGCTCTTACAAAGAAGCCACTATACTGCGTCGCATTGCACGACGCCTGGCTCAACTTAATATCAAGCGGTTCGAAGACTATGTAAGTTACCTACACTCGCACCCACAGGAAGCGAAATTGCTGGGGAAAGACTTCCTGATCGGTGTTACCAGGTTTTTCCGTGACACTGCCGCATTCCAGCTTCTGGAGAATGAAGTATTTCCTCAAATCATAGCCAGCAAGCAAGAGGAAGATCCTATCAAGATATGGGCAACAGCCTGCAGCACCGGCGAAGAAGTTTATTCCATTGCCATCACACTCGATCGCTTATTGAAAAAGACGGGAAAAAATTTCGTGGTAAAAATATTTGCATCAGATGTTGACGAACACGCGGTAGATTATGCTTCCCGCGCCGTCTATCCCGCCTCCATCGCCAAAGATGTGCCGCAAGATATTTTGGATGAATATTTCGTAAAACAGGGAAAGAAATACCAGGTAAGAGCTGATATACGCAAGCAGATTGTATTTGCGAAACAGAATATTGTGAAGGACCCGCCCTTTATCCGCAACGACCTGATCAGCTGTCGCAACATGCTGATCTATATGAATGCGCCCCTGCAGAAAAAGATACTTACCACGTTGCATTTTTCTCTTAACACCAATGGCTTCCTGTTGCTCGGTCCCAGCGAAACCATCTCCATCTTAAGCGACGACCTGAAGGAAATAAACCGCAAATGGAAAATATACCGGAAAAAAGAAGGCAGCGCCTCTGTGATGGGTATGACGCCCATGGGCAACCACGACCATGCGCGGCTGGCCACACGGTATACTCCCCCAGGCCTGGGCCGCTCTAAAGAACGAACGCTGCTGAGCAACCTGCAGGATGATTTCTGCTCCGTGCTTTGCGAAGACAACGGCTACGCGGCTATGTATATCGACAAAAATTATATGGTAAAAGAGGCCACCGGCAATTTCAAGAAGTTCTTGTCGCTGCCGGAAAAATCACTCAACCTGAACCTGATAAAGATGGTATCGGGCGATATGGCTATTGCGCTCAACACCGCTATCCGCAGAGCATCGAAAGAAAACCAGAAAGTGATGCTGGAGAGAGTGAAGATTCGCGACCTGGAAATACCGATGACCGTTACCATCTGGGTAAAACCCGGCGTGGAGGGTTCTTCCAATCCTTACACTTTGCTTGTGCTGCGCGAAGAAGTGAATACAACCAAAGAACTGTCTGCCGCAACGAATGGCAAGGCAACTGTAAAAGAAATACCCGAGAAAGAATACGTCGCGGAACTGCAAGCCGAGCTGCGGGAAACAAAATCGAACCTGCAGGCGGCCATTGAAAGCCTGGAGTCTGCCAATGAAGAGATGCAGGCGAGCAATGAAGAACTGCTTTCCGCCAATGAAGAACTGCAAAGCTCCAATGAAGAATTGCAATCGCTGAACGAAGAGCTGCATACACTTAACACCGAACACCAGGCAAAAATTCATGAGTTGCTCGAACTGAATGATGACCTGAACAACTATTTCCGAAGCACCGATATCGGTAAGATCATGCTCGACCGCAACCTGCGCATTCGCAAGTTTAACCCGGCCGCAGTAAAACTGGTGAACCTGATCGATTCAGATATCGGCCGACCCATCGGGCATATCAGCACCAATTTGCGTTACGATTCGCTGGTGCAGGATGTACAGGCCGTGATCAGCACGCGCACCACGCTTGAGCAGGAAGTGGAACTGAATAACAGCAAGTCGTACCTGATGCGCATATTTCCCTACGTGCGGCAAGACAAACAGGTGGATGGTGCCGTGGTGACCTTCGTGGATATTACTGAAAAGAAACAGGCGGAGGAAAGACTGCAACGGCACTACAACGAACTGATGGCGACCAAAGACCAGTTGAAAAAGCTAAACGAAGAATTGGAATTGAAAGTGATCGAAAGAACGCTTGAGCTCAGTTTCCTGGCCGAATCAATGCCACTGATGGTATGGACGGCAAAACCCGATGGCGAAGTTGAATTCTTCAACAGACATTTCGAACATTTTACCGGCATGCCCCTGAACGAGGCAAAAGGTAAAGGCTGGAAAAAGGTGCTGCACGAAGAAAGCCTGCAGGAATTAGCCATGGTGGGGAAAGAGGCAATTGAGCTGCGCAAAGATTTTTCGCTGGAGATCATGATCCGTCGTCACGATGGCGAATACCGCTGGCACCTGCTGCGTGCACGTGCACGTAAAGACGCACACAACAACCTGCAGATGTGGGTAGGCACCAATACCGATATACACGAGCAAAAGATGGCCAACCGCCTGCTGGAACAACGCGTACACGAGCGCACGCTCGAACTGCAACGGGCCAACAAAGAGCTGGCCAGCAGCAACGACGAGTTGCAGCAATTTGCCTCTGTTGCCTCGCACGACTTAAAAGAACCACTGCGCAAAATTTATATGTTCAGCAATATGCTGAAGGAAAATCACTTTCAAAACGAGGGCAGCGCCCAACTCTATATCGAACGCATCATCAATTCGTCGGAGCGAATGATACAACTGGTGAACGATTTGCTGAGCTTTAGCCGGCTTTCGGTGGAAAGCACATTTGAAAATATGGACCTCAACATCGTTCTCAATGAGGTGCTGGCCGATCTCGAACTGACCATCCAGGAGAAAAAAGCCACACTTGAAATTGATGAGTTGCCTAAAGCAGATGTACTGCCGGGGCAAATCAGGCAGGTATTTCAGAATATTCTCAGCAATGCGCTCAAGTTTTCAAAGCCCGATGTGCCTTGCTTTATCAGTATCGGCGCCGATATGGTGCAAGATAAAAATGCTGACAGTCCCGTTGATGAAAATGGTCAATGGGTGCGTATCAGCATCCGCGATAACGGTATTGGTTTTAATGAAAAATATTTACCGAAAATTTTTACCATTTTCCAGCGGCTGCACACGCGCAAAGAATATGATGGTACAGGAATTGGTCTTGCCATTTGTAAAAAGATCGTAGAAAAGCACGGCGGTCTTATCACAGCCACCAGCGTGGAAAATGAAGGCTCCACCTTTATCATGGTGTTGCCGCTAAAGCAAAAAGCCGGATTAACACCGGGCAAATCGGTATTTGACACTTATTCTCCCATTACACAATAAAGCATCAATACGCTTCTTTCACGCCGGGCTGCGTAAGTTTCCAGTTTGTCTTCTTCTTTTCTTCCTCCACGATGCGGCGAACGTCGGCAAGTAATTGTTTGGCATCATACACAATACCATCTTTGATAGTATATTTCACGCCACCTGCGCGAACCACTTTATTATCGGGAGTCAGTTGAATGGCGCCTGTACCATATAAGAGTTGCAGATTTTCCAATGGGTTTTGTTCAATGATCACCAGGTCGGCGAGCTTGCCCACTTCTACCGAGCCGATCAGCGAATCCACGCCCAATGCCTGCGCGCCATATAGTGTAGCGCTTCTGATCACTTCGAGCGGGTGAAAGCCGGCCTCGCGCAACAGCTCCAGCTCGCGGATATAGCCAAAGCCATATGTCTGGAAAATAAAACCGTTATCGCTACCCGCCGTCACGCGGCCGCCGCGGTTCTTGAATTCGTTCACAAATGTCATCCACAGGCGATAGTTTTCTTTCCATGCCACTTCCTGCTCAGTGCCCCAGCTGAACCAGTACGAACCATGCGCTTCGCGGCTGGGCTGGTAGAATTTCCACAGAGAAGGCAAAGTGTATTGCTCATGCCACTCCACCCTGCGTGCACGATGAAAATCGCGGTTGGCATCGTAAATATTGAAAGTGGGATCGAGCGTAAAATCGAGCGAGAGCAATTCATCCATCACTTTATTCCAGTGATCGCTGTAAGGCGGCGCGGCCTGCTTCCAGAGGCGGCCCGCTTCTTCAAAGCGATGCTGCTCATTGGCGTAATTATAGTTGAGCGGGTAATCCTGGACGGTCTTGTTAGTGAATAATGCTTCGGGCAATCCATACCAATGCTCCATAGAGGTAAGACCTGCGCGGGCAGATTTCAGCACGTTCCATCTTGCCACGTCCATTTGCGCGTGGTGACAGCAACTGCGCAGCCCGAGTCTTTTATTTTCGCGGATCGCGGCGTCCATAATATCCGGCGCCGCACCGAAAAACTTGATGCCATCAGCTCCTTTCTTCGCATTTTCTCTCACCCACTCTATCGCCTGCTGCGGCGTGCTGACAGGCTGTTTGGCGCCCATACCAAATGCAGTGTATGCAAATATGCGCGGCGCGGTGATCTTATTTTCCGCGCTTAATTTCTTTTGCTCCAAAGTCCACTCAAGACCATTGCCCGCGCTCGGGTCGCGAATAGTGGTAACACCATGACCCATCCAGAGTTTATACACATATTCAGCGGGCGTGCCTTGCGCGCGACCTCCTATGTGCCCGTGCATATCCACAAAACCGGGCAGCACATACATACCCTCACAATTCATTTCTTTACCACCCTCTTTCAGTTGGGGACGGCGATTGGGATTAATCGGTGCACCCGGACTGCCAACGTTGCTTATTTGAACGATTCGGTTTTTCTCAATTACTATATCCACCGGGCCAATCGGTGGCGCACCGGTGCCATTAATCAGCGTCACACCACGAATGATAAGTTGAGAGTAAGGTCCTTCACCTTCAGCGCGCGCGGGCGCTTTGGCCACCTGCGCAATAGTATAAATAGAGATAAGAAGGCTGGAAAACAGCAGCGACAGCAATTTTCTCATAGCAGGAAGTTATTGTGTAATTTACAACTTATGAAGATTCAGTTGTGGTCAATTGGTAAAAATCATGAAGTATACGTTAAAATCGGCGTAGAGGATTTTACCAAACGTATTGAAAAATATTTCCCTGTAGAATGGGTCATCATTCCTACCCCAAAGAATGCCGGCATGCTTAGCGAAGCAGACCAGAAAAAGAAGGAAGGTGAAATGATACTGGAGTGGCTGCAGGCCGACGATTACCTGGTATTGCTGGATGAACGGGGAAAACAATTTACTTCAGAACAAGTGGCGGAATTTCTGCAGAAACGCGCGAATGAAAGCACAAAGAAGCTGGTCTTTTTAATCGGTGGCGCCTATGGCGTTGATGAAAGGATTTTCAAACGCGCAAATCTTACCTGGTCATTATCCAAACTGGTTTTTCCGCACCAGTTGGTGCGACTGATACTCGCCGAACAGCTATACCGTGCCTGTACAATTTTGCGCAACGAAAAATATCATCATAGTTAATATGAAATGGCTGCCTGTTCTCTTTTTATTATTCATATCACCTGCCACGTTTTCCCATTCGCACCGAAACGTTCAATAATAAAAATCAGATTAAAATTCCGATGGCTCCGGACGGCGGCGCCCTGATTAGCTTAAAAAAACAATAGCCTGCCCGAAAAATAACTAGATTTGACGTTTATACATCCATTTGGCCATGACTTTGTCGATTACGCTTATCATCATCATTATTACTGTGCTTGTTTCCATTTCGGCGTTTAGCAATGAGAAGATCATGAATGATCTGATTTTTTATCCGCCGGCAGTAACGCACAACAGGCAATGGTACCGGTTTTTCACTTGCGGTCTAATACATGCTGATTTTCTTCACCTGGCCTTTAACATGTATGCGTTTTACCTGTTTGGAAGCAACGTGGAACAATACTTCATACTAATCTTCCAGGAAAAAGGAAAATTGCTGTACCTGTTGATGTATTTACTCGCACTTTTCTTCTGCCTGTTGCCTACTTATAGTCGTCATAGAGAAGATTCACATTACAGAAGTCTTGGTGCTTCGGGTGCGGTATCGGCGGTGATCTTTGCCAGCATACTCCTGGAACCTGAGCGTGGCATTGGGTTGGTGTTTATTCCTGGCATTTACATCCCCGGATTCGTATTTGGCTTCCTATATCTTGTTATTTCGTCGTATCTCGATAAACGCGGCGGCGGCAATATCAATCACTCAGCACACATCTACGGCGCGCTGTTCGGTATTGCGTTCCTGGTTGTTGCGGCTTATGCATTTTCGGATTACCGGGTGCTGGATGCTTTCATCGTCCGCGTGCAGCGTTATCTAGGCAGTTTTTAGTTCTATTCTCAGGACTGTTTTAGTAGCGTCGGTAATTTTAAACCGGTCATCAATGCGCATGCCTACTACCCAGATGATTTTCTTATGGCTTTCAATCACCCACACTTTTTCCTTGTCCGCCAGCGACAGCTTTTGGTCAATAAAAAAGCGTGCGAGCTTTTTCTTTTTTCTCATACCCAGCGGATAAAAATAATCGCCTTTTTTCCATTTTCGGAGTAATAGCGGGAAGCGGATATCCTTGCTATCGAGGCATGCGATCAATTCGCTCTTGTTGATCACACAATCTTTGGCGGGCAGGCGCTGCAATTTTAGTTGTCCATTTTCAAAATTGATCACATCGTTCTCCGATTCAATTAAAATATGCTGTAAAGCGGTGGATTGCACCGGAGAAATGATCAGCCAGTTCCTGTTCTTTAAAATGCGATGAGTGGAAGATTGAATATACTTACCTGATTCACTGTCAAGCAGCGCAATTACTTCGGCAGTTTGTTGTGGTGAAAAACCAAATTCTTTAATGATCTCAAACGTGATGGTGTGAATCGGTACTGCTTTTTTCAATTTCAGCGCAGGAATATGCGTCTCCTCCCCCTTTTGTTCGAGCAGTTTTTTCTTATGATGCTCCAATGCCTGTTTGTAAAGCATCTCTACTTCCGCAAATCGATGCAGGTTGTGTTCGAGGTTCTGCTCTACGCTCGAATATGCTTTTTGCACCAGCGGCAGCAGTTGGTTACGGAAAAAATTGCGTGTGTATTTGTCTTCGATATTCGAACTATCCTCCACCCATTTCAACCCACGCTCTTCAGCAAAGCTTTTCAACGCTTGTTTTCGCGCAAACAACAATGGCCGCACGATATGCCTTTGTTTCGACAGCATTCCTCTCAGTCCATATATACCCGTACCGCGAAAAAAATGCATCACCATGGTTTCGATGTTATCATCTAAATGATGCGCGGTGACGAGGTATTTGGCTTTTCCTTCCTGGATTAACTGATTAAACCAATTGTATCTCAGTTCGCGCGCAGCTTCCTGGATAGAGAGTTTTTTTGAATCGGCGTATTCTTTCGTATCAAATTCCTGCAGGTAAAATGTAACGTTGTATTTTTTTGCGACTTCCTGCACGAAGTTTTTATCTCTTTCGCTCTCTGCGCCGCGTAACCTGAAGTTGCAATGAGCAATGGAAAATTGAAAGCCTGCCTCCTTACACAATTCGCAAAGCACAACGGAATCCAGTCCCCCGCTTACGGCCAGCAGCAGGTGGTCCTGGGAAGAAAAAAGTTTTTCTTTGGTGATGAATGCTATGAAGTGAGAAATCAAACTCATGTATAGCAGCAAATGTATCAAAAAAAGAATGGGGCACTAATAAATCAACTCTTCATACGCACTTCTCAACTCTCCCAATGCCTTATTATCTCCCGCTTTCTTCGCAGCTTCCATACCCCTCTCATACCACCGCACGGCTAAATCACGCTCGCCAATTCTTTGCAGCAGTTGCGCCAAATGATAATACGATCCGATATAACTTTCGTCGCGCGCCAGTATTTCTTCAAATAACTTCCGCGCCGATGCATCATCACCTGTCTTCACGTACTCGAGCGCGAGCGCGTGTTGCAGGAAATTGTCTGCAGGCTGCTGCTGCAACATCTCCTTTATTTTTTCAATGCGATCGCTCATGGAGAATAAAATTTGCACAAAAATTCAAAATGTATCTTTACGGCTCTTATATTTGTATATAATTTGGTTGCATAAACAACCAATCATTTCCGGATAAAAAACTATCGTGCATGAAGATATTAGTATGTATCAGCAAAACGCCAGACACCACGGCAAAAATAGCTTTCACCGACAACAACACGAAATTCGCTGAGGCTGGCGTGCAGTGGATCATCAATCCTTACGACGAATGGTATGCACTGGTGCGCGCCATTGAACTGAAGGAAAAAGATCCCTCCATCGTATTGCATCTCGTGACTGTAGGCGGAGCCGACACAGAGCCCATTATTCGCAAGGCACTTGCGCTTGGCGGCGATGAGGCTATTCGCGTAAATGCAGACAGTCGCGACAGCTTTTATGTGGCATCGCAGATAGCGCATGTGGCAAAAGAAGGCGGATATGACCTGGTATTTACCGGCCGCGAGACCATCGATTACAATGGATCTTCTATCGGCGGCATGGTGGCAGAGCTGCTCGATCAACCTTATATACCGCTGGCCGTTAAGTTTGAACTGAACGGTACAACGGCCATCATCAACCGCGAAATTGAAGGCGGCGAAGAAGTTTGCGAAGTACCGCTGCCCGTAGTGGTAAGCTGCCAGAAAGGTATGGCCGAACAACGCATACCCAATATGAAAGGCATTATGGGCGCACGCACCAAACCATTGAAAGTGGTGGAGCCTGTGGCAGTGGATACGCTCACCAGCATCGTGGGTTTTGAACTGCCTCCTGCCAAAGCCGGCGTTAAACTGGTGCCCGCAGATAATCCTGCCGAACTGGTACGTTTATTACACGAAGAAGCAAAAGTTATCTAACCATTAAAATATTCGCATGTCAGTTTTAATATTCATCGACCAGGCCGATGGCCATGTAAAAAAAGCCGCTTACGAAGCCATGAGTTATGGTGCTGCTGTTGCCGCTCAACTCGGCACCAGTGCCGAAGGTGTGGTACTGGGTCCGGTAAGCGATGACCTCGCCGCCCTGGGAAAATATGGTGTGAAAAAAATTCATCACGTCAACAACCCCGCTCTCGATCATTTCGATGCGCAGGTATTTACGAAAGTAATTGCCCAGGTGGTGGAATCGACCGGCGCCCAGGTGGTAGTGTTCTCGAACAATGTTGATGGAAAAGGCATAGCGCCCCGTCTTGCAGCGCGCCTCAAAGCGGGTCTCGTACCCGGCGCCGTATCATTGCCCGAAACCGGCAACGGATTTGTGGTGAAAAAGAATGTGTTCAGCGGCAAGGCTTTTGCCAATATTGCCGTGAATTCACCAATAAAAATTATTTCGGTCAACCCCAACAGCTATCCCGTAAAAGAAGGCGAAGGCACTGCTGAAGTAGCCGCCTTTAACGCCACCGTGGATGCGCCGAAGGTAAAAGTGACCGCCACCAATAAAGTGACCGGCGAAGTGCCGCTGAGTGAAGCCGAGATAGTCGTGAGCGGTGGCCGCGGATTAAAAGGTCCTGAAAACTGGGGACTTGTGGAAGACCTGGCCAAAGCGCTGGGAGCCGCCACAGCCTGCAGTCGCCCGGTGGCCGACGTGCATTGGCGTCCGCATCATGAACACGTTGGACAAACCGGCCTGGCCATTGCGCCCAATCTCTATATTGCGATCGGCATTTCGGGAGCCATTCAGCACCTGGCCGGAGTAAACCGTAGCAAGGTGATTGTTGTAATCAACAAAGACCCCGAAGCTCCCTTCTTCAAGGCCGCAGATTACGGCATCGTTGGCGACGCCTTCGAAGTAGTGCCGAAGATTACCGAGGCAGTGAAGAAGCTAAAGGGGATGGCGTAAGCGGTGACGAGTGGCGGGTGGTTAAAAATAGTTGCTGGTTTCGGGTTGTGAATTTCGGGTTCTTCGATTCGGTCGTGCACCATTAAGCGCGGCAGCACCGGCAACCTGAAACATTGAACCCGGAACCCGAAACCGTGCCGAGCGCCCCATATTTGGATAAAAACCCTTAGTTTCGTGCTTTCAATATGAAGAAAATAGAGCTGGAAATAGTGGCTTTATCCCATAGTATTACCCAAACGCATTCATATGCAGTGGTATTAGGCGAAGTGAACGGATTGCGGCGTTTGCCTATTGTCATCGGCGGCTTCGAAGCCCAGGCCATTGCCGTGGCGCTTGAGAAGATGCACCCCAGCCGCCCGCTTACCCACGACCTGATGAAGAACTTCATGAATGCCTTCAACATCGACCTGCAGGAAATTGTGATCTGCGATCTGCAGGAAGGCATCTTCTATTCCAAGCTGGTTTGTGTAAGCGAAAACGATACTGTGGAAATAGATTCACGCACTTCCGACGCATTGGCACTGGCAGTCCGCTTTGGCTGCCCCATCTATACATACGACAATATTCTCGAAAGCGCCGGCATCCTGATGGAAGATCCTTCGGGCAAGAAGAAACAGCCCAGGGAAGCCGTGGCCGCCGAATCTGGCGGGGGCACCGACGACCTGAAGGCCATGAGCATGGAAGAACTCAACACCCTGCTCAATGAAGTGCTGGAGCAGGAAGATTATATACGTGCTATCGCCATCCGCGACGAGATCAACAGCCGCAAAAAAAATCGCTGATTGGGGGATTACACAAGATATCACGGATCCAGGCAAAGACCCGCGCAAAGCCCCGGACTAGCAGTCCCAATCCGTGCAATCCCACAATCCGCGTAAATCCGTGATAACATCCGCGATTAAAATCAATCCATGATCGCTTTCCCCAATTGTAAAATAAACCTCGGTCTGAACATTGTTCGCAAACGCGCCGATGGTTTCCACGACATAGAATCAGTCTTCTATCCCCTGCCGCTGAATGATGTTATTGAAATTGTCAAGTCGGATAATTTTCAATTTACTGCAACAGGACAACCCGTAAACGGCACCGAGGAAGATAATCTCTGCCTGCGCGCCTATCGTTTGTTGCAGCAAGATTTTCCGGAACTGCCACCTGTACGCATGCACCTGCACAAAGTGATTCCCATGGGCGCAGGTCTTGGAGGGGGCTCGGCCAATGCAGCCTTCATGCTGAAACTACTCAACGATAAATTTCATTTACAACTGAGCACCGAACAATTGCTCGACTACGCCCTCAGGCTCGGCAGCGATTGTCCTTTTTTCATTATCAATAAACCCGCGCTGGCTACGGGCCGCGGTGAAATATTGCAAACGATCAACCTCGATTTGTCGGGCTATTCCATTCTGCTGATCAATCCAAAAATTCATATCAATACCGGCTGGGCTTTTGGTCAGCTCAGGGAGCCCGCAACCCGTAAGCCGCTGATGGATGTGATATCACAGCCCATCGAAACCTGGAAACACGAGCTAATCAATGATTTTGAAATACCCGTCATCAAGTGCCACCCCGAACTGGCTGAAATAAAAAGTAAGTTGTACGAGGCAGGCGCCCTTTATGCGGCCATGAGCGGCAGCGGCTCCTGTTTTTATGGCATTTTTCCTAAAAATACAATCCCCGAAAATTTTCCAGTTTCTTCAGAGTATACTCTTTTTCGCTTTTAGTTACTGTCAGTGGCCCCACCTCCATCAGCGATTTCCACGCCACTGTGATTCTCCACTAAGTTTTCTTATCTTTGCCTTATCATTACGAAAGCATACATACCACATTTTCTTCATCTCAACCTGGATTTCCTGAATCACCGAGGATAAGCCCTTTTGCGCTTTCGTGCCTTTACAAAGAGGGCGCGCTCCTTTCTCATTTCATCTATTCATCACATTATTATGCTTTTTTCTATGCACTCAACTATATCTATGTCCGATAAGACAAATCATTATCTTCAACTTGAAGAGCGATACAGCGCGCACAACTATCATCCCCTTCCGGTGGTGCTTAGCAAAGGCAAGGGCGTGTATGTATGGGATGTGGATGGCAAACGCTACTACGATTTCCTGAGCGGCTATTCCGCCGTCAACCAGGGCCATTGTCACCCGAAAATTATTGAAGCCTTTATACAACAGGCACAACAACTCACCCTCACCTCGCGCGCATTTCACAACGATGCGTTTGGCGAGTATGCACAATATATCACGCAGCTTTTCGGTTACGATAAGGTGTTACCCATGAACACCGGTGTGGAAGCCGTGGAGACCGCCATCAAACTCTGCCGACGCTGGGCTTACGACCGCAAGGGAATTGAAGAAAATAAGGCCATCATTATTGCCTGTTCGAATAATTTTCACGGCCGCACCAGCACCGTTATTTCATTCAGCACCGATCCCTCGGCTACCGGCCGTTTTGGTCCCTATATGCCGGGCTTCATCATTGTACCTTACAACGACCTGCCCGCACTGGCTAAGGCATTGCAGAATAAAAACGTGGCAGGTTTTCTTGTAGAACCTATTCAGGGCGAAGCCGGCGTGGTGGTGCCCGATGAGGGATATCTTGCTACCGCCAAAAAATATTGTGAGCAGGCCAACGTACTCTTTATGGCCGACGAGGTGCAGACAGGTCTTTCGCGCACCGGTAAATTGTTAGCCTGCGATCACGAAAAGGTGCGTCCCGACATTGTGATACTCGGCAAAGCGCTCAGCGGCGGCACCATGCCCGTGAGCGCCGTGCTGGCCGATGATGAAATCATGATGACGATAAAACCCGGCGAGCATGGTTCTACCTACGGGGGCAATCCTCTCGCCTGCCGCGTGGCCATTGCTTCCCTGCAGGTGTTGCTCGATGAAAAGATGGCTGAAAACGCAGCCGCCATGGGTGAATTGTTCCGCAATGGATTGAAGGCTCTCAACAACAAGCATATCGGCATCGTGCGCGGAAAGGGCTTGCTGAATGCCATTGTCATCAATCATCCCGATAAAGAGGCGGCCTGGCAGCTTTGCCTGGCATTGAAAGAAAATGGACTGTTAGCAAAACCAACGCATGGTGACAAGATCAGGCTGGCACCACCCTTGATCATAAATGAAGAACAGGTTAAAGAGGCTATTTCAATCATCGACCGAAGCCTGAATCAACTCTGAGTTCAGGTATTGGTGGTGTTATCGCCCGGCTTAACTTTCAGGTCGGGCAGCAACGACATAACCAACATCACGCCAGCGGAGACCAGCATCATCCAGAGACCCGCTTTTTTTTCGGGGCAGATGGCGCGGTAGCAGCCGGCAAACATGAGAAAGCTGCGGATAGCAAACGCGGTGGTGAGCACATTCACCAGCAGGTTCCATCGCTTGGCCCACACGCGGGGAATGAGGAAAAAAATGATGGCGACCGCGGCAAAAAAGATAAACACCCTGCCGGGACGCCCGTACACATTGTTTTCAGAGAAAAAGCCGGTGAACTCCTTGTTCAGATCGGGGTGATAGGTCCAGGGAAGAAAGCAGGCAGCTACCAGTATCAACGATGCTGCAACGCCTATCCATTGGGAGTATTTCATACTTTGGTGGAGGTTCGGAGCGGATTCGAACCGCTGTAGGAGCTTTTGCAGAGCTCTGCCTAGCCACTCGGCCACCGAACCACTTTGCCGTTTCGGGGTTTCGCGTTTCGGGTTGCTGCCGCGATTAATAATCGCGAACTGAACAAAAGACCCGGAACACCCAACACGACACCCGAAACTGCACAACTTTAAAGTGGCAGCAAAAGTAGGATATTTGGGGTAAGTTAACAAGTTAACTCATCATTCTCATGCAAATAGCAGAATCGGAACTGATCATCAACCAGCGGGGAGCCATTTACCACCTGGACTTAAGGCCCGAAGAACTGGCCGGTATTGTAATTACCGTAGGCGATCCGGACCGGGTGGCGCTGGTGAGCAGCCATTTCGACAGCATTGAACACAAGGGCCAGCACCGCGAGTTTATAACCCACACGGGATGGGTGGGCAAAAAACGCGTGTCAGTAATATCAACTGGAATTGGCCCGGATAATATCGATATCGTGCTGAATGAGCTGGATGCGCTGGTGAATATTGATTTCGGGTCGCGCACGGCAAAGGCGGAGCATACTGCTTTATGCATCATCCGCGTGGGCACATCCGGCGCAGTGCAGGAGGATATACCGGTAGATAGTTTTGTGGTGTCAACACATGGATTGGGAATCGATAACCTGCTGAATTTTTACCGGATGGAAGAGAGCGATGAAGAAAAACAATTGCTGCAGGCATTTAATACGCAAACACAACTAAACAGCCGCATTTCACAACCCTACATCAGCCGGGCGAGCGCCAGCCTGATAAAACATTTTGTAAACGATTTTCACCATGGCATCACCGTTACCTGTCCGGGCTTTTACGGTCCGCAGGGAAGGATATTGCGGCTTGGTCTCAGCAACCCGCAACTGATAGACCGTCTTACCCAATTTTCCTTCGGCCCGCACCGCATCACCAATTTCGAAATGGAAACCTCCGCCATCTACGGGCTCGGCAAACTACTAGGTCATCATTGTCTATCGCTCAATGCCATTGTAGCTAACCGCATCACCAAAACGTTCTCCGCCGACAGCAGCAAGGCGATAGGGAAACTGATTGAGAGAACTTTAGAGAACATCAATTACCTTTGAAGGGTTGCGGGTGCAGAGTGTAAGGTGCAGCGTTGTTCCGGGTGTTATGGTCGCTGACCGAATCCAACAACCCTACACCCTGCAGCCGCGACTGAACCATAAAAAGTATGCAGATCAAATTTCATAAATACCAGGGCACGGGCAACGACTTCATCATTCTCGATAACCGCGACGGAAGGTATAATAACCTGGGTGTGAAACAGGTTAACTTTTTGTGCGACAGAAGGTTTGGCATCGGCGCAGACGGACTGATGCTGCTGAACAATGCTGAGGGATACGATTTCGAGATGAAGTATTTTAATGCCGACGGCAGGGAAAGTTCCATGTGTGGTAATGGTGGCCGCTGCCTCGTGAAATTTGCCTGGCACATGGGCATCAAAAAGCCAAAATACCATTTCATAGCAGTGGATGGTCCGCACGAAGCGGAGATTGATGAAGATGGCACCGTGAGCCTTAAAATGAAAGATGTGCGCGGCGTGAAAGAATACCAGGGCGATTATATACTCGACACCGGCTCGCCGCACTATGTGCGCATAGAGAAAGATGTGATGAAACTGGACGTGTTCAAGGAAGGATCTGCCATCCGCAACAGTGATGAATTTAAGGCAGAAGGCATTAACGTAAATTTTGTAGAACATAGCGGCGACGACCAGATCACGGTGCGCACTTTCGAGCGTGGTGTTGAAAATGAAACGCTCAGTTGCGGCACGGGCGTAACAGCCAGCGCGCTGGTCTCGTACCACAACGAGCGCGGCTTTAATAACGTGATCGTGCACACCCGCGGCGGCGACCTCACGGTAGAATACGACCGCGTAGATGACGATGCCTATGAAAACATCTGGCTCTGCGGGCCCGCGGAAAAAGTGTTTGAAGGAAAACTGGAACTCACCGTCTGATGGTGGCCCGCGTACTCGATAAGGAACAAATACTGCGCGAATCATCCAAAGTATTCCGGCAATTGACCGATTGCTGTCTCACCATCCCTGACGATCTTTTTTTCAAAATGCCCGGCGAACAATGGTCGGTGGCGCAAAACGTGGCGCATCTCATCATTTCACTCAAAACCACCGTGGCCGCCTATGCACTGCCCAAATTCCTGGTGAGGCTTATCGGTGGCAGGCCCAACCGCCCTTCGCGGAGTTATGATGAACTGGTGGAGAAATACCTCGCTAAACTGGCAGCCGGCGGAAAAGCCAGCGGCCGTTTTGTGCCGAAGAAAATTCACAGCTCCTACTCCCGCGACCAGTTGCTGAACAAATGGCTGAAAGTGACGGAAGATTACCTCGAGGCCATCCGCCGCAACTGGACCACCGAACAATTTGACCAATACATCGTGAAGCATCCCCTATTGGGAAAAATTACCCTCCGCGAGCTTTGCTATTTCACGATCTTCCATACCCGTCACCACCTGGAGATCATCCAATCACGGATCAATATTGCAGATTTGAATTAGGATTACGGGTTTTTAGATTCCACCCAGATCCATATTAAATTCGCAATACCCTCCAAATCCCGAAAATCGCGTTACTTTTGCGCGGCCCATGATCCAGTATTTTAAAAATATCAACTACCAGACAGTCGCCATCGACAAACCCGAAAATGGCGCATGGGTCAACGTATTGCCCCCGCTGAAGAAGGAAGAATTCGAGGAACTGTCGGGCGCGATGGACATACCCATCGACTTCCTGACCGACTCGCTGGATATTGACGAAAGAACGCGTTTTGAGGAAGAGGACAATGTTAAACTGATCGTGATCAAAACGCCCACGGAGAATAATTCATTCAACGAGAGCGATGCCTGGTATATCACCATCCCGATCTGTATCATTCTTACACACAACCAGATCGTAACGGTGAACTCGTTTGAGAATGGCGCGATCAAGAAATTCCTGCACACTTTCCAAAACCGGCACCCCGACAACCGCAAGATGATGGTGCTGAAAATTTTCGAGAAGGTAATCCAGACCTATATGGATTACCTGAAAGAAATCAACCAGCGCCGCAATATACTGGAGCAAAAACTATACGCCGCCAGCCGCAATGAACAATTGCTGCAGTTGATGCGTATTCAAAAAAGCCTGGTGTATTTTGTCACCGCCCTGCGTTCGAATGAAATGCTGCTGATGAAAATTGAGCGCACCAATTTCCTGGGGCTGAACGAGCAGGAAAAAGAATTTCTGAACGACCTGATCGTAGACAACTCGCAGGCGCTGGAAATGGCGAATATCTATACCAACATCCTCAGCAGCACGCTCGATGCATTTGCCAGCATTATTGCCAACAACCAGAACGAAGTGTTGAAGCGATTGTCGGTGATCACCATTGTGCTTACCATTCCCGTATTGGTGGCAAGTATATACGGCATGAACGTGCCCATACCCTATTCTTCATCACCCTATGCGTTTTATGTGCCGGTATTTCTTTCACTGGCCATTTCGCTGGTGATAGGCTGGTTCTTTTTGAAGAAGAAAATTTTTTAGATGTTCAACCTGAGAGTTTACGGCATATTATTAGGCGAAAACAAAGAAGTGCTGGTGTCTGATGAATATATCCGCGGAAACTACTACACCAAATTTCCAGGCGGCGGGCTCGAATTTGGTGAAGGCACCCGCGACTGCCTGAAGCGCGAATTCAAAGAAGAAATGGACCTGGCAGTAGAGGTGACCGATCATATCTATACCACCGATTTCTTCCAGATGAGCGCCTTCAACCCGCAGCACCAGATCATCTCGATATATTACTTCGTAAGACCGCTGGAACCCATCAAAGCCCCGCTGCGCGACAGTGCCTTCGCCTTCGATGAAAGACAAATGGCCGTTTACCAGCAGACCGGCGAGACCGAGACTTTCCGCTTTATACCCTGGGAACAGTTCTCAGAAGATAGCGTCACCCTGCCTATCGACAAGGTGGTGGCAAAAATGATCAAGTCTATGTAGATATAATCCCGTCATTTCCGGGCAACTCCATAACTGCGCTTTTCGTATTGAAGCTGTAATAGTATTACGTACCAAAACTACCAGGGCCCGGATTGAAACGCTATTTAAAAAATATTGCAGCCGCGCTGACCCGCGAAGAGAAAAAAAGGTTCATCACGCTCGCCATTCTTAACCTGGCCATCAGCCTCGCTGATATTTTATCGCTGGCATTGCTGGTGTATGTCATTAATTTTTATACGAGCGATGGCGGAGGCTACGTTCCCTCCTTTTTGCCCCAATGGCTTTTTGACCGTAGTTCTATTGTTTTGATATTACTGCTCTTCATCCTTTTCTGTTTGAAAAACCTCAGCGCCTGGCTGGTATATCGCGCACAATGCAATTTTTTATCCGCTGTCGCCGCGCGCATCTCAAAAAGCCGGTTGATGAAATATTTACAGCACAGTTATGAAAAATACGTGAACACAGATTCTTCGGTGCATATCCGCAGAATATACTTTCACCCGATTGAATTATGCCAACACATTCTCGATGGCGTGCAGCAAATCATCACCCAGGCAGCGCTGGTTACATTGGCTATAACGGCAATTGTATTGTTCAATGCTAAATTGTTTCTCATATTACTTATCATATTGCTGCCGCCGGTGGTAATTGTTTTTTATTATATAAAAAGAAAATTACGCGCTGTGCGAGTTAATACACGAACTACCAGCGAGCGTTCACTGCAACACCTGCAGGAAGCGCTGGCAGGATTCGTGGAAAGTAATATCTATGATAAATCCGCATTTTTCCTGGACCGCTATGTTGCCTGGCAGCAGCAATTTTACCGCTACTTCGCAGACTTCCTGGTGGTGCAGGGCACGCCCACACGCATTATAGAAGTATTTGCATTATTGGGACTATTCATCCTGATACTGATCGGACAATGGTATGGCAACAGCGAAGCGATAGTGGCGGTTAGTGCATTCATGGCCGCTGCGTACAAAATCATACCCGGCATTGTAAAGATTCTCAACATTACCGGGCAAATGAATTCATATGAATACACCATGCAGGATGATATAGTGAGCGAGTCGCGCGAAAAGAAAAAATACAGCGAACCCATCCGCGCTATTCGCTTCAGCAATGTCTCTTTTCGGTATAATGGGACAGCAATTTTGAAGAATCTTAGTTTTTGCATTCAACCCGGAGATTTTCTCGTCATCACCGGCGCCTCGGGTATGGGCAAAACCACCATACTGAACCTGATGCTTGGCTTCCTGGAACCCGCATGCGGGGAAATACTGATCAACGACTACCTGCCTGCCAGTGAAAAACTACATTGGCAAAGCATCGCCTATGTAAAACAACAAAGTTTCCTGGTTCATGATACCATATTGCGCAATATTGCGCTGGACGAACATTATGATAAAGAAAGAATGAAACGGGCGATTTCAAAGTCTGGCCTTGCGGCGTTGGTAGCTAACGACAAGGAAGGACTCAACAAAGTGATCGCTGAGAACGGTAAGAACATCAGCGGCGGCCAGCGCCAACGCATTGCAATTGCGCGGGCATTGTATAAAGATGCACCTGTGATCATCCTCGACGAACCCTTCAATGAACTGGATGAAAAATCAGCTACCGCCTTGCTGCAACACTTTCGTGAGCTGACTGCTACCGGGAAAATCGTGGTGCTGATTACGCACGATTCAAAAAGTTTTTCGTACTGCAACAAAAAAATTTCACTGGATGGATGCGCTCCGCAAAACGGTGGTGATCATTTCCCCGGCCTTTCCGGCCAATGAATCGGAAGACTACTGGGTGCCTTCGCAGCAGTTGCTGGTGCGGGCAATGAAAGAAAACTTCCCGGATTATGATTTTGAAGTGCTGGCGCTTTTGTATCCTTATCACCAAGGGGAATATCACTGGCACAAT
This sequence comes from uncultured Chitinophagaceae bacterium, assembly GCA_937958995.1. Classification (GTDB taxonomy): domain Bacteria; phylum Bacteroidota; class Bacteroidia; order Chitinophagales; family Chitinophagaceae; genus CALCIN01. The sequence continues at coordinate 363,652 of CALGAP010000007.1, forward strand.
ATACCGGTTACAAGTTATCATGGAATAGCTTACCCCGGCATCAAACGATTATCACTTTGGTGGAAAGCCCGGAACAAACTCAAACGCATCAGCCGGCAGAAACAAATTGCTGGCATACTCAGTTTCTGGTGCAAGGAGGCGGCACTGGTGGGAACTTATTTTGCACGGCGCAATAGGCTGCCACACTATTGCTGGCTCTGCGGACAGGATGCGCGGCAAACGAATCAATATATCAAACTGATAAGACCACGACCACACGAACTGATTGCTATTTCCGACTTTGTGGCCGGGGAATTTTTCCAAAATCATCAAGTGCGGCCACAGTACATTATTCCCAATGCCATAGATGAAAAAATGTTTAGCGCGGATATAAACAGCACTCGTGACATTGATATTCTCGGCGTGGGTGCCTTGATACCGTTGAAGCAATTTGATCAGCTGATACAAATAGTAGCGAGACTGCGTAAACATTTACCCAACATCAATGCGAAGATTTGTGGCATCGGCGAAGAGAGAGAAAACCTCTCGGCGCTTATCAATCGGCTCGGTCTGCAGCCAAATATCGAAATGATGGGTGCCCGAAAGCATGAGGAAATCATAGCATTGATGCACCGGACAAAGCTGCTAATTCACCCTTCTGCTTACGAAGGTTTTAGCACGGTGTGCCTGGAGGCTTTGTATGCCGGCGCCCAGGTGATCAGCTATGTAAAGCCGATGACAAAGGATATCAGGAACTGGCACGTGGTGAGTCCGGGCGATGGGATGTATGAAAAGGCATTGGTGATTTTGAAATCAGGCTTCACCCCCGAGCGGGTGAAGACATGGAGCATTGAAGAGATCGCTGTTAAAATGATGAGCTTATTTGAAAAGAAAGTATGAAGATAGTCTTTGCTAATTATTTCTACGATGACAACCTGGACAGCGAATTAGATTTGCTGCGGCAATACTACACCGTTGTGGGTTGGTCGGAAGCTTTGCAAAAAAATGGTTGTGAAGTAACTGTCATCAGTCGGTTCAAGAAAAATAGTGAGGCACGAATGAACGAAATCAACTACGTATTTATTGACGACGGGTTAGGCCCCGTTATAAGATCATGGCAAATTCCGCAAAAGTTGTTAAACGCCATCTCCTCATTGCGCCCCGATATAGTGCATTTGCATCATCTCACTCTCTCGCTTCAGACAATTGCGTTGAGAAAAAAACTGCCACGAAAAACTGCCATCATCATTCAACATCACGGTGGCAAAATGATGAGGAACTGGAAGCTTACCATTCATAACTGGCTGCACAATGTGGCAGATGGCTACTTTTTTACAACACGTGAACAAGGAGAAGAATGGTTCACTGGTAAACGGCAACGCAGTAAGATAATGGCGGTGATGGAAGGTGGCTCTTTCTTCAATTTTGACCAGCGGGATAAAGAAATTGTATATGACTATGCAGACAGGAAAGAGCACCGGCGACAAACTGGTTTGAATGGCAGCCCGGTCTTTCTTTGGGTGGGTCGCCTTGACCATAATAAAGATCCGCAAACAGTATTGTCCGGTTTTGAAAAATTTGTGCAACAACACCCCGAAGCAAGGCTTTATATGATATTCAATCAGCAAGAGCTGTTAAAAGAAGTGAACGGTACAATTACCTGTTCCCGCCTGCTGCAGCAGCGGGTTCATCTCTTAGGTCATATTCCGCACCGGGAAATGCTGCGATACTACCACAGCGCTGATTATTTTGTCCTGGGCAGTCACTACGAAGGAAGTGGTTACGCATTGAGCGAGGCTTTGCGATGTGGTTGTGTTCCCGTTGTTACCGACATTCCTAGTTTTAACATGATGACCAATGGCGGTCAGCTTGGCGCACTATGGGAGCCCGGTAATCCGGGTTCGTTCCTAAAAGCAATTAATGCAGTTGTTTCAAAGCCGCTGGCACAAGAAGGTAAGAAATGCATCAACTTTTTCAGGGAAAAACTAAGCTTCGAAGCCATCGCTCAAACGGCGCTGGAACACTACCAGCAAGCCATCAACACAAGAGCTATGCGGATTACCTGACGCGGATTTGATACAGGTATAGATTGCTGAATTTTTCTATAGCCCCATCCCTTTTATCCACCAGTATAATTTCGTATTGTCGGTTCAAAACCGAATCTATTTGAGCGAGTGTTCCAGGCGGATGCGTCGACAACATAAACAAATCAGTAAAAGGCGCAGTTTGCTGCAACTTCTGCAGTCCAAGAGTGTAACGGCTGCCATCGCTGAGTTTTTCACGTAGATCGTTATCAAACAAAATCATATTCATCTCCTTTTGCACATCAATGCAATAAACCGGTATGTCTAAATAAGCCGAATACGTGTTGACCGCCCAGTAGTCGCAAACCAGTTGCTTATCTTTTGGCACTTGCACCAGCAGGTCTTTTACCCGGTAAGAATTTGAAAACGGAAACCTTATATCCTTTACTACTGCACTCGCTCCGGCCACCACATGACTCAACAACAGAACATTTACAATAATCTTCCTCCAACCTTCCAAGGCGCACTCTTCATAATAAAGCCACAAAGCAAAAATGAATGCCATGTAAATAAAGCCGGTGTACCTCGCTGCTGCCAGTGTAAGTACAGTAAGCGCTATGGCCGCGCTTAAAATAAGGTTGACATAAAACAACGCGATGCTTTTCTTATCCTTTTTCAAAACCAAAGCCGGCAATGCCAATAAAGCTATTGAAAACACCGGGATCAATACCCGAACCAATCGGGAGCTATTTGCCTCCAACAGAAACTGTGTGTTCCACCAGTTATACTGCCACCAGGCGGGAATTGGCAACATCGAAAGCAAAGGCGCCTGCATCAATGTCTTCACGCGGATAATAAATGTCTCCACGGTCTGCCGGCGGGCGCCCAGCATACTCCCCTCGGGAGGCATCATGAGGCAGATGGCAGGCAAAGCCACCAGTAAACCGATCAGCATGTGGCCGGTTACAACACCTAAGCTGCGTCTACACCGCCATTGCAGAAAGAGAAAATATACATGCAGGCTTCCGGCCAGCAGTGCGCCCAGCAAATGCGTGTTGGTCAATAAAAACAGCAACAGGTAATACCAGGCATTCTTCAACTCGACATTCCTGCGCATGAGCATACAGATCAATGAGGCCAATAAAATAGCAATGGCATAATTGCGGCTGAGCACTGAATATTCAAACAATAAATAATAACCAAAAGGTATCAATAACCGTGTGACTATGGGTATGCGCGAAAAGAAAAGTAAAAGAAAAACCGGCACTGCCGCAATGAATAAATGCACCACCTGCACCGCGACAAGATTATGCGTAAACCGCGAAATAGTCCACAAAATAATATACCAAAGCGGCGGATGACCTTCGTAGCGACTATTCCGGAAAATATCCGTAAGACGCTGGCTGCCCTTCGCTATATTCCAGCTATGCAACTCATCAGCCCACATCTCGTGGTTAACCAAGCTAATACCGGCCACAAATAAATACAGCAAAAACGCAGTCCACAATAACGGATTTTTAAAGTTCATCGGTGGCAGTTTTTATAATCCTGGCTCAATCACCTGCCCGCCTTCAACACTTGATTTGTAGTATGGATTGTTGGCGGACATAATTTTTACCATCGCTTTCAGCGAGGCTTTTATCAACGCCCCTTCGCGCGCCCATATAAACGTTAATAAGTTTCCAAATAGTGACCATAAAATCCATAACCGCTTCACATGCCGGAGATTCTTTTTCGTTCGGGCAAAGTAATCAAGCGCCAAAGCGCGGCGATAATATTGCAATGATCTCTTCAACCTGTTCACCGGCGCCCGGTGGTGATATACCAGCGCATCGTGTACGATATGAATACCCATTTCAGGAAAACCCATCGCCACGCCATAGTTATCACCAATGCCGTTGCGGTCCAGTACTTCATCGAAGGGTGACTGCAGAAGCCAGTCGCGTTTTACCAGCGAGGCACCCAATGTATATACCGGCGTGATATAAAATTCACCACTCATTTGCGTGATCACCGGCCAGCCGGCTTTCGTGATATGATTGCCTTTGCGATTGTAGCAGCGCTTCAGCCATGCGGGACCACATTTTATTGCTCCCCATACACTCAAACCGAAGATGTATTTCCACAACAGCCGAAATGAAGAAAGTTCTGGCCAGGATGCCTGCCAGCCATTGTCCTGCTTTTGCAGCCATTGTCCTGATACGGCGCCGGCATTGTACTTTTCAGCATGCGCGGCCAGTTTGCCGATATAGTCGGCAGGCATTTCTACGTCGTCATCACAAAGAAACACCCACTCACTTTTTGCTTCACGAATACCAATATTGCGCTGTATGCAGACTGATTTTTCAGAAAACAAATAGCGAACGGGAAAGCGACTGAATAATTCCAGCTCCGTAGCAGCCAATCTCTCCTCGCCCGAATCAACGACAATGATTTCCCGCAGGGGGTACGACGACGCACTCAGTGATTGCAACACTTGCAATAATGATGCTTTGCGATTGCAAGTTGGAATAACTATGCTGATTTGCATTTTCGGCGAAATATTATAATTAACTTAGGCAGCAATTCGCTCTGCAACAATGGCCCGCAATATCTTCCTGCTACTGCTCCCGGTGTTTTTTGTGCTTCATGGCTACAACCTGAACTACGACGCAGTGCCTGCTGTGGATGCTGCCATGCTGGCTTTGAAATACATCATCATCGGCGTGCTCATTGCTGCGGTAGCATACCTGTATTTCAAGGATATTACGAAGGCGGCGCTGTTTACGTTGCTGCTGCTGTCTATCCAGTTCTTTTACGGCAGCATACAGGATTGGTTGCTGCACAATTTGCCGGGGCGATGGTTACTGCGGTATCGGTTTGTTTTTTCGTTGCTGACCATACTGGTGGTGGGCGGACTGGTGTGGTTGAAAAAGAGGAAGCGGCCGCTGGCCAGGCTGGCGATGTATTTGAACGTGATTTTAGCGATATTCATAGTGGTGGATGTGGTGGAATTGATATTTTTCGCGCAAAAGCGCAAAAACGCAAAGGAGAAAACGTTCACGCAGTTGACGGAGGGATTGAAAAAATGTGACGATTGTGAGAAGCCGGATATTTATTTTATCATCCCGGATCAGTATGCGGGCAGGGAGGCGCTGAGAGGTATATTCAGGTTTGATAATCGTGATTTTATTGAAGCTTTGCGCTCGCGCGGTTTTCACGTGGCAAAACATAGCAGCAGCAATTATAATCTCACTCCTTTTTCGGTGGCTTCGACGCTGCAGATGAATTATATACCATTGAAAAAAGGCACCCAGGATTATGGCAGCGTGAGCTATAGTTATAACCTGGTTAAGCGTAACCAGGTGATGCGCTATCTCACCGGCATGGGTTACCAGTTTTACAATTGCTCCATTTTCGATTTCGATAATCAACCGGCCAACAAATATGGAGCCTTTCTGCCATATGGCGTTGAGCTCATCACGAGCCAGACCCTTACCGCACGACTTGAAAAAGATTTCAAGTCAGATGTTGTGGCTGGAAGATTCGGCGAGGGTTTGCAGAAGAAATATGCTTACGAGTATATGCACTTCAACGACCACATACTTTCTCTCACCAAAGAAATTGCCAGTCGCCAACACAGCGCGCCAAAATTTGTCTATACCCACCTCATGATGCCGCACTATCCTTACTATTTCGACAGCACAGGCAATCCCCTGCCCTTATGGAAAATGTCGGGACTGCGGCAGGCCAACGCGCAGGATTATATCGGCTATCTTGTTTATACTAATAAAAAATTGCTGGAGCTCGTTGATCATATCATCGACCAGTCTGCACGACCACCGGTAATTGTTCTGCTCGGCGATCATGGCTTCCGGCATCCTGGAATGAAAACTGACCCGCGTTATGATTTTATGAACCTGAATGCCGTGCTGCTTCCCAACCGCGACTATGGTGGCTTTTACGATAGCATCAGTAATGTGAATCATTTCCGCGTGCTATTCAATAACCTCTTCCATCAGCAATTGCCAATGTTGAAAGATTCCACCATCAATGTCTGGCCCGACTAACCCGGTACGCGCAGGCAACCAAAAGAATGGCTTCACGTATAAGGTATTGTATGCAAACCATTCTAATCACGCATTCATACTTCCTGCGATTCGACCCCAAGCAATGGGAACTGGGTCAGCCCTATCCCCCACTCGGCCCTATGTACGCAGCTGCATTGATGCGGCAGCATGGCTTTCCCGTTCATTTTTTCGACACCATGTTTGAAAAAACGGCCGATGCTATTGTTAGTCCGCTCGATCGATATAAGCCCGATTTTTTGATAATATATGATGACGGGTTCAACTACCTCACCAAAATGTGCCTTACCAACATGCGCGAAGCCGCTTTCCGCATGATTGAACTGGCTAAGCAAAAAGGCTGCACGGTAATAGTCAGCAGTTCCGACAGCACCGACCATTTTGAACGATATCTTAATAAGGGAGCAGATTTTGTTTTGATGGGCGAGGGTGAACAAACACTGCTTGAACTGGTTACTCAAATCAAAAACGGAGAAACGGATTTTTCACAAACAGAAGGCCTTGCTTTCAAACAGCGCGGCGCGGTTATCAAAACGCCGCGCCGGAAAGTTATGCGCGACCTCGACCAGTTGCCTTTTCCGGCCTGGGACCTGGTGGACATCAATCCATATCGGCAGATGTGGTTGAAGAGCACTGGTTATTTTTCATTGAACATGGGCACCACGCGCGGATGCCCGTTTAAATGCAACTGGTGCGCCAAACCTATTTACGGCAATCGTTACAATTCCCGCTCACCGGAAAATGTTGTTGCCGAGTTAAAATTTTTAAAGGGAAAATACCAGTTCGACCATATCTGGTTCTGCGACGACATATTCGGGTTGAAACCCGGCTGGGTACACGCTTTTGCCAATTTGGTAGAAAAAGAAAAGCTGGAATTCAGATTCAAGATACAAGCTCGCGCCGACCTGCTGGTGCAGGAAAACTATATCCGCGACCTGGCGCGCGCCGGCTGCGACAATATATGGATGGGCGCCGAGAGCGGTTCGCAAAAAATACTGGATGCCATGGATAAAGGCACCACCATTGAGCAGATATACAAGGCGACCCACCTGCTAAAGAAACATGGTATTAAACCATCATTCTTTATACAATTTGGTTACCCGGGTGAGACTAAGTCGGATATTATCAAAACCATCCGCATGATTAATGAGTTGCTGCCATACAGTATTGGTATATCTGTTTCATATCCCCTGCCCGGCACGCCATTTTACGAACGCGTAAAGGCCGAGCTCACCGAGAAAACAAACTGGACAGATTCCGACGAGTTGCAACTCATGTTTCGCAATACTTACCAACCTGCGTTTTATAAACAGTTGCATCGATACGTACACAAGAGTTACAGGAGTCATTTAGCCTGGCAGCAAGTGAAGAGCATCTTGCAAAAACCTGCTTCCCTTAGCTGGGAAAAACTCAAAAAAGCGGCGGCCATTGCCTGGTATGTGCCTGCCGCATACATGGCCAGGCAAAAACTCAACGCGCTGGAAAAAACCCTGTGATATGAACCACGAACAGCAGGCAGCCGCAGCATTCGATAAACAATCGGTCATCTTCGACCAGCTGTATTCGGCCGATACCATCATCCAATACAAGCGCCAGCGCGTACGCAATCACGTGGAGCGTTATCTTTCTCCCAACAGCAATATTCTGGAACTGAACGCCGGTACGGGTGAAGACGCGGTCTATTTTGCCGGCAAAGGACATCATGTACATGCTACCGATATTTCAAGCGGCATGCAAAAAGTACTGAAAGAGAAAGCCGGTGCTTTAAGTTTACATCATAACATCACTACCGGGCTTTGCTCATTCACCGAATTGGATAAACTACAGCTACGCGGTCCATACGACATGATCTTCTCGAATTTCGCGGGACTGAATTGTACGGGGAAATTAGATCAAGTGCTGCTTTCGTTCGACCCGCTGTTAAAGCCAGGCGGATTGGTAACCCTCGTCTTGCTTCCACCCTTTTGTGTATGGGAAACGGCTTTGGTGCTTAAAGGAAAATTCAAAACTGCATTCCGCCGCTTCTTCAGCAAAAAAGGTGTAAAAGCGCATATTGAAGGGCATTATTTTAAATGCTGGTATTACAAACCGTCGTACATAAAACGTACACTCAAAAATCAATTTGACGTATTGAGCATTGAAGGACTCTGCACCATTGTACCACCTTCTTATATTGAGCATTTTTCGGTGAAATATCCCCGCTGGTTTAAGTGGCTGAAGAAGCAGGAAGACTTGCATAAGGATCGCTGGCCCTGGAAGTATATCGGCGACTACTACATTATAAGTTTGAGAAAACGGTCGGCCAGGTCATAGGTGGCCCACCTGTCACCTCGCCTTTCCCACTGTGGATCGCCCTGTTAGTTGGAGCATACCGACCATTGCTCCTCCACCGTTGCGATTTTCCGGCGGTAAGTTTCCAAAACTTTCTTCTGGAAATGATATGGATTGGGCTTGGAAAAATGTTTGCCCGTGCGCAGACCCATGCGGTTACCCTTGATGTTGAGTTTGCAGGCGTCTTCTTTTTTCTTCCAGCGGCGCGAAGTGAGGTGCATCAGGTAGTTATCGAGCGCGTCGCCAAAGCGGTTGTTGAAGAGCCATTCGGCCATCCGTTTGTACCAGGGAAATTTATTGAAACGATGTCGCGCATTTAGACGCGCGTTAGGAAAATAATCAAAAGCCCAGGCATTCACACGAAAGAAATCATCCAGGGTACCGTTGCCTGCCACGGGCATAAGCGTAACCAGTTCTGTGGCTGTAAACACATTTCGCTCTTCGATCATCATCGCATCTTCGTCAACATAGTAATTCATGCAAAACCAATGCTGGCGTCCCGCCAGGAAAGTGAGCTTCTTGAACAAATGCATAAGCGTGCGCGCAATCCACAACCGGTTGGCACGGGTAATGATAAAAAAATCTATGTCGGCTTTTTCATCAGCAAAATTCTTGGAGAGCGAACCGGAAATACCAATGCCACGAACGAAGGGAAAACGATATAATAACGCAGAAACTTTATACGCAATAGAAAGCAATTGACCAGCATGCTGGTTGCCCTTCCGGCGACGGTTCACCAGCGAGCGGTCAGGACTCAGGGAGAAAAATTCATCATGGCGATATACGCAGTGAGCGCGAACCAATTGTTCCAGCGCCGATTCAACATCTCTTAACCCGGTTGCATGATCGAGAAAAAAATGCACTTCCTCTTTCAGTAAGGGATAATGAAACATGTCGAAATAAGCCAGCACCTTTAGTACACTACGTTCCAGGCTTACCTGCATATTTATAGTATTGGTGAAAAGATTTGTTTACAGGGACAGATTTTTATGAGGCAACTCTTTCCCGCGTTTCGCGTATTCTTTTATATCAATACTGAAACAGGTTAAATGAGGTTGCCTTGCCCGGTTTAAAATATTCTGCATGATCACAGATACCCAGTTTGTAGCCCGGTCCGTACCGGACACCGGCCGCACGAGGAAAGAGATCAGCTTTCGACAGTACGTCGAAGGGAAAAGTTTCTATTTCGCTGCCAAGCGGCTTACAGACATAGTCATTTCCACAGTGGTGATACTGCTGGTACTAAGCTGGCTCACACTCTTGCTGGCCATCCTGATCAGGCTCTCGTCCAGGGGTCCCGTATTTTTTTTACAAAAAAGAGTGGGAAGATTTGGCCGTACGTTTACCTGTATCAAGTTCAGAACGATGGTCGTCAACTCCGAAGCTGACCATTGCTCAGCGCGCGAAAATGATGAGCGCATCACGCGCATCGGGCACTTCCTGCGCCAATCGAATATTGATGAATTGCCGCAATTCTTCAACGTACTTTTGGGACAAATGAGTGTAGTGGGACCGCGACCGCATATGTATGCAGATTGCCGTGAGTTTTCCACCGTGGTGGCGCGTTACAAGTTGCGCACATTGGTGAAGCCGGGAATCACAGGACTATCGCAGATCAAGGGTTTTCACGGACAAGTTATCAGTATTGAATGCATCTACCAGCGATATATCTGGGATGTGTTTTACGTGCGGAATGCAAGCCTTTGGCTCGACCTGAAAATTATGGCAGTGACGGCGGTGCAGAGACTCAGCTTCCTCTTAAGTGGAACCAGGAGAGGAAAACCGGTTTTGGAGAAAGCCTGATAAAACGCAAATGGCCCGGTGCAAGACCGGGCCATATAATTCTTAATACTTTCTTCGAGCCTTTGCGCTTTTGCGGGAATATCCTGACTCTCAGAACTTATACATCACCGTCGCTCCCACCACACTCGGGTTCCCCAAATGCACCGCACCAAAATCATAAGCATAAGCAATGTATTTTTTATTGCCCATATTCCGAGCCCAGCCCATCACCTCAAATTCACGGGATGTAAATCCAACTCTCGCGTTAAACAAACTAAAAGGCTTCTGCCTGATAGTATTCGCCAGATCGAAATATTGCTCACCAAGGTGCTGCCATTCTACGCGGAACAAAATGCCGCTCATCCTGCGCTCGTTGAAATAAGCGGTATACTGTGCGGTAAGCAATGAAGTAAATTGCGGAGTATAGATCTGTTTATTGCCAGCCAGGTCCACTTCACCACCACCAGCAGCTACTTTCAGTTTCTTGTATTCAGCATCTGTAAATCCGAAAGCCCAGCTCGATTCAAAACCGGTAAGCCATACCACGGATGCTTCTGCTTCTACCCCCTTACTCTCCAGTTTGCCGGCATTGCGCGTAACAGTGATCGCATCGGGCAATACCAGCGTGGGCACCTGTGCATCGTTAACAGTGCTGTAGAATGCAGAGAGATGAATTCTTACCTTATTACCAAAGAACTGATTTTTATAACCTGCTTCGAAATTATTGCTGTATTCAGGTTTGTAAGGATATAGTGGCGGCTGCGAGGGATCGCTCGACAATTGCGTGTGACCACCGGCGCGGTAACCGCGGTTATAAGTGATATATAGTTGTTCGTCGGCCGAGAAATGATGCGCAATGCTCAGTTTAGGTGTGAACGCACTGAAACTTGCCCTGGCGCTGGTATCGGGCACGATGTCGAAAATCGGATCGGGAATGGGGTCCTTCTGGTATTCGCTTTTTACCGCCAGTTCCCTTGTTTCATTGTCGTAACGAAGGCCAGCAGTAATCTCTGTTTTCCTGGTTATGGCAAAAGTGAATTGTCCGAAAAATGCAATGCCCCTGTTCTTGCCACGCGAAGTATTGATGATGGAGAAATTTTCATCGCCCGCACCAATCAGATCGGCATCGCTGCCGAAAGCTGTGGTTTGCTTAACAGGGTTTTTTTGCGAAAACAAATAGGTACCTGCAGTCCATGAGAATTGCGAACTGCGGGCGACGGGTGAACTCACACGCAGTTCCTGCGTCCACACTTTCACGGTATTCCAATCGTTACCATAATTGTTGATGATGGTCACTGCATCCAGCGGTGAGAAATCGCCATCGATCGGCTCGGTATAGTGGCGGTGATTGGATTGAAAAGAAGTTTGTGAAGAAAAATTAAATCCGCGGCCTGCATGGCTGATCGATAATGAACCATTCACCGTATTATCGATCATTTTTGTCCTGGCGTTCTGGTTGAGTACAAAAGGATCTTTCAATGCTTCTTCCACGCCCTGCACCAGCGGGAAGGTGCCGTTGTTGCGGTTGTTCTGGTGTTTGACATTCAGCAATACCGACCAGCGTTGCGCGGGCAGGTATTTGATATAGTAATTGCCATTCAGGCTGCTCTGCTTATCAAAATCTTCATTGTAGTATTCATTATCATAAAAGCCGTTGAATTTTTCATACATCATGGCAGCGCCGACAAACAATTTATTATGCACCACCGGTGTGCGCATGCCAGCGCCGTAGCGTTGCTGACCATAGTTACCGAGACTCACTTCAGCAAATCCGTTGGGCTTATTTCCCGGCTGACGGGTGATGATGTTGATCACGCCACCCATTGCATTTCTTCCATACAAAGTGCCTTGCGGGCCGCGCAGCACTTCGATGCGCTCTATGTCGAACAGTTGCGGAATATAGGTATCGAGACCAAATTGATTCACACCGTCTATATATGTCACCACCGCCGGATCGTAAGAAGTAGTGGTGATGCCGCGGATGGATGTCACGTTACGTCCATCGCCGGGGTTGGCTGAATTGAGGTTAGGAACAATAGCAGTAAGCTGCTCGGGATTCCAGAGCCTGAAATTTGTCACCTGTGTCGACGACAACACACTCACACTCATTGGCACGCGTTGCAGCCACTCATCTTTCTTCTGGGCCGATACCAGCACTTCGTCCAGCTGTTGCGCCGCGGGCGTCAGTTGAAACTGCGCATTCATCAGTCCCGTACTCACCTCCTTTGAAAGCGCCGCAAAACCGATAGCCGTGATGCGAATGGTATAGTTGCCTGCCGGCAGGCCGGAAATGGCAAACTTGCCCGTTTCGTCGGTCATCGCTGCCACTTCCATATTCAGCACATAGATGGTGGCCTTTTCCACGGGGTAACCGCGGTGGTCAACAACAGTACCCGAAATACTTGCATCCTGGCGTGCCACAGCAGTCACGCCCAAAACCATAAACGCCAAAACATAAAAAACTTTCATATATGTCAGATTTCTAAGGAAATGCAAACGTACGCAGTTTCGGGATTCGCTTTTGTCCCCCAGGCGTAATTTATTTGCCCAAACGTTCTCGCCCCGGGCCCGGTGGCGGTGAGGCGTTTGGACCCGCTAATTTGCACCCCGACACCCGTCACCCCACACCCGGCCGCCAAAATCCGACCCGCAATCGGCTTTGCGGATTGCCCTCTTTCCCCTAACTTTGCAACCCTTTTAAACGGGTAGCTCATGAACAGCCGAAGGACATTTGATATTGCGTTTGTAGGATTGAAGCCAGGCATACATGAGTTTGAGTATGAGATCAATGACAAGTTCTTTGTAGAATACCAGGAACAGGATTTCCGCAATTGCAGCGCACAGGTAAAACTGGCGCTCGACAAGAAGAACGGCTTCATGATGCTGCGCTTCGAGATTGGTGGAAAACTGGAAGTGACCTGCGACCGCTGCGGCAACACCCTGCCGCTCGAATTGTGGGACGAGTTCAATATCGTTGTCAAAATGGTAGAGGACCCCGATCTCATGAACGAACAGGAAGAAGACCCTGACGTGTACTATATATCCAAAGGCGAAAGTCACCTGCACATAGCCGACTGGATCTATGAGTTTGTCAACCTCAGCATTCCCATGCAACGCATGTGCACCAACGACCAGATCGGCGGACCGCATTGCAATAAAGAAGTGCTGGCGATGCTGAAAAAGATGGATGCCAGGGAGCAGCGCGACGTCAACCCCATTTGGAAAGGGTTGGAAAAATTCAAAGACCTGGGAGATAGCTGATATCATTTGTCAGACCATCAACCCGGCAAACTTGTCAACTAATTACTTAATACTAAAAAACGAGATATGCCTAATCCGAAACGGCGACATTCACAGCAAAGAGGCGCCAAGAGAAGGACACATTACAAAGCTGAGAAAGTAACCTTAAGCAAGGACAGCACCACCGGTGAAACACATGTTCGCCATCGCGCACATGTAAGTGAGGGTAAATTGTATTACAGGGGAAAACTGGTAGCAGAAAAATCTCCCATCAAGGAAAAGTAAGCTCCTGACTGAACACTCCTTTTTTACAATAAAGCCTGCAAGCCGGGGATGACAATCTGCTTAGACATGATGGGCGGAGACTTTGCACCACTTGAGGTGGTGAAAGGTGTCCGGTTATATTTGGCCGAGGCAAGCGCTCCGGCCATGTTATTGTTATGCGGCGATGAAAACGCCATCAACCCCCTGTTGCAGGAACATAATATTCCGGCCGACAAAGTGCGCGTGGTGCATGCTCCACAGGTAATAGACATGCACGAGCATCCTACCAAAGCGCTCAAGGAAAAACAACAATCATCTATCGCTATCGGGTTTCACCTGCTGGCCAGCGGCAAAGCAGATGCATTCATCAGCGCCGGCAATACCGGGGCCATGCTGGTGGGCGCCATGTATAGCATCAAAGCTATCGAAGGCGTGCAGCGACCGACCATTTCTACCATTATTCCAAAAGATAATGGAAAGACTGGACTGCTGCTCGATGTAGGTCTTAATGCCGACTGCAAACCCGAACACCTGAACCAGTTTGCGATTCTTGGTTCATTGTACGCCAAACACATCCTCGACATCGAGAACCCCCGCGTTGCCCTGCTCAATATTGGCGAAGAAGAAGGCAAAGGCAACATACTGGCACAAGCGGCCTACCCCCTGCTGAAAGAAAACAAGCAAATCAATTTCATCGGAAATGTGGAGGGCAGAGACATTTTGCTCGACAAAGCCGACGTAATGGTCTGCGAAGGCTTTACCGGTAATGTTATACTCAAGCTCGCAGAATCGTTGTACGAAATCACGCATGCCAAAAACATCAGGCACGAATACCTCGACCGCTTCAATTTTGAATCGTATGGCGGCACGCCCGTATTAGGTGTGGCCAAGCCGGTGATCATTGGTCATGGTATTTCGCACGACAAAGCTTTTGCGAATATGATCAGGTTGGCACAGAAAATGATCGAAGCCGAGCTGATGGAAAAAATGAAGGCAAGTTTCACCGGCCTATAAACTCACCCGCTATACATGCACGCAATTGTTGACCAGCTCAGGAACTATTTCCGCGCAGCAAATCCATGGGCGCTGATCCTCACCAGCCTGGTCACCGCGGTGCTTATCACCATCAACTACACCTACGGCATCGAAAGCCGCATCAATGCTTTCCCTTCCCCTTTGGTCAAGTATACCGGTTTCCTGTTGCTCTTCACATTTACTTTTTGTACGGCCTGGCTGATACAAGCTGTTTTTTCCCAAGACAATATTTTCGCCACTCCCTTCTTCTTCCTGCTGGTGCTGATCTGTCCTGCCATCTTCGCGGGCAAGGTCACCTTCGATTGGTTTTCGGCGATGGTCACAAAGTCGATGCAGTGGCCATGGAAAGCGTACTGGCAGGTGGTACTTAACTGGCCGCTGAAATTTTTGTTGGTTTTTGTATTGGTGAGCCTGCTTTGGCGTTGGGGAAAATATGAGGCGCCGCTGGCAGGGATTACCGGGAAAAATTTTGCCGCAAAGCCTTATTTCATCCTGTTGCTTTATATGGTGCCTTTGCTGGCGCTGGCAGCTACGCAGGCCGATTTTCTGCGTGTATATCCTAAATGGCAGCGGGTTGATTTCATTGAACCTTACCTGGCAAACAGTCTGCCGGCGAAATTATTATTCGAGCTTTCTTATGGTCTCGATTTTTTCACCATCGAACTTTTCTTTCGCGGTTTTTTGATTCTGGCTTTTCTGCGTTACGCCGGCAAGGCAGCCATCCTGCCAATGGCAGCATTTTACTGCAGCATTCATTTTGGTAAACCGCTGCTTGAATGTATTACCAGTTATTTTGGCGGATTAATTTTAGGGGTGATAGTCCTTCACTCCCGCAGCATCTGGGGAGGACTGATCGTTCACCTGGGTATTGCCTGGCTGATGGAGGTGGCGGGATATATCGGCCGCAGTCTTACAACATAGTGTTGTGGCGCGGACGCCCCCAGGCACAGAACGGATACTCCCGTGCCAACGCATTGAGTCGAGCTACAGTGGCTTCATCGGGCGGTGGCACTCTTCTTTCCGTTTCTTCCTGCCTGGATTTGTTGGTCTGAGTTGGCTTGCCTGCTGCCGCACTATCTGCCGGACGATAGTTGTATTGGATCTTTTTCATAATGATGAAATGATTTTGCTGAAAAGAAATAAAGTTTCCGGGCAGGAGTGGCAGCAATTGTGTTATGGCAGCAAGTAAAAAAAAGACAAACGAATGATCAAAGTATGGCAGGCTGTTACAGGTAGGTAAATCAAAGTGTACGAGAGAACAGCCTAAAGATAATCAAAAATAACGACCTGCACACTCCCGCATCCGGAAATAATTCAAAAAAATTCACAGCGGGTCATTCACCTGGTGCCTGAAATACACACAGAAGGGATATGATTTACCAATATCGTTTAAACGATGTACCATCTCTTCCGTTGGCTGTTCTGTTTTTTTGACTGGCTCAGCATTTTTCTTGTCGCGCTGAAAATCCTTCAGTGTGCGGTTGATCTTTGGCGGTTGAAGACCCGGAGTCGAAATGTGTGTACCAGATTTTCTCATACGATCAGATTTTACTCGGTGATGAGATGGGTTGCTGGTTTGGGTTGGGTGTATCGGGCAACTGAGATGGGTGCGGGTCGTTGGGTGTCGGGTGATACAGGAACAAACGTTTGTTTGAAAGCACAGAAAAAATAAGGCTTTTTTGGAAAAAGAACAATGATGTGGAAAAAGAAAGAAGGAGTAGAAAAGTGGGATATCCTTTTTCTACTCCTTCCCCGGATTTAAATCTCTTGATTGCTGAACTTTAGTTCTGCGCCATTAAGACATCGATAGCCAGCGAGTGAGCACCGATGCCGTTGGGCTCGCCGGTGAGCAAAATCGTATAAGCCTGGCCAATATTCAGTCCGGCATTGGTTGTGAGGATGGTGCTGTCGGAACCGGCTTTCTTCACAGTGAGCAGGTAAGTGCTGGCTTCGCGTGAAGTGAATTGATTGTATAATGGGTTCGTGATGTTGTCGGCATATTGACGGGAAGAGGCTATGAGTTCGTTACCCAGGTACACGTCCACCGGCATCAGTCCGGGTGCCAGGTGAAAGAAACGAAAGTTGGTCTGGTTGCCATTCAGTTGGGAGAAGTTATCGTCAATTTTAACCGCTTTTACGCCGGGTCCATAAGGATCATTGTACAGGACCAGCGTTGCATATTTCAGGGAATCATACGGCTCTGCCGGAATGCTCGCCACCACGCTGTCGCTGTTGCCCTTCTTGAAAGTGACGGCATATACGTTGGGATCCAATGCCGAGTACCTGCTGAAAAAGCTTCCCGAAGGTATGGGGGCATTGGTACTCTTGGTTCCGTTCAAATACACGTCCACATCGGGCGCAGCAGGCGCCAGATGCAGTACCGAAACGAATGTCAAAGGTTTTGGCGGGGTATTCTCCACACTTTTCAAACAACTTGTCATTACGGTCGCAGCAATCACAACAAATGCGCTGTAAAACACCAGTTTTCCCTTTCTTAAATACACGGTCTCTGATTTTGAGTGAATAATAGGCTGATTAACAATAAGCTAATCTATGACAATATACGCCCATTTTTCGTTGCTTTCCCAACCGTGTAGCGCACTTTTTAATGGATCCTGACTACCTGGCGCACAACCACTTTTTTCTCAAAAACCATTTTTACAAAATAATTCCCGGCGGGCAGGCCGGCAGGCACCTGCCAGTTGAATTGCTGGTTGCCTGCCTTTTTAATTTCAAGGCTATACATTTTCACCCCCGACAGGTTATACAGTTCAATTTCGCGGGGGCTCTCCCCTTTCCAACGGAAACTAAGTTCCCGGTCGAACGGATTGGGGCCAATGGTTATGGAAGGTGCTGAAGATTCGGGAATACTGTTGCGGGGCTGCGTCTTGTTGTCTTTGCGCAACAATTCCAGGCCCGCGCATTGATCACACACATTAAAAATATTGGGCGTGCCCCAGGCATTGGGTTTACACGCACCGCAGGCATCGGAGGTGTGGGCTGCGCCGAGGCAGATATTCACGCTCATGCTATTGGTAAGCGTATCGCGAAATTGTGAATATTGATACACATTCACACAGGCGGCACCTTCGGGCGCTATGTATGTATGACTACGGTTGTTGTACAGTACAGCCATTCTCATTTCACTGTAGCGGCCCAGGCATACGCTGTTGGGCCCCGCGTTAAAATCTGTAATCAGCCCCCAGAACTCAGCCTTTCCCCGGTTTACAAAAAATGAATTGGGATTGTTGATCACGAAGTACTGGTTGCCCATCTTCAACAGCGAAGTAGATGTGGCATTGATCACCACATTAGGTTTTTCAGGAGTGGCCCAGGTGGCATCGAGAGAAAGATTAGCGGTGCATTCGAAAGTGCCATGATTATATATACTGCTGTTGCCGCGCAAAATGACACCGGCGCCTGTTGCAATGCGAAACCTGGCACCCGGTCTTATTACAACCATGCCGCTATCCATAGTAAAGTTGTTGACGGTAAGGTCGCCGCACACGATCAGCGCGCCGCCGCGCAGTGTAATGCTGTTGTAAGTTGCGGTACCGCCATAGAACCATTTTTTGGTTCCCACCAACAGCGTCTCATTGTCGGTGAGCAGTGGTTCGGTACCCTCGCAAGGCTCCAGGGCAGGAGCAGTAAGGCATTGGGCTGAAGAACTGAAAGCACAAAGTTGCAGACAAACAATAATGCCTGCCACCACCAGGTTTCGAAACATAGGTATGGACATTTTCAGGGTTCAGGAATTAAGGGTTATTCCCTTTAAAGTAGATAGAACTCTGCAGCGATGAAAGCAAAAATGGGCGAAGTTGCTAACGCGATGTTTGAATTGCAGGAACTGATGTATGAGTGTGGAGTGTCGTGTGTCGGGTTCTCCAGTTCGGTCAGCGATCATAAAGCGCGGCTGCAGCCCGACACTCTGCACCCGAAACCCGAAACCCTTATTGCCCCAGCCAGTTCTTAAACTCATGCACTTTCTCTCTACTGACAATCACGTCTTTTTCAGCAGCGGGTTCAAGATAAAGTTTAAGACGATTGCCGAAATAAGGGTGGATTTGCGTAACGCTCTTGAAAGAAACTACCAGCGAGCGGTTGATGCGGAAGAAATTTTGCGGATCGAGCATAGATTCGAGCTCTTCCAAAGTATATTCAACAAGATATTTTTGGTTGTCGAAGGTCTTGAAAAAGATAAATCTTCCTTCGGAAAAAAAGTAGGCTATGTCTTCGGTTTCTACCGAAGCAAATTTTTGTCCCTGTTTTACCAGGAAACGTGTGCGGTAGACTTTTTTCGTTACGTCAACAGCTTTCTTTTCAGGAGTAGTGATCAGTATAATATCTGGCGCGCCGTGCTGTGCAGCCCATGCGGCAGAGTCAACAATAGCCGGCACCGTTCCAATGATACGGATGGAAGTATCAATGTTTCTCAGGGCCTTTTCCAATTTCATTACAACCTGGTTCTCCTCGGCTACAACTAAAACCTTCATTTTTTTCCACGCTTTACTTAAAAGTGGGGCAAATGTAGTTAAGCCAATGACCGTAAAAATACCATTTGGCACAAACACGCATTAGCATTGCATGGGATGAAGCAATTGCGCCATGAACTGTATAATCAAAAACTGTTACGCATCCAGGCCCTCAGGGTGGTATTGCTCCACGACCCGGGCACTATAATGCGGCGTATAGTATAGAGGGGATCGTTGGGGTCGCGCTTTTCAGAAAGCTGGAAAGCCGCGAGCATGTTATATTTTTTCAGATGAGGAAATGCTTCCGGATTCCACAAGCCAAAGGGATAAGCAAAATATTTCACAGGCTTGCCGGTGATAGTCTCCAGTTGTTTGGATGGCTTTTCTATCTGTGTTATCCAGTCTTTATCAACATACTTCTTCACGTTATGATGGTCCCAGGTATGCGAACCAATTTCATGACCTTCATCAGCCAGCGCTTTCACCTGTTCCTTCGTCATATAGTTTGGCCGGTCAAGCGAAACAGTCATAATAAAGAACACACCTTTGAAACCATACTTCTTCATTTCCTGTGCGGCTATGGTATAATGTTCTGCGCGTGTATCGTCAAACGTGAGCATCATCGGTTTAGGAGGCAGCGGCGCGCCGGTGGTGAGGTAGGCGTACAACTGGTCGGGTAATATGGTTTGATAACCGCTGTCGGCCAGCATCTTCAACTGTTCGCGAAAGGTAGTGGGTGGTACTATATATACTTTGGCAGTCTTGCTGTCGGTCTCACGATAATCACGAATCTGGTGATAGCAAAGTATAGGCACTTCCTTCCTTGCCAATACCTCTTTCGGATCTACGGCTACGGGCCGGGTAACGGTCTCCTGCACCGTATTACCGGGTAAGGGCGTAGCAGCAGTGGCTTCGATCGTGGGCGTGACAACGGCAGACTTTATTTCGGGCTGTACGTTATTGCAACCGGATATAGCCAGGGAAATAACAGTGATCACTATCGCGGCGGAGCCGGATAGCAGGGCCAATCGGGGGCGGGTACGACTCATAAAACACCTGGGCATAGAACGCTACAAATTATCTCCACATAATAACGCCGCGAAGATAGTATTTGTTATAACGAAAGCACACAAGTTGTTAAATTGCCAACCGAATGCAGCTTAAGGATTATTATAAGATTTTGGAAGTGGCGCCCCTGGCCAGCCAGCAGGAGATCAAGAAATCGTTCCGGCGGCTGGCGCTGAAATTTCATCCCGACAAGAATGAGGGGAATCACTTAGCCGAAGCTCAATTCAGGGAAATCCAGGAAGCCTACGAAATACTATCCGATCCTGTGCTGCGCAAAGAATACAACTATAAACGCTGGCACCTGCGCAGCCTTGGCAAGAATTTTGAGCAGGCATCGCTAACGCCAACTGCTATTTTGGAGGAATGCCGCGCCATTAAGACTTACGTTGATTCCATGAGCATATTCAGGCTGAATTATGATGCGGTGAGCCAGCATATCCGGCAGATTGTGACGCCCAATGCCATTGGAATATTACACCAGTTCAACGATAAACCTACCAACAACGAAATCGTACTTACCCTGTTGAAGGCCGCCAACGCCTTGCCATTTCGGTATTTTATGCCGATAATTTCAATTCTTTTGCAGATTAGAGATACAGATTCGGGTGTGCAGACAACAGTTGACCGTTATGTGCGCGAGAAAAAGTTGCATGAGACCTGGGACAAGTACAAATGGGTGGTGGTACTGTTGATCACTACTCTCATCATCTGGCTGATGGTGGAGTTTGGCAACTAACAGGTTTTCACATTATCATGTGATTGTTCCCCGGTTTGCGTGCAGCTACATTTAACCCTTCGCATTATTTCACTAAATAAATCAAACATGAAGAGGACTATCAACCTTGTAACAGGTATGGCTGTTGTGGCATTGACATCAGTAATGATGCTGCCAACAGGCTGTGCCTCCAACACGGAAGCCAAAACAACTGGGACATCTGAAGTCGCACTAACCTCGCACGAAGAAATGGTAGCCAGAGGGCGTTACCTGACCACCGTTGGTGGCTGTAACGATTGCCATTCTCCGAAGGTTTTCGGACCGGAAGGTATGTCATTCGACTCAACCCGTCTGCTGAGCGGTCACCCTGCCAATGAGCCCCTTCCAGCTGTAGACAAAAAAGCATTACAACCCGGTTACTGGGTGATGTTATCGGGTGGTATGACCGCCGCCATGGGTCCCTGGGGTATCAGCTATGCCGCCAACCTCACTCCCGACTCAGCCACCGGCATCGGCGCGTGGAGAGAAATTGATTTTATCAATTCGATGCGCAAAGGCAAACACCTGGGACTAGACAACGGAAGACCTATACTGCCGCCCATGCCCTGGCAACAGATCGCTAAATTTACCGACGACGATCTGAAAGCCATTTTTGCTTTTCTGCAATCCATTCCGCCTGTAAGCAACAGGGTGCCGACTCCGATTCCCCCGAACGAGATCACGAATTAAAAGGGATAAATACGGATTAAGTCTGATTACGCCGATTACACGGATTTTTGTTGAAAGGATTGAATGAATTCCATAAATTTATTTTATCCATATAATCCACGTAGTCGGCGTAATTCATATAAATCCACTATTCATCCGCGTAATCCAAATTAATCCGTGATACATTGTCCGTGCAATACCTGGCAATCCGCGATAAATCCATAACCCTATCCGTGTCAACTAATACAAATTTTCACAGATGAGATTGTTGCCGCCCTTAATGCTGTTACTTATCAGTTTTACTGATTGCATTGCCCAGCCCACCTGCATCACCCACGTGAACGTAGTCGACGTAAAGACAGGAAAAATTCTTCCCGATCAACATGTCGTCATTCAGAATGATCGCATCGCTAATATTGGTGCGGCCAAAAAACCGAAGCTGCCCCCCGATGCCACCATCATTGATGGTAAAGGCAAATACCTGATGCCCGGGCTTACGGATGCGCATATCCATTTCTTCCAGAGCGGCGGACTTTATACCCGTCCCGATGCATTGAACCTGGGCGAAGTGTATCCCTATGAAAAAGATCAGCAATGGATTAAAGAAAATCTCTCCGACCTGATGGCGCGTTACCTCGCCTGCGGCATTACCACGGTAATTGATGTGGGCGGACCCTTCAGCAATTATTCCCTCCGCGATAAACTGGCAAATGACAGTAAGTCGCCAACAGCTTTTGTGACCGGGCCCCTGGTATCAACTTATCTTCCGCAAAATCTCGACAAAAAAGATCCGCCGATTGTCCAGGTCAATTCGCCCGAAGAGGCAAGAGAACTGGTGCGCAAACAACTTCCATACAAGCCAGATTTCATCAAAATATGGTATATCGTATTACCCAATCAACCCGCCAGCGCGACCCTTCCCATTGTGCAGGCTGCTATTGACGAAAGTCATAAGAACGGTTTGAAAGTGGCCGTGCACGCAACCGAATATGAAACCGCCAGGCTGGCCGTCACTGCCGGCGCCGACATATTAGTGCATAGCGTGGATGATAAGGAACTGGACAAAGAGATGCTGCAAATGATGGTGTCGAAGAAAGTGGCCTATATACCCACGCTGATCGTGGCACAAAACTACATACGCACTTTTACACAGCAATTCAATTTTACCGCGCACGACTTCAAATACGCCAATCCCTTCATGCTCGGTACGCTGCAAGACATCATGCACCTGGAAAAACTGCCGTTCAATTACAAGGCTATCCGCAGCCGGTTTCTTATTCCCAGCAAAGAAGACAGCACTATGGCCAGGAACCTGCAACTGGCGCGTGACGCCGGCGTGTTGATCGTTGCCGGCACCGATGCAGGTAATATCGGCACGCAGCACGCTTCTTCATTTCTGGATGAATTGCTGGCAATGCAGAAAGCTGGTTTAAGCAACAAAGAGATTTTGCAAGCCGCCACCATTAATGCGGCTATCGGTTTTGGTAAAGACAGCCTGTACGGAACTGTTGAAAAAGGAAAAATCGCCGATTTGCTGCTGCTCGATAAAGATCCCCTGCAGGATATCAATATACCCGCCAATCTCAACACGGTATTTCGCCGTGGTGTAGCGATCAATCCACACGAACTCTTACCTGTCACCCCCGAAATATTAGCGCAACAACAATTAAACGCCTATAACCTTCGCGATATTGATGCATTTCTCGAACCGTACAGCGATAGTGTGGAGATTTACAATTTTCCTGGCGAGCTGTTGATGAAAGGAAAAGAGGAAATGCGGGAAAGTTATAGTAAAATGTTTAAAGAGATTCCCGAGCTGCACTGCCGGCTGGTGAACCGCATTGTGCATGGAAATACCGTAATAGATCACGAAAGCGTTACTGGTTGGGGCGATAAACCCGTTCGCGCTATCGCCATTTATACCATTAAAGATGGGAAAATAGTGCGCGCGGATTTTATTCAATAAGAAAAAAGCCACCCCTGGTTGCGGGGTGGCTTCTTCATTTTACTTACCTCCTAACGAAGCAAACGGTATGTGCAAAGCCAGCATAAAGGCATACATTTTATCATCAGCATATTCATACAATTTGGTCAGGCCAAAGTTGTAGGCCAGCCTGATGATCATGGCATTCCTTAACATGATACCGGCAGTAAGGGCAATACCAATATTCATTCGCTTCACTTCATCCTCGTCGAATTCTATGTCTTCCCAAGGATCACCATTGTCTTTCCACTTGCCACTTATGGCATAGCCGAAATTGGGACTAATACCCAGCAACAGGTTAATAGTCTGCAGCCTGATAACGTACATAGCAGTAATGGCCAGGGTGATATAACTGTACCTTTCCCTGTATTCATCGCCATTATAATCGGCTTTCAGTGGCCGTATCCAGAAGGCGAGTTCGGGCATGAGTATAAGCTGCGCGAGTGTGAACATCAGGTAAACACCGAGACCGCCGCCAAATGCTGTTTTGTAGTCCAGCCCCGGGTAATCCTCGGTATTGCTTGGACCATTCAGCATCAGGTAGAGGACCACCCCAATGCGGGCAACATCTTCGGGAGTTATGTCCTGGTACATTTTGTTCAGCGCGGAATTATCAAATTCAGTCAGTTTTTGTTTTACCAGGTCGCGCGCCTGGTCTTCGTTAATGTCAACCTGCATTTTGTTCGCTTCGGCTATGAGACTTTTCATGAGGGGCGAATGCTTGTGGATTTCATTGGCGAGAATAGCGAAATCCTGTCGGGAGGAGAACTCTGGGGCTTTAAATACCTGGCCCGAGACGGCAGCCGGAAATAGCAGCAATGCCATCAGGCCTCTGAAGATTGATTTCATGTTTGCAGGGTTTAAAGTGAGTAAATAAATGACTGTCCGGTTTGGTGCGGAAATCCCTCAAACGTTTTGAGTAATAGTGAACAGATTAAGTGAGGTTGTCGGACACAGGTTTTGCAGGTCTTCCAAATTTAGTAAAAGGAATGATCATCGGAACATTATTTTTATACACGTGGTATTGCTGACCGAATAAGTACACTAATTTTTTCTCTTCCAGGCGCACTCCTATGATGGTATAAGCGGTTATCGAAACACAAGTAACCAGGTAAGATAATAACGGAAAAATCAAAAACACCGACCAGGCAAACAACAAGGTGCCCGCATACAAAGGATGCCTCACGTACGCATGCAATCCAGAGGTTTCAAGCACAGTCTCGCTTTCTTTTTTGAGAAAAACGTTCACGCCACTCAGTTTAAAAAAGTATTTTTTTACTGAAACGCTCATCACCCCCAATCCCATCACTGCCATCAACACAAACACACTATTCATTATCGCACTATTGCGCCACAGATACACCGACTCCACCGAAAATTGATACAGCAATATCGCCGCTGTCTGCATAAAAGCAATTACAGAATAAACAGGCCTGTACCATTTAAAGTACCTTCCCCACCATCTCTGCATACCCCTCTTCACCCCCTTCGCAGCAAACACGCTATGCCAGACGCCAAACAGCGCCCACCCGACCATTATCATTACATGCTGCATATTCATACCCATTCCCCCTGAAAAAGGAAGGCCAGGTACCGGGAGGCCCACCTCCCAAGCGGGCCTCTCATCACCTGCCCCCAACATTCAACACCCCAAACCATGAACCCTACCCCCTAACCCTACACCCGAAACCCGAAACCCCTGGCCCCCCCCCCAACTCGCAACCCGATTTCCTATCTTCGCAGCATGCACTATGTTTCAGTGGAAGGCTTGGGAAAATCCTATGGCGTAAAACCTCTTTTTGAGGATATTTCTCTGCACATTTCGGAAGGCGATAAGATAGCGCTGGTGGCGCGCAATGGCAGCGGAAAATCAACGCTGCTGAAGATTCTCGCGGGTAAAGAAACGGCCGACAGCGGCACGGTATGGATCAATAAGGAAGTGACCGTGGCCCTGTTTGAGCAGGAGCCGGTGTTTCGCGAAGAGCTCTCGGTGCTCGACAATATTTTTCACCACAACCATCCCGTCATCAACGCCATTCGGGAATACGAATCGGCGAGCGAAAGCGGCAGCCCGGAAGAACTGGGCAAAGCAATCGTGAAAATGGATGAGCTCGGCGCCTGGGATTTTGATGCGAAGGTGAAACAGATACTGGGCAAACTGAATATTCACCAGTTATATCAACCCATCAACACCCTCTCGGGCGGTCAGCGCAAACGCTTGGCGCTGGCCAAGACGCTGATCGATATCGGCTTTGAACATAAACATGTATTGCTGATCATGGACGAACCCACCAACCACCTGGATGTAAGTATGGTGGAATGGCTGGAACATTACCTGGATCAGCAGCAGGTAACATTATTGCTGGTGACGCACGATCGCTATTTCCTGGATGCCGTGTGTGAAGAAATATGGGAGCTCGATAATGGTAAGTTATACGTGTACAAAGGCGACTATGAAAATTACCTGGAGAAAAAAGCAGCCCGCCTCGAAGCCGACGCTGCCAGTGTAGAAAAAGCACGCAACACCTACCGCCGCGAACTGGAATGGATGCGCAAACAACCACGCGCAAGAACTACCAAAAGCAAGAGCCGCCAGGATAATTTTTACCAGGTTGAAGCTAAGGCCAAACAACGCATCGAAGACGCACAACTGGAACTGCAGATGAAGATGAATCGTCTCGGCGGCAAAGTAGTCGAGATGAAAAAAGTGTATAAGAGTTATGGTGATAAAGTGATTCTGAAAGGTTTCGACTACACCTTCAAAAAAGGCGAGCGCGTAGGTATTGTGGGGAAAAATGGGGTTGGCAAATCTACCTTCATCAATATTCTGCAAGGCGTTGAAAAGGCGGATAGCGGTAAGATCAATGTGGGTGAAACGGTGATCTTCGGCAACTATTCTCAACAAGGATTGGTGCTGAAAGAAGATATGCGCGTAATTGAATTTGTAAAAAGCATTGCAGAGAATTTCCCGCTGGCGAGCGGCGGTTCACTCAGCGCTGCGCAATTTCTGCAGTTGTTCTTATTTCCACCCGAACAACAATATACTTTCATTTCAAAACTGAGCGGTGGCGAAAAAAGGAGACTGCATCTTTTATCGATGCTTTTCCGCAATCCTAATTTCCTGGTACTTGACGAGCCCACCAATGATCTCGATCTGCCCACATTGGGCGTGCTCGAAAATTTTCTCAGCGAATTTCCCGGCTGTCTCGTGATCGTATCGCACGACCGCTACTTCATGGACAGGCTGGTGGATCATCTTTTCGTGTTTGAAGGCAATGGCGTGATCCGCGATTTCCCCGGCAATTATTCTCAATACCGCCTTTGGGAAAAAGAACAGGCTGAACTGGCCAAGCCCACTGTAAGCACGCCAAAACCCGAAAATACGAACACGAAACCCGAAACCGCGCGCCGTCTTTCCTACAAAGAAAAACGCGAGTTTGAACAATTGCAGCACGAAATTGCAGCCCTTGAAAAGGAAAAGGCCGAGGTGACCGAGAGACTGAACAGCGGTAACCTGCCTTTTGAAGAATTGCAGCAATTATCGTTGCGCATCAGTGAAATAACCAGCCTGCTGGACGAAAAAGAGCTGCGCTGGCTGGAGCTGAGCGAACTGAGTGAATAAAGATTTACATCAATGGCAGCGAAATCAATATCATACACCCTATATTTGAAGCCAATCAAACAGTTGAAAACATGAGAAAATACTTGCTGGTGGCGGCGATGACGCTATCTGTCGCGGCTCAAAGCCAAAAGATTAAAATCCCCGATCCAAAACCTTTTGCAAACACCATTACGGCCGATGACCTGAAAAGGCACCTGTATATCGTGGCCAGTAAAGAAATGGAAGGCCGAGGCACCGGAACCGCAGGCGAACGCAGGGCAGCTGCCTATATCGAAAATCATTTCCGCTCGCTGGGTCTTACACCGGGCAATAACGGAAGTTACCAGATGCCCTGGCCGCTTTACCGCGACTCGCTGGTGAAAGCGGAACTGGCGGTGAACGACAAACAATTCTCTTACAACAAAGACTTTGCGCTGAACATGAGCCTGGCCAACAGCAGTACCATCCTGGCGAGCGAGGTAGTGTTTGTGGGCGCAGGTTACAGCGATAGCACCCGCGATGACTATAAAGGCGTGAATGTGCGCGGGAAAATCGTGCTGGTGTTGCCAGGTGGTGGCAGACCCACCGGGTTCCGTCGCGGAAGCCTGGGACCGGTATATGATGCGGCCATGAAACATGGTGCAGCCGGCATATTGCAGGTGCAAACCAATTTCCCCCGCCCGGCAGGCGCGTCACAGGGTAATTTATATACCAACCCCTACAGGGCAACCAATCCGCCCATTTTATTCAATATAAGTGAAGAGGTGGCACAAGCCATCATGGGCGCCGACTATGCCGCTGCAAAAGAAGCTACGCAAAAAGGCAATGCCCAGCCAAAATCTTACCAGGCCAATGTAAAGCTCGTTTTCGATAAGGCCACCAACACTATTTATAGCAGCAACGTGCTGGGCGTGGTAGAAGGAACTGACCTGAAAGATGAATATGTGTTTATTACTGCGCACTACGACCATGAAGGCATACGCAACGACACGGTAATTTACTATGGTGCTGACGATGATGGTTCTGGCACCGTTAGCGTGCTGGAACTGGCCGAGGCATTTGCCAAAGCAAAAGCCGCCGGTAAAGGCCCCCGCCGCAGCGTCGTGTTTATGACAGTAAGCGGCGAAGAGCGCGGATTGCTGGGTTCGCATTATTATAGCGAACATCCCATTTTCCCGTTGGATAAAACTACCGTGAACCTCAACATCGATATGATCGGCCGCATCGATCCCAAACGCAAGCATGGCGACAGCACTAACTACGTGTATGTAGTGGGCGATGATAAACTGAGCTCAGACCTGCGCGTGATCAGCGAATCGGTGAATAAAAAATACACTAAACTGGAACTGGATTATAAATACAATGATCCGAATGATACTGAGCGCATCTATTATCGCAGCGACCACTATAACTTTGCGCGCAAAGGTGTGCCTATTATTTTCTACTTTAATGGTACGCACGCCGATTATCACCGCCCAACAGATACACCTGATAAGATTAACTATGAGCTGATGTCTAAAAGGGCAAAACTCATTTTCTATACCGCCTGGGAAATGGCTAACAGAAATGAAATGCTGAAACGTGATATTCCCCTCGACACGCCCGCAGGCGGATAGTGCTGTAAAGATTTTTTAGTCGGCGTTACCACTAAAAGCGAAGAGAAAATCTCTTCGCTTTTTTCTTTTTCGAATACTATAGTAAAATAATGCAGGCAACCCGGTTGCGACAATTGCCGTATAATTGTAAACATAAACAAACCTTATATGATGCGCCTTATCGGTTCCCTCGCATTACTACTGCTGTTTATACTGCCTGCCTGTGAACACGATCCATTGCCCGGCCCATCTATCCTGAAGAAATGGGATAATATTGAAATGCGCGCTTCATACGAAGTGCCCGCACCCGCCGGCAGAGATGAAGAAGGAGAGGCCAGCCTGGAACTGTTGTCGGACAATTCACTCGCGTATAATTTTCATGTTCATAACCTCAAGCCCGGTGATGTACTCACCAATGCCCATATTCACTACGGTCATGCCGGCATGAGCGGCGGCATCCTGGTTCCTTTGAATCCGGCTTTTGTTGGCGCCGGCGCTACGGGTGTGGTAAAAAACCTGCGGCAGGGACAAATCGATACATTGCTCAATCATCCCGTTTATATCAACGTGCATTCACAACAAGCAGGCTCCGGGTTGGTTAGAGGTCAGCTCGACAAGAAAGTGGCGCTCGCGATGGATATAACGCTCAGTGGCGATAACGAAGTGCCCGATACCATTCATACCACCGCCACCGGCAATGCCATACTGCGACTAACGGATGATAAAGTGCTGTATTCGATCGTAAGCGTGAATAATCTTGAAGACGATGACACACTCACGGCATCACATATTCATCGCGGTGGTGCAGGAGCCAACGGACCTATCAGGATTTTCCTTTGTAATGATGAAACAGATTTTGGTCAGCTGAAAATAAGCGCGCCCCTTCACGACAGCTTATTTCACATGCTAACCACCGATCCTATGTACGTGAATGTGCATAGCAGGAAACATGGCGCTGGTTTGATGCGTGGACAAGTGCGTTAATCACTTTACAAGGCGATAGCACCATCGAAATAGCTTGCCCTCAAAGTCGAATGGTGTTGTCGCCCTTGTAATATCTTTTATTTCGCGGGCCTTTATCTTTTCTTTTTCCAAAACAAATTTGCGGAAGTTAGTACTGAAATAAACCACTCCGTTGTCGGTAACGGCATGCAGCGCCTGGTTGAGCAAATCCACATGATCGCGTTGAATGTCGAGAAAATCTTTCATGCGCTTGCTGTTGCTGAATGTGGGCGGGTCCATGATCACCAGGTCGAATGATTGGGGAGGAAGTGTGGGTAAAAACTGTTTTACATCTGCATGAATAAAAGTTCCCTCCAGGTTATTCAGCCGCATGTTTTCCTCGGCCCATTGCAGGTAGGTTTTGGATAAATCAACTGACGTAACGCTGGCAGCGCCGCCGCTGGCGGCATACACGCTGAAGGAACCCGTATAGCAAAACAAGTTCAGCACTCTTTTTCCCGGCGCTTCTTTTTTTACCATACCCCTCGTGATGCGGTGATCGAGAAACAAGCCGGTATCGAGATAATCGGAAAGATTGACCTTAAATTTCAGACCGGCTTCATTCACCACAAAACTCACTTGTTCTGATCCGATTTTCTGGTATTGTCCCAGGCGGCCCGGTTTGCGTTGCCTTTGTCTCAGGAACATATTGTCGGTAGATATACCCAACACTTCGCTGATGATGACGAGGCTTTCTTCCAGCCATTGTTCGTGTTGCTCCTCTCCCATTTCGTGGCGGCGTTTGTATTCGGCCACATAAATTTTATCCTCGTATATCTCTATGCAAAAAGGGAATTCAGGAAGATCGTGATCGTATATGCGATAGCAGGTAATACCTTGCTGGCGCGCGAGCTTGCCAACGTGCTTATACACCTTGGTCAGGCGGTTGCGGAACATTTCATATTTCTCCGGGCTGCTCATTAACTGCCAAATTTCATGATTCGTTGCATAATACCAAAAGCTATAGCTATTATAAAGCATATTGAACCCGCTATCCACCACAAGGTCTCAAAACCTGAATGCTGCACTATCTGCGCGCCCACAGCAGGACCTGTAGTTTGGGCAACAGACCAGGCAATAGTATATAAAGCGGCATACTGGCCACGATTGTGCTCGCGGCTGCGCGTAATCCAGAAAGTGTTCATGAAAGGCAGCGCCAGCATTTCACCGAAGGTGAGCATGGCCACCACCATAACGGCGAACACATGATTCATGTCGAGCAGGTTAAACAGGAAATAAGCAAGCCCTACCAGCGATACTCCACGAATAATATAATACACATTATTGCGCCTGCCCTCGAGTCTATACACCATCACCATTTCCACAAAAGCAATGATGACCCCGTTGAGCGCGCCCAGAAAACCGATGAATCTTTCACTGAAATGCAATTCCACCTTGTAGAAGGCGCTGGTGTTGCCCAGGAACTGGAAAAAACTGCAGGCAAACAGCATAGTAAGAAAAGTGAACCACAGGTAAACCTTATCGCGGTACGGAGAATGTTTCGGATCGACAGGCTCTTTGCTTTTTCCCGATTTGGTTACCTGTTGCGAGGGACGAACAAAATACCATAATAAAAGACCTGCGCAAATATTGGTACAACCATCTACCCAAAACAACAACTCGTAGTTAATGCTGGCTAAAAAACCACCCAAAGCATTGCCCACTGCCCAGCCCAGGTTCACAGCCAGCCGGTTCAGAGCATAGGACCGTGTGCGGTTATCGGGGCGGCTATAAGCTACTATAGCCGTGGAGTTAGCGGGCCTGAAGGCCTCGTTAACCATACTGAGTATAAAAGAGAAAATACAAATGAGCGGGTAAGAGTTCATTTGCCCCAGCACCATAAAGAATACACCGCCGCCCACAAGAGTGGCAACCTGCACGCGGTAAAAACCGATACGATCCACGAGTCTGCCGCCCAGCCAGGCGCCCAAAACTGCACCTAATCCAAACAAGCCCATCACAATTCCGGCCTGTCCAATGGTGTAGCCACGCTTCAACAGGTAGAGCGTCATGAAGGGCAGCACCATGGTGCCGCTGCGGTTGATCAGCATTACAGCCGACAACCACCACATGGAAGGAGTAAGACCTGAATATGCGTTTTTGTAAAGAGAGATCGTTTTGCCAAGCATATTGAATATTGATTACCGCATATCATATAACACGCAGCAATCAATATTCAATATTCAATTTTCGGTATTAACTGCCAAAAACTTTCTTGAGAACATCGGTTACACGAGCAGCGGGATCTTTGCGGATCTTCTTTTCTTCTTCCGCTACCTGGTAAAACAACCCGCCCAGTCCGCGGTCGGTAACATAACCGGCCAGGTCGGGGTTGACTTTATTGAGAGTGGTGGGGAGTTTGTTGTATGTTTCAAACACAGTCTTCCAGTGCCTGGTAGCACCTGTTTTTTCGAGTGCGCCTTCAATAACCGGGCGGAAGGCTCCCGTAAGCGCGGCCATAGTTTTGCTGCGCAGGTATCCGGTAGCAGCGGTATCGCTTCCACGCAAGATGCTAAGCGCATCCTGGAAGCTCATGCTCTTGATGGCATCAAGGAAAATGGGTGCGGCTGATTTTGCAGCTTCTTCAGCGGCGCGGTTCATGCTCAGGATAGCATCATCCACCAATTTTCCCATACCGGCGCCGCGCAATGCTTTTTCCGCTTTCTGTGCCTCGGGAGGCATCAATACTTTGATGGCAGCATTGCCGAAGAATCCATCAACCGCTGACAATTTGGAGGCGCTATTATTAGCGCCCACCGACAAAGCCTCTTTCAAACCAGCCACAATTTCTTCAGTGCTCAGCGAGCCACCTTTATCTTTATCAAGTAAACCCTTGGCTTTTTTCAATAAACCCTGGCTAAAGCCGGCAACAGACATCAACAATAACAGAGGTAATAGTAATTTCTTCATAGTGGATAATTGTGATGTTAAGATGAATATGGCTAAGATAACGTTGCAAACCGCAAAAAGTTGTTAGCCAATCCACTCAAATTGTTCCGAGCGGGGCATATTTTCGAAAACTTCCCGCACCGATTCGGGTGGCGTGGTCAGTTTGCGCTGCAAGACATCTATCCAGGCGCCTTCTACGGTGATTACAGCCGCCAAAATGCCGTCATTTTTAATAATCCTGTGCTGAATACTCCATCGCCCCTGGTCGCGGCGGGCCTTTAGCAATTGCAGGTCAATGGTTATCGTATCACCCAGCCTGATCTCCTTTCTGAATACCGCCTCTTCCCGAAATAATATGGGGCCAAAATGATGTTTTGCCATAAAAGCGGCGGTAAGACCTTTTTCTTCCAAAAAACTGATTCGGCAATAAGCGCCATAGTCATAATACACAGAGTGGCGTAAATGAAAATTCGGGTCGAGGTCAGCCCAGCGTATTTCGATAGGTTTTATATATGAGTTCATGCGCGAATATCATTAAATTTGTCACTTAACATTACAAATTCATGAAGAAATTACTGTTCACTTTAGCAATAAGCGTTACTGTTACCTCGCTGATGGCGCAAACCGCTAATAAACCTGCGACTACGCCAGCCAAGAAACCGGCGACCACCACGGCGGCCAAGAAACCCGCCACTTCGGCACCCGCACCTGCATTGAAAAACTCCCTCGATTCATTCAGCTATGCTATCGGATTAAGTATAGCCAATTTTTATAAGGCACAGGGCGTGGAAGCAATTAATACGCAACTGGTGGTGAAGGCGCTGAATGACTTTAAAGCCAACAAGCCGCTGCTCACCGAAGAGCAAATCAATACTACCATCGTAAACTTTATGCAGGCGGCCCGCAGCGAAAAAGCCGCCGGCAATAAGAAAGCCGGACAAGCATTTCTCGCAGAAAACAAAAAGAAACCCGGCGTAGTTACGCTGCCCAGCGGATTGCAATACCTGGTGCTGCAGGAGGGAAACGGACCCAAACCCACACTTTCAGATAATGTGAAATGCCATTATGTTGGCTCCTTCATCGATGGCAGTGTGTTTGAAAGTTCTTATAACAATAACCAACCCGCTACTTTCGGTGTTGGACAAGTGATCCGCGGCTGGACAGAAGCTTTGCAACTGATGCCGGTAGGCAGCAAGTGGAGGCTGTTCATTCCTTCAGATTTGGCTTACGGTGATATTGACAGGGGAGCTATTCCTCCGGGAAGCACGTTGATTTTTGATGTTGAACTGTTGGAGATTGTTAAGTAACTTGAGAAAATCTCGCGTAATAAGAAGTAAAAAATTCCAAACGTAAGTATCGTTTGGAATTTTTTATTGGATGCCTGTAATCTTTTCAGAGATCATGCATGCGCCGTCTCAAGAATTCGCACAACCTCCCTAAATGAAAACCCTTCAAACTTACTTATTCAACCTTCCCTGTTCCTTCTTCAATCTTTATACAGCAATTCATAGTATTCATGCGCCATTCTTCCCGAATCAAACTGGAACCTTACATCGCGCATGCCATTTTTGGCTACCTGGCGCCAGGTTTCATAGTTGTCGTAGTAGAGTGGCAGCACGTCCTTCTCTAACAATTCATAGATTTTGTCGAGGTCGTACTGATCCTGTTCCTGCACATGCATTTTAGAGTAGTCGGGCATGGGCACTACAAAACCATTATGACCATGGTCCACAAACTCGGGAATCCAGCCATCGCTGGTAGAGAAATTTACGGCGCCATTCATCGCGGCAGTCATACCGCTGGTGCCCGAAGCTTCGCGCGGAACGCGTGGGTTGTTGAGCCAGAGATCGGCGGCTTGTTTCAGACGCTTGGAAAGCGCAAGCTCATACCCGATCAGCACGGCCACATTTTTATATTGGCGGCTTAAGTGCACAAGGTTATTGAATTCATTAATAGCCGGGTAATCCATGGGATATGGTTTGCCCGCCCAGATAATCTGCACCGGGTATTTGGTGCTGGAGAGTAATTTTTCAAACCGCGCTTTGTCGCGCGTAATCAGTTCAGAACGCTTATAACCGGCAAAACGGCGCGCCCACACAATGGTAAAAACATTCGGATCAAACAATTTTCCCGTCTGATCAGCCACAATTTCAAAAGCACGTTTCTTCAGGTATTTTTTCCTGTCGTCCCACCAGCTGTCGTTGCCTTCTTCTGAAGCACGATACAATTGCTTGTCGGCCCAGTAGCGCCAGTTCTGCGCGTTGGTGATGGAAATGATGGGGCAAATACCTTCATACTTTCCCCACATCGCGCGCGACACTTCACCATGAAGCTTTGAAACACCGTTTGCCAGTCTGGCAAAACGCAGGGCAACGAGTGAGTGATTGAACTGATCGTCGTATATGCCGGTAAGCTTGCGCACTTCGTCGAGACTCAGCCCGCAGAAATAACTCATCTTATGACAAAGATGAATATCGTGCTTTTCGTTGCCCGCTTCTTCGGGTGTATGTGTGGTGAAGACAAGACGTTTTTTTATTTCATCAACATTGCCGTATTTCTTATAGAGGTAAAAGACTGATGATACGGCATGCGCTTCGTTCAGGTGATACAGTTCAGGCTGAAAACCTATTTCATCGAGCAACTTGGCGCCGCCTACTCCCAACAATATAAACTGCGCTACTTTGGTAGCCACGTTGGCATCGTACAAACGGTGCGTGATGGTTTGAGAAACATAATCGTTTTCGGGAACATCAGTGCTCAATAAAAACAGGGGAGCGGTTTTGAAAATCTCCGGGTCGAGGTATAACGCTTTTACCCATACCAGGTGATCGTGAATCGTAACCTGGAATTTGATGCCCGTATCTTTTAAGAAGCTGTACGATTTTTCCATCCAGGTCACCTGCAGGGTGCTGTCCTGGTTGCGGGCCTGGTCGTAATACCCATATTTCCACAATATGCCAATGCCTACCATGTTCTGGCGCAACTCATAAGCACTGCGCAGGTGCGAGCCAGACAAAAATCCCAGTCCGCCACTATAAATTTTCAGCGGCTGGTGTATGGCAAACTCCATTGAAAAATAAGCGACGCGTTTGGAGTATTTCGGTTCGACGGTATAGGGAACGGTAAAATTCGTAAAGTTCATACGCGATTGCTAAAGGTTACTATTGTGTAGCGTTCACACGAATTGAGCCGCAATATAACGGTTAAAATTGAATCGCGGATTAAAAGGGATTTAAGGATTTCGCGGATGGGTATTAACCGCTGCAAATATTCCATGCAATTCTTTAATTTAAGTTGTTCGACCCGGCCATCCGTGTAAACTTTAATCCATTCTTAATCCGTGATAGTTTGATCTTCGTCATCGCGATGCCTTCTTCCTGGGATAAGTGCCGTCAAAGAAACATCTGATATCACGATAGGTACCACAGCCTGCCGTTTCTCTAAGCTGCACACGGTTTGAAGTGAAAGACAGCTCGATGGTGCAGGGATTACCGCTTTGATGGTATTGCGCCGTGGTGTTGTTGATGAAGCGGGCGGTGCCTTTCAGTTCGCCGTTGCAGGTGCCGTTTTCTTTTTCAAAATGAATAAAGATCGTGATCTCCCCTTCCCTGCGGCCATCGCGAACACTCACAAAGTTACGTTTGTCTTTTACGTAGTCGCCCGCAAACTTATGCTTCTTTGGCAAGGTATCGATGGGATTGATCACATTTTCAATAATGTCTTCGTTGGGTTCCGTAAAGATGAGGGTAAAATCTTTCGTATCGCGGTTATAGAAGTACACGTTCTTCTTATACTTCTTTTCACCTCCGCTGCGTGTTTCGTGATACGTGGTGATCTGGAATTTCGAATCCAGCATACCATAGGCGGAGGAATAGTTGGCAAACCCAGTGCGCACCAGCGGCATACAACCCATAAATTCATCTTTGCGGTTGAAAGTAGCTAGGTACGCCACCCGTTTGTTGCCCGCCACCGCTTTGGCAAAAAGATAAGTCTCTTCACCTTTCTCTTTAACTTTTCCCAACGCAGTAAAAACCGGTTTCACCGTTTTGCCAAAATCCTTTGCTATAATACTGTCTGGTATGAACTGAGTAAAAATTTTATAGCTGATCTGCAAGCTGGTGTCGGTGGTCTTCTTCAATAACGTGGTGTCTGCAACACGAAAGGGCAACTCTGTTTCGGGGAAGAAGTCTATAAAGTCCGCCACCTCTATTTCATCCTCATCCAATAGCGAGGTCTTTTTGCTTTTGCAGCAGACCAGCAGCAGTACCAGGGGCAGCAGAAAAAAATATTTCTTCATAACTCCTATCAGTGTCAATACTCTAAAATAATCATTCACTATCACCCGCAGAAAACTATTTTGGTCTTATGAATTTACTTTTTAGATTTGCCTAAATTTTATTTTAGACACCATAGAAAATAAAACGAAGGGGCAATTGTTATGCCTGCAAAGTATTCAAGCAGTAAAGAGAACTATCTCAAAGCCATTTTCCATTTACAGGAAACACATGGCACAGTAACTACTAACGATGTTGCCAATGAATTGCAAACCCGTCCGGCTTCGGTGACCGATATGCTGAAGAAGCTGAAGGCGCAGAAACTCTTACTCTATGAAAAATACAAGGGCTTCAAACTCAGCAACGATGGTCGAAAGGTGGCCCTGCAGATTATTCGCAAGCATCGGTTGTGGGAATATTTCCTGGTGGAGAAACTCCGCTTTGGCTGGGATGAAGTACACGAGATTGCCGAAGAGCTGGAACATATCAGCAGCAAACAACTGATCGACCGGCTGGATGAGTTTTTAGGTTTCCCCAAGACCGATCCACATGGCGACCCCATTCCCGACAGCCAGGGGCGCTGGGTGCAGGCCAAACAGGTTGATTTGCTGAACCTGCCGCTCAACAAGGTGGCAGAAGTAAGCGGTATTGGCGATCAGAGCGCAGAGATGCTCGAGCTGCTAGGCCATAAGAACATCGGGCTGGGCACCAGGCTGGAGGTGAAGAAGAAATTCGCGTTCGACAATTCACTGGAAGTAAAAATCAAGAATCAACATACGGTAACTATCAGCGAACATGTTGCAAAAAATGTTTTTGTAAAGTATGACGAATAGAAATCCCGAGGCCTCTTTGAGCGAGGTACACGAATCGGTTGACATTAACCAAAAGCAGACAGGCTGGAGAAGGGTCTTTGCATTTTTTGGCCCGGCCTACCTCGTGAGCGTTGGTTATATGGACCCCGGCAACTGGGCCACGGACCTGGCGGGCGGCAGCCAGTTTGGTTACAAGCTCATCTGGGTGCTGCTGATGAGTAACCTGATGGCGCTGCTGCTGCAAAGTCTTTCTTCACGTCTCGGTATTGTGCGCCGCCGCGACCTGGCCCAGGCCAACCGCGAAACCTTTCCCCGCCGCATCAATTTCATTCTGTACATACTCGCTGAAATTGCTATTGCCGCCACCGACCTCGCGGAGGTGCTGGGCATGGCCATTGGTATCAATTTGCTTACTGGCTTGCCGCTGATATGGGGCGTGGCCATTACTGTGCTGGATACTTTTGTTTTGCTTTACCTGCAGAGACTCGGCATACGCAAGATGGAAGCTTTCATACTAGCCCTGGTGATTGTGATTGGTGTTTCGTTCTTAGTGCAGATCCTGATGGCCAAACCATCTGCCGCTGAAATTGCCGAAGGCTTTATTCCTTCTATCCCATCGAATGAAGCGCTGTACATCGCAATTGGTATCATCGGCGCCACAGTGATGCCGCATAATCTTTACCTGCATTCCGCGCTGGTGCAAACGCGTAAAATTGGTAATAGCAAGTCGGGCATCAAACAAGCTTTGAAATGGAACTTTGTTGATTCTGCGATCGCATTGAACGCAGCTTTCCTGGTGAACGGTGCAATACTGGTGCTGGCAGCCACAACATTTTTCAAAACCGGTAATACTCATGTGGCTGAAATAAGTGAAGCGCACCGGTTGCTGGAAGGTTTGCTGGGCTCATCGCTTGCGCCGGTATTGTTTGCTATTGCATTGATAGCTGCCGGACAGAGTTCCACCGTCACCGGCACTTTAGCAGGACAAATCGTAATGGAAGGATACCTCAGGCTGCGCATCAACCCCATCATGCGGCGTTTGCTCACGCGCATGCTGGCCATTATTCCCGCCATTCTCGTGATCGCCATTGCCGGCGAAGACCAGGTGGATAGCCTGCTGGTGCTGAGCCAGGTAATATTAAGCCTGCAACTAGGTTTTGCCATCATACCGCTGATTCATTTTGTGAGCGATAAAAAAACGATGGGCGATTTTGCCATCAAACCCGTCACACAAATCTTGTCATGGCTCATTGCAAGTACGCTGGTTTATCTCAACCTGCGCATGCTGGTGGCCGAGGCATCTGGCGTGTTTGAAGCACCCGGCAATCTTGCCTGGAAAATTCTCATAATTCTCTCGGGAGCCGGCGCATTGGCTTTGCTGATTTATATCACCTTCTTCCCCCTTTTCAGCAAGTCGAAACAAAAAGCCTCCATCCAGATGCACCGCGAAGAGGAAGGCCTGGCGTCATTGCTTGTTCCCGAGTTCAAAAAAATTGCCGTAGCCCTCGACTTCGGCAAGCACGACGCCACCATATTAGCGCATGCGATTGGACAGGGTAAGAAAGACTGCACGTTTGTGCTGATACATGTGGTGGAAAGTCCTACGGCGCGACTGCATGGCAAGGAAAGCGCCGACTTTGAAACAAAGGCCGATAAAGAACGCCTCGAAAGTTATGTGCAGCAATTAAATGAAAAAGGCTACAACGCCACTGCGCACTTAGGTTTCCGCGACAGGGCCAAAGAAATCATCCGCATCGTTCATGAAACAAAAGCCGACATGTTGGTGATTGGTGGTCACCGTCATGCGGGCGTGAAGGACTGGATATACGGCGAAACGATCAGTGCAGTAAGGCACGAATTAACGGTGCCGGTGTTGGTGGTGAATGTGTAAACAGCTTTACTTCTTCCTCAACAAATGCTTCAGCCGGCTGAATGTCTCCGGCTTGATATTAAGGTAAGATGCCAGGATCTTTTGCGGCACGCGTTGCAGCATGTGCGGATGATTGTTCATGTACTGGAGAAATCTTTCGCGCGTCGACATGTTGAGCTGCTCCATATAGCGGTTGTCTTTCTTGATAAACATTTGCGTCACGATAGCGCGTCCCAGCGCTTCAGCACCAGGCAGGTGTTCGAGCGCCCAGGTCACATTGTTGTAATGTATCGAGACCAGCACGGTACTTTCAAGAGTTTCAAGTATGACGTCGGAGGGAATGCGCTTGTGAAATGAAATTTCTGATTGAATGATATGTCCTTCGGTAGCCAGTTGAATGGTGATCTCGCCTTTGGGCGCCACTACATATTTGCGCACGATGCCTTTCAATACGATATTGAGATAATTATCCACCTCCCCTTCCTGCACCACAAAGGTCTTCTTATCGAAAGTGCGCAGTTCCAGCAGCGGCATCAGCATATCAAAATCACTACGGCTAAGGTCCATAAACCGCTTCAGGTACGCATAGGTATGCTCAAAATATCCGCGGGTTTCCATATTTATTTGACAGGACTGGTCTCTCCTTTTTTATTACGCAGCAAATGTTTCAGTCGGCTGAATGTCTCCGGCTTGATGTTCAGGTAAGAGGCCAGGTATTTTTGGGGCACTCGCTGAAACAGGTCGGGGTTTTCGGCCAAAAAGCGAACAAATCTTTCTTTGGTGGTGTACCGGATACGTTCCAGTTCCCAGTATTCTTTTTGTAAAAATAATTCGGTAATAATCAGCCTGCTCATCCTTTCCATATTGGGAAAGCGCTTGTACAGGGCTTCGAGTTTTTCTTTGTGCAGGCTGTAAAAAGTGGTAGGCTCGATGGTTTCCACAATATAACCGGAGGGCTGGGCAGAGAAAAATGAAACGGAAGAACAGATCAGTTCACCTTCGCGCGCAATCTGTGTGATCACCTCGTCTTTACCCTTGTAAAAATATTTACGGGCAAGTCCCTTTACGATAAAATGCAGGTACATCTCCACATCGCCCATATCCGTCAGCCGCACTTTCTTATCGTACGACACCACTTCTATTTCATTCATCAATGCATCCAGCTCTTCATCGGAAAGTACAATGAACTGTGAAATATATTTCCGCAATACAGAAACCATACGTGCAATTTAAAGGTAAAACGAATACAAAGGTGGTTTCGGGTTTCCGGTTGGGAGTTTCTGGTTGTGTGACGAGTGTCGGGTGTTGGGTGTGTCCAATCAATCAGCGATTACAAAGCGCGGAGCAACCCTAAACATCAAACCCAAAACCCGAAACCTCCCCCCTCCCCTTAACGAGAAAATCCGTACGTTTGCACCCGTTACAAAAAACAGCTTATGGCAAAAAAAATTATCGTTGAGAACCCCGTTGTCGAATTAGATGGCGATGAGATGACAAGAATCATCTGGAAATTCATCAAAGACAAATTAATTCTGCCCTATCTTTCTGTCGATATTAAATATTATGACCTGGGTATTCAACACCGCGATGCCACCAATGACCAGGTCACCATTGATGCAGCCAATGCTATCAAGGAATACGGTGTTGGAATCAAATGTGCTACTATCACTCCTGATGAAGCACGGGTGAAGGAATTTGGATTAAAACAAATGTGGAAAAGCCCCAATGGCACCATCCGCAATATCCTGGACGGAACCGTGTTTCGTGAGCCGATCGTTATCAAAAATATTCCGCGACTGGTCAGCAACTGGACGGCGCCTATCATTGTAGGCCGTCATGCTTTCGGCGACCAGTACCGCGCTACCGATACAGTGATCAAAGGTAAGGGTAAACTTACCATGACCTTTACCCCAGATGATGGCGGTGAGCCGCAGACCTTCGAGGTATATAATTTCAAAGGCGATGGCGTAGCCCTTACCATGTACAATACCGACGAAAGCATTGCCGGCTTTGCCCGCAGCTGCTTCAATATGGCCTTGAACAAAAAATGGCCCTTGTACCTCAGTACCAAGAACACCATACTCAAGAAATACGATGGCCGCTTCAAGGATATCTTCCAGGAAATCTATGAATCAGAGTTCAAACAGAAATTCCAGGAGGCCGGCATCGTATATGAGCACCGCCTCATTGACGATATGGTGGCCAGTGCCCTGAAATGGAATGGCAACTTTGTATGGGCCTGTAAGAACTATGACGGTGATGTTCAGAGCGACAGCGTGGCGCAGGGTTTCGGATCGCTGGGACTAATGACCTCGGTGCTGGTAACTCCCGATGGTAAAACTATGGAGGCTGAGGCTGCCCACGGTACAGTAACCCGCCACTTCCGCGACCACCAGGCCGGTAAACCCACCAGTACCAACCCCATAGCATCCATTTTTGCCTGGACCCGCGGGCTGGCATTCAGGGGTAAGCTGGACAACAACCAGGAACTGATCGACTTCTGCAATACCCTGGAAGCTGTATGTATAGAAACAGTGGAAAGTGGTAAGATGACTAAAGACCTCGCCGTTTGTATCCACGGAAATAAGGTGGAGCATGGAAAACATTACCTCTATACCGAAGAATTCCTGGACGCAATTGACGAGAACCTGAAGAAAAAAATGGCTAAATAAGAGCTATAAAAGCTACAAAAGGCTATAAAAAACGAGAAGCCCCGGAAAACCGGGGCTTCTTTCTTGAAGTGATTGATTAAACCCTAAACCCTGTATTACTATAAAACGTTCGTTAGTCACATTTTCAAGCCGACCACCCCTGGCTCACAAGAACCTACCGGGGTCAGGCCTATCATCACCATTAAAAAAGGAGGCAATGATGAAATTCACAACCCTGACAAAGATTAATACGCGGTCGTTGCACGAAAGGTGAAGGGAATTTTGTTAAAAATCTGTAAGTAAAGTGTGCGACACCCCTTATTTCTTCTGCTCCGCCCGCTTCTTAATTTCCGCTGCCGGCATCGTCAGTATCCTGCCCTTCTGCTCCTTGCCCCGATAAGTTACTACGCGCAGGTTGGCCGCATCTTTCGGCATTTCCAGCGGACCGGAGTATTTGGGGTAAAAACGATCGGGAAACGAGTTGTCCCAGCTGTAATAAATATCGAGTCCTTCCACTTCGGTCGTCATCTCAATTACGGGCACGCCCTTCGCGTTCCTGGTGACCTTGAATATCGGCTCGTACATACTGGGCGCGTACTTGATTTCCGCCACAACATGTCTTTCGAAGTGCTTTTCGACTCTTGCAATGAAATCATTCCAGTTCTTTCTTTCCTTCGGCGACCAAACAGATTCTGCCACGGCAAAGGTGCGCGGGTACATCATGTACTGGGCATGACGCATA
Organism: uncultured Chitinophagaceae bacterium; assembly: GCA_937958995.1. Classification (GTDB taxonomy): domain Bacteria; phylum Bacteroidota; class Bacteroidia; order Chitinophagales; family Chitinophagaceae; genus CALCIN01. Next base: position 406,757 of record CALGAP010000007.1, read on the forward strand.
TTCCAGATTTGTTCCGTCCAAAGGTTGGCTTGTCCGCCTTTGATCAGTTTGGGATCCACACCATCCGGCACAGGTTCAAAATTATAGCTTGCTGTCAGGCGCACGCTGCTATACACCGGCGGTTCTATGACGGGATCGCCCTGCATCAGGTCAACATACACATGGTTATTGGGGGCCATCACCACTTCGGCGCCCTGTTTGGCAGCAGCAATGCCGCCCTTGGTGCCGCGCCAGCTCATAACGGCTGAGTTGGGAGCCAAACCGCCTTCCAGTATTTCATCCCAGCCGATCATTTTTTTGCCTTTCGACTGAATGATCTTGTTCACCCTTTTCACAAAATAGCTTTGCACCGCGTGCATGTCTTTCAGGTTTTCTCTTTTCATGAGAGCTGCCACCTGCGGACTTTTTTCCCAGAAATTTTTCGCACACTCGTCGCCGCCCATATGGATGTATTCAAAAGGAAACAGTTCTGCTACTTCGGTAAAGACCTTGTCGAGAAACTCATACACTTTTTCGTTGGCGGGGCAAAGGGTGTTATCGATCAATGCTGAAAAGCCTGCGCTGCCTACACCCCATTGCATGAATTTTTCACCGCTGTTTACCACTTTCTTGCCGGGCGTGCAGCTGAGTTCGGGATAAGAAGCAACGGCCGCCATACTATGACCGGGCACATCCACTTCGGGCATGATGTTCACAAACCGCTCGGCTGCGTATTGCACCACCTCTTTAATGTCTTCGTGCGTATAAAAACCGCCGGCTGTGCGAGGTTCATCGTCGGCGGGTTTTGAGAAAGTACCGAATGTGCCCACTTTGGGAACATTCCACGCACCTACTTCGGTCAGCCTGGGCAACGATTTGATCTCGATACGCCAGCCCTGGTCGTCGGTCAGATGCCAGTGAAACATGTTGAATTTATATTTCACCATATTATCTATAAACTCCTTCACCTGTTCTTTGGTAAAGAAGTGACGGGCCACATCCAGCATCATGCCGCGCCATGAAAAACGCGGGTAGTCGGTAATGCTTACCGCGGGCATTGCCCATGTAATGTCTTTTACCACAGTTTTGCTTTCAATTTCCTTCGGTAATAATTGAAATACGGTCTGCACGCCATAAAACAAACCTGCGGCTGTGTTAGCGGTTATTACCACGCGCTCGGTGGAAACATCGAGTGTATAACCTTCCTTTCCCAGTTCCTCTTCGGCAGGAGAATACAGGGAGAAGACAATGGTATTGGGATTGACAGTGCCCTGCGGACGTTCGCCCAGCGTAAAGCCGGTAGCGCGTTGCACTTTTTCGCGCAGCGCTTTCACAGCACGTTGCACTTCGGGATTGTTGTCGGCAATGATGCCGGTATTTTCATTCAACACAAAACGACCAGACTGCTTCTGAACAGAAACCGGCTGTGGAATGATAGCAATTTCAGCATCCTGGGCAATCACAAAGGAAAGGGAAAAGAGCAGGATTAAAGACAGGCTGAGTTTTTTCATAATTATTACAGATTTTGAGGGCGATTTATCAACGGGTTTATACCCGTTTTTCAACAGAGGCACAAGGTACAATATTCTGATATAGTGATAATTTGTATCTTTCGTTAAAATGTATCTTTCTATTAAAACCAGGTAAAACAATGAAAAAATTTCTCGTTCCAACTGACTTTTCCGAGACCTCTAAAAATGCAGCGAACTATGCGGCGCAAATGGCAGCGCGTATTCCCGGTGCGAAAGTGATCTTAATAAATGTTTCAGACAAATTTACTGCCGGTTCAGATGGTTCACCACTGACAGAAACAAAAAAAGACCGCCGCACAATCCTGCAACAGGCATTAGCCCGTATGGGTGAGGAAATGCGCAGTCTTGCCAACGTAGAAATTGAATTTGTGATAGAGGAAGGTTCGTCACTCGTGGAAACACTCGAACGTTATGTGCGCCACAACGGAATCAACATGATCGTGATGGGAATTACCGGCGCCTCTCGGTTGGAACAACTCTTCATCGGCAGCAATACCCTCGATATGGTAGATGCGGGAGTGTGCCCGGTGATGATCGTACCACCCAACGCCAAATTCAAACCTATTCAAAATGTGCTTTTCGCGAGCGATTTTGAAAATGTTGACACCACCGTTCCCAAAGAACCGATTCGCCAGGTGTTTGACCTGTTCAAAGCCAACCTGCACGTGGTGAATGTTGACAGCGAACATTATGTTGAAATCACCGACGAGTATAAAAAAGAGCGCGATAAACTGGAAAAAATTCTCGCAGGCTACAACCCTGAATTTTATTTCATTCGCCAGTACGATTTCCTGGATGCGGTAAGCCAGTTCACGCAAGACAAAAACATCGACGTGATTGTTACCGTTCCGAAAGAACGTTCTTTCCTGAGCGGACTCTTCAAAACCAGTCATACCAAGAAGCTGGCTTATCATAGCCATGTGCCGATTGTTGCTGTGCATGAGTAGACAAATGCCAAATCACAGGCATCAACAACACAATAAGCATCAAATCATAAATCCCAAAAGCGGCTAAAACCCTTTTGGGATTTTTTTATTGATATTTTTTTGGAACTTGGTATTTGTGATTGGAGAATTTCTTTCGGATTTAAAAATTATCCCATGTTGAGCTTCAGCCACGAGGTGTTTATAGAAGTTGCAAAAAACCTGAGCTTTTCGAAGGCGGCAGAGGCTTTGTATATCAGTCAGCCCGCAATTACGAAGCATATACAATCGCTGGAGAAAAATTATAAGGTGAGTCTGTTTGAGAGAAAAGGAAATTCAGTGGCACTGACTGCAGAGGGAAAAATATTGCTCGAACATCTCGTGAAGGCGCGGGAGTTGCAGCGTCAACTCGAATTTGAAATTACGAGACAAAAAAATCTGCAACTGGCAAAGGGATCGCTTACGCTGGGCACAAGTACTACTATTTCGCTATATGTAATTCCGCCAGTGTTTTCCGCCTTTCACCAGCGGTACCCCAATATTGAACTGAAACTGGTGAACCGCAACTCAGAAAATATCCTCAAAGCCCTCCTCGATCATGAAATTGACCTGGCGGTGATGGAGGGTAAAAACAATATTACGTCGGTGAAATACCAGTTCTTTTTAGCGGATGAAGTGATACCCGTTTGCAGCGCCAAAAGCGAACTGGCAAAACGCAAATTCATTCATCCCGAAGAATTGAAAAACCTGCCTGTAGCTTTGCGCGAGCGCGGATCGGGCACACTGGCGGCCGTGGCCGAGGCTTTACAGAAATACAAAATCAGCATTGGCGATCTGAAGCACAAAATTGTGCTGGGAGGAACGGAAGCCCTGAAAAATTTCCTGCTCGACGATACCTGCCTGGGGTTTTTGCCCCTGCGTTCGGTGGCGCGACAACTGAAAAACGGCGAACTGGTGAGGCTACATGTGACAGGACTGCATATCGATCGTGCTTTTTATTTTGTGCAGCGCCGCGGGTCGGAATCAGACAAAATCAACCAGCTTTTTATCAAACTGGCCGCCAGTCATTATAACAAAAAGTTATAGCATATAAGCAATCGGTATTACCTTCTCTGCAGCGGCGGACTACTTTTACATTGTCATTGAGGAGTATGAAAGTAGTCAACCAGATCAGTTCGTTATCGAATTTAGTGTGTGCGAAATGTGGCGAATCCTATAGTATTTTCCAGCCGCAGACCTATGCTAACTGTTGCCATCAACCGTTGGTGGCTCAGTATGAATTTCCGGGTACATTTACCAAACAAATATTGTGTAACCGCCCAGCCACTATGTGGCGCTATAAAGATGTATTGCCGGTATTTGAAGAAGAACATATAGTGAGTCTCGGCGAAGGTATGACGCCCATCCTGGACCTTTCGCGGTTGCGTGCCATATATGAAATACCGCACCTGCAGATGAAGGATGAGAGCAAAAACCCCACGGGATCGTTCAAGGCGCGCGGTTTGAGTGCGGCTGTTTCCAAAGCAAAAGAATTCGGCGCCACCGCCTGCATCATTCCCACAGCAGGCAATGCTGGTGGAGCCCTGGCTGCGTACTGCGCTGCGGCCGGCATGGATGCCATTGTGGTGATGCCGCGTCATACGCCCCAGGTATTCAAAGACGAATGCCAGTTGTATGGTGCGCGACTGGTACTGGTTGACGGGCTGATCAGCGACTGTGCCAAAGCAGTGGCGAAGATCAAGGAAACCACGCCCTGTTTTGATGTATCAACCCTAAAAGAGCCATATCGTCTCGAAGGTAAGAAAACCATGGGTTATGAAATGGCCGAGCAAAACGGCTGGTCGCTGCCCGACGTCATTCTCTACCCCACTGGCGGCGGCACAGGACTGATTGGTATGTGGAAAGCCTTCAGAGAAATGCAAGCCATGGGTTGGATTGGCAAGAAGTTGCCGCGCATGATCGCCGTGCAGGCAGAAAACTGTCAACCCATCGTTGAAACCTGGAAAGGCAATCAGTCCAACGCGAAAAGCTATATTGGCAAACCATCATTGGCCAATGGTCTTGCTGTACCCAATCCTTTCGCTGAAGATATGATACTGCAGGTGCTGCGCGAATCGAATGGTCTGCCGATAGCGATCAGCGACGCAGACATGATTGCCGGTGTAAAGGAAATTGCGCGTGAAGAAGGCTTGCTGATTGCACCTGAAGGTGCTGCATTGTGGAAGGCATTGCAGATGTTGATTGGCAACGGAACGGTTCAGCGCGATGAAAAAATACTGCTTTTAAACACAGGATCAGGATACAAATATCTTGAGAACATTATTTGATTCGAGGATGTAAGGGTTAAAGGGTAAGCCGGTTCATTACAGAGCCGGCTTTTTTCATACCGCCGGTTCCTGCTGACTCAGGCAATGAAAACTGCCCAAACCCCAGATAATATCTGTTGAATCGATACCCACCACCTCCCTGTCGGGAAAGCATTCCTGGATTATCTGCAGCGCCCGGTCGTCGCGCCTGCTGCGGAATGTGGGAACAATCACAGAACGGTTAGCGATGTAGAAGTTGGCGTATGAGGCCGGCAGTCGCTGGTCTTCATAAATCACCTCTTCCGGCATAGGCAGCTCGATAATGTTCAATTGCTTGCCGTTAAGCAGGCGCATGCCTTTGAGTTGTTTCAGGTTATGTTGCAGGAGTCCGTAGTTGTCGTCGTTTTTGTTTTCCTCGACCACGGTCAGCACTGTGTCGGCGTTGACAAAACGAACGGTATCGTCAATATGGCCATCGGTATCGTCGCCGACAATTCCTTCATCAACCCAGAGTACTTGCTCAACGCCATAATAATTCACCAGGTATTCGGTGATCTGTGATTTGTCGAGTGTGGGGTTGCGATTTGGATTCAACAGGCACGAGGTGGAGGTCATCAGCGTACCCGCACCATTGAATTCTACCGAACCGCCTTCCATTACGATGCCGGGATGGAAGACTTTCAATCCCAGTTTCTGGGCGATGAGCGTGGGAATAACATCATCGAGATCGTATGGAGGATATTTATCGCCCCACGCATTGTAGCCCCAGTCCACGATGACCTTGCCGCCCTTACCGTTCACCAGGAATGCCGGACCATGATCGCGGCACCAGGCATCATTGGTGGGATGGAAATAGAATTCTACTTTATCGAGGTTGACGCCCGCCTCGCTTAAGTGTTGCAAGGCGAAAGTCTTCATGGCTTCATCGGCAACGTTGATGCATACTTTCTCGCCTTTGGTAAGCTCTTTGATAAATTGTGCATACGGTGCATAGATCGTATGGATCTTGCCGGGCCAGCTGGCTTCTTTGTGCGGCCAGCTCAGCCAGGTAGCGACGTGCGGAGCAAACTCGGCAGGGAAATAATAACCCAGCTCTTTGGGAGTAGGTGAATCAGGAAATACAACAGCCATTGCTAAAGCTTAAATTTCTTCGTCAATAAAACGCCGGGTGATCGGCTGGTAAGAATCTATGCGGCGGTCGCGCAGGAAGGGCCAGTGCGTCCGGTAGCGGTCGGTCTTCTCAGTATCGAGTTCCACCACTGCTACCTCTTCCTGGTCGTGCGAAGCCTGGTACATAATGGTGCCGAAAGGATTGGCAACAAAAGAACCACCCCAGAATTTCATGGCCCCATTCTGCTCCAGTCCTACCCTGTTCACGCTCACCACATGTACGCCATTGGCCACGGCATGGCTGCGTTGGATGGTTTGCCAGGCATTGTATTGCTCGGTATTCGTGGCTTCGTCCTGGCTGGTAGCCCATCCAATGGCTGTAGGATAAAATAAGATCTCAGCACCCATCAGCGCGGTGATACGTGCCGCTTCAGGATACCATTGATCCCAGCAAATCAACACGCCGATGGTGCCAAATTTTGTTTTAAAGACTTTATATCCCAGGTCGCCGGGAGTAAAATAAAATTTCTCGTAGTAAGCCGGATCATCGGGGATATGCATCTTGCGATACTTTCCCAGGTAGGTGCCGTCGGCATCCAGCACGGCAGTGGTATTGTGATAAACGCCTTGCGTTCTTTTTTCAAACAGCGAAGCAATGATCACCACGCCTTCCTCAGCCGCTACTTTGCTCAACGCTTCGGTAGAGGGGCCGGGAATCGGTTCGGCCAGCCTGAAGTTGTCGTAATCTTCCACATCGCAGAAATAAAGCGAGGTAAACAACTCCTGCAGGCATACGATCTGCGCGCCTTTTTTGGCGGCTTCGCGCACTTTTGAAATAGCCTTTTGCAGATTGGCTTCCTTATCCGCCGTGCAACTCATCTGCACGAGACCTACTTTAACTTTTGACATGGCGCAAAGTTATGAAAGTTTCAGGCACTACTTCCGCCCCATTTGCTTCAGGAACGCCACATGCGATGCTACGGCATAGCGCACGCGCGGGTATTCGATGTAAACGAGACCATAGTCCTGGCACGCCTGGCGGATAATCTTGCTGATAGCAGGATAATGTATGTGAGATATCTTGGGAAACAGGTGATGTTCGATCTGGAAATTCAATCCACCAAGCAACCAGCATACCACTTTGTTTCGGGTAGCAAAATTGGCTGTGGTCTTGATCTGGTGAACAGCCCACTCGTCTTCCATTTTATTGGTAACCGGGTTGGGCGTGGGGAAAGCAGTATGCTCCACAGTGTGCGCCAACTGGAATACGATACTGAGCACCAGTCCGGCCACCAGCGTAAAGATCAGGAAGCTGATTAGCCACGATGAAAAACCGACCATATATATAGGCAGACCAACAAACAGGAAGAGATGGAACAATTTGAAACCCCAGAAAATGATATGGTCGTACAATTTCATTTTCTTCAGCGGCATATTGCCCACCTTGCTCTTGAAATATTTTTGATAGTCCAGCACGAAGATCCACACCAGGTACAGGAGTGAATATAATACCCAGAAATAGATGTGCTGGTACTTGTGCATCTTGTATTTCTTCTGGTTGGCGCTCATGCGCAGCCAGGGTTGGATATCTATATCGTCATCGATTCCTTCAACATTGGTATAAGCGTGGTGAATCACATTATGCTTCATGTTCCACATAAAGCTGTTGCCGCCAAGAATATTCAGCGAAAAAGCGGCGAGATTGTTAACCCATCTGTATTTGCTGAAGCTTCCGTGCGCGCCATCGTGCATCACATTGAAGCCGATTGCTGCAACAACGCCACCCAGAATCACGCTTTCAATAATCTGAAAGAAAACCGGGGGAGTAAAAAATACGAGATGAATGTAAATGGCAACAAAAAGCACCATCAAAATGACGGCCTTGATAAATAAACTGTAGTTGCCTGTGGTAGATTTTCCAACTTCCTTGAAGTATTCACTGATGCGGTTTTTCAAATCGGCATGAAATGAATGGGGGATACTGGAAAATTTTGGAGCGGCCATTAGAAATAATTAACAATGATTAAGAAAAGACAAATATACACTTAGAAAAGCACAAAGAGCAGGCCACAAGGGCCAAATAATTCACAATATTCGGAAACCTTGATTTCGCAATTGCCTGGCAACAGATGTTTTATCCTACACCCTATACCCGCCACCTTAAGTTTCCATCTGCAACAAAGCATCCAGGTTGCTGATTCCTATTTTCTTCTCGCTGACGAAGCCTTCTCCATATTTAACGCCAATTCTCTTCCCAAGCATACGTGCGCGGCCAATAATACTTTCTAAAAAGTCCGGCGTAGAGATATAGGTTTGTGGACCGTCTTCAGATTCAGGTGTGTGAAATTGGGTAGAATATGCCTCAATTGCCTTCATTCGCTGGTCAAATACATCGCTGATATCCACAATCAGGTCGGGTTCGTGGTACCAGTCTTGCAGGTAGTGCAGAACGTATTTGGGACGCCAGTGCGGCTGCAATTCGCCTTTATCGTCGCGGGTTTCAATTTTGCGCAAACCCGATAAGTAACAGGCCGTAGCGATCAGATGACCCGCGCGGCCATGATCGGGGTGACGATCATGCAGGGCGTTGGCCAGCACAATCTCGGGTTGAAACTTGCGGATATAGTGAATAAGCTTAAGCTGATGTTCCTCATCATTTCGGAAAAACCCGTCACGCATCTTACAATTCTCGCGCACATGAACGCCCAGGATTTTGGCCGCTTTGGCCGCTTCGGCATAGCGGGTTTCCACGGTACCTCTCGTGCCCAACTCGCCTTGCGTCAGGTCGAGAATGCCGGCTTTCTTGCCTCGCCTGATCTCGTTGAGCAATGTGCCGGAACAACTCAATTCCACATCATCGGGATGAACGCCGATGGCTAAAACGTCTAATTTCATATGACTAATTAAAGTCGCAAGATAATGAGTTTCGGGTTTTACAATCCCCTTCCCCATTTTATCAGCGCATCCACCTCTTCCGGAACTCCGTTTATTCGTTTAGATGATCGCTTTTTGCCCAATCGCACTATCACCATATCTTTTTCGGGAATCACAATGATGTATTGTCCCAGGATTCCCCGCGCATAAAAAATACCATCGCTGTCGCGAACGAGCCACCATTGATAACCGTAGTACGTGCAGGAATCCCCGTACTCATCAGGTATCATGCAGGGTTTGATGGAGTTGAGAAAATAATCCATCGGGATAATTTCGTTGCCTTTCCAGCGACCACTGTCGAGCATCAGCTGACCAATCCGTGCAAAATCGCGCGCATTTGAATTGAAACAGCAATACGCTTTTTCATGGCCGTCGGCACGATCTACGCTCCATAGCGCCGGATGCTGCGCGCCCATAGGCTTCCACAACTTTTCTGCAGCATATTCGCTCAAAGATTGTCCCGTGGCTTTTTCCAGAATCAGTCCCAGCAGTTGCGTGTCACCCGATTTATACTTATGCTTCGTACCCGGCGGATCAATGATCCTTACCTTCGTGGCAGTTTTATACGCGTCGCTGCCATAATAAATTTCGGTGGTTACGGAAAAAGGATTTGCATACGACTCATCCCAGTTGCTGCCACTACTCATGGTAAGCAAATCCAATATCCGGACCTTTGCCTTTTCACCTTCTTTGAATTCTGGCAGATAGTTTCCTGCGGGTTCTTCGACAGATTTGATAAATCCATCTTTCAACGCACATCCCACCAGAAGGCTGGTAATACTTTTTGCCACTGAAAAAGAGGCCGACAAAGAGGAATCATTGTATCGCTGCCAGTATTGTTCATACAACAAGGAATCATTTTTGATAACCACCACAGCCACTGAACTAAGTTGTTCCAGGAGTTGTTGTAGTGAAGCCGGAACGGTCGCTTTATTATACTCGGCAGAAATATCCCAGGACTGGGGCTGGCCCGTGGCTACTATATTGTTGTCAAAAGCCTTGTAGTCGTCGATATCAGCAAAATTGTACCAAACGGCCTTGAAAAGGTATGTCTTGCCTGAAACCAGGGCAAATGCAGAGAAAACCACCAATAAAGTGATGATAACCCCCAATAACCAACGAATTAATTTAAGCATATGAACCTGGAAAGTTATGGAGTAAGATACATAAAATCCCCTCCAATACCGTGCTAATCACCTTAATCCGAGCTCGTTTTGGCTTATTACCCATTTTCAAGTAGTTTCGCAAGTCTTTAAATTCAGCTAAATAATTTTTTCAAAATGGCATACGACGTAGTAGTTCTCGGAAGTGGTCCTGGCGGTTATGTGGCTGCTATCCGGGCATCACAATTAGGATTTAAAACAGCAATTATAGAAAAGGAAAGCCTGGGCGGAATTTGTCTCAACTGGGGCTGTATTCCTACCAAGGCATTGTTGAAGAGCGCGCAGGTATACGAGGATATCAAACATGCCAAAGATTATGGTATTGAGGCTACCGGCAAGGCCGATTTTGCCGCAGTGATCAAACGCAGCCGCGCTGTTGCCGATAAAATGAGCAAAGGCGTTCAGTTCCTGATGAAGAAAAACAAGATCGACGTGATCGCCGGCTTTGGAAAACTGAAAGGCAATGGCAAAGTGGAAGTGAAGGCGGCGGATGGACAAACGCAGACAGTAGAAGCAAAACATATTATTGTTGCCACCGGTGGCCGCAGCCGCGAGCTGCCCAACCTGAAACAGGATGGCAAAAAGGTGATCGGTTACCGCGAAGCCATGTCGCTGCCTCAGCAACCCAAGAGCATGATCGTGGTAGGCAGCGGCGCTATCGGCGTTGAGTTTGGATATTTCTACAACAGCATGGGCACTAAAGTGACCATCGTGGAATTCATGGATCGCATTGTGCCGGTGGAAGACGAAGAAGTGAGCAAGGAACTGGCCAAGAATTTTAAGAAAAACGGCATAGAAATCTACACCAGCTCAGAAGTAACCAGCGTCGATACCAGTGGCAATGGCGTGAAGGCAAAAGTGAAGACCAAGGATGGTGAGATCACCCTCGAAGCCGATGTGCTGCTGAGCGCCGTTGGTGTAGCTGCCAATATTGAAGGAATCGGCCTGGAAGAAACCGGCGTGAAGACCGAGAAGGGTAAAATTGCGGTGGACAAATTCTACCAGACCAATGTTCCCGGTATTTATGCTATTGGCGACTGCGTGCCCGGCCAGGCATTGGCGCACGTTGCTTCTAAAGAGGGCATCATCTGCGTAGAAGCTATCGCCCATAAAGAGAAGAAATTGAATCATCAGCCCGAGCCCCTCGACTACGGGAATGTGCCGGGATGTACCTATTGCTCACCCGAAATCGCCTCTGTTGGCCTTACAGAAAAACAGGCCCGCGATGCCGGATATGAAATCAAAGTAGGTAAATTCCCGTTGAGTGCTGCCGGTAAGGCAACCGCTGCAGGTCATAACGAAGGTTTTATAAAAGTGATCTTCGACGCCAAATACGGCGAATGGCTGGGTACGCATGCGATCGGTTACAACGTGACTGAAATCATTGCCGAGACGGTGGTGGCGCGCAAGCTGGAGACCACTCATCACGAGGTGCTGAACAGCATTCACCCCCACCCCACTATCAGCGAAAACATAAAAGAAGCCATCGAAGTGGCATACGGCGAAGCCATCCACCTATAAGCAGTTATGGACTTAAACCAGCTTGGAGTTATTCTTTTCCTGGCAATGGTGTTCTTTTTCGCCACCATCTTCAGCCTGGGTGTAATCTTATTGCTCACCTACCTGGAGGTCGTGCGCATCAAAAGACCTACCGATTACTTTACCTGGGGCATTGTGGGAGGAATACTGATCACATTTGTGTACGTAACGCTGATGTGTAACAGGGCGGCTGTTTAGTTTCGGGGTTGGTGTTTCGGGTTGCTGCCGCGATTTTTAATCGCTGCTCAAACTTAAGAACCCGAAACACGAAACCCGAAACTTCTCACCCTACACCCGCCACGATCTACCCTTGCGCCTGTTTGCTTCCAAACACTTTCTTCAGAATTTCTGAAACCCGCGCAACAGGATCCTTGCGGATTTTTTGTTCTTCGAGACCTACCTGGTAGAAAATGCCGTCGAGCGCTTTGCCGGTAACGTATGCAGTGAGATCGGGATTGATCTTGTTGGTGGCAAATTTGTTGTAGGCGGTAAATACGTCCGACCAATATTTAGTGGCATTTACCTTTTGCAATGATTTTTCAATAACAGGACGAAATGCATTGGTGAGCGGTTCAGTGGTTTTTTGTTTGAGATAATTGGTGGCCGCAAAATCACCACCCTGCAATATGCCGAGCGCATCCTGTATAGTCATTCCTTTGATGGCGTCAATGAAAATGGGTGCAGCTGAGGTGGCCGCATCTTCGGCGGCACGGTTGAGGGAAAGAATAGCATTATCCACCAGGCTGCCCAGGCCAAGATCTCGCAAAGTCTTCTCTACTTTCTGAGCTTCTTCGGGCAACAAAATCTTTATCGCGGCATTCTTGAAGAATCCATCTATGGCTGATAACTGGTTGGAACTGTTGCGCGCGCCGACAGACAGCGCCTCTTTCAGACCGGCGACAATATCAGCATTGGTAAGACCACCACCGCCTGTTTCGGAGCCGATGGTTTTCAAAATCTGCTGGGTAGATTCACAACCAGAAAGCATTAAGGTACTGGCTAATAAAAGGCAAAGGGCTCTTTTCATAAAATTGATTTTTGGGGCTTAAACTATTTACCTTTAAGCATTAAAAAGTCAAATTTAATACCAGTTATCCGTTAAGAAATAAAAAATGCAGGTTTCAATTTGGGAAAAAGAAAGCTTTTACGGACCTAAAGATGTCATTATCATAGGCAGTGGCTTCTCCGGACTATGGTGCGCCTGGTACCTGAAAAAGATGAAACCGCAGCTCTCTGTCTGCATTGTTGACCGAGGCATCATCCCCGCCGGCGCCAGCACGCGCAACGCCGGCTTTGCCTGCTATGGCAGTCTTACCGAATTACTACACGACAGCCAGACCAATGGCACTGATAAAATGCTTTCACTGGTCGAAATGCGCTATCGTGGGTTGCAGCGCATTCAGAAGACATTTGGCAAAAAGCAAATCGACTTCGACCTCTGCGGCGGATATGAGTTATTCACAGAAGAAGACAAGATTGAAAAGGACGAGCTTGAAGAAAAAATGCAGGAACTGAACAATCTCTTACGTCCTGTTGTAAACGAAAAACACACCTTTACGCTCGTTGATAAGAAAATCAGGAAATTCGGTTTTGCCCATATCAAACACCTTGCAGAAAACAAGTCTGAAGGCTACCTGCACTCAGGTAAACTCTGCCAGGCATTGCTGCAGGCGGTACAGTCGAAGGGCGTGACCGTGCTCAGCGCCATCGAAGTAACGCACATTGAAAAGAGCGGCGAGCAGGTGATTTGCTCCACCAACCAGCATATCACGCTGAAGGCAAGCAAAGTGATTGTGTGCACCAATGCATTTTCCAAAAAACTACTCCCCGAACTGGATGTTGTGCCCGCACGCGGACAAGTGCTGGTAACCGCACCCATAAAAGGCCTTTCCTTCAAAGGCACTTTTCATTACCAGGAAGGTTTTTATTATTTCAGAAATCTCGGCAACCGCATCCTGTTGGGCGGCGCACGCAATACGGCTTTCGAAGACGAGACCACGACGGAGATGATCACTACGGAGAAAATTCAATCGCAACTCGAACATTTTCTTTCGCATTATTTGATTCCCGGTAAGAAATACCAGGTTACTGATCGCTGGAGCGGCATTATGGGTATGGGCAGCGAGAAATTGCCAATTGTAAAAGAAGTATCGCCGCAGATTTATTGCGCAGTTAGAATGAGCGGCATGGGTGTGGCCCTGGCTCCGGTAACTGGGGAAAAGATGGCGGAGATGGTGTTGGGTTGATCATTCGCCGTCAGGAGGGCCCCCTCATAGGTGAGCCGCTTGTGACTTGACCGTCCCGATTGGAAATCAGAAAGCCGCCGATTTCACCACCTTCCTGGCCTTCATATCACCTGCTTTCACCCAATAAATTCCGTCGTGCAATGTTTGCAGCCTCAGGGTCATTACCGGTTTTGAGATGCGCTCCTGCATTACCAGCTGACCGAGATGATTGTAAACAGAGATGGTTTGTCCCACCAGGCCTGGATTTTCTTTCAAATCGATAGTCAGCACGCTCTGTACGGGATTGGGATAAAGCGCAATCACATCGGGAGAGGGTCCAGGCGGGGCTTCAGCCGGAGCGGGTAATCCATTTCCGGCAGCGCCTTTGGAGTAGAGCAGGGATTCGCGGTATTCGCCGGGCTCAAACAGGCTGAGCATTTTTTCTTTTTGCCCCTGGGTAAACAAATTGACGCAAGCGTCTGCGGTGGCGTCCATGTAGTTCATGTACATATTGCCATGGGGGCCATTGTCGCAGGAGATGGGATTGCCCGAAGGGCACCCAAAACTGGCTCTTTCCTGCGAAGGCGTATCATCGATATAATCGTCGCCGCAATAGCGATCGCCCCATATATGGCGGAGACCGAGCCAGTGACCTACTTCGTGCACAGCTGTTCTGCCTTTATTATACGAGGGACTGGCTACGCCTACTGTGCCAAAGGCGGTCCAACTTACCACAATACCATCTGTGTTTCTCGGGCCATATACCGGACTCGAATAACCGAGCATATTGCCGACCAGGTTACCCGTCCATATATTGAGATAGCTTTCCGGGTCCCAGGCATCATCGCCACCGCGGGAGGTGAATTTGATGCGATCATCAGCATTGAAAAACTGGATGTTGGTCTTGCGGCGCACAATACCGCTGGTGGCAAAACCTTTTGGGTCAACATTCGCCAACACGAATTCTATTTGTATATCAGCACCCAGTCTCCGGTAAATTTCAGGGGCATTGACAGTATCTTCATTCAGTCGCCTGAAATCGCGGTTGAGTGCGTCAATCTGTGATTGTATTTGTTCGTCGCTGATGTTTTGTTTTTCGTTATTGTACAACACATGCACCACCACGGGAATGCGAACGATGGGAGCATTTCCCGCGGAGCCTGAGCCGCCGGATGTATTGTTCAAGATCTCTTTTTGCTGCCGGGCAGGTTTGCGCCGGGCAAATTCCTGTATCCGCTTCGCCAGCTGGGGGTCGGCCTTGATGAGTTGCTGCTCGTATCCGTAAGTATGACATACCTCTTGCGCATCCGCAACAGAACATGCTACGCACAGGAGCAGGCAAGCGAGTAAAATTCTGATCATAATACTGCCCTTCTTTTGTGGCGGTCAGTCGATAGGAAGCGGAGTTGATATTGAATTTTAGGTACCCAGGCATGTCGTACCCGCAGCGGTATAAAACCAATGGATTACCACAGGATATGGCAGTTTACAGGAAATGATTCAGTAAAAACTTGTAAGAAGGGTTTCAACGGATGCTTAACATCGATCCACTCTTTTGTAAGGTTGTTTGAGAATAGGAAGGCAGTCTGGAGTGGTTTTCAGACGATAAGCAAGTGTAAAACAAACGAAAATTTTCTATAATTCCTAATCGGCCCTCAAAATTTTAGCCCCTTCTTGCCGCTTTACTTTCGGGCAAATTGTATTTTTGGCACTTTCCATGCATTGATTATGAAGAAAATAGTTTTGACCCTTGTTATCGCCGCTTCCACCACATTCCTGGTGACCTCTGCTGTAAACTGCAATGGTTCCGACAGCAGCAACAATGGCGACAATTATATAGCTCCCGCCGTATCCTCCGCCCCCACCATTGCCTATACCGTGATGAATGTGCATCGCCACGACACCAGCTTCTTTACTGAAGGCCTGGAATTCTATAAAGGTAAGCTGTGGGAAAGTTCGGGTGGCGACAATGATGCCAGTCCCTTCCCTTCTGCAGTAGGCATCCTGGATATGAAGGTTGGCAAAGTGGATGTGAAGATCGAGCTCGACAAATCGAAATACTTCGGAGAAGGTATCACTTTCTTCAACGACAAATTATACGTTCTGACCTGGAAGAGCGGAGTTGGCTTTGTGTACGACCCTGTTTCTTTCAAAAAATTGCGCGAATTCAAATTGCCGTCCAAAGAAGGATGGGGTCTTACGCACGACAGCACCAGCCTGATCATGAGCGACGGTACCAGCAACCTGTATTTTCTTCACCCCGATTCTTTACACCTGCTGAAGATTGTTGGCGTGAAAGACAATAACGGCCCGCTGCCCAATATTAACGAGCTGGAATATATTGACGGCTACATTTACGCCAACCAATGGCTCACACACTATATTTATAAGATCAACCCTGAAAGCGGTATGGTGGTTGGCCGTATCGACTTGAGCAATCTCGCTAAAGAAGCCATTGCCAATCGCGAAGATCCCAACTGGAATGGTATTGCCTACGATCCGGAAATGCAGAGGATTTATGTCGCGGGAAAAAAATGGCACTCGCTCTACGAGATCAAACTGCAGTAGTAATAATGTAAATGAGCGAACTGCATCGTTCGCGGTTGAAGAGGGCTTTACCGTTTGATACGGCTCCTGCCAACGCGCCTTTCACCAGGCTTTGCTTTCCCGTTTTATATTTTTCACTCAGCATGCTTACATAATAACTGTCAAACCACATTGGCCTGATGGCTTTGAGCTGCAAGCCGTGCTGTTGTATCAGTTGTTTCATTGCTTTCGGAGAAAAATGATACAGATGCCGCGGCACATCATATGCCGCCCAGGTAGCGCCATATTGCTGGGCATCGCCTGAAGTATAATTAGGAACCGCAATGATCAGGCGTCCGCCGGGTTTCAACAACTTTTTCAACTGCTCCATATAATCCTGCAACCTGTGCACATGTTCCAGCACATGCCATAAGGTGATCACATCTTTACTGGCAGGCTCCAGTTTAAAAAGATAATCGGACGGCAACAATACCAGTTGGTATTGTTGTTCTGCTCTCGTCCGGGCGCTATGATCAGGCTCCAGTCCTTCTACCAGCCAGCCCTGCTTGCGCATATGATGCAGGAATGCGCCTGTGCCGGCGCCCACATCCAGCAACTGCCCGCTTTTCTTACCGGTCACCTTCTCAATCAATCGCTGTTTCGATTTCAGCGTAATCCCCCTCACTACGTGATACAACCTGTTCACCAAACCCTTCCTGGTATCCGTATGACTTATATAACTCTCCGACTGGTAATACGGCCCTATCTCCTCCGCAGGCGGCACATGCTGCGTAAACCTCAGCGTACACTTACCACACTCCCAAATCTCAAACTCCTTCCCCGACACCGTATAATCCTTCGCCACCAGCACGCGCTGGATGGAAGAACTGCCGCAAGCCGGACAATTCGGGTATGTTATACAATTTGCCATTAGCGATGCAAAGAAAAGAATATTGAATTTGAATTTGAACAAGGAATTTGAATACGAATGAATTTATTCTCATTCAAATTCCTTGTTCAAATTCAAATTCAATATTCTATCGGGCTTCCACCGGCTGCTTATTACCCACCGAGCCGGTGCCGTTTCTGTAAAAATGAAAGAAAATGATGCTGAGGGCAATGGCGGCGATGATGAAGGCGTAGAGCCACCAGCTTTCTTTTTCCACGTAGGTATCTACGGGAGCCTCTTCGGTTTCTTCGTGGGAGAATTCGCGGACTACTTCCCGGTCGCCCACGATCATGGTGTGCTGGGCATGACTATGAACAACGCGATTGGCGGGCGCCGGTTCCTGCAGTGTGACGATAGCGCCGGCAGCTTCGAAGGTGATTTCGCCGTTGGTATCTTTCTTCAAAACGCCCACATTTTTCCATTCCACCTCTTCTCCTTCCCTGATACGGTTACGCAGTTCATAGGCCCATTCATTGTACCATTTAATGGCTTCGTAATCGGCCTTATTCATTTGCTGTGCCAGGTAGGTGAAAAAATCCTTATCGGGCGCGTCGAAATATTTATCGAATCGGAAATGATAAGCAGGGGGAAGAATGCGCTTATTGACAAAATCGGTCTGTGCCGGTATGCGTTCGATATACATCGAACCCAGTCCGGGTATGCTGATGCTCTTATTTTGCAGCAAGTAGCTGGTCAGGATATCGTTCATAGCTTACAGCCCTGAAAGGTACAGTTTACTGCTGATTAAACATATAAGTTATACCGCCCAGCAGGTTAAATCCATATACCTGGTATTGGTTCCAGCGTTCGTATTTGTTGTTCAGGATATTATTCAACTGCAACCAAAGGTTGAAGTTCCTGGTAATGCGGAATTCCGCACCCGAACTCAGGTCGAAAGCGCCTTTCAGCTTCAGGTCATTATCGTCGGCGCCCAGGTAACGCCCGCCTTCCCATGCCCAGAGATCGGTAAAGAAGAACAGGTCTTTCAGAATTTGCCAGCGCAGCGAGGCATTCAGTTCCATCGGTATCATGTGCCAGGCCTTGTCTTCTTTTTCCAGCCCGGTGAAGCTACGCAGGTTCAGACCTACCCTCGCGGAAAATTGTTCGCCCACCTGGTACCCCAGTTCGCTGTGAATCTGCAGGGCATCCAGCCGCGGCTCGTAGCGGATCAGGAATTTGCGGCCGCCACCGTCGCTGTAATCGTTTACAAACAACGGCATGTTATGATAGCGGCTCATACCCACTTTGGCCGAATAGCTGAAATGATCGCCCAGTGAACCTTTCAATCCCAGGTATCCTTCTATTACGCGTGTGCTGATAAGTGTAGTATCCGGTTGCGCCAGCCAGGGATTAATAGAAGCAAAGCGCTGGTAAGAGCCTTTTTCATAATAACCTATCCAACCCACCTGCACGGTGAACCGCTGGTCGCTGGTAGTGATATCGGCCATGATATTGGGCAGCATGTGAAAATTCTTATCATCCCAGGAAGGCCTGACACCCGCATGCAGGTAGAGATTATTTGTTTTCAGCAACACCGCCGTAGACACGTAGTATAAATTGTTCTGGTCTGTTACCTTATCGCCGTTGTCGGTGCGACGGTAATTGGTAAGATCGGCGGTACCGCCCAGTTTGAAAGCGAACTTCTCACCAAAAGTTTTCTCCAGGGGAAGGTCCAGCACGGTGTTGGTCTCAGCGCCTTTCGGCTCCTGGTTATCACTGAAAGAACTTACGCGCAGGCTGGGCCAGTAATTGAGTCCGAATTCGGTTTCATCCATGTTTCTCAAACTCACCTTGCCTTCAAAGGTCTGGAAGCGTTGCTTCAGGTCATTTTTAGTGAAGGGAAGATCTTCGGGCCGAAAACCATAGGTATAATAGCCATCGCTCTGGAAGCCGAGACTTCCATTCCATTCATGATTCCTGGTAGTTTTATAGGTGGCCGCCGCGCCCACTGATGTCTGGCTGTTCTTTTGGTGCGGCAATTCTCCTTTGGCGGAATAGTGACTCGCAAAAAGATTGAAGAAAGAATTGCGGTTATCGCCAAAACTAAAACCTGCTTTCACATAGGGCACATGCACACTACCCACGCCCACTTTTATAAAATTGCTGTACTGCCACGAACCCATAGTGTCCATCGGCAAAGCCACGGGATTCAGTGCGGCGGGCTGGTAAGTAAATACCAGGTTCTGCACGGGAATTTTGTATTCCAGTCTTGGCTTTGTAGTATCCACCGCCGGCGGCGCCGCATTAAAATTGATCTTCGAAGCTTCGCGCAATACCGGTTTAAAGGTAGAGGTCACATCGATTGTCTTGCCGCGCGGCTCCTGCGCCCTGGCGCCCGCCGCTCCCAGCAAAGCAATCACTCCAACAAGGAAAATCCTTTTTTTCATTTTAATTATTTAAACTAAATCCAATTCAATAATTCCAATGCAGCCGGTCAAGTCACACCCGTCACCCTTCACTAATTCCCATCCACCTTACTATTCTTCCGCTCTTCTTCCACCACCATCTGCAGTTTTCTTTCTGCCTCTTGTCGTAATTCTTCAATCTTCGCGTTGTCCACTACGCTTTGCAAAGTTGCCTTTGCATTGAAGTAGTCTTTTTGTTTGAAGAAAATATCTCCGATCAGGATATATGCTTTCGTGGCCCATAGTTCGTACGAGCCTGATTTATTCACCACTTCGATGGCAGCTTTTTCAGCGTCTTCCAAACGGTTTTGACTGTAGAAACACTCGGCAATGGCGTAGCGGGCTTCGGCGCCGTAAGCGGCCTTGCTGAGTGAGGCCACCTGGCGGTAATAGGTGATGGCCTGCGGACAGTCGTTGCTGGTTTGGTACGATTTGGCAATGGCCATATTGGCGAGAATCTTGTCGTCGGTGCCGATGCCTTTTTCATTCAACAGGTCTTTGGCATTGGCCACGGCTTCGTTCCATTTCTGCAATTGGTATTGACTACGCAACAAGCCGCGCATCGATTCGAGTTTATTCTCCTGTGTGCTGGCATTGCTTTTCAGCAGGGTGAAATATTTCTCAGCCTTTTCATAATTCTGCAGGTCGAAGAAATTGAGCCGCGCGGCCAGCACCAATGCCTTCTCGGCAAATTTGTTGGGTGCGCGGTCGCCGAGTATTTCATAGCCTTGCGCCGCTTTGGCCCAGTCTTTCTGGTTGTAATAAATTTCGCTCTTATAGTATAATGCTTCCAGCGCGTATTTTCCTTCAGGAAAGCGCGCGAGATAGTCTTCAAATTTCCTGGCGGCAGCGGGGAAATTGCCGTTGTTGAACTGCACCTCCGCCTCCTGGTAAGCCAGCTCGTCTTCCTGGTTTACGGTGATTTCCTTACCCATATTGCGCGCAAAGGCTACGTACTCGCTGCTCCTGCCCTGGTCGATATAAATGATGCGTGCATTTTCCAAAGCAGCTTCCGCCTCGGGCGAGTTGGGAAATTGCTGCAGGATGGTGGTGTATTGTTTAAGTGCTTCGCCGTCGTTTTTCAGGTTGTAATAGGCAATACCCATCCTGAGGTATGCTTTTGGCTTAAGAGAGGTGGCAGGATCGCTCACTACATTTTTCAAAAAGGGAATGGCTTCCTGGAATTGTTCAGAAGCAATATAGGTATTAGCGATCTCGAAATTAGCATCGGCATTCAGGCTCGAGGTCGGGTATTTGCGGCTGATAGAGCTCAGCAGGTTGATCTTTTCCCTGGGATTGTTTACACCGGCCACCATCGCTTTCTGGAAAGTGGCATAATCACCGGCAGCCCAGGAATAGCTAAGCACTTTATCATACATCGCCAGCGCCCTGGTGTACTCGCGGTTCATGTAGTAACAATCGGCCGTGCGCACATAAGCATCCTGCTCAATGGGTGATGCATTGATCTTCGGATTGGATACAACCTGTTCAAAATAGGTGCGCGCCTGGTTATAATTTTCTCTTTTCAGGAAACAATAACCCAGGTTATATTTTGCGTTCACGGGATTCACCTCGCCGTTTACCGCACCGCTTTTCAGGTATTCGAAGTAATAACGAATCGCATCATCGAGGCGGCCGAGACGATAGGCAATTTCACCCTTCCAGAAATTGATAAATGGTAATACCGCAGCATTGTTGGGATCTTTTTCAGCACGGGTCAACAGGTCGTTGGCGGTCACCAGCATACCATCGTTGATCAGTTCGGTAGCTCGCCCATACAATATTTTGGGGTAAAGCTGCCGCGCGGAAGCCGAAGGCGATTTCACGCTTTCAAGCAACACCAACGCATCTTTATAGTTGTTGGTATTGGCTAGCATGCCCACCAGTAACTCGCGTGCTTCGTTGTTGTATTCTGAATTGGGATAAGTAGCCAGGAACTTCTGCAACTCGGTCAACGCCACGTCCTGGTATCCGAGTTCGTATGAAAGTCGCGCGTAGTTGTACAAAGAAACTTCCTGCTGTTTGGGATTGCTGCTATTGGCCGCGCATAGTGAAAAGGCGTTGCGCGCATTGGCCTTCTGCCCGGTTTTCAGGTAGGCATCACCCAGCAGGTACATGGCATTTTGCGCCAGCGAATCTTCTTTGCCCCCTATCTGCCTGAAGCCTTCGATGGCTTTGTTCCAGTTACCTGCCTGGTAATAACTGAACGCCAGTTCATAAATATCTTCGCGACGTACTGAATCGGCCTTGTTCACATATTGCTCGAGATAAGGCAGCGCCTTGGCATATTCCTGTTTTTCGAAATAGCCATGACCCACGATTTGACGCATCTGCAGATCGTAGTAGTTATTGCCGCGCTGGAGTTTGCTCTCGGCATACTGAAGCGCTTTATCTTTTTGTCCCAGTGAATAATAGATGTTGGCCATATAATAGGGCACTACCTGGCCATAGGTTTCATGATCTTCCACTATGGAAAAAGCGTCGAGCGCGTCCCTGTATTTTTTATCATAAAAGGAAATAAACCCGTAGTAGTAATTGGCATCGGCATAATTAGGGTCGTTCTTATCCTGCCGAATGGCGTCGAACATTGGCTTGGCGCGGTCGGCCTGTCCGCTGGTGAAATAGCCATAACCCAGGTGAAATTTCATATCCGCTATTTCACGGTTGCTGAGATTGGCGATGTTCACTGTCTCGTACAGCGCCGTGGCTTCGGCATAATTCTGTTGCCGGAAATAGTATTCAGCCAGGTGAAAGCTCATTTGCTGTACCCTGGCAGCATTGTCCTCGATAGCGATAAACTCTTTTGCCTTATTCACCGCGCCCTGCTCATTTTGTTTAAGCGCGCATACGGTGGTGTAATATCTGAGGTCCTGGTAATTGAACGCCTGGTTGCTGCGGTCTGCTTCGCGTTGTCTCAATTGCAGATCCTTCAGGATGGGATATGCCAGGCTATACTGTTCGCGCTGGAAATATTCCCTTGCCTCATTAAAGGCCATCTGGGGATCGTTGAAGGTTCGGGTTTGCTGGGCAACTGAAACATGGAAGATACTTGCCAGGAAAATAAAGGCTGCTGCTTTTTTCATTCCAATGTCCTTAGGTGTGAATTTGTACAACGCGGTAAAGTTTCTAATTATTTTATAGTCAACCAAACATCGTTCCAAACACATGTGGATAAATCGGTAGATTAACAATTCTTTTTGATACAAAATGCAAAAATCATACAAGGCCTTATCTTAGCGCACTTAAATAACCATAATCTATGAGACGACTCCTTACCACAAGCTGTTCAAACACCTCCTTCAACATCGCTGTGCTTTTGTTGCGCGCAGTTTTCGGAACGCTGATGTTTTTGCAACACGGTCTTCCCAAAATCCAAAATTTTTCCCAGATATCGGGTCGCTTCTATGATCCGTTTGGGTGGGGTAGCCAGACCAGTTTGCTGATGGTGATCTTTGCCGAAGTGTTTTGCTCAGTGTTTGTGGTGATAGGCTTATTTACCCGCCTTGCCGTGATACCCCTGATCATTGCCATGTTTGTAGTGGTATTTATGAACCAGCGGGGTGCGCCGCTTGGTAAGGTAGAATTACCCATCCTGTTTATGACCGCTTTCGTGGCTTTGCTATTCACCGGCTCCGGAAAGTATAGCGTGGATGGAGCCATGGGAAAATAAGTGACGGGTGTGGCGTGTAGGGTGTAGAGCCGGGATTTCCGACACCTGGAGCTTTTGGCGTTAATGCAAGGCTTAAGAAATAATTCAGAAAAATGTTTGTTGCCGAAACTCAGATCCGCGTGCGCTATGCCGAGACCGATCAGATGGGCGTAGTGTATTACGGAAATTATGCACAGTATTTTGAGGTAGCCAGGGCGGAGTCGATCCGGCAACTGGGTTATACCTATAGGGAAATGGAGGAAGCAGGTATCATGATGCCGGTAGTGGAATTGCATTGCAAATACCTCCGTTCCGCGAATTATGATGACCTGCTCACCATTCGTTCCACCGTAAAAGAATTACCCACCGATCATCGTATCGAATTTCACCAGGAAGTGTTCAACGAAAAAGGAAAACTGCTCACCGTTGGCAGAGTGGTTTTGTATTTTATGACGAAGGATATGAAAAAGGCACAAATGCCGGAGCAGTTAAGGAAGTTGCTGGAACCCTATTTCAATAAATAAAAATCCCGAGAACCAAATTTCAGGTTCCAGATAAGTTTCAAAATTTAGATAATTGAAAATTGAAACTTGCCTGGTGCTTGTTTTTTGGTCCTCGGGATTTACATTCGGGATTCGCTTCCCCGGTTTCCGTTTGCGATTGCCTGTAAACTATTTGATCACTGCTTAATCTTTCTTAGCAGTTTCTATCTTCTTCTTTTCTACTAACTCTTTGTACTTTGCCTGCTGATCGGCTGTGAGGAATTCATTGAGTTTGGCTTCTTTTTCTTTCTTCAGCGCAGCTTTCTTTTCCTTTCTGGCATTTTCGTCCAGGCTGGCATCATTCTTCAGCGCATCCATCTTTTCACCATACTCTTTGCTCAACGCATCATACTTAGCCTCCTGCTCTGCCGTCAGCTTCAGTTCAGCTTTTACCGTTTTATCCCATGCAGCCTTGTCGGCAGCTGCTTTCTGGGAATCTTGTTGGGTCTTTTGTTGATCCTGTGCAGGTTCGCTTTGTGCATATACACCTGCCGACACGATGGTCATCATAGCAAACATCACGAATAACTTCTTCATAACACTAAGTTTTATTGATTAATGTATTGTAGTGCAGCAATGACCAGTCCCTAAAATGATGCCAAATTCAAATCTTGTGAATTTAAATTGTAGGTCAGCCGGTGATGTAGATTGAAAATTATAGGATTGAGAGAAGCGCGGATTTTGAATAGGTTAATAGATTGCGCGGGTAGAATATGGTGTCGAGATCATCGTTCTGGGCTATTCAAGGCCGGTAGAAGCCGGAAAATCAGCGGCTTCGCCGGAAATCAGGCAGCTGGTATGAAATTTGAATAGGCTACACCACGTACCTGAAGCGCAAAACCGCTTCTCCGCCCAGTTCCACCTGGTCGCCTTCGTGCAAAGCATGCGCCACTCCGTAGATGTTCAGCCATTTTATTTTGTCGTCAGCCGTATGAATTTTGATCTTGTTACCATTTTCCGGCAACCCGCCCTTGTCGGGGAAAATAAAAAACTGGCCCGTTTTTAAATCGTACTCTATATAGGCATGGTTGCGGCTCACGTGCAGGTTGGCGCGACCACGTTCCTCGTCAAAACCTGGTTCGCCTTTCGCCAGGAACACGATATCGTTCAATTGAATTTTACCTGAAGAAAGTTGCGGCGATTTGCCGCGGCCGATATAATATTTCAGCTGCTGCCTGGGATCGAGTACATATTCGCGTTGCTCTGTTTGTCCTACCAGCACTTCAATACAACCCACCACATAATTATCTGTTACGCGTTCGTGCGCGCGCAATACCCGCAACCCGAAATTGCCCTGCCGGATGCAGTCTTCCGGCAATTCATTCACGAGTTCATATTCAAAAAACCAATTTGGTTCCAGTTGAATAAAATGGTTGATCAGTTTTCGTTCGAGGTAAGAGGACTGAAACATGCCGGGCTTATCGGCACAAAGCGCTACCTGCGCCGCTTCCTGTTGTTCGGCGCTGTCACAAATAATGTACAGCCGCAGCCCGGCCACCGAGACAGTCCTTTCATCAACGTAAGATTTCAGGGACTGCACGATAAATGAAATGATGGCGTCGCGTTTTACCGGTGTTATCGGTATAAAAGAAGTGGTTACATCATTTGTGTCGGCGCTCTGCGTGATGCCAAATCCTTTTTTGAGCCTGTTGATGAAGTTTTTCATGTCACATATTTTAAAACGATCCCAAATACCCGCGCTTCTGCAGAATATTCGCCACCGTGTTGGCCAGCGCCACTGCATTGGCAGAACTTTGTCCCTCCTCTATGCGGATGCAGGCTACAGTGTGCGATTGGCCATCGGGCGTGGGCGCAAAGAATACATACCAACCATCCTGCTTCTTCTCACCATTGATGATGCGTTCGGGCGTACCCGTTTTTCCCGCTACTTTACTCACGCGAATTTTCTGCTTGCCAGGAGCGCTTGATTGTTCAATCATGTATTGCTTCAAAACCGAAGCATATGCGCTGTCTTTGCACACCCGCAGGCCTTCGCACACGGGATGTTGTTTACCTGCCTCCTGCACACAGTAACGCGAAGGCTGCAATACGCCACCATTGGCAATGGCCCCGGCCATGCGCGCCATCGAAGCCGGTGTGGCTGTCAGCACACTCTGTCCCCAGGCAATACCGGAAAACATACTGCGATATCTCTTGGTTTTGCCCTTATATTCAGGATTGTCATACTGGCGATGATCCTTACTCAACACGTCCATTCGCCAAAACGCGAGATCGCCGGATAGTTTCCGCGCGTCATTATTCATAGTGTAGTCGTACCCGCCGCGCTGATGCAATCGCATACCAGTAGCCTGGTAAAGCGCGGCCATTTCATCTTCCAGGTAGTGATCATTGGCCAGGCGAATGAAAAAGATATTGCTCGAGTTGATAATAGCTTCGCGCATGTTCACAAAGGGGACCTTGGGCACAAAAGGCTCCTGCTCTTTTTTGTTGTCGCGGAAAATTTCCGCGCGGAAAATATCATTGTACTTTACTTCCGTGGCGGCAAGACCAAGTTTGTTCAAACCAGCCATAGCAGTAAGGATTTTTACCGCAGAACCGGGCGCTGTAGGATAAGTCATGCCCAAATCTCGATCGGTGACCGGTTTTTCAAGTTTCATTCTCTCCCTGTCAGGCAAGGACAACAATTCTGGCGATTGCAGATCAGGCAAAGGATTAAGAGCCGAAGCCAGCACATCGCCGGTACCGGCGTCGAGCACTACCACGGAAATGCGCTTGTCGCTCCAGCGACTGTTTCGCAGTGAATCCTGCAATTCAAGCTGCAAAGCGGCATCAACGGTGAGATGAATATTACGGTCGCTGTCCTTTATTTTCCTGATTGCCGCTGCATTGCTGTCAACGCCCGCGCGCAGACCATCAATGAGCGATGAATAATCGTAACGCGCTAACTGAACGGTCTTATAATATGGTTTTGTAAAACGATCGGGTCGGTACAAGATGCTTACAGAGTCTTTTATTTCCCGGCTCACACCAAAACCGCGCAGCGCGGTGATATGTCGCGCTTCCGCGAAGTATCCGTTTGCCTGACCCCAGAACAAGCGCGTATTATAATCTCCTGTCCAGAAAAACAGGTCCGCACCGAAGGGATAGTAACGGCGAACACGCTTGTGCAACAGCTCATTGAGCTGATGGTGCGGAATGCCGGCCTTTCGCAGTGAGTCGATATGATCTTTGACGCGCGCCGCTTCACTGGTGGCCAGTATCAAACCATTGCGGTCGTAAATATCTCCTGCGGCGAGCAGGCGCATCAGTTTATCGATTCGTGGGTTATAGCTGTAAATCGGTGTGCCGTTGCGCATTACCACGCGTGCCTGTTTCACCAGGTATTCCTCCCTGTCAACCACCTGCACGAAGAATAATTTTACTGCCAGCACCACAATGCCGATCATAAAGAAGGCGATGCCGGTAGCCAGCACGGGATCATAATTTTTCTGAACATATTGTTGTTGTATTTCCTGTCCTGGCCTTGCTGATATTCCCGCCACCACACCCATAGCGGCGAGGTTGATGATCAAAGAGATTTTCCCATAACTCAAAAAAGGAACAGCCACACCGGTGAGCGGCAGCAACCCAATAGAGCCACCAGCAATCAGG
This sequence comes from uncultured Chitinophagaceae bacterium, assembly GCA_937958995.1. GTDB lineage: Bacteria > Bacteroidota > Bacteroidia > Chitinophagales > Chitinophagaceae > CALCIN01. The sequence goes on from CALGAP010000007.1 coordinate 434,151, forward strand.
AGTAATTGCACGCCCATAGCAATCACGATGCCGCTGCAGAGGTAAAATGCAAAGGGCTGCCCCGACCTGCGCGCGTGTAAGAAACTGCGATGGATAAGTATGCCGAAAAGTAGAAACACGGCTATCAATCCCAGCCAACCCAGTTCCTCTCCTATGCTCGGCAAAATCATATCGGTATGCGCGGCGGGCATGGTGTTGGCAAATCCGCGGCCGATGCCTTGTCCTGGAAATCCGCCGGAAGAAAGCGTCCAGTAGCTGTGCGCCAGGTGATCGCCCCCGTACACATCATTGTTCCACTGGCTCAGCCACATTTCTTTTCTGTCGGCCAGCCGCTCTCCAATGCCGGGTATGCGGTCACCAAAAGTGAAGGCAGCGATCACCATCAGTACAATAATGGGTGCGTCTGCCATAACAGCAAACGCACCATACCATTTGGTACTGCGCATATGTCCCAGTAGGATTAACGCCATCAGCACTGCGCCAAAAGCGGCCGCGGTGGCCGTCAAAGCTGGCAGCATGGTCAGCAGCACGCAGTAGGTTGCGCCCGAGAGCACGGTCAACAAAAGGTTTCCCCGGGCTATACTATAAAAAAATAAAAACGTAAAACACACTACCATCGCCGGCCCCATATCGCCCATGGCCAGGTAAAGGGCAAGCAATATTCCTATTCCCGCAAATACGCTCCAATTGATAAAGAAACGCCAGCGTATATCAGAGAGGTTACGAATATTGTCAGCATTCGCGGCAAAGAAACCGGCGAGAAAAAACAACAGGAAATACTTCGTGATCTCTCCCGGCTGAAAGGTGATGCCTGCCAGATGGAGGTTCACTTTTACGCCGCTTCCTTCAGGCCCTGTACCAAACAACATCGTGAGCAGCGCCATACCAATCGCCAGTGCCAGCCAGGTCCAGCCCTTTTGCTCGTAGATATTTTTCTTTCTGAAATTAAAAAGACCGTCAAACCACCAGCGTGTGTACCATTTGCGGATATCAATGCTGGATAGAAAGACGTATGCCGCCAGTCCGGCGATGATACCCTGCAATGATTCCCCGGCATACAAAGTATCGGTGAGCGGATGTTGAATGCTGAAAAGAGTGAGCACCGACACGCCGCAAAGCAACATGAGCACGGGTAATAGAAAAATATCAGTTCGCCGGCGCAGCGCCGACAATACGAGATGAGCCAACAAAAATGAAAGTAACAGCCCGCCTGTTACCAATTGAAAACTGCTTCTGAATTCATCAGGTGTTCTCACCAGCAACACGCTATCTTCTTTCAGCTGACCGTAAGCAATTGCACCGATCAATCTGATCTTATGCGGTTTGGCAGTGAAGGTGTACGATGTGTTTTTGGGAAGCCCGCTCGTGCCTTTCCAGGCGCCAAATTCAAAACCCGGCTTCATGGGCAGCAGGCTGTAACCTGAATCGCGGTGAAGTCCTGTGAAAACAAACTCACCATCGGCGTTGGTGCGCGCATAGCTTAGGCATTCAGTAAGTGAATCATCAATAGGGATCGCGGAAGAATGTTGCCGCAACTCAATCAGCACGCCGGCCATAGGTTTGCCTTGCCATAGCACGCGGCCTTTCATACTGAGCTCACCATTGCTTACGGATACCTTGTCGCTGAGCGGCATAGGATTATTCAACTCCGAAACATACAATGCTGAATCAAGACCAAGTCTTTGCCGCGAGGCGCGAAGCCTGTTATAAAAATCTGTTCCGCCCACGGAAGGTTTCCAGTCAACCGGGGCAAACACGGCAAAAGGAGTCTTGTTGAGCGCACCCAGGTTCCCTGGATGGGGTATGAACAATAATTTGCTTGTCAATGAATCGGCCAGTAGATCAATATCGTGTTGATCGGAGTAGTAATTTCCGTCGGCGATAATCTTTTTCAACTTGTCCTTATCAACGCCAGCTTCGAGTTTGATTGCTCTGCCTTCGCGTAGCGCCTGTTCTGCTTTCTGCAATTGCGGCTCGAGCGTGTTGTATAGTTTGTAAAAGTAAAAGCCCAATATCAAAGCCGCGGCGCCCAGCAGGAACCAGCCTTCCCTCGCGCGCGCATGATTGGTATTGTGCATCTTCACAGCCATCTATTGCGAACCTTTTACGATGAACTGGTCAAACGAAACGGTCTGCGCGCCATCTACGCGAAGACCAAAATAGCTTCCAAAGCCACCCGCATAGGGCAACACTTTTTCCATTTTTCCATTGATAAAAAAGCGCAAAGAATCGGCTTGCTTTTCGATGGCCAGTACATTCAACTCATCTTTGCGGATATGTTTCGTTTCTGTCCAGTCAACCAATACATTCCATTCACCTTTGATGGAAGCTCCGATGGAGTAAAAGCCGTTCGAAGTGATGTAAAAAATGAAGTAGGCGTCATTTTCCTCGTCACCACAGAAGTTGATGCCATACGGGTCGCCGGTGCTGTCGCCCCAATGCGCCGTGTTGGCCATAACGGAAAAATCTTTGTTGATATCGAGGTTGAATTTGATGGAAGCAGAATAACTGAGACTGTCTGCAAAACCAGTCATTACATAACGCCCATCCTGGAATACAAATTCGCTGAATTCATCCCGGCCCGGTCGCCAGAGACTGTCCTGCGGATTGCTGAAGTCGTTGAAATAAATTCCATTCACCAGTTCTACGCCATTGCCGGCTGCCGGGGCTGGGGAAGGTTTCTCTTCACCATAGTCAATGTGCGCGGGCATATAACTCGGCTTTGACAATAACGCCAAGTCGGCGACAGAAGGCAATGAGTGTTTGATATTTGAAATTAATTCAGATTCATCCGAAGGTTGCTCAACCACATTGGTATGCAGTACCCGTGGTTTTGATTCCGCCAGGCTGCTCCAGCCCAGAAAGACTGCCAGGCTGATCAATCCAAGTACGAACAAAATAAAAGGCAATTCATTTTTCCTGGCATCACCGGCATATTGCGCCGTTATTGCTGATACCAGCCTGGCGTTTGTCTTTAAAGTGGTGCGACGAACGGGTGGTGCGGCGGCCTGCATATCCTCCAGTTCAGCATGCCCCAACAGCCGGCGCACTTCATTGGGATCGGAAATGCGGGTATTGGTGTTTTTTGCCAACAAGCCGCGCAACAACTCCAGCAATGAAGGAGGTAATGGATACTTTGAAGGAATGTTTACTTCGGGAACTGGACAACTGATCACCCGGTTGATATGATATAAGAGATCGCCTTGTTCAAATTCAAAAGGCACGCGGCCGGTGAGACATTCATACAACACCACGCCCAGTGAATAATAGTCAGTGGGTGTTGATACTGTCTTTGATTGATTGAATTGTTCCGGCGAGGCATAGTCGTAGGTCAGCATGGAAGCGCCGGTAGCAGTGATACCGTCTGATTGCTCGCGCAGTTTGGCTATACCGAAATCGGTTAAAACGAAATGCAGCGTGCCATCGGGCAGGCGGCGATACATGACGTTTTCGGGTTTTATATCGCGGTGTACGACCGATTTGGTGTGAATGGCTTCCAGGGCGTCGGTGATATGATGCGCGAGGCGAATTACTGTGTTGATATCAAGATGGCCCTGTGTCTTCAGCAGGCTGCGCAGGTCGCCGCCTTCTACCAGTTGCATCACTATATAGGGCAACTCGGCATCGAGATGCACTTCGAGAATCTTCACCACGTGTTCGTGCTGGATAGACTTCATGATCTCTGATTCGCGCTGAAAGCGGCGGATGGCATCGGGTTCAGAGTTGAAGGCGAAATGTTTGATGGCTACCAATTCTCCTGTATGCACGCTTCTTGCCTTCAGCACGCGCGCATTGCCCCGCCCCAGTTCGCCCAGGATCTCGTATCCCTTGAAATACTCTTTAAAAATTGACGTAACCATATTATTGGACCCTGTTTGTGTATAAAGCAGTCGTTGGCCGGTTAGCTTCCCTGAACCGGTAACTAAACGGGTACCGGATATTTTCAAATACGAGATTCTCGGTTTTTAACAGAATGGGAATATGTACGTTGATGCCGGTATCAAAACCAACCAGCTTCAGATTTTTTATCAGCAAAGTATCGCCCGGTTTTGCCGAACGTTTTGTTATTTCCACCGCGGCGAGATGCTGGTAATTTTTTTGTGCAGGCATTAACACCAGGTTACGGCCGGTGCTGTCAGCATACTTCACCAGGTCGGCCAAATTTTGTGTGGATGTGATAAGCAAAGTATCGGTCAATGTCTCTGCAACGGGACCTGGAACAGCGGCGCGCACAGTGCGTGCGGAATGCGCAAGAGTGTTGGTATCACTTGCGCCTGAATCGATCTCACTAACCTGGATAACTTTGTTGGGCAGCCTGGTTGAAGCCAGGTCCTGCGGCAGCATGAACCAGCCGGCGATTACCACCACCAGCACGGCCAGCAGCGCAAGGGTAAGCTGCTGTTTGTTGATCTTCGCTTCATTACTTGAAACAACCACCGGCGGGTTAACGGCTTCCGGCTTTTGACCGGTTGCCGGGATCACCGGTGGAGTTTGTGCCTGAGCTTCGTTCACGAGTTGTTTGGCAGCAACAACCGTAATATTATCATGACCGCCCATTTCGTTGGCAAGCACGATCAGTTTTTTTACCTTACTGCTCAACGAACCTTCCACTGCAAGCACCGACGATAATTGCGCCTGTGTTATCATATCGGTAAGACCATCACTACAGAGCAGCAGTATATCGCCGGGCAGAAAATCTTCACGTCCATATTCCATAAAATCGTCATCGTCGAGGCGGTGAACGGCGCTGCCCACTTCGCGCAGTATCTGGTTGCGCTGCGGGTGGCGCATAGCTTCGAGCTCGGTCATTTCACCGGCATCCTCTTTTATGCCTACTATGGAGTGATCGCGGGTAATTTTTTGCAGGCTGCCATCGCGGAAGCGATATAGCCGGGTATCGCCGACGTGCACATAAAAAAAATATTTTGCAGCAGCGTCGGCTACCACGGCTGTTAACACGCAACACATTTCGCTGGTCAGTTGGTCACGCTTGCGTTCTTCTGCAATGCGGTTGTTGGCAAATACTACTGCTTCGCGCAGCATGGTAAGTGTATCGCCGCGTGGTATCTGCATATATTGCTCTATACTTTCGCGGGCAATAGCTGCAGCTTTTTCACCGCCGGCATAGCCGCCCACGCCGTCAATAACGGCGAGCAGCGCTTTATCGGGCGACCAAAGACGTTTGTTGATATAGGCGTCCTGGTTTTCCCTGCGGCGTCTGCCCGGGTGCGTATTTCCACTGATCAGCATCGATTTCATAAATGCTCTGTTGTATAGCAGGTTGGGTAGAGTGATAGCTAACGAGGAAGGTTTTTGAAATGTCTTACCACCATATAAATTACCAGCAAAAAAAGCAACGCTGTCGTCATAGTCCGGCTATTTAAAACTGCTTAAAATCGAGGGTAACCATACCATTCAGCAACACCTGGCTCCGCGGCTCCAGGTCGAACCAGCGGGGCGAGGCAGCATCGCTTCTGGCAATTATCACTTCGTTCACCCTTGTTTCGTTGATGCTGAAAGACGCAATCTGGAATTTGCCGGTAGACTCATTCAATCGGATCCTTGCATGAGGATTGGATACAAACTGCGAATCGAGCAGCAGGTAATTGCTGTAACCGATATTTTCGGGCTCCCTGCGCGCAATCACGATCTCGGTATCTTTCATCAGGTACACATCTCCCCTGCTCTTATCTCCCAAGAAATACTCAATGCGCGCGAAGCCCTGCTCATAGTTACGCGTGGGTTTTGAAACGTCAGTCCGCAGTGATAATTCGTTATTGAACTTGATAGTAAAATTGCCGCTATCCGCAAAGTGGATATGACGCAATACATCGAGGTTGATATCCATTTTATCAAAAACATTCGTCGCCTTCGACTTCATGGTCACTTTTGCGGTGTGACGGCGGTCTCCATTGAAATTTCCTGGTTTCAGCCCGGTAAGCATACCAATAACGCGACGGTCGTGCAGTTCTATTTTTGATCCATTAAAATCGGTGGCCGGGCCAAAGCGAAACTGCCAGTGAGACGAAACAGGCGCTATATCTTCGTAATGCTTACGGTAATCCTGCAGTTTTTTATAGAAAATCTTTACTGCTTCCTTTACCACCACGGGTAATGAGGGCAGGCGCTGTTCATAAACGTCGGGGTGCAATATCACCATATAGTACATGTTGAAGACAAGGCTGGAACCAACAGATTCAGTTTGGCAGGAATTATCAAAGCATTCCACCAGTTCGTGAAGGATATCATTGTTGGTTACAGGGCCGGGCCCCTCCTTACCTTCAGGGATCAGCCAATTTTTCAGCGCCCTGAAAAAATCGCCCGATCTTCTAGACATAATGTTGCGTGTTGTGATTAAAAAAGCTATCGGCGATAAAACTATTCCTTTTTTCTGCCGTCTGTTGATAAGGAAAACTAAAAGTGCTGCTTACGGAATGTTAAAAGTTCTGCTTAAATACACTGGCCAACTTTTCGATTTCCTGCACACCGATTTTGTCAGTTGACACTATCAGGCTGAACCTGAAAGTCACATTTTCTCCGGGCTTGAGGGTTAGATTCAATTCTTTTTCTCCTTTACTAAACACTTTTTGTCCCAAAGGATTTACAGCAAATAAACCATATCCCCTTGCATGCCAGTAAGCAGGATAGCCGGGGTTGTCAGGGTGATCGAAGATGGCGATAATAATTTCTTTTCCCTCCTTTTTACCCTGCAGCATCACCCAGTTGGCCCTTGTTCCCCAAACAGAATCACCTTTCAGCCCGTTGCTGCTGGTGTATTGGCCTGTGGGTTCTTTACCGGGAGGTGGCGTATCGGAGATATTTCCCTTTTCATCAACATAATTTGAAGGTTCTTTGGAAGGCTGTTCCAGCTCGCGCGCAACGCGAATCGCAAACAAACCATCTTTTACATCTTTAAACTCCACGGTGGTATCGACGGCTGTGAGTTTGGTAGTGCGGCTTACCAGGAACGTCTTACTGTTCATCATGAAATGAAAAATAGTAGCTTCTTTCAGCAACACTTTATTTTCAGGACTGATCCAGTGGCAAAACACGGTGAGTCGTGCAGTATTTGCCTTCGTCTGCATTTCACCCACCCCGGTATGCACTATGGTACCATAGTGTCCGCGCCGCTCAGGTGGTATGGCCGTTGAATTGTTCCAGAAATCAAGTCCATTCACCGATTCATAGTTCAGCCAGATGCCGGTATGATGCGGATGATCTGTTCTTTCACCAGGCACCATTTTAAATGGATAGCTCCGGGTGACTGTAATTCCTTCTATTGTGTTCACAAGACCCAGAAAAGGTTTGCGGCTACTATCGTAATAACAATATGCCGTCATCAGTTGTCCGTTGTAAAGCACGCGAATTTCTTTTTTGGCCGTATCTGTTTCAAATGAAAAACTGCCATTGGCCTGCGAGAGGGTAAGTATGGGAGTTGCAAGCAAGAGCGTGACGATGAATATTTTCATTGATGAAAATTTGATCGATTCCTGGGTTGCTCAATTTAAAAAATAAAGTCAAGGTCAGAGTTACGGTATTAGCTGGATTTACATTGCCTGACTCGCGGAACAACACATATAACAGGAACTTAATACTGCTCCAAATGATCGCCAATAGCCTGGAAAGCAACCCTCGCTCCCCGGATTATTTCCCGGGCATTTGTCTCTTCCAGCGCATGCTCGCTAAGCATTTCCAGAAACGACTTCCATTTCGAGGAAAGCGAGGCTCCATAGCTCGTGAAAAAGGCGCTGCCACGGCTTTCAGTGATATTAATTATACGGCTCACCTGCTTATAGATCATGGCGCTGCCCAAAGATGAGCCTTCCAGCACATACATATAACCGAGCAATGCGGCGGTGGAGCTTGCCGGCGGCAGCGTAAATAAGCGTGGGCTTAAATCTGTTTGCAGTACTGAGAGATCATCGTTTATCAGATGCAGCTTGCGCCGCTCTTCAATATCGTTTACAACATTCTTCAATTGAGGATATATGTTCTCTTCATAATACTTCACAATTTCTTTCATACGAAACAAATAGTTGCCATAAGTTTTTTCATCAAGTGTCTCGCTCATTAAGGCTACCGACAGACGACTGCCTTCTGTACGCCGGTGAAGATCTGATGTCTCGTCTTTTATCCTTTGAAAGAATTGCTTTTTCTTTTCGGTAATATCAATTGTGGATTCCATAATTAAAATATAAATGAAAACAAGCGCCGGCATCTTCCCTGCTCACCGCTTCAATTTTGCCGTTGTGATTTTCCATAATCTTGCGGCATATCGCCAGGCCAATACCCGTGCCCCCCAGTGAATCTACATTATGTCCACGCTGAAACACCTGGAATATCTTTTCTGAAAGGTTTTGGGAAAAACCAATACCGTTGTCGCAGAAGGTGATTTTGCTTTTGTTGAGTTTGTCGCCTGCTACGGTCACTATCTGCTTCGCTCCTGGTTTGCGGAATTTTATCGCGTTGCCGAGCAGGTTTACAAACAATTGGTGCAACTGAAATTTATTGCCATATACCACCGGCAAATCTTTCGCATGCAATTCATAGATGCCTTCGGCTTTTTCCATTTCGAATGATTGTTCCACTTCGGCAAGCAGTTCGTTCAGATCCACTTTTTCAAATGAATCGAAACCCTGCGACATTTGCGAGTACAACAACAGATCGTCCATCAGCTTTTGCATGCGCCCCACAGAATCTTTGATGCGCTCAAGTGGACGTCGTGCCTGCGGTGCGTATATGTTTCTTCCTTCTTCCAGCATTGAGGCAAACATGCTGATCTTGCGCAGCGGCTCTTTGAGATCGTGCGTGCTGATCCAGTTAATATTTTCGAGTTCCTTATTGGCGCGTACCAGTTTTTCGTTGAGCTGCTTCACGCGCGCCTCCTCTTCGCGCAGGAACAGGCGAAACAGGTGTTGCTGCAATGCATGTACAAACCTGAAACCTGCATCGATCTCCGGCGTCTGCCAGGGAAGACTTTCGCCTTGTATCAATTGCTGCCAGGTGGCAAAGGAGTTGCGTGGTGTAAGTGCTTCGATACCCATCTTCTGAGTCGGCTGGCCACCCCAGCGAATTACCCTGTCTTGCGATAGCCTGAAAAACAACAGGGAAATATTAATGTCTGCATGAATAATCTTAAAAAACAAAACTCCCGAAGCCACCTGTTCATACACTTTCGCGGGCGGAAAGTCTTTTGATAATTTGTTGGTGTGAAACTCCTGCTGGCCTTTCTGCAATAGCCATTCATGCAATGCAGCAATCTGCTCCTGGTTGGGCGTGATGCCATTGAGATAAATCGCATCGCGGTCAATAAAGGCCGCGCCGGACGCGTTGGTGATACTGCTCACCTCGGGCATTTTTTCAAAATAGTTTTTGATAAAATTGCCATCCTGTGAAAGCTTTTCCTGCAGGGCCCTCATCGAAGGCTCAAGTGAGGCGGCCAGCTCGTACATTTCGGCTGTCTCTTGTACGCCGAGTTGCGAACTCAGTATCTGTGTTTGCAAAAAGGCCTGTATTTGCCGCGCGTAAGACAGATTTTTGGGAGAATAATGATGACAGGCAATCATGCCCCACAGCCTGCCTTCTTTGATCAACGAGATAGTAAACGTTCCCTTCACACCCATATTTTTCAAATACTGGATATGAATGGGCGATACGCTGCGCAAATGAAGGTCAGACATATCAATCTTTTCAGGCTGCGCCAATTCCTGGTTCATCGTCACCACAGGCACAGGCTCGTAATTCACATCCACGATCAGCCGCATCAGGTTGCGGATATACAAGGCCCTTGCCTGCGCAGGAATATCGGTATGCGGGTAATGCAGGCCCAGGAACGGTTCATGTTCCGGTACTACCGTCTCAGCGAAAATATCGCCATTATAATTTTCGTCGAAGCGATACACCATCACCCTGTCGTAGCCGGTAATATCGTGTATCTTTTTCGTGATCAGTTGGCAAAGTTCCTGCAGGCTGATGCGCGTGTTAACCACCTGTACCAGTTCGTTGGTATGTTGCAGCACGTCGTACACGGTGTTGGAGTGTTCGATGCCCGCAATACATTCAAGTATAAAAAAAGGCGACGAGCGCCTGAAGAAGCAATCGAAATAACGATCGTTGAAAAAAACCGTAAAAGGCACCTGGCTGTTGTGGCGGCCCGTTTGCACGTACTGCGTAACGATGTCGGCTAACGCCGCGGGTAATACTTTAAGATAAGGCTGCAACAGAATTTCTTTAACCTGGGTGCCTAAAAATTCACCCGCATTCGCCGAGCAAAGCGCAATCTCATTTTTTTCATTAAAGACAAGTATAAACCCATGCGGCTGAATGCTGCCGGGTATATGAATTGGTTCGTCGGCACAGTTCTGAATAGTTGTAACGGAATTATTCTTTGCAGAATACAGCTCAGGCATATTTGGCGGAAAATTTGAATTGCTCGAAAGGCACGGGCAGGGTCAACTGGTTGTGCATGTTAACGATGTTTCGGATAATATTTACCAGCTCATCAAAACTTCCCGGTTTTTGCACATACAACACCGCATTGAGCTTGTAAGTAGCTTCAATATTAGCAGGGTTACCCGAAGTGGTGAATATCACAATCTTCAAATGCCGGTCTTTGATTACCTGTTGCAGTTCATCCAGCACATCCAATCCGCTTTTTACGGGCATATTAAGATCGAGGAAGAGGAGGTCGTATGCAAAATCGGACTCGTGCAAATGTTCCAGCGCCAGGGCGCCATTATTATGTGTTGCAACGCTGAGTCCACTATCAATGATTTGCGTAGCCGATTCGAAAAAGAAACGGTCATCCGGATCATCATCCACATACAAAAGTCTTAATGGTTTCTTGTCCAAATGCGGCTTTTTAAATGGTAAAACGTCAAATGTAGTCTAATTTACAGAAAAAACCCGGCCGCAAAAGGCAAGATTATGTTATTCCTTCACCAGTTTCTTCTCCAGTTCTTCCAATGACACGCCCCTGGTCTCGGGCACTTTAGTGAGCACCCATACCAATTGCAACAACATCATAAATGCAAGGAAAGCAAATATGGGCCATGGATTTTGCAAAATACCTTTGTCTTTATCAAGAAAAACCGGCGTAATCAAGGTGATGATCGCGGCAAACACCCAATGCGTGCTTGCACCAAATGCTTGTCCGCGCGCCCTGATCTTCGTCGGAAAAATTTCTGAAATAAACACCCATATCACCGCACCCTGCCCTATGGCGTGCGATGCAATGAAGAGCAATAGGTTTACCAGCAGAAAAGTGGAACCTGCACCTGATTTAAACGCATAAGCCACCAGGCTCAGACTCAGGATATAGCCGACAGAGCCAATGATGAGCAAAGTTTTTCTTCCCAGCCTATCAATCAGGTACAGGCCAACAAAAGTAAAAATGAGATTGGTACCGCCGATGTACACTGAATTTTTCAATGAATCCACTGAAGCGAGTCCCGCCCTTTCCAAAATTTCCGGGGCATAGTATAAAACGAAATTGATACCTGACCATTGATTGAAAAATGCAATAAAAAATCCCAGCCACAAGACTTTGCTGTACTTGCGTACGAACAGGATTTCCTGGTCTTCGCTTCGTTGTGCAACATTTTTCAATGCCAGCCAGCGCGGACTTTCGGGAATGAATAAAACCAATACAGTATAAAGAATAGATGGTATGGCCATCACGCCTAACATATACCTCCAGTCATTTTCACCTCCCACTCCCGCCAACGCATAATTTGATAAATACGCCACCAGTATGCCAAACACAATATTAAACTGGTACATAGCCACCAGCCTGCCGCGGTTGGTCGCGGTGGATATTTCAGAAATGTAAGTAGGTGCTGCCACCGAAGAAACGCCAATGCCCAGGCCACCTATGAAACGAAAAATAGAAAATGTATAAGGATCGGGGGCAAGCGCCGTGCCGATAGCTGATACGCTGAAAAAAATTCCTATCCACAGCAACACTTTCTTTCGTCCGAATTTATCGGTTGGTATGCCGCCAAACAAAGCGCCGGCCACCGTGCCCCACAACGCCATCGACATAATAAAGAAACCATGAAACCAGGGATCGAGATCCCATAACTTTTTAATGGGTTGGTTGGCGCCGGAAATTACCACCGTATCAAAACCGAATATAAAACCTGCCAGTGCGGCTATCAGTGAAACGCCAAATAAATTACCGGGCGTTGCCAGTCGGGTGTCGTGAGAACTGTGGTTAGTAGTAACGCGCATGCTTTGAGTTATTTAAGGGAAAATAATACATTATGCGCATTCTTTGTCAATAAAACTATATTTGTAGGAGTTGACAATACTCAATGTTTAATATCATTCCCATCACCATGAAAGTAACTAGTCAAAAATTTGTATTCCTGGTGTTGTTGTCACTGACCCCGATCGTGCTCAACGCCCAGCAAAGCTGGCAATTGGTAAAAGGAAAAATCACAAGTCCCTGGGCAGAAAAGGTCGATCCCAACAATGTGTTGCCCGAATATCCCAGGCCACAAATGGAGCGCAAAGGAAACTGGACCAACCTCAACGGTCTCTGGCAATATGCTATACTGCCCAAGTCGCAACAAAGCATTCCTTCCGAATGGCAGGGCTCCATACTCGTGCCCTTCTGCGTAGAATCGGCGCTTTCGGGCGTGGGTAAGACAGTGGGCAAAGACAGTGTGCTCTGGTATAAAAGAACCATCGATTTATCTCCTTCCAAAAACAATAATGTGCTGCTGCATTTCGGTGCGGTTGACTGGCAATGCACCATATTTGTAAACGGCAAAGAAGTTGGCAGTCACCAGGGTGGTTACGATCCATTTTCTTTCGACATCACTCCCCACCTTGCAAAAGGCAAGAAGCAGGAAATTGCCGTGCGCGTGTGGGATCCCACTGATGACGGGCCCCAGCCCCGCGGCAAGCAAGTAAAAAATCCGCACGGCATCTGGTACACTCCTGTTACCGGCATCTGGCAAACCGTGTGGGTGGAATCTGTGCCTAAGACTTATATCTCATCCACTATTCAGACTCCTGATTTTGACAATAAAAAAATAAACGTGCAGGCCGAAGTGCAAGGTTTGCAAAGCGGCGATGTGCTCACCATTTCTGTTTGGGATGGCGAAAACAAGATTGCTTCGCAGAATGCAGAACCCGGAGCATCGGTAAACATTGATGTGCCGAATGCTAAGGCATGGTCTCCCTCCAATCCATTCTTATACGATCTGAAATATACCATCACGCGCAAAGGCAAAGTGGTGGATGAAGTGACCAGTTATTTTGGTATGCGCAAAATTTCTGTGGGTACAGACAAGAAAGGCATCAGGCGCATGCTGCTCAACAATGAATTTGTATTTCAGTTTGGACCACTCGACCAGGGCTGGTGGCCTGATGGTTTATATACAGCACCCAGCGACGAAGCTTTGAAATTCGATATCGAAAAAACAAAGGAAATGGGCTTCAACATGATTCGCAAACACGTGAAAGTGGAGCCCGCCCGTTGGTATTACCACTGCGATAAACTCGGCATACTGGTATGGCAGGATATGCCCAGCGGCGATTTGGGTAACCGATGGGAATCGCGCCCCGGCATATACGGTCGTGCCAGTGATAAAGACAGAACCCCCGAGTCGGAACAGGCCTTCCGCACCGAGTGGAAAGAGATCATGCAAGACTTCCACAACTTCCCGAGCATTGTAGTGTGGGTGCCCTTTAACGAAGCATGGGGACAATTCAAGACTAAGGAAATTGTCGAGTGGACCATGGCGAAAGACCCTTCACGTCTTGTGAACACTGCCAGCGGTGGCAACTTCGAAGATGTGGGTCATATCATGGATTTGCACAACTATCCCGAGCCGCTGATGCCCGATCCGAAATTGTTTGGTAAAGACAGGGTGCTGGTATTGGGTGAGTATGGCGGACTGGGCCTTCCGATAGAAAATCATACCTGGCAAGACAAGAACAACTGGGGCTATCAGAGTTTCAAAAACAAAGAAGAACTGCTGACCCGCTATACAGAATTCATAGATCGCATGCCGCACCTGATTACCGAAGGGTTGTCGGCGGCAGTATACACGCAAACCACCGACGTAGAAGTGGAAGTAAATGGCCTGATGACCTATGATCGCAAAGTGATCAAGATGCCGGTGGAAAAATTAAGGGAAATTCATAGCAAGCTGTATAATCCATCGCTGGTGGCTACCCGTTAACCTGGTTATCCTACCGGCGTCAGTTTATATGGCAGCACTTTTCCCGAATTCCATTGTGCCACATATAAATTTTCTTCATCATCCACGCATACGTCGTGTGGATATTGAAATACTTTGTCGGTCTGGTACATTTCTTCCAGTCCATTATCGGTGTATTGGGGTTCGATGCCGGCAAGATTGGAGATCACTTTATTGTTTTTGTCTAAGATGGTAACAAAACCACTTTGTTTCCACAATGCGCGATTACTTTGCAATACGGCTGCATATAAATATTCTCCTTTTATTACCGGGCGGCAAACCCAGGCGCCGGGCATAGGAATAGTATCAATATAATTTCCATCGAGCGTAAACCGCTTGAATGCATTCTGCTCGCGGGAAGTGACGATCAGCACAGGATTGTTTTTGTCCCGGTCATCATAACAGATGCCGTGCGCATTTTTCAAATGCTTTTCTTCCGTACCGCGTCCGCCGAAATGACGGATGTACTCACCTTTCGCATTGTATTGTATGATAAAATCCTTGCCATAACCATCGGCCACATATATATCGCCGTTGGGTGCAATGGCTGTCTCGGTGGGCACAAACTCTTCTTCTTTCGAATACTCGCCCGTCTCACGAGGCCAGTCGATTGTCATCAGCACGTGGCCTGTTAAAGTGGTTTTAATTACCTGGTGCCGCGTGTTGTCGCAAATGAACAGCACCTCGGTGCCATTTTCATTAAAAAGCGTCAGCCCGTGCGCGCCGGGATACTCTGTGCCCCAGGTGCTGAGCAGTTTTCCTCTTTTATTGTATATGATTACATTATTCCTGATCTCGTTAGTGAGCAGGATAATTCTTCCCTTACTGTCCTGCACCATTTCATGGCAATCTTTCACGGGGTAACGGTTAAAATCCTGGGTACTCCATTTAGTATTTAAACGATAGCGTTTTTTATTGTGACCCAGTACAATTTCACGATTAACGCCGCTGGCGAATGAAGTGGGCAACGCAGCCAGCGCGGCCGCAGTGATGGCAGATTGCTGAATAAAATCTCTCCTGTTCACGATCGATGTTTTAAGGTACACACGAAATTAAAAGATTAATTTATTACATTTATAATAAATGATTCCGGATGAAAAAATGGCCTATAGCCCTCATAGGCATCATCTTGGGTATCGCCTGCAATGAAAAAAGCGAAACCTTATTTGAGTTGCTGCCCTCCTCACGGTCAGGCATAACCTTTAACAATGCCATTACCGAGACTGATTCCATGAACCCCATTGACGTCACCAATATCTACAACGGTGGCGGTGTGGCAGCAGCCGATTTCAACAACGACGGACTGACAGATCTTTACTTCACCGGCAATATGGTAGCCAACCGGTTGTACCTGAACAAAGGTGATATGCGTTTTGAAGATATCACCAACGCTTCCGGCACCGAAGGTGAAGGCAAATGGTGCCGCGGTGCCGCCGCAGTGGATATCAACAACGATGGCTGGATGGATATTTATGTGTGCGCTACCATTTACGACGATCCTGAGCAAAGAAGAAATATACTTTATATCAACCAGGGCCTCGACAAATTCGGCCGCCCTACTTTCAGGAATATGGCCCGGGAGTATGGCCTCGACGATACGACGCACAGCACCATGGCAGCGTTTTTCGATTATGACAATGATGGCGACCTTGACATGTACCTGGTGGTGAACCAGGTGTTTCAACATATCAACCCTTCAATATTTAAACCGAAAGTGCTCGACGGAAGTTTTCCGAGCACCGGGCGTCTATACCAGAATAATTTTGATGCAGAAAAAGGACATCCTGTCTTCTCCGATGTCAGTAAACATGCGGGCGTCACTGCTGAAGGTTATGGCCATGGTGTCACCATCGCCGATATCAATAAAGACGGATGGAAAGATTTTTTTGTAACCAACGATTTCGCGCCAAACGACTTGCTCTATATCAACAACAAAAATGGCACCTTCACCGATATGGCGCATATTTATTTCAAACATACATCGGCGAATGGTATGGGACAGGATATTATTGATATAAACAATGATGGCCTGCCCGATATAGTTGAACTGGATATGAGCCCGGAAGATAATTTCCGGAAAAAGATGATGTTGAACCCGGGTAGTTATAACACTTACCAGCTGAGTGATGCCTACAACTACCAGTATCAATATGTGCGCAACAGCCTGCAGGTAAATCTCGGTCCGCGCGTAAATGGCAATGATTCTGTCGGCGAGCCGGTGTTTGCCGATCTCGGTTTCTACAGCGACATTGCTGAGACCGACTGGAGCTGGGCGCCCGTGGTGGCAGATTTAAACAACGACGGTCTGCGCGACATTGTGGTGACCAACGGCTATCCCCGCGATGTGACCGATCATGATTTTATGGTGTTCAGGAGAGAAAGCGTGCATCTCGCATCTATCGCCACTACCCTTTCGCGCATACCGCAGGTGAAATTGCACAACTATGCTTACCGCAATGCGGGCGATTGCCGATTTGAAGACGTATCAAAAGACTGGGGTTTTATGAACGCCACCTTTGCCAATGGCGCCACTTACGCCGATCTTGATAATGATGGCGACCTGGACCTGGTAGTAAATAATATCAATGATGAAGCTTCTGTATATAGGAATACGCTGAACGATAAAAAAACGAAACCGCATTACCTGGATGTTCAACTGAAAGGAGAAAAAAACAACCTGAATGGTCTCGGCGCCTGGGTAGAGATTTACTACAAGGGCCAGCAACAGGTGTATGAACAAACTCCCTATCGTGGTTATCTTGGCACCGTACAATTCAACCCGCATTTTGGACTCGATACGGTGAGTGTGGTGGATTCGTTGGTAGTAAAATGGCCTGAAGGAAAAATGCAGGTGCTGAAAAATGTGCCAGCCGATCAGACGGTGGTGGTGAACAGCGCCGATGCAAATCTGGACTATAGTTGGGAAAACAAGCCGGTGGCAGCAGAATCCTTATTTACCGATATCACTGGCACGGTGAATCTGAACTACGTCCACTCGCAACAAGACTGTAACGATTTCAATACACAAAAACTACTTCCGCATAAATTTTCCGAATATGGTCCATCGATGGCTGCCGGCGACGTGAATGGTGACGGACTTGATGATTTAATCATTGGCGGCAATTCATCTTTAAGCGCCGTGTTGCTGCTGCAGCAAAGAGACGGTAGATTTATCAAATAAGAAATTGGTGAAATACCTTCTTCCAATTTCATTTACCAGGACATGGGTATCGCGCTTTTTGATGCAGATAACGACAATGATTTCGACCTGTATATTGCGCGGGGCGGCTATGAAAGCAATGCAGAAAGCGAAGCTTATACTGATGTATTGTATTTGAACGATGGTAAGGGTAATTTTAAAAAAGCAGCTAACGCCTTGCCGGCAAATTTCACGAGCAAAAGTTGCGCGCGGCCATTCGATTTTGATAAAGATGGCGACCTCGATTTGTTTATCGGCGGCCGGGTGGTGCCCGGACAATATCCCAAACCAGTTTCTGCTCATATCTATCGCAACGACTCAAAAGGGGGACAGGTTGTGTTTACTGATGTGACAGATGAAGTGGCGCCAGCCTTGAAAAATATCGGGCTGGTTTGCGACGCGCTTGTCTCTGACTACGACAACGATGGCTGGCCCGACCTGGTACTAGCTGGTGAATGGATGCCGGTAACATTCCTGAAAAACACCGGCGGCAAATTTGAGAACATTACAGCCAGCACGGGTATTGCGAATCATACCGGCTGGTGGACCAGTCTTGCCGCCGGCGATTTCGACAACGATGGCGACATGGATTATATCGCGGGCAACCTGGGACAAAACTCCTTTTTCAAGGCAAGCGAGCAAGAACCCGTCACCATTTACGCAAAAGACTTCGACAATAACGACAGCTACGATGCTTTCATTTCTCTTTACCTGCCTGCGAGTATGGATACGCTGGAAAGAAGAGAATATCCCGCGCATTTGCGCGATGATGCCATCCGCCAGATGATCAGTATGCGCGAAGTTTAAGGATTATAAATCGTACGCCAATGCCACGATGAAAGATCTGCTTACGCCCGAACAACTTGCCGATGCGTATATCGCGAAAGCCACGCAGCTCAACAGCTGTTATATCAGGAATGACGGCCATGGAAAATTCACCATTAGTCCACTGCCCTGGCTGGCACAGCAAACGATCCTGAACAGCATGATCGTTGAAGACTTTGACGGCGACGGCAACCTGGATGTAGTGATCAACACCAACGACTACAGTACCAACGTAAGTATCGGCAGGTATGATGCGTTGAACGGGTTGTTGATGTTGGGAGACGGCCACGGAAATTTCAAACCGCAATCCACTTTACAAAGTGGCATCTTCATATCGGGCAACGGAAAGGCGATGGTGAAATTGCGCAGCGCAAAAGGCGAATATTTGTTGGCCGCGTCGCAAAACCGGGGTCCATTAAAACTGTTCAGATTGAAAAAAACAGGATTATTGGCCATTGGCACCGGTCCTGCTGCCTACGAAGCATTGATTCGCACGCCGGACGGCAAAGACCAAAAGCGGGAATTGTATAGCTCGGGTTTTCTCTCCCAATCGGCGCGCTTCATCATGTATAGCGAGCACTCCCAATTTAAGCAGCACGATTGAATTTGGATTATACAAAGACAGGTTAAGTCCGTGATCCTAATCCGTTATCTCATCCATAATCTCAATTCAGCAAACTCATTACCGATTCGAACAACTGCGCCTTAGTAAACGGCTTTTTCAAAAAGAGATCGGCGCCGTTTTCAAGCGCAACATCCTGGGCAGCAGCATCCACGCCTGAAATCATGATCACTTTGGTAGCAGGATGTTTTTCTTTAATACGTTTGATAAAATCGACGCCATAACCATCGGGCAGCCGGTTGTCGAGCAAAACCAGCGAAGGCTCATCTTGTAGAAGATATTCCTCAGCTTTTGCCAGGCTTTGCGCGTGGTCAACTTCCATACCTTTTTCATCGAGTAATATATTGAGCAGGAGACAGAGATCGCCTTCGTCTTCTACTATCAGAACCTTGCGGGGAGTTGTTTTGGACTTCATATTTGAGTTTTTGATTGCAGGAGAATCAGCTAAAAACTCGTGCCACCTGCCAATTCGCAAAAGAAACCGCCAGGGCGAATTATTGACAAGTTAATTTCAATTCATCCATTAAACCTTTACTTCTTTTGCAGTTCGTCGGCGGTAAATGATTTTTGTCTGCCTGCATATTTACGGCGCACTCTTTCTACATCTGAAGCTTTCACTTCTTCAGCCTTATTGCTCCAGGCATTGCGAATGAAGTTGATCAGTTGGGCGATGTCTTCATCGTTTAGTTCGTCGTTGCTGGCTATGCCCGGCATTTCATCAAGCACTTCGGGTGATTTATAATTTCTGCCGTTTACCTGTACAGGTCCCGTTAAGCCATATAATATAATGGCAGCAAGCCTGTCTTTATCACCCGTCACCCAATCCGAACGGTTAAGCGGCGGCGCCAGCGAAGTCATACCATTGCCATCAGCTCCGTGACAGGTCTGACAAATATTTTTATAAATATTCATTCCCCTCGGGTATTTTGAAGCCATGGCTTTAAGGCTCGCATCATTTTTTGATTGTTCTAATGCGGCAATCAATTTATTCAATTGACGATGAATAGTGGTAGCGGTGTCTTTTTGAAGGGCAGCGACAGTTTTCTGAAATGCATGCTCTTTATCTTGCAGATTGCTGAGCACAGCATCGGCCACAAAACGGTTGTTAGGGTAAAGGCGAACCGCATCGGTGAGAATCGCATTTGCCTTTCTCTTATCAAACTGCGCCACTTTATTGGCTATAAAGACCACCAGTGGCGCGGCGACGCTGTCATTTTTCAACAACTCATAAGCTTCGTTGAATATCGGTTGGTTGTAATTTTCTTTCGTCATTATCTCGGGCAACATGCTCAAGGCAGCTTGTCTTACCGCCGGGTGCTGGTGCGAGAGCAAAGGTTTAAGTTGACCGGGCTTTAACGCGTTGTATTCTGCCAGCGTCCATAAGGCGAGCAGGGCAGTAACGGGTTTGTCAACTTTATCAGCATACTCCCGCAACAACGGAGAGGCTTCTTTAAAATGATCGATATATAGCTGCTGGGCTTTTTCTCTTATCCATCCATTGGGATGATCAAACAATTTGATAAGTTCAGTTGCTTCTTTGGGAAATACAAACGGCTTTACCTTCTTCCCTTTCGGCACCACGCGATAAATGCGTCCGCAGGACAGCGGATGGGTAAGCTCCCGCTGGCGAATCTCACCTTTCAGGTAATCGGTGAGATATGTCTTATGCTGGATAATGCCCCGGTACATATCCACGAAGTACAATGCGCCATCAGGGCCATTGAAGCAATTAACCGGGCGGAAGCGCTCGTCATCACTCGCCAGAAATTCTTTGTCTTGGTATGCCTGTCGCCCGCTGGCTGGAAAATTCTCCAGGTCAAGGATATTTCTCTTAATCAAATTGGCTGCTGGTTCGGGAACGAAGGCATTATTGTAATATTCCTCACTAAACAAATCCCCACGATAAACCAGGGGGCCGCAGGCAGCTGTGAAATTCACCAGTCTTCCCGTACTGTCCAAAATACCTTCCATATACCCCCTGTTTACGCCGGTGGTAGGATGAATGGGATATACGCGATTATCGGCAACAATCTTTTCGTTAAAACCCGCCACCCTTGTCAAATTATCATTGGTAAAACCAAGAGAAGGAAAGAAATAATCGCCGAGCACGTTGGCGGAATTGTGATTATAATACAATCTTCCATAATCATCATTCGAAATGCCCCATTGCCCGCGAAAATGCGTTTTTACCTTTAGCCAAACACTGTCTTTTTTCTTATATCGAAACGATGATTTGGCGTTGTAGATCCAGTTGTCAATATTGCGGAGCAGTCCATTGGGTTGATGCTCCACATTACCGCCTTCGGCATACTTATCATCTACCAGTATCTTTCTCCCCGCAGTATCGCCGTTTCTTTCCACAAACCAGAGATAGGGAGGTTCGGCTACCAACACACCATTTTCTATTAAGCAAATTGCCCTTGGTAGTATCAGCGAGTCGAGAAAAACCTTGCGTGTATCGGCGCGACCATCCTGGTCGGTATCTTCCAATATCACGATCTTGCCAGTCCTCATGTCTTCACCGCTGCCCAATGTGTCGGGCATATAACCCTGCATTTCGACTACCCATATACGTGAAAACTCATCGAATGTCATCGCAACAGGCGCCACCACCAGGGGTTCGGCGGCCACCAGTTCTACGCTGAAACCATCTTCTACCTGCATGTGTTTGAGAGACTCTTCGGGCGAGAGCACGGATGATTCGGGACTACTTTTACAGGCACAAAACCACAGCGTTATCAAGAATGGCACAAGAATATTTTTCCTCATCTGGCTGGTCGTTGAATAGGCTTCGCAATATAGATCACTAAATGTATAAATTTAATGTCATTCAGCCTTCCTGTACCTGCATGCCCGTCCTGTAGGTGGCCCACCTTCCACCTGGCCGTCCCTATTGAGTAAGGAGAACAGACACATTATTGGCTTCTGAATTGCTCGTCACCACATCCGGCCTGCCATCGCCATTTACGTCGCATACCGCAAAACGCCAGTTACTCCTTCCCGTTAGAAATGGTGATCCTTGCGCAGCAGTGAAACCTCCCCTGCCATTGCCCAGCATTACGCGCACACCGGTATTGGCGGCGGCCAGCACATCGGGGTTGCCATCCTGGTTGAGGTCGGCTAGAGCAATGGCCCAGGCGCTGCTGCCGAGATTGAAGGGAGATTGTTCAACCTCCGAAAACTGACCATCCTTATTTCCTGTGAGCACAGTCAGTTCATTACGCTCGGCGTGCGTCATCACCAGGTCGGGAAGCTGATCATGGTTGATATCGCCGATACTCACGTACCAGGGACTGGCCGTGCGAAGCGGAACATCGCGGCGTTGAAAACTGCCTTTGCCATCGCCGATCAAAAGCGTGAGCGATTTGAAAGACCGGTTGCTGGAGGTGGAGGCTATATCAAGGTGCCCATCATTGTTTACATCGCCGATGGTAAGCGGATATGGAGAAGGCCCCACGGCATATGGCGAACCAGGTGCCGGGGCAAACTGCAACCTGCCCTGGTTAAGCATCACGCTCACATCCTGGTCGTTGCTGTTGGCGGTGACTATATCCAGCAATCCGTCGCCGTTCATATCTCCCAGCCCGAGGCCATGGGTATGTGGCTGGTTGCCCGAATGCATGATGACCGAGTCGGGAGAACCAGAAAAATTGCCCTTGCCGTCGCCGTGATATATCAGCACGGTGTAGGTATCGTGACTGCCTACCACCAGGTCGGGATGACCATCTTTGTCCACATCGCCCAGCACGATTTCGTGCGGGGGATATGGCAGCGTAAGCGGCGCGCCCCAACCAGTAAACTGTCCATCGCCGCGACCTCTGAAAAAAGTAATCAGGCGATTAGCCGCACAAGCCACCACCAGGTCGGTTTTTCCATCATGGTCCAGGTCGCCGGCTACCACATTTCCCGGACCGCAGCTCACACTAATGGGTGAACCCGGCGCCGACACTAACAAAGACTTTCCGTTGGTCTGTGCGCGGCAGTTGGTGAGAGCGGTCAATACGAAAATAACCAGGAGGGAGGGCCAGCATTTTCCGGCATGTATAACAAAATTTCTTGACGCATGCATAAGTTTCGGTATTTGTTGCCCGCAATAGAAATAAAACCCGGAAATTACAGGGATAAATTTGACGAATCGGGGGACATGCGTGACGAAATGCTTCGCATTTTTAATAATTTCAAAAAAACTGTCAACATGAGATTATCCAGGGCGATACTGGTTCCCACCCTGTTTATTGCATCGATTGCTTGTAAAAACTCCGGCCAGGAAAAAGATAGGCGTGAATTCTCGGGCGACAAATTCTCCGTTCATATCCGCACCACCGAAGCGCGCACGCCCGAAGAAGAATTGTTAGGGTTCAAATTGCCCGAAGGTTTTGAAATCACCTGTTTCGCTTCCGAACCCGACATTGGTAAACCCATCAATCTTGCCTTCGATGCGAAGGGACGCCTTTGGGTGACGCAATCATACGAATACCCTTTTCCCGCAGCACCCGGCAAGGGGAGAGATAAACTCACCATACTGGAAGACACTGACAACGATGGCAAGGCCGATAAGTTCACCGTATTTTCCGACACACTCAATATTCCCATCGGCATTTTGCCAATGAATGATGGTCCCGTAGTGTATAGCATCCCCAACGTGTATAAGTTTTATGATAACAATGGCGATGATAAACCCGATGGACAGAAAATCCTGGTAGGGCCATTCAAGACACACGATACGCACGGCATGATCAACAACCTGCTGCGCGGTTTTGATGGATGGATTCATTCCTGTCATGGTTACAGCAACCGCGATACCGTGGCCGGTGCCGATGGCGACAGCATCTCGATGATCAGCGGCAACACATTCCGTATTCGTCCCGATGGCAGTCGCGTGGAAAAAACTACCGACGGACGTATCAATCCGTTTGGACTGGTGTATGACGAACGCGGCTACCTCTACTCTACCGACTGTCATACCTCACCATTATATCAATTGATCCGCAATGCCGATTACACGCAATGGGGTAAGGAAGAAGGAATGGGTTTTGCGCCCGACATGACCCCGCTTTCTGATGAGGCCACCGCGCTGGCGGGCATCGCATACTATGCTGACAAGCTCTGGCCCGAAAGTTTTCGCGGCAATTTTTTTGTCGGCGATGTGGTGCGCTGCCGTGTGTATCGTTATTCTGCGGCTTTTGAAGGCGCCTCTCCCATTGGTAAACGCGAGGAAGATTTTATGCTGAGCGACGATCCCTGGTTCAGACCTGTGGACGTAAAGATGGGTCCCGATGGCGCTTTGTACATCGCCGATTTTTACAACAGCATTATCGGTCATTATGAAGTGCCGCTCGACCACCCCAAACGCGATAAAGCGCGCGGCAGGATCTGGCGAATCACTTATAAGGGAAAAAGCAATGAAAG
This sequence comes from uncultured Chitinophagaceae bacterium, assembly GCA_937958995.1. GTDB lineage: Bacteria > Bacteroidota > Bacteroidia > Chitinophagales > Chitinophagaceae > CALCIN01. The sequence continues at coordinate 458,419 of CALGAP010000007.1, forward strand.
AAAAGACTGGACAAAAGCATCGGTGGAAGAACTGGTAAAGGCTTTGGACAATGATAATATGTTCATCCGCATGACCGCCGCCGATCAGTTGGCAGACAGAATTGGTGGCGAAGCCGTGCAGCCGGTGGCTGCAGTGTTGGGTGAAAAAAATGTCAGCACCCGAAAATACGCGCATGCCCTTTGGGTACTCTATCGCCTGGGTGCTTTGCAGGTGGTGATGTTGCAATCTGCCGCTACGCACAGCGATCCTGTGATCAGGCTGCATGCTTTGCATATACTTGCTGAACTGAAAGGTCCCAAAGTGTTTTGGGCGACAATAGTAGACGCCCTGGAAGATAAAGACCCGCAGGTACAACGCGCTGCCATTGAATTGCTGCCCGACTATCCCACCATGGAATCGTTGCAACTGGCACTGAAAATGCGCAAGCAGGCGCCTGCATCAGACGAACACATGGTGTATGTAACAAGACTTGCGATGCGCAACCTGCTACGGTCTGCATCGGTGATGAAACAGGCAGCTACCACCGCGTGGAGCGAGCAGGATGCCAATTATATCGCAGACGTATTAATGGGCGTGCCTTCGCAGGATGCGGGCTCCTTCTTGTTCAAATACGTGAGCCAGTACAAGCCTGCTGAAAAGCGCGCGCCCGCTATCTTTCAACATATCGCCCGATTTGCTCCGGTTGCTGATCTCGATGCGGCTGTCCGGATTGCAATCAACTATCAATGGCCCGATTCGCTGAGTATTCCCTTATACCAGGCAGTGCAATCGGGATTGACACAGCGCGGAGGAAAAGAAACGGCGCTGTTGGCAAACTGGGGCCGCAGTCTTGCCGGGAATGTATTGCAATCTTATTCTTTCTCAAAAGAAAATCGCCCGTCCATACTTCAGATGCAAACCTTTGCTGCAGATATGGCGGGCAAGTATAAAATGAATAATCTCGCGCCTCAACTCGAGGCTATGGTGCAAAGCGCTGCGGCCAGCGATATCCGCAGCGGCAATGACATCAATCACGACCTGGTGATTCTGAAAGCTGCCGCGCTGCGCGCACTGATGAAGATGGATACGAGGAAGGGATCATCTGTTGCACAACTGCTGTTGGGAAATGACCAGACCGATGTGCATTTCAGGAACGAGATCAGCCGCGTGATCGGTGAATTCCCCGGCACGGTGGCCAACAATATTCTTGCAGGCGCTATCAAAAACGCGCCGCCAGACTTGCAGACCAATATGGCCGTAACGCTGGCAGCCAGCGCAGAAGGAAAGAATATACTATTTCAATCGGTAAAAAACAACGAGATATACCCGCGCGTACTGCTGGAGCCACGCGTGCGCGAACGCATTTTCATTAATATTACCCCGGCACAGAAAAAACAATTTGAAGAGCTCACTAAGAATGTAAGCCCCATCGATTCGGAAAGACAAGTATTGATAGATGAGCGCCTGCAAAATTTTCAACTCGCTATGAATAGCGGGCGCAAGCCCCCGGTTGATTCGGGACAGATCGTATTTGTACAGAAATGCTCTCCCTGCCATAGCATCAATGGCGCGGGAGGGGATATTGGGCCCAACCTGGACGGTGTAAGCCAATGGGGTGCAAAGGCATTGACAGAAAAAATAATTGACCCCAACCGTAACGTCACCGAAGACTTCAGAATGTACACCATCCGGCTGAAAGATGGCAAAGTGACCAGTGGATTGTTCCGCCGCGAAGAAGGCGCCACCGTGGTTTTTGCCGATATCTCAGGAAAAGAATTTCCCATCGCCAAACAGGATATAGCCGAACAAACACCTTCGAAACTGACCCTGATGCCTGATAATTTCGGGCAGACATTATCGCAGCAGGAATTCAATTCGTTGGTGCACTTTTTACTCAATTCAAAAAATGAAAAGTAATGAGAACAATCTGGATGAGCGTCTTTGTTGTTTGTTGTTTTAGCCAGGCAGCAATGGCGCAGCAAAAAGAACAATGGTTCAGGAAACACGTCATCACCACCGATTTTATTTCTGAAGGCGTAGCCGTAGGCGATGTAAACAAAGATGGTAAGCTGGATATACTGGCTGGTCCTGCCTGGTTTGAAGCTCCCACCTGGAAGCGGCATGATATTGATACGTTCAGAACTTATCCCCCCAAAACCACTTACAGCCGCTCATTTCTGAATCACTGCATGGACGTGAACCAGGACGGCTGGCCCGACCTGATAGTAATGGATTTCCCCGGTCTTAGCGCCGACTGGTATGAAAATCCAGGCACCAAAGGAGGCTATTGGAAAAAACATCGCCTATATGATAACGTTGGTAACGAAAGCCCGCTGTTTGTTGACGTGGATGGCGATGGGCAGGACGATATCATTTGCGGTGATTCAAAAACCAATGAGCTCATCTGGCTGCAGGCGCCATCAAAAGGCAGCACTACGTGGAAAAGATATGCCATCAGCGAAGCCAATGTACCACACGTGAATGTAAATGGTCATGGTCTTGGCTACGGTGATATCAACGGCGATGGCCGCAAAGACGTGATTGTAAGATCCGGATGGTGGGAAGGTCCTGCAGATGTAAAACAAGAGCGCTGGAAATTTCATTATGCCGATATTGGTGAAGACTGCTCGCAGATGTGGGTGCTGGACGTAAACAACGATGGTCTTGCCGACGTGATCAGCGCCTCAGCGCACCGCTTTGGTATATGGTGGCATCAACAATTTAGAAGAGAAGATGGCGAACCACAGTTTGGCCACCGCCTCATCAGTTATATTACTTCGCAAACGCACAGCACCGCTCTGGCCGACCTGGATGGAGATGGGGATCCCGACCTGATAACCGGCAAAAGATACTTTGCGCATACCGAACGCTTAAATCCCAGCAATCGCTCTACCATCGACCCCGGCTCTTATGATCCGCCACTGATTTTGTGGTATGAAAATGCCGGCGGTAAAAGTCCCTTCTGGATCGAGCACGTGATTGATGATGACTCGGGCATTGGTCTTAATACTGAAGTACGCGATATGAATGGTGATGGCAGACCCGACATTGTTGTCGCTAATAAAAAAGGCGTTTTCTGGTTCGAGAACCTGATAACACCTGCTAAGGGAAAATAGAATTTATTTCGTCTCCAGTTGATATTGCAGCGGGTCGTCGTGACTGGTGGCATAGGCTTTTGAATAGTCCAGCTTTCCGCGGCTGGCGGCAATAAAGCGAATGCCCTGCAGAATATGATTTACAAATACCGGATCGCTGTAGTCTTTGCCATCGTGACCCAGTGCAGTGCACCAGGTATGACCACCATCAAACTGGTATGCCCACACGGCAGGATACAAATCGGCGTAAGTGCCTTTATGTTGTGCAACCAGTCTTTGTTCGGTAGTGTCGGCAGCTTTTAGCGAATTCAGATCATATGCCATCAGCACGGTGCGACCAGGATAAAGTTCCCTGGCGAAATAACATTCGTCGTTTCTTACCCAAACTTTCGGCACATCTTTCAGCGATTCATGATTGGGATGCAGGGCTTTTACCTTGAGTTCCTGGAATTTCGGATGCCAGGCAAAACTGCCACCGAGCATCATTTTAAACCATTTCCAGTTGCGTTCGGTTCCTACCACCGAGTGAATGCCTACAAAACCGCCGCCTGCCTCTATATACTGCCGGAAGGCCAGCCGCTGTGCATCAGTATCGAACACGTCGTTGTTGGTGCTGGCGAAAAGAAGAAGCGTGTATTGTTGCAGTTTTTCCTTTGTCATCACCGAGGCGTCGGAAGAAGTATCTACCTTAAAGCCATATTGCGCGCCAAGTTTCTGAACGCAGGCAACAGCCTGTGGTATATTCCCGTGAACATAACCCTTGCCATTCTTTGTGTAAACCAACACGGAAACTCTTTTCCAGTTTACTTTATGCTGCGCAAAATTTTGAGAAGATAAAATCAGCAACAGAAAGGCGGTGATGGCAAGTTTCATTCGTCTGCTTTTACTTTATTTCAAACATATACTTTCCTGCGGGAACGGTAAAGTCTTTCGGATTATTTATGATGGCACCATCCTGGTACACTTTCATTTTTCCCGTCACATTCAGGCTGATTCGTGCAGTAGCATTGGGCGGCACAACAACCATATACACCATCTTCTTCTCCACCCTTTTCCATGAAGAGACTATCTTACCATATGGAGAATCATGGCTCGCTTCAAAATTCGCCAGTCCTTCAGCAAAATGCGGCTGCAACAAAATATTCTTGAATCCGGGCTGTTGCGGATCGGGCTTTATGCCGCCCAGCGCCTTGTAATACCACGCGCCGATTTCACCAAACATGATATGGTTTAGTGAAATATCAGATTGCGCGTCAATCGCCCAGTTTTCATATAATGTGGTCGCGCCATTTTCTACCCACCACCCCCAGGAGGGATATGTTTTTTGCGACGCAACTTTGAAAGCAAGATCGGCGTAGCCATTTTCACTTAAAGCATTTAAAATGGCTTTGGTTCCCAGCAACCCGACATTGATATGATTGTTGTCTGCCTTTACCCGTGCTGCCAGGTTTGCCGCTACGTTCGTCTTCATATCTTCCGGTACAAGTCCCCAATATAATGGCATGCTCAGCTCGGTTTGCATACCCTTGCCATATATGCCTGTTGATTCGTCAAGGTATTTTTTATTGAAAGCATCCTTTATCTGCTGCGCCAGCTTCGCGTATTTTTCATGATCATCATGCTTACCTAAAATCTTTGCGGCATTCGACAAGATGGTGGCGTCAACAAAATAGTACACACTTGAAGTGAACTCTACCGGCGGCTTATCAGTCACCGGCACCCAGTCGCCAAGCCCCCAGGTTGTGAGCGAGCCCTGGCTGATGTAGGTGATATGGTCAACATATCTTTTGATATTTTCGTAGCATCGCGACAACAATGTCGTATCACCATAAAACAAATAAATATTCCAGGGAATGATTGCGATGGTGCTGGTCCAGTCGGGTCCATTTCCCCATTCATAACCCCATCCTCCTGTTGGAATAATGGAAGGCAAAACGCCATTGGGCTGCTGCTCATCGCGATGATCGGCCAGCCACTTTTCATAGATAGTGATGCCGTCGAAATTGTAAAGACCCGTTTCAACAGCAATATGCGCGTCGCCCGTCCACCCATTCTTTTCGCGCTGCGGACAGTCGGTAGGATAACCAAACAAGTTCGAGAGATAAGAGTTGTTGGTAGCGAACCATATTTTGTCGATTACAGGGTTCGATGAAGCGACGCTGCCAACGGGCGGCACATCGCTGTGCATGAAATAAGCAGTAAGACTTTCCTGGTTCAACTGCACGGGCGCGCTGCTGGTGACTTCCACATATTGAAAGCCTTTATAGTTAAACCGCGGTCTGAAAATTTCTTCACCTTCTCCTTTCGGCACAAAAATATCTGTCTGAAAAGGATCGCTGTCGTCCATCGGACGATAATGTACATCGATATTCGATTGATCAACGCGGCCATTGGGATATAAACGTTCTGCATGACGCAATCTCACAACAGTACCGCGAGCAGCTTTCAGTTTTATTTCACTTACACCGGAAATATTTCTCCCAAAATCAAAAACATACAAAGTATCGTCAAATCGGCGAAAAGATTTCACTTTTAACGTATCTACCCGGCGAATGGGATGCAGCGCTTGCGCCACAATATTGTTCGTCGGCGCCGAACGGTAAATCACATCCTGCCAGGTGGAATCGTCAAATACATTCGTGTTCCAACCTGGTTGTTCTTTACTGGCATCATAGTGTTCCGCAGTATAAATACTGTTGAAGACGACGGGGCTGAGCGAAGTCGTCCATTCTTTACCAGTAGCAATAGTCTCCACACTTCCGTCATCATAAGTAATCCGCAGATCAAGACAAAATGCCGGTCGTGCGCGCCAGGGAGCATTGTGAAAGTTCCATACTGCGGTGGATTGATGATTGTACCATCCATTGCCCAGCAGTACACCAATAGTGTTATCGCCGTTTTGCAAAGCATCGGTTACATCGTGCGTCACGTACATTATACGCCGGTCGAATCGCGTGTACATCGGATCGAGCTGGTGATCGCCGATCCTTTTTCCGTTTATATATAATTCAAACAAACCGGCAGCAGCGATATAGGCGCGTGCGGACTTTATTTTTTTACCAGTAGAAAATTTTCTCCTGAAACAGGGCGCCGCTTTTTCATTTTGATCTTTGCCATCGCTTATCCATGCGCCTTTCCAGTTGCGCGCATCCATCATACCTGTTTCAAAAGAACTTACCACTTTAATGGGTGCCGCTGCTTCATCTTTATCCCACAACTGCACCGCCCAGTAATATTTGGTGAACGGCTGCAGAGGCTGACCTGCATACACTACCAGGTGGTTATCGGAATTGATGCGGCCGGTTTGCCAATAGTCTCCCTGGCCTTTACTTACCGATAAAGAATCAGTGCCCACCACAATACTGTAAGCCGTTTGTTTTGCGCCATTTCTGTTATCATCAAGTTTCCATGATAGTCGCGGATGGGTAGCATCGATGCCAATCGGCGCCTTCAAATACTCACAACGCAAGTCTGTGGCAGACTGTGCATCAATCTTGAATGAGATGGCAAAAGCGATTACCAGCAGTGCAGAAAATTTCTCTCTCATACAGGTATTGGCATTCCGATAAAGATAGCTCAATACCCCCATTTTGGGGTTGTTCTGCACAGGTGGTTTGCGAAATTTTACAGGGCCATAAATTCATTAAACTTTAAAATCTTCAACATGAAACTGCTCCCTACCTGCTACGTATCCCTGATAGTCATGACAGCGATGATGGCGGGTTGCAATAAAAACAGTGGCAACGCTCCTCCTCCCCCGCCTCCCGATGGTGATACATCCAAAATATATCTTGCCGGCAAAAGCGCGAATGAACCTGCTGGTCCGGCCTATTGGAAAGGTGTCGAACAGGTGAACCTCACTGCTCAGTGACTAAAACCTGTATGTCACACTCAGCCTCCAGTTCCTGTACGCTTCTGCCTGCCAGTAGTAAAAACCACTCCAGCTGTAGAATGCACCTGAGTAAACATCAGCGTTGAACAGGTTGTTGACATTCACCGCTACGAGAAACTTGTTAAACTGGTAAGAGGCAGCCGCATCAAATTTGGTATACGCTGGCATGGAGGGATCCATGTCCCTGTCATAAGCCGCATACCAGGCGCTGCGCCCTGCTGCATGCGAGCCGCCAAAAGAAAGACCAAGACCTTTTACCGGACCGCGACGGAACCGATAGTTCAGCCAGGCATTGGCAATGTGCTTGTCAGTGCCTGGTATCTGGCGGTCGATCTGCTTTTCTTCAGTATCCTTGGTAACCCTGGCGTCGGTATAGGCGTAGTTCGCAGTAACTTCCAGGCCGCTGAACAACTGGCCACGCACGTCAAATTCAACGCCGCGGGTTTTGGTCTCACCCAACTGGACTGAGAAATACTGGTTAACCGGGTCGGGAGATAATTCATTTTTCTTGGTGATCTCGTACAAAGCCACTGATGCAGTCCAACGGCCATTCAGCCATTCTTTTTTCACACCCAATTCCTTATTACTACCGAGAATGGGTTTGAATTTTTCTCCATCAAAAGTGGCGCCTGCCTGCGGAATGAACGATTGATCGTACACGGCGTACACACTCAGCCCCCTGCCCACACTATAACTTACACCCGCGCGCGGAGTAAACTTGTCGCTCTCCACTTTACCATCATAAGGATTTTCATCGCCGGTAGTGGTATATCGTCCTGCGAGTGTAAGACGAAGTCTTTCATCCAGGAACCTCAACTCATCCTGCACATATATGGCCGTATATAAATTATTGTAGTGAACACCTCTTTGCTTAATGCCCAGGCTGCGATCCCAAACAGGATAAGCAGAAGCGGGCACAGTGCCATATACAGGATTGTATACATTGAATTCCTGAGATCCTACTATTGCACCAGCCTGGCTCCAGTCGTGGTAAAAATCTTTATCCCCCATATCAAGACCCGCAAGGATGCGGTGCTTTACGACGCCGGTATTTACGTCACCATTCACGAAAAACTGTCCCACCTTGGTTTGTCCCAAAATATCCCAGATGCTGATACCTCTCTTCAGGTTATCGTTTTCGATACCTGTAGGCCAAAGACTGCTGCCCACCTGGTCGAAATGCATATAGGCCAACTGACCGGTCAGTTTCCAGTCGTCGTTGATGCTGTGCGACAAAGTCACGAAGAAAGACTGGTCTTTGATCCTGGTGGGATCCATGTTTGCCTCCAGCGTGCTGAAATTTTTCGGGATGCCGGGATCGCCGAGTTCTTTGCCAGAATAAAGATAGCTGCCTCCTATCGGCGACATATCCACGTACTGGTAAGTATACTCAGCGGTGAGTGATGTACTGGGATTGATCTGGTATTTGATAACCGGTGCGATGGACACGCGGTTGTTGTATTCAAAATTTCTTTGTGTACCCTTCATCTGTCCCATCAGGTTGAGGCGGTACTGCAGTTTGCCATCCTTGCTCAGCAGTCCGTCCAGGTCAAGCGTGCTGCGGTATGTACCGAAGCTGCCCACTGTCATACCTACTTCGCCTTTTTTGATGCCGGTTGGTTTCTTGGTTACCACATTATAAAAACCGCTGGGCTCGCCGCTGGCCAGCATAAATCCCGCAGGGCCTTTCACAAATTCAATACGCTCTACCATGCTCATGTCTTCGGTAAGCGGTCCCCAGGTTTCCTGCACGTTCATGCCATTGCGGAAAGCGGCAATGCGCGAACCGCGCATCACGATGCGTGCATAAGTTTCCCAGTGCTCAGAAGCGGTGGCGCCGCTCACGTTGCGGATCACATTTTCGCGCATATCAAAAATCTGCTGGTCAACCAGGGTCTGTCGGGTGATCACCTGTATGTTTTGCGGAACTTCAATCAGCGGAGTTCTTAAACGCAGCGAAATGGAAGGATAATCGGTAACGTATTTGCTCGGGTTGGCGGTCACCAAAACGGTTTGCAACTCGCCCGCGCTTTCGGTCAGTGTGAAATTGGCCTCGAAAGTTTCGCCCTCCTTCAGTTCAGCCTTCAGGGTCTGTGGTTTAAGACCGGCAAAGCTGGCCTCGATGGTATAAGAACCGGGTTTCAGTTCATTAATTTCATATTTTCCTTCTTTATCGGTAACGGCACCCTTGCCTGTGCCTTTCACTATCACATTTACATGTTCTGCAGGGCTTCCGTCGGCAGTAGTTACTTTTCCTTTGATACTTTGTGCAGTTAATTTTGTGCATGCTATCAATAAGATCGCTATTATCAGACCTGTCTTATTCATGTCTTATCCTGTTTTAATTTAGTCGCCGCAAAATTATCCCTGCCCCGGCGGCCGGGGTTGCCGGATCGGGAAAAGTGTTTACTAAAAGCGGAAACTTACAATTGGCTGACAAGTCCTTATCTTACGCGTTTTGATTATATTACGAGACAGACTGAAACATGAAAACCAGGGCATTATTTGTTATACTGTGCTTCGGTATTCTTTCCACAAAAGGGCAAAACACTATTGCCCTTCCGGAAATAATCAACTATGCGCGCCAGGTGTATAATGCCGGTACCCAAAACTGGAAGATAGCCCAGGACAGGCGGGGCATAATGTACTACGCCAACAACGAGGGCCTGCTCACTTTCGACGGTAATTTCTGGAAGCGATATACCATACCCGGCAACAGCAGCGGCATACAGTCGCTGGCGGTCGACGACAATGGCCGCGTATATGTGGGCGCCCAGGCCGAGATCGGTTATTTTGAACCCGGGGCGCTGGGACGCCTGCACTATGTGAGTCTCAACAACCTGGTGCCCGAGGCAGATAAAGATTTCACCGACGTGTGGGATGTGGTACTTTACGACAAGGCAGTTTTCTTCCGCTCTTTCCGGAAAATTTTCCGGTTGAAAAACGGGAAGCTGAATGTGTACAGCGATATTTCCTGGGCATATATGGGTTTGTGCAATGGTAAACTGATTGCACAAAACTATGCCGACGGCTTGCTGCAGTTCGAAGATGAGCGCTGGGTGCCCATACTGAAGAACAATAATATTCCCGTTCACGCCCAGGTTTCGGCCATTGTGCCACTGCATGGCGACAGCTCACTCGTGCTGATCAAAAGATATGGTTCCTTCATACTGCACGACGGAAAGCTGAGTCCCTTCAACACGCCATATATGCAGGATATCATTGCGCAGGTACCCTATGCAGCCACCGTGTTGAACGACGAACACATCGCCATAGCCACTTCGCTGGGCGGTTGCTACATCGTAAACAAACAGGGTCAGTTTGTGCAAAGACTCTCCCGGCGCGAGGGCGTGCAGAACAATAATATCCTCAGCGTTTTTGTTGACAACAATAAGAATCTCTGGCTCGGTCTCGACAATGGTATTTCACATGTGCAGTACGATAATGCCATCAAGAGCATTTTCCCGGATTATGAAGAGCGCAGCGCCGGCCGATGCGCCGTGGTGTTTAATAATAATTTATATATCGGTACATCGAACGGGCTATACCGCGCACCTATAAAAGAACTGGAAGATATCAGTCTTACCAAAAGCGATTTCACGCTGGTACCCGGCACGCGCGGCCTGGTATGGAGCCTGGGCGTAGTGGATGGCCGGCTGTTTATGGGGCATAACAATGGTTTTTTTGAAATAAAGAATAACGCCGCGCAGTTGGTGGATACCAGCGCCGATGGCAGAACAGGCTGCTGGACTTTTCTACCCATCGGAAATATTGGCCGCGCCAAAGCGCTGCTCACCGGCACTTACAATGGCGTAAACCAATACTCATACGCCAACGGAAAATTTCAGACTCCGCCTTTCCACAATCACGTGGAGTCTATCCGCTACCTGGCCACCGACAATACCATCGCCTGGGCCGCGCACCCTTTCAAAGGATTGTACCGTATTTTTCTTGACACGGCAGCAAAGCCTTCATTTACCAAGTACGAGGATAAGAAAGGCATTTTGTCGCTGAACAGGAACCACATGTTTTACCTGCGCAATCGCATTGTGCTCACCAACGAAAATGGCATTTTTGAATACAACGCGCAAACGGGTGATTTTGATTCCTGTCACCTGCTGCTCGAAATATTCGGCAACATGCGCGTGCAATACCTGCGCGAAGACAGCGAAGGGAATATCTGGTTTATAGAAGAAAAAAGATTAGGCGTGGTAGATTATTCCGGAAAAACACCGGAGATCGTGCGTTTTCCCGAGTTGAACAACAAGGTAATGGGGCATGGACTGGAGTTTGTGTACCCGCTCAACAGCAGCAATATTTTTGTGGCGGGCGATGAAGGTTTTTACCATATTAATTATCAGCAATACAAGGCAGTCAATTCCATCAACCCGGTGCTGATCAGCGATGTGAGGATCATCAACAAGACCGACAGTTCCATATTCGCGGGATTTTTCCCCTTCGATACAGAGCAGGAATATAAGCAGGAAGTGCCGCTGATCAGTTATGACTGGAACTCGGTGCATTTCGACTATTCTTCAGCATTATATGCCCGCCAGTCTGGCGTTGAATATTCATATTACCTCGAAGATTTCGACGCGGGCTGGTCGCCCTGGTCGCGCAGGCCGGAAAAGGACTATACCTATCTGCCGCCGGGCACCTATACTTTTAAGGTGAAGGCCCGCACGCACGAGGGCATCGAGAGCGATGTGACCAGCTACCGTTTTGTGATACTGGCGCCCTGGTACCGCACCACCTGGGCATATGCCGTGTATGTGCTGCTGGGCATGCTTTGCATCTACGGCATTTACCGCTGGCAGCGGGCCAAGTTCCTCAGGCAGCAGCAGGCTCATGAAGAGGAGCGCCGCCGCCTGGAGTACATGCACCAGTTGCAGATCGAAAAACATACGGAAGAGCAAAAGCAGCTGGCCTACCTGCATCAGCTGGAACTGGAGCGCAATGAGAGAATGATGATGCAGCTGAAAAATGCCACCCTGCAATCCGAAATCGAGAGCAAAAATACCGAGCTGGCCTCCACTACCCTCCACCTGATCCAGAAAGACGAAACCCTGATGAAGGTGAAGGAGGAATTCATGCGCCTGAAAAAGGCTAAGGACGCCGACAAGGAATCGGAAGAGTATAAGAAAATAGTGAGGATGCTCAGCGACGACAAGATCAAGCAGAACTGGGAACAGTTTGCCATCCATTTTAATAAGGTACACGATGATTTCCTGCTTTTTATGAAAAAGCAATATCCCAAACTCACCGCCAGCGACCTGAAATTGTGCGCCTACCTGCGGCTGAACCTGAGCAGCAAAGACATCGCCCAGATCATGAATATTACGATAAAAAGCGTGGAGCTGAGCCGGTACAGACTTCGCAAAAAATTGCAGGTTCCCAGCGGTATGAGCCTCTTCGATTTTCTCCTTGATTTCCAGAACAAGCTAAAGCAATAGCAGGGCATGATGTGGTAAAGATGTGGTGGAAATTATTACTTTTCAATCACTTCCATTTTTTTGATGGGGTAATGTTGTAGTGGAATTTTAGGCAGCGGCCGCGGCCTTTTCTACTTTTACTGCCTCGTATCACTATAATATTATTTTAACCAAAACACGATTGCTTATGAAATGGAAGTTTTTCCTGCTTCTGTGTTCGTTTCTCACGCTATATGGCATCGTCCCCCAGGCCATAGCACAGGAGATCCAGATTAAGGGTAAAGTAGTTTCAAGATCAGGTAATGAGCCTCTCCCGGGTGCCACCATCATTGTGGTTGGAACCAATCGCACCACCATTTCGGATGCCGAGGGAAATTTCAGCATCGGCGTTCCCAACCTGAATGCGGTGCTGAGAGTGTCATATACCGGTTATACAACTGCAGATTTCCCTGTAACAGAAGGAGATATGACGATAACGCTTGCCGAGACCGTGGGTAATATGGATGAGGTGGTGATTGTAGGTTACGGCGCTCAGAGAAAAAGCGTGGTGACAGGCGCCATTTCCAGCATAAAGTCCCGCGACCTGGAAAATGTGCCCAGCAACCGTATTGAGCAGGCTCTCCAGGGCCGCGTATCGGGGGTAATGATCGCGCAAAACTCCGGTCAGCCCGGCTCAGGCTCAACCATCCGTGTAAGAGGTATCACTACCTTCGGCGATGGCGGAAACAACCCGCTGTGGGTGGTTGACGGCGTGGTAATTGACCAGGGGGGTATCGGTTTTATCAACCAGAGCGATATAGAATCGATTGAAGTGCTGAAAGACGCCTCTTCAGCAGCCATTTATGGTACCCGCGCCGCTACCGGCGTTATCCTGGTGACCACCAAGAAAGGCCGCGCCGGCAAACTGCAGGTTTCGTACAACGGCTTTTATGGCGTTTCATCACCCGAGCACAAGCTGGACCTGCTGAATGCCACCGAATACGCTACTATTTTGAATGAAAGGTCTGTGAACGATGGCGGCGGCATCATCTTCCCCAACCCCTCCACATTGGGTAAAGGCACCGACTGGCAGGATGCTATTTTCAACAATGATGCCCGCAGGTATTCGCACGAAATCAGCATCAGCGGCGGCAATGACCGTTCCACTTTCTACGTATCATTCGGTCTGCAAGACCAACAGGGTATTGTGGCCAGGGAAATTTCCAACTATACCCGCCGCAACGTGCGCCTGAACAGCACGCACAAGCTGAGCAGCATATTCACCTTCGGACAAACCTTTGCCTACTCGCACCAGAAAAGCATCGGCATCGGTAATACCAACAGCGAGTTTGGCGGTCCGCTGAGCTCAGCTATCAATCTTGATCCCATCACTCCTATCGTGATCACCGATCCTGCCATTGCTAATGCCGCTCCCTACAGCGTGAACCCGGTGATCAGGGATAAGAACGGCAATCCTTATGGCATTTCAACATTAGTGGGACAGGAAATGACCAACCCGGTAGCATATATCCAAACCCGCCTGGGCCATTACAACTGGTCAGACGATTTTGTGGGCAATGCCTACCTGGAAGCCAACCTGTTTAACAAGATCAGGGTAAGAAGCACTTTCGCAGGAAAAATTGCCTACTGGGGCAACCAGGGCTTTACACCGCTGTTTTACCTGAGTGCCACACAGCGAACAACGCAAAACAACTATAATAAGACCAATAATAATGTGTTTAACTGGAACATCGAAAACACCATTACTTATACCGACCAGATCGCTAAGCACAACTTTACTGTGCTGTTGGGACAAGGTGCTTATGTGGAAAATATAGGTGGTGGCAGCAGCAACACATTGTTTGGCCTGCCCGTGAATAACTGGGAAGATGCTTCCTTTAATTTCGATATTCCCCAGGCCAACAGGACTTCCAGCACCTGGACCAGCACTTTACACAAGCTGTCTTCGCTTTTTGCACGCGTAAACTATAGCTACGATGAGAGATACTTGTTCACCGGTATTGTGAGAAGGGATGGTTCTACCCGGTTTGGCCGCAATAAGAAATACGGCATATTCCCATCGTTCTCTGCCGGCTGGAATGTAAGCAACGAAGAGTTCTGGCCCGTGAATGATGTGGTAAACCGCCTGAAGATAAGAGGTGGTTATGGCGTTGTGGGTAATGATGCCATACGCAATTTCGGTTACGTTGCCACTATCGCAGGGGGCTTCAACTACACTTTGGGTCTTAGCGATGATATCGTTACCGGTTATGCGCCCACTTCGCTCGACAACCCCGACCTGCACTGGGAAGAAACCAACCAGTTCAATATCGGTTTCGATGCACAGCTGTTCCGCTCACTCAGCCTGAACTTCGATGTGTTTAAGAAAGTCACCAACGGTATTCTCCGCCCCATCACCATTCCCGGTTATGTAGGCGTATCCTCTTCACCGGTGGGTAACGTAGCCGACATGGAAAACATGGGTGTGGAACTGGAACTGGGTTACAACAAACGTTTCGGTGAATTCAACTTCTCTGCCAACGGTAATGTTTCATACATTAAAAACAAAGTAACCTTTGTGGCTTTTGATGCCGACTATATTGCTGGTGATGCAAGTTTCCAGACAATCAGCACCATCACACGCATACAGGTAGGTCAGCCATACAACTCTTTCTTTGGTTACAGAACCGATGGCATTTTCCAGAACTGGGCAGAAATTGATGCATATCGAAATAAAGATGGCCAGCTGATTCAGCCTAATGCTCAGCCGGGCGATTTCCGCTGGGTTGATATCAATGGCGATGGCGTGATCACCAATGACGACAACGACAAAACCTTCCTGGGTAGCATGCTCCCGAAATACACTTTTGGTTTAACACTGAATGGTCAGTACAAGAATTTCGACATCATGGTGTTCTTCCAGGGTGCTGCGGGCAACATGGTGTTCCAGGGATTGCGCAGGCTCGATATTGGCAACGCCAACTATCAGCGTAAGGTGCTGGGCCGCTGGACAGGAGAAGGCTCTACCAACGAGCATCCTCGTTTGACCCTCTCCGACCCCAACCGCAACTATGGCCGTATGTCTGATTTCTACCTGGAAAAAGGTGATTATACACGTGTAAAACTGGTACAAATAGGATACAGCCTGCCACAGAACCTGGTTTCGAAGATCGGCGCTTCTCGTGTAAGGGTATACGTTACAGCAGAAAACCTGCTCACACTCACCGGCTATACCGGCTACGATCCTGAAATCGGAGGAGGTGTTATGGGTATAGACAAAGGCGTGTATCCGCAGGCCCGTTCCATTCTCGGCGGCATCCAGTTGCAATTCTAATCATTCAATCAACTTAATTCAGGAGTTATGAAATCGATAAAAATAAGTTTCCTTTTCATAGTGCTGTCGGTGTACTTCATCTCTTGTTCAAAGGATTTTATTACAATTAACCCCGACGGACAATTTCTCTCAGATAACTATTACGCCAACGAAGAGCAGGCATACGCCGCTTTGGTGGCCGCATATGATCCGGTGCGCAAGAATTCAGGCGGCTTTGAGAACATGATCGCTCTCATGAACTCAGGCAGCGACGACCACTACGCAGGTGGCGGTGGCGCTACCGACGGTTTGCAGTTGCAGGCATTCAGTAACTATACCATGACCGCCGACCAGATGGCCGGCAGCTACTGGAACGATCCCTACCAGGGTATATTCAGGGTAAATACTTTGCTAAAAAAGCTGCCCGACGTGCCCATGTCAGCTGATACAAAAGCACGCTTTGAAGCAGAAGCGAAAGCACTGAGAGCACATTACTATTTCAACCTGGTAAGAATGTTCCGCAACATTCCCCTGTTGCTTGAACCGCTTACTGCTACCAATATGTACGAAGTCGAACAGGCCGATCCAGCAGCAGTGTACGCGCAGATTGAGCAGGACCTGAAAGATGCCGTTGCTGTGCTGCCCGTTAGCCTCAACATGGGCACCGAAGCAGGTCGTTTCACCAAAGGCGCCGCGCAGGCATTACTGGGAAAAGTGTATTTATACCAGGGAAAAAATGCTGAAGCTGCTGAACAATTGGCACAAGTGAATGGCGATCCGGGGCAGGCCAGCCCTTATGGCTACAAACTGCTCGACAATTTCGCCGACTTGTGGAAGCATGATAACAAATTCAACAGCGAAAGTATTTTCGAAGAAACACATAGCGCCAAAGGAAATTCCGACTGGGGTTTCTGGGGCGCCGGCAATGACGAAGGCAATACGCTCAATGTGATGGTAGGCCCGAGAAGCTATTCGAAGATCGGCCCCAACGCGCCTTCACTGCCTTCTGGCTGGAGCTTCAACGTATTTACCCAGGACTTCTATGATTTCATGAAAGATGATCCACGCTTCGAAGCAACCGTGCTCGACCTGGAGGCTCTGAAATCCGCCGGCGAGGCCGACTATATCCCGGGTTATATGAACACCGGCTATTTCCTCAACAAATTCGTGCCGAGAACATCTGATGTGTCAACCGGCGGCGGCGCTTCAGAGTTGAACTACCGCCAGAACACCTACATCATCAGGCTGGCCGATACGTACCTGATGGAAGCCGAGGCGCTGGGCGCTACCGGCGCCAGGGCACAGGCTCTGCTCGATGCAGTGCGCGCACGCGTGGGATTGCCTTCAGTTCCCGTATCAATGCAAGCCATCAAAGATGAACGCAGAAGAGAATTGGCAGGTGAGGGTCACCGTTGGTTCGACCTCGTAAGATGGGGCGATGCTCCCAGCGTACTGGCCAGCAGGGGCTTTGTAGCTGGTAAACACGAAGTGTTTCCCATACCCACCAGGGAACTCCAGGGTACCAAACTGGTACAAAACCCGGGTTATAACCAATAGTGCCTAACCAAAAAAATTCAGAGCAATGAAAAAGATTCATAGCATACTTTGCTTCGCCATTATAGCCGCTATAGGCGCCACCAGTTGTAGCAAACCCGACATCAATGACCAGGGTTTGGTTCAATCCACTCTCGACGCATCATTTACCGTGACCCAGCTATCAGCCAACCGCTTCTGGGTGGCTGCCAAGGATAGCAGTTATATCCTGAGCAAGTGGGACATTGGCGATGGCGGCGGCCCGCAGACAGGCAGGCATAGTCGCGAAATATTCCTGCCCGACGCCGGCACCTACACCATCACCCATCATGCGGTAGGTAAAGGCGGCGTGGCATTCACCGCCAGTGAAACCATCAATGTGGCTACTTCCGATCCCGTAGCCGGCAACCTGGTACAGGGCGGAAAGTTTGAGACCCCCGAAGATGATGCCAAATGGACCAGGCACGTGATTGGTGAGCCGGCCATTACCTGGACCATGGCCAATGGCAAGATGACAGCTATGGGCGGCGACTGGGGACATAGTGCTATTTACCAGGCCATTGAAGTGGAAGCCAACAAAGACTATCGCTTCAGCATGCTGGTTTCAGGCAGCGGCGCCACAGACACCTGGTTCGAAGTGTACTTCGGATCGGTAGCGCCCACGCCCGGCAACGACTACAGCGACGGCGGCATCCAGATTGCCCTGAACACATGGGCAGGCTGCGGTAACGGACCTTTCAGCGGCAATATAGCCGTGATCGGTTGCGAAGGTGAATTGAAAGGAAAAGACGGCGTGATTCGTTTCACCACCGGCGGCACCAAATATCTCTTTATCAAAACCGGTGGCGCCAACCTGGGCACCACAGGTATCAGCATCGACAATGTAGAACTCAGAGGAATGTAAGCGCGTAATCAATACCGTTAGCACATGAGACCTCATATCCTGGCATTCGTATTGGTTACAGCCGCTTGCGGCAAAAAAGGATCCGATAGTCCGGCACCACCTCCACCGGCCATAAAACCGCCGGTGGACAGTGGCTGGACTTTCGAATCCACCCCCATGTGGTCCGACGAGTTTGATACCGATGGTGCTCCCGATCCCGCCAGGTGGGGCTACGATATCGGCGGCAGTGGCTGGGGCAATAACGAACTGCAATACTATACCGACAACATCAACAACGCCTACATTGAAGACGGTAGGCTGAAGATTACTGCCATTAAAGAACCAATCGGGGGAAGAAATTATACTTCTGCCCGTCTCGTCTCACGCACCAAAGGCGATTTCCTGTATGGCAGAATAGAAGTGAGAGCGAAACTGCCGCGCGGTCGCGGTACCTGGCCAGCCATCTGGATGTTGCCCACCGACTGGGCCTATGGCAACTGGCCCAAATCCGGCGAGATCGATATCATGGAACATGTTGGCTACGACTCCAACCGCGTGCATTTCAGCGTGCATACGGAAGCTTACAACCATAGCATCGGCACACAGAAGACGTCCAACAGGGTGCTCAGCACGGCCATGACGGAGTTTCACACTTACCGCTGCGACTGGACGCCTTACGCAGTACGAGGCTATATAGATGACCAGATGATGTTCTTTTTTGTGAACGAAGGAAAAGGATCTGCCGTGTGGCCCTTCGATAAACGATTTCACCTGCTGCTGAATATAGCGGTGGGCGGCAACTGGGGCGGCGTGCAAGGCGTTGATGATTCTGTTTTTCCCGCCACTATGGAAATTGATTACGTGCGTGTGTACAAAATGAAGCAGCCATAACAAAAGGGTGCACTACTCCACCCTTTTTTAAAATTCCCTACTGATGATAACATCTAACAAGTACATTCTCATCCTCGCTTTTATATTCATATCCTTGACCAGTTTTTCACAAGGCTTTCTGCGCGTAGATGGCAAGACGATCAAAGACGGACAGGGCCGCGAAATTATTCTGCGCGGCATGGGTCTCGGCGGATGGATGCTGCAGGAACCGTATATGCTCCAACTGCACGGCGCTGCCATCAATCAAAGTGATTTCCGCGCAAAACTCGAGAAACTCACGGGTAAAGAAAATGTGCAGCACTTTTACGATGCCTGGCTGGAAGGTTTTACCACCAAAGCCGATATAGACAGCATGGCTAAATGGGGTTTTAACTCGGTGCGACTGCCCATGCACTACAATCTTTACACCTTGCCAGTGTGGGAAGAAAAAGACTCCACCCAAAATACTTTTATCGAAAAAGGCTTTGCCCTCACCGATAGCCTGCTCGCCTGGTGCAAAGCCAACCGCCTATACCTTATCCTGGACCTGCATGCAGCACCCGGCGCACAGGGAAATGATATTCCCATCAGCGACCGCGACACTACAAAACCCAATTTGTGGGCAAGCGTCGCCAACAAAAATAAAACCATCGCCCTGTGGACAGAGCTCGCCAAACGCTACGCCAATGAAGAATGGATTGGCGGATATGATCTGCTCAATGAGACGAATTTCGGCTTTACCGATCCGAAAGATATCAACGGCTGCAATGAAAAAGATAATGCGGAGTTAAGGAAATTGCTGATCGATATCACGAAAGCCATCAGGGCCGTTGATAAGAATCATATCATTTTTATTGAAGGCAATTGCTGGGCCAATAACTACAATGGCATTTTTCCCCTCTGGGATAATAACCTGGTGGTAAGCTTTCACAAATACTGGAACTACAACAACAAAGAATCCATCGCCAACTTCCTGAAGATTCGAGATGAACATAATGTGCCGCTGTGGCTGGGCGAGACTGGTGAAAACAGCAACGTTTGGTTTACCGATGCCATTCGTTTGATGGAAGAGCATAAAATTGGCTGGGCCTGGTGGCCATTGAAAAAGATGGGTGCCAACAATCCGCTGCAGATAAAGCAACCTGCGGGCTACCGCGAACTGGTACAACACCTGCGCGATGGCAAGGGAAATTTCTCCGCAGAAAAAGTAAATGATATACTGAAGGAGCTGGCCAAAGCTGCGCGCATCGAAAACAATATCGTGCGGTACGACGTAATCGATGCTATGTTTCGCCAGGTACAAAGCGATGCCGCCATTCCTTATGCCAATAACCAACTCGACAAACAACTCTTGCTCTATGCGGTGAACTACGATTATGGCCGCATGGGAATTGCCTACCACGACAATGACGCCGGCAATTATTGGGTAAGCACCACCAAAAGAACGCAATGGAACAAAGGCGGTCAGTACCGTAACGATGGGGTGGATATAGGCACCTGCGATGATTCACTCACAAACGGCTATAGCGTTGGCTGGACAGAAAACGGTGAGTGGTTACAATACACGCTTTACGTTTCCAACCCAGGCTGGTACACCGTAAAAGTGCGCGCCAAAAATACCAGTGCGCAGGCAGGTGCGCTGGCCTTAGCGGTAAATAATAAAAAGCCGGAAACAACGGTAACGTTGAAGGGAGCTGCCAATAAATGGACAACTACCCCTGCCGGTAAAATATGGCTGGCAAAGGGAGAAAACCGGTTAAAGCTCACGGTTAAGAAAGGCGGCTTTGACCTGAACTATCTCGAACTGGCCCTGGATGCTTCTGCCGCAACAAAACCCGCCAGCGCTAAATAATTTTTTATAAAAATTCATACCATTGCAATATGCTGAGACACATATTTGGTAATGTCCTCCTGCTGCTGATGCTGAGCGCCTGTAGTTGTAAGAAAAGCGGCAGCAATTGCTGCGCCCCACCCAATCCGCCGCAACCCGGCAACGTCATTACCGATGTGGAGGCCTGGGTAACCACCGGCGACCAGTTCAATTTGTTTAAAAAACAAAATACTTCGCTCACCTGGACCACCACGCCCAATGCCAATCTCGAAATCGTGGTAGACAGCACGCAGCAATACCAAACCATCGACGGCTTTGGATACACCCTTACCGGCGGCAGTGCCGACGTGCTGATGGGCCTCTCCCCCTCGCAGCGAGCGGAAATACTGAAAGAATTGTTTTCCACCGACAGCAATTATATTGGCGTAAGCTATCTGCGTGTAAGCATCGGCGCGAGTGACCTGAGCGCTTCGGTTTTTTCTTATGATGACATGCCCGCCGGGCAAACGGATCCCACCTTGCAACACTTCAGCTTAAGCAAGGATACCATCAACCTGGTACCTGTATTAAAAGAGATACTGGCCATTAACGGTAATATCAAAATTCTTGGCTCGCCCTGGTCGGCGCCCGCCTGGATGAAGGATAATGAATCTTCGGTAGGCGGTAAGTTACTACCTGCTTACTATGGTGTATATGCCGATTATATCGTGAAATACATACAAGCCATGGCTGCAAAGGGCATTACTATCGATGCCGTCACTATTCAGAACGAGCCCGAGCATGGCGGCAATAATCCCAGTATGCTGATGAGTGCCTCCGAACAGGCAGATTTTATCAAAAATCATTTGGGGCCTAAGTTCCAGGCGGCCGGCATAAATACCAAAATCATCATATGGGATCATAACTGTGATAATCCCAACTATCCTATTACCGTGTTAAACGATCCGGCTGCAAAACAATATATCGATGGTTCTGCATTCCATTTGTATGGCGGCAATATTAATGCGCTGACACAAGTGTACAATGCGCATCCCGATCGCAATCTTTATTTCACTGAACAATACACAGCCTCCAATGGCGATTTTGCGCAAGACCTGCGCTGGCATCTTACCAATGTAATCGTAGGCTCTATGAGAAATTACAGCCGCGTGGCCCTTGAATGGAACCTGGCCAACAATCCCAGCTATGGTCCGCATACGCCGGGAGGATGCACCGTATGCAAAGGCGCACTCACCATCGGCAGCAATATCCAGCGCAATGTGGCTTATTACATCATCGCGCATGCCTCCAAGTTTGTGCGGCCCGGCTCGGTGCGCGTGCATACCGATGTGCCTGGCGCCTTGCATAATGTTGCCTTCGTAAGACCCGATGGTAAAAAAGTATTGATCGTGGTGAATGACAGCAGCGGCGCGCAGGGCTTCAATATCAAATTCAAGAACAGGTGGGTCGCCACCTCGCTCGATGCAGGCGCGGTGGGCACCTATGTGTGGGACTAATTCCTGTTTTCCTAAAAATATTTCTCTACTGATATGCCCGCGGTAATCAGCAGGTTCTCGCGATTGGTGCGTGAAATGCGATTATAAGTGAGCCCCGCAGAAATACTCAGCCATTTCTTCAACTTGATCGAACAAGTCGTTACAGAACGGATTACGTAATCATCAAAAGCCTCCAGCGAGGGCTGCCAGAAATGCGTGCCGCTTAGGGTGATTATGTCGCGCACGCTGAGGCGGTGTTTTACACGCAGTGAGTTTCTTACAGTCTGGTACTCGTCCTTTTCCGTAGCACTGGGTTCTACCCTGCCCGCCTCGTACAACAAACCATCGCTAACCACCAATTCAAACTCGGGTTTATTCACGAAATTGTAGCCTATACCGCCCCCTGCCTGCACCTGGTAGTCTATTTTCAAAGAATAACTCGTGGCATAGTTGGCCAGCGCCCAGTAATAAAGTTTCTGCACCTCTTTCAAATAATCAAGCGTAAGACCAGAAGAAAAATCATTATTGCTCAGGTCATCACCATTTCTGCCATATACCCAGTTGCTGCTGCTGTACAGGGCAAATCTTTTCTTATTGATGGTGAAATTGATCCCCGTATTGATCACGTACGAGCGCGTATCGTTGGTCTTGTTGAGCAGTCCCGTAATATCGTATCGGAAAAGATGATGCGTGCTGTCGTTGAACTGCGCTTTAGCGCCAAGGCCACACATGATCAGCAAAATGGTAAATATTTCCTTTCTCATAATTACAATGCACAGGGCCATGCAATTATGATACCATTTTGGTGTTAGTCCTGCATCATATGCTTAAAACTTCGTGCTCCTTTACGTTGTTCCCTGATATGGATGAAAATTGAGATGGGCAAACCTGTCAAATGTAACAAATCGGCCGACATTTCTTCAGATGAGGAGTAGCCCACCCCCCCCATTGTTGCTGCGCTGAATCGGGAATAAGTTGTTACTCGCATACACAACCGGCTGACAATATTCATCACTCCCGGCTTGAGCAATAGCAGGCATCACGCCTGTTATTTCATTTTTTCAGACTAAACACCACCTTCGCATTTTTTTGCGTGTTGGAGGAAATAAACACTTCGTAACGATTGGTAGGCGTGTTGATCACCATCACCGACGTGTTTGGTGGAATGGATCCCAGGTTTTCCGCCACCATCACAATCTCGTGGTGTGGTTCGTCTTCATTGATTTGAAGGGTAATGGTGATGGCTTCGGCAGACAGCATCTGCCGGGATTTTATCAATCGGTTATTATGGTAAATACTCACCGTATCGCCATCTATCTCTCCATTGTCGTATAGGCTGATCTTTATTTCGCCGGGCACCGTCTCAATACTTTTGTACAGCTCGTTGGTGCGCGTGCGCAAAACAGGCGGCACAGGTACTTTTATTTTTTCCGGTTGCCTTACCTGCGCTGCTTTTGTAGCCGAGGAATCTGATTTGCTTTGAACTATTGTAGCAGGCGTCTTATCGGGAGATGAAGCGCTTTTGTTCACCACCGGCTTTGTTTCGGACGTTGTTTTCTTTACCGTTGACTTTTGGGTTGCTGATTTCGGAGCTGGCGACTTTTGCGAAGATTGATTTTGACTCGTTGGTTTTGGTGCAACCGTTTTTTTCACGGCCTGGTTTTGAGCAATCTGCTTTTGTGCAGGTTGTTTGTTGGCAACCGCTGTTGATTGCGCGGGCGTCTTTACACACTCGCTGAAAGTAATATCATCCAGGGCAAAGTCATTACCGCAACCACCAGGCGCATTATCCGCCATCACCAGTCGCAGGTTGGCGGTGTTGGCAGGGGTGGTGAGCATTACATAATGCCGCGTCCATTGGGGAGTAGCTACGCGCTGCAGTTCTCTGGTCACTATATTGGCCACTATTTTCCCTTCGGGTGTTTCCAGCCTGATAGAGAGGCTTGGCAACAACACAGACGGACATTTTTTAGTAGGTCTGCAAAGATTCATCACCCACAACGCAAGCTGGTAAGTGGTATTGGGCTTCAATCCGTCCACCGGTATGCTCAGGAATACGCCGCCATAAGGCGCAGCATTCACCAACAACATATTTCCATTTACGTCGCCGGGAGTGTGATCTTCGGTGATCGTGTGCCAGTCATCGCGGAAACACCCCGCTGTATAGGGTACAAAAGCATAATGTCCGTCGCTCGGACAAAAACCTGATTTACGCCTGTAGTTGTGAAGATTAGCGGTGTTGGGATTAGGAATATAACCAGTACCAAAGTCAATAGTGATCTGCGGCGGCTTTAAAGTGCAGTTACCGGATTGCGCTTCTGCAGTAGCAGTCAGGACAAGAAAAATGATTATGTAACCAATCTTCTTCACATGCTCGCGCGCTTTCTATAAAGCTACTACAAAAACCGCATAGTTCAGGTCGTAAAAAATTATAAGCGGCACTATCCTCACCCGCCGTTGAATTCAATGCGAAATCCGCCTCACCGCAAACGTTCCCGTTTAATTTTTACCGGTGTATGCCACAATATCAATATCTTAGAAATGACTAAAACTTCGCCGCCACGCCATGCTAACGATCAATAACGAATTGCAACCATCCGGCCTAAGTAAACTTCTCTCACGTTTCTGGGAATTGTCGGGTAATAAGATAAAGAACATTGCTCAGCACTACGATATTTCCAAAGGTTCTCCCGTTTTTACCGTAAAAGGGAAATATACCACCCGCGGCTGGACTGAATGGACGCAGGGCTTCCAGTTTGGTTCGGCCATACTACAATATGATGCCACCGGCGAAAAAGAATTTCTCGAATCAGGACGCAACAGCACCATCTCATTTATGGCACCACATGTAAGTCATATCGGCGTGCACGATCATGGCTTCAATAACGTAAGCACTTATGGCAACCTGCTGCGACTGATGAAAGAAGGCAAAACGCCTTTTAATGAATGGGAGAAAAATTTTTACGAGCTCGCTTTGAAAGTTTCCGGCGCGGTACAGGCCAGCCGTTGGACCCTGACCAAAAAAGGCGGTTTTATTTATTCATTCAACGGACCTCACTCCTTGTTCGTGGATACTATTCGCAGTTGCCGTTCACTGATGGTGAGTCATCTTTTGGGACATTTCCTGCAGGCCGAAAACGACGTGAAGATAAGTCTGCTGGAACGCGCATTACAACACTGCCGCTCCACAGCCGATTATTCAGTTTACTATGGCGAAGGCCGCGATTCTTACGATATATGGGGTCGTACCGCGCATGAAAGCATTTTCAATACCAATGATGGTAATTTTCGCGCTCCCAATTCGCAACAGGGTTATAGCGGCTTCAGCACCTGGACAAGAGGACTGGCCTGGGCTATCTGCGGTTTTGCCGAAGAACTGGAATGCCTGCAAACCATTCCCGATGAAGTT
This sequence comes from uncultured Chitinophagaceae bacterium, assembly GCA_937958995.1. GTDB lineage: Bacteria > Bacteroidota > Bacteroidia > Chitinophagales > Chitinophagaceae > CALCIN01. The sequence continues at coordinate 484,111 of CALGAP010000007.1, forward strand.
TTGAAAAATGTTGGCGGTAAAAAAGAGATCACTGCCTGGATGCTGAAAGCCGCGCGCGCCACCTGCGATTTTTATATTACGCATACCGCTACCGATGGCATTCCTTACTGGGACACCGGCGCGCCCAAATTGCATTTGCTCGGCGATTATCTTAACAAACCCGCCGATCCGTACAATCAATATGAACCGGTAGACAGCTCCGCAGCGGCTATTGCTTCGCAGGGATTGCTGCGACTGGGCCGCTACCTGCAGGAACAAGGCGAGGCAGAAGCGGGAAAAAAATACTGGCAGGCCGGACTTACCGTGCTGCACACCCTGTTGCAGGAGCCCTATCTCAGCACCGATCCCAATCACCAGGGATTACTATTGCATTCGGTTTATCACTGGCCCAATCATTGGGACTATGTGCCCGAAGACGCTTCCATACCTTATGGCGAGTCGAGCATGTGGGGCGACTATCATATTCGTGAAACAGCCTTGTATGTGCAGAAGATCATCAACAAGGAACCCTATTACACATTTTATAACTGTGCTCTGTAATGGCGAAGGCGATCAACGATTTGTCGCGGTTGTGCATTCACACCATCACCACCAGGCCCTGGTCTATCGAGACAGCGGCACGAGCCTTTGCCGAAGCGGGTGTGGGTGGTATCACCGTATGGCGCGATGCACTGGCAGGAAGAAAGATCAGCACTGTTGCATCCATGTTGCGTGAACTGAACCTGCAGGTCGTTTCGCTTTGTCGTGGCGGATTTTTTCCTGCAGCAGATAAATCAAAAAGACAAGCCGCCATTGAAGACAATTTCAAAGCCATTGATGAAGCGCACGCATTAGGCGCGCCAGTGGTAGTGTTGGTTTGCGGCACCGATCCCGCGCAATCGCTGGAGGAGTCGCGTAAACAGGTACAGGATGGCATCGCCGCCTGCATTGATCATGCCAGGCAGGCTGGTGTGGTGCTGGCCATTGAACCGCTCCACCCCATGTATGCCGGTGACCGCTCGGCGATCAATTCATTAAAGCAGGCCAACGATATGGCAGAGGCTTTGAACTCACCGCAGGTAGGCATTGCCGTGGATGTATATCATTTATGGTGGGATGATGACCTGGAGAACCAGGTGAAACGCTGCGGGAGAAACGGCCACCTTACCGCTTTTCATATCTGCGACTGGAAAACGCCAACGCTCGATATGCTCAACGATCGCGGGCTGATGGGCAAAGGTTGTATCGATATCAAAAAGATAAGGGGATGGGTGGAAGAAGCCGGCTTTGATGGATTTAATGAGGTGGAAATTTTTTCAACTATTTACTGGCAGCAGGACCAGCACGCATTCCTGCATAAAATTATTGACGCGTATCTAAAACATTCCTGAAATGGTTCATACTATCGGCATTATCATGAACGGCGTTACCGGCCGCATGGGCACCAACCAGCACCTGATGCGCTCTATGGTGGAGATCATCAAACAAGGGGGCGTGAAAATTTCACCCACCGAATTCATCATGCCCGACCCGGTGCTGGTGGGCCGCGATGCGCTGAAACTCGAAAAACTCGCGAAGCAAAGCGGCGTAAGCAAATTCACCACCGACCTCGACAGCGTGCTGAAAGACCCGCATTATACCATCTATTTTGATTCGCAAACTACAGGCCGCCGGGCCGATGGCGTGCGCGCTGCAGTGAAAGCGGGCAAACACATCTACTGCGAAAAACCTGTAGCCGTCAGCACGGCCGAAGCCATTGAGCTGTATGAACTCTGTAAAAAAGCCGACGTAAAAAATGGTGTGGTGCAGGATAAACTATGGCTGCCCGGTTTATTGAAACTGCAACGCCTGATACAAAATGGCTTTTTCGGAAAGATCCTTTCCGTGCGCGGCGAATTTGGTTACTGGGTTTTTGAAGGCCATAGCATTCCGCCACAGCGCCCCAGTTGGAACTATCGAAAGGAAGACGACGGCGGCATCATCATGGACATGCTTTGTCACTGGCGCTACGTGCTGGATCATATTTTCGGGAAAGTAAAAGCCGTGTCTTGTCTCGGCGCCACGCATATTGAAGAACGCATCGACGAGCAGGGCAAGCCTTATAAGTGTACAGCCGACGATGCAGCGTATGCCACCTTCGAGTTGGAAAACGGCATAATAGCACATTTTAACTCATCGTGGACTGTGCGCGTGCGCCGTGACGACCTGCTTACGCTGCAGGTAGATGGCACCAAAGGCTCGGCCGTAGCGGGTTTGCGCGAATGTTACATTCAGCACTATGGCAACACGCCTCGACCCGTATGGAACCCGGACATACCACAGCCCATCAACTTTTTTGAAGGATGGTCGAAAGTGCCCGAGCAGGAGCCTTATGAAAACGCATTCAAAATACAGTGGGAATTATTTCTGAAACATATAGTTACCGGCTCGCCATTTCCCTGGGATTTGAAAGAAGGCGCCAAGGGTGTGCAGCTGGCAGAAAAGGGATTGGAGAGTTGGGAGAAAAGGATGTGGGTTGAAGTTCCTGAATTGTGATCACGGATTAAGTATGGATTATTGGATGGCACGGATAGTATCGCGCCGCGTTCAATCCGCGATCCTACCCGTACATTACCATTTTCCAAAACTTGTCCGTGCTCAATAAATCTTACTATTATGATCGCATTCATCACCGGCGGCAGCCGCGGCATTGGCCTCGGCATAGCGACAGAACTTGCAAAATCTGGATTCGATATTGCCATCAACGGCGTGCGCCATGAAGAAGCGGTGGCAGAGGTAGTGGAAAAATTAAAAAGCTTTGGCGGTCGCGTGATCTATTGCCAGGGAAATGTGGCCGATGCGAATGCGAGAGCTGCCATGCTTGAAAAAATAAAGCGTGAGTTGGGCGCACTGCATATTCTGGTGAACAATGCCGGTATTGCGCCCCGCGAACGAAAAGACATACTGGAAGCTACCGAGGAAAGCTTTAAAGAAGTGCTCACCACCAATTTGCAGGGACCATATTTTCTGACACAGTCCGTGGCTAATTACATGATTGAGCAGCAGAAAAATGATCCTTCATTCAAAGGTGCCATCATCAATGTGAGCTCCATTTCTGCAACGGTGGCTTCAGTCAACCGCGGCGAATATTGCATTGCTAAAGCGGGTGTAGCAATGGCCACGCAATTGTTTGCCGCAAGACTGGGCGAATACAATATTCCTGTTTATGAAATAAGGCCCGGCGTTATCAAGACCGATATGACTGCCGGCGTCTCTGAAAAATACGATAAACTGATTGCCGGCGGACTGATGATACAATCGCGCTGGGGATTACCGGAAGACGTGGGTAAGGCGGTGGCCGCGCTCGCGCTCGGTTATTTCCCCTACTCCACCGGCCAGGTAATTATGGTGGATGGCGGTATGTCCGTTCCGCGTTTATAAAACATTGCTATGCCCAATACTAAATTCAAACAACTGCTAAGCGTACCCGTCATCGTAGCGGCACTCGGGTATATGGTCGATATGTACGATCTCTTTCTCTTCAACATCGTACGCATGCCCAGCCTGAAGGAAATCGGCCTTTCCAGCGATGAACTCTTTGACAAGGGACTGCTGATACTGAATGTGCAGATGGCGGGCATGCTCATCGGCGGCATTACCTGGGGCGTGCTGGGCGATAAGCGCGGACGAAGATCGGTGTTGTTGGGCTCCATTATTCTTTATTCTATTGCGAATATCGCCAACGGTTTTGTTGAAAACTTCGACCAGTATGTCGTGCTTCGATTTATCGCCGGAGTAGGCCTGGCTGGCGAACTCGGTGCGGGTGTGACGCTGGTTGCAGAGATATTACCCAAACAAATCCGCGGTTATGGTACCACGATAGTAGCAACGGTTGGTTTGTTGGGCGCCATTCTCGCCTTTTTCATAGCCGACACTTTCAGCTGGCGCATTTCTTACTTCGTGGGCGGCGGTTTGGGCCTGGCCCTGCTGTTGTTGCGCATCGGCGTGTTTGAGTCGGGAATTTTTCTTCACCTCAAGAAGCAGAATGTGCAGCGGGGCAATTTCCTGGCGCTGTTTACCACCTGGAAACGATTTTCGAAATACATATCTTCTATACTCATCGGCATACCCATCTGGTTTGTGACCGGCGTGCTCATCCTTTTCTCCCCTGAGTTCGGGCAGGCACTCGGCGTCACCGAGCCCGTTAATGCAGGTAAATGCGTAATGTTGGCCTTCGCCGGACAGGTACTCGGCGACCTGGTCAGCGGCTACCTGAGCCAGGTGCTGCAAAGTCGCAAGAAAGGCATGCTGCTTTTTTTGCTCGGGTCTTATGCATTGATGCTGGTGTACCTGCTGGTGAATACGCAGAGTGTCACCACATTTTATGTCTTCTGCGCCTGTCTTGGTTTCTTCAACGGTTACTGGGCGCTGTTCGTCACCATTGCCGCCGAACTGTTCGGCACCAACCTCCGCGCCACGGTAGCCACCACCGTGCCCAATTTTGTGCGCGCTTCGGTCATTCCCATCTCCGCCATTTTTGTTTTCGGAAAGGACAATTACGGCATCACCACCGGCGGTGTGATTACAGCCACACTGGTGATACTAATTGCACTTGCCGCGCTTTGGCGATTAGAGGAAACGTTTAGAAAGGACCTGGATTATTCAGAGGAATGACATAAGATAAAATACCAGGCTTTCGAGAGCATTCATGAGCAGTTAAAAAACATACCGCCACTGGAAAGCCCGGTTTTGGATTGATGGGCCGTATTGGTCAATGTGCTTTATTTCTTCCCATTACCCTTGCCGCCTACGCATTCATAGGTATAATAGTTGATGCCGTAATAGGTTTCAACATATCCCGGTATGAACGGGTTATAAACGTTGCGCTCTACATTCTGCACTTTCGGGTATTGCTCATCGTACTGGTAAGTATATATAAATTCATCTGATAATAAAGGCTGACCGCGCTGGGTAAAATAAAGCTTGTAATTCGTGACGTTATTGGCCGGGATTGGCATTTGTATCGACACTCCATTCGATACTATATTAAAGTCAAAGGGGTTGAGCGGCATGTTGAGCCAGGTGGTCCAGGGATTGGCCTTATCATCGTACTGAAATTCCTCTACCGAAAAGAGTTCGGGGCCAAAATCCGGGCGCAGCCAGATATAATAGCGCACCCGGGTGTAGTTGCGGGAATTGTCTGAATATTCAAAATACCAGACGCTGCTGTCTCTGCCTGTCCGCTGTATTACCCTGCCCAGGTCATCATACACATACCTGTACGCCAGGATAAACTCACCACCATCGCCCAGGTCTTCTACCCTTTCCACATTACCATTTTCATAAACATACCTGAAACTCGTGCCGTTAAAATTTGCCCCGCTGATGGGTTTGTCCTGGTTGTTGTAGCTGATCGTAGTTGTAACCGGCGAAGGTGGATCCAGCGAACGGTCGCCGGTAATGGAGGTAAGCAGCCGGTCATTGTTGTAAAAATACTTCACCTCGCTCTCTTTGCCCTCGTACGTGTGGCGAATTGATTTTACCTGGCAGACTCTCTCTTTAGGGATGGGAAATTTTTTACAGGAAATCTGGGGCAGGCTGATGGCAGCCACTAAAAGCAGCGCAATGGCAATCTTTTTCATACCGAAGGTTTAAAGGTTAGAAAATAGAGTTTGTGCGCTACAGATCAGGGGAAGTATATTAAAGTTAGATAAATTAATAATCAACCCAACATTTTTTCGGTTAGAGTTACTTGTGTTTATAATACCATAACTTGCGTCCCTTTACATAACTCCCTTACATGAAATCATTATTGAAGCTCGAGGAACTGGCCATGCTGGCGGTTAGTATTTATGCGCTTGTATTGTTTGATGCTCCCTGGTGGTGCTACCTGCTGATGGCCCTGGGACCCGACATCAGCATGATCGGCTATGCTGCGGGTGCTGCCGTGGGTGCCATCTCCTACAACATTTTCCACCATAAAGGTGTGGCGTTTGCTGTGTTCCTGGCTGGACTATACCTGCAGCAGGTTGAATGGCAAATCGCCGGCATAATTATATTCGGCCACGCTTCTATGGACAGGATATTTGGTTATGGACTGAAATACAAAGACAGCTTTCAGCATACGCATCTTGGCATGATTGGGAAAAAGGTGCGCTGAGGGTTTGTATTTCAGGAAAAACGCTATTGTAGTAAATGTACGGGCAGAATAGCGACGTTGTCCTGGCTTGTAACTTTCTCAATTTGATCATACCCGGACTGATATGGTTGTGTTGCGGGAAAAAAGCGCCGCCGCATAAAACCTGCAGCTATTGCAGTCAGCCTAAACTGAACATTTACAGGTGCGCTGCCATCGCCGGATCACTGATGGTATGTTTCCCGTTTTCGATGCGCCCGGCATAGCGATGCAGGAATTGATCTCTCATTGCAATCGTCAGATCATACCAATTCCCGTTATCTCCCACCGGCCACGACACGCGCTTTTTCTCTCCGGGCTTCAATGTAAGCGTTTTGGGTCCCGGGTATCTGTAAGCTTCTGATTCAAGAGCCAGTGAAACCGACGACCTGCTATTATTCTCAATGGTAAATACCGCTGTTGCCGTACTTTTTTCATACCGCAGACTGATGTGCGGCGCAGCTTTCGCCGCGCTTTTGAATTTCCTGAAATATCCATTTGGGCCAAACACTTCCAGGTCATATCCTTTTTCATCGATGATCCATTCATCACTAAGAGACTTTCCCGCTTCAACAGTGTATCGTCTCGGAATCCGGTCGAGATGATGCAGATCGTACACATGAAATACCACACCTGCCTTACCCTCGTTGATGAAATGCAACCTGATCTGTTTCTCTTTCGGCAACAACTCAGTATCTGTATGAATTACATAAGGCAATGCGCGCGAGTAGCGGGCGCCCTTTTCCTGGAAAAGCGGCGATGGATTTTCCGGCGCGATGGCCTTGGGTTTCTGCTTTGAAGCGGCCTCTTTCTGTGGATAGTCAGATGTTGGTGGCAGCTTCGGAAATTCCGGGTCATTGGGCGTCACGAAATCAAAAGCAGAGAGCAGGTCGCTGCTCACCGCGCGATGCCAGGGACTGATAGCGGGAATCTCAATATTGAAACGCTTTTCCAAAAACTGTCCCACCGAAGTGTGATCGGCAATTTGGCTGTCTACCCATCCGCCCTTGCTCCAGGGCGAAATGATATAAAGTGGCACGCGCGGACCAAAACCCCAGGGACGAATATTACCGCTGAGCGTATCTCTTTTGTCGAGATAATTTTTTTTATCCGGACCGCCCTCATTGATGAAATACATACCGCGCAAATCGATAGTTGATTTACCCGCCAGCGTACCGTCCAGGTTATACGAAGGTACCGCAGGTGCAGGCAGGTGATCAAACAAACCATCATTCTCATCGAAGGTGAGGAAGAACACTGTCTTACTCCACACGTCGGGATTAGACGTAATGGCATCGAGCACGCGGTGTGTGAAGTCGGCCCCGCGATATGGACTCGATGGCGCGCCGGGATGTTCCGAATCGTCCTGCGAAGGAAGCACCCAAACCACTTGCGGCAGTTTATTGTCCAGCACATCCTGTTTCAGTTGTTCCAGCGACCAGTGACGCATACCATTCTCATATATCGGATCGCCGGGTTTTGCATTGCGAAAACTTTCGAATGCCAGGCAGCCATGCATCGCGCCCGTCCAGTTGTTGTTCGGGTCCTGGTAGATGCGCCATGAAATGCCAGCTTTCTGCAACACATCGGGTATTGTGGGCCATGTAAATGCATTGCCCTGGTAGGTATAACCCGGCTCCGGCATCGTGCCTTTTATCCAGCAACGCAGGTTGACCGGTTCTGAAAATTCATCCGTACAGTTCTCCCCGGCTTCGCGCTTTTTAGGATCGAAATTGGAGCCCGACCAAAACACGATGCGGTTGGGATCAGTGCCAGTGGCAACCGAACAGAAGTAGGCGTCAGATATGGTGAATGCTTCCGCCAACGCGTATTGAAAAGGCACTTCTTCGCGCGTGTAGTAGGCCATAGAGTATGGCGTCTTATACAGAGGCCAATAACCATACTTACCCTGGTTCCAGGCAGCCTGCATATCAGGAAAATTATGCGGCGTGCCTTGTATCAACGCCGCGTTCGAAGTTTTGTGATCGGCATGATAAGGCGGAATGATCTTCTTACCATCCGATTGTTCAAACACTCGTTTCCCGCTTTCCAATGGTATCGGAAACCTGTCACCAAATCCGCGAACACCACGCAGTGTACCGAAATAGTGATCGAAGGAGCGATTCTCCTGCATCAGGATCACTACATGCTGCACATCTTTGATGGTCTTGGACCGATTGTATGCCCTTACCGAAAGTGCCCGCTCGATCAGTGAATTGCCGAGCGCGAGCGCTACGCCAGATTGCGCAGTAAGCTGTATAAATTTTCTCCTGTTTAGTCTTGCCATGTTTTCCTGGAGTAGAGGATTGAATTTATAGCTTTTTCCTATTTAAAATTCCTCGCTTCAGGAAATTTAATCTCTGCGGTATTTTGCAACTCGGGCATATATGATTTAACCTTTGGCGCCAGCAACCCACGCAACATACCGGATATATCATAACACGCTGAGGCAATAACATGTATCACATCGCCTTCTTTCTGCAATTTTCCTTCCACCAAAATTAATTTGGCCTGCATAATGGGTTTGCGATATTGCTCAAACAGATCTTTCCAGAACACCAGGTTGCCATTGCCTGTCTCGTCTTCGATGGTCATGAAACAAATGCCTTTGGCGGTTTCCGGTCGTTGGCGAACAAGTATTAATCCCGACACTTTCACCTCATCACCATCATTCATAAATGCCAATTGTGATAAAGGGGTAACGCGCAACTGTTCTAATTTTTCCCGCACAAAACTTACAGGATGACCTTTCAGCGAAAGCGAAATAGTCTTATAATCCTGCACCACATGCTCCGACATGGTCATGATGGGCAGACGTACGTTTTCATGTTTTGCATCTTCGGGTTCTTTTCCGGCAAATAAAGCTTCCGGCCGGTCTTTGGCAGACACTTCCCATAGCGCCTGCCTTCTGTCCAGTCCTATAGAACGAAATGCATCTGCTTCGGCCAGCTTTTCCAGGGTAGCTTGTGATATCCCCAAGTCGCGCAATTGATTGATATGGGTAAATGGTTCCTTTCGCGCTTCTACCAACCTGTTACATTCTTCATCGTGTAAGCCTTTCACCTGCCGGAATCCCAATCGCAGTGCCCGGTATTTGCCTGAATGTTCCTCGAGCAGATTATCCCATCTGGAATAATTAATATCCACATGCCGCACTTCTACACCATGTCTTTTGGCATCGTCCACGATCTGCGATGGCTGGTAAAAACCCATTGGCTGGCTATTCAGCAAGGCACAGGCAAACACATCGGGGTAATGACATTTAATCCAGGCCGAAACATACACCAGGTGAGCAAAGCTGGCGGCATGACTTTCGGGGAAGCCATAGCTGCCAAAACCTTCGAGCTGTTTGAACACGCGGCGCGCATATTCTTCACTGTAGCCTTTTTTTACCATGCCCTGTATCAGCCTGTCTTCAAAATGTTTCACCATACCTTTTGCTTTGAAGGTTGCCATACTTTTACGCAAGGCATCCGCTTCGGCGCCAGAGAAATTCGCCGCTACCATCGCAATCTTCATCGCCTGCTCCTGGAATAAGGGCACGCCCAGTGTTCTTTTCAGGATACTCTCGAGTTCTTTGGATGGATATTCCACCGGCTCTTCGCCATTGCGGCGGCGCAGGTATGGATGCACCATATCGCCTTGTATGGGTCCGGGCCGCACGATGGCCACTTCAATTACCAGGTCGTAAAAGCAGCGCGGCTTTAGCCGGGGCAACATCGACTGCTGCGCGCGGCTTTCGATCTGGAAAACGCCGATGGTGTCTGCCCTGCAGATCATATCATACACGGCGGGATCATCCTGCGGCACGTTGGCCAGCGTCATATACATACCGTAATGCTCACGCAATAAATCAAACGACTTGCGGATACAGGTGAGCATGCCCAGCGCCAGCACATCTACTTTCAGAAACCCCAGGGCATCTATATCGTCCTTATTCCATTCGATGCAGGTTCTGTCTTCCATCCTCGCATTCAGAATGGGACAAAGTGAAGACAGCTTACCATCTGTGATGACAAAGCCGCCCGTATGTTGTCCTAACTGTCTCGGAAAACCGATATACTGCTGAGTAAGGTGCAACACTTTTCTCAAATGAGGATCCCGGGGATTCAGTCCCAGTTCTATGACCTGGTTTTCTTCCAGGCCCTCGTCTGAAAATCCCCATGAAAGACTACTCAACACATTGATGGTATCCACTGATAAACCCATCACTTTTCCCACATCACGAATGGCGCCGCGAAAATGTTGTTGCGTAACCGTGGCCACAATAGCCGCGCGGTCGCGGCCATATTTCTGAAACACATACTGCATCACTTCTTCGCGGCGCTCGTGTTCGAAGTCTATATCTATGTCAGGCGGCTCGTCGCGGGCTTCAGAGGCAAAACGCTCAAAAAGCAAATCAATTTTTGTGGGATCAACTGCGGTTACGCCAAGACAATAACAAACCGTGGAGTTGGCTGCTGAGCCGCGTCCCTGGTTTAATATTCCTTTCTCATTGGCGAAACGCACAATATCATAAGCCTGCAAAAAAAATGGAGCATGATTTTTCCTGGCAATGAAATCCAGCTCATGATTGATTCTCCTGACGATATCTTCCGGTATATTTTCTCCAAAACGCCTTTTCGCCCCTTCCCTGGTCAACCGCACAAGTTCTTCCTGCGGCGAACGGCCGTCTGCCGATAATTCTTTGGGATACTCAAATTTCAATTGGTCGAGCGTGAACTGGCAGGCTTCTTTTATTTCCTGTGTGCGCCTGACGGCGTCGGGAAATTGCCAGAACAACCTGATCATTTCATCGGCTGGTTTCAAATAACGCTCGGCATTTGCATGCAAACGAAAACCCGCGTTATAGATCGTGCATTTTTCCCGGATACAGGTCAAGACATCCTGCAATGCGCGCCGCGACGGATGATGGTAATGCACATCGTTGGTGGCGACGAGCGGAATATTGTAATAGGCCGACAATTGTGACAGCCGGTGCAGTATCTTGTTGTCAATGCCGGTATATTGTGTGTTGGCCGAAAGGTAAAGTGCATCACCCAATGCATCTTTGTATTGCGCCACTTCATTTTTGAACGCCTGCTCCAAATCGAATGCCTCATTCAACTCCATGGGGGGAACCAGTATCCAGCGTATATCGCTTTTCAGGTTAAATACATCTGATTTATACAACAGGCATTTCCCTTTCTCTGTGCGGATATTACCGGTTGTAAGCAGGTTGGACAATTTGGAATATCCTTCCACATTTTCAGGCAAAGCTACCAGGCTGGGACCGTCTGCCAGGTCAATTCTGCAACCGGGGATGAGTCTTACTCCTGCTTTTTTCGCGATAACATGCGCCCGCACGATGCCGGCGCAAGTGTTTCGGTCGGTGATCGCCACTTCAGTATAGCCGAGTTTCGCGGCCTGGTCAACCAGTTCCTCCGGGTGCGAAGCGCCGCGCAGAAAACTGAAATTGGATGTCACCTGTAATTCCGTATACTTCATCGCCACTCATTTTTATGCAAAGAATCCGTGCATATACCATTGGGGCTTTTTATTGTCTTCATAATGTCCCAGCCGGAATACCCAATAGCGGCGGCCGTCTTCATCTTCCACGCAATAGTAATCCCGGTGCAGACTTTTCTCCAGCCACCACTCCTGTTCAATGCGCTCAGGACCGTCCGCACGTTTAATGGTATGCAGCTTACCCTTGTAGCGGAAATTCATTGGCGGATAGTCGGGAATGATCGAAGTAACTTCAATCTTTTCCGGTCTAGCGAGCAGTTGCAATGGCCTACGGTTATTTCTCCAGGTAGTGACTGGCTTTTCATCCAGCGAAGAAGCGGCCTTAAATGACCGTTCCGGCCAGTGATGTTCCTGCGGCAGGTAGCGCGCAATTTTTTCTGCCCCGAATTTGTCCGTCAGCCTGTCGAGCAACTCGGAAAGATGCTTATCCTGCAAACCTCCCGTACCGTTCCAGAAACTTTCCTGTGTGCATAGTACATCTTCCACCTTGTCGGCAGTCAATATGAATAATTCAATACCCAATGCCGGTTCAATCTGTTCAATTTTATTTTCAAAGAGCTTCAGGAGATGTTTGGTGGTGAATCCGGCCCTTGTGGTTTTTATCCCGATGGATTGAATTTTATTATCCACACGATAACAGGTAAACACGCACGAGCGGATGCCTTTCCCTTCTTTGCTTAGCCGGCCGCATAATTTTTCGAGCAATTGTTCGAGGGCATGTTCAATTCCCTTTCTCGTCGCCACGGGTTCAAAACAGTTCAGTCTTTCCTGGTAGGGCTCCAGCGGAATCACAGGATCTATGAACTCCTCCTCATTACCCAAAGCCTGGTGCAAACGCGTAATGATCTGGTTGCCGAACCGCCTGCGCAAGGCTGAGCGCGGCATATTGATGAACTCGCCTATTTTGTCGAGGCCCAACTGGTACAAGCGCTCAGCCATTTCCGGAGCCAGGCGCAGCGCCTGCAGAGGCAGATCCATGAGCGCTATGGCCTGCTGACCTGGTTCTATAATGACGCCTTCTTTTTTATACCTCGCCGTAGCCCAGGCCATACCAATGGTATCGGCCATTCCCAACCGCACCATATAGCCGAGCGATTTCAACCGTGTGTATATATCGGCCAGGTATTGTTTTTCCCCACCCCACAAATGTGCGCAACCGGTAGCATCGATTAATATACCGTCGGGTTCGTCTACTGCCGCTACAGGACTATAGCGGACACACCAGCGTGCAATTTTTTCTAACAATTTTTTTCCAACGGCAGGATCATCATCTCGCACTTCCAAACCCGGAATGATGGCGCGGGCATCAGCAACGGGCATACCGATACAAGCGCCCGCAGCTTCGGCCCAATGATTCATCGAAGTGATGACCATTCGGCCATGGTCGGGCGAGGCCAATACAAAGGGCACGAGGGCCAGGTGAGTATGCCGGCGCGAAAACCAATCCGTCTTCAGGTAACGGAACCATATCGACACGAATCTCTTTCTCATCGCTAACCTGTTTTTCTGCGTTCGCTGATACCAACGGTTTTTGCCCTGGTCTCAAAACGAAACTTACTCGCGCTCCATTCCACCTGCCAGGAGCCAGGTTGACCATTGCGCACTTTTAATAAATCAACCTGCCATCGCGGAAAACCGATGCCGGGTAAATCATCATACACAGCACTTGGGAGATGACTAATCTTCCACCGGCTTACGCAAGTGTTGGCGTTGATGGAAGAAGTGTTATGATTGAGGATAAAGCCAGTGACATGAGATTTTTCCACTGCCAATTGCAGTCGCCTGCTCACATCAAAACTTAAACCTCTCAATTCACCCACTACTGCAGACAAACCCTCGCATTTCAATGATTCTTCCACCGCCCACAAAACATCTTTCTCGCGATCAAGGCTCACGAAAATGATCTTTTCAGGATCGATACCAAAGAATTTATAAGCGTGAGGATAAACCTGCAGTTTGGTACCAATCCATACCATCACACCCGGAATATGATTGATGGATGATATCAAACCCGCAATAAATCCGCTGCTTGCCGCCTTTTCCTCCGCTGTAGCCACCAGGAATTCATGCACTGCGCTGGTGGGGAAATATTGGTTGGGGAATGCCTGGCTGATCGGACCTAATCCTCTCGACCAGTCGTGCTGCCTGACTGGTTTTGCCAAACCCTGCAGAGACAATATATCCCTGCGCAGCTTTTCAATAATATGTGCCTGTGCAGCCGGCATAACCGAACCCATTCGATTTTTGGCAAGTTTACTAAATTTTTTAGTAATTCATGCCAAAAATTTTTGCCTTGCTGAAACTCAATAATTTAGTGAATGATTAGTGATTGTTGCTTTTGATGCATGGTGGTTGACTTAAACTAAAAGTAAAAAATTTAGCTACTTACTGTTTGCGTTATGCCTGCTATCAATCAGGTTTTTAATAATACGCTGTGTTGCCGGCCTTAAATCAGATTTCAGATCAAGCGGATATTTCCCCGCACATGTGAAGAACTCACACTGATTATTTCGTTTGATATACCAAAGTTTACCGATGGAATGAAAAGTGATAGTATCAGGTTCTGTTACCCTCCTCATGTTGTGATACACAACCGAATCATATGCGATTACTATTATATTATCTCCTAATTTCTGATCACAGGATATCCGCACATATCGGTCGCCCGCCCAATACATGCATAAGCCAGATTCCGGGAACTTGCGATTGTCACTATTGTTGTAAAATGTCTTATATACAAAGGCAAATGCCACCAAAAAAATCAGAACCAGGCCAAATACAATGACTGTCCTAAAATTGAAAAATGACTTTCCTCCAGGAACAGGAATTGTAACTAATCCCTGCTCCGTATAATACGGGTCCTCATTAGACCCGGCTGATGTCGATTGAGTTGAACCACCTGTGTCATACCTCCCATTCTTCTGATCATCCGCAGAATGCTTCTTTTTGGAGACCTCAGTCCAATTTGTACAAGGTCTCGGTTCAAATTCGATTAACCACGCCACCAACTCCACATTCTTTGGGTCAGGATCCTCAACTTGCCTTTGAATAAATTTTGCAACAGGTCTAAATTTATCCCGATCGAACTTTTTGATAAAACGCTCCGAAAGCTCTGACTCATTAGCCACGCCAAAAAAATTCAGGAGAGTCTGCCGATCATTGCCAGAGTATCGATTCTTAAAAGCAAATAAACATTCCTCCCTGAGTCGGGCAGGAGAAGGATGAGCCAAACCCGAACGCAGCTCATTTGCTTTTTTCTTCTGATCGTAGCAATCAAGAACTGCCTTTATATACTTAACATCCAGTCGGGCCATATATAAATCAAGTCAATTAAATCGGGGCAACCAGACTTTCCGGAATTAACCAAGCGGCAAAACCGGAATGACCGGAATTAGCGGAACGCAATATGGATCAGTGTTCTAAGCGATACTAATTTCACCTCGCCAATCAATCACCCCCCTCCTTAGCTAAGAGGCTCACTGATCAGGATTGATTGTACGGGTGGCGATAGCGGCGATGGATAGACGGCCAGGGAAGCGTTGTCCAGACCCGCTATCAATACCCACTCTTCCCTCAGGTAAGAAGCGCTGCTTACCTGCCTTAACGCGGCACCGCACGCTCGCGCACGATGTCGCTTTTCCCCAAACAATCAAAAATCAAAACTATGTATCATATTTTTTTCCTGATACTTTGGGCATTGCTGTGCCCTGACCAGGTCCATAATGGCGGCCATGGTAATACAAACGTGCCGCAGACCATGTCAACCAACGACACCGGCGGCGAAACAGGCGATCCACCGCCCATTCCACCTCCGCCTCCTCCCGGCAGCGGGGGTTAATCCCAATCAAGAACGCAGAACAAGGCAGGATTATTCTTGCCTTGTTTTTTTTGCCCCCACTCGCCGAAAACTATGTTTTTTTATATTTAGCGCAAATGACCAAAATCAAACTACTGCTGCTAACCCTGCTTGCCGGCTGCGCTGCCGGCAGCAATGAAAAAAAAGAAGAAACACCCAAAGCCCAACCGGCGAAGACTGAACAAACTTCCTATTCACCGGATTTTTATAAGGCATATGATCTCTACCAGAAAAATCATGATTCTGCCTTTTACTATTTCAACCAGGTTGTTAACCAGTCGAAAGACAGCCAGGAAATCGCCACAGCATACAATTTCATGGGTTTGATCCAACGCAGAGCCGGTGATTATACCGGCGGCGAAGAAAGTCTGCTGGGATCTATAAAACACCTCAACAAAAATAAGCCGACTGACCATTACAGTTTGTTTTCAGTCTATACTACCCTTGGCAACATTTACATCGACCTGAAAAATTATGAGGCTGCACTTTCCTACTACGACTCCGCCTTGAGGTTTTCGAACAGAAAAGACATGCTTCCCTATTCCCTGAACGGCAAAGCGGTGGCCTACCAGAAAAAACACCAGTATGAAGAAGCGATAAAAATTTACGATTCCATCATCCACCTGAGCGCGCACAACAAGAAGGAATACGCAAGGATTTTGTCAAACAGGGCTATGGCTAAATGGTTGCAAAACCCTGCATACAATCCGCTGCCCGAATTGTGGACCGCTATGCATTTACGTGCCGGGGAAAATGATAACTGGGGACTGAATGCCAGTTATGCTCATTTGTGTGACTACTACGCCAACTCGCGGCCCGACTCAGCATTGGTTTACGCGCGAAAAATGTACGAGGTCGCTAAACAAAACAACAGCCCGGACGACCAGATGGAAGCCCTTCTGAAACTGATCAAGCTCGAAACCGCCAAACGATCGGTCAACTGGGTTGATATTTATCAAAGAATCAACGACAGCGTGCAATCCGCACGCAATACTGCCAAAAACCAGTTTGCACTGATCAGGTATGAGTCTGAAAAGAACAAAGCAGAAAAACTCGTGCTCGAAAAAGATGTTGCCGAAAGCAAATTCCAGATCATACGGCAACGCACCGCTTTTTATTCCATAGTGGTACTGCTCATTGTCAGTGCTATTGCCGGAATAAGTTATTACCACAGGCGAAAAAGACGCATGGAAGAAGAACGTAAAAATGCCGTTCGGGAAGCGGAGATTGAACTCTCACGCAAAGTACACGACGTGGTGGCGAACAGCCTTTATAGTATTATGAGTAAGATAGAATATGACCCGGAATACAATATAGAACAATTACTCGATCAGCTCGAAATTCTCTATGAAAAATCGCGCGACATTTCATACGAAATACCGAACAAACCTGTAGATGGCTTCCAGCAAACTGTCACTAACCTGCTTACATCTTTTGCCAACCCCGAAACCAAAGTAGTGGTGGTGGGTAACAGTAATGAACTATGGAGCCGCGTGAGTGCACAGGCAAAAACAGAACTAGAGCATATTCTCCAGGAACTGATGGTGAATATGAAAAAACACAGCGGCGCGAAAAATGTGGTGATCAAGTTTGAACAACAGGAAAACCAGGCAGTCATACTTTACCAGGACGATGGCGTGGGACTAGGCCCGGACTTCCGCCAGGGCAATGGGCTAACCAATACGGGAAACCGTATAAATGCAATCGGCGGCCATATTATATTTGACCGTCATTCACCCCATGGCCTGAAACTGATAATTACTTTCCCAATAGCCCATTCAAAATGATCAACAAAGTACTGATTGCAGAAGATCACGAAAGCGCCAACATTTCTGTCAGGAAGATCCTGGAAGAAATGGAGATAAAAGATATAGACTATGCCTACTACTGCGATGACGCATTGCAGAAAATAAGGTACGCGCAGCAACTCAAATGGCCTTACGACCTGCTCATCACCGATCTCTATTTCGAGGCCGATGGTCGCGACCAAGTTATAGAAGATGGCCGCGAGCTGATTGCCGCCGCGCGACAGGAACAGCCCGGTCTGCGCATACTGGTGTTCTCTGCCGAAAGCAAGCCCGACATTATCGAAAGACTTTTCGAACATCATCAAATTGACGGCTATGTGCGCAAGGCGCGGCATGATGTAAGAGAACTGAAGCTCGCCTTTGAAAGTATCAGCCAGAACCAACGTTACCTGCCTCGCCATCTTTCGCAATTGTTCCGGCAGAAAAACTCGCACGAGTTCACCGAATTCGATATCGCCGTCATTTCCTTACTGGCTCAAGGCGTTCGCCAAAACCGTATACCGGAGCAGCTGCAGCAAATGAAAATTCGTCCCAATGGCCTCAGCACCATCGAAAAACGCCTGGCACATATCAGGCAGGTGCTGCAGTGTAATAACAACGAGCAGCTGATTGCTTTTTGCAAGGATATGGGCATAATTTGATCGCACTCAATTTTTTCGGCTTACGGTTTTCCGTAAGAAATTCTTCATTCGCTTTTATAGATTTGAAGTAACGCTAAGACATTAACCCCCGGCTCATATACAATATCTGTGCTTACCCCCTTTTCCTTTTCTTGAACACGGGACGGTGAATAGTCAGAACGGCAACTCTCCACTATTCACCAGTCCTCCCGAAAGGGGAATTTCAAATAAATTCTGATAAAGTGCGTTACTACGAGTAAGGATAACTGTTCCGATTCATGAAAATCCACCTATATCTCCTGTTCCTGGTCTTCTCGCTCCCGGCCAGCTGCCAGACGAAAGGCGATGTCCTCATCTGCAAAGGCACGGCAAGTTACGCCTACCACAGTCATCGATGCCAGGGACTCAGCCAGTGCCGGGCAGTGGTTGAAAAAATGAGTCTTGATAAAGCAAAATCTTTGGGGCGCAAGCCCTGCGGTTACTGCTACAATTCGCATGCTCCATCTGTGAAATCCCAGGCGCCACCTCAAACACTAAAGTCATCTTCGAAAACTTCTTCACCCGGTCAATGCACAGCCATCACCAGGAAAGGTACACGCTGCTCGCGCTCGGCACGATCGGGAGGCAAATGCTGGCAGCATGGTGGATAGAAATTACCCTTCAGTTTTTGATTGTTAGTAAATAAGCAATCAGCGCATTGAAATCCTCGGGAGAAATTGTTGTGCTGAACTGATCGGGCATCAAAGTATATTTTGAAGGCGTGCGCGCAGCAATATCATTTTTCGCAACGCTGAATTCCTGGCCGGACACATCGGCAAACACGATTACCTCGCCTTCTTCGCGACGGTACAGACCGGTAAGTTGTTTACCATCTCTTAATTGAATCGTGTAGTTTCGAAACGATTCCGATACATTGCGGTTGGGGTCGAGTATTTTTTCAATCAATGCAGTGGCCCCCCACTTGCCTACGCCATCCAGCTGCGGGCCGATGCTGCCACCTTCGCCACCAACACTATGACAAGGCGTGCAGTTGCGCACAAACACCGTGCGTCCCACTTCGGGCGAAGGTGCTGGTTTTGCATACCGAAAATCTGTGATGCGCCCCGCAACCAGGCTTTGACGTTCTTTATTGATGTTTTCAAGGCCGGTAGTCAGCGTTTCGTATTGGGCTTTTTGCAGACCTTTCATATTCAACATCAACCGCTCCTCCACCTTGGGTTGTATCAATGTGCGGGGAAAAATTTCACCCTTCTTTACTTTTTCAAAAAGAATATCGATGCCCTGTGGAGAAGCTGCCAAAGCAATGGCCATTGGCTGATGCAGGTCGGGCGGAATAGTTTTTATTTTTTGTAAAAGGCCATTGATCGTAGTGCCGGGAAATTGCGCCAGCGAGGTGAGCACTCTTCTCCTGAAATCATCGCTGCTCGCAGTATTGTCGTAAGTTGATTGAATGATGTCATGGTGTTTGGCGGCATCGATCTTCATCAACGCTTCCATCGCAGCAATACGTATTTCAGGAGCTACCGAGCTATCGCCAAATGCGGTGAGCAACTGGGGTTGTAAAGATTTAAGCTTATATCTTCCTGCCAGGTTCATGGCAAAGCCAATCTTATCGATTAGTTTGTCCCTTGCCGCTTTTGAATCATCTGCCGGTTTTGCCAGCAAGTCTGAAGGCAACAATTGCGAGGCTATTTGCCTGCCCCATGTCGCAAGCGCATCATTTTCTTTAATGCCTCGCCGGGCAAATCCCTGAAGCACCTGTCGGAAAATGACGTACTCCAGACCGGCATTGCCTTCTCCCCGCTGCCTGGCTGTATGAATCACTTCGTTCAATTCTTTTCCAGGAATAAAACGAGCAATATGTTTAAAAGCCCTCTCCAGCTCATCTTCAGGCAGCGTGTTTGCTTTTACATAGTTAAAGAGAAACTGCCCTGAAGCTGCAGTCTGCACGCCGGGCATTACAGAACACAAAAAAGCACCATCTTCTACGCTCCATTGCTTTGCGACGACCTCATTCAGCAATGAGTCATTACGCAACAAACTGCGAAGCGCCAACCGCTGCGTATAGACCAGGTGCGTATCAAAGCCGGGAGTTTTCTTTCTTTGAGCGATAATTTGTTCTACAGTATTAAGCGTAACATATTGCGCCAGCAATTCTGTAGCCGCCCTTTGCACATGTGGGTCGGCATCGGTCATTGCTTTCAATGCAATTTCATGCGCCATTTGATTTTTATCGCCCTGCTCGGCCAGTACCCGTAATGCATGCAGCCTGATGGTGGTGTTGCTATGCGATGATGAACGTTGAATAATTTCCGGTGTCAATGCATTTAATCGTTGCAATACCCATAGTGCGTGCACATATTCATGGGGGCTTGCATTGCTTTTATTGATCAATGCTTTTGCAGGCTCAGCGGATGGCTGCCCTATTCGTTCCACCATCTGGTCGGCGGCCATAAGTCGCAAAGGCAGGTTGTCAGAGTTCAACGCGGCCAGCAGTTCCTGCAGCGGCGCCTCAGCCAGGTTCTGTTTTTTGTTCACCTTTCCCTTATAGGTAATTCTCCAGATGCGCCCCCTTGTCTTGTCGCGCTTAGGATGATCGAGCGGCACTTCATAGTGACCAATAATGCTGTTGTAAAAATCGGCAATATATAGTGCTCCATCAGGTCCCAGTTTCACATCCACGGGCCTGAACCAGGGGTCTTCGCTTAGCAAAAAGTCTTCTTCTTTTTTCCCGACAGGACTGCTGCCCTTCCAGGCAGATGAATTGCGATAAACCCTGCACGCCACTACATCGCCTATATAAAAATTGCCGCGATACGCTTCGGGAAATTTTGTGTCGGCATAATAGGCAATGCCTGCCAGCGCGGTAGCTTCATTTTCAAGCGGCTTCATATCGGGTGCAAAGCCCATAATATTTTCTTTGCCCCACTGGGTATAGTCTCCGCCACGAATCAGTTGATATAAAGGTGAAGTATGACAATCGGTGGAATAGAGATAACCCAGTTCATCATAAGTAAGACCAAAAGGATTGATGCGGCCATCTGTGGTATGCTCTACCCTGCTGCCGTCGCGGCGAAAGCGGAAAGTATTGCCGGAGGTCATCCGGATCGTATCTCCATCTGCACCCGCAATTTTCGAGCGGTTGGTATACCCATGGCATGCATGAACCCAACCGTCGTAACCGATTATGAAATTGTTCACCATACCATGCGTATCCCGGTATTCAAACGGGCCAAATAATTTCGTTTGTTCATCGGGTTTACCATCACCATCATTATCGGTATAACGATAAACATTTGGAATGCTATACACTATAGCGCCATCGTTTACCGGCATTACGCCGATAGGAATATTGAGCGTATCATTGAAATGTATGAATTTATCCGCGCGTCCGTCATTATCCGTATCTTCCAGGATAGTGAGCCTGTCCCTTCCTTTTGAAGGCGAGGCAGCAAAAGGATATTCAAAAGACTGCGTCACCCAAAGTCTGCCCCGGGCGTCAAAGGCGATATTGATCGGTTTACCGATCTGGGGTTCAGAAGCGAATAGCGTAATTTCAAAACCCTCGGGTAGTTTGAAACCCTTTCTTTCTTCTTCGGGGCTGCGGGCAGGAGTAGAACGCACGTGCTCTTTAAATGCAGGACCGCCGTATTTTCCGGCAGCCGTCTTGTTATCGGACGAGTTGCTATTGCAACCGGCTACAAAAAACAGGAGTATGGCAGTAATTACCGTCTGTATGCTTCTCATGATTTGAAGCTAACAAAATCAGGCTTTTTGAAAATTGAAAAAAGCGAGAACGTTTCCGTTCATTTCATATCAGCCGCTTTAAAATTTCAATAATATTGTCTGTACAAATGAAAAAAGACATAGCCGCCGTGGATGTAGCTTCCCTAAGCAAACGCGATACCTATATTTCCATAGGTATCATTGCTGTGTTGTTTTTTACATTTGGATTTGTCTCCTGGCTCAACTCCATACTCATTCCTTACTTCAAGATTGCCTGCGAGCTGAATCATTTTCAGTCTTACCTCGTCGTCTTTGCATTTTACATCTCTTACTTTGTGATGTCGGTGCCTGCAGGTTATCTGCTGAAAGCAAAAGGCTTTAAGAAAGGTATGATGATCGGGTTCAGTTTTATGGCACTGGGCGCATTCATGTTCATACCCGCTGCACTGGTACGCACTTTCGAAATATTTCTTGTGGGATTATTTTCCATTGGTGTTGGTCTCGCCATATTGCAAACCGCCGCCAATCCTTATATCACCATCATTGGTCCGCGCGAGCGGGCCGCACAGCGCATAAGCATAATGGGTATATTCAATAAAGGCGCGGGCATACTGGCGCCCCTCCTGTTTGCCGCCGTGGTGTTGCGCGCTACCGACAGCGAACTATTCGCGCAGCTACCTTCCATGAGCGAGGCAGAAAGGTCCGCTGCTCTCGATGAACTGATCAGGCGCGTTATTGTACCTTATGCCTGCATGGGCACATTGCTACTGGCGCTGGGCATCATGATCAGGTACTCGCCGCTGCCGGAAATAGATACAGAAAGCGAAAGCGAAGAACTGGCGCAGGCCAACGCGGGTAAGAAAGGCATTCTTCAATTTCCCCACCTCATACTCGGTGCAATTGCCATTTTTTTACATGTAGGCACACAGGTGATCGCTATCGATACCATCATTGGTTATGCGGGTTCCATGGATATTCAGTTGCCCGAAGCCAAGACATTTCCTTCCTACACCCTGTTCATCACTATTTGCGGATATATTTTCGGCATCATCGTGATACCAAAGTTTATGAGCCAGGTAAATGTATTGCGCATGTGTACCATACTTGGACTCATACTCACCTTGCTGATCGTATTCGCTACGAGACCGGTGAATATTTTGGGACATCAAACCGATATTTCCATCTGGTTTGTGGTGCTGCTCGGTTTTCCGAATTCATTGATTTGGGCAGGCATCTGGCCATTGGCTATCGATGGACTGGGCAAGTTTACCAAACTGGGCGCCTCTGTTTTGATCATGGGTTTGTGTGGCAACGCCATTGTACCGCTTTTTTACGGATATTTCGCCGATATGTATAATTTGCGCGATGCATATTGGGTACTATTTCCCTGCTATGCCTATCTTGTTTTTTATGCTACTTACGGACACAAGATCAGGCGTTGGACATAAACTGAAAGCCTCTCATGCCAGCATTGCTGAAAATATATAACGGACAGGTAATTACTCCCGGCCGTATTATTCCCCGGGGCGCGGTGCTGGTGCGTGATGGCGTGATAGCAGCCATTGCAGAAGGTGATATAGAAGCACCTGAAGCACAAACCATCGATGCAAAAGGGAACTATATCTCACCGGGTTTCATAGATATTCATGTGCATGGCGGCGGAGGTCACGATTTTATGGATGGTAGTGAAAGAGCATTCCTTGAAATTGCCCGCACCCACGTCCGCTACGGCACTACGGCACTCAACCCTACCACGCTCACCAGTGAAAAAGAAGGCTTACTGCGCACACTCGACATATATGAACAAGCCAACAAAAAAAATATGCAAGGGGCACAGTTCATCGGCATGCACCTGGAAGGCCCTTACTTTGCCATGAACCAGCGTGGCGCGCAAGACCCGCGTTATATACGCGATCCCGACCCGCAGGAATACAAAGAGGTAATTGCTTATTCAAAAAATATTGCGCGCTGGAGCGCGGCACCCGAATTGAAGGGAGCAATTGAGTTTGCAAAATATCTGCTTCAGCACAATATCATTCCCGCCCTGGCACATACCGATGCCATCTATGAAGAGGTGGAAGAAGCATTTGCTAACGGATACAGGCTGGCGACGCATCTATATTCTGGTATGAGCGGTGTTACGCGCCGCAATGCGTTCCGCTATGCTGGTGTTGTAGAAAGCGCCTTTATTATTGATGAAATGGATGTGGAGATCATTGCCGATGGCATTCATCTGCCCGCACCCTTACTCAAACTGGTATATAAAATAAAAGGTCCGGAGAGAATTGCGCTCATCACCGATGCCATGCGCGGCGCCGGCATGCCCGAGGGAGAATCGGTGTTGGGCAATAAAGATACGGGGTTAAGAGTGATCATAGAAGATGGTGTAGCCAAACTGCCCGACCGCAGCTCATTTGCCGGCAGCGTAGCTACCACCGACCGGCTGGTGCGCAATATGATTCAACTCGCCGATGTGCCATTACATGCTGCCATTCAAATGATGACCGCCACGCCCGCGCGCATCATGCGCGTGAACGACTGCAAGGGTTCTTTGGAAAAAGGCAAAGACGCCGACATAGTGATCTTCGATAGCAATATATCAGTGACCACAACTATTGTAAACGGGAATATCGTGTATTCGGCTAATTCCTGATGCTCGACTCGCGCACAATCAGTGTCCCAGGCAGTATTACTTCTTCCGGTTGAAAATGTTTCTTGGTGATATGTTTCAGCAACAATTCGCAGCTTTTCTTACCCACATCGAAAGCAGGTTCGGCTATGGTAGTCAACGTGGGCGATATGATGGTGGAAGCAGGATCATTGGTAAAACCGACCACGCCCACCTCCTTGCCTATCCTGATCTTTCTGTTCTTTAAAGCAATCATCGCGCCGATGGCTTTACGGTCGTTCACAGCAAAAATGGCGTCGGGCGCTTCTTCGCTGTCGAGCAGTTTATAGGTATCTTCTTCACCGCACTGCTGACTGAAACCGGAATGTATCACCCACTCTTCGCGCGTGGGCATATTGTGTTTCTGCAGCGCGGCGAGATAACCGTTCAGCCTTTTCTGCGTAAGCGATAAACCGCGCGGACCTGCAATGTGCGCAATCTTCGTATATCCATTAGCGATAAGATGCTCCGTTGCCTCGAAAGCGCCGTTGTAATCATCCTGCATCACTTTCGATGTCTTGATGCCATTGGCTACGCGATCGAAGAATACGATGGGCATTCCTTCTTTATGCACCAGTTCGAAATGTTCGTACGCATCTGAATCGGTAGCGATAGATACCAGCAATCCATCGAGACTGGAGATGGCCAGGTTTTCGAGGATATCCACTTCTCTTTCGGGCGAGTCGTTGGTGACGAAGAAAACGATGTTGTAACCTTTCGAATAGGCCACTTCCTGTATACCGGTGATTACGGTGGAAAAATAGTAATTGGTAATGAAAGGCAGGATGACGCCGATGTTGTGCGTGCTGCCTTTGGCCAGGCCTATTGCATTGTAATTGGGTTTGTAATTGAGGCGTGCTGCCGTAGCCAGTACTTTATCGCGGGTATCATGACTCACATCATACGTATCGCGTAACGCCCTGGAAACTGTCGATACGGAAATGTTTAGTTCTCTGGCTATGTCTTTTATAGTCACCAGGTTCGCCATCTCAAAGCGTAGTTTGGCAAGTAATCAATAAGAGTTGCAATCGTTATGATTTAAAACTAAGGAAAATTACTGTAACGGTGAAATAAGTATTAGCGGGAAAATGCTAAAAAAGCGGAAACATTACCGGAAGCGTTCTCGCAGTTATTGTTCGCGTTTTTCGATGCAACATTCTGCATAATAAGTATTTTGGTTTAACACTTGCGAACTATGAAAAAAAGGAGCCGTTTCGTTTCCCGCCGCCGTTTTATCGCTTCCGCGGCCACTGCCGCTGTTTCAGCGCCGTTTATTCTGCAATCTGTTGCAAAAGCCGCTGGTCCGTATAAAAAACTACGTCATGCCTGCATAGGTGTGGGGGGCATGGGTGCGCACGACCTGGACAATTTCCTGAAACATTCCGACCTGGAGATTGTAGCGCTTTGCGATGTGGATGCCAACAACCTGAAGAAGGCTGCAGAATTAGTTCCCGGCGCGCGACTTTATGCCGATTGGCGTGAAATGTTTAAGAAAGAAAAGAACAATATCGATTCCGTCAATATCACGGTGCCCGACCACAATCATTTTGTGATAGCCATGAAAGCCATTGAATTGGGCAAACACGTGTACCTGCAAAAACCTATGTGTCACGATGTAGCGGAAGTGCGCGAACTTACCCGGGCTGCCGTGCGCAAAGGTGTGGTAACACAACTGGGTACGCAACATGCATCGGGACTTGGTGACCGCACGGGGGTACACTGGATAAAGGAAGGCGCCATCGGGAAGATCAAACACGTATACTTATGTTCAAACCGCCCGGGGGCTATTGCCAAATATCGCCTGCCAGGTCCGCGGCCAGCCGAAGGACAAGCGCCGCCCGAGCACTTAAACTGGGATCTCTGGATCGGCACTGCACCCATGCGACCTTATGTGCCGGCCATTTATCATCCCGCCATCTGGCGCACATGGATTGATTTTGGCACAGGCTGGAGCGGCGATATAGGCTGTCATATTTTTGACGCAGTATGGAAAGGAATTGGGTTAACCGCGCCCAAAACCGTTGTAGCAGAAGTAGAGACTTCCTGGAAAGATTCACCAGAGCGGCAGGCGGATACCTGGCCGCGCGGAAATCATATCACCTGGACATTTCCCGGCAATGCCATGACCGAAAGCGATACGCTGGCCGTGGAATGGTTCGACGGTGAATTTTATCCTCCCGAAGAAATCCGTGCGCTGTATTCAGTAGAGAAATACCCGGCTGAATCGGCCATGCTGATCGGCACCAGGGGCAACCTGCTGATACCCCACACGCAAATGGCGATCTTATTGCCTGAAGAAAAATTTGCCGATTATAAAAAACCGGAATTACCCGCCCGCAATCACTATCATCATTTTGTAGATGCCTGCCTGGGCAGGGAGAAAAACGAATCGCATTTTGCGCAAACCGGTCCCATGACGGAAGCAATACTCCTGGGTACGGTTGCCATTCGCACGCCCGGTGTAACACTGGAGTGGGATGCGAAGAATATGAAATTCCCCAATTACCCGAAAGCAGAACAATACCTGGAAAGAAAATACAGGAAAGGTTGGTAATGGCCACAGCAGGGAGTTGCGGTTCGCACAGTATACCTGATGCGAACCACTCTCCATTTTTTATTTCATGTGGCGCAGATAAGCTACCAGCGCCAGCACATCATCATCACTCAGCGATTTGAACAATCCCGGTGGCATGAGTGAGGTGGGCGTAATCTCGCGCGATTGAATACCTGACTTCAAAATAACAACGGGTTCTTTGCCGACAATGCGCATAGTGATCTGCCTGTCATTCTCGGCAGAAATATTGCCTACATAAGTCCGACCGTCTCGCGTAGTGATCACTACCATTTTATAATCATCCTGTATTTCTCCGCTGGGGTCCATAACATTGCTGAGTATGTATTCGATATTGTTGCGGTTGCTGCCGGTCAGATCAGGACCAATATCACCGCCTTCGCCATACATTTTATGGCAGGGGCCACAGGTTTTCATAAAAATCTCTTTCCCTTTATTCACATTTGCATTGGCGATGGCTTTATCGGTCAGTAATTTTTTATATTTTATATAGGCACGTTCATCAACGGAAGATTGTTCAATTGGTTCGCCCCAAATCTCCATGAAACCGCTGCCTACCACGCGCAACAATTGCCTGGCGGTGTAGGCGGGCACATCTGTCTTGGGCACTTCTTTTTTCTTCAATGCCTGCGCCAGCAGCCATCCATATTTTGGCCGCGAAGCCAATGCCTGGATAGCCTGCGCTTTTTCGTCGCTGTTGAACGATCTGTATTTCTCCAACAATAATTTCCCCAGCGGTTCATGATCGTAAGCGGCAATGGCGCGGATGGCGTCAATGCGCATCGATGGTTCATTTAACAGAGCCGGCAATTCACTAATGAGTTCTTTACGTTGCCGGTTGGCAATGGCCTGCAATGCTTCGCGTCGCTGATCGGCCGGGGCATTTCTATTTTTTAGCGTAGCCAGGAACTTCATGGCTGCTTCTGTATCGCCAAATTGCTGAGATACAGACAGCACCAACGCGGCCACTTGCTTATCTCCTTTTGACAACCTCTCTGCAACCGCTTTCCAGTTGGGCGGCGGCAACAAATCGTATCTTCCTTCCAAAGCATCGCGCATGCCTTTCAGCATCCATATTCGTTTATCCGTTGATGATACTTTCTCAATATAACCAGCCACTATTTCGGTGGCATCGGCATCCACGGCGCGGCGGGCGGTAAATTCCACCAGCATGGGGATACCGCCATTGCTCGTGAGCGACAAGGCGCGGGTGGGATCTTTTTTTACCAATGGCTCAATGCCCAGCCATATCATTTTGGGAATGTTATGATCCGCGCTGTCTTGAGCATGCTTAACCAACTCAGCTGCTACCGGCCAGCGAGAGTCTTCATCAATTCTTTGCAAGGCTGCAGCGAGATATAGGCGCACCACCGGCGATGCATCCGACTTTGCCATCTGAGTAAACGTAGAGACGGCTTCGGCTGGAGGATTAAAATCTTCGCAAAGCAATTGTATGGCCCAGGCTCGCACGTACTCGTCTTTATCATTTAATAACGCGTTCAGTTCATTGACAGTCCAGCCATTGGTTATATGCAATGCCCACATAGCGCGCAGCCTCCAGTCGGCATTGTTTGTTTCGTTGAATAATTTTTTCAGTTGCGCATGCGTGCCGGCCTGCAACTGACCCGATGCTGCACGGTGTTGCAGTATAAGCCGGGCGCGGCGAGCATGCCAGTCGCTCTTGCTGGTTTGTAACTGAACCAACCGCTCGTCGCTCATTTTGGTGAGATCATCGTATCGCCCGGAAAAATTTTCCGCCAGTGAAGTGTTGGGTGCAATACGGAATATGCGCCCGGTATTTTTGTTCAAAACTTCTTTTCCGCATATATCAGCATCATGCCAGTCGAGCACATACAAATCGCCTGCAGGACCCAGTTCCATACTAAAACCTACGAACTGCGCATTGTTCGCAAGCAGAAAATCGTCACCGTGACGACCCGTATATCCCGAACCTTTTCTTTCTAAAATATCACTCAGCACGGCATGCTCATGAATATTAGCCATGAACAGTCTTCCATATTGCGAAGCAGGAAAAGCATCGGATAAATACACGCGCGCGCCGCCATGCGCAGAGCGGTGACTATGATCGGTGATGGTTTTTATATCGTTGTACACATAAGGATTGAAATGCTGCCCCCCCTGCCGCTGGTAAATACCACCGGGGATCACGTGCCATAAATGAGGAATAACACAAGCGGTAATGAACAACTGCCCCTTTGCATCGTAATCAATGCCCCAGGGATTGCTGAAACCATGCGCCACCACCTCAAAACGATCTTTTGCCGGGTGATATCGCCACACGCCACCATTGATGTCCACGCCATCGCCTTGCAGGATGTCTTCGGGAAATGGTTCGCCGGGTTTGTAGATCTTTCCCTTACCTTTTGGCTTGCGCACCTTTGAAGGAGTGGCAAAACCCTGCAATCCATACAGCCAGCCATCGGGTCCCCAGTGAAAGCTATTGATGGTCTCATGTCTATCACGAATACCCCAACCCGTTAGCCTCACCTCCATATCTTTAATGTCAGCCTTATCGTCGCCGTCTTTATCGGGAATAAACAAAAGATTGGGCGGAGCTCCGAGAAACACACCGCCAAAGCCTACCGCAATAGCCGAAGGAAACGGAATGCCTTCGAGAAAAACTTTTTTAGTGTCGGCCACGCCGTCGTGGTCGGTATCTTCCAGTATCAATATACGGCTGTTGCCATCGTTGCTGAACCCCCGTCCGCGCGACTCGTAATCGAGATTTTCTGCCACCCATATTCTGCCACGGTCATCGTAGCAGAATGCCATGGGCTGGGTCATCATAGGCTCCGAGGCCCATACGTTCACCGAATAGCCGTCCACCAGTGTCATGGTTTTGGCAGCTTCTTCGGGAGTGAGGAATTTGGCTTCGCGGCCCTCTCGCTGCGCAATTTCCCAAAGCTTATAGGTGTTGTAATCCTGGCCGGTAAATGCCGACCAGGTCTCGGTGAGCTCCACATCGTTTAGCTGGCCGGTGTACACTACCAGTTGGTGACGAATGGTTTCAGTCTCACCATTCTTTATAAACCAATCGCCTGCACGTGAACGCGCGGGGCCAACACCCAGTTGTCCATCCACACGCCACATCTGCGGGTAACCATTATTGTCAGGATGATCGAATATGGCAATATGCGCCAGGTCATTACGACCCTCCACCTGCATGCCCACATCTACCCACATCGAGCGCTGGCCTTCTGCTTTTTCATTGCGCTGGCGCGCGGCATTCACCACTTCGCCGTTAATATCTTTTTTCCAGGGCATGCGCAAAAACAGTCCGCCATAGTCATATTTGCCGACAGTGATATCTGTTTTTGCCTCACCATTCCACTGCAGTTCCAGCAGGTACCGGCCGCTGTCGAGTTTCATGGTCCAGTTTTGTGTTTCGGTAAGCATCGTATTGCCCACCGAATCAAGCAGGTCGTAAACAGTTTGCCATTTCACGGCCTGCACACCACTATCCACGGGAATAATTTTAGCCGAAACTCTTTTCCAATAGTCTTTGCCCGGGTGATGAAAAAAATCGCGGCCGTTTACGCGTGTAAATCCCCAGTATAGCCCGGTCTGGTGTTTATGGTGACCAGGACTATATTCCGTCAATATGCCTTTGCCATCGGGTGCTACTATGGGGTGGATATAAGGACGAAATTCCGCCTCAGCATTTTGCACCAATATCGGCGCTGTGCCATCGGTATGATAAATGGAAATGGCGCCCGTGGTTTCGTCCTGTGCTATACGAAGACCTATGGTACCGAATTCATTTTCTTCTGACCTGCAAGACTGCAACAAAAGCACAATAATGGTGAGTGAAATGATATGGCAACGCATAATGCAATTTTTCAAATACCGAGAGTTATGAGAATGCACGCTATGGCAATGCAAAGGCTATATACTTATCTCCTCTTTTCGTATCATTCTTTCCACCACCGCCGGCAGCAATCACTATGTATTGCTTACCACCAGCCATATAGGTGCAAGGCGTAGCGTATCCGCCAAAGGGCAATTTTGTTTCCCACAATATCTTGCCTGTCTTTTTATCGAATGCCCTGAACTTTTCATCTTTTGATGCGCCCACAAAAACCAATCCCCCTGAAGTTACAATACTGCCACCGAAGTTTTGCGTACCGGTGGGAGGAATGCCACGCCTGGTGAGTTCTTCGTATTCACCTACAGGCACCTGCCATAATAATTCTCCCTTGTTCAGATCGATAGCGGTGAGGGTGCCCCAGGGTGGTTTTACAGCAGGGTAGCCTTCGGGATCCAGAAACTGTCCATAGCCTGAATGCGCATAGCTGTATTTTACCTGCGCCGGGTCCACGGGCTTACTATTGGCCACCGGGTGATCTTTGCGCGGATCCAGTAAAAATTCGGTGATGGCTTTTAACTGGTCATCGTTGAATATGGGAAAGGCTGGCATTTGCCCTTTGCCGTTTTTGATTTGTTGCATGATGTCGCTCTGCGTCATTCTCTTGGCCACATCAATCAGCGAGGGAAATGACGGACCGCCGCCGGTGCGATCGATGCCATGACAAGTGGCGCAATTCAATTCGTATAGCGCCTTTCCTGTCTCCACCACCGGCACTTTTTTCAGGCCGCTGATGTTGGGGATTTCGTTGGCATTGACATACAATATGCCTGTCTCCACATCAAAGCTGCCACCATTCCATTCTCCACCACCACGGAAACCGGGAAATACCAGCGAACCATTTTCAGATGCGGGAGTATACATACCTTCATTCCGCACATTTTTCAAGCGCTCTCTTATATAGGCAGTGGCTTCGGGAGAGATATCGCTGATATCTGCTTCGGTATATCGCTGCCGCACAAAGGCAGGCGGCTTCACGGGAAATGGCTGGGTGGGCCAGGTCTCCTCACCCTCTATATCGGAGGCCGGCACTTTTCTTTCTTCAATATCAAACAGGGGGCGGCCATTTTCACGTTCAAACAGAAATACATGTCCCGTTTTGGTAACCTGCGCCACGGCATCAACTCGTTTTCCATTATGCGTTACCGTTACTAAGTTAGGAGGCGCAGGCAAATCATAGTCCCAGGTATCGTGATGCACCAGTTGATAGTGCCACACGTACTTCCCGGTAGCCGCATTTAAACAAACGACTGAATTGGCGTAGAGGTTAGCGCCTTTACGATCACCGCCATAAAAATCGGGCGCGCAGGAGCCGGTAGCAAAAAATACAAGACCACGTTTTTCATCCAGGCTCAGGCCCGACCAGGCATTGGCACCGCCGGCATTTTGCGAGGCGCCTTCTTCCCATGTTTCGTAATTAGGTTCGCCAGGTTTCGGTATAGTATGAAATATCCAGGCCTGTTTGCCGCTGCGCACATCAAACGCCCGCACATGTCCCGGAGCCGCGCCCTCACCTTCGCTCACGCGCGAGCCGCAGATAAGCAGGTCTTTATAAATAATACCGGGAGAAGTATTTTCCAGGGCAATGAGGTTCACGTTGCGGTCAAGACCTTGCCGCATGTCCACCCTGCCGCTGTCGCCAAAACTGGTAATGAGTTCTCCGGTTTGTGCGTTCAACGCATAGAGATAATAAGAAGCAGAAAAAAATATGCGCTTATCGTCGTCGTCTTCCCAATAGGTAACGCCGCGGTTCACGCCATCGGGTTTGATGTGGGTGGAGGGGTCAAACTGCCAGATGAGTTTGCCTGTGGCTGCATCCAGCGCAATCACTTTCAGGGCGGGCGAGGTAGCGTACAATACGCCATTCACTACTATGGGATTGCATTCTATGGAATAACCCGAATCCCCGGTGCTGTAGGTCCAGGCCACCTGCAACCGGTGTACGTTTCCAGTATTCACCTGGTCGAGCGCGGAGTAGGCATTGCTTGCTGCATTGCCACGATAGACAGACCAGGTGGTATGCGATTTCTCCTGGCTGCAGGCCATCAGCAGCAGCAAACCGTATATGGGCGCGATTTTATACATCCGCGTGGTCGAGTATTTCCATTTGACATAAAATCTCATCCTTCGTAATGGGATAAGGCCTCTTATTCCGGACCTGCTGGTAGACCGCCTCGAATAGTTGATAATAATCTCCCTTTGGTGCGGGCACCATTTCTGTTTTTAATATGCCGTTTTCGTCTGCCAAAGTGAGCTCGCCAAGAGTAGTATCTTTTCCATATTCCGGATCGAGCGGTGAAATGCCCTTATCGAGCTGCGATTCCTGAATATCGGTACGGCCCCTCATGAAGCTACCGTTTTTGCCGTGCAATACATAAGAAGGAAGCGGCCTCGCGCACAATAAACTAACGTGAATATACACCTGCAAATCATTCTGGTATTGCAGGTGAAAAAACGCATAGTCATCCACTTTTGTATTATCGCGGTGTGCAGCGGTAGTCTTGAAGAATTGCAGCGGCCGGCCAAAGAGACAAATAGCCTGGTCCAGCACATGCGGGCCCAGGTTCCAGGCCAGTCCTGCGCCGGGCAGCGGCTCTTCCTTATGCGGCTTGGCTTCTATCAGGGGCCTGTAGCGGTCGTAACGCAAATGCACTTCCACCAGTTTACCCAATCTTTTTTCTGCAACAATGGCCTTCACCGATTGAAAATCGCTGTCCCAGCGGCGGTTTTGATAAGCCATCACGTAGCGCTTCTGCTTTTTCGCCAGGTCAAACAATTCCTTTGCCTGCGCCAGGCTGGTGGCAAATGGTTTTTCTATCAATACGTGCTTGCCCGCCTCCAGCGCTTTTCTGGCATATTCATAATGACTGTAATTGGGTGTGTCCACGATAATGAGTTCCAGCGAAGGATCGTTGAAGAGTTCATCAGGGCTATCACAACTTTTAACATGGGGATAGACGGCATTTACTTTTTTCTGCGAGCGTTCAACCACCGCACTGAAATTAAAACCGGGATGTGCGTGCAGAAAGGGAGCGTGAAAAAGCCGTCCCGACATTCCATAAGATAATAAGCCCGTGGCAACAGGTTGTGGATTCATAGTTAAAGTCCGGGTTTTGGTGCGCGTTTATTTTTTTGCAATTTTCCTAAGGTAACTACCGGTTGCGTATTATTCAACAAATTGTCGATATAACTGCGCTCATAAAATCTCAGTCCCGATTGTCCATGACCCTGCCCCGTCAGGATGTCTATATCTCCATCGCCATTGAAATCAACCGCATCGGCGCCCGACATCATTTGCGTGGTGGCGGGCTGCACGATGATGATGCCGGTTTCTGATGATTCAAATTTCGGTTCACCACCGGCTGTATTTGTATTGATGTACACTCTTGCATTTCTTTCAAATTCGCAAGCGATGAAGTCCTTCAGTCCGTCACCGTTCCAGTCAACAAATGAACCGAGATTGGGTCGGCTGTATTTTATTATTTTGCCCGTATCCTTACCGGCTCTTATCCATTGGGGAAAGGCGAGCTCGGGACTGGCATCCGTACCGATATTCCTGTAAAAAAGAAAGCCCATGTCCTGCGAGGGATCGGCGTCCTGGTGCGGCCAGTCGTAATACTCACTATGCTCACCGCCGCCAATCATTCCGAATATCAGATCCTTTTTTCCATCGCCATCCCAATCACACACCAGCACGCTGCCGCGCGCTGTGCCATCAATAGGTTTGCCGTTGGCCTTTACACGCACGCCTTCGGCCAACACGGGATTGTCGTCGGAACCAATATTGAGATAAAGAAATAGCCATCCGCGGCCATCGGCCACCAGCAAATCCTTTTTGCCATCATTGTTCCAGTCGCAGATTTCGGGTCGCGCATAACCGGCAGCGCGTGCTTCGTCCCACTCGCCATATACGCGAATGGGTTTTCCGCCAGCTTGAATTTTTTCGCCTGCGGCAAATACGGGAAATTTACGGCCGGTGGCATTTCTGAACAACCATATCCATCCGTCGGTATCGCCTGCCACCAAATCGGGCAGACCATCATTGTTCCAGTCAACCGCGCGCACGCTGTTTTGCCGCACGGCATCAGCAATCTGAAATTGTTCGGTATAAGGCGCGCCGCCATATGCATCGCGCGCTTCAAATTTGGGTGAGGTGCGAGTGCCTATATTTTTGTACAACTTGCCATACATGCGCGGCTGTTCA
Organism: uncultured Chitinophagaceae bacterium; assembly: GCA_937958995.1. GTDB lineage: Bacteria > Bacteroidota > Bacteroidia > Chitinophagales > Chitinophagaceae > CALCIN01. Next base: position 519,092 of record CALGAP010000007.1, read on the forward strand.
CCCCATTGCGTTCTTTCCCAATAACGGCCCGCCACAAAATCGAGCAGTCCATCATTATCGAAATCAGCCACCCGCACGCCCGAGCGCAGGTCCATATATTCGTAAAACGCCACCATGCGACCCATGCTGAACACAGGTTTCGTGCGGTCGCCTACATTTTCGAAATAATAAATAGGCCCGTCTTCCGAGCCGGTAAAAATATCCAGGTCGCCATCGTTGTCTATATCAGCAAAATCGGGCGTGGCGCTCCAGCAGATAATGGGCATACCATTGGCTTCGAGATAAATGCCTTCGGCAATGCGTATTTCAGAAAGACTATTGCTGGCGCTGATGTTTTTGTAAAAAGTGATGGTGCCTTCGCCCCGGTTGCTGAACACATCCGTTTTGCCATCGCCGTCGAGGTCGGCAAAGCGTACGGTGCTGCCCAACGATTTACCGGAGGGTGTTTGCAATTTGCCGCGATAGGTAAATGTTAGCTGACCACCTCTCTTAGTCGTGTTTTCATAAATGCTTACCTGGTTGGTATGGTCGGCACCGGGCCCTGTGGGTTGGTATATAAACAAATCCTGGTCACCATCGTTATCCCAATCGAAAAATGAAACCGAATGCCAGGTTCTGAAAAGACCGTCGTGCGGCACCACAAATATTTTTCCATCAGAGGTTAACTTACCCCGGTCGACCATTTTGTTATTACCTACATTTTCATAATAGTAAATGTAAGGTTCGGTGCCGCCTTTGAACAGGTCCTGGTCGCCATCACCATCAAAGTCAACAAAACAATCGTACCCGCTGGCATTTACTTCGCGGCGCTTATATCCTTCGGTAAAACGGTCGCCATCGCCAATGATACCTGTATATCGGTCAGGCTTTCCAAGACCTGATGATTTTGTATCGAACCAGGCAAAGTAGGTAAGATTATCTTTTGGTAAAATGAAATTGAGTGTGACGGTGCTGATGCCAAAGGCTTCGTCGATGCGGTGCGGCAGCAGGTATTTTTCATAACCGCTGCGCGAAGAGTCGAAAACAACAGGATTGCCCGACGCGTCGTAAGCCATCACTTCCACGGTGTGTTTGTCAAATTTTTTCAGATCAATCTCAACCGATGCGGGCGTAGAGGATGCACGCATATTTTTCTGGTCAACGACCAATTGCACGCGGTAGCGGTTGGGAGAAAGCCATTCACCACCGGCGCCCGGCAAATTCCGCTGTGCCGAGCAACCGGCAATGATGGAAACGATACAAGCAATCAAGAGTAAGTATATGGTAAGGGTTTTCGTCACGGATTCACTCGTTCTGTGTAGATAAATGAAAGCTCTGCTTGTCTTTTGCCATACGTAAGGTCGCGGCTTACCGTATATTTTTTTGCATAAAACACCAGGCAACTATTGTCTGGTAATACCACCACATTGCCTGGTGTCAGTTCGCCGCTATTGTCGGGTGATATCGAAGTCCACGGTGAATACCGGCCCACGCCCTTCGGAGGTTCGGGGTGTAGCTCCACTTCATTCGCCTTGTTCCAGGTAATACCATCGGTGCTCAATGCGCGGTGGATGGTATTCTTTCTGCAATACCATAATTCATATTGACCGGCTCTTTTAAACACAACGGGATTGCGCGTTACTTCATCACCCCCCAGCGGCAGGCGGCCTTTTTTGGTCCAGTTCTTCGCATCAGTCGAAACGGCATAGTGAATACTTCCGCTTTCCACATACCACATGCGGTACTGGCCATTGTCCATTATTACAAATGGATCTTCACCTTCGAAGACGGGCCCTGATTTGTTCCAGGCAATTCCGTCATTGCTGGTGGCAAAACCAATACGGAAGTTTTTCTTCCTGGTGATCCCTTCACTCACATGCTCCACATCGCCGTTCCAGCCTGTGTACCAGCACTTGTAAGATGGCCCGTCTTTAATAACACAGGCATCCACTGCATACACAGCATCAAAAATTTTACTTTGTTCATCGGGATTGATCACGTCGCCTTCATAATATTTTTTAGCGAACAAAATTTGTTCATAGTCGTCGGGAGGGCGCCAGTTCAGTCCGTCGCGCGAGGTCACATAGCCCGTCATCCATTGGTCCCAGAGACTTTCATTCACCTGCGTACTTGACGAACCTGCATAATACATGCGAAAAAGGCCGTGGGCGGTATCGTAGATCACAAAAGGGAAGCTGACGTTCTGCGCCTGCCAGCCGGGGAAAAATTTAGGAGAAAGAATATGAATGCCTTTGTTCAAGGGCCATTGCTGAGCCATTGCCCATTGAACAAAAAGCATAGTTATCAGACTAATAAAAAAATACTTTCTGTTACGGATCATACTTTTATTTTATTGTTCTTCACCAATTCCGCCGCCTGCTCTCTTAACTTGTATTTCTGAATTTTCCCGGATGCCGTCATCGGGTACTCGTTGCAAAAGGTGATATACTTCGGTATTTTATAGCGGGAAATTTTCCCCATACAATAGCTGCGAATTTCCTCGGGTTCTGCCTCCACGCCTTCTTTTAGTCTAATAAAAGCCATTACTTCTTCGCCGTATTTATCGTCGGGCACGCCTACCACCTGCACGTCGAGTATCTTGGGATGTTTATACAAAAACTCTTCAATTTCGCGCGGGTAAATATTTTCACCACTGCGTATGATCATATCTTTCAACCTGCCGGTAATACGGCAATAGCCGTTTTCATCCATCACGGCCAGGTCGCCGGAGTAGAGCCAGCCGTCTTCATCAATAGCCTGTGCCGTGGCACCGGGATTTTTGTAATAACCTTTCATGACGTGATACCCGCGAGTGCACAGTTCTCCCTGTATGCCGAAGTCAACTTCTTTTTTTGTTTCGGGGTCAACGATTTTTACTTCCACGTTGGGCAATGCGCGGCCAACGGTGGATACCCGCAGTTCAATATCATCATTCACGCGGGTTTGCGTGATTACAGGCGATGATTCTGTCAGGCCATAAGCGATTGTTATTTCACGCATACCCATTTTATCGATCACCGCGCGCATCACTTCTATAGGACAGGGTGAACCTGCCATAATACCTGTGCGCAGGCTGGAGAGATCGAAGCTGTCAAATTCGGGATCACTCAGTTCGGTAATAAACATAGTGGGCACGCCATGCAAAGCTGTACATCTTTCCTGTTGAACCGCGTGCAGCACTTGTTTGGCGTTGAATTCCTGAACGGGCACCATGGCCGCTCCCACGGCGACGCAGGTCATAGTACCCAGTACGCAGCCAAAACAATGAAAGAAGGGAACGGGGATGCATAAACGGTCTTCATTCGTCAGGTTCATACAGGCAGCAATATTTGCTGCGTTGTTGATGATGTTGTAATGCGTCAGCATCACGCCTTTGGGAAAACCCGTTGTACCCGAGGTGTATTGCATGTTGATCACCTCGTCGAAGGTGAGCGAGTTCACGCGTTCATCCAGTTCTTCGTCACTCACCTCACTGGCCATAGCCATCACTTCGTGCCACTGGTACATGCCGGGATAAGCTCGATCGCCCAGCACAATCACATTTCTGAGCCTGGGTAATTTCTCGCTTTGCAGTTGCCCGGGCTTGGCATCGCGCAGCTCGGGAATAATTTCATATATAGTGTCGATGTAGGAAATATCGCGGTATTGCTCCATCAATATGAGCGTGGTACTGTCTGATTGTCTCAGTAAATATTCGAGTTCCGAGGTTCGGTAATTGGTATTTACTGTTACCAACACCGCGCCCATCTTACCCGTGCTGAACTGGCAGGTGAGCCACTCGGGGCGGTTGCTGCTCCAGATGGCAATATGTTCGCCTTTGCCGATGCCCAGCGCCATAAAACCTTTGGCGGCTGCACGGCATTGCTGGTCAAATTGCCGGTATGAGAGTCTTAAACCGCGGTCAGGATATACCACGGCGTCGTTGTCGGGTTGTGCGGCAGCAATCGTTTCGAGTAGTTTGCCTACCGTGGTTGTTATCAGTTCAGGCATATAGAAAAAGATTAGAAGGGATAATCATGCTAAAATTTGCCGGCTGATCACCAGCCTTTGTATCTCCGAAGTGCCCTCTCCTATCTCCATCAACTTGGCGTCGCGCAGGTAGCGCTCCACATGATAGTCTTTCATATATCCATATCCGCCGTGTATCTGTATAGCCTGGCTGGTTACACGCATCGCCATTTCTGAAGCAAACAATTTGGCCATCGACGCTTCTTTTCTAAAGGCCCGGTTATTGTCTTTCAACCAGGCGGCCTTATACACCATGTTGCGCGCAATCTCAATCTCCATAGCCATATCGGCTAACTTGAATTGTATGGCCTGGAAGCCCGACAAGGTCTGACCAAACTGCACCCTTTCTTTCGAATATTTTAATGCAGCATCAAATGCAGCCTGTGCAATTCCTACCGATAATGCGCCAATGGCAATGCGGCCGCCATCGAGCGTGTACAGAAATTGACTGAACCCTTTCGAAGGATCGCCCAGCAAATTTTTCTTCGGCACGCGCACGTTATCGAGAATAAGTTCGCAGGTATTGCTTCCACGCAAGCCCATTTTCCGGTAATTGCTGGTGATGGTGAAACCGGGTGATTCGGTGGGAACAATTATGGCTGAAATAATATTTCTCCCGTCCGGTTGTTTTCCCGTGACCGCAGTGATCGTCACCGTACGCGCATAACCCGCGTTAGTGATCCAGCATTTGGCACCATTGATTACATACTCATCTCCATACGGCACGGCTTTTGTTTGTGTGCCGCCAGCATCTGAACCCGCATTGGGCTCAGTAAGACCAAAGGCGCCGAGCGCTTTGCCAGAAGCGAGCGGTACGAGAAATTCCTGCTTTTGTTCTTCAGTGCCGAAATAATAGATTGGACAGGCACCGAGCGAAACAGCAGCCGCATAACTAAGTCCTGTGCTGCCGCAGGCGCGCCCGATCTCTTCTACAGCAATGGCGTATGAAATGGTATCGCCACCCATGCCGCCATACTCTTTTGATATAGGTATGCCCAGCAATCCCAGCTCGCCCATTTTCCGAAATGTCTCTATAGGAAATCTCCCGGTAGTATCGAGTTCCTCCGCAAATGGAGCGACTTCTCTTTTTGCAAAATCCCTGACCATTTCGCGGGTCAGCTGTTGCTCCTGCGTTAATTCAAAGTTCATTGTCCACCTCACTCAATTTTTTTTCGGGATTGCTGCGAAAGGTTGCCGCCCGGGCGGTGTAACCGGGCGGCGTTGCCCTCAAAGCCTTCCGCAGTGCTTTCCCATACAACCAAACAAAAGCACAACTTGCTATTTGCCGTACAAAGTCCAGATTATGTTATAACCTGAAACCGCTAATGAAATTACTACCTTCAACTATTGATAGTAGGGAAAACGGCGAATAAATATGCGAGAACGTTACCGAGTGATTCGTCTTTGGATAGCGACAATTTTTCGATCGCCTTTTTTCATGTTGATAGCCTGTTTTTCATAGTTGAAACTGGCATTTTTCCAGGCAGCCAGCGTAGCTTTTCCCCTGCCGTTTTCAAACTCACCACTCACTGTTACACCAGCCAATGTGGGGATATTGCCAAAACGGATTTTTCCTTGCCAGGGAATGCAGGCACAGAGATCCAGCCGTTGCCACCAGGTGGAAACAATATTCTCCAACAAAGATTGCGCAAAAAGACCATGCGTGGTCACATAAAAAGCAAGTGTGTTGCCGGTGGATTCGTAAAACTGTATAAGTTCAGGGTCGGCATATTTTGCGGGCAGGATATTGCTCCAGTCTTTTTTCCACGCCTCAGCATCATGCATGCGCGTGCTGGCCAGGATAAATTCACCCAGCGTGTGACCTAAGAAACGTGGTTTACTGGCTTCTATCGTAATATCATACCTGAGCGTGTGCGCCTTTTGGTGCGCAGGATCTATCTTATCGCCAAGTGGCGTATGCACCAGCGCAAACAACTGATCCGGGTGTTTTTGCTTGCTGAATGACGAAGAAGTCAAACCGGGATGATTCAAATACAAACCGTTCTCTGCCAACAGCGGTGCAAATGCGAAGCCGTCTCGCAGTATAGTTTGCATAACTCCGCTTTTGTCTAGTCCATAACCGACAGCAGTCTGCAACACATATTGAGCGCTTATAAGACCAGACAAATAATCGGGCTTATTGGTGCTACCTGATTCATCGAGACTGATACTGGGAACAATATGCATGTGCCAGCGGCCGTCGTTGCCTTTTTTAAGATGAGCGAGATAAAAGTTAGCGGCTTCTCTGATCAGCGGCACGGCGTATGTTTTTGTCCAACCACTATCATTGACCATGGTGGCCGTGTGATCAACAAGCCGTACTAGTAATGCAGAGTTATAGACGGGATAATAGTAATGATTGGGCACCTCCGGTATATGATAGTCATTGGCCGTGCCATAGGGAAAAACGTGCGGCATGAAAATGCCATCACTTTTCATTAATCGTTTGGTATAGACTTTCAATCCGTCAAATCGAGAATAATAGTATTCAATCCAACGGCGCGCGGCCGCCACGTGCCCGGTCATCAACAGCAGCAGGTGGCGGCAGGCCGAATCGAAAGGAAAGGGAAAGGGCCAGCCATTACCCACAAGTCCCGTCGGTGGTGAACAACCGAATCCATCGTCGTTGTGAGAATACAAGGTATAAGCCAGCGAGCGGACCCACACTTTTTGCGCGGCATCATCGGGCAGGTCGAGCCAGGCAGTTTGCTGCCAGACCTCGTGCCAGGCGTTTATGGTTTGTTGTAACGATTGCCCTTCGGAAATGCTTAAGTCGCCGTTAATGGCAACGAGTATTTCATTGCTACCTTGCCGCAATTTTATCTTTAATCCATTTTCTGTCTTTTCCATCAGTGCACTGCTCCTTAACTGCAATACCGAATGGGCGTTCAGGCAACTGATAACGGCTTTATAAATATTTCCCTTGAGCTCGTCTTCAACCACCTGTTGCACTTGCTGATCATACATCACGGGCAACTGGCGGGGTATTTCGAGGATCACGTCAGGACAATTTCCCTTCACATTGATGATGTAACCTGCCATGTCTCTTTGCACATTATCGATCCAGCAGGTGATGTTTATGGCAAAATCGTTGCCTGAAAATTTTGTGATTATAGTACCGTCATAAAACGACTGGTGCTGTTCATAAGCATTGACTGACGCTGGTTCATTTTCCCAATACAAAAATCCGGCAGGCAGTAAATAATCCGCGTTAAAGCGTCCGCGGATATGATGCTTCATATGTGTGAAGCGCGTGGCGCCGTGCAGACTGTAGGCAGTTTTTGCATGTGGCGACACATGCAATCCAAATGGGCCAGCACAGGTGCCCAGCCGGCCATTACCCTGGTAAAGCGCCAGCCAGGGCTTACCTTCAGCCGGTGGTGCCTTGCGCAAGATGTCGCCACGCTCAATAATTTCTTTCATACCGGCAGACGAACTGGCAAATAAGTTCTCGCCCGCCAATGTCACCAGCCCCAGGCCAATAGTGTTTTGGATGAATTGTCTGCGTTTCATTGTTCACCTTGTTTCGATTGGTTGTTGCGGTTAAAGTTTTTCTTCACTTTTGCAGTTCCTCCATAGTGAAAGTCTTCTGCCTACCTTCATATTTGCGTCTCACGCGGCCAACATCTGTTGGCTGCACTTCCGATGTCTTATTGCCCCAGGCATTGCGGATAAAACTCATCAGCTGCGCTATTTCCTCATCCGATATATCCTTGTAATTTCCTATACCCGGCATGTCACCCGCTATTTCGGGCGCTTTATATAGTTTGCCACTTACCTCGATGGGTCCGGTCAAACCATACAATACAATCGCGAGCAGCTTATCCTTATCGCCGGTTACCCATTCGGAGCGATTCAGAGGCGGCGCCAGCGATGCCATACCATTGCCATCGCCACCGTGGCAGGTCTGGCAGATGGCCTGATATAGTGCAGCACCTTCGGGATATTTTTTCATCAACGCCTTATGATTGGCATCTTGCTTCGATTGATTGATATTGGCCAGGAGTTGGTTGAGGTTTCGGTATAATACCAGGTTCGTGTCCGTAATTTTCTTAAGTAGTTCCGCTTCTCTCCCTTCAAAATTGTTCAGTATAGCATCGGCGACGTACTTATTGTTCGCCAACTTTTTTACGGCGGTGGCCAATAAAGCTTCAGCAGCGGACTTATCAAATTTTCGGATATATCCGGCAACATATACCACGGTGGGCGCTGACAGAGAATCATTTTGCAACAATTCATTCAAAGTTGCCAGGATGCGGCGGTAATTGTTTTTATTCATCGCTTCGGGCAATACCGCCAGCGCTTGAGTGCGAATTTGATGATCGGTTTGCTGTAGCAATGGGAGGATATCATTCGCATTCAAAGCGCCAAATTGTTGCAAAGTCCACATAGCAAGAACCAGCGCGAAAGGCTTGTCGTAAGCAGAAAGAAACCGGCGCAGTTCAGGAACTGCCCCCGTCATCTTTTTATCAATAATCTGTTGCTGCGCTTTTTCGCGCAGCCAGCCATTGGCATGTTCAAATAATTTCACCAGCGAAGCCGCATCGGTTGGCAATACTACGGGCAGTGCTTTCTTTCCCTTCGGCACAATACGATAGATGCGCCCGCAATTCAGTGGCTGCGTCAGAGCGCGCTCGCGGATCTCATTTTTTAAGTAATCAGTGAGATATGTTTTATGTTGGATGATGCCTCTGTACATATCCAGGAGATAAAGCGCGCCATCGGGACCATTATATGCATTCACGGGCCGGAAACGTTCGTCGGTGCTGGCCAGGAACTCCTTACCCTGGTATGCCTGCTGCCCCACCAAATCGTAACCATTTTCGTATATAATATTTCTTTTCACGAGGTTGGCGGAGGGCTCGGGCACAAACGCATTTCCATAATAGTCGTCTCCAAAAAGATGGCCTCTGTAGATCAGCGGACCGCAGGCGGCGGTGAAATTGACAAGGCGAAGACTGCTGTCGAGTATGCCCTTCATATAGGCCCTGTTCACGCCTGTGGTGGCACGGGCAGGATACACGCGGTTGTCTGCCACGATCTTTTCATTATAACCGTTGACCTTCTTCTGGTTCTCATTGGCTGCACCAAAGGCAGGGAAAAAATAATCGCCTAGCACATTGGCGGAATTGTGATTGTAAAAAAGCCTGCCATAATCATCGTTGGATATGCCCCATTGCCCGCGGAAGACTGTCTTTTCTCTCAGCCAACTATTCCCTTGCTTTTTATACCGCACCGATGATTTGGCATTGTATATCCAGTTGTCAATATTCCGCAGCAGTCCATTCGGCTGGTGCTCCACATTGCCGCCTTCTGCATATTTTTCATCAACTAATATTTTATTTCCTGCTTTATCGCCGTTACGTTCCACAAACCATAATCGCGGAGGCTCGGCAACCAGCACGCCATTTTCGATAAGACATATTGCGCGCGGCAACACCAGTGAGTCCAGGAACACCTTCCGCATATCGGCTTTTCCGTCGCCGTCGGTATCTTCGAGTATTACGATCTTGCCGGTCGGCAAATCTTCGCCGCTGCCGATGGTATCGGGCATATAGCCGGTCATTTCCACTACCCACATGCGCGCGTGCTCATCAAATGTCATGGCTACCGGAGCCACCACCAGGGGTTCCGCTGCCACCAACTCCACGGTAAAGCCTTCTTCCACGCGCATATGTTTCAGCGATTCTTCCGGCGATAACGCAGGTGATTGCGCAAACTCTCTCCTGATAGCCAGCGAATCTTTTTGCGCAGGGTCAGCATCATCGCCGCTGCCACAGGAGTAGCAGCCAATAATAATCAATAATGAACTCAGCAGCTTCCTAACCATTAATAAATTTTTTCCGATGCGGCAGGCATGGGGGCGCCAGATTTTCTCTTTTTCATAAATGAAAACACTTTGTTCTGCACCAGTGGTTTTGCCCAAATGCCCACGCTGAAAACATAACTGAAACTGAGATATAAGAATGCCATACCGGTCTTGAGATTGAAAAGATCGCCGAGCCAGCCGATAATCAGCGGAATCACTGCACCACCGGCAATGCCAGTGATCAATATGCCCGATAAAGAACCATGATGCACTCTCACCGAATTCAGCGAAAGAGAAAGTATGACCGGCCACATTACTGAAGCAAAAAATCCGATGGATGGCAAAGCGTAAAGGGCGGCCTGTTTGCCTCCAAACAAGGCGATAGTAAGACAAATCATGGCCGCAGCAGTAAATGCCTGCAGCACTTTTCTGCCATCAAACATTCTTACCAACAACAATCCTGCAAAGGTGCCGATGGTCATAAGTCCCCAAAACCACGACACAGCCTGCGCGCCGGTAGTTTGTGGGTCGTAGCCGTGATATTCGGCGAGAAATTTCGAAGTCCAGTTAGCCGTACCTTGCTCGGAACCCACATAGAAAAAAATGCCGAAGAAGAACAGTATCACCGAACGTTTTTTCAACAATTGTCCATAGGTGCGCCAGGCCCCGGCTTTCTCGTCTTCCTTCAAGTCAACGGCAGGGAATTTGAAAAACAGGATCACCACCACCATCATCAGCGAAATGGCGGCAAAGATCCAGTACAGCGAAATCCAGTTGAGCCCGGGTGGTATAACAGGAGATAACAGGCTGGTGATGAAATTACCTTGAGGTCCTGGCACGGTAATCCATGAATACACCAGCGGACTAATGAATGATGCGAGACCGAAAAACAGTTGCCCCATTACTGAATAGAACGCCAGGTTTTCTTCCCCGCCCGCTGTGCGAAGCAAAGGATTTATCACTACCTGTAGCATGGCCATACCCGCGCCAATCATGAAGAGCGAGAGAATGGCCATAAGGTAGCCGGGAAATACCGCAAACAACAAAGCGCCGCTGCAGGCAATGGTAAAGGCCAGCAGCATTACTTTTTTCTCGCCATACTTCTCTACGAGCATGCCAGCGGGAATACTCATCAGACCGTAGGCAAGAAAAAATGAAAATGGCAATAAGGCCACCATGGTAAGACTCAGCCTGAAGTCTTCGATGATTTCCGGCACCAATGGACCGATGATATTACTCAGTAAAGAGATCACAAAAAAGGTGAGCAATACCAGGAATACCAGCGAATAGCTTTTTGTTGTGGCGGGTTTATGAGTCATAAGGCCGGTAAATTTCAGTGTAGGTCCCAACAATATATTTCACCTGCGTTTGGTACAGGTCTTCGTGTGTGGAATCGGTAAGATAAAATGCCTGTGCGCGCTGCGCCTCTTCCAGTGTATCGAAATCGCACTCCCAGATCAGGGTGTTAGATGGTTCTCGGCCGCTGCAGGGAATGTACCGTTTACCAATGGGCACGCCGGTCGTATTCTTCTCAAAGGCTTCAAACTGCTTCTCGATAGCCAGGTATTCCCGGGCAAATTCCTGCTTAAAAGTTTGTACAAACCTGAGTTTATAGCTCATACCATTTCGTCTTTGAAAAGTTTCAGAAAATTTTCACTGGCCTGCAGGGCATTTCCCTTTATAGAACTGTATAGCAACTTCGCGTCGGCTTCGGGATGAATAGTGTGCACGCTGTTTACCGAAAGTCCTGCCAGCAGGGTGCCAAGTTCGATAGCGCTGCGCAAGGGCGTTTGCCCAAACCATTTGTCGTCAACGCCTTTTGTCAATGGTAACCCGCAACACAAACCTGCGACGGTTCCCGCCAGGTAGGCATCACCAGCACCCGCTGTGGAAGCTGCCGGAATCTTTAAGGCAGGCACAAACTCCAGGGCGCCGCCGGCATAACAATAACTCCCATCTTTGCCATCAGTAATCAGCACAATGATGTTCGGGTTAGTGGCGATGAGTGATTGAACACAGCGTTCAACAATTTTTGCCGATGACACCTGCTCGTCACTGATCTTTGCCATGGCCCGGGCTTCGTCTATGTTTACAGATAGCAAATCTGTTAGTGCAACACCATTCATTTTCTGAAATTGCTCTGCCTCGGCAGACAATACACAGGCCACGTTAAAAGCTCCCCTCTTACGGCCATACTCCAGCAACCTGATCCTTGACACGATCGGCACTTCGGGAGCGGTAATTATCAGCTCTTTTTTGTCAACGTAGTTATAGTCTGAGAAAAAGCTTTCGATACATTGTGGCATCACACGACTACTGGCGCTGTTGTCGGCAGTGATGTTGCCGCCGCTCTTATCCGGATATTGAAAACAGACACTAAACAAAGTGCTTTTTTCTTCGATCATCTCTACATGTTCTGTATCCATGCCCGCGGCCTCCATTTCGCGCAGCAATCCCTTGCCTATTTCATCGCTCCCCACGGCGCCGATGGGAATCACTTTCACCGGCCCGCCGCGCGAAGCGCCGAGCAAAACGGAGAGGTAGTGAAGAATGATATGTTGCTTGCAATAGTCGCGGTAAGGATGCAGGGTGGCAGCTCGGCTTTCACTTCTGCCTAATGTATGATCGCCCTTGAGGGAAAAGAATATGCCTGAGCCTATGCCGCCTGTGCCAATGATCTGTGTGTAACGAAAGCCATCTGCATCTATGGGTCTGAGACTAGTCATGCATTTATTCCTCCAAATTTCCAATCGGGGTTCTCCGCAATGGGATGCGTCGCTGTCTCGCGCGTAGCCGTAATGATGGCGTCGGGATGCGACTGCAGCAAGGTGATGGGATATTCGGCTGTCTCGGCGGAGAACAACGCCACTCGTAATGCTGTTTGCTTCCAGGCACCGGTATCGCTGAAGAGGCGTACTTTCTTCGCCGAGAGGCACTCCTTCAATCCAAGCGTGATGGACATAGGCGGTACAAACTGGTAAGCTCCGCCATAGCTGCGTTGCGCAAGCGCAATGATGGTATCCCAGTTATTTTCCTGTATTCTCAACTCCGAGTTGCGCAATTGCTCAATCGTGATATTACTGTACGGATGCCTTCTTGCCTGGTTGTAGGCAATATGTCCATCCTGTCCCCAGCCTCCGAGTGTAATATCAATCGGCGCTTCATTGACCATTGTCTTGATGGTATCGATCAGTGCGGGTTCGGGAAAAATGCGCTGGTGCTCAGGAACCGCCAGTTCAGGAACTATACCTCCATAGAAATGCTTTTCCATGAAGGTTCTGAAATTATATGGATCATCTTTTGCCAGCAGCCTGCCCTGCCAGTCGAGACATTCATCCATATGAAAAATGGTGACATTCTTCAAAGAAATCTTTTCTTCATTCACCATACGCGTGAAAGGTGCATACCAGCATTTTGGTCCGCAGGGAATAATGGCGCGGAAATTTTTTCCTTCTGCATTTTTGATTTCATCCACCAGTTCGCGCGCCATCAGTTCTCCCATCTCATTTGAATCATTCGTGAGACGAAAAGGAATTTTCAGATGGGGGTGATTCACCAGCTGTTCAACCGGCACACTGCACCAGCGGTAAAGGTCCTGTATGTTGATATCGCTCATTGTTGTTGAAAGCCTTTCGGGAACCATTTCTTCGCGTTACTGTAGTATATCTTATCCACCACTTCGCGCGGAAGCTTTAACCCTTTAAAGGGCCCGTTCACACTTTCTGAAGTTATGGTGCTGTCGGTGGTGAAGAAAAGCCAATGCGTGAACCATTTGTCGCGCGAAGTTTTTCTTACATCTTCCGGTTTGTCACCATCCCAAACAATAATATCCGTAGCATAGATCAGCCGGTCGGCGTACCTGATCACAAAATCGCGCGTCCTGTCATAATCCTTTTGCGACTCCAGTTGGAAATGGGAAATGCGTTCGGCCATATCTACGGCCATATGGGGATAGCGCTCGAGATGACCGGCCAATTCGTCTAAACTCCATTCAAGACTGCCGAGGTGAGCGCCTACAAAACGCAGGTCGGGAAATTTATCGAGCATGGCATCACGATGCTGCACCTGTTCTTCATATGTAGTAATGCCGGGATGCAGGTACATATGAAACTGCGGATTAGCGCGGTAGTAGTGTTTGTAATCATTTACCGTCATGCTGTCGAGCGGCTGCCAGCAGTTTTTCGGTTCACCAAAATGCCCGATCAGCGGTATATCATTTTTCCGGATAAAACTGATGATGGTATCGAAGCGAGGGTTGTCGATATACACCAGCTGGCTATTTTTATCGCGCAGGTCCATACCCACGTTCTTCCAAATCTTAACTGCAATGGCACCTTCACTGAATGACCGCTGCAGCGAAGCAAGTGTTTGCGTTTCCCAATCAGCATCATTAAAATTTTTGACACCAAAGGTGGTGGCATACTCCATTTCTGTCGGGTACTGCTGTCGGTGACGAAAGGTAATTTCGCGCTGTTCTTCGATGGGTCTTACCGAGGGTGCGTCAACATTAATATTCAGGAGTAAAAAATTATCCTCCCTGGCATGCGCAAAAAATGAAGTGTCGGCAGTAAGAATATGCACGTGCGCGTCTATCTTCCGCACTTTGGCATAATCTTCTGCCGTGTAAAACCCGGGGGCCGCCTCTTTGGCGGGACTGGTGCATTGCAAGCCAGTTAGCGCACACAGCAGGTATAGGTATCGGGGTTGAATCATAATTTTTCATTAACTCCTTTCATCGCCTCGGCGCTGAGGATCTTTGTGTTGCCGCCCCGCTCCAGCGAGAGGTCAACGGGTTTGTTGGTCTTCCAGGCACCGCCGGTAAAGTCGGGCACGTCTATAGGCTGCGAACGATTGGCCACCGACCATTCGCTCAGGTGACCGATAGCCGACCATGAGGCAGCATCATATACATCTTGCGACAAAGGCAGGCCATTGCGCAGGCAGTCAATGATGTGCCAGTTCATCAGGAAATCGATTCCGCCATGGCCTCCGATCTGTTTGGCCATTTCACCAATCTTCTTTACGATAGGCGGCGTGTATTTTTCTTCCAGTTCTTTTACTTCCTTTTCACTCAGCCAGCCTTTATGGCTGGTGCTGATGCGGCCGGGCAGCGGATATTCCATGGCAGTACCCTTGGTACCGCTCACCAGGTTGATCAAAGATTTTACGCGTGGCGATGTAACATCGTGCTGCAACATGATGGTGCGGCCCAGCGCCGTGCGGATAATCGAGGTGTTCATGTTGCCCCGGTATCGCTTGTTGGCAAAAGGTTTGAAGAAATCATCTTTTGCTGCCAGCTCGTTGGCGCGCCTGCCCATCATGAAATCATCGCTCGACATACTGGTCATATAATCCATCTTGTCGCCACGGTTAATGTTCAGCACCTGGCAAATAGGTCCCAGCCCATGTGTCGGGTACAGATTCCCGTTACGATGCGAGTTTTCCTTCAGCCTCCACATGCCCTGCAGGTTGTTGGTATCAAAATTGTAATCAAACAAATCGTGGATATAGGCTCCCTCGCAGTGGATGATATCTCCGAAAAATCCCTGGCGGGCCATGTTCAGTATCAGCAGATCCCAGAACAGGAAGCAGGCATTCTCGGCCATCATGCAATGTTTGCGCGTGCGCTCGCTGGTTTCTACCAACTGCCAGCATTCTTCCAGGTTGTTGGCGGCGGGCACCTCCAGCACCACATGCTTGCCGGCATTCATGGCATAGATGGCCTGCGGCGCGTGCAAATGCCAGGGTGTTGAAATGTAGATCAGGTCTATATCGTCGCGGTCACAGACTTTTTTCCAGATCTCCTCGCTGCCGCCGTACACATCGGGTTGGTGGCCCATTGGTTCCACCTGCCTTTTGGCTCTTTCGGCCTTTTCCATACGCAGATCGCAGACAGCTTTTATCTGCACACCTTCCAGGCGGCTGGTTTGTATAGAGTGTACAGGTCCGCGATTACCCAGGCCAATGAAGCCGATACGCACGGTCTCCAGTTTTGGCGCAGCATAATTACACATGTTGAAACGCTGCTTGTAATTCCTGGTGGCCAGCTCAGGCACTTTGTCGAGCACGGGGTTGCCGGTGGTTCCTGCTGCTTTTGTAGTAGAACAGGCGGGCACAACATTCGATCCCAAAATTCCTGCACCGGCAAGACCAGCCAGCCTGAAAAAATCTCTGCGGTTCTTTTTCATAACACAAAAGCTTGTTGTTAGCAATTTATGAACAAATGATGCTGGTGGATAGGCAAAGCATCCATTAAAATCGCGAGAACGTTTCCGAGTTGATAAGGCTATTCAGGGATATATAAAAACAGGTGCGATTTACGTTCACTTTCACCCAAATAAATGGTGCCGTCAAGCCCGGTGGTCATGCAATCAAATTGTTGCCCGCGCCAATAGTAATACGGACTTCTGTCAACAATCAACATTCCCAAAGTTTCAAAAGCGCCCTCTTTAGGATCGTAAGCGTAAAACTGGCTAGGTCGTGATGTCGAACGCTCGCCCGCCATCAGGTATACTTTACCGTTTTTGCCCACCGCCAGGCATCGCAGCCTGCGCGATTCGCGCACCTTGCCAAGGTTGCGCACCTTCATTTTTACCGGGTCGAAGGAAAACAGGTAGCCATCTGTTGTGCCACCGTAAATTAGACCATCTGCATCTTTGGCGAAATACTCTACTGCGGTATAATCAGTGAAAAACTGTATGTAGTAATAATCACCCGGCAATTCAAGATCGGTGTTCACCAGTTTACCGCTTGCAGGATCGTAATATTTCAGCATGGCCTTTGTGCCCGACATAAATACGCGGCCAGAATCGTCGCAGATCAACGCTCGCGGCAATGTACGCCAATGCCGCTCGGGGCCGTGATATACTTTTAGCGAATCCACTTCGCCCAGGTCCCTGAACTTTTTTGAAGCGATATTATATATAAAAAAATGACCATCGGGATATGTCAACCCATATATCTCATCGCCTTTCGGATTGATGGTAAGCGCATAAATAGAGTTATTGGCCAGCGGCATGCCCAGATCCTGCAGTTCGGCATTGGCATCAGCCAGCTTGATATTTGCATTATTGCTGACATCATACTTGTACAACCTGCCGCCCGCGTATTTGCTGAAATATTTTTTGATATCCTTCCACAGTGTGGCATCAAATTTCTCATCGCCTTCGCCGTATTTTGAGAGTGGCACTTCTTCAAACATATCGATGCCCGTACCGATATAGATATTGCCGTCCTTATCTTCTACCAGCGAATGATGCACGCCGGTGTGGCCGGGAATTTTTCCGAGATGACGCACTTTGTTAGTGGCGGGATCAAAAAGAAAGAGATACGATTCTTCGCCGCTGGTGCAACCATATATAATACCGCTACGCGACGTAAGCAAAGAAGTGATGGCGCTGCTGTTGGCAGGTATTTCATTGACCATCGGATAACCCAGGTCGCGCAAGTCTACGCGCTGCTGATTTTTTATAACGGGCTTTGCCCAGTCCTGCGCGTTCACTTGTAGAAGAGACAGCATCACCATCAATATGCTCGCTGCGATTCTCATTTCAGTTGGGGTTTGTAAACAATAAGATGCAGTGCCGTAGGAATATTGCCGATCATCTGCGTCGCTTCTTTTTTATCTTTCACTTCCGCTTGTCCGCAGAGATAGAGCGTGCCGTCAGGGCCAACCGAAGCAGCTTCGCAGCCAAATACTTTTCTGCCATCCGTTGTCTGCATGGCACCGAGGTCAACACGTTGATTGGTCTTAAGGTCGTACATGATCAGGTGGTGACGTTCTTCACTACCAAAGGTCTCGGCGTATTTCTGCGTGGTAAAACTGCGCGCCGAAGGAGCAAAGTACACTCTGCGATTCACCGTGTCCAACGCAAAGGCCAGCGTCGAATAAGGGATATCCTTTCTGTCGTCTTTCAAAAACTTGCTGTCACAGAGTTTTGCCAACGGCGTAATTTCGCCCTCTTTCCCCTTATGCGGATCGAAGCGGAATAAGACAGAGCCGCTGCCGCAGGTGATACCATAAGCTACTTTCTCTGTCGGGTCCCATTCTATCGCGCGCCAGTCGTAGGTGCGGTCGATCATAGGATTGTTGAGTTGCGTGGGGAAAATGGCAGGATCGAATGGCGTGCGCAAAGAGGTTTCATACACTCGCTCTTTCTTCGCGTCGTACTTCGCCACGCGCGCCACGGGAAAACTCATATACACATTGCCTTCATCGTCAATAAAAACATCTCGACATATATCCCAGTTGCTCACGCGCCCGAAATTTTTGGTGGTGCGCGTTTTCAGATCGAAGCGATAGAAATAACCGGTGAAGCCGATGCCGTAGAGATAACCGCGCTTTTTGTCGATGGTTAATGGGTACAAACCAATGGATTGGTCAACCAGTCCCATATCTTCCAGTTTGCGCGTTTTGGGATCATACTTCATCCAGTGACCGCCTTTCCAGCTGGTAAAATCAAAATTATTCGGGCCGCTGCCATTGCTCATGGTCACGAAATAGATATTGCCTTCATCATCTTCCACAGGTTTGTTATGAATTTTGCCCGTTGGGCGAATACCTTTGCCGCGCTCGCCGAGGAATTCGGCCATATCGTATAGCATCTCGTGTTTCTTTGTCACCGGATCATACATATAAAAATGCGCGCTGGCGCCTTCGTCAATCAGGCCGGAATACACTTTACCGTCGCGGGCGGCATACATCCCGTCCCACATCACCGGGTCGCGGCCCGGGTAGGGAATCAATTCCACCGTGCAAACCTGCGCCATCAAAAGGGCAGGGACAAAAGTTGTAAACAGTGTGATTATTTTTCGCTTCATCATTTCAATACAACAAGATCATAAGTATTTAATAGCGGGACAGTGAAAACAATTTTGTCGCCCGATAGCTGAAACGAAATATTTTCATCATCCCTGCCATCGGGAGTAAGCACTGTGACCTGCGTGATGTTTTTTCCCGCCGGAACATGCAGGCTTACTTTGATATTTTTCACAGAAGGATTTCTCTTTGAGTCGTAGTTGATAAGGTGGAGCATCAGCGCGCTCTGATCTTCTTTTTGCGTCAGCTCGGCGGTTACAGATGGTGGCGCTTCTATATTCAACGGCAGGCTGCTGTCTGCTGCCCAATACACCGCCTGGATCAATTCTTTATAATTGCGCGGCAGTTTCCAGTACTGGCTGGTCATGGGCGCCGCAGCCGGTTTGGGCTTCACAGGAATTACTTCAGGAATATAAACTATTTTTCCGTTACGCTGAACAGGAATATTAAGTATTTCATCGGGCGCAGTCCTGCCACGAAATTGGGGTGAAGGCAGATTCAACAGATCACCAAGACCAAAATGCCTGCGCCGCTGGCGGTATTCATTATACAACGAGGTATGTTCTGTGAAAATGAGTCCTCCCCCATTCTGTACAAATTTTCTGATCAGATCTATCTGCATACTGTCCAGGCATTCCTGGTCGGCCAGAATCAGCACTTTGTATTTGGAGAGATCGTTTAGATGATGATCAAAAATGATATCGAAAGGAATTTTCGCCTGTATCAGTGCCTGTTCAAATAAATAAGTGCTTTGCTGCGGGCGGTCGTTGTTATAAGCCATGCTGGCGTAACCATGCAAAACTGCCACATTCGAAATACTGTTGATACCTCGGTAGTAATTGTCGAAATGTTTCCTGAAAAACTGTATAAAGTTTTTCTGGTCCTGTTCCAGTCCATAGGGATCATCCATGCGGTTGCCTTCCATTTCATCCAGTCCTCCTACCATGCCCATACCCTGGCGGTTGTAGGCCATGGCCTCGGCCATTTCAATTTTGCTGTCGTTGGTATAGGTGAATATGCGGTTGTTGAGACTGCGCGCCATTTTGTAACTGCGAATCTTCGACACCAGTATGCTGTCGTCGGTATAGAATGCGCCGTTTCCTTCTTCTGTCCACACAATATCTGTATGCTGCAACAGTCTCGGGTAATCCACGCCCTGCTCCCACACGGTATTGCGACCAGATATGCCGCGATGCGGATTGTTACACACAGCCACTTCCGGGTTCAGCTCATGCATGTATTGATTCATGATGGCGTAAAAATTCGACAGTTGTGTGCAGCGGAAATCAGCCCATTCCTGGTATAATGGGTCAATGATCACACTCATGGACGCGTCGCCAATGGGAGGTTCTATGTATGAAACGTCGCTGAAGCCAAATCGAAGTTTCAGTTGTTCGGGTGAATATTTATTTTTCAAAAACTCCCTAAAATGCTGAATAGCCAGGGGATGATGAAAGATGGCAGGTTGCGCGCGAATGCTGGTATTATCGAATTGAATGAGATCAGCTTTCAGATCATTGATCGCCACTTTCACCACACGCTTTATATATTCAATATAACCCGGGTGCATGAAGTACACGCGCTTTCGAAATGTCTGGTTGCCATATCGCACCGGCTGACCGAGATAATCGGGCACAAACCACTCTTCTGCTTCGGGGTTTTCAAGCAACATCGTTTCAAAACCCACGGTGCTGCCTACATACACGCCCACCTTCATATCGTTTTGATGCAATAGCGCCGATAGTTTTTTCGCTTCTTCGATATGTTCTTTCTCTACTTCCAGCCCAAAGCCTTTATAGAAATGAATGACGGCAAAGGTCACGCCCATTTCTTTGAATTGCTTCACCCGTTCTCCCTGGTGATCGGCATGGTACTCTTCTTCCTGCCACAGCGGGTTGCCACCAACGCGTCGCCGAAATATGGGCATGGCATCCCAGTTACCCACAAACACAATCGGGTAGTCGGCTATCCATGAAGGTCGCGGCAACGAGGTGTCGGCTTTTACCAACAAGGTATTGTTGTTGCTGGCTTCGTTGCACGAAACAACAGCAATCAGTAAATAAAAGAGTATGGTGGCAGGCTTAACGTTTAACATGAGGGCTTTGAGATTTATCGAAAATAAATGGTGGTATATGCCAGTTATCGGTACGGAAAGAAGATGCGGGCAGACCTTCGGCATTAAACAGATCGCCCACAACCCAGTTTTTGAAAGCATAACGCACAGCTACGGGCTTGCTCACTTTTTCACTCCACACTTCCACTTTAGCACCTGTTAATACCCTGGCAGATGCAGGATTAAATACCCTGTCTTCACCAGCGATTTCAAAATTGGTCAGCTCTTTTCCTTTTGAAATAAGACCATTGGGGGCATAATCGAAACTGAGTATGGCTTTACCGGCTTCAAATGTCACAGAACGGTATTCGGGACTACGCCAGGGAATATGCTTTTTACCATACACATTGGCCAGCGCTATATAACCCAGTCGCAAGGCAGGAGTGGTCTTGTCTGGTGGATGAATTTTCAGTTCGCTGCCCACATCTAGCGTTATGGCCATGGCGGCATTGGGAATATGGGGCAGCGCCTTCAGTTGCGCTTCGCGCATCAGCACGCCGTATAGGGGATGTTTATCGTTGGGATAAGCGTGCGGCGCAATCTGCACAAAGTAGAAAGGCAGTTCTTTATCTCGCCACTCTTTGCGCCAGCTGGCTACCATGGCGGGTAGCAGCCTGGCGTAGAGAACGGGTTGGTCGCGGCTCGACTCGCCCTGGTACCATAAAATTCCCCTGATGCGATAGTTGAGCACAGGCGCCACCATGCCGTTAAATAAGGCAGTAGCCGCCTTCTCGGGAACCTTCATGGTGTCGATGTTTGGCGGAATGGTTATTTCGGGAAAATCCTGCAGGCTTTCAGCACTCATCCAGTGTTCGATGCGCGCGCCGCCCCAGGCAGATACGATAATGCCAACGGGAACTTGAAGACTATCGGTAAGCATTTTACCGAATTGATAGGCTAATGCGCTGAAGGAAGTAGCCACTTCAGTGGTGGATGGCAACCAGCGACCATCTACCTTTTCTCTGCGGCTGCCTGCTGGTTGTCGTGCTACGTTAAATAATCTGAGCGAAGGGATATTGGCTTCTCGCCCGGGTTGGTTCAACACCGGCTGCGTAGTTGGTCCCATACCTTTGAAGGTAAATTCCATATTCGACTGGCCGGAGCAAAACCATACTTCACCAATCATTACGTTGGAAACAGCTGCCGTGCCATCGCCGCTGAATTTAATTTCAAAAGGACCGCCCGCCTTAGAAGTGGATACCACCACCTTCCACCTCCCGTTTGCATTGGTGGTAGTGGTGTACGATTTATTATTCCACGAAGTAATTACTTTGATTTTAGTGTTGGCAGTAGCGCGACCCCATAATGCCACTTTCGATTGCTGCTGCAGCACCATATTGTCGGAGATGAGTGGCGGAAGCGTAATCTGCGCCGAAGCGCACGCAATGGAAAAAAGGAGCAGGATACTTATCAAAGTAATGGGTCTTGACATAACAAGCGTGGTTTTAGTGATAAGGCGGGAATAATGATCGAAGTATTATAAAAATAAGGCCTTGAAGAAATACTTTAAATTAAAATTGCGGCAGCGTTGCCGAATGTCAAATTAAGTTGCATTCAGGCCCAATGCGTTGCCTGCCAGGGAAAATTGGTTCATATCTCTTCCAGGTGTTCATCTAAGAATGAAAAGCCCCAGCCAGGTTGCTGCCGGGGCGATACAAGCCCATTGGTGATCTGCAGCGGATGATCGATCAGCGGATCGATCCAGTCGAAGGATTCCACGCCAACTCCGTTGGGCACAGAACAAACCAACGCCACATCATAGTCTTTATAGTAGTGCGGTAATACAGGTATATGATGCTGCGCTGCCAGTGCCGCACTGCTTCGCCAGGCTTCCACGCCGCCAATACGCAGCAAATCGGGTTGCCATATATCAATGGCATTTCGCCCGATGAGCCGTAGCAACGATTGCGTATCATATTCCCGTTCGCCCATAGCCAGCGAAATGCCCGTGCTTCTCTTTAGTTGCGCATACCCATCATAGTCACATCGGTTAAGAGGTTCTTCAAACCAGTATATATTCAGATCTGCCACCGCATTTGCCAGTTGCCTGGCCGAAGCGGGTTGCATGCCCTGGTTGGCATCCATCATAATATTTACTTCTTTGCCCACAGCGGCGCGCACCTCCCTCAGCCGGGCTACATCTGTTTTGTAATCGGGCGAGCCCACTTTTATCTTGACGGCTTTCAATCCGCGGGACACATAGTCCGTTACTTCCTTTACCAGTTCATCGATGGTATACGATAACCATCCGCCGCTGCCGTATATGTCACATTGTTCTCTATGAACGCCCCATATCTTATGCAGCGGTTGTTGCAATGTTTTTCCCCAGGCATCCCACATGGCAATATTGATGGCGGCCTGTGCCCAGCGGTTCACACCTGTATTGCCAAAATATTCGGATACCCCATTCAGATGTTCGTACACTTTTCCCGTCTCGTATGTTTCATAGCCCACCACCTCGGGCAGCAGGTCCATCAATGCCCCACGGATAGCCCTGGGAGAATATTGAAAAGACAAAAGGTATGATTCGCCGGTGATGCCACTCTCCAGTTGCAGTCGCAGTACCAGGAAAGATATTTCATGCAAGGTGTGCGTGGCATCGGAGATCGGCTTTTTCAAACCCGCTTTCGTCTTATAGACCATGTAACTCCTGATCTTGCTGGAAGATATTTTCATATTGCCGTTAAGATCATTTTCTTACCAGTTCGTTCGACAATAACGCCGCCGATGTTTTGTCGAGAAAATAAATGCAATTGGGATGCAGTTGCAGAATGCTGGCGGGATGCATATTGCTGACCGATTTCTCCAGGCAATTCTTTACCGCCTCTGCCTTGCGGCTGTCAGGCACGGAACAGATGATGTATCTGCTTTTAAAAATCTGTTTGATAGACATACTGATTGCCCTTTCCGGCACATCTTCTACCCGCGCAAACCAGCCTTCATTGTATTGCTGCTGGCGGCATTGCTGTTCCAGCGTTACAATAATGAAGGGCTCTTCGGTGTCGAAATCTGCCGGCGGGTCATTGAAGGCCAGGTGGCCATTTTCGCCTATACCCACCAGCGCCACATCTATCGGATAGTCTTTAATGATGTTTCCCAGTCGCGCGCATTCTACCTTCGGGTCAGCTTCTCCGTTGATGAGATAAGTCGCTTTCAAGCGGGGTACGAGGTTGATAAAACGTTCTTTCAGATATTTCCTGAAACTGGCAGGCGAAGTTTCGGGCAAACCGATGTATTCATCAAGATGAAACATAACCACTTTCGACCAGTCAATATCTTTTTCTGAAACGAGTTGTTTAAGGGTTTCGAACTGGCTTACGCCTGTAGCCAAAATAATATTCACCTGTCCTTTCTCTGCTATAGTCTTTCGAACCAGGTCGCCTGCCACTTTTCCGGCAGCCTTCCCCAGTTCGACAGGATCGGTTTGGACTAATACTTCCATCTAAAAAACATTTTGATTTATAGGTAATACGTTTTTCATTTCAGTTAAGCCAAAAGACTGCCGGGGCCGGCGCCGCCGGCAATCTGAAAACTCCATATTCGGTTAAACTGATCAGTTATATCCCGGGTTCTGTTCCATATTTTTATTTCTCTCAATTTCCGACTGCGGGATGGGCAGCAGGTAGTTTCTTTCGTTGAAGCCCCTGGCAGGCAACAAATCAGTCACGGTATATGTCTTTTCGCTTGTCACCGGGTCGAGGGTGACCTGCATTTTCTTCGCGTTCACGTTTAGCACGTCCATGGCAATCTTCCAACGCCGCACATCATGATAGCGATGTCCTTCGAAAGCGAGTTCAATGCGTCTTTCGTTCTGAATCCTTTTAAGCAGATCGGGGCCGGATTCTGTCACATCGGGCATGTCAACGCCTGGGCGTTTGCGCACCATGTTCAGATATTGTCTTGCCACACCTTCATTGCCCAGGAAGTATTGCGCTTCGGCATAGTTCAGCAGTATTTCTGCATAGCGGAAAAATGTCCATGGCGAATTGCCGATGCGTGTTTGGATAGGATCGGTAATAGACTCGTCAATAAATTTCCTGGTGTAGTAACCGGTGCGCGGAGTAGTAGTGCCGGTCGGCGGCTGGTCGCCATCGATGCCACCGGGAATATACACCTCGATGGTACGTCCTTTAAAGGTAGCGCCTTCATACAAAATGCTGGCATAAAAACGCGGGTCGCGGTTTACATAAGGATCCTGCGGATCGTAGTCGGGGTCATCTTCGGGTTGCAAACCATTCAGCGTTTCATAATCATCTACCAGGTTGTGCAAGGGAGTTGTCTGCGCCCTTCCGTTAGAGCCGGCCGGATAAAAGGCAATTTCCCATCCCAGTTCATAATCAACGAGGTTATTGAATGGCCGCTGCCATATCATTTCTGAATTGTAAATGTTTGAAGCGAGAAACATTGACTTGTAGTCTGCGAAGAGACTGTATATGTTCAGGTCAATCACAGCTTTGGCAGCGTCGGATGCCTTTTGCCATTTCGCCTGGTCGTTGGAAGGGTTGTTGAGCGGACTCGCGGCATACAACAATGCCCTCGATTTCACTGCCAGCGCAGCACCTTTGGTAACCCTGCCACGGTTAGCCGCATCGTATGTAGTGGGCAACAATTCAGCTGCTTCATCCAGTTCCTTCACCAGGAAACTAAGGACCTCTTCGTAGGTATTTCTTGGCAAAAACAGATCGTCTGCAAGCGTCAGCGGTTTGTCAACCAGCGGAACACCACCATAAAAACTGATCAGGTTGAAATAAGCGAACGCGCGCAGCACTTTTATTTCACCGGTAAGGCGGCTCCTGACCGCAGCATCAATGGTGGATCCTTGTATCCTGTCCAGGAAAATATTGCACTTGCCGATCACGCTGAAATAGGATGTCCAATAGTCCATCGGACTGCCGGCAATATTGGATGGCGTTACGTTGCCTGCATTAAAAGTGGCATCAAAGCCCTCGCCGATCACTTCCTGTTCATCCACAAAACATCCGAGATAGCTGGGAAGTCCTCCAAAACCACCGTGTGGCATGCTGCGATACACATTGGCGACAAATGATGTGATCAACGTCTGGTCCTGCCATACAATAGCATCGTTGTAGCTACTCAGCGGTCTCTTGTCCAGCACCTTTGAGCAGGAAGCGAAACAGGCCACCGCGCCGGCCAACACCATATAAAATAACGCAGTCCTGGCCTTGCTCTTATATATATTCTTACGATTCATAGTTCTGAAGTTTAAAAAGTGAGGGTGAAACCTAAGTTGTACACTTTACTCTGCGGATAGAAATCGCCGAAAGTGGCAATACCTTCCGGATCGAACCATTTCAACTTATCGATTGTGATCAGGTTATTGCCATTGGCATACAGGCGCAGCGAGCTGATCCTTACTTTCTGCAGCCACTTGCGCGGCACATCATAACCGATCTCTAAAGTTTTAAGACGTACAAACTGCGCATCCTTCAGCCAGAATGTGGATGTCTGCTGGCCAGTAGTCAACAGCCTGGGATATTTCGAATCCATGCTGCCGGGGCGCCAGCGGTTCACGATCACGTCTTCCAGTGAGTTACTGTTTACCCTGCCGGTGATGGTGAAGAAAGTCCATGCATTATCCTGTCCGGCAATATTGGCAAACAACGAAAGGTTTTTCCACGACAGGTACACCTGTGCGCCGAAAGTAATCTCCGGAATATTCGATTTGTTCAGCAGTACCTGGTCGGCGGCATTGATCAGTCCGTCTTTGTTAACATCTTCATAGATCAGATCGCCCAGCTTGGCATCCACCATATGCGGATAGCCATCGAATTGTTCCTGTGTTCTGAACATGCCGATAACATTATACACGCGGGTGGCACCGAGAATACGTCCTGTTTGTCTTTGCCATTCAGGCACGTTGGGCGATTCAGCAATATCCACCACACGGTTGCGTGCATAAGCGCCATTCAATGCTACGCGGTAGCTGAAATTGCCGAATGTCTTGCGCGTGGCGAGTTGCGCTTCAAAACCTTTATTTTCTACCACACCAAAATTCTCGTTGGGCAGGCTGATCGCTGTGAAGGCAGGCACTGCCAGGCCCCTGCTGGCCAGGATATTTTCACGCCTGTTTTTGAATACATCAATGGTGAAGTCGAGCAGACCGTTCCATAAGCTTCCTTCCAGACCGAAATTTTGCATTTTCTGCACTTCCCAGGTGATGTTGGGGTTGGGACTTACACCGGCAATAAGACCTTGCATGAGTGTAGGAGTTTGTCCATAACTATATCCACCCGTGAAACTGTAGGTCGAGAGGTACTGAAATGCCGGCACCTGGTCGTTGCCGATAGAACCGTACGATGCGCGCAGTTTCAGTTCTGTAATCCAGGGCGCACCATCCATTATGAATTTCTCCTGCGATATACGCCAGGCCACCGAAGCACCGGGGAAGAAACCAAAGCGTTTTCCTTTGGGGAAATTCGCGGAGCCATCGTATCGGAAATTAAAGTCCAGCAAATATTTTTCCTTAAAATCATATCCAAAACGGCCAAATACATTCTGACGCCCGGTCTCCGATGCGCTGCCACTCGCGGTCTGGTTGGTGGCACTACCCGCAAACAATTCTTCTATGGCAGGTGAAGGGAAGTTGACGCGGCCCGCGCTCATACTGTTGTTGAAATTTTCCTGCTGCTCGCCCGCTACAAACACATTCAGGTTATGATTACCAAACTGCCTGATATATTTAATGCGCAGGTTGAAAAGACTGCTACGCGTATTCCCGTTTTGTTGCGTCAACGTTGGCGCTGCCGGGCTGCTAAAGGCCGCTACAGGAGTATATTCGTCGGTAGCTGAATTGTAGTTATATACGAAAGCAGGCTTTTGCCAGGTCTTGATAAAAGTGTTGCCGAAGTTATATACAATAAAACCTTCCACACCCAAACCTTTTACCCAGGGAATCATGATTTCATAATTACCACGCACCTGCAGGCGCTGGTTGCGGTTGTTGATATAGCCGGTGGCATCTGATGAAATCACCAGCGGATTTGCATTTACGAAACCGGGTGTAGGTAAGCCGTTGGGCCAGCGCGTAGGCATCCACGGAAATGCAGGAATCAACTGGAAGCGCCAGGTGAGATCGATGGGTGGATAAACCCCATTATCCGAAATCACATTTACCTCGGTACCGGCCCTGATCCAGTCATTGATTTTTAAATCCACATTGCTGCGCAACGTGTACACTTTATAATCAGTATTGCCGCCTTTGAACAAACCCGTCTGGTGTCCATAGCTACCCGACAAAGAGTATTTTACATTTTCAGTACCACCGCGAATATTGACGTTGTGCTGGCTTTGCGGCACGGCATCACGCATCACTTCATCGTACCAGTCAACATTGGGATAGTTGACAGGATCGCTGCCGGTGCGGAATTTCTCCAGTTCTTCATCAGTGAACCTGGCCGGCTGACCTAGCTGAGTGTAATAATCATTAAAATATTCAGCCAGTTGATAGGAGCTTGCCATCTTGGGCAGACGAGTGGGTGTGCTGATGCCCTGGTTAAATGAATAACTGATGGTTGGTTTGCCGATGGTACCACGACGTGTTGTAATGAGTATCACGCCATTCGCTGCACGCGCACCATAAATAGCCGCCGATGCATCTTTCAGCACGGAGATTGATTCAATATCATTGGCATTTAAGCGCTGCCAGTCGGGATATTCAACGTTATCAACCAATACCAGCGGTGCATTATTACCAGTGGTGTTGCGTCCGCGTATCAGGATTTCCGAACCATCACGGCCAGGTTCACCTGAACGGTTCACGGCAATTAGACCAGGCAACTGACCTGCCAGTGAGTTGGAGAGATTCACCACAGGCGCTTTCTGCAGGTCTCTTCCTTTCACGCTCACTACTGAACCAGTAACAGTCACTTTTTTCTTTTCACCATAGCCTACTACTACCACCTGGTCAAGATCCGAAGTACCTGATTCGAGCGTGACATCAATGATGGCGCGTTCGCCAACGCGTTGTTCCTGTATTGTGTGCCCCGTGAAGGAATATACCAGTATGTCGCTGTTGACTGCAAGGATGGAGTATCGTCCCTGCTCATTGGTAGTGGCGCCGCGGCTGCCTCCTTTTATGGTTACGTTCACACCTTGTAAAGCTTTTCCGTCAGGGCCGTAAACGGTTCCACTGACTTCTTTCATACCCTGTGCCCAGATGAAGGAAGGCACAGAACAAGCAAGCAGAATGAACAGTAGCTGCCTCAACCGGGGAGATTTAAGGCAATTCGTTTCAATTTTCATCATACTGCGTTTTGGTTTGAATAGTTATCAAAATATTTTTTGGTCAAATGGGCGGAATGAGAACAAGGTTGAAGGAGCGATAATAGGATGGGTACGAAAGAAAATTAATTTACCAGGTAATTGAAGTTTGTAATTTGAAAATACTATCTAAAATGACTGATTACAAAGAATTGGTTCAGAAAATTGGCGAGAACGCTCTCGCTTATTTTCCGGTAACAGCCCGGTTTGGTAATAGTAATTAATGCCTTACTTTGTTATATAATAATGTAGCACTCACGCAAACCTTTTCCGCAGCCGGGAATTCTGAAGTTGAACTTTTACCAAATTGCTTTACAATGAAAAAACTATCTGTTACCGGACTCACACTGCTATTTGTACTACTATTCTCCGAACCAGGCTTAGCCAACAACGTTGCCGATACCATGCGTCAACGCAACGTGGGAAGAAAAATTGATTTGAAGAAAGAAGCAAAACTCACAGCTTCGCATCATACAACTGTATGGGTTATTGAAAATGCGATCGATGGTGACACATCTACTCAATGGATCGGTGAAGACCAGCCACTATCGTGGCAACCAACGAATATTATCATTGATTTCAAACAACCCAAAACAGTAAGCAGAGTGGTGCTGGTTTCAACAAAGCATCGCAACATGCTTGCCCTTAAAGATTTTGAACTATTTGCCTGGGGCAAAAGAACCTGGGCAGGCACCACGCCATTATGCGATGTAAAAAATACCGAACAGGAAATCAATGTGATCGATTTTGAACCGGTTACTACCAAATCGCTGCGCATCCGCATTCACGATACGTACTACTATCACATCTTCCCGCGACTGAAAGAAATAGAGGTGTATGAAGCCCAACCCGGTGAGAAAGGAAGAAAACTGGAAGATGGTCCTGTTCCCAATGAAAAAAGAAGTGAGCGGATGATTTTGGAAAAAGCCTACGGCAAAATTTTCCACTATCCGCGCACTAAATTCAAGCCGGCGAATGGATATCTCTATTATGCCAAAACCTTTGCCGACACCATGATAGCTTCGGGCACTGATAAATATGGTACTGTGCATAGTCCCATGTTCGCCTCACTGATAGATCTTGAAACGCATCGCAACCCCGAAGACATTCCTGGAAACAGTCTTGGCCAGCGCTATGGCGACCGCAGCCTGCGCGGCGGCAACCTGCAACAGGATGTAATGTTGCTGCAGGCCATGGATAATATTTCGAGAATAACAGGCAGCAATAAATATGAAAAAGCGGTAACCGATTACTTAAGTTTCTTCCTGGAAAACTGTCCTCATCCTGCCACCGGGCTCTTTCCCTGGGGGGAACATGCGTACTGGAACTTTTACGAAGAAAAAAACACTTATGAAACGCATGAGTTTTTGGGCGGAACTCCCCTTTCGTTTTATGAAAGAATGTGGAAGTTAAATCCCGAAGCCCTGCGCGGCGAAGCCGATGGATTGATCAATCATGTGAAGGAGTTCGAAACATTTTTCTTTGATCGTCATGCGGATATTCATAAACCCATGCCCGACCCAAGACCCAAAGAATATGGCGGTATGGACTTCGCGCGGCACGGCGGATTTTATATTAGTTTGTGGACGTTCATGTATTCCAAAACAAATGATCTGAAATACATCGGCTGGGCGCAGAAAATGATTGATCATCACTGGAATCAGCGAAGCGCCAAATCAAACCTTCCTTCGAACAGGCGCGGCACCAAAGATGCTTCAGCCGTGAGCAGCCTGGCGCTTTCATTGAGCCTGCTGGAAGCTGCCGAATTACTACCCGCCGGCGATGTAAGAACGAGATATGAAACGGTGGCAAAAACATATCTCGACGCCATCCTTCGATTGCCTCACAAACCCGCCACCGGCGAATTCCTGATCGATCTGCAAATGGATCAGGCACCCGAAGAAGCTACCGGCGAATATGGCCTTCCTTATGCTTATGGATATGGCGGCGGCCTGACGGCAGACTATGCGGTATTGCTGACAGGCGTGTATCGCCAGACTAAAGACATGCGGGCGTTGGAACTGGCAAAAAAATTCGCGGAGTTCTATGCTACGCATAACCCGCCGCCTATTACCGAGACAGTATTTGCGAGAATATATGCCTCTATCATGGGACTGTTTAATGATCTGTATGAACTGACCGGTGATAATAAATACCTGGAACAATCGAAGCGCTATGGTAAGGAAGCCATTGAGCAGTTGTTTCATAATGGCATGTTCCGCGGTGCCACCAATGTCAATCATTATGAAGCAGATATGATGGTGAGCAGCCTGGTATACAACCTGGTATGGCTGGAGGCATTATTAAAATATCCGAACGTAAAAATTGAACCGAATTATTTCTGCCGTTAAGAATTTTCCCGTGAACATCTGAAGTTGTAAGCCGCGAAGCATAATCTTTGCGGCTTTTTGTTAAATGTATTTTATATTACTGTATGAAATTGTTTGCCAAACAACTGCTTGTTATAGTCTGCGCAGCCTGCATGCTGCACTGCGGCCCGGGTGCTGAAGCCGGCGCCGACTCACTTACAGAAGAGCAATTGCACGATGCTTCCAATGCGCTCAAAACGCTTACTGTAACCGAAGGTCTTGAAGTAACACTGATGGCCGCCGAGCCAATGATCAAGAACCCCACGAATATTGATGTGGATGATAAGGGAAGAATATGGGTGACGGAAGCCTACAATTATCGTCCCAATTTGAATGGCAATCCCAGTAATCCCGCGGGTGACCGCATTGTGGTGTTGGAAGATAAAGACGGCGATGGTATAACAGAGACCAGCACGGTGTTTTACCAGGGACCCGAGATCAACGCGCCGCTGGGCGTTTGCGTATTAGGCAACCGGGTCATCATTTCACAAAGTCCATACGTTTGGGTATTTTATGATGATGATGGCGATGCCAAAGCAGATCGCAAAGAGATACTCTTCCAGGGTATCGGCGGCGAACAACACGATCATGGCGTTCATACTTTCATAGCGGGTCCCGACGGAAAATTGTATTTCAACTTTGGTAATAGCGGTACCACGTTAAGAGACAAAAACAATAATCCCGTGCTTGACCAGGACGGTGATTCCATTTACCCCAAATACAAACAGGGAATGGTTTTCCGCTGCAATCCCGATGGCAGTAATGTGGAAGTGCTGGCGCATAATTTCCGCAATAACTATGAGCTGGCGGTTGACAGTTACGGCATCATGTGGCAGAGCGATAATGACGACGACGGCAACCGTGGTGTGCGCATCAATTACGTGATGGATTATGGCAATTATGGTTTTGTAGATGAAATGACCGGTGCTCACTGGTCGGTGCGCAGAACGAATATGGAAGACTCTATTCCGTTGCAGCACTGGCACCTGAACGATCCTGGAGTGGTGCCCAACCTGTTGCAGACCGGTTCAGGCTCTCCTACCGGTATGGTAATATATGAAGGAGACTTGTTGCCGGAGCAATTTCGGAACCAGATGATTCACTGCGAACCCGGTCACAATGTGGTGCGCGCCTATCCGGTAGAAAATGATGGTGCAGGATATAAAGCGAGCATTATAAATATTTTGAAATCGGAAAAAGACCAGTGGTTTCGCCCCGCCGATGTCTGCGTGGCGCCCGATGGCTCATTGATCGTTGCCGACTGGTACGACCCCGGTGTGGGCGGTCATGGTGCGGGCGACCAGCAGAAAGGACGGATATACCGCATTGCCCCGAAGGGGAAAAAATATGTTGTGCCCTCATTTGATTATTCAACACCCGCCGGCGCAGTGGCGGCTTTGCAAAGTCCCAATCTTGCCGTTCGCTTTAACGCATTTACCGCGCTACAGCAAATGGGCGAGGCGGCCGTATCCGAATTGACAAAGGCCTGGGCCGCTTCCGACAACCCGAGAATGATCGCCCGGTTTTTCTGGGCACTGGTAAAAATACCGGGCGGAGAGAAATATATAGAAGAAGCTATTTCTCATGCAAAATATCCCGGCCTGCGCATCGCGGGCATACGAGCCGCCAGGCAATTGCTGCCGGATATAACGCGTATACTCAACCGGCTTTCGAATGATCCCGATCCGCAGGTGCGCCGTGAAGTAATTCTGGCTTTGCATCATAACAATTCACCTGAAGCCGCCGGCATTTGGGCCAAACTGGCGATGCAATACGATGGCAAAGACCGCTGGTACCTGGAAGCGTTGGGTATTGGCGCCGATGGACAATGGGATCGGTTTTTCGATGCCTGGCTACAACAGGCAAAGGATCCATTGCAAACCAAAGCCGGCCGTGATATAGTGTGGCGCGCCCGCGCAGCAAATGCACTACCCCTGCTGGCAAAGCTCGCCACCGATAGCAGCGAATCATGGCAGGCGCGGCAGCGTTATTTCCGCGCATTCGATTTTCACCGAAGCTCCGAAAAAACGAAGACGCTGACAGCTATAATGACGGATAACAAGAACATGGATTTGCAACTCGATGCGCTGCTGCTCCACCACCTCGACGCAAAAGATGTGAAATCGTCGACGCTTGTTGCCAATACCTTAAAAAAAGTGCTGTCAGAAAACTTCGGCACTCAACAGTATATTGACCTTACACGAAAATATGCCGTGAAAAGCGAGAGCCCGCGCTTGCTGCAGCTGGCGCTCGACAAACCTGAAGACAATATTGCAAGGGATGCACTTTCGCTTTACCTGCAAATGAATGATGAACAGGAGCTCAGGAAAATCCTGAACGGAAATGATACTGTACGTTCCGGCCGGCTATTGACGGCGCTTGGTAAGACCGGCAATGGCAAGACGATCGATTTGATGCAAGACCTTTTGCTTTCTCCTGCCACTCCGCCTGACCTGCGACGAATGGCTGCAGCCAACCTGGGTAAGAGCTACCGCGGGCAAGACCGCGTGATGCAGTTATTGCAAACGCGGCAAATGCCCGAAGATTATATAAGTCTTGCAGTAGAAAGTGTGAAAGACGAATCAAGAATGAATATTTATGAAAAGGCCAAAACCTTCTTACCCGGTGCTTCAGCAAAGCAAAGCGAAAACAACAACGTTACGCTCAACGACCTGTTGGCGCTTACACCGAACCTGGTGAAAGGTCAACGTGTGTTCAGAACCAACTGCGCTATTTGTCACGTAGTGAAGGGCGAAGGAAAAGACTTCGGCCCCAAACTTTCCGAGATAGGTGATAAACTGGCGAAGGAAGGATTGCTGGAAGCAATTGTCTCTCCGGGTGCAGCGGTGAGCTTCGGCTATGAAACATCGGAGATCAGCCTGAAAGACGGCTCTACTATTACCGGCATTATCGCCAGCAAGACTGACAAAGAACTAACACTGAAATTCCCGGGCGGCACTTCTGTGACCTACAAAACGGAAGACATCAAATCGGTGAGGGAATTGAAAGAATCGATGATGCCGGCTATGCATGAATTCATGAGCCGGCAGGAGCTGGCCGACCTGCTGGCCTGGCTTTCAACATTAAAAAAGAATTAGGAGCCGGGCAGCGCAAACGTTCCCGAATATTTTATGCAGTGGTTTGCGGCTCAATCAATAACTTGTATGCGTAACGATTTGCTCTCACTCAAAAATAAACCACATGACTAGCAGGAGAGACTTTGTAAAAAACAGTCTGCTTGGCAGTGCCGGCATTGCTATTGGCGGATTGGGCTTCCCCGCGTCTTCTTATGCCCGTATCAAAGGCGCCAACGACCGCATCAATGTGGCTGTGATCGGCATCAGGCAGCAGGGACAGGCGCATATCAATAGTTTTTGCAGCCTTAAAGACAAAGCCAACGTGATGTTGACCACCATTTGTGATGTGGATGAAAACCTCTGGCCAGACTCTGTAAAAAGAATCAGTGAACGGATTGGCGCGGCGCCTACAACGCAGTGGGATATGCGAAAAGTGTTTGACGATAAAGAGATTCATGCCGTTTCTTTTGCTACTCCCAATCACTGGCATGCACTGGGCACCATCTGGGCCTTGCAGGCGGGTAAGCATGTGTATATAGAAAAACCCTGCAGTCATAATATCTGGGAGGGCCGCAAAATGATTGAAGCCGCCGCCAAATACAAACGGCGTGTGCAGGTAGGTTTTCAAAACCGCTCCATTGCCAATGTGCGGCAGGCTATGAAATTTTTGCACGATGGTGGCATAGGAAAAATTTACCTGGCACGCGGACTTTGTTACAAAGCAAGAAACTCGTTTGGCATTTCACCTGATAGTGATCCCCCCAAAGGCTTGCATTACGATATGTGGCTGGGACCCGCCGCCTACCGTCCGTACAACGAAAAGAAAGGTCATTACAATTGGCACTGGCACTGGGATACGGGCAATGGCGATACCGGCAACCAGGGGCCGCATCAGTTTGACATTGCGCGCTGGGGATTGAATAAAAACGAGCACCCGGTTTCAGTGTTTTCTACCGGCGGTTTGTACGGCATCGATCCCAAAGAATGTTCGCAGGAGACTCCCAACACGCAGACTTCCATTTTCAAATATGCCGATGGCACTATACTCGAATTTGAAACACGCGGACTATACACCAATGGCGAAGGCACGCTGGGCGTGACCATCGGCAATCTTTTCTATGGCACCGAAGGGTATCTTGAATTAGAAGGCAGCAGTTGGAAGGCTTTTCGCTATAGAGAAAAAACTCCTTTCGCAGGCTCCTCCGACCAGGTGCAGGAACCCGTGGATCCAACGCGCATGGCGCCTCCAGGCGGCTCTAATCACTATGCAAATTTCATAGATGCTGTGCGTTCAGGAAACGATGAAGACTTACGCTGCCATATCACGGAAGGATTTTTGTCAACTGTCCTCCCATTGCTCGCGAATATATCTTACCGCACCAAACGTGAGCTGCAATTTGATGGCAAGACCGAAAAATTTAAAAACGATAAGGAAGCCGATGCACTGCTCACAAGAGTGTATCGCAAGCCTTATGTAATAAACGATATAGTTTAAAATCAAGCGTTGCCGGAGCAAGATCATCCGGCAACGTTCTCGTTCATTTATCGGCGCATTCAGGAATAAACGGCTGCAGTTTTTTATAACTTCAGCTTATGAGAAAGAAATTACTTGGGCTTTCATTTATTCTGATTACTGCTACTGCCATAGCCCAGAAAAATGAGGTATTAAAAAACTGGTACAAACCCATTGAGCATCCCGATACCAACTGGATCAAGAAAGAACAAGTCACCCCTACTCCTATGCCGCGCATCAGTGATGTGCAGCACGTAACTTTGCACTATAGTAAAGACACGTATTGCGGTCACCCGCGCATGATCAATTTTAAGTATTTTCCCCCCAACGAAATTATTGTCGGACATTTTCACGCCCCCTCCCAATACAAGGTATATGACGACGTGAGGCATATCAGTTATCAAAGCCGGTCGGTAAGCATGTTGCAGCGCTCATTAGATACCGGCAAGACCTGGCCGAAAGAACTGGATGTGGTGATCTTCGACAATACCATCGGCAAACAGGAGAAAGAAGCACTGGCTAACAGGAAAAACACCTCGCCGAAGAAGTATAATATGTTCGATCCTGATGCAGTATTCTTTTTCGCCAACACCATGCAATATCCACTCGACTCCATGTTCATGCCTTCACTGTTGGCCTTTCGCTCAGTCGACAGGGGTAAAACCTGGACAGAACAGCCGTATAAAATAATTGCGCCGGGCATAGATTCGGAAACGATTATTTCGAAACAAAATACACCGGTTATCCAAATGCCCGATGGCAAAACGCTGCTGGGTTCATTCTGGATATCGCACCGCATAAGAAGCGAGGCAAGAGTGAAATACAGCGATGGTTCCGCCATTTTTTACAGCAAAGACAACGGACTCACCTGGCACTTCCTGAGCAGGCCTGTCAGAGACCTATCGGGTACCGGCCATTTCATTTACGAAACGCTTTTCCCGGCCCAGAACGGCGATCTTCATTTTTACAGCATTCATCTCGCCGACAAAGGTTATGATGTGAATGGTATGAAAAACGCCATTACGTTGTGCATATCAAAAGATGGCGGCAAGACATGGACTGAGCCCGTGCCCATCACCGGTAAGGGCCAGGGCGCCTGGGGATACTTCGACGACAGCAATGTAGCTTATAAAGTGGTATACCGCGCCCCGTGGCCCATTCAACTGAAAGACGGACGCATACTGCTCGTGTTTACCCGCCGCAAAATGCCGGCAGGTATCGGCGGCATCATCAGTGCAGATGGCGGCAAAACATGGAGCGAAGAATTTGTGATTCGCGGTGTCGCAAAGTGGTGGGATTGCGGCTACCCGGTGGGCGCGGAACTGGAAGACGGCCGCATATTCGTTGCGTACTACTTTAATGAACAGGATGGCAATGAGCAGGGCGGCACAAGATTTATCGGCGGCACATTTTTCCGAATAGAAGATAAAAAATAAGGCATCGTCAATACAGCCGGTAATAACCGGCGCTGGTGTGCTTACAGAGATTACCTTTACGGCAGGCAAATTGCATCATCAACCGCAACCTGCTTGATATGAAAATACTCTGGAAATACCTGAAGCCACACCGGCATTTTATTTTTCTCTCGCTATTCTTGGCTGGCTGCGCACAGTTGCTCAACCTGCTCGACCCGATCATCTTCGGGAAAATTATCGACGACTATGCCACCAATAAACTCAATCTGCCGGAAAATGAACTGATCAGCGGCGTACTGTATTGGTTGTTAATCGCGCTGGGTGTGGCCTTGCTGGCAAGACTTTGTAAAGCCGCCCAGGAATTTATTACCCGCAAGACGGTGGCGCGTTTCGGCATGAATATTTTCAATGATGGTTTGCGACAAACACTGCGGCTCTCCTTCCAGGAATTTGAAGAAAGCCGGAGCGGCACCACGCTGGCGGTATTGCAAAAAGTAAAGACTGATGCCGAACGTTTTATCAACTCCTTTATCACTGTACTTTTTTCTTCGCTGATCGGCGTGGCTTTTTTGATCTGGTATAGCGTGAACCGCAACTGGCTGCTGGTACCGGTATTTTTTATCGGCATCATTATGCTGGGATCATTAACCGGTTTAATCAGCAAACGTATCAAAAGCATTCAACGCTCCATCAACCGGCAAACCGATAAGCAGGCAGGAGTGATTACTGAAAGTCTTCGCAATATTGAACTGGTAAAAAGCCTGGGACTTACCTTTCCGGAGATAAGAAGACTTCATGAACAAACCATGAAAATTTTTGACCTGGAAATGCAAAAGGCAAAAAAAGTGAGTTCGCTGGCCTTCATCCAGGGAAATATGCTCAACCTGCTGAAGCAATCCATTCTGTTTATCCTTCTCTGGCTGATCTTCAGAAAAGTACTCAGCACCGGCGAGCTGATTGCAATGCAGTTTATTTCTACCGCCATATTTAATCCTTTGCAGGATCTCGGCAACCTGATCATTCTCTACCGCGAAGCGGAGACCTCCATGCAAAACTTCGACCGGCTGATGAACAAACCCATCGAGCAGCGGCCCGAGAATTCGGTAGAGGTAGGCCCGCTACAGAATCTCCGGTTTGAAAATGTGGTCTTCCGCCACCGCACCGCCACTTACAACGCCATTGATGGCATTTCATTCACCATCAACCGCGGCGATACGGTAGCTTTTGTTGGCCCTTCGGGTTCAGGAAAATCCACTTTGGTGAAACTGCTGGTAGGTTTGTACACGCCCATCTCGGGAAACATTCTTTTCAACGAAATCAACGCCTCCCAAATCCGCTACAATCCCCTGCGGCGGCAGATCGGTTTTGTAACGCAGGAAACGCAATTGTACGCAGGCACTATCAAAGACAACCTGCTTTTTGTAAACCCTTCCGCCACCGACGAGGAGATCATGGAAGCTTTACGAAAAGCATCGGCCACCAAACTTGTTGAAAAATCTTCGAACGGACTGAACACTATCATCGGTGAGAGCGGCATGAAACTCTCCGGCGGCGAAAAGCAGCGCCTTTCCATTGCGCGCGCCCTGCTGCGCAAACCGCAACTGCTGATTTTCGACGAAGCCACCTCCGCACTCGACTCGCTGACGGAGGAAGAGATCACGCAAACGGTAAGACAAATTTCTACCAACAAACAGCAAATGACAATACTGATTGCGCACCGCCTGTCAACAATTATGCATGCTGATATTATTTACGTACTCGAGAAAGGAAAAATTTCCGAAACCGGCACGCACGAAGAGTTGTTGCAACAAAAGGGTTTGTATTACTCAATGTGGAGGCAGCAGGTGGGCGAAAGGAGGAAGTAGATTATTTCTTCACAGAAAAGTATTTCTTTTGCATCAATGAATTATTCAGCACCAGAAATCAGAACTGTGAATGTTACCCGTTATGTCACCCCCTTACGCGAGGGCGGCTCATTACCGGCCATTGCCGAGGCTGATGATGGATTTTTGTATGTGCTGAAGTTCAGGGGGGCGGGACAAGGCATCAAGACCCTGATTGCCGAACTGATCGGCGGCGAACTGGCAAGGGCGGCGGATTTTAAAGTGCCCGAGATTGTATTTGCCCATCTCGACGAAGCATTTGGCCGCACAGAACCCGACGAAGAAATACAGGACCTGCTGAAAGCGAGCATTGGCCTTAACCTGGCCTTGCATTACCTGCAGGGCGCGATCACTTTCGATCCCGCAATACACCGGGTGGATGCTGCGCTAGCCAGTAAAATTGTGTGGCTGGATTGCCTGCTGACCAATGTAGACCGTTCGTTTCGAAATACCAATATGCTGGTGTGGAACAAGGAACTCTGGCTGATCGATCATGGCGCTTCCCTTTATTTTCATCACAACTGGAAAGGATGGAAAGAATCAGCCACGCGCCCGTTTAGCCAGGTAAAGGATCATGTGTTGCTGCGACAGGCCAGCGAACTACAACAAGCCGATGAGGTGATGAAGCAGCTACTCACGGAAGAAAAGATCAGCCACATCGTTGCTTTAGTCCCGGAAGAATGGCTGCGGCAAAGTTTTGATGAAAGCGCCACAGAAGTTAGAAAGATTTACACAGACTACCTGGTCAACAGGATAAAATCATCTCAATCATTCGTAAACGAAGCCATCGATGCAAGAAAACAACTTGTTTGAATACGCGGTAATTCGGTATGTGCCCCGGCCGGAGAGAGAGGAATTTCTGAACGTCGGCGTAATACTCTATTGCCCTTCAAAGAAGTTTCTGAACATGAAATATACCCTGCACCAGGATCGCGTTATGGCTTTTTATGAAAAATCGGATATAGATGAGCTGCAAAAATTCCTGGAAGCATTTAAAGAAGTGTGTTGCGGTTCCTCTAAAGACTCTCCTATCGCAAAACTTGATATCGCCAACAGGTTTCGCTGGCTGACGGCCGCCAGAAGCACGATCATTCAGACCTCAAAAGTGCACCCGGGCCTTTGCGAAGATCCGGCTAAAGAACTGCAGAAGCTGCACGAACAGTTGGTGGAGAAATGACTCTTACCTGGAGCCGTTAATCAATTTCATTACATACTCCATCTGCGTATCCCTGTTCTTCATAAAATCATCAAAGCTCTGCCACACTTCATGATGAGGAATAATACCCCTTCCCTCCGGCTGATCGGGCTTAACTGGCGCGTCTTGTACCACATATACAATGGAGAATTTTGTCTTAATGCCGGAGTTGGGCAATTGGTAAACAAAAGGCACATGCCCGTTATGACCATAATAACCGCCGCCGGTTTCCACGCCCACCACAGTGGCGTTGCGCGCATAACCTTTTACCAGCGAAGCCAGGTGAGAAGCCGCCGAAGCCACGTTTTCGTTGATGAGTAAATACAGTCTTCCCTCAAAGGCAGGCTTCTTAGGATTATAGACCGGGTTATGTTTTTCGTGCTGGTGATTCTTCCCATTCACAAGCCGGGGAAAGCGATCGTAGAGGAATTTCTTTCCCTCCACTTTTTCTACCTCCCCCATCTTGTGCGAAGTGGTAACGCCGAAGAAATATTCTTCATAGGGAATCGAATCGAACATGATATAAGCTGTAGTGTTTTCCCTGAAAGATTGATCGGTAAGATACATCATCGGTTGCTCAAAAGTGGGATCGCTGCCACCGGGATTGCCGCGGATATCGAGTATAAGGTTTTTTACACTGTGGGAATGTAGTACATTGAAAACGCTGTCGATAAAACGAACATACACCGCAAAGGCGGGATCTTCAGCACTGGCCGCCATGGCAAATATTCTTATGTGCAAAAGTCCGGTAGAAGGGTTCAGCATCTTAAAACTATACATGGGCTCCACCGAATAATCAGTAACACTATCAACCGGCGCGCTGTGGCGAAGGGCCAGGTTTGATTCGCGTTCGGATTTATATACGGCCGCCACAGTGAGAGTTTTAATTTCAGAAGAATAAGGTGGGGAAAACCGGATGGTGAAACTATCTGTCAATCCGTACTCAAGCAAATATCTTATACCAAAACTTTTATCTACGCTACCCGATAGTTTTTCGGTGATGGCATAACCATCGGTGGTAATGTATTTGTAAAAAGACTGCATCAATGTTTTATCATCCCTGCCATTAATGCTAAGAATACGCGCACCCACGGGAATAGGCGCATAATCATTGTTGAATACTATCTTTCCTTCAATATATTTCAGCGCATAGGGAAAGAAAGCCTTTTGCCGGTTAAGATAATCGAGCAATTCTTCCGGCACTTCGGTATAATTATGACAACTTCCTTCAAAGTCGGTGAGCACCAGGATTATCTTGTTGAATTCAGTTACGCTAAGCGGCTTTGACGTCTGATGAAAAGCCCATTGATAAATGCTGTCAATTTGTTGTTGGGAGCGATAGCGGTATAAACCCGAATTGGCTTTTTCGCGGATGTCGCGGAAAAGGCGGAGGTCTTCCCGCATGGCTGAGACGGTGAGCTTCTTGTCGAAAAACGCGAGACTATCATGGCTATTACTTTGCCCCCATGCTTGTTGCGACAAGAAAACAACGAGCACCGCCAGGCTTCTGATTTGGTTCATTGGTGAAATTTCGAGCCGCAAAGTACAACTCGTGCGCCTAAAATCCTGAGTGCGGCTTTCTGCTTGTGGAGCATTTTCCCCGGTTTGTGTATAAAAAGCGACAGATTCCTTCGTGCCTCACGATAATTCTACCCCTTCCCGGGGTATAAGAATTGAGCAAATGCCTGCACCAACATTAAATCTGCAAATATGCCAATCGTAAAAGTAATCGAGGTCATTGCATCCTCCGAAAAAAGCATAGAAGATGCTTTACAACAAGCGGTAGCCGAAGCCTCCAAGACCATCCACAACATCGACTCCGTTTACGTAAAAGACATCAAAGCACACGTAAAGGATAACAAGGTTACTACCTATGGGGTGATCTGTAAAATCTCTTTCCGCCTTGACAGCGACCGTTAATAACTTCAAATGGAAAGCCCATTGGTTAATGGGCTTTCCATCTTACGAATTTGTTTGCACCGGCAATAGTGGTATTAGGGGATCGTTAGGTACTTCTATTTATTAAACAAACAAGTTCTCTTTATTTTATTATTTCCGCATTCTTAAATTTTGCAGCCTCGCAAGTTTGACTATACTATTGCCGCCGACTTTCTACGAGCCGAAAGTCTTCCCTGATCCATATACTTGATTCTTGCATTGAATCATTGTTATGGCGCCAATGCGCAGGATCGTCAGTAACCTGTCGGGCGCTCCTAAATTTGTTGGTAACCTAAAGTTTGATTAAAAGT
Source organism: uncultured Chitinophagaceae bacterium (assembly GCA_937958995.1). GTDB lineage: Bacteria > Bacteroidota > Bacteroidia > Chitinophagales > Chitinophagaceae > CALCIN01. Next base: position 561,800 of record CALGAP010000007.1, read on the forward strand.
GAGAGCCCAATTTCTATTGGGCTCATTTTTTAGGCGATTCATCACGCAAACAGTCTTCCAGGCTTATGAGGCGATCGCCGCAGCAAAATCTTAATTTTGTCCTTAATAAACTTCTCAGGCATGGGACATCTCCGGGCATATTACGAACGCATGGCAAAACTGCATCCTTCTGAATGGGAGTTTATTGCCAGGCATTTTTCGCGCAAAGTCTTTGCGAAAAATGAAATCATCACCCGCGATGGCGAAACCGAAAAATTTCTTTCGTTTATTGAAAGCGGCATTGTACGATTTTTTATTCCCGGAGAGGAAAATGAGCTGACTTTTCAGTTCAGCTTTGATCATCAATTTACCTGTGCCTACGACTCATTTCTCACCCAAACTCCCTCCTGCTATGCTCTGCAGGCACTGACGAAAACCATTGTGTGGCGGATATCTTATGATGATCTGCAAAAAGTGTACAATCAAACCAATGCGGGCAATTTGTTGGGACGTATAGCTGCCGAAAAATTATTCCTGGAAAAAAGTAAAAGAGAATTATCACTGCTGCAATACAATGCGAAAGAACGCTATCTGCAGCTATTCAACGAGCAGCCCCAGATACTGCAACAGATCCCGCTGAAATACGTGGCTTCGTATATTGGCATCACTCCCCAGGCGCTGAGCAGAATTCGCCGGCAAATTTCTTAACATAGGTTCATTGCAAGGGTGCTGTTGCGTGACGAAATTTGGAAAAATGATTTTGTTGTATGCCTCTTCCCATACTCGCTTATGGCCACCCGCTGTTGAGACAGAGCTGTGTTGATATTGATAAAAACTATCCTGGTCTCGAAAAACTGGTAACCGACATGTGGGAAACGATGCGCAATGCCAATGGCTGCGGGCTGTCGGCTCCGCAGATTGGCCAGCCCATCAGGCTGTTTGTCGTGGATAGCCTATCAACATTTACCAATCTTTCTCCATCGCAAAGAGAAGGTTATTTTGCCGATGTCGACTCGGGCATACAAGAAACGTTTATCAATGCACGCATCGTAAAGCGGTCTGCAGAGTTTTGGGAGGATGAAGAAGGTTGCTTAAGTCTGCCGGGCTTAAGCAGAAAGGTAAGCAGGCCCTGGAGTATTGCGATTGAGTATTATGATTTGCAGTTTCAGCTACACCATAAGGAATTCAGCGGCGCTACTGCGAGAATGATTCAGCATGAATACGACCATACAGAAGGTGTGTTGTATATTGATCATCTTAAACCTTTGGCGAGGAAACTGATGGCGCGGAAGTTGATAGAGATTTCGAAGGGGAAGGTGAGGGTGAAATACCCGATGAAATTCGCAGCTGCAATTCCCGGGGCGTGAAATATCAGAATAATGGAAGCAAATCCCGCCCAACTACCAAAATCTCCGACAAACTACCAAAGCCACCGTCCAAAACCACCCATTTCCCGATTCCGCTTTATTTCCCGCAACATCGTCATTCGGCGATTCAGAAAATTTTCACGCAACCCGATCTTTAATTTGGTGTCTGCAAATTTCCCCGCATGAAATCATTCTATTTATTATTTTTTGCCTTTTGCATCATTATTCTCAATGCATGCAAAAAAAGCCAGGATGAAGAGCCTGGCCTTTCCAAAGAAAACTGCCAGGTGCAGGCAATTAACAAGCAAACAACCCCTGCCTGTGTGCTGACATACGACGAGGAAAACAGGGTAAAGACTGTTACCAAGGGAGACGAAAGGCGCGAATATAAATATGTAGCCAACACGGTTACAGTTGACAGATGGCACAGCGGCAGTTTATTTGGATGGCAAAGTATCTACACGCTCAACGGCACCGGGCTGCCGGTTAACGAAAAGAGGCAATACTACAGTAACAACAACTGGACCAACCTGGCTTATGAATACGAAGGCAACAAGATTCAAAAGATCACCACTACCCAATCAAGCGGTGTGGCCCCCGTGTATGCCACATTTACCTGGAACAACGACAATGTAGAAAGCATCACAGAATACGGCGAAACCCGTTACTACGACTATTACACCGACCAACCCGCCGACTTCGATTACTTCGAGTTTGAACGAATCTTCTTCGATCAAGGTCCCAGGTTCATTGTAAATCGTAACCGGGTAAAATCAAAAACTACTTACGGGGTATCCGAGGAATACAGCTATACTACCGATGCCAGTGGACGGGTGAAGGCAGTGACTTATAAATATGGCCCGGCCACCGAAACCTGGGAGGTGCTCATGAGATGCGAGTAGGCGCCGTCCACAAATAGAAGTACCTACCAAAAAAGCCAACCGATAACTCAAACTTTCTATATGAAATCATTTTATTTCATGCTTCTTGGCTGTTCTGTTATTGGTTCCACAGGATGCAAAAAAGACAACCTGGGCACCGATTCCACAAAAGAAACCTGCCTGGTGCAGTCCATCACCGTTAAAGGAACACCTGTACGACTTCTGCTTTATGATGAAGAAAAAAGACTGACAACCGCGCTCGAAAATGACATTAAACATGAATATACTTACGATGGCAACACCGTGACGATTGACAGAATGCTGAATGGTGCTTTCTTTGGATGGCAAATTCACTATACACTAAACGCTCTCGGATTACCGGCCAGCGAAACAATCAAATACTACAATGGCGACGTTGTTGCGAACCTCGAATATGAATACGAAGACCGGATGATCAAAAGAATTACTACTACCAACCCCTACAACCCACAACCCGGATTTACCGATTTTACCTGGAATAACGGCAATTTGGTAAGCTACACAGAAAATGGCAAAACCTACTACTTCGACTATTACACCGACCAGTCTGCCGACTTCGACTATTTCTCTATTGAACAGGTTGTTTCTACTCAACGCGTGCTCAAGTACATCTTTAATCGCAATCGGGTAAAATCAAAAACCCAGGACACGGAAAAGGAAGAATACAGTTATACAACAGACGCTAAAGGACGGGTGAATGCTGTAACCTACTCAAATGGTACAATAACGCAAACGTGGGACGTGTATAGGAAATGTGATTAAAGACATCGATCACCTAATCATATAAATGAAATTTCTATGCATCGCGCAATCATTTTAAAACTAATTATCATCACTATGAGCACGAACCTTTCTACGCAGGAAGCAACTGCCCAGGCTTCGCAAAAGGGAAAAATGTATTTCTCTAACCAACCTTTCTCAGCCAATCACAATAATGCGATGAACGAGTTCAAGTCGAGCGACTTTATATACGGCCGCATTGAATCCGACAAAGGACCTCTGAAAGACGCTTTCACTATGTCAACTATTAAAACGCAACATCTTTACCTCCTTGCTACTTACCACATTGTGCGCGACGATGGCCGCGAAAAATTCGCCAGCCGCGAGTCATATATCAAAATGACCAGCGGAGCCGAAAATGGCACCAGCCTCAATTTTGATATACTGCCCGCTGCTGAAAAGGCTGCCACCATCATATCCATACTGGAAGATTTTTCCGCCGGGCAAAAAGCAGGATTCTTTGATCCGTTTTTAAACAACAGCGACTACTACTGGCGCAATGGTGCCTACCAGGTGGATATATCCATTTACCTGAAATCGTACAATGCCTGGGGACAACTCGATGAAATCCAGAACTGGCCCGATATTACCGGCACATTCACTTTTCATTTCAATGAAAAAGACGTGGCCTTGCAAATGAAGAATCTTGAAACAGCCAACGAGTTGGTGAAGGAAAACAGCCTGCGTATGGACAAATTGCCGGAGTATTTCTCCAAACCCGCAAAAATTTCCGACCCTGAGCTGTACAGCGCTAATATCCTGGCGATCCTCAAACGCGATCTGCCTTCGGTGAATTTCATCAAGGCCGTGATACCACCCTTCGATGGCCAGCTGAAAGACATAGCAAAAAACGATCTCGATGTGATTCTCTACCGATATGTTCGCCCCTACGTGAGAGTGATCTATAAGGAAAATGGGAAATGCTATCTCGGTTCCGTAAGTCTTCGCGAAGACTACCTGGGCGGTGGCAAATATGGTCCGTTAAAGTTTAACAAGTTCTGGGGATCTGAAGGATTATTCGACTGCTCGCTTATCAAATAAAACAATCACTACTTAAAAACCAATCACCATGTACAAGACGATATTTTTAACCCTTGCTATTTCTTCCACTTTGTTTGCTGCCTGCGGCAACAGCAAGCCAGCTGATGCGCAGGGCAATCCGCGCGACCTTGCAGAAGCCATTTTCCGGGCAGCCAAAACCGGTAATACCGAAGGGCTCGGCCAATTGATAGATGTTGAAGCCGATAAAGACAGCAAGATGATTGCGCAGGCTTCCTCCAATACAGAGATAAGGGAGCAATTCCTGAAATACTTTGCCAATGGCAAGGTAAAGGACGACCCGGTGATCAATGGCGAAAGAGCTTCTGTAAACATTCTTTTTGGCCCTGACGGTAACCAGGAAGAGACTTTCGAAATGGTGAGAAAGGAAGGAAAATGGTACCTGGTATCGTTTTAGGCAGTGAAGTATGCGATGGAACAACCTGATTGTACTAGGCGCTGTGGTGGCAATATTCCTTTTTGCCCGGACCTGCACAGATCGCCTGCGCGAAAAAATCTTCGACACAGAAATTGTGCGCGCGGGCGAGGAATACCTGGGGCAATGGTCTGGCCGCACGGCTGACGCCTTTTATCATATCCGCCTGAAGCGCGACGGCAGCTTCAGCGGCAGACGCGTGCAAAACGGACAAACAGATACTACCTCTACAAATGGCAAGTATGAAATCGTGGAAGTAGGAGAAGCAGCCTTCTATCCACGATTGCTTGCCATTGCCACAGGCGGCGACACGCTGTTGAATCATTACCTGGCCTCCATTACGCCCTGTGGCTCTACCGTGACGAAGGTGGACAGAATGGTGCTGAAGGCAAACAGCCGATATGATACTGTCAGCTTCCTCTTCTACCGCGTGAGCCCGGAAGATCTGGAACGCGTGCAGGCAGAAGATATGAGCGACGCTCCGCCACCCCCCACAAAGGATGCGCTGCCGGCAAGGGAACTCATGGCACTGTCGGCCTGCACCGATTTGCCCTGCGTGCAGCGGTTTATGAAAGACTATGCCACAGACTTTTTACATGCCAGTAAAGGAGAATTTGCTGCGCGCCACCGCTCGGTAGTAATCGACACGTTGGGCAATGAATTGATTATGCCACTTTCCACCATTTACATAGATGTGAACCCGCAGGCCCATTGGCGACTGGCGCATACGCTGCACCGCGCTGAACTACACCTGCAGTTGATGGAGGAGTTTAAGCAAATGGGCTTTTCGTTGATTGACTCGGGATATTACCGCGGCCAGCCTGTGAAGCGCGCGCGGCTAAAATCGGATCTATATCCCGGATGGGTGTTATACATCGGCGCCACCCATCAGCCCTGGAACCTGAAAGGTCTCTACAGGAATGTGACCTGGAAATGTTATGTTTTCGAGATGTATCGCGAGAACTAAGGGCCTCAGTTCGATACCAGGTATAAAAATATAGAACTGTTATTTTCAAGTACAAAATAGAACCCTCCCGCAAAACTGCCCGTCAAGAACAATTTCGGGTCATAGCATTTACGATTGCGGACCACCAGCATACCGGGAAACAGATCGTTTTCCTCGAAGTATTTCATTATTTCCTGTCCTTTCCAGTTGTTCAATAATGTATCGGCTAGTCCGCCCTGGTGATCCAATGCATCGGAGTTGAGCAAATCGGCAGGTACGCTATCGCCGGCAAAATCCAGCTTGCCAACAAAAACCGTTTCAGAAGGTCCGGATTGTTCATCTTCTACTTTTTTTATTTCCCAGCTTGCACCCGATAGCGGAAAAGGAACCTGTATCCATTCGCGAAGTTTTGCCGTGTCTTTGCTAATGGCTGATTCATCTGCCGGTGCTGATTGATCGTTGGCTTTGCCCTGGTCTTTGCATGATGTTAAAATAGTTCCCGTAAACAAAAGAAATATCAGGAGTATCCGTTTCATGTTTTCCATACTGCTGAAAAATAAATTTGATTGATGTTGCTTTATCAATGACTTGGCCAAATTTAATCCCTTTTAGTCTTCCATTTTAATGGAAGAGGCAGGTTCCGTTAATTTTCTTCATAGACTTTTTAAATCCTGTCCCCCTTCAGCACTCACATCCGTCATTTAATCAAACCATAAATTTGCTATAATATGAAAGAATTTGCATTGATTTTCCGGCTGAAAGACATAGCCGATTTTAAGCCATCTCCGGAGCAGATGCAGGAACGCATGAATTGGCTGGCAGGCATAGCCGCGCAAAATAAGCTGGTTGATAAAGGCAACACCCTTTTACCGGTAAAGGGTAGCGCAAAAGTGGTAAAAGCTGATCGTGTGGTTACCGACGGCCCCTATACCGAAATAAAGGAATTTATCAGCGGCTACGTAATCATTCGCGCAGAAAACATCGATGAGGCAGTGGAAATTGCAAAAGGCAACCCCATATTTGAACAGGTGGGGGGAAATATTGAGATACGGGAGGTCTTAAAACGTGATTAGTATTGGGGGCTACCAGTTCACATAATAACCTTTTGCCTCATTTATTCAGACAGGAATACGCCAAAATGACGGCAGTTATTTGCCGCCATTTTGGTTTGAACCACATTGCCGTAGCAGAAGACATTGCCAGCGATACCTTCCTGAAAGCATCAGAACATTGGGCACTGAACGGCATTCCTGAAAACCCGGTCGCATGGCTATATGCCGTAGCCAAAAACAAAGCGAAAGACTACCTGCGCCACCTGCACGTAGTTCAAAACCATAGCGAAAGAAACAACAGCCTGGTTGAGGAGCCGGCCATTGACGTTGAAATTGACGAGCGCATTATCAGGGATAGCCAATTGGCTATGATATTCGCTGTCTGCAATCCAGCCATTCCTCCCGAAGGCCAGATCTGCCTGGCGTTGCAAGTCCTCTGCGGCTTCAGCTTACAGGAAATCTCCAATGCCTTTCTCACCAATCGCGAAACCATCAAAAAGCGATTGCAAAGGGCGAGGCAGCACCTGAGAAATAACGAATTTTCACTCGAACATCTCTCTGAAAAACACATAGCATCCAGGCTGGATACCGTCTTAAAAACTATCTATCTCCTGTTTAATGAGGGGTATTTCTCCGAAACTCATCCAAGCGCTATCCGAAAAGACCTGTGTTCGGAAGCTGTGCGACTAGCTCTGATTCTAACCGAAAACAGCCTGACTTGTACGCCTAAAGTGAACGCTCTGCTAGCATTGATGTGTTTTCAGATTTCACGTTTAGAGGCAAGAATAAACGCCGAAGGAAAAACGGTACTTTTTGAAGAGCAGGATAGAAAAATGTGGGACCAGCAAATGATCAACCTCGGCAACTACTACCTAATTGCGGCTACTGAAGGAAACGACATATCCAAATACCACCTGGAAGCGGGGATCGCGTATTGGCATACAACAGAAGACAAAAACAAATGGCAACATATATTACGTTTGTATAACCAGTTAATATTGATAGAATATTCTCCAATGACTGCCTTGAGCAGAGCATTTGCCATATCTAAAGTATATGGCAACAGCGAGGCCATCAGTGAAGTTGAAAAACTCCAACTGGATAGCATTTATCATTACTATGCTCTGCTCGGATATTTACATTCAACCATCGACAAAAAGAAGGCGATCGAGAACTACGAAAAAGCAATTTCACTCACCACATCCCCTGCAGCAAAGCAAAGGCTGACTGAGGAAATGGCCAGGCTGCAGTGACAACCAGGCTAAATCAATTTTTCGGAAAACGTCCCGTAAATCCGTGATATAATTACCGCGTTTCTGTGATTTAAGAAACGTGGTGACTCCTTCATCTTTGTTCTCACTTAAAAAGCCAGCTTTTGTCCGTCTTTTAAAGGATGAAAGCAAACAGTCAATCATTTTTTATCAAAAAAGTCATGAAAACAAATTACACACTAAACCCTGTATTCGTAGTCGCGCTGCTGGTAGCAGCTACCATGTCTTGCAAAAAAGAAGATAAGGAGATCACCGTTGCGGGTGGTCCGCTTGCACAAAGTGACAATTTAGTAATACCGGCCGAAGTAGACCTACCCCCCAATTTACCGGCGGGCAATTCAAGAGTAGCCACCTTCTATGCCATAGGTGTGCAGAAATACAAGGCCCAGGTGAAACCAGGAAGCAATCCCGAAACATATGAATGGGTATTTGTAGCGCCGCAGGCTGAGTTGTTCAACGCCAACCATGAAAAAGTAGGTACACACGGAGCAGGCCCTTACTGGTCGGTATCAGGTTCGAATACATTAGCAGCCGATTCAATTTTTGCGCAGCCATTTGACCCTGCAAGGACGGCAACAGTAGATGCAAACAGTATTCCCTGGCTGTTGTTGAAGACTAAAGAAGGAAAAACGCCCACCGGGATTTTTAAAGACGTAGACTATATTCAGCGAATTGCCACCTCCGGCGGAAAGGCACCCAGCGTGGCGCCGCAGGCTGCCACCGACACGGCGGATGTATTTTATGTTGCGATTTATCGCTTTTCAAAAAAGAATTGATGCCTGGAGTTAAGAAGGGATCATTGAAGCGGGAGTTCTTTGACTCCCGCTTTTTTCATTACCAACTTATACACGAGAAACGGATTAAACTAATTGAAAAAATATGCTCAGGCGGCCGGTGAATGAAAGGGCATTTAAAAAGGAAAATGCCGTATCGGCAATATCTGCCGGATGCGTCAGGGGCATCAGGGTCTCGGGTTCGATGTTATGGCCAATAATTGCCTGATGCTTTGCCATTAATACGGCGGAAAACAGGCAAAGGAATTTTCGAAAAAAATAAATGACTTTCCTCGATAAACTACCCTGAAAATAAAAATCGTAAAATGTAAAACGTGCACGTCGTGCACGTTTAAAATATTAATACGAGCTACTTCACTTCCTGGGTAAACCCCACGTTTCTACCAGTTCCTGGTTTAGTCCGCCCTCGCTGGGATTAGGCCGCCCTTTTTCGGTTTCAATCAACTCTTTAAGGCTTCCCAGGATATAACTGGTCCAGGCATCATGGCATACTTCATAACATTCATATACGGGCGTTAGTCCTTCATGTGTAAACTGCATTTTAGTCTTCCCGTTTTCCCTGGATATATCAAAAATCAATTTTGTACCAATCCACTCGGTAGTATCCTTTGCAAAATTGAATTTGTTATCCACTACCTGATATACCAATTTTTCATTCGGCATGATTTCAATCAATTTTATTCTCGACAAATGCACATCCTTATAATGGTAAAGGAACGTTTCATTCATCTTGTCGGTTTCTCCTTCTATTTCTTCCGATCACCACGCCCGGAAATTTTTGACGGCATTAAAAACGACTTCAGGCTCTTGTTCGACGAGTATAGTTGAAGTGTAGTTTTGATTTTCTTTCATTTCTGTACTGTTTGAGGATGGTTTTGTCAATTGATTACTTTCGACTACGTCGGCCGGTTCTTCCTGGCAACTGATCAACGCCAGTGTCATGAGGAATATAAAAGTTCGGAATTGCTTCATACTGCTTGCGATTTAACTTTTTTGTTTATCAATGGAAATAATTTTTCCTGTAGGTTTTGAGTCCAGGAAGGAGCGCAGGATGAATAGCATTCTATTAGCGGCGTCAGACCTTCGTGCGTAAATACTACTTTTGTTTCATTGCCTTCTCTTGAAATATCAAAGCATTCCTCGACATTCAGAATGGTTTTGTAAACATTGTGTGGTGACTGGTCCGTTGCAAGACTTAGCGTAAAATCTTTCATTCTTTAATGTGGTTTTGATGATAACGCAAAGCTACCCTCCAAACAGATGGTAGATAATGGGCCAATTAGACAATATGGAGGTGTGATTTGGACGGGACCATCCAAAACCATTTCACCGCGATAAGCATATGCCTGGCCTGCGGTTTTGTTTAGTAGTTAGTTACAAGTAATTTCGCCTTACTCCTTTTAAACTTATGTCATTCGATTTACAACCAATTCTTGAAAACGACCGGGTGCTCCTGCGCCCGCTCCGGCAAGACGATTTTGAAACGCTTTACCAATGCGCCAGCGACCCCCTGATCTGGGAACAGCACCCGGAGCCCACCCGCTACCAGCGACCGGTATTTGAAAAGTTTTTCGCGGGCGCCATGCAATCGGGCGGCGCCTTCCTGGTAATCAGTAAGGAAACCAATGAGGCCATTGGCACGTCGAGATACTATGATTTGCAACCTGGCAAAAGATCGGTAGCCATTGGCTGGACTTTCCTGGTGCGCGCCTGCTGGGGCACCACCTACAACCGGGCGGTGAAACAACTGATGCTCGACCATGCCTTTCAGTTTGTCGACTATGTAATTTTTCATATCGGCCCACAAAATATCAGGTCGCAAAAAGCGATACTGAAACTGGGGGCGAGAAAACTGTCCGAAGACGAAATCAGCCACTATGGCAATCCCTATGAGGGACATGATGTGTACATAGTCCGCTCCCCGGTGCCAAAAAATGCCATTTAGAATTGGATGAAATAAAAAAGCCGGACTAAAAAGTCCGGCTTTTCGTGGAGGTGACCGGATTCGAACCGGTGTCCAAACATATTCTCCAAAAGCTTTCTACATGCTTATTCCGGCATTGATTGTCGGGAAATAACAGGAACCGGACACACCAATTATTTCCTTAGCTGCATAGTCTTAGGCAATGGGCACAGCCTACCATCGCCGCATTCTGTTTTGTTTGATGAGTCGGCGGCGGAGCGTGGAAACAGAATAACCGGCTCAACGCGGCCCTAATGACTACTTAATCACTGATTAGGCAGCCATGGCAAATTGAGTATTGCCATTTGTAGTTTGAATATTCAGATTTACGTGCTAATTATCCAACGCACGGCATGCTTACACTTTCAAAGACCTATGCTGTCAAAACCAAACACCCCCAGGGGGCATAGGAAGAATGCAAATTTAGTGCAAAACTGTGGGGTAAGCCAAATTGGCGGGGGCGGGCGCCATATACCAGACACTCGACACGCTACTCACGAAACCCCCAACCCGAAACCCGAAACAAAAAGTCCCCTCCAGGACTAGAGGGGACATAACCAAAACTAACTGCTATGAGAAAACTATATGGAGATCGATCGCTGTTTCTGTCGTTTGACGGTACAAACTTACAAACACGACAGCGCCAGACAATACCACTTTTGTGTGAATTGTAGGAAATCTTTAGTGGACTGAGGGAAATCGGGCATTATCCGGGGGGTCAGTTTTTGCTGAATATTCGCCAGAAATCCAGTCCCAACGCATAAGCCATTATGCCTAAAAGGATTATCATGCCCACCATCTGGGCGTACTCCATGAATTTGTCCCCAGGCTTGCGGCCGGTGATGATTTCATAGAGAGTGAAAAGCACGTGGCCGCCATCCAAAGCGGGAATGGGAAGCATGTTCATGAAGGCCAGTACTATACTCAACAGCGCCGTCATGCGCCAGAAAAGCTGCCAGTCCCATTGAGCATCAAACATATCGCCGATGCTGATAAAACTGCCCAGTGATTCGCTGGCTTTTACTTCCTTGCTGGTGAATAATAATTTGAAGTTCTGGATATTCATGATCAACATGTCCCAGCCCTTGGCCACGCCGGCGGGGAGCGACTGAAAGAAGTTGAATTCCTTGGTGGCATATGTTAAGAATTCGCGAGAAGGACGCATATGCAGCCCAATGCCCGCCTTCTCATTGGTTTGTACGCGCACCTGCAGCGTATCGGCCTCGTTGCGTATAACGGTGACGGTTATAGGAGTATTTTTGAACTTAGTTTTCTTATCCTGGAATTCTACATAAGAATCGATTCTCACGCCGTTCAGTCCAATGATCTTGTCGCCTTTCTTAAATTCTCCGCTGATATATTTTACTTGTTCGGTCACCGAGTCAATTACAGCAGGATATTTCGGGTAAGCCAGCGGCACGCCTTTTCTCCTGATCAGCTGGCGAATGGTGCCTTGCGGAATGTTGAGACTGATTTGCTGACCATCGCGCACCACGTTAATGGTCTTGGCTTCATTTAATATGATATCAGTAGAAAGTTGTTCAAATCGTTCGAGCGGCTGGCCATCTACACCAACAATCTGATCGCCATCCCGCAGACCCACTTTTTGTCCCAGGGTATCTACATACACTCCGTAAACAGCATTCTGCGGCGGCAGATAAATTTCACCCCATTTCCACAACACCATCGCAAATATGAAAAAACCGAGTATCAGGTTCACGGTCACCCCCCCGATCATGATGATCAGTCGCTGCCAGGCGGGCTTGCTGCGAAATTCCCAGGGTTGCGGGGGTTGTTTCATCTGCTCTTTGTCCATGCTCTCGTCAATCATGCCCGAAATCTTTACATAACCACCCAGGGGCAGCCAGCCAATTCCATATACTGTGTCACCAATTTTCTTTTTGAAGAGAGAAAACCAGGGATCGAAGAACAAGTAGAATTTTTCCACGCGGCATTTGAACCATTTTGCCGGCAGAAAATGACCCATTTCATGCAAGACGACCAATATAGATAAGCACAATATTAATTGCCCGGCTTTTATACCTACAGCAGTCCAATCAATTGCTAACAATATCATCATATAAGGAGAATCCTGGGGATTTTAATTTTTAAACAGCTTCAAATATCGAATAATCCTTCGTATAACCTTACCGTTCAACAAAATTCGCCTTCCCTTAACGGAATTTAGTTCCAATTAGTGCTCAGAGCCTTATGAGCGAAGCGGCAAAATTACGCGCCTCCCCATCGCTTTCAAAATATTCTTCAAGCGTTGGTTTTTCAATGGCGGGCACATGTTGCATGGTGCGCTCAATGAGATCTGTCATGTCTAAAAATCCAATCCTGTTTCGCAAAAAGGCATACACCGCAATTTCATTGGCGGCATTCAGCACACAGGGCAGGTTGCCTCCCTTAAACAATGCCTCGGTAGCCAGCGCCAGGTTCCGGAAGGTTTTTATATCAGGTTCTTCAAACGTAAGCTGCGATGGTTTGCGAAAATCATAGCGCGGGAATTGATTGGGCAACCGCTTCGGAAAAGCCAGCGCATACTGAATCGGCAGTTTCATATCAGGTAAACCCATCTGCGCCTTGATGCTTCCGTCTTCAAACTGCACCATGCTATGAATGATGCTTTGCGGATGCACCAGCACCTGCACTTGCTCGGGTTTGATGTCGAACAGCCAGCGCGCTTCGATCATTTCCAGGCCTTTGTTCATTAAAGTGGCCGAGTCGATCGTAATCTTGGCGCCCATATTCCAGTTGGGATGCTGCAACGCATGATCGCGTTTTACATTCACCAGGTAATTGGGTTTTTTACCCAGGAACGGTCCACCCGAGGCAGTAAGAATGATTTTTTCAATTCTGTTGCGCGTCTCTCCCACCAGGCATTGAAAAATAGCGCTATGTTCTGAATCTACGGGAATGATGGGCACTCTGTTCTCGACGGCTTTCTGCATCACGATATCGCCGGCCACCACCAGTGTTTCTTTGTTGGCCAGCGCAATGGCTTTGCCGCTTTCAACGGCCCTGTATGTAGGACGTAATCCTGCGAAGCCAACAATGGCCGCCAGCATCATATCATACACATCCAGCGCGGCTACTTCTTCCAAAGCTTTTTCACCGGCAAATACTTTTATGTCGGTAGATGACAAAGCATCCTTTACCTTGTTGTACTTGCGTTCATCGCCAATCACTACAATATGGGGATTGAAACGCAGCGCCTGCTGCACCAGCAATTCATCATTGTTCTGAGCGGTAAGCACCTCCACGCTGAACAGGTCTTCATTGGCGGCAATCACTTCAAGCGCCTGCGTGCCGATAGAACCTGTTGAACCGAATATTGCAATGCGTTTCCTAAGTGTACTGTTCGACATCATCAGGTTTTCAGAATCATTAAAAATAAGGAAAATGTTGGTGAACCTTTTTACTCAACATATTTTTCCAGCTCCTGGGCAATTTTGCGGTCGTTGCTAAGTCGCGGCACCTTATTCTGACCGCCCAGCTTACCGATGCTTTTCATATAATCGATAAACCCGTGCTTCTTTACCGGGCGAATTTGTAATGGCTTCAGGATATTTCCCGTGATCAGGTCGTTATAGTAAATGTTTTTATGTCGCAGGTATTCGTCCACTTTCAGTGCAAACCTGTTCAGGTCTGCCGGTTTATTTTCAAACTCGATAAACCATTCGTGGTACGATTTGCCTTCGCCCTGTTCAATCACGGGTGCCACGGTAAATTCGGTGATGTGCACGCCTTCTTCTTCGGCGGCTTTGATGAGGCTATATTCCACTTCTTCGCCAATAACATGTTCGCCAAAGGCGGAAATGAAATGCTTGATACGCCCGGTCACCACTATGCGGTATGGGTTGGTCGAAACAAATTTTACGGTATCGCCGATATTATATCCCCAAAGACCCGCATTGCTGTTTACGATCAGCGCGTAGTTTTCTCCCACCTTCACATCTTTCAGGCTAAGCCGTGTGGGATTGGGGTTAAAAATTTCGTTGGCGGGAACAAATTCAAAAAAGATTCCGCTGTTGGTATTTAAAAGAAGTCCTTCTTCGTGTTGCGAATCCTGGAAGGCGAAAAATCCTTCTGAGGCGGGGAATGTTTCGATAGCCGCGACGGGACCGCCAATACTTTCAAACAATTTTTTCTTATACGGTTCAAAGTTCACGCCGCCGTGTACAAGCACGGAGAAATTGGGAAAAAGATCTTTGATGTGCTTGCCCGATTTTTCTATCAGCCGGTCGAAATACATCTGCATCCATGGCGGTATGCCGCTGATGAGGGTCATGTCCTGGTTGATGGTCTCTTCCACTATTTTATCGAGCTTGGTCTCCCAATCTTCGATGCAGTTGGTTTCGAACGAAGGCAACTGGTTGCCGCGCAGGTAGCCCGGCACGTGATGGTTCACGATACCACTGAGTCTGCCCGTAGGAATGCCCCCAATACGCTCCAGTTCGGGTGAACCGGACAGGAAGATCATCTTCCCGCTGGTAAACCTTGAATTACCCGATTCTGCCAGGTAGCAAAGCAGGGCATTGCGTGCCGAGTTGATGTGATTGTCAATGGAATCTTTGGAAATGGGTATGTATTTAACCCCACTGGTGGTGCCACTGGTCTTGGCGAAGTAGATAGGCCGGCCCTTCCACAGTACGTTGTGCCGTCCCACCTTTATTTTCTCGATATAGGGCTTGAACTGCTCATAGTCGCGGATCGGTATGGCCTGCACAAACTCCTCGTAAACAGAGACATTCTGCAACTGGTGTTCTTTTCCGAAGTCGGTGTTTTTTCCAATCTTAATTAATTCCTTCAGGATATTTTCCTGGTCCTCCACCGCCGTTGCCATTCCTTTTCTGATCCCCTTATATATATAATTGGCAAAAGGCTTTGCCAGGAAAGACTTGATCGATTTTATTCTCATAATCCCCTTTCAGACTGTTAATCGTTAGAGGAAACAAACCTACGGCAAAAAAATGGGTTTCAGGCGGTCCGGGGGGCGGTTTCGGGTTTCGGGTGGATGGTTTGGGGTATTGCGTGATGGGTGGCAGATGCTGGAATCTGGGGCGCGGTCGAATGGCTGGACTGGGTGGCGGGGTGCAAAGGTGGCCGGGTTGACTTTTGGCCGGCACCGCCCCAATCCTACATCCTATATCCTACATTCTACATCCTGCACCCCCAACCCGAAACCCCCTCAAAATCAACCCTTCACCGTATCTTTGGGCAGCGGATGCCGGCAGAAACTGCAAGAAAATTTTTCCCCTAATCCCTTCACAATCTGCCATAAACCCTTACCTTTGCACTCCTTAATTTTGAAATATGTTTGCAATCGTTAAAATATCCGGCCAGCAGTTTAAGGTTACGAAAGATCAGACCTTATATGTTCCTTTCCAGGATGGCACTGTTGGAGATAAGGTAGAATTCTCAGACATTCTGTTGATCGATAACGACGGAAAATTGTCTGTTGGTGATGCAGTAAAAGGAAAAGTGAAAGCAGAGATCGTAGATCACGTACAAGGTGACAAAGTGATTGCGTTTAAAATGAAACGCAGGAAAGGTTTTCGTAAGAAAAAAGGTCACCGTACACTGTATACACAGATTAAGGTAACTGATATCGCATAATAAAATCCGAAAGGATCGATCCGAAAATCGAAATACTGCGCCAGGGTTTCGGGATTCGGATTTCGAATTTTTAAATTACTAGTTTTAAAATCTCCCAATCATGGCACATAAAAAAGGTGAAGGTAGTGTAAAGAACGGCCGCGACTCGAACAGCAAACGCCTCGGCGTAAAAATATATGGTGGACAACCCGCCAGCGCTGGTAGCATTATCGTTCGTCAACGTGGAACTGTTTACCATCCCGGAAAAAATGTTGGAGTTGGAAAAGACTTTACGTTGTTTGCTTTAACGGATGGCGTAGTAGAATTCAAGAAGAGTAAGAACGATAAAACGATTGTAAACGTCGTAGCAACCGCGTAAGCAGTTTTTAATTTCTGTAGTTGCTTAAGGTTTTTTTTAGAAATTCTAAAAAAAATTTTTGGATGTTTCAAATTAGTTTTTATTTTTACTGTTAGAATTTCTATTTACTAACCGTTAAATTCACAAAAAATGGCAACTAAGAAAAAAGCTGCTAAAAAAGCAACTAAGAAAGCCGCTAAAAAAGCCGCTCCCAAGAAGAAAAAAGCTGCTAAGAAAGCTAAGAAAAAATAAGCTCTCTTTTTGGAAGGCAGAAAATACAGAAGTCCTGAGTTTAAAGCTCAGGACTTTTTCATTTGGGGATGTCACCGATTAAAAACCACGATTTAACTATCGCGGATGAGACGCAGATGAAGGGATTACGCAGTTAGCGGATTCGTTCACGTAGCCATATTCCTATCATCCCGCTTCATACCGACACCCCCATCACTCAAATCCTGTTATCCCGTCAAATCCATACTCGCATCCACTAATTCCTACATCAGTGATAACCTATCCGTGCAATCCTGGCTTCCATATTAAATCCGTGATCTCAAAAATCCAAATCGCCGCCAATCCGCTAATTTCGTCTCCATGATGGACAACTACACGATCGCTGACCAGTTCTCGCTGCTGTCAAAACTGATGGATATACACGGGGAGAATGAATTCAAAGCAAAGTCATATTCCGTCGCCGCTTTTACCATCGAGAAATTACCACAACCCGTCGCGGAAATAGAAGATTCCAAACTTTCCACTATAAGAGGCATTGGCCAGTCAGCCGCTAAAAAGATTGTAGAAATCGTAGAGACCGGGAAACTGGCCGCACTCGAGGATCTTATCCAAAAAACGCCGCCCGGAGTGTTGGAAATGCTCAACATAAAAGGACTGGGACCGAAAAAAATCTCGACTATCTGGAAAGAAATGGGTATTGAGTCAGTAGGCGAATTGCTGTACGCCTGCAACGAAAACCGGTTGCTGCTGTACAAAGGCTTTGGTGAAAAAACACAGAAGAAAGTGCAGGAGTCTATCGAATTCTACATGCGCCACCAGGGCAGTCACCTCTGGGCCGATACAGAAACCTATGCCCTCGCGATCAATAAAAAACTAAAGGAACAATTTCCGGGGAAAAAGTTTGAACTTACCGGGCAATTCCGCCGGCAATCGGAAGTGATTGATACGTTGGAATGGGTGACCACCGCTACGTCCGATGAACTCCTTCCCTTCCTCAGCGCCAATGAGTATACTGCCAAAGAAACCCTGGGCGATTTTATATCAGTGATCGGGGGTGAGAATATTACCCTGAAGTTCTACACCTGCCCCGAAGAGAAATTTTACCATACCCTTTTCAAAACCAGCTGTAGTGAAGAATTCTTAAACGGTATCCAGGCACTACCCGGCTGGAATGCCAATGGATCTTATAATTCTGAAGAAGAAATTTTTTCCGCCACAGGTATTCCCTATATCCCTCCCGCCATGCGCGAACAGGCCAGGGTGATCGAGCATGTGAAAAAAAGTGGCGGCATATCGCTTATCCAACCCGGCGATATCAAAGGCATCATTCACACACACAGCGACTGGAGCGATGGCCTGCATACCATCGAACAGATGGCGAAGACCTGCATGGAGAAAGGCTTTGAATACCTCGTGATCAGCGATCACAGCAAAACCGCTGCTTATGCCAAAGGATTGAGCGAAGAAAGAATCCGCGAACAGCATCGCTATATTGATGAACTGAACGCAAGACTGGCGCCGTTCAAGATTTTCAAAAGCATTGAATGCGATATTCTCGGCGACGGCTCGCTCGATTATTCCGACAATATCCTCGCCAGCTTCGACCTGGTGATCACCTCCATTCACCAAAACCTGAATATGACCGAGGAAAAAGCGATGATGCGATTACTCAACGCCATCCGCAATCCATACACCACCATACTCGGACATATGACCGGCCGGCTGCTACTTAGTCGCCCCGGCTATCCCGTTGATCATGTCACCATCATCGAAGCCTGCGTCGAAAACAAGGTGGCGATCGAACTTAACGCTCACCCCCGCCGGCTTGATATGGACTGGCGCTGGATAGACATAGCCCTCGAAAAAGGCGCCATGATCTCCATCGACCCCGACGCGCACGATATCGAAAGCTTCGATGACTGCCGCTACGGCGTGCTCGCGGCGCAAAAGGGTGGTCTTACCGCCAATAGGAACCTCAGTAGTTTTTCGCGCGAAGAGTTTGAAAATTATTTGCGGGAAACAAGAGCAGCGAAGGGCGTGTAGAAAAGACTTCACCATTGCGCGTGGAAGACGTAAACCTTCCCCATTGACCATATTGATGGTTAACTCTTTCCCCCGTTAACTCGTTGCTCGCAACAACGGCAACTTCACAAAGAAAGTGGTGCCCTCGCCTTCTTTCGTTACAAACCATAGCTCGCCATTGGCCTGCTCCACGATGCCTTTGCTCATTGCCAGGCCAAGTCCGGTGCCGGAAGATTTGGTGGTAAAATTGGGAGTGAAAATTTTTGATCTTGTCTGCTCGGGAATGCCCACGCCATTATCGGAAATGCTAACCGTAATGTATTCTCCATTCAGTTCCTCATTCATTCGTATAATCATCTTGTCGCGCGTAGCGCTGGCTTCTATGGCATTTTGCAATAAGTTGGTGAAAAGACGGTTCAACTGGGTTTTATCGGCAAACAACAATACCCGCTGTTGCACCGGCTTCCACTCGAAGTCGAGGTTTTCGGTGGCTTCGTAGAGCGAGGTGAGGGAATAAAGCATTTCATGCAGGTCGAACACCTCATTTTTCGGGTTGCCGATATTGGCAAATTGTGAAAAGTCGGAGGCGATTTTCGAAAGGTGATCAATCTGCTCGATCAGCGTCTTCGCCACGTTGGTAGTCATTTCTTTCACATCTTTCGAATTATTATCGATCGCTTTTTGCAGGTACTGGATGCTCAGCTTCATGGGCGTGAGCGGGTTCTTGATTTCATGCGCCACTTGCCGCGCCATCTGCCGCCAGGCGCCCTCGCGTTCACTTTTGGCCAGGGCCTCAGCACTGTCATCAAGCTTTTGCACCATCTTGTTGTATTCCTTCACGAGTACACCAATTTCATCATCGCGCTTCCACTCGATCTTTTCATTGATCTTGCGCAGGTTGATATCGCGCATTTTCTGGCTGATGAGCGTAAATGAATTAGTGATGCGGTTGGTAATAAACAAGGCGATGGCGCCCGCTATCAAAAAGATGAATGCGTTCAGGTTCACTACCGTTACTATGAAGTTGGAGATTTCCTGTTTTAGTTCTGCCTGGCTGCTGTACGAAGGAATATTGAGGTAACCCACCGCCTTGCCGGCATCGTTGCGAATAGGCGCGTACACACTCAGGTAGTCTACATTGCCCACAGTTTCTTCTGTCACCGTTTGTACGTAGTGTTTATTACGCAGGCGGAAATAAGCAATCGGGTTCATTTTGGTGCTGAGCACACCGCTGGTATATATATCTGCATCAGGATTGGAAGTGATGCGTATATCACCCAGCGTATCGTACAGGTTTACGTCCATGCCATGCACTTCCGAAATTTCCTGTATCAGCGTATCGGCCTTAGCAGTAAATACCGGCGTTGCCAGTCGCGCGCTGTCTGGTTTGTCTTTTCCGTACAGTCCCACCTGCAACTGCGAGGTCATGATCTGGATGGCACGCGTAAGCCGGTCCTGGTTATTGCGCTGGTAGCGGTTTATGAAAAACAGGATGGTGGCCACACCAATCACAATGAAGGAAAGCAGGCTCACCAAAATGATGGTGCTGTGAATCTGGGAACGAATGCTGAGTTGCCAGTGCTGCTTGAACAACGACCAGCGCATTCGGCTCCTGATCAGCAGGGCAACAAAACGATAAAAAGCCAGCAGCGCCAGGAAGGTACTGAACAGGTAAGCGAACAAAGTAATGGCCTCGATAGCACTGTTGTTCTTGCGTGCAACCACAATACGTTTATCGGCAGATGGACGATACCACAATTCTTCATACCCATCTTTCTTACGCACAATCTGGAACTCCTGGTCAGACGGTATCGGGTCCACTTCTATATGCGTGGGAAATGCATAGTCGTTGTAATTGCGCACCAGGTTTCGCATGCTGTCGTACACCGCATAGCTATACACCGTAGAGTATTCGGGCATCAGCTCACGGTTCTGGCGAAACAATTCCGGTGTCAAGGCATCCGTCTTATAGTGCTTGGGATCAGAAAGCACAAAGAGAGAGCCCAGGTAAAGGCTGTCGTCGAGATAACATTCGCGCTTGAAGATATATGAAAAACGGTCGTAAGATCTTTCATAATAACGCAGCCCGGGTGTTGCTGTTCTTTTTCCCTGTACGCGGAAAATAGTGTTGAGTGTATCGAACGAAGCCGGCTCATTGTTAAACAAGGGTCTTCCCAACGAATCGAAGGTATAGATCTTCATTTCGTAGCGGTTAATATAACCGATAAAGCTGCGGCTGGTGATGCTGTCTTTTACAAATGCATTGCCCCTTTCATTGTACAGGCGGTGGAAATTGCTTGCCAGGAAATTGCTGTCCAGGTAAGTAAGCGCCACACTCAGCAGGCGTTCACTTGCGGGATCGGACTGCAAAGCTATACGTCCGGCATAACGCTGACGTTCATCCAGCTCTATTTTCTGGTTTTCATAGATGATCACTGCCGACATCGAAAACGAGAAAACAAAAAGCCAGAACAGCACTTCCGAAACATTCAACCGGAAATTGAGCCCGCTGAAAATCTTCTGCTGCATCAGCCAGATAAAGATCAGCAGCCAGATCAGTACATACAGGTTCAACTCTACCCTGTTGGTATCGGAAGTAAACGACAATATAGCCAGGCCGATAGCGGCGGTGATAATAAAAACGATCAGGTTTCGGGCGCCCACCAGTTTACCTACAATGGTGAGCAATACCTGCGACAAGAAGAAATAACTCAACGCCAGCGTAGCCAGTATCACAAACCCGATATAGCTGTACTGGTTAAGACTGTAAACATTAGTTACATTGAACGATATCTGCGCGTCGGAAACCATTCCCTGCAACAGCGAGGAAAAGGTAAATGAGGATATCACCTGCGCGGTAAGCACAGCCACCACCAATGCCCAGTTCTGCACCTGGTTGGCATAGGGCTTTACCGCGTTTACGTTGGCGCGGCGGTTCACGAAAATGACGATCCAGCAAAACAGCAAAGCATTAATCAGCAAATCGCCGAGCGAACTCAGCACACTGCTGGAGCCATAGATGGAAGGATCGAACAGTTCAAACTGCCGCAGGTCGAGCACTTCCGGGAAAAGATAACTCCATATACGAAGCACCAGAATGCACGTTACAAGAAACGCCAGTCCCCACCAGAAGCCGAACTTTTCATCGATATAAATTGCCACCTGTTGTATGCAGAGAAACAAAAGGAAGAAACCAACCAGCACAAGTATGATCGGTACCAGGCTGCTTTGCTGGTTGCGCATGCTCGTTTTTTGGAGATAAAACAACACATCACCGCTGATATTCTTTATAGGAAAATCAGTTTCGGCGGTAGAAATATCAACCTGCTGAATAGCTTTTTTGAATGGGATGAATTCTTTCTGCAGGTTTTCCGTCTGCACGGCATACTTACGCAATACCGGTATAAGCGATACCACGGTTAAGGGCCGGCCATCGTTCAGCGTCACCTGCGCGTTGGTGCGCACATACACGCCGTTGGCCTTGCGGGTGGTGTAGCCGTTGCGTGTGCCGGTATCGGCGGGCATATCGGGCAGCACTTCCTGCGTGTTCCAAAACAGCAGCCGCGAAGTGGCTACACTATCAGTAGCAGAATCGCCATACACGAAGATGTAGTACCCGCGTTCGATCAGTTTTTCCAGTTGTTCCTCGGTGTATTGCTGATCGGCCAGCTGGCGCAATAAGGCGGTGTCTTTAGTGAACTTCTGAAAATCTTTTTCCTTATCGTGAATGCGCGTTTGAATCAGCCGCGAGTAGTAGCGTGTGGAGGAGGTGGTGAACAGGTACTTATTCAACAAAAAAGCTACCAGGAATAGGCCGATGGCGGCCAGCAGCAGGTATGCATTCCTGTTTAACGATTTTGTGAAGAATTGCTTCAAGTGCCGGGGTTTTGTTTTTTAATCGAGTCCCAGATGGCGTCCATCTCCTGGAGCGTCATCTCGGCCAGTGGTTTACCTTGTTGTAGGGCTTTCTCTTCCATGCTGGTAAACCGGGTTATAAATTTTTTATTGGTCTTTTCGAGTGCATTTTCCGCATCTACCTGCAAAAACCGTGCATAATTGATGAGGCTGAACAGCAGGTCACCCAACTCATTCTCAATCTGTTCCTGGTTATTATGGGCTACCGCTTCTTTCAGTTCCTGCATTTCTTCTTCCACCTTATCCCAAACCTGTTCACGCGTATCCCATTCAAAACCTACCTGTTTGGCTTTTTCCTGCAGCCGCGTGGCTTTCACCACCGCGGGCAATGATACGGGCACACCGGACAGCACCGATTTTTTACCTTCCTTTAACTTTAATTTTTCCCAGTTTTGTTTTACGTCTTCTTCGTTGTTCACTTTCACATCGCCGTAGATATGCGGGTGACGGCTGATCAGTTTTTCGCAAATGCCATGTATGGCTTCCTCCAGCGTGAATTGCTTCTGCTCCGAACCGATTTTTGCATAAAATAGAATATGCAGCAACAGATCGCCCAGTTCTTCTTTTATGCCCTTCCAGTCATTTTCCGTAATGGCATCGGCCAGTTCATAAGTCTCTTCAATGGTCATCGCGCGCAGGGTATGAATGGTCTGCTTTCTGTCCCACGGACATTTTTCCCTTAAATCATCCATAATACCCACCAATCTTAAAAAGGCTGCCGCCACTGATTCCTGTTGCATATAGCTGGTTTATTTTAAACACTGAAAATTGTTAACGCAAAGAGCAGGATAAACAACACTATGAGCGAAACGAAACCAAGAAAATTAAACAGCAAAAACTTGATCGTTGTTTTGAATTTTCCCTGCCCATAAAATTTATGCATGGCCCGCCAGGCATAATAAATACCCCAGCAAAACATGCCTACGAGGATGTAATATAGTATATCCCACTCAAGCCACTCCGCCAGTTGATGCACACCCATGGCAATCATCAGGAAAATGAATGTGTAGATATACAGGTAAATGAGGAAGATGCCGTGATCCACATAGTAAAACTGTTGGCGGCGGATGTATAGCAGTTTCAGCCAAAGGGCATACAGCGGCAGCGAGATGAAGAGCAGGTACGGTAAACTGTGTACGAATTTATAGACCACATCGTCCCAAAACTTGCTTTCATCTTTCCGCATCCGGTTGCTCAGATCGATGGCGCGGTATTCGATCCTGCGTTTGAACCAGCCATCGCGTTTTTCGGGTGGCAGGCTGGCCTGCGCGGAGTCGTATTCGGCCCTGGTTTTGAATCTTGATTCGGAACCGGCAATGCTTAGTATGCGGTCGGCTTGTTTGTTTCTGCCAGAGGCAGAATCTTTCCCCATATTGTCCGGATCTTCACCTAACAGCTTCACGCGAAGAATGCTGTCGGTTTGCGCTATTTGCTGCTCCACCAGCAAGGTATCTTCCGCGCTCGCGGCATTGCGCAGCAGCTCTTCGCGGGTAGTGGTCATGATGGTGCTTACCTTCTTCGTCGACACACTTTCATCCAGGTGGTCCAGTCCATACAGCGAAATAAATATGAGGAAAAATATGGCCGAAGAAAATATATACATCCGGATGGGATCGAGGTAGCGGGCACGGCGGCCGTTGATAAAGTCCCTGGGCAACAGTCCGGGCCGGGCCATCAACAGCCGGGTGGTGCTGAAAAATTTCCCGTCGAAATGAGTGATATCGGAGAAAAAGTGGGTGACTAACGACCAGGCCGATACCCTGGGCTCCCTGTTTTCCTGGCCGCACTGGTGACAAAACCTTCCGTGAATGGGCACGTTACAATTCAGACAAACCTTTTCTTCCCGTTCTTTGTAATGAGACACTGCAGAAAATTTAACTAAAAATAAGGAAAGGGTGCATTTTTACAGAAAAAACGGCATGTAATTGTATATAAAGCAGCGAATTGTTCGTTAGTAACCCACAAAATGAGAGCTAATCAATATATGAGAACACTGTTTCTGTTTGTTTTTTCGATTGCATTTACCGGCAATCTCCTCGGCCAGCATTATTACAAGGATATTGTGCTTACCCGGGAACTAGCCGAAAAGCGGGCATTGTTCGAGGCCAATAAGGTGAAGACTGTGCGCATGAAAAGCTTCGACAATATGAACCAGCCTATCGAAAAGTTTAGCTGTACCCAGACCGTGACCAATAATTTTACGTTGATAAAAACCGTGACCACCGACCCACTGACCGGCAGCTCGGAAAGCAACAATTTTTTCGACGCGAATGGCAGACTGGTCAGGAGCATTGACACCACGGAGGGCGCGCGGAACATTACCACCTATGCCTATAATGAGGCAGGGCAACTGACCGAGGTAAACAGTCAATCCATATCTCCCGGCGACTTCAAAATGACCGAACAACACCTATGGAGTTACGACGCCAAAGGCCGCCCGCAAGAAATGCTGAAGATCAAAAATGGCACCGACACCACGCACGTGGAATTTGTGCTGGACGATAATGGAAACGTAGTTGAAGAAAAAAGCCGCATTAAAGGCGTGCTGCAACCCGGCGTATATTACTACTACGACAGTTCAAACCGCCTTACCGACGTAGTGCGCTACAACGTGCGGGCCCAGCGCATGCTGCCCGACTATATGTTTGAATACAACGACCGCGGACAGCTACAAACCATGCTCACCCCCATGCAAACCATTGGCGACTACCAGAAATGGTACTATACCTATGATGAAAAGGGTTTAAAGGTGAAGGATGAATGTTTCAACAAGGCCAGGGCATTGATTGGGAGAATTGAGTATACGTACCAATTCTAGTTTCGGGTCGGCGGTTGGGGACCCGAAACCCTACACTCATTCCGGGAACACCGTCGCATTAGCCGCCCGATAATTCCCTATTTCTACAAAATTTTTGAAGTTCCTGATATCCTGCGTGATCATTTTTTTGAACATGGGAGTAAACAATTGCGCTATTTTTTCTCCCGGCTTACCCATGGGTGCGTGGTAGGTTAACACTACATCCACCATGGTGCCTTCGCCGCCGAGGGCTTCGCGGAAACCCACTTTGCCGGCGTTTCTGATTTCGGAGCCTTCCACAGACTGCCAGGCGATCATTTCATCCTGTCTTTCTTTCACTATTTCTGCTTTCCAGCGGAGCTTGCCGAGTCCGCCCGGTATGCGCATTTCCCAGTCAGAAGTTAATTCATCTTCTTCGTTTACCTGTGTAAGGTGTTCCATGAAGATCGGTAAGTTAGAAAGGTTGCGCCAGGCGCGATATACCTCGCTGCGCGGGCGGTTGATCACCATCGACACGCGAATGTTGAGGGCTTTGCCTGAGGCAATTTGTTCGTTGGTCCACTCGCAGAGTTCTGCAAATGTCTTGTTACCTGCTATGCCGCGGTAAGCAATATAACCGCCCAGCAGCGATCGGAAAAAGGAACCTTTCCTGATGCCGTTGCCCAGGAGCAGTAAACCGCCGGCCACCATGGCAATGCGGTCCAGGTTGCCGCTATAATTGTTTTTTTGAGTGGTATCCATATTGTTCTTTTTAGGTGAGAGTACTGTTTAAGGAACAATTCAAAATATTGTACCGTGCTGAAGCACTATGATTGCGAGCGTGATAGACCGCGGTTGTTGCATTTTTTCCACAGCCCATGGTACGTTTTTGGAAGTAACAATCGAAAAGCTTTTTATGCTAAAAGATAAAGATCCCAAGCGCGCAGAGCCGCGCAAAGGCAGCGAAGACAAATCGGTGGCCCATGATATGGACAAAAACCGCGAAGCGAAATACCCGAGGCCATCGCAGGAAGACAGGCAATATGACAACCAGCCTGAATTCAACGAGCACCAGGCCAATCGCAAAGACGAGGACCAGGTATGAACATGAAAAATTAATTCCGCGCTGCTGCCATAGCGGCAGATTCCTGTGCGGCGATATGTTTTTGCAACGCTTTGGTGACAGTACGCTTCAAATCTACCACCTTTTTATCGGCAGAATCGCATTCATCCAGCAGTGTGCCATTTACCTGCCTGATGATATGGTTGCCGTATAGCATTTTCTCTAATTCACCATCCATGATGGTCACGTGGTATTCGAAACTATTGTTCAATTTCTTTTTTCTGACGAGAGAATTATAATGTGTTCCTTCAAACTCAAATTCCACGGACAGAAATTCAAACTCGTTCATATTTCTTCTGGATTGTAAGATTAATCGTTAAATGTTTCACCGCTGTTGACCCTCCGGTCCACAAGCCATTGATCTTATTTGAGTGGGGAACGGGATTAGGGTAAACGTGCGCGCGAATAGTGCAATTCATATTCCACGCGCTGTGACAAAAACACTGTTAAACATTGAGTGTCATCACAGCGTTTGCATACCCGCCATCTTAACAACACGAAACACGGCTTGTTCAAAAATTTTTGTAAAAAGTTTTTAGGTAGTCAAATGGTGAATGAGGAAGGCTTGTTCATGGAAAGGGTTTCGCAAATCGAAGGTTGTTTGAAGAGAAATTATTCGATTCTAAAATCAAGTCATCATCATCTGTGTTTTCGCAAGCAGCGTTGCATGAATCATTTTTTGCATTAAGTCAAAAAAACTTTTCCTGGTACTGCTATACGGGAAGCCGTAAGTCTTTGTAACGCCATATTGCTAATCTTGCCACAACCCCGTTACGAAATTTTTAAAGTCTTATTACCCTCAAACCATGAGGTATATTTTTTTACTTTCGGTTGCACTTAACCTTTATCTCGCCTATTTTATAGCCAAAAGATTTTACTATAGTCGTGTGCCGCCCATTTTGTGGAAATACGACGTTGCACTAATTGGCGACAGTCATGTTTACCGTGGAGACTGGAACAAACTCTTGCCATGCAGCTCGGCCAATTTCGGCAAGGGCAAAGATTCGCTGCAAGGAATGTACAACAGGATGGCAGGTGTCTTAAACTGCCAACCCAAGGTATGCGTAATTCATGGAGGCATCAATGACGTAATCAATAATATTCCTCCCGACACCACAATGAAATATTACCGTCTTATTATTGAGAGACTGAGAGAGGCTGGCATTAAGCCGATCATTATTCCTGTAATGAGACCTGCTTATCACAAGTACGATGACAAAATAGAAGCGCTAAACAACAGGATAAATAGTCTTGCTTCGGAGCTTGGGGTAAGCGTGCGATATGTGGATATAACAAACGATGATTTGCAGCAGGATGAATTGCATTTGAATGGAGCGGGATACCAGAAGTGGGCGATGGAGTTGGAGGATGTGTTGGGGTGTAAACGACCAGCATGAAAAAAACATGGCCCTGATAAGTAAAAAAACCTCACAGTTGTGAGGCTTCCGGTACCCGGGACGGGAGTTGAACCCGTACAGCCCTTGCGGGCCACAGGATTTTAAGTCCTGCGTGTCTACCAGTTCCACCACCCGGGTTTGCTTTGAACCAAAAAAAAGGTGTGATTGCCATCACACCTTCGCAGAGCGGAAGACGAGGCTCGAACCCGCGACCTCAACCTTGGCAAGGTTGCGCTCTACCAACTGAGCTACTTCCGCTTATTGACCCCTAAACCGGGGCGCTTATAAAGAACATTCAGAATCACTTTCTTAAGCCCGGCCGGCCCGCCGGCCATGACCTCAAAAAATGGGATTGCAAAAATAGGAATTGTTTACTTCCTGCAAAATTTTTATCTGCTATTTATACTGCGGAGTATATAAGGTGCTGCTCTGAATCTCTACAGCAGGTTTGCCCTTATAACGATGCTTGTACAAGCTGTAAGAACCGCCTACTACAAAAGCCAGCACGCAAAATACCTGCAGGTAAAACAAGAAAACTGATGAGTTTACCCAATTCCTTGAGAAATCTCTGTCGCGAGGGTCTTTTTCCTGGAGTTCAATATGTTCGGACATAAGCTGTAAAATTGCTGCAAAAATAATCGTTCGGGGTTAATTATCCGAGTTTTGCGGACAAATTTCTGAGAACTTCTTCTTCCCCCGCACAAAATAGGCCCATACTACACTTTTGCGCAGCAAACCCTCGGGTCTCCCCTTCTTCGCCACGGGGAAAAGGCTTTTTTTCCGCTCCACCAACAGCCATTTCAAAAAGCGGCAATGAGCCCGGAAAACGGCCACAAAATATGTCCCTTCCCCCGCCAGCAGCGATTTAACTGCCGACACCGCATCCAGCACAAAGCGGTAAGAAATTTTCCATACCGCCTCCCATCTGCACATATTCTTGGCCATCATCACCAGGTTGTTCCGGAAATTGAGATACACCTTTCGCGCATTACCCTTGGGCAAGGTGCCGCCGCCAACATGGTATACCACGCTCTGCGGACAGGCATACACCTTGTAGCCCGCCAACTGCGCACGCCAGCAAAAATCAATCTCCTCCTGGTGTGCAAAAAAGTATTCGTCCAACCCGCCCAGCTCGCGGTACACATCCGCACGCACAAACATTGCCGCGCCACTGGCCCAGAAAATCGGCTCCGCGCGATCATACTGCCCCTCGTCTTTTTCACAATCGTCAAATATGCGCCCGCGCGCAAAGGGATAACCCAGGTAATCGAGCCAGCCTCCTGCCGCACCGGCATATTCAAAATAACCGCGTTTTTCATACTGCAGCAGCTTGGGCTGACAAATCGCGATTTGTTTGTCTTTTTCCATCAACGCTATCACCGGCTCTATCCACGATGGCGTCACCTCCACATCGGAGTTTAACAACACAAAATAGTCGGCCTGCAATTGCTTCAGCCCTTCATTGTAGCCTTTTGTATAACCGAAATTGGAAGCGTTTTGAATAATTTTTACCGAAGGAAAATTTTCACGCAGGTATTGTACCGAATCATCAGTACTGGCATTGTCAATTACCACCACTTCTTTATTTGGCCATGTGCTTGCCAGCACCGAAGGAAGGAACTGTTGCAGGAAATGGCGGCCATTCCAGTTAAGAATCGCTATTGATACAAATGGTGTCGGCATACCTGCTTCAAAATATTTTGCCAAATAACGGATGCAAAGGAACGGTTTTTATAAATTAGTTGAATGATTCAGCCGCTTTTTAACTGGAGAACAGGATTAGCTATCATAGCCATTGCAATTGTGAGCGGCACCATTTTCTATTCACAATTCCTCGCCAACAAAATTGCGAGAGAAGAACGCGGAAAAGTAGCCGAACGTGTGGAAGCGCAAAAATTATTGCTCCAGGACACCACAGGCATCAGCGACCGGCTCACCATCATGATATTGACGGAAAACAAAACTATTCCTATCATCGTCACTGATGAGCGCGACAGCATTGTCGATCATGCTAATCTCGACTCCGTGAAAGTAGCGGAAGATCCCGGCTACGTTCAGAAAAAATTAAAAGAGTTCAAATCGCAGAACGAACCCATTGAATGGGTCAATCCCTTCGATTCAACGGAAAGGAACCTTTATTATTATGGTCATACCAGCCTGCTGAACCAGGTGCGTTATTATCCGCTGGTACAGTTGTTCATCGTCACGTTGTTTATCATCATCACCATCATCGCATTGACCACGGGTCATAAATCAACCCAAAACCAGTTATGGGCAGGTATGGCAAAAGAAACGGCGCACCAGTTGGGCACCCCGCTCACCTCTTTGCAGGGATGGGTGGAAATGTTGCGCGAAGTGCCGGGCAATGAAAAGATCGTACAAGAAATGGAAAAAGATGTGGCGCGTTTGAAACTGGTATCGGACCGTTTTGGTAAAATCGGCAGCACGCCGCACCTTGAGGAAACAGAATTGATCGGCCAGATTACTTCAGTGGTAGAATACATCCGCAAAAGAGCCCCGGGCAAAGTGCAGTTCACCGTGAATACGCATGGCGAAGAAGCCATTATGGTGCCACTCTCCGCACCTCTTTTTGATTGGGTCATCGAAAACCTGCTTAAAAACGCCCTCGATGCCATGGAGGGCAAGGGACAAATAACCGTCGATATCCAGGATACTCCCCGCTCCGTTACCATAGACGTTACCGATTCAGGCAAAGGCATCAGTATGCAGAATATCAGGAGGATATTCAAACCCGGTTTTACGACCAAAAAGCGCGGTTGGGGACTGGGACTAAGTCTATCGCGCCGTATTATAGAAAATTATCACAAGGGACAGATCTTCGTGAAGCATTCCGAGCCCGGCAAAGGCACTACTTTCAGGGTGGTATTGAAAAAGGAGGAAAAAAGCGCTGTTGGAAAATGATATTTGTTTCTCGCCCAAAACCTATAAATTTGCGTCCCGGTTTTGAAATGAGTCTATCAGCCCAGGTGTTGAAATTGGTAGACAAGCCACTTTGAGGTGGTGGTGCCCGAAAGGG
>CALGAP010000008.1 GCA_937958995.1 uncultured Chitinophagaceae bacterium
CAATTCGATCTGGTTGATGGAATTGAAACAACCCGAAACCCGGAACTCCAAACCCGAAACACCCTCATACAACGGCCAGGACCGTCAAAAAATTATGCGTTATACTTCTTTACAATGACGCAGGCATTATGCCCTCCAAAACCAAAAGTGTTGCTCAAAGCAGCGCGGACCGTTCGCTTCCGGGCAGTTCCAAATGTGAAGTCCAGTCGGGAATCTAATTCAGGGTCGTCGGTAAAATGGTTAATGGTGGGAGGTACAATATCATGAACCACGCTCATGATGCAGGCAATAGCCTCCACCACGCCGGCCGCTCCCAGGCAATGCCCGGTCATGGATTTGGTGGAGCTGATATTGAGCTTGTAGGCTTGTTCGCCAAACACATCGATGATTGCCTTTACTTCGGCAATATCTCCTAATGGCGTTGAAGTGCCATGCGTATTGATGTAGTCGATATCTTCCGGTTTCATACCCGCATCATCGAGGGCTGCCATCATCACATTCTTGGCGCCCAGGCCTTCGGGATGCGGTGCGGTAATATGGTGCGCATCGGCAGTAGCGCCGGCACCGGCAATTTCGCAATAGATCCTGGCGCCGCGGCGTACAGCATGTTCCAGTTCCTCCAGGATCAGCACGCCTGCACCTTCGCCCATTACAAAACCATCGCGGTCTTTATCGTAGGGACGGCTGGCGGTTTTGGGATCATCATTTCTTTCGCTCAATGCTTTCATGGCGTTGAAACCGCCCACTCCCGCTTCGCTGATCACGCTCTCTGATCCGCCGGTGAGAATGATGTCGGCCTTACCCAACCGAATCAGGTTGTAAGCCTCCATGATGGCATTGGTAGAAGATGCGCAGGCGCTTACCACGGCAAAATTGGGCCCGCGCAGTCCATGACGCATCGATATCTGCCCTGCGGCAATATCAAGAATCATCTTGGGTATGAAGAAGGGATTGAAACGAGGCGTTCCGTCACCCTTTGCAAAATTCATTACCTCTTCCTGGAAAGTGATCAGGCCGCCAATGCCACTGGCAAACACCACGCCGGCACGGTCAACATTGATATTTTCCTTGCTGATGCCAGCATCCTTCACAGCCTGGTCACTCGAAACCAACGCTGTCTGCACAAAGCGGTCAATCTTACGCGCTTCTTTTTTTTCGAGGTATTGCAGCGGGTCAAAGTTTTTTAATTCACAGGCAAAACGGGTTTTGAACTTGGAAGCATCAAACTGGGTAATATAATCAGCACCTGATACTCCGTTGATAAGGCCGTTCCAGTAATCCTGTAAATTATTCCCAAGTGGTGTGATAGCACCTATACCGGTTACAACAACTCGTTTCAGTGGCATATTCAATTTGAGCGGAAGTTTATTTAAGTAACAAATCCGCCTTCGCTGAGGCTTCGGCGGACCAGTCCGCGTTGCAAGTTTGGCGGACTTTGTCCGCCGAAGCATTGGCGAAGGCGGAATTTATTTTATACATCCCGTTTCGAGATGAATTACTTAGCGTGTTCTTCTAAGTACTGAACGGCCTGGCCAACAGTAGTAATAGTTTCGGCCTGTTCATCGGGAATGGAAATATTGAATTCCTTTTCAAATTCCATGATCAGTTCAACGGTGTCGAGAGAATCGGCACCCAAATCGTTGGTAAAAGAAGCCTCATTGGTAACTTCTGCTTCTTCTACTCCTAACTTATCAACAATGATCTTTTTAACTCTTGTTGCGATGTCTGACATTTTTGTAAAGTTTAGTTACGGCTGCAAAAATATAGATTTTGGGATAATGACAATAAATACCTGATTTTTAATTCGTGCTACCCATTCCCACCATGCAATTTTCGAACCGTGAAATGGCCTATTGACAGGGTAAATCCTTATATTGCAGCATTCTGTAGCATATCCAAAGCACTAAGATGGCCCTGAAAATAATTGATCATGGTTCCAAAGAGTACCAGCAGATGGTGGCATTGCGCAATGAAATATTGCGCCGGCCCCTGGGCCTTAGTTTTTCTCCCGAAGAACTGGAAAAGGAAAAGAATGAGATACTGATCGGGGCATTTGAAGAAGATAAAATGCTGGGATGTTGCATGCTGGTATCAGAAGAGCCCGGCACCGTGCGACTGCGGCAAATGGCCGTGCTCAACAACCTGCAGGGAAAGGGAATCGGCCGCGCATTGATGCAGTTTGCTGAAAATATTGCCCGCGACCGTGGATATAAAAAAATCACCATGCATGCGCGTAAGACCGCAATCGGTTTCTACGAAAAACTGGGCTATAAAGTAAAAGGCGACCAGTTTGAAGAAGTGACCATCCCCCACTTTCTCATGGAAAAAATGCTTTAAGCCGCGGTATTCTCCGTCAGCACACTTTCGTGCATCATTTTCAAGAACTGCTCCACAGCCGCCATATTTTTCATGTCGCGCACTATCAGCGTAAACAGCCTGCCCGACTGCTTTAGCCTGGCCTTATTGGTGCTTGTTTGTATAAACGAAAGAATATTGTGGAAAACCGGCGATTCAAAATAGGGCGAATCAGGACGGTTGATGAAGAAACATTTCAACTCCTCGTCTTTCAGCAACATTTTCTCAAAACCCAACGCCACCGCCATTTTGCGGCAACGCACCGTATGGAAAAGATCGGTTACCTGCGGCGGTATAGCACCAAACCTGTCTTCCAGCTCCGCGGCAAATGCCTTCAGCTCTTCTTCGTTTTCGCAGTTATCCAGCCGGGTGTATAGCGACAACCTTTCGGTCACGCTCTCCACATAACTATCAGGTATCAGTATTTCCTGGTCGGTGTCGATAGTGCAATCCTGCACAAAATCGTCCTGCTTCGAAATTTCTTCCTTGAAAAGATTCTTGAATTCGGTACGCTTCAATTCCCTGATAGCTTCGTCAAGAATTTTCTGGTACATCTCAAAACCAATCTCTGCCATAAAACCGCTTTGCTCGCCACCCAGGAGGTTGCCCGCGCCGCGAATATCCAGGTCGCGCATGGCTATCTGGAACCCGCTGCCCAGGTCGCTGTGCTGCTCCAGTGTTTGCAGCCGCTTGCGACTATCGGGCGGCAAAGTGCTGAGCGGCGGCGCCAGCAAGTAGCAGAATGCTTTCTTATTACTGCGGCCAACGCGCCCGCGCAACTGGTGCAGATCGCTTAAGCCAAACTGGTGAGCATTGTTTACGATGATGGTATTAGCGTTGGGAATATCCACTCCGCTCTCCACGATATTGGTACATACCAGCACATCGTATTTTCTGTCTATGAAATCGAGTATGCGTTCTTCCAGCACATGACCTTCCAGTTGTCCGTGCGCATAACCGATGCTGAGGTCAGGACAAAGCGCCTGTATCATCGCCGCCATTTCTGCAAGTCCCTGCACACGGTTATGAATGAAAAATACCTGCCCGCCGCGCTCGGTCTCGTAATAAATCGCGTCACGAATCACATCTTCGTTATACACCAGCACTTCGGTTTGTATGGGCTGGCGGTTGGGCGGCGGCGTATTCATGATGCTCAGGTCGCGCGCGCCCATCAGGCTAAACTGCAACGTGCGCGGTATGGGTGTGGCAGTCAGCGTGAGACAGTCAACATTGGTGCGCAGCGTTTTAATTTTCTCCTTATGCGCCACGCCAAATTTTTGTTCTTCATCAATGATCAGCAATCCAAGATCCTTAAACTTCACATCCTTGCCCAGCAAGGCGTGCGTGCCGATGATGATATCGATTTTCCCTTCTTCCAGTCTTTTCAGGGATTCTTTTTTCTCTTTGGTTGATTTGAAACGATTGATGAAATCGATCGTAACGGGAAAATCTTTTAAGCGATCGCTGAATGTCTTGTAGTGCTGAAATGCCAATATGGTGGTAGGTACCAGTACTGCGGCTTGTTTACCGTCCACGCATGTTTTGAATGCTGCGCGAATGGCGACTTCTGTCTTACCAAAACCCACATCACCACATACCAGCCTGTCCATTGGCGACGGACTCTCCATATCTTTTTTCACATCGGCAGTGGCTTTGCTTTGGTCGGGAGTATCTTCATAAATAAATGAAGCCTCCAGCTCGGTCTGCATATAATTATCGGGCGAATGCTGAAAACCTTGCTGCGCCTTGCGTTGCGCATACAGTGTAATGAGGTCGAAAGCAATTTCCTTAACCTTTGTCTTGGTTTTTTCTTTCAACCTGTTCCATGCATCGCTGCCAAGTTTATTGATCTTGGGAACACTTCCTTCCTTACCTGTGTATTTCGAAATTTTGTGCAGCGAGTTGATGTTTACATACAGTATATCGCTGTCTTTGTAAATGATGCGCACGGCTTCCTGCAGTTTGCCATTTACCTCAATTTTCTGAAGACCGCTATACACGCCCACGCCGTGATCAATATGCGTTACATAGTCGCCGGGCTGCAGTTCGCGCAGCGTGCGCAGGGTGAGCGCCTTGTTTTTGTTGTAGGCCTGTTTGACCTTGTATTTATGATAACGCTGAAAAATCTGGTGGTCGGTATAACAAACCACTTTCAGATCTTCATCAATGAAACCTTCATGAATGGACGTAGGTACGGGCGTGAATCTGATATCCGCTTTCAGGTCTTCGAAAATGCTGCTGAGTCGCTCGAGCTGGCGCGGATTTTCCGCGAAAAGATACAGACCAAATCCCTTGCGCTCCCATGTCTTCAGGTCATTGATCAGCAAATCGAAGCGGCGATTGAAGGCGGGTTGTTCTTTGGTGTTGAAAGGAAT
Source organism: uncultured Chitinophagaceae bacterium (assembly GCA_937958995.1). Lineage (GTDB taxonomy): Bacteria > Bacteroidota > Bacteroidia > Chitinophagales > Chitinophagaceae > CALCIN01. The sequence goes on from CALGAP010000008.1 coordinate 4,731, forward strand.
TTCGAAATGCACATTCTTTACCGCGGGTTTCGCGCCAAATTCGATGGTATGAAAATCGCGCAGGCGTTTTTCCATATCGCTGGCCGAAATAAAATCTTCCGGCACTATCACCGACTTCACTTCTTTATTCTCTTCTTCATCGGCGAATAGCGGCTCGCGCACTCCCGCGCGTTTGCCTTTCAACTCAACCGGGCCGCTGCTCATCAATCCTTCTTCCCGCATTTTCAGGAACTGCCCCAGGTCTTCTTCCTGCACACGCAGTTTTTCCAACGCCAGTTCGCGGTCCTGCAGCCAGTACACGGTATTTTCCGGCAGGAAATCAAAGAGAGAAATTTTCTCTTTGCTGTCAAACTGCGTTTCCACATTGGGGATGATGCTTACCTGCAGCAGCTTGCGCTCGCTCAGCTGGGTTTCCGGGTCAAAAATGCGGATAGAATCTATATCATTTCCAAACAGCTCGAGACGGTAAGGCTTTTCATTACCGAAAGAATAGATATCGAGAATGCCGCCGCGCAACGCAAACTGTCCCGGTTCATACACAAAATCGGTGCTTTCAAAACCATAACTCACCAACTGTTCGCGCAGCCCGTCTACGTCAATGGTGTCGCCGGTCTTGAGATAAATAATATTTCGGGCCAGTGAGCCGGGCAGCACCACTTTTTCAAATAATGCTTCTGGATAGGTCACCAGCATGCCCACTCTTTCTGCGCCGGGTGGTGGCGAAGAAAATTTCGTGAGCGCCTCGGTGCGCAGCATCACGTGCGATGCGTTGAGCAGCCTGAAATTCTTCCTGTTTTTGAATGAAGAAGGGAAGAAAAACACGTTCAGGGCGCCCGTTAGGTTTTCCAGCGAGTTGTGCATATAGGCTGCGGCCTCAGCATCCTCGCAGATGATCACATGATTCAGTTTCGAACATGTATCATGTTGAAATACAGCGCTTATGACAAAGGCGGGCGAGCTTCCGCGGAGGTTGGTACAGGCAATCTGCTGGGTTTGGGAAAAAGAGAGCCTGTCCGCCAATTGAAAAAGGCGGGGGTTATTCTTATACTGATCCAGCAACACCTGCAGATTCATAACAGCGGGCGCAAAGATAGGGAAAAAGGGTGGAGGGTGTGGCAGGTGGGCCACCCTGGTAGTGGACCGTACGCCAGGCGGGAGGTGGCCACGAGCGTGGTGGCCGGCAGATTAAAAATTTGGGCGACAGTTGGGTTGCAATAAAAATTCTCTAAATTGCTGCTTACGCGATTGCTTGCCATTTTTGGCGGTATAAGGGGCGGTTGTCACGACCGCCCTTTTGCTTTGCCAGGGCCTTCGCCGGCACAATAACTGCGAGGCTTCTTAATCAAACCAAATTTCACGGCATGCCTACACTCCCCTGGCGCAAAGGAATAGTAATCAAGATTGAACAGGCAACGAGCACAACACGGCGCTATTGGATACAGGTGCCAGAGGTAGAACATTTCGATTTCAAGCCCGGGCAGTTTGTAACGCTCGACCTGCCCATTCATGAAAAACCTGCCAGGCGCTGGCGAAGTTATTCCATCGCTTCGTGGCCAGGCGGAACTAATGTATTTGAACTGGTGATTGTGCTGATGGAAGGCGGCACCGGCACACAGTATATTTTCCATGAGCTGCAAGTGGGCAGTGAACTGAGCTTCCGCGGCCCGCTGGGCGTGTTTACCCTTCCCGAACCCATCGACCGCAACTTGTTTCTGATATGCACCGGCACAGGTGTGGCGCCTTTCCGCTCGATGGTGCACCATATTATTAATCATCAATTACCGCATGAGAATATCTACCTGGTGTTCGGATGCCGGCATTTCGGAGATAATTTATATGGGGAAGAATTGAAGGAATTGATGAAAAGAGATTCAAAATTCCAGTACATACCCACTTATTCGCGGGAGCAGCCGGGCAGCGATGGGAGCTATTGTACAGGGTATGTACATACTATTTACGAGAAGATAGCCAGGAACAATACGAAAAAGCATGAAGATGAAACGGCGGGCGCAACATTAAGACCGGCGTACTTCTATTTGTGCGGATGGAAGGATATGATCGAGGAGGCGAAGAGGCGGATTCAGGCGTTGGGATACGAGCGCAAAGCGATACACCAGGAATTGTATGGATAGCTAATCAGGAATGTTTATCGGCCGACTTCTGCGAGAGCAGCTTCTTGCGCATCGCCACGTCGGGCATTTTTTCTGCAGCTTTTTCTTCCGATACCACTTTGATGGGTATAACCGGAATGGATGAACCTTTCAGCTTTTCTTCGAGAGACACTTTGTTTTGCTGGAGCTCGAGAATTTCGGCGTGTGCGTCGAGCATCTCTTTTTCAAGAACAGCAACCTTACTTCTGAGAGATCTTATCTGACCGCTGCGGAAAGCGAAACCTATCAACCCGGTTATGGCAAAACATCCAATGAGCAGGAACAAGTCTACGGTTATAGGAATTGCAAGCATAAACATGACGGTTTACTTCAGGGTATATGGACCAGAATCATATAGTAAAGGTACTGTTTAACCCTCACTTATCTAAGCTGGTTTTTTTTTGAGCCTCAACGCAATGTAAAGGGCGATTCCAAACTCAGGAAATTTCTTTTTCCACAATTTCACGAATTCTGTTAATAGGTATGCGTTCCTGTTGCATATTATCACGATAGCGGATGGTAACGGTGCTGTCTTCTTTCGTCTGATGATCTATTGTAATACAAAACGGCGTGCCAATCGCGTCCATACGTCTGTATCTTTTTCCTATTGCGTCTTTTTCTTCATAAAAGCACCTGAAATGCAGCTTGCAGTCGTTCATTATCTCGCGCGCTATTTCCGGCAGGCCGTCCTTCTTCACCAACGGCAATATGGCTGCTTTGATGGGGGCCAGCTTTGGGGGGATCTTCAGCACCACGCGGCTATCCTGCTTTTCGGCGGTGCTCAGGTCCTCTTCCATGTATGATTCGCTCAGCACCATCATCACCGTTCTGTCGAGACCAATAGAGGTTTCAATTACATATGGAATATAGTTGCCATATGGTTTCCCCGTTTCCGGATTAATATCGCTGTCGAAATACTGCATTTTTTTCTTGCTGTATTCCTGGTGATTGCGCAGGTCGAAGTCGGTGCGGGAATGGATACCCTCTACCTCCTTAAAGCCAATGGGAAATTCGTATTCAATATCGCAGGCGGCATCCGCATAATGGGCCAGCTTTATGTGATCGTGAAAACGGTATTTTTCTTTGGGAATGCCCAGGCTCAGGTGCCAGCGCATTCTTTCCTCTTTCCAGTATTCATACCATTGCTTCTGTGTGCCGGGCCTGATGAAGAACTGCATTTCCATCTGCTCGAACTCGCGCATACGGAAGATGAATTGTCGCGCCACAATCTCATTGCGAAATGCCTTACCGGTCTGTGCAATACCAAATGGTATTTTCATGCGGCCGGTCTTCTGCACGTTCAGAAAGTTTACAAAAATTCCCTGCGCTGTTTCCGGACGCAGGTATATTTCGCTGGCTTCATCAGACACGCTGCCGAGCTGTGTGCTGAACATCAGGTTAAACTGCCTTACATCTGTCCAGTTGCTGGTACCGCTGATGGAGCATTTGATCTTATTGTCTTCAATCAATTTTTTCAAACCTGCCAGGTCATCTTTCGCGAGCAGCTTATCCATTTCGGCCAGCAACGCATCGGCTTCGGCCGTCTTGCCGGCGCTTCTCAATGCATCGGCATGACCTTCTATCAGGTGATCTACCCTGTATCTTTTCTTGCTGTCTTTGTTGTCGATCATCGGGTCGTTGAAATTATCAACGTGCCCGCTCGCTTTCCAGGTGGTAGGATGCATAAAGATAGCGGCATCGATGCCCACAATATTTTCATGATACTGCGTCATAGTCTTCCACCAGTAGTCGCGAATATTTTTTTTCAACTCGCTACCCCACTGGCCATAGTCATATACGGCGCTCAGTCCATCATAAATTTCACTCGATGGAAAAATAAATCCGTACTCTTTACAGTGTGATATTATTGCCTGGAATCGGTTGGTGTCTGCCATAAGTTTGCAAATATAAAGGGTTTCAGGTTTCGGGTTTTGCTGCACCGGGTTCGTGTTTCGGGCAGCGCTAGCGCAGCTTTTCATTGTCGCGGTGGCGCTCCGCATCTCTTACATTCTTCTTTTCAAAATTCTTCATGAGCGCTTCGGTGAGGTCTACGCCGGTCTGGTTGGCGAGACAGATAAGCACCCAAAGCACGTCGGCCATCTCGTCGGCGAGATTTTTGTTTTTGTCGCTTTCTTTGAACGACTGATCGCCGTACTGGCGCGCCATGATGCGGGCCAGTTCACCTACCTCCTCGGTTAGTATTGCCATATTCGTTAGTTCGCTGAAATAGCGAACGCCCACAGTCTTGATCCAATGATCAACATCCTGCTGCGCCTGGCGGATTGTGATGTCCATTATTCTTTGTTTTTCGTATCAATGATAATCGTTACCGGCCCGTCGTTGATGAGCGACACTTTCATATCGGCACCAAATTCGCCGGTATAGACGGGTTTGCCCAGGTCGGCCTGTACCTGCTGCACAAACTGTTCGTACAGCGGAATGGCAATATCGGGTTTGGAAGCCCTGATATAGGAAGGACGATTGCCTTTTTTGGTAGAGGCATGCAGGGTAAACTGGCTCACTACCAATATATCGCCGCCCACATCTTTTACCGACAGGTTCATCATTCCGTTCGCATCGTCGAAAATGCGGAGGTTTACAATCTTACCACTCAGCCATTCTATGTCTTCCCTGGTGTCGGCATCTTCTATGCCTACCAGCACCAGCAAACCTTTTGTAATGGCCGACCGTACATTATTATTGATTACAACATTCGCTTCCAAAGTCCGTTGAATAACTGCCCGCATATTACTTTTTAAAACCGTTTTACCTTTAGCGGATGAAGATAGATGTTTCGAGAGAAATACGTTTCAAGACGGCACGCAGCGGCGGTAAGGGTGGTCAGAACGTAAACAAGGTGGAGACCATGGTAGAGGGCAATTTCCACATCCACAACTCCATGATTCTCAACAAAGAGCAAAAGATGATTTTGACAAATAAACTGGCGGGAAAAATAAATTCGGAAGGGTTTTTGCAAGCAAAGAGCCAGGTTCACCGCAGTCAGCTGGAGAATAAAGAGGAGGTAAGAAAAAAGATCAATGAACTGATTGCAAAGGCGCTGGTGAAAGAGAAAAAAAGGGTGGCTACCCAACCATCACGTGCAGCGAAAGAGAAGCGGCTGGAATCAAAAAAGCACCAATCGCAACAAAAGCAAAGCCGGCAAAAAATACGGCACCAGGATTTATAGACCTTAACAACCGATACTATGAAACTATCATCTGGCATGCGCCTCATTTTGATGGGATTGTTACTGACAGGAATCGTGTCCTGCCAGAAAGAATTACACTTCGATGCCGTACCTGAGCAAGACCATAACCTGGTGTTGCATTTCAAACCCGTGGTGCAGTACGATTCGGTTGATTTGCAGTTTGAACAACCCTATGTCAATTTCTTCGGGCAAACCTTTCGCGTAAGCACTTTCAAATTTTATATACATGGCATTGCGCTGATCAATACCGACAGCAACCGCGTGTTCCGCATCAGCGCCGACAAACATTTCCTGGTCGATTGTAAAGATTCGGCCAGCTCGCGCGTGCAGATCTCCGTGTTGCCATTTACCTATAATCGTATTGCTTTTATTGTGGGTGTTGACAGTGCCCGCAATGTGAGCGGCGCGCAGACCGATGCGCTCGACCCCGCTAATGGCATGTTCTGGTCGTGGAATTCTGGCTATGTAATGGCCAAGCTCGAAGGCACTTCGCCCGCATCCACCGGCCCGGGCAACAGGTTTGAATATCATATCGGCGGCTTCTCGGGGCCCGACAACGTGATAAAAGAAGTAACTTTATTATTCCCCTTCGGTCAGGCTATTGACCTGAAGCCGGGCAAGACCACTGAATTGACGATCGCCGCCGACGTGTATGACTGGTTCTACAATCCGCATGATATACGACTCGATGTAGTTCACTTCATTCACTCGCCGGGACCGCTTGCCAGACAAGTGAGCGAAAACTATTCGAAGATGTTTACTGTGGTTGATATTGTGAATGAGCCGTGACCACACGCTACACCATACTGATTGCCGCCATATTGTTTGCCGGAGCTTTTGTGATCAATGCCTGTAAAAAAACGGGCGATGACCCCAAATCGAATCCGCTGCAACTGGAGAGGCCTTCTCATTTCCCCGAACCGCACTATGCGTTTGGAGGCAACCCCATTACAGAAGAAGGTTTTCAGTTGGGAAGAAAATTGTTTTACGATGGCCGTCTCTCCAAAGACGGTAATTTCCCCTGCGCTTCCTGCCACATGCAGTTCGCAGCCTTCGCCACTTTTGATCACCCCTTGAGTCATGGTTTCAACAATTCTTTTACGCTGCGCAATGCACCGGGATTGTTCAACCTGGCCTGGTACCCGCTGCTGCACTGGGATGGAGGCATCAATCATATAGAGGTGCAGCCGATAGCGCCGATTGAATCGCCCACAGAAATGGCGGAAACTTTGCCCGGCGTAATCCAGAAATTGCAAGCCGATGCAGAATACCGCCGCATGTTCAAAGCCGCTTTTGGCGATGAAACCATCAACAGTCAGCGCATGCTGCTGGCCATTACGCAGTTTGTGGGCACCATGGTATCGGCCAATTCAAAATACGATAAGGTAATACGCGGTGAAGCTACTTTCACGCACGAAGAGCAGCAGGGATATGAAATTTTCAAGGCAAAATGCGCGACCTGTCATACCGAACCACTGTTTACCGACAACAGTTTTCGCAATACAGGGCTGCCTGTTGACCCCGCTTTGAAAGATTATGGAAGAATGCGCATCACGGGCCGCAGCGAAGACTCGCTCAAGTTTCGCGTGCCCAGCCTGCGCAATGTATATGCCACATTTCCCTATGGACATGATGGACGGTTTGTAGCTATTGCGAGCGTGCTGGAGCATTATGATCACGGTGTGCAGGACGGCCCCACCGTTGATCCGCTGGTGAAGAATGGCATTCCGCTCTCGGCGGTTGAACAATTTTACCTGAAAGAATTTTTGAGAACGCTTACCGATTCTGCTTTCATCAACAACCCGCGGTTTGCTGCGCCCGAGTGAGAAAATTACCCTTCTGTAGTGCCATACACTTAAATTTGCCTCTATTCAAAATATTCAACAGTTGAGTGGTATCAAAAAATTAGCTGGTCAAACCTTATGGTACGGTGTTCCGCGTATAGCAAGCCGTTTCCTCTTTTTTGGTATCAGCCTGTTGAGCTTCGGTATTTTCGACCCCAATGAAACATATGCCTACACACAGATATATGCGCTGATTCCTTTCCTGAACATTTTGTTTACCTATGGTCTCGAGACCAGCTATTTTCGTTTTGCACAACTTTATGATCGCGATAAGCTGTATAACACGCTTACGGTTTCCATCCTTATCTCAACGATACTTTTCTGCGCGCTCTTGTTTGTGCTGAAGGACCCGCTCACCAGTTTTATTAAGATGGAAGACCGGCCTGAGTTCGTTACCTGGACCATTGGAATACTCTTCTTCGACACGCTGTTTGTGTTGCCGATGGCCAAACTGCGTCTCGAAGAAAGGCCGCGAAAATACGCGCTCATCAATGTGCTTTCTGTATTGATAAACGTGGCGCTGGTATTGTTTTTTTATTTTGTGGCAAAACCCGCTTACGAAAACGATCGCTATACTTTTCTGGGCACGCTCTATAACCCGCGCATTGGTGTAGGATATTTTGTACTGGCCAATCTCATCACCAGTGGCGTGACGTTGATACTGGTTTATAAAGAATTTTCTTCGTTCCGCTTCAAATTCGACCCGAAGTTGTGGAAGGAAGTGATGTTGTATTCTTACCCGCTGGTGATTGTCGGTTTTGGCGGCATGATCAATGAAATGCTCAGTCGCCTGGTGTATCAGCAGGTATTGCACCTCGACAAACAAACCGAGCAGTATGAATTGGGGGTGTTCGGTGCGAATTACAGACTGGCCGTGCTCATCACCATTTTCATACAGATATTCCGGCTGGCCGCCGAGCCTTTCTTTTTCAATCAATCAAAAAACGAAGGCGCGCAAAAGACCTATGCGCGCGTCATGAAGTTTTTTGTGATTGCGTGCTGTCTCATGTTTCTCGGCATTTCCCTGTTTCTCGAAGCCTGGAAATATTTGATCGCCTACCGGTTCCCTGAATATGCCGAAGGCATTCATATTGTTCCCATACTGAGTATGGCCAGCGTATTTCTTGGCATTTATTATAACTTATCTGTCTGGTACAAACTCACCAACCGAAACATGACCGGCGCCTATATCACTATTGCCGGCGCCGTGATCACCATTGTTCTCAATATCGTACTCATACCCTGGCTCCATTATACCGGCGCAGCCCTCGCTACCTTTATTTGTTATGCTTTCATGATGGTAACAAATTATATACTCGGACAAAAACACTATCCGGTGCCCTATGCCCGCAAAAAACTGCTCACGTATATCGCCCTCTCCGCCCTACTCTACGGCCTCCACGAACTCATCATGTGGCCCATACCCACCGGCTCCAGCTATTACCAACCGGTATACTTTGCTACTGCTCTTATCTTGTTAGGCTTTTTTACCTGGCTGGTATTGAAAGTGGAAAAGAGAGAATTTGTAAAACTGCCGTACATAGGCAAATATGTGGAGAAACTCGTATAGCCAGAAGTTAGTTCTCCCAAAATTTCCACCTTCTCCCTCTCTCTTCCCTGTTCAGTCTTCAATCTTCAAAAACGGATTAAGTCTCATCTCCTCGCCGACTGTCGTCGCCTCGCCATGCCCTGGATAAACCACGGTATCTTCAGGAAGGGTAAAAAGCTTTTCCCTGATGCTCCTGATCAGTGTATCGAAATCGCCGCCGGGAAGATCGGTGCGGCCGATGCTTTGCCGGAAAAGCACATCGCCGCTGAGCACGAATTTTTGCGCAGCGCACCAGAAGCTGACATGTCCCGGCGAATGACCTGGCGTAAACAGCACGTGCAGCTCGTCTTCACCCAACCGTATGATGTCGCCTTCCCGTAAAAAGATTAGCTCGCCCCGATAATTGTCGAAGGGCAACCCCCACGATAAGCCGGACGTAGGAGCATAATCAAGCAGGGGCTTTTCTTTTTCGTGGATATGTAAAGTCAACCCATAGGTGTCGTGAATGAATTTATTGCCAAACACATGATCGAGATGGCAATGAGTATTTAACAAATATTTGGGCCTCAGCCTGCTGTTTTGTATATATTCTTTTAATTCATTGCGTTCGTTTCCGAAATAGCATCCAGGGTCGATAATGATGCAATCCCCGGTTTCGTTATGCACCACATATGTATTTTCCTGGACAGGACTAAACACAAATGACGTTACAGTAAGCATGATTTGTAAGCTGATTTACGCTAATTTTCGTTTTTTCCGGTAATATGAATTGCGTTAACTTTAAAACCACTTAACGACAGGCTATGCAATTTCAACAGATTAAGCCAAAGACAAAATTTTTATTTGTTTTCGTTGCCGTTACCTTTTTCATTCAAATTGACTCTTTGGCCCAGGTGAATAGTGTGGAATTTGGAAAAAACCGGGTCCAGTACCGCAAGTTTAAATGGGAATATTACCAGACCACCAATTTCAACACCTATTTCTACGAAGACGGAAAAGCAATAGCCAATTATGTGGCACAGATTGCGGAAGAAGAGCTGCCCTCCATCGAGCAGTTTGTTGAGTATGGTCTGCAGCGCCGCGCCAATATCGTTATTTACAACAATTTTAATGAGCTGGAACAATCGAATATCGGGCTCAACCTCGACTGGCAGACCTCGTCGGGTGGTACCACCAAGATGGTGAATAATAAAATGATCGTTTATTTCAATGCCAACCACTCTGACCTGCGCAGGCAGGTGCGACAGGGCATTGCACGTATACTGGTTGATAATATTCTCTTCGGCGACGACCTCGGCGAGTTTGCCGCCAACCAGGCTTTGCTCGATCTGCCCAAATGGCTAGTGGATGGTTATGTAGCCTACGTTGCCGAAAACTGGAGCCCGCAGCTCGATAATGAGTTGAAAGTATCGCTGCTCTCCGGCGAGTACAAAAACTTCTATCATTTCGCTTTTGAAAAACCCTTGCTGGCAGGACATGCCTTCTGGTATTACCTGGCAGAGAAATACAAGAAAGAAAACGTTACTTATTTTTTATACCTGGCGCGCGTGTACCGCAACCTCAACAGCGCTTCGCAACGCATTTGCAAGAAAAAATTCAAGGAAGTGCTGCGCGAATTCATGATCGAAAATGAAGAGCGTTATTATGCAGATATCAAGGGCCGCCGCGACGTGCCGCGCGGACGCGTGACCATAGTGGAAGAAACCACTCCCAAAAGAGATTTCTTTGGCTTTACACCCAATCCCGCCCCGCGCAGCCAGACCTATGCAGTGGTAGAATACATCAAAGGCCAGGCCTGCGTAGTATTGTATGAAAATATGGTGGATAGAAAAGTGTTGCTGAAAAATGGAATCCGCGTGCAGGACAATGAACGCAACCCACACTATCCGCTGCTGGCATGGGACGGAAAAGGTACGCGCCTTGCCTGTATTTACTGGGCAGAAGGTAAGACCAAATTGTTTGTGTACGATTTGGTGAGAAGATACAAAACAGTAAAAAGAGATCTCACGCATTTTGAGCAAGTGCAGGATTTTGAATTCATGCTCGACGCGAACACCCTGCTCATGAGCGCCGTGCGTCATGGACAGTCGGATATTTTTGTATATAAAATTGAGGAAGACACTTATGAACAAGTGACCAACGATATCTACGCCGATCTCGATGCCTCTTTCGTGTCATTCCCGAGCAAGTCGGGCATCATTTTTTCGTCCAACCGTCCCGATCCCAATAAGAAAGGCGGCGACACCGCAGTTCCTGCCAACAGGTTCAATATTTTCCTGGCAGATAATTATAACAAGAGCGAGTTCAGGCAGATTACCCAGCTCACCAACATGAAATATGGTGATGCGCGTTTTCCGCTTCAGTATAATGTTTCGCATTTCACTTTCATCAGCGATGAAACAGGTATCGCCAACCGCTGGGCTGGTTTCTTTACCACCACACGCGCTGGCCTTGACACCGTATTTATCGTAGGTGATGAAATACTGCGCAACCCCGATCCGCTGGAGCTGGACAGCACTTTGAAGGCCTGGGGCAAGAATGAACCCGATTCATTCTTTACCTATATGATCACCAACGACTCGGCCTATTCGTTCCCGATTACCAACTATAGCAGCAACCTGCTGGAAACAAAACTCGCCGGCGATAACAACCTGCTGAGCGAAGTGCGGCAGCAAGGCAACCTGAAATTCCTGTACAAACTGCAGGTAGATCAAAACACATTGCGCCGCAGAAATGTGAATCCGAAACCGACAGAGTATCGCCGCAAGACCATTGCCGCCGCGCAAACAGCCGCGGGACAGGCGCTTCAATTCAAACCCGATGCCGATGCCGGAAAGAATGACAACGTGTTTGAAACGGGATTTGAAAGAGACACATCCAAACAGGATGAAAAGCCGCCGGTGGACGTGGGAGAACCAAAACCCGTTGATGAAGGATCGTATATTCTGAACAATGCCAAACGTTTCGATTATAAACTGAAATTCTCGCTCGATAATTTCTCGGGTGGTTTCAACAACGATGTGCTCATCACCCGCTATCAGCCATTCACTGGCGGTTTGCCGGTGGTATTGCAAAATGGCGGCGCCTTTAATGGCATGCTGAAGGCTTCGGTGTTTGATCTGTTTGAAGATATCCGCTTCACCGGTGCTATGCGTCTGCCATTGATTGGCGGTATTGGTACCGGCGCCAGTATCGGTGGTGGCGGCGGAAGTAGTGTGTATATACCCGTCAACCAATCGCTGTTTGATGGCGGTGGTGAATGGTTTGCCCGGATAGATTACCTGAAGAAGAGAATGGATTATTCGTTAATCTATTATCGCCGTACTGAGCTGGGCAATTTACAGGGCCTCGATAATACAGCCCGCGTGTTTGATGCAAAAATGTTTACCAACTTATACCAGGGCGTTATTAAATACCCGCTCGATCGCGTGCGCAGTATTCGCCTGGCAGTTGGTTATCGGGAAGACAAAATGGTGGTACGCGGCGACCAGTTTGACACCATTACCCTGAAAGCGCCCGATTTTAAACAAACCTATGCGCTCAGTCACCTCGAATATGTACACGATAATGCTATTCAGAAAGCACAAAATATATGGAATGGCTTGCGCTATAAAGTGTATGTTGATTTGAACACGCAGATCAACGACCGAAAAACCGCCGCCGATCCGGTTGGGCGTACCATGTTCAACGTGGGTTTTGATGGCCGCCATTACCTGCCTATCTATCGCAATTTTATCTGGGCTTTGCGTGCGGCCGGCGATTTCAGCTGGGGCGATCAGAAGGTGTTGTACTACTTAGGTGGTGTTGACAGCTGGATGTTCCCCAAATACACGCAGGAACCCAGGCCTCAGCCGGGCGTATACGCGTTTCAATCGCTGGCTGTGAATATGCGCGGTTTCCCGCAAAACGTTGCCAATGGCAATAATTCATTTGTGATTAACAGTGAGCTTCGCTTCCCTGTTTTCTCAACGCTTATCAATCGTCCGATCAATAATGCCTTCCTGCGCAATTTCCAGGTCATACAGTTTGTGGATCTGGGAACAGCCTGGAGCGGACCCATCAGCAAGATTGCGCGTCCTGAAGTGGTGTACACCAATGGCGACAACACCGTGTTTGCCCGCTTCAAAGCCGGCGGTATCGGACCTTTTGTTGGCGGTTATGGTTTTGGTGTGCGCAGCACGCTGCTTGGTTATTTCCTTCGCCTTGATGCAGCATGGGAAATGAACGGCGTCTTCAAAGGCGAGCCTTACCTGCACTTTGCTATGGGACTTGATTTCTGAGAAAAATTTTCGCCAGATAATTAAAGGCGCCATGAGACCATGGCGCCTTGTTTTTCCAACAAACCAACCGCTATAGTGGAAGGGACTACAGCGGCTGATTCCATGAATGGCTTTCGCCATTCTTTTCATGGCTATATATATCAAGGTCATAAACACCGACAAGCAGGCAATCATACCCCATGCCACCCTGTTTTGAAGCTGCGCAACCTCGCGCGTATGAAAAATGTTGTCGTTTTATGATTTTTTGGTTTGTTTTTGTTGATGGTGAGCAGCCGCGGGGCTACTCACCATGGTAAGCACAGGCCTATACTCCAGGCAGCCGCTGGATATGGCGATGCAGTTCCAGGCTTTTTACCGCCTGATCTGAACAGTATCGCTTCCACAACCTGGACTACCACATCTTATTTTTCAAATTAAAAATCGCTTTGCGCTGCAAAGTATCTGGGCAAAAAAATATTAGCGTACTCCCCTGATCATATTTTCCAGTGCCTCGATATGTTCTTTGAATGCCTTTTCACCTGCTTTTGTGATTGAATAAGTTGTATTGGTCTTGCGGCCGATGAATCCCTTATGCACTTTGATATACCCGTTTTCTTCGAGGTGTATCAGGTGCGAGGCCAGGTTTCCATCGGTCACCTCCATCATTTTTTTTAGATCATTAAAGCTCACCTCCTCATTCACCACCAGTATGCTCATTACACCCAGGCGAATGCGGCTGTCAAAAACTTTATTAAGATTTTCAATGGGGTTCTTCATGCCTGTTAATTAGTGCCACTTGCCCGCTCGTGGCGGTACCACATCACAATACCATATATTATGTGCAGGATTCCAAAACCTGCCGCCCAAAAATACAATCCATAGCTTAGTTGCCATAGGTTAATAATCCCCAAAATCAACTGACCATAACCCAGGTATCTTATTTCCCCGAGTGTATATTTAGAAGCATTCACCAACGCCAAACCATAAAATACCAGGCAGCCGGGCGCTACCAGATTATAGTAATCCAATTCCATACTGCGCAACAGGAACAACCCTCCCACCGCCATCGGCAACACAGTATTCCAGGTAAGACGCTGCACGGTTCTGTCCCAGATGGGCGTGCCATTTTTGCGGCTTCTTATCCAGGTGAATAAAAACGCAGAAATAAGCGCGGCCACAAAAGTAATGGCAGCGATCCAGACCAGGTCTGTTCTTAATAATTGTAAATGGTTGTACACATGCGTGGTGATTTCACCTCCCTCTTCGATTCTATAGCCCGAATTATTCCGGAACTCCTGCAACCTGGACCAGGCGGCGTAGGCGCCACCCAGCGCGCAGATTCCTGCAGCTACCCCGCTCCATCCGCTGAGGGATATAAAACGGGAAGAACGTTCCATCATTCTTTTGATGCTCCTTATATCCTGTATAGTCCCTTGCGGCGGATGTTGGGTATCCATATAAAGCACTTTGTGCGACAAAGTAAGTGTTCGTTTTTCAAATTTCCAAACTTTTGTTCCCGATTATGGTTAATGGATGCTTGCGGCGGGCTTAAAACGCTGTCATGTAATGATATTGTAGTTTAACAAGCGCGCAAGCATCGTAACACCCCGCCGCGTTGTCCAAAGGACGGTCAAGTAACAGGTGGCCCTCTTGGTACCTGGCCGTCCCGGGGGGAGAGTCAAGTGACAGGCGAGCCACCTATAACAATAAGGTAGTATTGGCGTTTTAGTGGCGTAATGGCTTGAATTGTAATTTTGAACGATGATCCAATTGAAAACCGGTGGTATAGTCCTAAGTCTTGTATTGTGCTTACTGTCTGTTCAGCCCGGCTTCTCGCAATCTATTCTGCTGAAAGGGGTGATAAAAGATGCGCATAGTGATGAACGCATTCCTTTCGCTTCAATGGAATTCCAGAGAGATAAGAGCGGCAAGTTGAGCGATTCGGCCGGCCAGTTTAGCTTCCGCTTCGACCGATGGCCTTTCGACGATACCCTCGTGATTACTTATGTGGGCTACCAACGGTTTGCACTGGCAATGGATTCCGCCCTGCTGGCAACTGCCGTTAACAATGTGGTGGACCTGTCTATCATGCTCGAACGGGCACGGTATGAGGCCGTGGTGGTGAAAAGAAAAATTGACCGCGGACTATTGATGTGGCGGCGCATCGTGCGGCGCAAACCGTATAACGACAGGTACCGGTTCGACAATTTCTCGTACGAACTATATAACAAACTCGAGATCGATATCAAGAATATCAGAAAAGAGAAGCTCGAGAATTTCCCCGTGATCCGCAAGTTTGGTTTTGTTTTCAACAATATCGATACCACCGAAGAAGGCAATACCTTTCTGCCCGTGTATCTCACCGAAGCGATCTCTGATTATTATTACCAGAAATCTCCACGAAAACGGCGCGAGGTTTTTAAAGGGGTAAAAACAATCGGCGTCAACAACGAAAGTGTGTCGAAGTTTTTAGGAGGAATGGATCAGAACATCAACTTCTACAGCAATTTTATTCCGGTATTCGATAAGGAGTTTATCAGCCCGCTCAGCGATAATGGCGATAACTATTATCGCTACCAGGTGCTGGACACGCAGTATGTGAACGGGCGGCGACTGATCCACATGATGTTTACGCCCAAACGTCCCGGGCAAAACACTTTCGAAGGTGATTGCTGGGTGCATGATACCACCTGGGCAATACAGAAAATGAATTTGCGCCTGGGAAAAGACGCCAATATCAACTACGTTGACAAACTGAGCCTGGTACAGGAGTTTACCCTGATAAACGATACCACCTGGTTTCTAAGCCGCGATAAATTCGTGGTGGATCTTTCGCTCACCGGTGGTAAAAAAGCCATCGCAGCCATCGGGCGAAAAAGCACTACGTACAGGAATATTGTGGTGAATGATTCTTCGGTTACGAGAGAACTGGCGAAAAACAAACTCATCGAAGAAACCATACTTCCCGAAGAGGCGCACCAGGCGCCGGATAGCTTCTGGGTGCAGTCGCGGCACGAAGAGCTGAATAAAAATGAACAAGCCATTTACAAGACCATCGATACGCTGCTGGGTCTGCCGGAATTTAAGCGGGTAACACGCCTGGTGAATTTCCTTGCTACGGGCTATCTCGATGTGGGCAATTACCAGATCGGTCCGTGGTACAACTGGGTTACGGGAAATGTGCATGAAGGTCTGCGCACACGTTTCGATTTAGGCACCAACCGGTTTTTCCATAAAAAACTTATCCTGCATGGTTATCTCGCCTATGGTTTCAAAGACAAGGAAGTGAAATACCAGGCCGATTTCATGTACCTCTTCAACCGCAAGCCGCGCACCTATATCTCCGCATCATGGAAACACGATTTCGACCGCGCGCAGCAATATTATGATGAGATCAGCCAGGACAACATCTTTGCGTTGGCCATTCGCAAGAACGGTGTGCCTATCAAATTCATGATGTTCGATGATAAACGCATTGAATTTTTCCGCGACACACGCAGCGGATTTTCTACCACCGTCACTGCCATGCATAAGAAGTATGAGCCAACGCTCAATCTTCCGCCCAAGCATTTGTTCATGAACGGCGATGCCGATTCTTCGATCCGCGCCACTGAAATTTCTGTTCGATTCAGGTATGCCTATCTCGAAAAATTTTTGGAAAATACCTTTTATCGTTACAGCCTCGGCAGCGATTATCCAATCATCGAATTCCGCTATACCATAGGTTTGAAAAATGCTTTGAAAAGTCGATACTCATATCATAAAATATCAGGCGGCATTTCAGATTATGCCGATATTCCCCCGCTCGGCACTTTATACTACAATGCCTTTGCGGGCCGCACATTTGGTAAAGAGCTGCCCTATATGCTGCTCGACATTGCGCCGGGCAACGAGTTGTATTATTACAACCGCTATGCGTTTAACCTGATGAACCGCTATGAATACCTGCATGATCGTTATGCCGGTATCAATATCGAACACAATTTCGGTAGTGGTATTTTCCGTTTTGTTCCCGGGTTGCGCAAACTAAAATGGCGCCAGTTCTGGAGTGTGAAAGCCTTATGGGGAAGCCTAAGCGAAGAAAACCGGGAATTCAATATGCCCGCCAGTTCTGATTACAAATTCGAATCACTCGATGGAAAAACCTACCTGGAAGTCGGCACGGGCATCGACAATATTCTCAAATTATTCCGTGTAGATTTTGTGTGGCGCGTATTACCCACTCCATTGCCTGAAGAGCGCGTGAAGAAATTTGGCGTGTTTGGAAGTTTCAGATTATCGTTCTAGAATCTCGGGTTAAATCAACATCAGGACCGGGAATCTCTGAATATTCAACAAATTCGTCCGTGCAATCCGCGGCGATCCTTCCCATCCGCGTTTCATCCATTCTTTCCATTCCGTGATTAAAAAAAACAGGGGCGATTTGAAAACCGCCCCGCGGGTCATGCCCTCAAAGCTAATGCAATGACCCCTATTTAACAGTGATTAGAATCTTTTCGTCAAGTTGCAAAAGTATAAAATATACACCGTATGGCACGGAGTTTTTCTACGTATTCACGTTTTAACCGTCCAAAATACACTTATTTACCAAACGGCTAATATAAGTAAATGCTAAATCGTTTACGTACTTATTCTCAAAGGTTCAAATGGCGGGAAATGGTCTCGATATGACTGCAAAATTAGAACAAAATCAGACCTGGAATATGACTTAAGTTATAATCAGTACAAACTCGGTTAAAATAGATCAATTTTCTCAGCGTCCCTGCAAATAACTGCGGGGCACAGCATTCCCACCGTCGCCCGGCACAGACCGGGCTCCGGTGGCAATCGTTTGAGTTGCGTAATTAATACACGCTTATTGCACAGTCACATTGACCGAAGTAGCAAGCCTGCTGCCATAAGAGCGGTGAATACCGTCGGCATACTGCAGCGTGAGTTTGTACTGACCAGGACTGAGGTTCAGCTCGGCTGAAGTTTGCGCCTTGCCATAGTGTAAATGGGTACTGTCCATGGGAATTACAGTACCGGCTGGCAGCGAATCGAGATTGATCAGGATATGATGGTGGCCTGAAGCTTCCTTGATGGCCCCGGCGGTATCGAGCCCGATACCTTCAACGCCCATTTCCACTTTGAAAGGCGACTTCACCGTTTCACCATCCTTGAGATTAACAAAGAAAACGCGTGCTCCGTCGGGCACCGCAGGCAAAGGAGCCACTTCACCAGTAGATAACGCTGCATGTGCTGTATGACCGCTGTCACCCGCTGACTCCAATGGCGCAGCATTTTCAGTCTTATCACCAGCATCATTACAGGCAAATAAAACCGCAATCAACAAAGCAGAAATAGAATAGAGTATTCGCATAAATAGGATTTTAAGGTGAAGCAAAGCTAGGGAAGATTAAAGAATGAACAAGGAAATTTGAAAATGGAAGTCTGAAATGACCAGGGATGGTGTTGAAGTTGCGGATGTTTTCGAGTGTTGCAGATGATGAGATCGGCGCGCTTGCCAACGAAATACAATTTTTGCTATTGCAGGAAATTACGATAGTTTGTAGGAAGAAATGGCGGCCGAAGGTCCGTTCTTTATGATTGGTACCTGGCCGCGAAAAAAAACTCAATCACATGAGAAGGATAACCGCTTTCACTGCTATGCTCCTTTTCTGCCTTGTTGCAATTGCACAAGACGCTGAGCAAAAACTCAAGGAAAAAGCAATTGTATTGCCCACCCCTTCTTCACCCATTGCCAACTACGTAAACGTGGTGCGCAGCGGCAACCTGCTTTTCCTGGCTGGCAAAGGTCCCACCCGCGCCGATGGCACGCAGGTTACTGGCAAGGTAGGTAAAGACCTTACTATTGCGCAGGGTTATGAAGCGGCGCAAATCGTTGCCTTAAACCACCTGGCGGTGCTCAAAGCAGAGCTCGGCAATTTGAACAAGGTAAAGCGAATCGTGAAAGTATTAGGCATGGTCAACTGCGAATCTAACTTTACTGAACACCCGAAGGTGATCAATGGTTACTCAGATTTTATGGTGGAGATTTTTGGTGAAAAAGGGAAACATGCTCGTTCAGCAGTGGGCATGGGTTCACTGCCGAATAATATTGCGGTGGAGATTGAAGTGATTGTGGAAGTGGAATAACTATAAAGTAGCCAGTGCAGCCTGTATCGTCTCACCCGCTCTCCTGATAAGTTTTTTGGAAATGGTCAGCGGTGGGGCAATGCGCAGGCATTCGGGAGAAAATAAGAACCAGTCCACCAGCACCGCAGACAATTCATTTTGCGGGTTGAGGCAGGCCTCAATCACTTTTTTATTGGTTTCAAAGCTGTCAAACTCTACGGCAATCAACATACCTGCCGATCGCACGGCTCTTATTTTCTTATGTCTGAGGTATTCGAGAAAAAGCTGTTCTTTTTCCTCCACTTTTTCGGCCAGCCTTTCTTTCAACAACACTTTCATGGCCGCATAGCCCGCCGCGCAACAAACCGGATGACCGCCGAAAGTAGTGATGTGTCCCAGCACCGGGTCGGCCATCAGCAGATCCATAATTTTTTTGTCGGCGATGAATGCGCCCAGGGGCATGCCGCCGCCAAGGGCTTTTCCCAGCAACAAAATATCGGGCACCACGCCGTATTGCTCGAAGGCCCATAAGGTGCCGGTGCGGCCAAAGCCGGTTTGAATTTCGTCGAGCACCAGCAAGGTGCCGGTCTCATCGCAGCGGGTGCGCAGGGCTTTCAGCCAGCCCGCGGCAGGACTATAGATGCCGCGCTCGGCCTGCACGGGTTCAGCAATCACGCAGGCTGTGCGTTCGGTAATTTTGTCGAGGTCTTCAAAAGAGTTGTAGTCGAGATGGGAGATATCGGGCAGTAAAGGACGAAAAGCATTTCTCCAGTATTCATCACCCATAATACTCAGTGCGCCCTGGGTGGAGCCATGATAACTTTTATTGAACGCAACAATCTCCGTGCGGCCCGTGGCGCGCTTGGCCAGTTTCATAGCGCCCTCCACAGCCTCGGCGCCGGAGTTGGTAAAGTAAACAGAATTGAGCGTAACGGGAAGATGGTCGGTAAGCAGTTTTGCATATGTCACTTGCGGGGTTTCTACCAGTTCGCCATACACCAGCAGGTGCAGGTATTGATCTACCTGCTTTTTGATAGCCTTCACCACTTTGGGATGGCGATGCCCCACGTTGCACACACTGATGCCGGCAATCAGGTCTATATATTCTTTTCCATCGGCATCGTATAAAAAGCAGTCTTCAGCCTTTACCATTTCAATACCCAATGGCGCGGGCGAAGTCTGCGCAAGATGTTGCAGGAATTGTGAGTAAAGCGTACTTCTCGAATGCATGGTTGCAAATTACGGGTTAACTTGTAACCTGAAATAAAATAACATGCCGGTCATATTACATGTAGAAGGAACTTACCCCAGGTTTGGTAACAATTGCTTTATAGCGCCCAATGCCACCATAGTTGGCGACGTGATTATGGGCGATGATTGCAGCGTATGGTTCAATGCGGTGATCCGCGGCGACGTAAACAGCATACGGATGGGCAATAAAGTAAACGTGCAGGACGGCGCGGTGATACATTGCACGTACCAGCGCACGCAGGCCATTATCGGTAATAATGTTTCCATTGGTCACAATGCCATTGTACATGGATGCACTGTAGCAGATAATGTGCTGATAGGTATGGGCGCCATTGTGATGGACAGGGCCGAGATAGGCAGCAATTCAATTATAGCTGCGGGAGCTGTTGTATTGGAAGGCACTAAGATTCCGCCGGGAACCATTTATGCCGGAGTGCCTGCCAAGAAGGTAAAAGATATTGAGATATCTCAAATCACTGGCGAAATAGACAGAATAGCAAACAATTATGTGAAGTATGCCGACTGGTTCAGGGACCAGGTAAAAGGTTAAAATAGGCGACGCTATTGCATTTGCGGGATAATATTTATAGATTTAAAAACGTTTTAAACCGTAGATATAATCGCATTCTTATGAAAACAATCCGAGTGTCCCTGCTCCTTTCGGTGTTTGTATTTTCCGTGTATTTACTGAGCTCGTGCAAAGCGCAATATGGTTGCCCCAGCAATGGCAAAAATGTTGGCGCTGAAAGAATATTGAGCGGGGATAAAGTACCGAAAGCTAAGAAGTTCAGATCGTAAACCCCGGTAGAACGGCTCAATGTTGTTCGTACCGTTTAGATAACCCAAATCCGTTCTTTATGAGCCTGACTTTACGCACAGACTTTGGTTGCACAGAGGCAATCATTGATGACGATTGTGGCCTTAAACGTTTCTACGAAGTAGCCAACATTCTTTCCGACGACCTGGATATCCGATTCACCAACAAGGAAGACGATTTCGATACCCTTACCTGGAGTTTCATCTACAAGGGTCACATCCTTACCCTTCACTACAACATCTATACAGGTATCAGCATCTACCCGTATAAATTCCGCGACGCTCCCCGCAAAGACAACGACGCGGTAGTGGAGGTTGCGAAATTTTTGGAAAACAAATTATTGGTTCACCAGGCGAGGAAATACGTGAGTTGAATCTTGAATTTGAATGTGAATAGTATAAAAATTCCCAGGCCGGTCATGTGTGATCGGCCTTTTTCTTTGTGTACCTATTCATATTCAAATTCCTTGTTCAAATTCAAATTCAATATTTCTTCTCATCTATTGACTCAAGGATATTCAAATAGCTAATATACCTCTCCACATGCACCACTCCCTCTTCCAGGCCTTGCTTGATGGCGCAGCCGGGTTCGTTGACGTGGAGGCAGTTGTTGAACTGGCAATTGATGAGGAGGCGGGCCATCTCGGGGAAATAGTGGGAGAGTTCCTGGCGGGTGATGTCTACCAGGCCGAACTCGCGCATGCCGGGCGTGTCTATAACGCGGCCGCGTAAGGGTGGCGGACAGTCAAACATTTCGGCGAAGGTGGTGGTGTGCATGCCCTTGCCGCTCCAGCCGCTCACGCCCTGGGTCTTGAGGCCCAGGCCAGGGAATAAGGCGTTGAGAAATGATGATTTGCCTACACCGGAGTGGCCGCTGAGTAAGGTGGTCTTATTGTCGAGCAGAGCCTTTATTTCTTCTATGCCGGTATTGTTTTTTACAGATATCAAAAGCACTTTATAGCCAATCTTCGTGTACATGTCGTGCAGCTCTTCATATTTCTCCATCTCCTTCTTTTTGTACAGGTCGGCTTTGTTGAACACTACCATGCCGGGCACATGGTAAGCTTCGCAGGTCACCAGAAAACGGTCGATGAAACCTTGTGAAGTGCGCGGCTCTTTTAAAGTGGCAATAATTATGCTTTGGTCAATATTGGCAGCTACGATATGATGCTGTTTCTTATGAGAAGGCGACTGACGATTGATATAGTTGCGGCGCGGGTATATCTCGGTGATGATGGCGGTGTTTTCGGTTTCGTTTTCTTCTTCCACCTCCACTTCATCACCTACCGCAATGGGGTTGGTGGAAGTGATGTCATCTATCTTAAAAACACCTTTCATGCGGGCATTCAGCATACGGCCCGATTCAGACTTTACACTGTACCAGCTGCCCGTGGATTTGTAGACAATACCTCTCATGGAAATTTTTTAAACACCGTATAGCGCAATACTAACTCGAGCAAAAGTAAGATAGTGGCAGCAATGGCAAAAGGAAAGAATCTTTCTGTATAATGCCGGATAGAAATCACCTGAATACGGGATTTTTCCAGCTTATCAATTTCATTATAGATGCGCTGCAGGCTTTCGTTGTCGCGGGCGCGGAAATAAAGTCCTCCTGTTTCGGCAGCAATAAGTCTAAGCAAATCTTCTTTCAGATTCACTTTCTGCATACGCGTAACGGTGCCGCCGCTACCATCCTGCACGGGAAACGGTGCCATGCCTTCTGTGCCTACGCCCACAGTATAAACGCGCACATTAAACGCCTTTGCCAGCTCCTTAGCTGCCAATGGATCGATACGACCGCCCTGGTCTTCACCATCGGTCAGGAATATCACCACTTTTGATTTGGCATTGCTGTGACGCAGGCGTTCTACACTCAGGCCTAAGCCTTCGCCGATAGTAGTACCATCTTCCAGTATGCCGCGCTGAATATTGTATATCTGTTGTTTTAATACTGTCTTATCGGTAGTAAGCGGAACAAGCGTAAATCCTTCGCCAGAAAAAATCACCACGCCAATGCGGTCGGTGGTGCGCATGTCCACAAACTTGGCGGCCATTTGTTTGGCGGCTTCCAGCCGGTCGGGCAACAGATCCTGGGCCAGCATGCTGCCGCTTACATCCATGCAAATGATAATGTCGATGCCTTCGCCGGACTTCAGTTCTTCATCGTTGCGCGTTTGCGGGCGGGCGAGTGCTATTATTAAAAGCGCAATGGCGAGCACACGGCATACAAAGCCGGTATGTCGGAAAATATTCTTCCAGCTGCCCGTATGCCGCAAATGGCCTACCGACGAAAGCATGAGGGACCCCTGCTGCCTGTTGGAGCGATAGATATACCACCATACCATCAGGGGTATGATTGCCATCAGCACGAAGGCGATGGGATAGGCAAACTCAATATTTTGAAACCAATCGTACAGCAACGGTTATTGAATATTGTTTAATGATGTAATGGCTGCCTTAATGATCTCCATATTCTTTTCATTATCGGAGGCATCGGGCTGGTACTTGGCAAATTTCACAGAGTCGGCTATGCGCAGCGCAGCCGCCAATTGATTAAACGTTTCCTTATCCATCGGCATGCTGCGCAGCTGCGTAATCAGTTCTTCATTGGTTTTCTCCAAAGAAGAAATTTTCAACTTGCGCAATACAAACACCCGCAATATATCGTTCATGCGCGTGTAATAGTTTTTTACCTGCCCGTTTTGCGCATATCCTTTCCTGCGCAATTCATCCAGCGCCTGCAGCGCTTCTTCATAAGGCGTCAGTTTCGACACATATACTTCTTCCTTCTTTTCCTCCTGTTTGCGATGGCGCAGGAAGTACCAAAGTCCTACACCAGAAAAAATACACGCCAGAGCAATGAACCAGGGAATATATTTCAACCAGCCCGGGCCTTCCACTTCCACGATCGATTTAATATCGTGGTAATCTTCGTTGGGGTTAAAATCGGCCCAGGCCACTTTTATAGGTATGGAATCGGTATAGTAGGTACGGTTACCGACCACGATGGGCAAGGGCGGTATCACCCAGTTGCCGCTGTCAAAACTGGTGATGGTGACCACCTGCTGAATAGCTTTGCCATCAATATTATCGCTGGTATCGGCCTTGCCTTTTTCGAGGAATTCAAAATGCGGAATGGTATCGAGCTGGAACCAGTTGATGGTTTGCCCCAGCGGCGCGCGCACGTCGAGCGAAAGCCTGAGCGGCTCGCCGATCAGGATGCTGTCGCGATCGAGGCTGGCTTTGGCCAATACCTGTGCGTTGGCCAGCGCAGGACTGATCA
This sequence comes from uncultured Chitinophagaceae bacterium, assembly GCA_937958995.1. Classification (GTDB taxonomy): domain Bacteria; phylum Bacteroidota; class Bacteroidia; order Chitinophagales; family Chitinophagaceae; genus CALCIN01. Next base: position 29,208 of record CALGAP010000008.1, read on the forward strand.
GCAGGCAAATCCAGGTTATATATTGGTTCAGGCGGTTCATAATTACCGGTTACGACCGATAAAGAATTTTTTGAGCACTTTCACATAATCCTCATCGGTGCGGATATGCAATAAGTCGCAGCCGGCACGCACAAAAACATTTTTACAATAATCGGTATGTTGAAAAAACGCCTGTTGATATTGGTGGCGTACAAATTTGTTTTCAGTATCTATCCATTGCATCATTCCTGTTTCTGCATCTTCCACTTCCATCATGCCGGCATGCGGTAATTCCATATCCATTTTGTCATACACTTTCACCCCTATCACATCATGTTTTTTACCAGCCACTTTCAGCGATTCTTCAAATGCGGGGTCCAGGAAATCGCTTAGGGCGAACACGATACTTTTCTGCCGCGTGGCATTATTGAGCCGCGCCAGCGCTTCGGAAAATTTTGTTCCCCGATGTTTTGTGTCCACCGTCAGCAATTCACGCACAATATACAGCACATGATCGCGGCCCTTCTTGGGCGGAATAAAGCGCTCTACCCGGTCGCTGAAAAATATAACACCCACTTTGTCATTATTGCTCACGGCCGAAAAGGCCAGCACTGCAGCAATTTCCGTAATCAGGTCCCTCTTGCGCGCATGCACCGTTCCAAACAAAGAACTGGCGCTGATATCAACCAGCAGCATCACTGTAAGTTCTCTTTCTTCTTCGAAAACTTTACTAAAAGGATGGTTAAAGCGCGCCGATACGTTCCAGTCTATAAAACGGATATCATCGCCATGATGATATTCCCGCACTTCCTTAAACAACATACCGCGTCCCTTGAAAGCACTGTGGTACTCCCCGGTGAATATATGCCGCGTGAGCTTTTTGCTTTTTATTTCCAGTTCACGGACTTTCTTTAATATTTCGATAGTTGTCAGCATAAAGTTTAGGGCACTTGTATAACCCTCAGCACCTCATCAATCACATTTTCCGTATTCACATTCTCCGCCTCTGCTTCATAGGTAAGACCGATACGATGGCGCAATACATCTTTTGAAATGCTGCGGATATCTTCTGGTATCACAAAGCCGCGTTTGTTCAGGAATGCCTGCGCTTTGGCGGCGAGTGCCAGGTTGATGCTGGCGCGCGGCGATCCGCCATAGCTGATCAGTGGTTTTAGCTTATCGAGACGATATCTTTCCGGGAAACGCGTTGCGAAAACAATATCGAGAATATAGTTCTCCACTTTTTCATCCATATACACCTGTCGGCAAAGATCTCTTGCCTGCAGCACTTCCTGCATGCTCACCACTTTGTTGACGGAGGGCAGGCTTATATTCTGCACATTCTGGCGAATGATCATTTGTTCTTCCGATTTGGAAGGGTAGTCTACGATCACTTTCATGATGAACCGGTCTTGCTGCGCTTCGGGCAATGGATATGTACCCTCCTGCTCCAGCGGGTTTTGCGTGGCCAGCACCAGGAAGGGTTCTTCCAGCTTATGGGTAGTCTCGCCGATGGTTACCTGCCGCTCCTGCATCGCTTCCAGCAGGGCGCTCTGCACTTTTGCCGGTGCGCGGTTGATTTCATCAGCCAGTATGAAGTTGGCAAAAATGGGTCCGCGACGAACCATAAACTCGCCCTTTTGCTGGTTGTAGATCATGGTACCGATTACGTCGGCCGGCAGCAGGTCGGGGGTAAACTGGATGCGGCTGAACTTAGCCTGCACGGCCTGCGCCAGCGATTTGATGGTTAAGGTCTTGGCCAGTCCCGGCACGCCTTCCAGCAACACGTGGCCATTGCTCAACAATCCGATCAGCAGTCGGTCGAGCATATGATGCTGACCCACGATCACCCTCGCGGTTTCCTCGCGAAGGCGGTCAACAAAGGCGCTGTGGTATTGTATCTTTTCGTTGAGTTGCTTGATGTCGTCGGCTGTTAATAGCATATACCGGGTTTAGTGTGAATGAACTGAAAATCAAAGGTGTAAAAATACGAACTCTACCGTTGCAAGATGCTTGCCAAGTTACAAACCAACGCTAAAAAAGCACAATAAAACCCCGCGGCACGCAGTTTATGGTATAGCTATTGTAACCGTATCACCAAAAACACCAATATGAAAAGGCTTATCTCTTTCGGTTTAGTCCTTATAGCTTTATTCTTAATCAGTTGTAAAAAAGACAAAAGTGACGACAATAAGTCCAGGATGGAACTGATAACCGCCGCCCCCTGGAAACTGGATGCTGCCTATTTTGATGGTAACGACGATGGCAATCCCGACCTGCCGCTGCCTCCCGGAACAATCGAATCCTGTGATGCCGACAATATAGTTACATTGAGAACAGATGGCACCGGCACAGTCGACGAAGGTCCCACCAAATGCGATGCCGGCGATCCTCAATCATTCGAGATCGTCTGGGAATTTACCGACAGTGAAAAATCAATCAATATTCCCGGAGCCGGAATTGCAGGCCTCAGCGGCGAAGCAAAAATACTACAACTCACTTCCAGCAAGCTGAGGTTGTCAAAAACCATTACCGACCCGATGCCGGCAACAATTATTGTGGACCTGAAACACTAGGCCATTTTGCGGACTGCTATTTCTGATATTCTATGAAAAAAAGATTCGTGCATGTATTATTGTTGCTCTGCACGGTGCTGATATTTTTTTCCTGTAAAAAAGAAAAAGGCTTCAGCGCCAAAGAGCAATATCTCATAAAAGCAGCCTGGCTATATGATCAGTTCGGCATTGATGAAAATCTCGACGGACAAATAGATACGGAGGAGGATATTGCCGATTGCTCGAAAGACGATATCATAACATTCAATGCGGGCGGCACCGGCAGCTTCGACCAGGGCGCCGATCTCTGCTTTCCCGATTTTCCGCAATCAACACCTTTTGAATGGAGGTTTCTGAACAATGAAACGCAGATTGAATACGCCGGCACCGTGCATCATATTCTTGCGCTAAATCAAACCGAGCTGCGCATTTACACCGAAGAAAATAATGGGAACAATACGGTGAGACATATACTGGTCTTTACGCACTAGGACAAGTATTTTCCCACAATCGGCACGCGCCTGCCCACACCAAAAGCCTTGCAGCTGACGCGGATGATCGGGCAAAACTGGTTGCGTTTGTATTCGTTCATGTTCACCAGCCTCAACACGCGGTTCACCAGTGCTTCATCTATTCCCAACGCAATGATCTCTTTGGGTCCCTGCCTTCTTTCGATGTATTGATACAATACTTTATCGAGCAAATCATATTCAGGCAGGCTGTCGCTGTCTTTTTGATTGGGGCGCAGTTCTGCTGATGGCGGTTTGCGGATAATATTCGCGGGAATAATTTCGCCATTGCGGTTGATATAATCGGCCAGCGCATACACCTGCGTTTTATACACATCACCCAACACGCTTAATCCGCCAGCCATATCGCCATATAAGGTGCCATAGCCGGTTGCCAGCTCGCTTTTGTTGGAGGTGTTCAGTAAGATATACCCAAACTTGTTGGCGATGGCCATCAGCAGGTTGCCGCGCGTGCGACTTTGAATATTTTCTTCGGCCACGCTGAAAGGGGTGCCTTTGAAAACAGGCTTCAGCGAAGTAAGAAATTGCTGGTATATATCTTTTATGGGAATGATGTCGTAAGGATTGCCCAGGTTTTTGCTGAGTTGTTCCGCATCGGTCACCGATTCGGGACTGGAAAATTCAGAAGGCATCAGAATGGTGCGCACATTTTCTTTTCCCAGTGCATCGCACGCGATAGCGGTGGTCACAGCGCTGTCAATACCACCCGAAGAACCGAGAATGGCTTTGGAGAAACCCAGCTTGCGGAAGTAGTCGTTGATGCCCAGCACCAGCGCCTGGTATATCTGCCCGATATTTTTTTCGCTGCGCAGGTAGTCTATGATCTTCGAAGCATCTTTCACCTTCGACACGCGCATTTCCTTGTCAAATTCGCGCAGCGGCACCTTATTGCCCCTTCCCTTCTTCGTCTTCTTCATTTCATCCAGGTCGATGATGGCAAAGTCTTCTTCGAAATATTTCATTTCCTTCACCAGGTCACCGTCTGTATCCATCACCAGGCTGCCGCCGTCGAATACGATTTCTGTCTGCGAGCCCACGGCATTGCAGTAAAACATGGGCAGGTTATACTTCAGCACATTCGCCCTGATCACTTCTATGCGGTCATCATCGTGATCGTAGTCGAACGGAGAGGCGGAAATATTGATCATCAGGTCGGGCTGCTGCTTGATGAGCTGGTCCATCGGGCAAATGCGGTAGAGTGGATTATCGCCGAGGTTCCAGATATCTTCGCAAATGGTGAGCGCTATCTTCTTGCCCTGGAACTCGATCACTTTCCAGTTAAAGCCGGGCTCGAAATAGCGGTATTCGTCAAACACATCATAATTAGGTAGCAGTGTTTTGTGCGAAACGCCCACTATTTCTTTTTTGTATAAAAACCAGGCGGCGTTGAAGAGGTCCTTGCCTTCTTTTTGCGGGTTGCGTTGCGGCGCGCCCACAATCACGGCAATATCTTCCGTCAGTTCGCGAATGGTATCGATGGCGCGGTAGCATTCGTTGATGAAATCATCAAACTCCAGGAAATCGCGTGGCGGATAGCCGCAGATACTGAGTTCGGAGAATACGATCAGGTCGGCCTTCCTGCTGCGGGCGTATTGAATAGCGCCCATAATCTTGCGGGTATTGTCTTCGAAATTGCCGATATGGTAGTTCTGCTGGGCTAACGCGATTTTCATGGAGCAAAGCTAAGAGAACAATTTCTTTTAGATTTGCTTTAACAACAATTTTACCTAAACCTGCGTTTCAGGCGTATGAAAAAAATCGGACTGGCTTTATTACTCAGCATTTCACTGTTTGCTTGCAAAGACGATGCTCCCGATGTGTCGGGGATTGACATTAACATCCAGGTAAAACGATTCGACCAGGATTTTTTTGCCATCGACACCAATAACCTGATGGCTTCGCTGCAGGATCTCAGCACGAAGTACCCTGTTTTTCTGAACGATTTTCTCTTCAATATTCTCGAATTACCGCCCATTACTGATACCAGCCTACAGGCTCATGCTCTTATCAGGAAGTTTATTGCCGACTACCGCCCTATCAAAGATTCGGTGGATAAGGCTTATAGCGATTTTGACGAAATAGCCGCGCAGATAAAAAAAGGCTTGCAGTATGTGAAACATTATTTCCCCAACTATAGTCCTCCGCCCTATATCATCACTTTTGTGGGTCCATTGGAGGGTTTCAGCGATGTAATCACCAGTAATGCGCTGGCGGTGGGTCTGCAACTGCATATGGGCAGCCGGTTTTCGTATTATACCAGCGAGATCGGGCAACAGCTTTTCCCCTCGTATATATCACGCCGCTTGACGCGTGAGACGATTGCGGTAAATTGTATGAAAAATGTGATTGACGACCTCGCGCCCATGCAGATACCCGACAGGCCGCTGGTAGAGCAAATGGTGGAGGCAGGCAAGAAACTATATGTGTTGCAGAAAATAATGCCGCACACGCCCGACACCCTGCTGATCGGCTACACCAAAAACCAGCTGGAAGGCTGCGAGAAAAGCGAAGGCAATATCTGGCACTTCTTCGTGAGCAATAACCTGCTATTTACGCAGGAGCCGCCATTTATCAGCACCTATATGGGCGATGGACCGCACACGCCCGAGTTTGGTGAAGCATCACCCGGCGCCATCGGTCATTTTGTGGGCTGGCAGATAGTGAAGAAATGGATGTCGAACAACAGCGACGTTACGCTGGAGCAATTGCTGAACACCGATCCCAACAAAATTTTCCAGGAAAGCAAGTACAGGCCCAACTAATTTCTCTTTTTGATTTTTTCGCGCAGCAATTCGCGAACACCCTGCTGGTCTGTGATATCTTTGAAAGCGTCTTTGGGCACCAGGAAGAAAGATCGGGCATCGAAGTAGAGGTGAAAGAAATAAGGGCTTTCTACAAAATGGCTGAACTCTTTCCATTGCCAGCCCTTGGCCCCCTTGGTGGTTTCGAGCACTACCGATTCGTCGGTGAAATGCATGCTGAAATGGTCGCGGAAAGTATGCGACCTGCGGTAAATGCTGCCCGGCAGCACGCGCCAGATAATAAGCATCAGCAGGAACCACAAAATGGAGAAGATCAGGAATGAGATCGGCTGTATTTTGCCCATGGCAAACAGCACTGCCGAGGCAATAGCGAACACGTTGACAAGTATCAACAGCACCTTAATTTCAGGCCGCATCAGGAAATGATACCGCAACGCCTGTATCACCTGCTTTTTGTCATAGCCAAAGTAAACCGTGAATCTCATGCAGTTTAGTTATGGGCACGCAAAATAAGTAATCGATACTGTACTTCTGCGAGCCAGCATGAAATTGTGGTTAAACTATGCAGATGCTGAAAAATATTGATTTACCTGATAGAACGTCCGCAACGGGCTTTGCCATTAGCGGCTTCATATGGGGTAATAGAACGAGCGCAAGAGGCTAAGAAGATCATAAGGGCCAGTACGGCCAGGATTGTTTTCATTTTCATACCGTCCAGTGTTGGTTCGGAATTTAGGGTTAAACGTGATTCTTTGCGAAAAACGTACATTCTTTCCTATAAAATGATGCCAAAATGGTGAAATTAGGGTATTTACTAAGCTAAATCGTAGATTTTCACTCATTTCCCGGCATAACTAATTGAACCAGCCTCCTGGCCAGCAGGCTGTTAGCCTTGTGATTGGGATGCTGATCGTGGGGGATGGTATTGGTAGGATCGTTGGTATCCAGTACATCGTTCACATTCACGATTTCCACGCCCTCGCTCTGCAGACGGCTTAATATGGCGGCCATCTTATCTTTTTTCACATAAGGCTCGTCTTTCGGGGTAAGGCCCTTATAATCGTCCCAATGCACGATAATAAAGCGGTCGCCGCGGCTTTTGGCAATACTATTAATGTTCTGCATCATCAGCTCCACGCGCTGATAATCTTCTTCGTCCAGGTTTTTTGAACCGCTCATGGTGATGAAGATATTACCCAGGTCGGAAATAAACGAAAGCGCCCTGTTCAATGAAAGTATGCGAACGATCACATGCCACCTGGCATAACCCGAATGCTTATACGCAGCCCCCTCGTATTTCAGGCTGTCGCTTTCCACTTCGAAATACGGATCGTTGAGCGACCAGCTGTAAATGCATTTGGCACGCACCACGTGGTCGGGTATGAAAGAGTAAATGAAAACGCGCTTTTTGTTACCAGGAACGTTCCTGTACTTATGTGTGAACAACTGGTACACATGATGCGTGCCCCATCCGGCGCCGCCCATATTCACCGACTCAATATTGCCTAATTCACCCGCCAGGTAAGGCAGGGTAGAAGTATCATTGATACCTGATCCAAAAGTGAAACTGCATCCGAGAAATACTAGTTCCGAATCGGAAGCGGCCTGCCCGGGTTTATAACCAACACGATGGTTAATATCCTGCACATTGATACCGCTGTCGGGAATGATGGAGTACTGGCAATTGAAAACCGTATCGCCGTTTTTCAAAACCTTGATATGCGTGATGGAAGGAATACCTTTAACCGTATAACCATATGTACTGTTGAGCTGGTTAAGAGAACCGCCATAATTGCCCGACTCGGTGACCGTACTTTTTTTGATGAAGGCGCGGTATATGATTTCCACCACCGATAATGTTACCAGCGTGGTAAAAAGAAAACTGAACAGCGGGCCAAAAAACTTCTTCTTGCGGGTGAATTTGAAAAGCGCAAACAAGAGCAGGTTAAAGCCCAGGAGGTACAACAGCGTAATGTCCATAACAAGGTTTATAGGGTCTGCGGTTAAGGTTTAAAAGTATATCTATTTTAAAATAAAAACAATTGTTGCACGAATGTAATAAATAGATTAACTTTTTCCTTCATACAAGCACATGAGATTGATTCTTTACCCCGCCCTGTTCCTGTTATGCATATCCACCCAGGTTTTGGGTCAGTCGAAACTGGTTGATTCGCTCACTCGCGAAGTAGACAGCCGAAACAATGATACGAATAAGGTAAAGGCCTGTTGTTCGCTGGCCGGGCTGGTTCGCTCCACCGATCCGTCGCGGGCTACTGCTTATGGGCGGCAAGGTATTGCACTGGGTAAGGAGCTGAATTTTGCGAGGGGACTGGCCAGTTGTTATGTAAACATCTCCGCCGCCTATATTTCTGCCTCGCGCCTCGATTCGGCACTGTTGTTTATAGATACCGCTATCGTATTCGCCCACGAATTGGCCGATCCAAACAGGCTGGCGCTGGTGTACCTGAACCGGGCCGATATGTATATGCAGTTGCAAAACCTGAATGCTTCTCTGCGCGACTGCGACACGGCTTTGAAATATGCTGAGCTGGCGAATAACGACGACCGCCGCGCACGCATTTATCAAACCATTGGCTCGGTGTATTACGTGCAGAAGAAACATCGCGACGCTATACCCTATTATGAAAAAGCCTTTCAACTATACGAACAGGTAAATGCGAAACAGATGTCGGCGATTGTATTGAACAATCTCGGCAACATTTACAAACACCTGGGCGAGCCCGACCGCGCCATTGCGCATTTTGAAAAAGCAATTGCTATTGCCGACAGCCTGGGCAATACCAGCAACATGTCGATGTATTACGGCAACCTGAGCAATGCGTATGTTACCAAAAAAGACTACGACAAAGCAGAAGCATTGCTGAACAAAGCTATGCGTTATGCCGAGCAACAAAACAATGAGCACCAGCAAGCCATCACACTTGTTCAATTCGGAGAGTTGTATGTCGAGCAAAAGAAATATGCAGATGCGGTGCAGGCAGGTTCACGCTCTTTTTCCATCATGAAAAATGCTGAAGATATCGCCTGGCAACAAACGGCCGCCGACCTGCTGGCCGAAGCTTACTGGCACACCGGTGATTATAAAAAAGCATTTGAATACCAGAAAATCAGCAAGGAGCTGAACGATACGCTGGCGCGGCAAAAATTTGATGAAGACATTGCCGCGATGCAAACCAATTTTAAAGTAGAAGAAAAAAATAAAGAGATACAATTGCTGAGCAAAGACAGCCAGATCAAGGAAGCGCAACTTCGCCAGCAGCGCATTTTATTGTTTGGTTCCATTGCTTTGCTGGCGCTTATGCTGACAGGCATTGTGTTGCTCATCAACCGCAACCGCCTGCGCCAGCGCATGAAGGAGCTGGAACTGCGCAACCGCATTGCCGCCGACCTGCACGATGAGGTGGGCAGTTCTCTCAGCAGCATTCACCTGCTTAGCCAGATGGCCCGCGACCAGCACGTACAGCAATCGAACGCCACAGAAATACTGGAGAAAGTAAGCACCAATGCCTATGAAACCATGGAAAAGATGAGCGACATTGTGTGGATGGTAAAGCCTGCGGGCAATGAAGGGCAAAGCCTGAAAACCCGCATGGAACGCTTCACCCACGAGCTGTGTAACGCACGGCAGATAGAATGCGGATTCAGCGCCGCCGCGCTTGACAACATAAAACTATCGATGCCACAAAAGAAAAATCTATACCTCATATTCAAAGAAGCATTGAATAATGCAGTGAAATATTCGGGCACTAAAAAACTGGATATTCACGTAGGTGTGCAGCAGCACCACGTGCTGTTGAAGATAAAAGATTATGGAAAGGGATTTGATGAAAGTATAATTCGCAAAGGAAATGGTTTAGACAATATGCATCATCGCGCCAGGGAGCTGAAGGGAACGCTGAAAGTGGCATCGCAGCCGGGTGTGGGCACAGAGATCAACCTGAGCTTCCCGGTATAGTCTCACCCCTTTTCGCTATTGAAGACGGAGCGGGCAATTACTAATTTTAAAAAAAATGTTTTGATACGAGTAGCCATTTTTGAAGACAACAAGCACCTGCGCGAAGGATTGCAGATCCTGATCAACGGCACGCCCGGTTTTACCTGCGTGGGCGCTTATCCCGACTGCAGCAACCTGGTAGCTCACCTGAAAGCCAACCAGGCCGATATAGCATTGATGGATATTGAAATGCCGGGTATGACGGGTATTGAAGCAACACGGATCATCAAGGTATCATTGCCGCATGTGCAGGTACTGATCCAAACCGTGTTTTTCGACGACGATTATATTTTCAAAGCCATCTGCGCCGGCGCCTCGGGGTATATTTTGAAAAGTACCACTCCCGCCGCCTATATCGAAGCCATCCGCGATGTACACTCAGGCGGCTCACCCATGACGGCTGGTATTGCGCGCCGCGTGATTGAACTGTTTAAGGAAAATCTGGCTCCACCCTCTGCCAACAATTACCAGCTCTCGGAAAAAGAAAAAGAGGTGTTGCAAAACCTGGTTGATGGCAAGAGTTATAAAATGATTGCCGATGCCATGAACATCGCCTTTGACACAGTAAAAACCCATATCAAAAACATTTACGCCAAACTACACGTACACAGCAGTGCCGAAGCAGTAGCCAAGGCTATTCGTGAACGGATTGTTTAGAGCTCACCCGCATTCGGTATTGTTCACCGTCATTCATGGTTGCATATTTACCGGGCTATTATCACCCAAAAAATTAACCATGAGACGTATTCTATTTCACTTTGCGTTATTATTCGTGAGTTTCTTCTGCATCTGTGGCATGTGCAGCAAGCGTAGCAGCGGCGGGGAAGCCCCCAAACTGAAACTCTCCAAAGGCTTTTTGTGCACTTTCGGCAAGTTAGACAATGGCACCACCGATACCCTTATACTCAGGTATGGTCCTGCCGAGCCCGTTACTCAATTCACCTATCACTGGGTCGGCAGTTTTTTCAAAGATGAGAAAGACGCCTGGGAGATCTTCAATCCCGGAAACAACACCTGGAGATTCCAGTTCGCCGATGGCCATTACCTGGGATTCAGAAAGTTTGAATACAATAACGGTTTCACAGAATGGCGTCTTACGCTTGATAAAGATCCCGATGAGTACAATCGGTTTGTGATAAACAGTGCCGACGACGACAGATTTGTGATAGAGTCTGTTGCCAACAGAGGTTATTTCCTTAACACGGTGCCCGTAGGCGGCACGCCTTACCAGCAGCGCCACGGCTTTGTGCGATTTGTGGAAGGCAGCAAACAATACTGGTTCCTTCTGCCCTAGCCTTCGCGTGGGCACCTATGCCGCTAATACCGACGGCAGATTCATCGCCAGGGTTCCTCACATCCTACCCTGCCATCATAAAAAAGCCGGTCATGAACATGACCGGCTTTGAAGTTTATGAATGATAACCGTCCAATTACAAAATTCCTGGCTTAGCTGCATCCAAGACTGTTGCCGCAGTTTAAGCATTTATAGCAAGTGCCGCTGCGAATCGTAATGTGTCCGCACACGTTGCAGGCGGGTGCATCGCTTTGCATGCTACGGGCAGCTGCGTTCACAATATCGAGCGATACCTCTGATTTCCTGGCAGTGCCCTTGGCGCCCTTCTCAGCCACTGGCTCTGAGCTCTTCACAGCTTTGGGCGCTACCACCCGCACATCACTTAATGGTGGAGTTTTTTTTTCGTATTCCAGGTTAGTTGGAATCTCATCCCAGTCGTCGGTGCCGGTATTCATCACCTCGGGGCGGTCAACCACATGTACCAGGTCGGTGCGGCCGAGGTATTCATAGGCCAGCGCGCGGAAGATGAAGTCAACTATACTGGTGGTACTCTTGATATTCGGATGATCAACCATGCCGGAGGGTTCGAAGCGGGTAAACACAAATTTCTCCACAAACTCTTCCAGCGGTACGCCATACTGCAGGCCGATGGAAATGGCGATAGCAAAACAGTTCAGCATGCTTCGCATGGTGGCGCCCTCTTTCGCCATATCGATGAAGATCTCACCTACTGTTCCGTCGGCATATTCGCCTGTTCTCAGGAATATGGCTTGTCCGTTGATCTTGGCTTTCTGCGTGAAGCCGCGGCGTTTGGCGGGCAGTGTTCTGCGCTCCACGATGCGGGCCAGTTCACGTTTCAGCTTGGTATCGGGCGAGCTTTGTACGCGCTTCTGAATTTCGCTCAACAGCTCGTTGATAGTAAGATCAGACAGATCGATTTTGCCGGCCTCCTTTGCTTCTGCCTTTTTCTCTTCAGCCTTTGCTTCTTCACCGGCATCAGCCTTTTTCTTCTTATCGGCTTTGTTGCTGAGCGGCTGGCTCAGTTTAGAACCGTCGCGATACAGGGCGCAGGCTTTCAGACCCAGCTTCCAGCTCATCATGTAAGCGTCGGCAATATCATCAACGGTTGCTTCGTTGGGCAGGTTGATGGTTTTTGAAATGGCACCACTCAGGAAAGGCTGGGCAGCAGCCATCATGCGGATATGTCCGTGTGCATGTATGAAGCGCTGACCTTTCTTACCGCATTTGTTGGCACAGTCAAACACCGGCAGGTGTTCTTCTTTCAGATAAGGAGCGCCTTCAACGGTCATGGTGCCGCATACATAATCGTTGGCCGCTTCTATTTGTTCTTCGGTGAAGCCGAGCGCTTCCAGCAGGCTCCAGTCAACATTGAAGTATTGTTCTGGTTTGAAGCCCAGGCGCTGCAGGCATTCTTCACCCAATGTATATACGTTGAATACAAATCCGATTTCAAAAGCAGAAGCAACAGCCGCATCCAGTTTCTTGATCTCTTCTGCAATAAATCCTTTTTCGCTTAAGGTCTGGTGATTGATATGCGGCGCACCAGCAAAAGTTCCGGCGCCAACAGCATATTTAATAATAGCATCAATTTCTTTCTGACTATATCCCAGGTTTTTCAGCGCGGTTGGCACCGACTGGTTGATGATCTTGAAGTAACCACCGCCGGCGAGTTTCTTGAATTTCACCAGGGCAAAATCGGGTTCTACACCGGTGGTATCGCAGTCCATTACCAGTCCGATAGTTCCGGTGGGCGCAATCACAGTGGTCTGTGCATTGCGATAACCATATTTTTCACCCAGCTGTACTGCTTCATCCCATGCTTTGGTGGCAGCCTTCAGCAGGTAGTCGGGGCAATACTGAGCTTTGATGCCCTGTGGTTTAATGCTCAGTCCTTCATATTCATCGGCATCGTAAGCAGCCAGGCGATGGTTGCGCATTACGCGCAGCATGTCTTCCCTGTTTTCTTCGAAGCGCGCGAAGGGTCCGAGTATGGAAGCCATTTCAGCAGAAGTCTTATAAGCCACACCGGTCATGATGGCGGTGATGGCGCCTGCAATGCCGCGGGCTTCTTCGCTGTCGTAGGGAATGCCCATCACCATCAGCATGGAGCCGAGGTTGGCATAGCCCAGGCCCAGCGTGCGGTAGTCGTAGCTGAGTTGTGCTACTTCTTTGCTGGGGAACTGCGCCATCAGCACTGAAATTTCCAGCACCACTGTCCACAGGCGGCAGGTATATTCAAAACCTTCAACGTCGAAGGTGTTGGTTTCTTCATTATAGAATTTGCGCAGGTTGGCCGATGCCAGGTTGCAGGCGGTATTGTCGAGGAACATATACTCGCTGCAGGGGTTGCTGGCGTTGATGCGTCCGCCTTTGGGGCAGGTATGCCATTCGTTGATGGTGGTATCGTATTGGGTGCCGGGGTCGGCGCAGCGCCAGGCAGCATAAGCGATCTGGTTCCACACTTCGCGGGCGGGAATGCGTTTCATCACGCGGCCATCGCTGCGGGCGGTCAGTTCCCAATCTTCGTTCTTCTCAAGTTTTTCGAAAAATTTGTTGGGTATGCGAATGGAGTTGTTGCTGTTTTGTCCGCTCACGGTGCGGTAAGCTTCCCCTTCATAATCACTGGGATACCCGGCAGCTATCAGGGCAGCCACTTTCTTCTCTTCTTCTACTTTCCAGTTGATGAACTCCATCACTTCGGGGTGGTCGAGGTCCAGGCACACCATCTTGGCCGCACGGCGGGTAGTGCCGCCACTCTTGATGGCGCCAGCCGCACGGTCGCCGATCTTCAGGAAGCTCATGAGTCCGCTGGAAGTGCCGCCACCGCTCAGTTTCTCCCCTTCGCCGCGGATGTTGGAGAAATTGGTGCCTACCCCGCTGCCATATTTAAATATGCGTGCTTCACGGATCCAGAGGTCCATGATGCCGCCCTCATTCACCAGGTCGTCTTCCACACTCAAAATAAAGCAGGCATGAGGCTGTGGACGCTCGTAGGCCGAAGTGGATTTTTTGAGCTGACCGTCTTCAGGATCAACATAGTAGTGACCCTGGGGCTTGCCTTTTATACCATAGCTTTCATACAGACCGGTATTGAACCATTGCGGGCTGTTGGGCGTGCAGGCCTGGTTCAGGATGCAGTATACCAGCTCTTCATAAAATACCTGGGCATCCTTTTCGCTGGCAAAATAGCCATAGCGCTCGCCCCAAACGCGCCAGCAGTTGGCCAAGCGGTGGGCTACCTGTTTTACGGAGGTTTCGCGGCCCAGCGTGCCATCAGGTTGAGGCACACCGGCTTTGCGGAAGTATTTCTGGGCCAATATGTCAGTAGCAATCTGGCTCCATTGCTTCGGCACCTCCACATTGTTCATTTCAAACACTACCTCGCCGCTCGGGTTGCGAATCACCGAAGTACGGTAGTCATATTCAAACATGTCGAACACGTTCACTCCTTCGCGGGTGAAGCGGCGGCTAAACTTGAGGCCTTTTGCAGATTGCTTCATATTCGCCATTATAGGTTAGTTTTAACTGTTAACAAATGTTGTGCGGGAAAACGAAAATATCTTCTGTTACTCAAATTTCCGACGGTTAGATATTAACGGCTGTGGAAAAGTAAAGTGGAAAATCCGAGATTGCACGCTGGTGCTGCATTCAAGGCTTTTTACACATTATATTCCCATTTGGTAGCAATTTTTTTTGGACAAAACGATAAATTTTTCTAACTGGGGGAGTAGTGTTTTTGGGTAGCGGTTGTTCTTCGTTTGCCCAATCACGTTATATCATCTTACTCATATCTTCGCGTCATGAAATTCAGGCTGGTTTTATTCTTTTGTCTGGTCTTTTATTTCGCCGGCGCACAAACACAATTCTCTGGCTGGCTCGGCAATTTTTCCACTTTCAAGTTAAGCAATAAATTCAGTATTCATTTCGACGGACAATTGCGCAGTACTGACAATATCGAACACCTGTCATCATTGCTCCTGCGCACCGGTTTGAACGTACATGTCAGGAAAAACATGATCGCCACTGCCGGCTATGCGTTTGCTCACAGCCGCCGCGTGATTGCTTCAGTCAGCGGCTATTTTCCCGAGCACCGCTTCTGGGAGCAATTTCTGATCCACCATCCATTTCTGCATACTACACTCAACCACCGCTTAAGGTTGGAACAAAGATTTATTTCCAAATCGGTAGTTGAAAATAATGCGTTGAAAAATGAGGGAAATGTTTATTCCAACCGCGTCCGCTATTTTTTCCGCACCATGATACCCCTCGGCAAAAAGCTGCAACCCAACACCTTTTTCGCGGGCATCCAGGACGAGGTATTTTTCAATTTCGGCGACAAATCAGGCGTCAACGGCGAGACCTTCGACCAGAACCGCATATTCCTGTCTTTCGGTTACCGCCTCAGCGCCCGGACCGACCTCGAAATCGGCTACCTGAACCAATATATTAATGGGCGGGGGGATGCGTTTGTGAATAATCATATTGTACAGTTTGGAGTGTACCTACGGTTGTAGTTTCGGGTTGCTGCCGCGCTTTGTAATTGCTTCTCAATAACAGGAACCTGAAACCCGAAACGTGCGAAGCACCCCAAACCCGAAACTCCCTAATTAACCTTATGAAAACCAAAAACTTTTTGCATTTTTGTACTTCATGATGAATCGCATCTATCAATCCCTGCTTCAACGAAAAGCAAAAGGACAAAAGTCATTCGCCGTACTGATCGACCCGGATAAGGTAACGGCTGACAAGATCGATGAACTGACCGCGCTGGCCACCGAGGCCGGGGTGGATTACCTGTTGGTGGGCGGCAGCCTCGTGATCAGCAACCAGCTCGACGAAGTGGTGAAGCAGGTAAAAAAGAACTGCGACATCCCCGTGATCCTTTTCCCGGGCAGTCCCTCGCAGGTTTCATCGTTTGCCGACGCATTATTATACCTCTCCCTCATATCGGGCCGCAACCCCGAGTTGCTCATCGGCCAGCACGTTATTTCAGCACCTTTTGTGCGACAGAGCGGCCTCGAAATCATCAGCACCGGCTACATGGTGATCGATGGCGGCGCACCTACTACCGTGTCGTATATCAGCAATGCCAGTCCCATACCGGCCGACAAAAATGAAATTGCCATGTGCACCGCCATGGCCGGCGAAATGCTGGGCATGAAACTGATCTACATGGATGCCGGCAGCGGCGCCAAACGCGCCATCACCGAAAGCATGATTGAAGCGGTGGCCCACGTAATTGAAGTGCCACTGGTTATTGGTGGCGGCATCACCAGTCCTGAAAAAGCTTATCGCAATTGTAAAGCCGGCGCGGATGTGATTGTGATTGGTAATGCCATTGAAAAAGATTCTTCGCTGATAAGAGAAATGAGTGCCGCTATACATTCGGTGCCAGTGCTAAGAAGCTAGAAGAGAAATCTCCTTATTGTCTCTTTCTCTCTTTTATCCGCTAAGCCTTAGATTTGAAGTATGCATCGCCATGCCTTCCTCCCTGTTTTACTCTGGCTCTTCTGCAGCAGTTGCTTCTTCAACCGTTGGGTGATGACGGAAAAAGAGCTGCGCGCGTACTACAAAGACAAACCCCAGGAAAAACCCGTTTTCTTCACCATCCACAATGATTCGGTTGAGCTCTATTGCGCTACCAGTGGTGCCGACACATTACCGCCTCTCCTTTTGATACATGGCGCGCCGGGCGCCTGGTATGGCAGCCGCAATTTTTTGGAAGATTCTTTGCTGAAACAGCATTTTCACATCATTGCCGTCGACAGGCCGGGGTATGGCAAGAGCCGGATAAAGGGCAAGGGAAGGCGCAAAGCATTTACCTCCATCACCCTGCAGGCCGTCGCCATTCATGAGGCACTGCGGCTCAACAGGTCGGGCAAGCCCGGTATTGTTGCGGGCAGTTCTTATGGCGCACCTATTGCGCTGAAGCTGGCCGCTTTATATCCCGAAGCATTTTACCACCTGGTGATGCTGGCACCGGCCATCGATCCCGACAAAGAAAAATTCTGGTGGTTTCATCCCTGGGTGCAGGAAGCGCCCATGAGGTGGTTTTTGCCGCGATTCCTCAATGCCGCCACCGATGAAAAGTTTGCGCACGTAGAAGAGCTGCGCCAATTGTTGCCCGACTGGCAAAAGCTCTCCGTTCCTGTCACAGTAGCGCAAGGTGGCGCCGACGATATCGTGGACCCTTCCAACCTCGACTTCGCCAAAAAGCAACTGGCAGGAAAGAAGGCCGATTTCATCTATCTGCCACAGGCAGGGCATCTTATACGATGGAGAAACACCGATGTAGTGCGAAATATATTCCTGGAAGCTGTCTCCAGTCACACAAACAGCTTCTGAAACGGCCCGCTCAAAAACAAATTAATGACCGTTAGTTTGTCCGCCATCATCCGCCCAATCCTCGAAATCCATCCAAATCCTCGATTTAGCTAAAATTTACCTTCAAAAAAGTAAACGCAGTTCAAAAAAATACTTTCTTTGCACCGTTAAACTAATTGAGTCAAAGTATATCATACTTACAATGCAAAAAAATCTCACCATAATACTCGCTGATGTGTTGCCTGGCTGGGCAATCACTATAGTGCGTGGGGTTTTTCCTGTACATCTCCGTACAGTTTTTTTCCGTCGACCTATCCCCGTAAGGGTGCGACGTTGATACCGCTTTTCCCATACAGCGCTCTTCTCAATGCCCGGAGTGGAATTGGCCCGACAGACCTCCTGTTGAAGGCAAATGATGTAAGTGGCATTATTTTTAATCACGTTTAGTCATGTGACCAGAAAATGGAAAATCTACAGTCATTCAAAATATTAATAGCCGACGAGTCGCACACCAGGTATGCGCAGGAAATCGTTGACGAAATGGCCGCTTCTGCTGCGGCGCGCGGCACCGGTATAGCCAAACGTTCGCCCGAATACATCGAAGAAAAAATGCGCGAAGGCAAAGCCGTCATCGCACTTACTCAAGACGATAAGTGGGCCGGCTTCTGCTATATCGAAACCTGGAGCCACGGGCAATATGTGGCCAATTCGGGTCTGATTGTGGCGCCACCTTACCGCAAGGGCGGGCTGGCTAAGGCTATCAAGAAAAAAATCTTCAACCTCAGCCGCCAGAAATATCCCGATGCCAAGCTCTTCGGTCTTACCACCGGCCTGGCCGTGATGAAAATTAACAGCGAGCTGGGCTATGAACCGGTCACATACTCTGAGCTTACACAAGACGAAGCCTTCTGGGCAGGGTGCAAAAGCTGTGTGAACTACGACATCCTGATGAGCAAAGACCGCAAGAACTGCATGTGCACCGCCATGCTCTACGACCCTAAAGATCACTACGAGCCTGAAGAGACGAAAGAGTTTTTTGAAAAGAAGAAAAATGTGCTCGCGCGTTTGCTCCGCATCAAGCAACTCAGGTTCCTGAAAGGCTTGTTCAAAAAAGAGAACGAAAAGAAAGACAACGACAATAGCGCGAAAGCATCAAAAGCAAAATCACTGCTCCATTATTTTTTTAACTTCTAAAAAACCTGCAGAACGGATCATGTCTAAAAAAGTTGTTTTAGGTTTTAGTGGCGGCCTGGATACTTCCTTTTGCGTAAAATATCTTGGTGAAGACAAGGGCTATGAAGTGCACAGCATTATTGTGAATACGGGCGGTTTTACCAAAGAAGAATTAAAGCAGATTGAACAACACGCATACCAGCTCGGCGTAAAAACCCATACCACCATCGACGCGGTTAAGGGTTATTATGACCGCATCATCAAATACCTTATTTACGGAAACGTACTTAAAAATAATACCTACCCGCTGAGCGTAAGCGCCGAAAGACTGAGCCAGGCTTTGCATATTGCGGAGCACGCAAAAAATCTGAAGGCCGATGCCGTGGCACATGGCAGTACCGGCGCAGGCAACGACCAGGTACGCTTCGACATGATCTTCCATATCATGATCCCCGGTGTGGAGATCATTACGCCTATCCGTGACCTGAAACTGAGCCGCGAAGAAGAGATTGAATATTTGAAGAAAAAAGGCGTGGAGATGAATTTCGCCAAAGCCGTTTATTCTATCAACAAAGGTCTTTGGGGAACCAGTGTAGGCGGAAAAGAAACATTGCAGTCGAAAGGCTGGCTTCCCGAAGAAGCATGGCCAACACAGGTGACCGCTACCAGCAACACTACGCTCGAACTTGAATTTGTGAAAGGTGAGCTGGTGGCAGTGAACGGAAAAAAATTCGCACACCCATCCGAAGCCATACAGGAAGTGCAGCGCATTGCCGGTCCTTATGGCGTAGGCAGAGATATTCATGTGGGCGATACCATTATCGGCATCAAGGGCAGAGTAGGCTTCGAAGCTGCTGCGCCCATGGTGATCCTGAAAGCCCACCACGCATTGGAAAAACACGTGCTTACCAAGTGGCAGCTAAACTGGAAAGACCAGCTGGCGCAGTTTTATGGCAACTGGCTGCACGAAGGACAAATTTTGGACCCTGTGATGCGCGACATCGAAGCTTACCTCGAAAGCTCGCAGCAAAATGTGACCGGTAAGGCGTTTGTTGAACTGATGCCCTACCGCTTCCAGGTGATCGGCATTGAGTCGGAATACGACCTGATGAGCAGCAAGTTTGGTAAATATGGTGAAATGAATACCGGCTGGACAGGTGAAGACGTGAGAGGTTTCAGCAAGATTTTCGGCAACCAGACAGCGATATGGCATGCGGTGAAAGAAGATAATTCGAAAAAATAAAATCGAAATACCAGTAGCGTAATGAGTAAAAAAATTTCAGCAGGCATTGTGGGCGGCGCCGGTTATACCGGTGGTGAACTGATACGCCTGTTGCTGAATCATCCGCAGGCAGAAATTGCTTTTGTGCACAGCAACAGCAATGCGGGCAATCCTTTGTACAAGGTGCACGAAGACCTGCTGGGTGAAACCAAAATGGAATTTACCGGTGAACCCGCCTGGCAGAAAGGCGGCATCGATGTATTATTTCTTTGCGTGGGTCATGGCGCAGCGAAAAGATTTCTGAGTGAAAACGAAATACCCGAGAGCATAAAGATCATTGACCTCTCGCAGGATTTTCGTTTGAAAGAAAATGCCAGCATCGGCAACAGGGAGTTTGTTTATGGTCTGCCTGAACTGAATAAAGAAGCTATTCGCTCGGCGAACAATATTGCTAACCCCGGTTGTTTTGCCACCTGTATACAACTGGGTTTGCTGCCGCTGGCCAAGGCTGGCTTGCTCAACCAGGTATATACTACCGGCATTACCGGCTCTACTGGCGCGGGGCAGAGCCTGACGGCCACTTCGCATTTCAGCTGGCGCAACAATAATATTTCAGCTTACAAAACCCTTACGCACCAGCACCTACACGAAATTGGCCAGTCGCTGAAGCAACTGCAGCCTGCAGGCGATTTGGACTTCAGCTTCATACCCTGGCGCGGCGACTTTACAAGAGGCATTTTCGTGAGCTCGCATATTCATTGCAATGAAGAACTGAAAGATCTGATTCAGCTTTACGAAGATTTTTACCAGGATCATCCTTTCACGCAGGTAAGCAGGGAGGTGATCTTTTTGAAACAGGTAGTGAATACGAATAAATGTATTGTGCAACTGGAAAAGGTAGGCACCAAACTGGTGGTGCACTCCATCACCGATAATTTATTGAAAGGCGCTTCGGGACAGGCTGTGCAGAATATGAACCTGATGTTTGGCATTGATGAATGCGCGGGATTGAAATTGAAGGCAAATTATTTTTAGTTATACCATGAAACTCTTCGACGTTTACCCGATTAACGACATCACCATCGTAAAAGCCAGGGGCTCTTACGTGTGGGACAAGAATGGTGAACAGTATCTTGACCTCTATGGCGGTCATGCTGTGATATCTATTGGCCATAGCCATCCGCATTACGTCGAACGAGTTACCCGACAACTGAACAACGTAGCATTTTACAGCAACTCCATACGCAATCCCTTCCAGGAAGAGCTGGCTGAAAAGCTGGGCAAGGTTTCCGGCAGGGAAGACTATCAACTCTTTTTGTGCAACTCGGGTGCCGAAGCCAACGAGAATGCGCTGAAGCTGGCCTCGTTCACCAACGGGCGCAAGAAAATTATTGCATTCAAAAAATCTTTTCACGGCAGAACTTCATTGGCTGTTGCTGCCACCGACAATCCCGCTATCGTAGCGCCGGTAAATGAAACACCGAACGTCATTTTCTTACCCTTCAACGATGAGGCATCGCTGGAGGCGGTGTTTAAAGCGCAGGGTTCAGAAATTTCTTCGGTTATCATCGAGGGCATACAGGGTGTGGGCGGCATCAATGTGGCCAGTGAATCTTTTTTACGTACCATCCGCAGGCTGTGTACGCAGTACGGCGCTTTGTTTATTGCCGACAGCGTGCAGTGTGGTTATGGCCGCAGTGGTAAATTCTTTTCGCAAGACTATGCCGGCGTAGACGCCGACATTTACAGCATGGCGAAAGGTATGGGCAATGGTTTCCCGATCGGCGGTATTATCATTGCCCCGCACATCAAAAGCAAGCATAGCATGCTGGGCACCACCTTTGGCGGTAATCACCTGGCTTGCGTGGCGGCACTCGCGGTGCTGGAAGTGATGGAAAAGGAAAACCTGATGCAAAACGCAGCCGAAACAGGTGAATTCCTGATGACGGAATTGAGAAAAATTCCGCACCTGCAAAATGTTCGTGGCCGCGGACTTATGATCGGCTTTGATGTGCCCGAAAACCTGAAAGACTTACGCAAGAATTTACTGTGGAAGCACAAGATTTTCACCGGCGAAGCCAAACCTAATGTGATTCGTTTGTTGCCTTCATTGGCATTGACGAAAAAAGAAGCAGGGCAATTTATCGAAGCCATCAGCGAAGAGGTAGCCGCTTTGTCGATGAGCGAGGCGAAGGTGTAGGCTTTATTCTCACATTGTACCTTCTTGTGGCTTTTGCTGCAAAGAAGTTTTAGGAAAAATGGAAGAACCGCAAGATGAAACATTTCATTTCCGTTCATGATGTGCCCGACATCGATGCATTGGTGCAAAAGGCACTCAATTACAAAAGGGATCCGCTGAAGGATAAAGCGCTGGGCGCGAATAAGCGCATTGGTTTATTATTCTTAAACCCCAGTATGCGCACGCGCCTGAGCACGCAGATAGCCGCGCAGAATCTGGGTATGGAACCTGTTGTATTCAACGTGGGTTCAGAAGGCTGGGCGCTGGAGTTTGAAGAAGAAGCCATCATGAGCGGCAGCACCGTGGAGCATGTGAAAGATGCTGCGCCGGTGATGGGAAAATATTTCGATATACTCGCCATTCGCACCTTCCCTTCGCTGAAAAACCGCGAAGATGATTATAGCGAACTTTTCATCCATCAGTTTATCAAATACGCAGGCATTCCCGTGGTGAGTCTCGAAAGCGCCACGCTGCATCCTTTGCAAAGCCTTACCGACATTATCACTATCAGGGAAGTGATGCAGTCGAAGGGCCTGAAGAAGCGCCCGAAAATTGTGCTCACCTGGGCGCCCCATGTAAAAGCTCTTCCGCAATGCGTGGCCAACAGTTTTGCACAATGGATCAACGCCTGGGGACAAGCCGATTTTGTAATTACGCACCCGGAAGATTATGAACTGGACGAAAAATTTACACGCGGTGCTAACATCACGCACAACCAGGACGAAGCATTAAAAGATGCCGATTTTGTGTATGTGAAAAACTGGAGCACTTATCACAACGAGTACGGGAAAATTTATTGCAACGATCCCGAATGGATGCTCACCAACGAAAAGCTGGCGCTGACCAACAAGGCTGCCGTGATGCACTGCCTGCCCGTGCGGCGCAACGTTGAGCTGAGCGATGAAGTGCTGGACGGCCCCAACAGCGTAGTCACACAGGAAGCCGGCAACCGCGTGTGGGCAGCACAGGCCGTATTGAGTGAAATACTAAAAAACAAAAAGTAGTGTCCACCTTATACGTTGTCAAGATTGGAGGAAACATTATAGACGATGATCAGAAACTGGCTTCGTTCTTAAAAGAATTTGCCGCCATCGATGCACTGAAAATTCTCGTGCATGGTGGCGGCAAGCTGGCAACACGCATGGCCGAACAAATGAATGTTCCGCAGCAAATGGTGGATGGCCGTCGCATAACTGACGCAGAAACCCTGAAGATCGTAACGATGGTATATGCGGGGTATATCAATAAAAATATCGTGGCACAACTGCAGCAGCAAGGCTGCAATGCTATCGGCATGACCGGCGCAGACGGCAACGCCATACAGGCGCACAAAAGAAAACATGCCACGCTCGATTACGGTTTCGTGGGCGATGTGGATGTAGTGAATACCTCCTTATTGAAAAACCTGCTGAACCAGGGCCTTACCATCGTGATGGCGCCTATTACACACAACAAGCAGGCACAGCTGCTGAATACCAATGCTGATACCATTGCGCAGGAGCTCGCGAAAGGATTGAGTAAAGATTTTGAAGTACACCTGGTTTATAGTTTTGAAAAAAGCGGCGTGCTGCTCGACGCGAATGATGACAGCACCGTGATTGCGTCTATTAATCCGAATTACTATCAACAACTGAAAACCGAGCAAAAAATTTTCGCCGGCATGATCCCCAAGCTCGATAATGCCTTTGCCGCCTTGCAGCAGGGCGTGAAGCGGGTGATCATCGGTAAAGCCGAAGAACTACAAAAATTAATTGCCGGAAAATCCGGCACCAGTATCATTCATGAATAACGAAAAACTACATTCACTTTACGAAGATGCACTGGAATTGCTGAAGCAGCTGATCGCAACGCCTTCTTTCAGCAAGGAAGAGGATAAAACTGCCGGGATTATTTATCAATTCTTATCACAACGTACAGTACATGTAAAGCGGCTAGCCAATAATGTGTGGGCGCGCAATGTGCACTACGATCCGTCTAAACCAACCATATTACTTAATTCACACCACGATACGGTAAAACCCAATAAAGGCTATACTCTCGATCCGTTTTCTCCCATCTGCAAAGACGGTAAACTATACGGCCTCGGCAGCAATGATGCCGGTGGTTCATTGGTTTCGCTGATTGCCACTTTTTTATATTTCAGTGAACGAGACGATTTAAAATACAACCTGGTGCTGGCCGCTTCTGCAGAGGAAGAGATCAGCGGGAAAAATGGTATTGAATTACTACTCCCCGAACTTGGTGCCATCGATTTTGGCATAGTAGGCGAACCTACTCAAATGCAGATGGCAGTGGCCGAAAGAGGGTTGCTGGTGCTCGATTGCACCGTAACGGGCAAAGCGGGTCATGCCGCAAGAAATGAAGGAGAAAATGCGATCTATAAAGCACTCAAAGATATCAGTTGGTTCGCCAGCTATCAATTCCCGAAAGTATCAGAACTGTTGGGATCGGTGAAAATGAGCGTGACGGTAATTGACACACAAAACAAAGCGCACAATGTGGTGCCCGCGCAGTGTACTTTCGTGGTGGATACCCGTGTGAACGAGCTATATACATTCGAGGAAATACTGGAAACTATTCGCCAGAACGTAACCTGCGATGTGCAGCCACGCAGTTTCCGCCTGCGCAGCACCTCCATTCCGCTCGATCACCCCATTGTGAAGGCAGGACTGAAGCTGAACAGAAAATACTACGGCTCCCCCACCACTTCCGACAAAGCGCTGATGCCCTTTCCCGCTTTAAAGATTGGCCCGGGCGATTCCGCGAGAAGTCATACCGCGGATGAGTATATTTACACCGATGAAATCATTGAGGGTATCGGGTTGTACATCCAAATGCTGAATGAAATTATATAGTGTACTATGAAACTCTGGCAAAAAGACAATACCGCCACTTCTGCATTGATCGAAAACTTTACCGTGGGCAACGATAAGGATTTCGATATTCTGCTGGCAAAATATGATGTGCAGGGTTCCATAGCACATGTAAAAATGTTGGGTGAAGTGGGATTGATGACGCGCGAAGAGGCCAATACCGCTATAAGGGGTCTTGAAGAAATAGCGCACGATATTGAAGCCGGCAAGTTCAAAATAGAAGATGGCGTTGAAGATATTCACTCCCAGGTAGAGTTGCTGCTCACGCAACGCGTCGGTGAGGCGGGCAAAAAAATTCATGCAGGCCGCAGCCGCAACGACCAGGTGGCAGTGGATATCAAACTGTATGTAAAAGCCGAAATGTTATCCATTCGCTCAGAAGTAAAAGAGCTGTTCGACCTGCTGATCGCGCAAAGCGAAAAATACAAGGATTACCTGCTCCCCGGCTACACGCATTTGCAGATAGCCATGCCATCCTCCTTCGGCTTATGGTTTGGCGCCTATGCCGAAAGCCTGGTAGATGACCTGGAATTTGTGGCCGCGGCTTATACCATTGCCAACAAAAATCCTTTGGGCAGCGGCGCGGGTTATGGTTCTTCATTCCCGCTGAACAGGAAGCGCACCACGGAATTTTTGCAGTTTGCCACGCTCAACTGGAATTCAGTATATGCGCAGATGACGCGTGGTAAAACAGAAAAAGCTGCCGCTATCGGGCTGGCCGCCGTCGGCGCTACGCTCAGCAGGCTGGCCATGGACTGCTGCCTGTATATGAACCAGAACTTTGGCTTCATATCATTTCCCGCCGAACTCACCACCGGCAGCAGCATTATGCCGCACAAGAAAAACCCCGATGTATTTGAACTGATACGCGCGCGCTGCAACCGCATACAATCTACACCCAATGAATTGACGCTGCTCATCAATAACCTGCCCTCGGGTTACCACAGGGATCTGCAGTTGACCAAGGAAATTCTCTTCCCCGCCATTGAATCGCTGAAAGCCTGCCTGCAGCTTACCAGGCTGATGCTGAGCAATATCATCATTAAGGAAAACATACTCGACGACGAGAAATACAAGTACCTCTTTACCGTGGAAGCGCTGAATGAGCTCGTAAATAAGGGCATTCCCTTCCGCGACGCTTACAGGGAGATTGGCAACCAGGTGGAACAGGGCAGCTTTAACTACAATTATAAGAAACAGCTGCACCACACTCATGAGGGCAGCATTCATAACCTGAACAACGATCAGATCATTTCTGAAATGAACAAAGTGCTGGGGAAATTCCGCTAATTTGCGCCAATTGTCGTAAATCGCGTATCAAAACCCCCTTTTCATGTTGCGGCTGATTTTGTCCTGCCTGGTGTTGCTATTCTCCTTTGCTGCTGGCTTTGCGCAAAAAGTAAGCGAATACAAATTTTTACAGCTGACTAACAGCAACGGCATTGCCGGCAACTTCGTGATCGATATGGTGCAGGATCACAAGGGCTATATGTGGTTTGGCACTGATGGCGGACTGCAACGCTATGATGGCAAACGCTTCCTTACTTTCAAAAATCGCCCGGGCGATTCCACCGCCATCCCCTACAATATGGTGGAAGAAGTGCATGAAGACAAGCACAAGAATCTCTGGATCATTACCGCCGACGACCGCATCGGCATTTTCAATACCAGTTATTTCACCTACCACGAAGTGCCCGTATTGCAACAGAGCAAGACGGGATTGATGGGCGTGAAACACCTGCTGGAAGATAACGAAGGCAATATTTTCCTCGCCATCGAACTGCAGGCGCAGGCGTTTTATCGCTACTCCCCGCAACGACGCCAGTTTGAGCCGGCGCTGAAAGATGTGCTCCCCCCAAACTGGCTGCTCAATGATATTGCTTACGATAAAAATACCAACCGCTTCTGGATGGCCACCGACTCCGGACTGGTGGTATATGACCTGGCGCAGCGAAAAAGCAGTTATCGTGGTAACAATGTGTTGAATGATCCCATTATAGCTAAGCTGGGCAATGAAAAATTTTTCAGCGTAGTGTATGTTGATGATCACAGTAATGTCTGGGCCGCCTCAGTGGCTGCTCCATACCTGCCCACCTATGTTTATCACTACGACGCGGCAAGCGGTGAATTTGAAGTGCTGCTGCCTTTCAAAGACTATCGCACCAATTTCAAACAACTCAACACCATCTTCACCACGCAAAGCGGTCGCACCTGGTTTGCAGGACTGGCTTTCCTGATGGAGTATAAAAAGGGCCAAACACCCGGGTTTGATACGATTGCCGTGAACGACGACTGCAATCCAAAGAGCCTCCGCTTCAACAGTGCGCTGGCTATATATGAAGACAGGGACCACAATCTGTGGGTAGGCAATACCAGCGGCGTGCTGCGTTTTGCGCCCGATGCACATTATTTCACGAACTATTTTTTGCAGAAAAAACCTTTTGACACACCTACCGAAGAAGCCACCCTGGCCATCCTGGAAAGAAAAAACGGCGAGATATGGCTGGGCGTGCGCGACCGGGGGTTATATACATTGTCGAAAGATTTTTCGGCCACTGTGGCGAAAGGCAATCCCGCGGCCAGTTTTCCCTTCAGGACCTGCTGGAGCATTTATGAACACAGCCAGACAGGACTGATATGGATGGGAACTTCGCGAGGGCAGATCGCGGTGTATGATCAAAACACGGGAAGAATCGACACCTTACCAAAGCCACTGGCGGAATTTGAAGGTCGGCCGGCGCACAAGATAGCCGAAGACAGCAACGGTAATCTCTGGTTCATCACCCGCGCATTCGACAGTCTCGCGAGCCTGGTGAAATGGGACCGCGCCAAAGCCGGCGGCGATTTCAGGAAGGGATACCAACTGATTGCTATCAGCCGCTACACCTATACCAGCATTATGGTTGACCAGCTCAACCAGGTGTGGGTTGGCACTTATGGAGATGGATTGCAAAAATATGATGCGAATACCGGCGAGCTGCTCTCGCGCATTTTCCCGGAGCCCTCCACCGGCCGGTCATTGCTGTACGAAAACAGCATTGCAGACATCATTCAATACAATGATAGCATGCTGGTGGCCGTAGGCAGCGCCATTTCTTTGATAAATATAAAAACCAACGAACTCACCACATATACACGCAACGATGGTTTGCCCAGTAATATCATTTCTGTGCAGCGCGACAGCAGGGGTTTACTCTGGCTGGGTACAATGGAATCAGGTCTGGGCCGCTTCAACATTGCACGCAGGATCATTACTTTTTATACCAAAGATGATGGCTTGCTGGACGATTTCTTTATGCAGGGCGGCAGGTATCGCCTATCCGATGGCCGCATGATCTTTTATACCAGCCGCTGCATCATCACCTTCACACCCGAGGAGGTGGCCAGCAACACCAACGCGCCTGCAGCCACCATCACCGATTTCAAACTGCTGAACGCTTCCTTACCTGTTGATTCGCTGATGGCATTGGACAAACTGGTACTTCCCTATGATAAAAATTCGGTGACCATCGAGTTCAGCACCATGAACTTCGGCTCGCAAAACAAAGTGAACTATTACTACCAGATGGAAGGACTGGACCCAGAGTGGATTCCCGCCGACGAAACGCTGAGGGCTATTTACAACTATCTGCCAGCTGGCAAATATGTGTTCCGTATAAAGACCGATAATGGCAACACCGATGAAAGCACCATCACTTCGCTGCCCATTACGGTAAGAGCTGTGTTTTGGCGAACCTGGTGGTTCTGGGCATTGATTGCGCTGGTAGCAGCCAGTGTGTTGTTCCTTCTTGACCGTGAAAGAGTAAAACGACTGGTTTCATTGCAAAAAATGAGAACTGAAATTGCGGTGAACCTGCATAAGGATGTAAGCTCCACGCTCAGCAATATCAACCTGCTCAGTGAAATGGCGCGCATCAAGGCCGATAAGGATCTCGATCTCTCGAAAGAATACATTCAGCAGATCAGCGACAAAAGCAACCGTATGATTGTGGCTATGAACGATATCTTATGGAGCATCGCGCCCGAAAACGACAGCATGGCCCGATCGATTTTGCGCATGCGCGAGTTTATTGATGAGCTGAAGAACCGCTATGCCGCCAACATAGAGCTGGTGGCTGATAAAGACGCTTCGCGAGTGAGCCTCGACATGCGGAAGCGCCACGAATTTTTTATCATTTTCAAAGACGCTCTCCGCAGCGTGGTAGAACTGGCGGAAGGTCGCGACACCCTCATCCACCTCGACGCCACCAAGAGCAAGCTGGTCTTAAAACTCCAGGACGCTACCGCCACTGCCTCCACCCAACAAGCCCAGCTGCACGCAGTATTCAACGATATAGCCACCCGCGCCTATCATATAAAAGCTGAAACCGATATCCAACACGATCACCGCGGTATCACCCTGATCGTCGAGGTCCCCATCACCTGACCTTATCTTTTTAAAATATTGAGATATCGATATATTGATTCTTTTCCCTAATAAAAAAGACTATCCCCGGGCCTGAAATGGGGATAGTCATGAGAACTCTTGCTACTAAACCAGTGGGCCGAAACCAACCAGTAAAGAAAATTTACCAATTCACCGCCTCGAACTGCCCTTAAGGCGGTGGCTACGTCATCAGAGACCTTGTTACCATTAAACCTTATCCTACGAAGCAAATATAGGAGAGTTTCAGGAAATAATATCAATTTCAGAACTATTAAACTACAAATTTAGAAGTATTATACTTACACAATTGAAGTATCATACATTTGTTTAAGGCCTTATTTATTTCTTTGAACGATGGTGAAGGATAAAAGGCATAAGACTGTAAAAATTCTAATCGAAGGCGGTCATGTCACCCAATTCCGGGAAATTTTCGAACATATCCCGAAAACGACCGTGGCCGAACAATTGGGAATTCATTTCAACCGGTTCAACAATTTCATAGATCACCCTGCCGAAATGAAAGTGAGCGATCTGTTCCTGCTCAGCGCTTATTTCGAGATTGAAGGGCAAAAGATGTTCGAGCTGATCAATAACCAGGTCAGCAGTATAAGAAAAGGAACTGCGAAGAAGAAATAAATTACTGCCTTACACCCAACTGTTCAACGTCAACCCGGGTGGGCGTGTCCTTACCCGCAACAATAGTGGCCGAACTGATAGCAATGGCCTTAATAATCTCGGCCATATTCTTCATATCAAGCGTTTCCACTTCATCATCAGGTGTGTGATAGTATTTCTCCACGTCCATCTTGGAAGTAGAAATAGTATGCGCGGGCACACCTAAGCGAGCCAGCGTAGCATTATCTGAACGGAAGAAAAGATTTTGTTGGGGATAAGGGTCCGGGTAAAATTTGAAATTGGTGCCTTCCAGGTTTTTCTCCAGTATTTTCCCAAAATCCGTTTTGTCGTAACCTGTAATAAAGGCCGAGTTGGTGCCCCATTTACTTTCAGTACCGATCATTTCAATATTGAACATGGCCATTACCTTGGCCGGATCGTATTGCTGCGAGAAATAGCGCGAGCCATAACCGCCTGATTCCTCAGCAGTGAATGCTGCAAAGATGAGCGTGCGCTCATTATCTTTTTTCTTCGCAAAATAATTGGCCAGCATAATCACGGCAGTTGTACCCGAAGCATCGTCATTGGCACCATTGTAAATACTATCGCCTTCAGCATTGGGTTTGCGGATACCCAGGTGATCGTAATGAGCACTGAATATTACGAGTTCCTCTTTCTTACTCTTACCGGGCAAAATGCCAACTACGTTCTTATATACCAGGTTGGTGACTTTTTGCTTGTATTCAAAAGAATAAGTGGTGGGATCAGAATTGGTCAGCACAGCCACAATGGTTGCCTTGTGTGGGAAAGTGTTCTGCCGATAGCGCTTCAGGCTGTTGAATTGTGTGCGATTGGCCGAATCCACCACCAGGAAAATTTTCTTACCGGCATCCACCAATGGCCCTAAAATTTCATAGAGGTTATCTCTTCCGCCAGCCTTTATTTTTTCAAAACCAGCGTTCTGATCCATCTTCACTTCCGGGTCGGTACTGATCACGGAGATATTAATCGGTTCCACTTCGCGTCCGTCGATGGTGCCTTTGGCAGACTCCATATTCAGGCGCAGAATATTAAACTCCTGCATGTACGAATCGCCATTCACCGGTTTGATGCCCGCTTTCTTGAATTCTGAAGCAACAAACTGCGCGGCCTTTTCTATACCCGGCGTATTAGGGGCACGGCCCTGCATATCGTCTGCGGCCAGCACTCTCTCAATTCTCTCCACCTCCCTGGCATTGATGATCTTATCAATATCCTGCGCATAACTAATCAAGCCACCCAGCAAAAAAGCAGCAACAACTAATAATTTTCGTCCCATAATAATTTTTGGAAAATAATTAAGCGTATTAAACTTCAAAAATCAAATTCAAATTTCCCTCTTCCTTCTTCAATCTTCTACAGGCTCATCATCTCCTTAAACTTCACCGTCTGCCGGCGGCTCACTTCTATCTTTTCGCCACCTTTCAGCTCCAGCAGCAACCCGCCGTTGAAGTAAGGTTCAATTTTATCGATGAGCCGGAGATTGACTATATGTTTGCGATTTGCCCTGAAAAACGTTTTTTCATCCAGTCTTTCTTCCAGGGCGTTCAGGGATTTCAAAATTAATGGTTTGTTCGGACCAAAATACACTTTGGCATAGTTGCCCACACTTTCGAAAAGGCGAATATCGGCCAGGCGTACAAACCAGCAGCGTTCGCCATCTTTCACAAAAACCTGGTCGTTTTCGCTCAGCACGCTGCGGTTTACATTGATGGGATTGATCGGTCCCTGGTCGCGGTCGTCCTGCAAATGCAGCTTCTGAATAGCATCGGCCAGTCGCTTCGGCTCTACCGGCTTCAACAGGTAGTCGAGCGCATTTACCTCAAATGCTTTCAGTGCATATTCATCGTAAGCCGTAGTGAAAATCACGTTCGGAGTGCGGTCCAGTTCGGCCAGCATATCGAAGCCGGTCTTGCCGGGCATTTGAATATCCAGGAAGATCAGGTCGGGATTGATGTTTTCAATTTTCTCAATGCCTTCGCCTGCATTGGCGGCTTCGGCCACCACCTCAATTTCCGGGAAATCCATCAACAGTTTCTTGAGCTCATTTCTTGCCAGTCGCTCATCATCAATAATAATGGCTTTGATCATAAACACCTTTTTTTGTTTCAACAGGAATTGATATCCTGGCTTCTACCAAGCCGCCTTCTATTTGCTTGATTTCAAAATTAGCCTTTTCTCCAAACAATAACTGCAGACGGTTCCTGGTGCTGAAAAGTCCAAAACCATCGCCATTTATTTGACCATTGAGGTAGCCCGAATTTTGTACAATGAGCTCATGGTAATTGTCCCTGAAATCAGAGATTACTTTTACCACGCCACCGCTAACCTGCTTGCCAATGCCATGTTTGATGGCATTTTCAACCAGTGTTTGCAGCATCATAGGAGGTACGGGTTGGTCCAGGGTATCTTCGTCAATCTGGTACTCGATCTTCAACCTGTCTTCGAAGCGGATATACTCGAGTGCCAGGTAATCTTTTACTATGCTTAGTTCTTTTTCAAAAGGTACAGTCTCCAGTTTTTCGGCCTGCATGCTACTGCGCAAAATATTGCTCAGTTCGGTAATGGCATTGCGGGCGCGGTTGGGATTTTCATCGATCAAGGCGCGAATGCTGTTGAGCGCATTGAAAATAAAATGCGGGTTGATATGCGATTTGATGGTCTTCAGCTCCAGTTCCTTCACCAGCGACTCCAGCCTGATCTTATCAAACTGCGCCTGCCGCGTGCGCACAATATAGTGATAGGCAAAATAGATGAGATTCCAGATGAGGATGAAGGTAAAACAGCCCATGGAGGCGCGCATGATCTTGTTGAACAACGTAAGATCTTTCTGGCGGTCGGGCTCTATCAGCAACCATTGCTCCAGCGACATATCGATGGTAGCGTACACCATCGCGAATATCACGGAGATGAGCACTATATAAAACACCTGTTCATTCACAGGCTTATCCACCAGTTTGTATTTGAGAATGAAATGGCGCATTACGTGCGTCACCAGGAAACCAATCACTGCCTGCAGGCAGATGATCTCATAAAAATGAGGAAGCTCGCGGGTACGTAAGGTGAGGTAGAAGAAAATGTACACCAATATAAAAGCACTCCAACCCACCAACTGGCAAAGCCAGTAATATGATATCTTTTTTAGCATAGCAACGGCATGGAACTGCAACAAATCTAACCATTTATGTTACCCAATTACCTTAAATTGGATATATGGCGGATTTAGGTGCTTAAAGGCACGATTTTGTTGTTAAAAAATCTGTCCCCCTATGCGTGCCGTCATAAAAGCGTATTTTTACAGTTAAAATCAACCTTAAATGGAGATTGTCCCCGGTCCCCTATTGACACAGATCAACTCGCCCGGCGACCTCAAGAAGTTGAGCAGGGAACAACTGGTACAGGTTTGCCAGGAACTGAGACAGTATATCATTGACGTCGTGAGTATTCATGGCGGTCATTTCGGCGCCAGCCTGGGCGTGGTAGAACTGACCGTGGCGCTTCATTACGTGTATAATACCCCTTACGATCAGCTGGTTTGGGACGTAGGTCACCAGGCTTACGGACATAAAATACTTACCGGCCGCAGAGACAGTTTTGTAACCAACCGCAAATACCACGGGCTGAGCGGCTTCCCCAAACGCAGTGAAAGTGAATACGATACTTTCGGCGTGGGCCATTCATCCACTTCCATATCAGCTGCATTGGGTATGGCCATTGCCGCCAAATATCATCACGAAAACCGTAAGGCCGTTGCCGTAATCGGTGATGGCGCTATGACAGCGGGTCTCGCCTTCGAAGGCATGAACCATGCCGGCGTAGCCGATGCTGACCTGCTGATTATCCTGAACGACAACTGCATGAGCATCGACCCCAATGTGGGCGCGCTGAAAGAATACCTGACCGATATTTCCACATCGCATACCTACAACAAGTTCAAAGACGATGTGTGGAAAGCGCTGGGCAAACTGCCGATCGGTAAAAACTTCACGCGCGAAATGGCCAGCAAGCTCGAGCACAGCATCAAAGGTTTCCTGAACAAACACAGCAACCTGTTCGAAGCGCTGAAGATCCGTTACTTCGGTCCTATTGACGGACACAATATTTCGAAACTGGTTGACACCCTCAACGACCTGCGGAATATTCCCGGTCCCAAACTGCTCCATGTTGTTACGGTAAAAGGGAAAGGATATTCCCTCGCCGAAAAAGATCAGACCGTTTGGCATGCGCCCGGACTGTTCGATAAGATCACCGGTGAAATATATACGAAAAGATATGAAACGCCGCAACCGCCCAAATACCAGGACGTGTTCGGTCATACCATCATTGAACTGGCGGAACAAAACGATAAGGTATTTGGCATCACACCGGCCATGCCTTCCGGCTCCTCGCTGAAGTTTATGATGGATAAAATGCCCGACCGTGCGCTGGATGTAGGCATTTGCGAGCAACACGCTGTAACGCTCAGCGCCGGTATGGCTACGCAAGGTTTGAAGGTGTTCTGCAATATTTACTCATCGTTTATGCAGCGCGCCTACGACCAGGTAATACATGATGTGGCCATCCAGAAACTGCCGGTTATTTTCTGCCTCGACAGGGCAGGGCTGGTAGGCGAAGACGGACCCACTCATCACGGCGCTTACGATATTCCCTATATGCGTTGCATACCCAATATGGTGGTATGCGCGCCAATGAATGAAAGCGAATTGCGCAATATGATGTACACCGCGCAGCTCGACAAAACGGATTTTCCCATCAGCATCCGCTACCCGCGCGGCCAGGGCGTGATGCCCGAATGGAGAACTCCGTTCGAAGAAATTCCTATCGGCAAAGGCCGGAAGATAAAAGACGGCCTGGATATCGCTATACTTTCACTCGGTCACGTTGGCAATTTTGTTACTGCCGCCATCCGCGAACTAAAGACCGACGGACTCAATCCCGCGCATTATGATATGCGATTTGCCAAACCGCTCGACGAAGAGCTGCTACACGAAGTGTTCCGGAAATTCGACAAGGTGATCACCGTTGAAGACGGTACCATTGTTGGCGGTTTCGGAAGCGCAGTACTCGAATTTATGGCGGCCAATCGTTATACCGCAGCAGTAAAACTGCTCGGCATTCCCGACCGAATTGTTGAGCATGGTCAGCCCAAAGAACTGTACCGCGAATGCGGCTACGATGCAGAAGGCATTGCCAGCGCAGTAAGAGAAATGATGAAAGATAAAGTAAGGACCGAGCTGCTGGGTTAGAACCTTTTCTGCGCAATTTCAACGCGCTGCACGGCCTCGAATCCACCAACAGCAATGCATATAAACGTTATGTTGTATGGCACTCCCGCGAATGCTTGCCCGAAGCCGAAGCAGATCATTGGTGCATTCCCCAAATCCATTTTTACAAAGCATTGTTGACGAGCATTAAATCAATTTTGAGGGTCGGCCAGTACCAGGTAGCTCACCTCACAGGTGAGCCTCCCACAGGATTAAAGGCTCACAATAAAAATGAGGGAAGGTCAACCCCGAGGGTGAGCCACCCCTGGGATTGACCTTCCGTATGAAAAAGAGTTCTTACCCGGCAGCGCCTGTTGATGCTTCCGGCGTGTCCGGAGACCCAGGGGGCTCCGGGTTTTCGGAAGACTCGGGAAGGGCGAAACTGGGATCTTCTTCGCGATTCTCGTTGTATTCGATGATGAAATTGTTGCGGCCTTCGCCTACCATGATGGTGATATATTTCTGCTGGATCAGTTCCAGCAGCGAGAGGAACAGGAAAATAGCGTGGATACGGTCCTGGCACACGTCGAAGATTTTTTCGAACGACATTACCTTTTCGCGGCGCGCGGTGCTGAGCATATACTCACGGCTTTCTTCCATGGTATAGTTGTAGCGCACCACGGTATGCACCGGCTTGTTGCGCTGCTGCTCCAGGCGCTTCATCACCTTCTCGAAGGTCTTCATCAGCTTAAACAGCGTGATGGTCTGTATTTCGGTGCCCTCGCCAGCCTCTTCGCCAATGGCGGCCAGTTCTTTCTGAATATTGCCGCGCTTAGCCATCAGCATGCGCATAGCTTCCATTTCGGCCAGGCGGGCAGTGGCTTCCTTGTAGCGCTTGTATTCGAGGATTTTGTCAACCAGCTCCTGGCGCGGGTCAATTTCGTTGCCCTGCGCATCCAGTTCCTTGCGAGGAAGCAGCATGCGCGCCTTAATGCGCATGAGCGTGGAGACAAACAAAATGAATTCGCTGCTCAGCTCTATATTCAGCTTCTCCGATTGGTGAATATAATCGAGGAAATCTTTTATGATCTTGCTGATCGGAATATTGTAGATATCCAGCTCGTCCCGCTCGATGAAGAACAACAACAGGTCGAACGGGCCTTCAAACTGCGGCAACTTGATCTGGTACGAGGATTGGTTCACCATAAGGCAACAAACCTAAGGCAAAAAAGCTAAGAGAAAAAATGAGGAGAAGCGGGTGTATAAAAGATGTGGAGAGATTCTCTAAAACTTTGCCATATACCCTATCCCCACATATTGCCGCACCTGCATGCGCGGAGAATTGCTATCCGGACCGAAAATTCTGACATCATCGTCATAAATCAGGTCAAGTCCCACGGAGGCCGACAGGCCTTTGAAAAAGTTCATGCTGAACAGGTTGGTCATGAACAGGTCCACGTTCTTCGGCTTGTTGCGGTAGTTGCTGAACAAATCCAGCTTGGCTTTATAGGTGAGGTTTTTTACCAGCTCCTTGTTGAAATTC
Organism: uncultured Chitinophagaceae bacterium; assembly: GCA_937958995.1. Taxonomy (GTDB): domain Bacteria; phylum Bacteroidota; class Bacteroidia; order Chitinophagales; family Chitinophagaceae; genus CALCIN01. The sequence continues at coordinate 66,022 of CALGAP010000008.1, forward strand.
GCGCTCAGGTAAGCACCCACCTCATAGCGGCTTTTCTTGCCCGGTTCCACGCCATAGGCGCCCTGGTTGCTCAGCTCATCATCCAGCACCAGTACCCAACGATTGGTGACGGGAGAAAGGAAGAGAGAAAACGCATCGCTCGGTTTCCAGTCAAGACCTACAGACACCAGCACATAAGCGGGGGCAAAAAAGGTAGAGACCTTTACCGCAGAATCCACTTCGGGATAATTGAAACCATCGGTAAACTGCGTGCGCAGGTTGACCAGGCCGCTCAGGTATATGTGATCAAACAGCTGGTAACCGTATTTCGATAACAGGTCTATACGGTCGTCTGCCTTGCGCGTGCCCAGCGAAGTGGTTTTTACATAACCCATCGCCAGGTCGAGGTTATTGTCCCAGGCATGACGGTCTTTCTTATAAAAAGCAAACAGGTTGAGGTAACCGTTCACATTCAGCGCGAACTCGTCGCCACCGGCTGCCCAGTTGGTTAATGAGGTCTGCCCAAAATTCACATTGAAAAGTCCACCCTTTTTCCAAGTTTTGGAAGTGGTATCATTGGGGTCTTTTTTGATTTCGCGGGCTGCTTCCTTGCGTAGTTCGTCCACTGTCTTGTCCTGGGCCATTCCATTAAAGACAATAAGCCCTGCCAGAAAAACAAGGGTTGTTTTCTTCAAGTGCATAGTTTTAAGATTTGCCTAGCAAATAATTTTTGCTACCAATTGTCCTAATCAAAATTATTTTTTCCTGAGCTCGTCGCGTATCTCCATCAGCAAAACTTCGGTTGGTGAAGGAGCTGGAGGAGGAGCCGGAGCCGCTTCCTGTTTTTTCTTGAAGCGGTTGATGGCCTTGATTACAAGGAATAGGATAAAAGCTACAATCAGAAAGTTCAGAACGGCTGCAAGAAACAAGCCAATCTTCACTGTGCCAAAGATGGTATATTTCTCCAGGTCGGCAATGTTGAAAGCATCCAGGGCTGGCTTCAGAATAAGCGGCGTAATAACATCCGATACCAAAGAATTTACAATGCCGGTGAATGCTGCGCCTATGATTACACCTACAGCCAGGTCAACCACACTGCCCTTCATCGCAAACTCTTTGAATTCTTTCATCATTCCCATATACAGAAGTTTTAAAGGTTAAGAAAGAAATGACGCGTAAATATATATAATATAAATTGACTATAGTCTAAACTTTAACCAGGTTTAAATTGAGTCCGGTCATTGCTTCTTAAGTCCAGGGTATTGCATGTTCAGGCTCCGCAAAGTATCGCGAAGGGTTTTGGCAACATAGTATTCCTTGTACCAGTTCTGGTCACTGGGTACTATATGCCAGGGAACAGCATTGCATAAGCGGAAACAATCTTCATACGCCCTCGCATATTCATCGCGCAATTTTGCTTCCGCAAAATCCTTTTCATTGTATTTCCACTGTTTGGCGGGGTCCTTAATGCGCTCCTGTAATCTTTCCTGTTGTTCTTCGGCCGATACATGCAGGTAAAACTTCAGTACCTGGGTGTTGTTATGAACGCGCAATAATTCCTCAAAATCATTGATGGCCTTTATTCTTTTCATGGCCGTTTCATCATCAATCATCTTGTGCACGCGGGTCACCAGCACATCTTCGTAGTGCGAGCGGTTGAAAATCCTGATCATGCCTTTGGCCGGCGCCGCCTGGTGCACGCGCCATAAGAAATCATGACTCAGTTCTTCTTCGGTGGGCACTTTAAACGATTTCACCGTCACGCCCTGCGGGTTCAGCATGCCAAAAACGGCGCGGATCAACCCGTCTTTACCACTGGCATCCATACCCTGCAATACCACCAGCACGGAGTATTTCGACTGTGCATACAGGAGGTTTTGCAACTCCTGAAGTTCCTCAATAATTTCTTTCGTTTTGTCCTTTGTCTCCGCTTTGTCGAATTCTTTCGGCGCGCGGGTGCTGAGTTTATGCAGGGTGAGTTCGCTCATAAGCAAAACTTATTGCCTTGGTAAAAAGGATCTTGGGTGGGGCGCAGGTCTTATACCGTCATGATTTCCTTTTCCTTGGCGGCAAGGTGTTTGTCTACCAGCGCAATGTACTTGTCGGTCAGTTCCTGCACATTCTTTTCCGCATTCTTGCAAATATCTTCGCTCAGGCCGTTCTTCTGGAGCTTCTTGATCTGCTCCATAGCGTCGCGGCGTATGTTGCGGATAGCCACCTTGCTTTGCTCACCTTCGCCATGGGAGCGTTTCACCAGCTCTTTTCTTCTTTCTTCGGTCAGCGGGGGCATGAATATTCGTATCAGGTTGCCGTCGTTCTGGGGGGTTACACCGATATTGGCGGCTATAATGGCTCTTTCGATGGGCTGCAGCATATTTTTTTCCCAGGGCTGAATGTTCAGCGTGCGGGCATCAGCCACGGTAACATTACCAACCTGGTTAATGGGCGTGGGGGTACCGTAATAATCTACCACAATTCCGTCCAGGATGCCGGGGGTAGCCTTACCCGCACGGATCTTTACCAATTCTGCTTCGAGGTGATTAATGGCCTTCTTCATTGCATCAAGCGCGTGGTCCTTGATCTTATTTAACTCGTCTGACATGGTTAATTACTATTAAGTGCCTGCAAACCTACATTAATTCGTGAAAATACCGGGCAGGTTGGCAGCTTATCCACTTAATTTTTATGCTCCAGGATATCTTTCGCCAGGGGAACAATCTTGGAAGTGGTAACTGTCTCGTTGGTAGATGCTTCCGTCGTTTTTGCCATCACCAGTCCGGAGCGCGGTCTTGTATAGTACAAGGCCGCAATGCCAGTGAAGAACAGGCTCGCGATGGCCAGCATTACCCAGGTAACGCCGAGATGGCGGGTCATATAAGCCGCAGCAATTACGGCTATGTTAACGGCAACGAGTGTGAGCGTAATTTCTTTGTGAGAAAGACCCTTGTCGAGCAACAGGTGATGCACGTGGTTTCTGTCGGGGCTGAAGGGCGAACGCCTGTGGAAAATACGGATGGCAAACACCCTTAGTGTGTCCATCAGCGGAACCATCAGTATGGCAAAGCCAATGGCAGGCGCGGCCGACATGGGATAAGGCACATCGGGAGAATCGGCCACATTGATGAATTTGATCACCAATATGGCGTTGATCAATCCTATTAGCAACGACCCCGTGTCGCCCATGAATATCTTGGCGGGTTGGAAATTGAAAATGAGGAAAGCCACCAGGCAGCCGGCCAGTGAAAAAGCCAGTATACTAAACGAAGGCATGCCCACCGCCAGGAAATAACAGCCAAATACAGTCGCGCTCATCAGTCCCAGGCTTCCCGCCAATCCATCGATGCCATCAATCAGGTTAAACGAATTGATGATAACAATGATGGTCAGATAGGTAAACAACAGGCTGAATGTTTCGGGTAGTTCATGAATGCCGAGAAAGCCATGCATGCTGCGAATCTGAATCTCGCCTTTGTAGATGATCAGGAAGGCTGCCAATACCTGGCCGATAAATTTTTTGATGGGAGAAATAACGAGGATATCATCTTTCAACCCAAGGAAAAAGATCACAAAACTGGCAGCAAAAAAATATTGGAAGCCGGTGGCGTTTCTGAAAGGTAAAGCAATTAGACAGGCCAGAATGAATCCCGCAAAAATACCCAGTCCCCCCAGAGATGGAATGGGACTCCGGTGAATCTTTCGCTCATCGGGAATATCAAAGAGTTTTTTGCGCTCGGCCACCGTAATAATCACTGGAATGGCTAGGAAAGTGATCGAAAACGATATGGCTACCGAAAGTAATACATCAAACATCAGCCTGTTTTTGAATGCATCTCAATATACGTTGTTATACGCGCTACTAACCCAGCCGGTTGGGCTTATAACAAGCCGCAGCGCAAATTACAGCCTATTTTCGTAATAACAACTTTATTGCACATAACTTTATTGTGGAAAGTCTTGACTATAAGAGAAAAAAAGGGGGGAAAGTTTGCACCAACCCTATCGCCAGATACGATTTTCCTTTAGTTTTGCTGCCAAATTTTAAATACCGCCTATGCCTTCGTTACAAGAAATCGCCACCCAGATACGCAGAGACATTGTTCGCATGGTTCATGGGGCAGCCAGTGGACACCCGGGTGGGTCGTTGGGATGTACAGAGTTTTTTACAGCCCTCTATTTCAAAGTAATGCAACACAATCCCAACTTCAGCATGGAGGCACATAATGAGGATGTGTTCATTTTATCCAACGGGCATATTTCCCCGGTTTTCTACAGCACATTAGCCCGCAGCGGTTACTTCGATGTGAAGGAACTGGCTACCTTCCGGAAGATCAATTCGCGTTTGCAGGGTCACCCCGCCACACACGAACACCTGCCCGGCGTAAGAATTGCATCAGGCTCGCTCGGCCAGGGCATGAGCGTGGCCATTGGTGTGGCGCTCGGCAAAAAACTCAATAAAGAAAGCAATCTCGTTTACTCACTCCACGGCGACGGCGAACTGGATGAGGGCCAGAACTGGGAAGCCATCATGTTTGCCGCGCATCATAAAGTAGATAATCTCATCGCTACCATCGACTGGAATGGCCAGCAGATCGACGGCCCTACCGACAAAGTGATGAAACTCGGCGACCTCGGCGCCAAGTTTGCCGCCTTCGGCTGGGAAGTGATTCACCTCGACAATGGCAACGATGTGAACGCCGTTGTGGCTACGCTCGAAAAAGCAAAAACCTTCGTTGGCAAAGGCAAGCCCATCGTGATTTTGATGAAAACCGTAATGGGTAAAGGCGTCGATTTCATGGAAGGCAGCCACGAATGGCACGGTATTGCGCCCAACGACGAGCAGTTGAAGCGCGCGCTGGAGCAATTGCCGGAGACGATCGGGGATTATTGATAGCCGTTATCAATTTCTTTTCTTACCCATCAGCTTTTCAACTCAATCGGCTGCAGGGCCGCTTTGCGTGAGGGGAACCAGGAGGCCAAAGTGGCCACCAGGGCAACTGTTGCTATGATGAGCACAAAATCGGAAACCACTATTTGCACGGGATAGTGGTCTATGAGGAAAGTGGCGCCCTGTATGGGTATGAGCTTGTATTTCACCTGCGCCCAGCAAAAGATCAGCGCCAGCACTATGCCCGCACTCATACCAATTAAAGCGAGCAGCAGTCCTTCGCTGAGAAATATTTTTTGTATGAGCTTGTTGGTAGCGCCCATGGCTTTCAGCACCTGTATATCTTTTTGTTTTTCCAGCACCAGCATGGTCAGCCCGCCGATCATGGTAAAGGCTGCCACGACCAACATCAAGGTGAGCACTGCGTAAATAAACCATTTCTCCCCCGTCATCACCGCATATAAGGCGCGGTTCTGTTCGTACCTGGTTTCAATCTTCACCTTATCGCCAAAAATCTTTGCCAGTTCGCGTTTTACGGCCCTGGCCTTGTCTTCGTCGTACAAGGCGATCTCGACGGCGCTGTATTCATGTTCATCCAGCCCCATCAACTGCTTCATGAAGCCGAGATTGGTGATGGCATATTTGTTATCGATGTCTTGCTGAATCAGGAAGCTACCGCTGGTATTGAGGTTGCCGGCTGCCAGTCCCTGGTAAGGGTCGGCTACGTTGATGGACATTCCGGGTTTGAATGCGTAAACGGTTACCGGGTAAATATTCCGGTCGCTTTGCAGCAGCAAGGCATTTTCCACGCCATTGCCGAGCACCAGCAGCGGATGATCGGTATCGCCCACCTCAAATTCGCCGCGCACCATTTTTTCGGCTACGCCGGTCACACGCGTATAGTTGCTGTCAACCCCTTTCACTTCCACAATTACCTGTATATCGCCGTTAAGGATAAGCGTTTTGTCCTGGGCAATGAGCGAATAATTTTTTATATCGGAGATTGATTGCAACCCACGTAGCTGATCGGGCGTCACGGTGATGACTTTACCGCTGTTGGGTGAAATGCGCAGGTCGGTATAAAAAGTGGAGTACAGTGATTTTACCAATCCTTCAAAGCCATTGAACACGCTCAGCACTACTATAAAGGCAAAAGAAATACAGGTGATAGCCACAATGCTGATCCATGCAATGACATTAATGGCATTGGTAGATTTTTTTGCTTTAAAATAGCGCCAGGCGAAAAGGAAGTTCATTTTTCTTCCGGTGGTTTGATCTTCTTAAACAACTCCTCCATCTTGAATACATAATCGAGTGTATCGTCGAGAAAAAACTTCAGTTCGGGCATTCTTCTCAATTGTTTGCTTACCCGCGACGCCAGTTCTTTCTTTATCTCCCAGGCTCTTTCCTCAATTCTATGCATCGCCACTTCGGGTTGCTGCACCTGGAAAAAACTCAGGTAGATGCGCGCTTCCAAAAGGTCGGGCGTTACTTTAACCGAGGAAATGGACACCATGCCACCATCGATCATATTCAAACCCATTCGTTGAAAAATGTCGTTCAGCTCTTCGTTCAACAGTCCGGCCACCTGTTTTTGTCGTTTCCCTTCTTGCATTTCCTTAACTGTTTAATGGCTGTAAATTTAGTTACTTTTGCGCTCGGATTGAATCTTAGGGGCCTCTAATTGAAACAATTAGCGCAAATCCCTGTTAATTACACTTCCATGAAGCGATTTTCGACGATTTTAGGGTATTTAAAAGACAAGAAGGGCAATATTGCGCTGTATGTTGTGTTTACACTCTTGTCGATCGTGTTTTCGATTGTATCGCTGGCCATGCTGGCCCCCTTCCTGAATTTGCTCTTCGGCAATGACGACCTGGTGACCACCAAACCAGTAGTAACCTTTTCTGCTAAGAGCGTGCTTGAATTCCTGAGATATACCATTTCAACATTTATCATTAAGCACGATAAAGTTTATGCCCTGGGCTTTATCTGCGTGGTAATAGTAGTAGCTATTCTTTTCAAAAATCTTTTCTTATACCTCTCTTACCGCGTGCTGGCGCCCATGCGTAATCATGTGATGACCCGCCTGCGCGCAGATCTTTATAACAAGATTCTTGTTTTGCCTATTGGTTATTTCACCGAGCAACGCAAAGGCGATATCATCAGCCGCATGAGCAATGATGCCAACGAAGTGGAATGGAGTGTGATGGCTACGCTGGAAGCATTGATCAAAGAACCGCTCACCATACTGGTGTATCTCATCGGCCTGGTGATGTTGAGTCCTACTTTGTCGCTGTTCCTGTTGGTATTATTGCCGCTCACTGGTTTTTTGATTGGCCGCGTGAGCCGCTCGCTGAAAAAGCAATCCACCACAGCGCAAGAGCAATCGGGCACCCTCATGTCAATTCTCGATGAAACATTGGGTGGGCTGCGCGTGATAAAAGCATTTAATGCGGAAAAATTACTGGCAAGAAAATTCACTGATACCAATACCACACTAAATCATGTACGCAACAAAATGATGTTTCGCCGCGACCTGGCTTCACCGCTGTCGGAGTTTCTCGGCGTATTGGTATTGGTTTGCGTGTTGTGGTTTGGCGGTCAGCTGGCCTTGCGCGGCACCGCATTGAGTTCGGAAGCATTCATCACTTACATTGTTTTATTTACCCAAATCATTAATCCTGCAAAAGGATTATCCACTGCATTTTATAATGCGCAACGCGGCAGCGCCGCTATTAAGCGTATTGAAGAAATATTGAAAGCCGATGTTACGGTAAAAGAAATTCCCAACCCGAGACAACTCACTTCCTTCAATGATAAGATCGAGTTCCGCAACGTCACTTTCAAATACGACGACGTTACCATTCTCAAGGATATCAATCTCACCATCGAAAAAGGAAAAACTGTGGCGCTGGTGGGTTCATCCGGCGCGGGAAAATCGACGCTGGCGGACCTGGTGCCGCGTTTTCATGATGTAACCAGCGGCGAATTGCTGATTGATGGCGTGAATATAAAAGAATACTCATTGCTTTCCCTGCGCGACCAGATGGGTATTGTAACCCAGGAGCCGATATTGTTTAATGACACGATCGCGAACAATATTGCCCTCGGCAACCCGGTGGCCACCATCGATGAAATTGAGCAGGCGGCGCGCATCGCCAATGCGCACGATTTCATTATGCAGAAAGAAGATAATTACCAGACCAATATCGGCGACCGCGGCAGCAAACTCAGCGGCGGCGAGCGCCAGCGCGTCACCATTGCCAGGGCAGTGTTGAAAAATCCGCCCATTCTGATCCTCGACGAAGCCACCTCATCGCTTGATACCGAAAGCGAAAGACTGGTGCAAGACGCCATCAATAAAATGATGGCCAACAGAACCAGCATCGTCATCGCCCACAGGCTCAGCACCATCCGACATGCCGACGAAATCATCGTGCTGCAAAAGGGCCAGATTGTAGAGCGCGGCACGCACGACAGCCTTATCGCCAAAAATGGTTTTTATAAGAGGCTGGTGGATATGCAAGAAGTAAAATAGATGATGTAAATTCATGCTTCTAACAAAATACATGTCTTACATGAGAAAATTACTCTTGCCTGTAGCGTTGATATTATTCAATGCTGCACTTTTTGCTCAGAAAAAAACATTTACCTACGATCAGCTTTTCAACAACCAGAATCCGGCGAAGATTACCAAGCCACTGCCGTCCATACGGGGATGGATAGACGATAACCACTATATCGAGATGCGTCCCGATGGCAACGGAAAGCAGGTGGCTATGTCGGTGGACGTAAAGACTGGTAAGGCAGTGCCGTATAGTGGCGCTGTTTCCGCTGATTCGCGCGTAATTATGGGTGGTCCGGGAGGCGGCGGCGCCCAGCAGGAAAAACGCAACCAGACTTTTTCGCCCGACAGTCAATGGGTGGCTTACACCAAAAAAGACAATAACCTTTACGTAACAGAAGTGGCCACTCAAAAAGAAACACAGCTAACCACCGATGGCAGGGATGTGATCAAGAACGGCTATGCTTCATGGGTGTATTATGAAGAAATTCTTGGTCGCGGCAGCCGCTACAAAGCTTTCTGGTGGAGTCCCGACAGCAAACGTATTGCCTTTATGCGATTCGACGACAGCCAGGTGCCCGAGTTCCCGATCTATGTAATCGACGGACAACATGGCTACCTGGAAAAAGAACGTTATCCCAAAGCAGGTGATAAGAACCCCGAGGTAAAAATCGGTGTGGCATCCGTTACCGGCACCATTACCTGGGCCGATTTCAATGAAAAAGATGACCAGTACTTCGGCGCTCCTTACTGGACTCCTTCGGGCGAACTGTGGGTGCAATGGATGAACCGCGGACAGGACAACCTGAAAATTTTCAATGTCGACCTGAACACGGGCAGCAAGAAACTGGTGTATGAAGAAAGCCAGCCCACCTGGATAGATCTTGATGAAAGCAACCGCATTCATTTCCTTTCAGCCGGCAAAGGTTTCCTGCTGAAAAGTGATAAGGATGGCTGGGAAAACCTGTACCTGCACGACAACTCAGGCAAACTGATCAACCAGGTGACCACCGGAAATTTCTGGGGCACCAGTATTCTGAAAGTAGATGAAAAACAAAAACTGATCTGGTTCAGGGCACGTAAAGAAAACTCCGCGCGCTTCGATATCTACCGCGTCGGTCTTGACGGAAAAGGTTTGACCCGACTCAGCTTCGGCGATTACAGCCACGACCAGGTAAGCATTTCTCCTACCGGAAAATACCTGATCACTACTTACTCCAACCTGTCAACTCCGCCCACCATGGCGCTGGTTGATTCGAAAGGAAAAGTGATTCGCGAGCTGGGCAACAGCATAGGTGAAGACTTCGACAAATATGAGTTGCCCAAATCGGAGCTCGTGCGTGTAAAATCGAGCGATGGAAAATTCGACCTGCCCGTTTTAATCACCTACCCTGTAAATTTCGATCCCAACAAGAAATATCCTGTATTGGTAAGCATTTATGGCGGTCCCAATGCCGGCACTGTATATGACCGCTGGCGCAATCCGGTGGGCGTAACCCAATGGTGGGCGCAGGAAGGCATGATACAGGTGGCCTTCGACAACCGCAGCAGCGGACATTTTGGTAAAGAAGGTCTGAATTATATTCACCGCAAACTGGGTCTCTGGGAAATCAAAGACTATGTAACCTGCGCCAAATGGCTGCGCCAGCAAAGCTATGTTGACAGCAATCGTATAGGTATCACCGGTGGAAGCTTTGGCGGATACATGACCTGCATGGCGCTCACCTATGGTTCTGATGTATTCACGCACGGTGTGGCCAACGCTTCCGTTACCGACTGGCAGTTTTATGATACGCACTACACCGAACGCTTCATGGATTCGCCCCAGGAAAATCCCGAAGGTTATAAAGAAACTTCAGTAATGACCTATGTTGACAGGTACAAAGGCGGTCTCCGCATTGTTCACGGCACCAGCGATGATAACGTGCACATGCAAAACAGCCTCGTGCTCATTAATGCCCTCCAGGACCTGAAGAAGCATTTCGAGTTCATGGTCTATCCGGGTCAGCGTCACGGCATTGGCGGCCTCAAAGGCGTTCACAACCGCACCGAAGCCTACCAGTTCTACTATGACAATCTGCTGAAGAAACCGATGCCCAAACAATTCTGGGAAGTATCGCGTTCTTCACAACGCAGCTTTTAGAAGACTGAAGAGGGAACAGGGAAATTTGATCAAGGAAATTTGAAGTGAAGTATAAATTAAAAGGTCGAATTAAGAATTTATTCCTAATTCGACCTTTTAATTTATACTGTAAAACAGCGAAATAATCTTTCAAACTTCCTTGATCAAATTTCCCTGTTCCCTCTTCAGTCTTCTACTTGTTCATCATCTGCTTCGCTTCGATGCTGAGCGTAGCGTGAGGCACTGCGCGGAGGCGGGCTTTGTCGATGAGTTTGCCAGTGACGCGGCAGATACCGTAGGTTTTATTTTCGATGCGCATGAGCGCTTTCTCGAGGTGGTCGATGTAGTTGATCTGGCGGCTGGCCATTTGCGACAGCTGTTCGCGTTCCATACTCATGCTGCCATCTTCCATGGTCATGTACCGGTTCTCATTTTCGTCGCCGCCCATTTCGTCTTTGCGGGTAATCAATCCCTGCAAATAGGTGAGTTCTTTCTTCGCCTGATCCAGTTTTTTTAGGATAAGATCTTTGAACTCTGCTAATTCAGCATCACTGTATCTCATAGTGGGTCCTGTTTGAATGTTTTCTGGTTGATCTAATACAGATTTCGTGAATTCTGGTTCGTATTTGCGAACCGTTTTTGTTTTTATTTCCGGAATCACCACCTTAACTGGCTTTGGCGGAGCAGCGGGCTTCTTCGGAGGCGGAGGAGGAAACTGTGGTTGTGGCGCGGGTTTCTGGGCCACTTCAGTCTTCTTCACTTCCGGTTTGGCCGGCTCAGCCTTTTTTACAGGTGCGGCGGATTGCTTATTAATGGCTGTTTTTGCAGCGACCGTTTTTTGGGTTTTCTTATCAGTTGGTTTAACAGTGGCAGACTTCGCCGGGGCTGCTTTTTTGGGAGCGGGCTTGGCAGGAGCCTTTTTGGCAACCGGCTTAGCTGCCTTCTTCGCAGCGGGCTTCGCGGGCTTCTTCGACACAGCTTTTTTGGCGGCAGGCTTAGCCGCGGGCTTTTTAGCAATCGTTTTTTTAGCTGGCTTGGCCGCCTTTTTCTTGGTTGCCATACTATTAAACTTTTTTTGTAACAAACACTTTTAAAGGAATCTCATTCACCTCAATTTCAGTGCCGTCGTGCAAATCCGGCACTAATTCCAGTTTATCTGCCAAAATTTCGGCGCAAATATAGGTATTAAATTGAGCTATGGACTGCTTTAATTCGTGGTGGTCTGTCACCTTTACTAATATCCTGTCAGTCAGCTCATAACCACTGTCTTTACGGATTTTTTGGATGCGGTTAACCAGTTCCCGCGCATTGCCTTCGCTGATCAGCTCAGGGGTTACGGTCACATCCAGGGCAACGGTAAGAGTGTCTTTATTGGCGACCATCCAGCCTGGGATATCCTCGCTGGTGATCTCAACTTCATTAAGTTGTAATATTAAGGGTTCGTTATCAATTTGCAATGAAATACTGCCTTCTTTTTCCAACTTCGCAATCTGCTCCTGTGTAAAACCTGCGAGCGCCGCTGCCACCGGTTTCATTTTCGCTCCCAGTTTCTTACCCAATACCGTGTAGTTCGGCTTTATCTTCTTCTTGATAAACCCGTTATCCTCCTGCAGGTACTGGATCTCCTTGATGTTCACCTCGCTCTTGATCAGGTCTTCCACCTTCTGTATCTGCGCCATCATCTCCTTATTCAGCACGGGAATCAAAGCTTTTTGTAAAGGTTGACGCACTTTGATATTCACCTTCTTGCGCAGCGAGAGTATCAGCGACGACAGGTCCTGCGCCATCTGCATGCGCTCTTCCAGCGAAGCATCTATGGCCGAAGGGTTGGCCCTGGGGAAGGAAACGTGGTGTACGCTTTCTTCCTTGTGGCGGCCGGTCACCGCGTTGAGGTTGGTAAACAGCAGATCGCTGAAGAAGGGTGAAATGGGCGCGATCAGTTTTACCACAGTCTCCAGGCATTCGTAGAGCGTCTGGTAGGCGCAAATCTTATCATGCTCATATTCGCCTTTCCAGAAGCGGCGGCGACAAAGCCTTACGTACCAGTTACTCAGGTGTTCGTCCACGAATTCTTCAATCAGCCTGCCTGCGAGCGTGGGCTCGTAGTCTTCCATGTACTCGGTCACCCTTTTCACCAGGGTGTTGAGCGAGCTCAGAATCCAGCGATCGATCTCCGGACGCTGATCGAGCGGCACGTATGCCTCTTTGAAAGTAAACCCATCCACATTGGCATACAGCGCAAAGAACTGGTAAGTATTGTAGAGCGTGCCGAAAAACTTACGCTGTACTTCCTTGATGCCGCCCACGTCAAACTTCATGTTCTCCCAGGGCGAGGCATTGGTGATGAGGTACCAGCGCGTAGCATCGGCGCCAAATCCTTCAATGGTCTTGAACGGGTCCACCACATTGCCCCAGCGCTTACTCATCTTGTTGCCGTTCTTGTCGAGCACCAGCCCGTTCGACACGCAGGTCTTAAAAGCTACCGAGTCAAACACCAGCGTAGCGATGGCGTGCAAGGTATAAAACCAGCCACGGGTCTGGTCAACCCCTTCGGCGATGAAGTCGGCGGGGAAGTTGAATTCAAACGGTGCTTTGAATGGTTTGGGATTGCCCGCCTTCAGCTTGTCGTAATCCAGGCCCCATTGCGCATATGGCATGGCGCCGCTGTCGAACCAAACATCCACCAGGTCGGGCACGCGACGCATAGGTTTGCCTGCATCGCTCACCAACACAATTTTATCTACAAAAGGTTTGTGCAAATCCAGGTCGTCGCGCTGCAGCATTGCTTTCATTTCGGCAACGGCCGCGGGATCGATATTGGCATCGATGGCTTTCTGCATTTCATCTTTCAGTTCCTGCAGACTGCCGATGCATTTCATTTCGCTTTCATCCTCAGTTTTCCAGATGGGCAGCGGCGTACCCCAGAAGCGGCTGCGGCTCAGGTTCCAGTCAACCACATTCTCCAGCCAGTTACCAAAGCGTCCTTCACCAGTGCTCTTAGGTTTCCAGTTGATGGTCTTATTCAGTTCTACCATGCGGTCTTTCAGCGCGGTGGTTTTGATAAACCATGCATCGAGCGGATAATATAATACCGGCTTGTCGGTACGCCAGCAATGCGGGTAGTTGTGTTCGTACTTTTCTATTTTGAAGGCCCGGTTTTCTTTCTTCAGCTTAACGCAGATGTCTACATTTACATCCACGTAATCTTTTTCATCCTTATAATTCTTTACGTAGCGGTTGCTGAATTCCCCCAGGCCTTCTACAAATTTTCCTTGTTTGTCTACCATCACCAGTATGCCCACGTTGTATTTCTTACCTACGCGGAAGTCATCTGCGCCAAAAGCAGGTGCGGTGTGCACGATGCCGGTACCGTCTTCGGTAGTCACAAAATCACCGAGCAGCACGCGGAAGGGGGCTGGTGGCTGATCGCCGAGTGGCTGCACTTTTCCGGGAGCATTTGCTTCAAATGCCAATAATTGTTCATAGCGGCATTCTTCTATTTGCGAACCTTTGAACTCTGCCAGAATTTTCCAGGGAATCAGTTTATCGCCCTCTTTGTATTCAGCAAAATTGCCATTCTCCCCTTCGGGTTTGAAGTAGCGGCCCACCAAATCTTTGGCAAGCACCACGTTGACGGGGAGATGAGTATATGGGTTAAATGTTTTTACCAGTACATAGGTAATATTGGCGCCCACGGTCAGCGCAAGGTTCGATGGCAGGGTCCACGGTGTAGTGGTCCATGCCATGAAGAAAATTTCGGGTTTCGCATGGGGAATTTCAGCTTGCGCAGCCTTGAACAAGAATTCCGATTTCTTATCCTCAATGGCCTTGAACATCGCCACGCAGCTGGTATCTTTCACTTCCTTGTACGTGCCGGGCATGTTCAGCTCGTGCGAACTGAGACCGGTACCCGCTGCCGGAGAGTAAGGCTGAATGCTTACGCTTTCGTAAAGCAGACCGCGCTGGAACAGCTGTTTTAACAACCACCAGAGCGTCTCGATGTATTCATTATTGAAGGTGATGTAGGGATCGTTCAGGTCCACCCAATAACCCATTTTACGGGTCAGCTCATCCCATTTGTCTTTGTACCGCATTACGGCCTCGCGGCATTTGCGGTTATACTCTTCAACGGAGATCTTTTTGCCGATATCTTCTTTGGTAATGCCTAATTCTTTTTCCACGCCCAGTTCTATGGGCAGTCCATGCGTATCCCAGCCGGCTTTACGCTTCACCTGATAGCCCTGCATGGTTTTGTAGCGGGGCACAATATCCTTCAAGGTGCGGCTGATAACGTGGTGAATGCCCGGCATGCCATTGGCGCTGGGTGGTCCTTCGTAAAACACAAAGGCGGGTGCGCCCTCGCGGATGGACATACTTTTCTCAAAGGCTTGAGTTTCATCCCATTTTTTCAGGATTTCCTTCTCAAAAGCCGGTAAATCCAGTTGTGCAAATTCCCTGTATTTCGCTGCCATAAAATCTCCAAAAAGTGTGCAAAGGTACTGAATAGTTTCGGGTTGCGGGTTTGGGGTTCGGGCCAGGGTGTAGGGCGGGGTGTGTTAGGTATCACAGGCCGTGCGCATGGTGTTGCATAGGGGGTGCGGGAAGTCCAGGTCATAGGTGGGCCATCCGTTACCTGGCCTGCCCTTGTACGAAACCCGAAACCCAGCCCCCTACCCGCATCCGCCAGCCCGTTTAACCGCGACCGGCGCAGGGTTTATCACGGGTATCCGCACCTGACAGAACCGTGACAAGAGAATTGTTAAAACCCTTAACAATAGAGAATTCCATGCTGTAGTTTTTCCACATTTGGCTTGTTTGGCATAGTTTATGGAACTATTTAAGAGCTTTTGATGTTACAGGATTGTGAGAATGATACAGTTGATGATACGAGTATATATGCGTAAAAAAACTGCAGTATATCCTAAGGGGTTTTACCTCACTTCATTAAGATATTTGAATTAATATTATAAGTCATTATTCGAAAAACCTTTTCTACGGTTTAGGGTTTAGGGGTTAAAAAGGGGAGTATTCCTACTCCCCTTTCCTTTTAAAATCCTGAAAAATGGAAAAGGTTTTTCTTTAAATTACTCAACTGTTTATCCGATACCTTCCCGTTTTTAATCTCTGGTATTTGCCTGTGCAAAAACCTCCCAGGCAACTGATTGGATTCAATGTCTTGTGGAAGCCCTGCATTTAAAAGGTCGGTCTCGTGGAAAACTGAAAATTTGTTACCCAATATAAAACCTCCCATCGGAGGTTTTTTTGTTTTGGTACCGTCTTATTGCCCGCATTATTTACTTCGCAGATATTTGTAAATCCTGATCGCACTCATCAGCACAATAACAAACAACACCAGCCCTGTCAACCCCCATACCCAACTCAGGCTTTGCTTTACTACTACTAACATTACTATCGCTACCAAAAAAATAGTAGCCACTTCATTCCATACACGAAGTTGCTGTGAAGAATATTTGAAGATTCCTTTTGACTGCTGTTTGTGAATAGCGTGTAACGTAAAATGATATATGTACAAACCCGCTACAAAACCTAGCTTTACCACCAGCCAGCCAGGCAATACACCGAGCAAATACCAGGTCCACCCACCAAAAATCAATGTAAGAATAGCCGAGGGCCAGGTGATACCCCACCACAACCTTCTTATCATGACCGCAAACTGCCTGCGCAGAATATGTTTCTCCGCCTCATCTCTTTCCCCAGCCTCGGTATTATAGATAAAGAGGCGCACGATATAAAACATACCGCTGAACCAGGTGACAATAAAAATAATATGCAGCGCTTTGATGTAGTTGTACATACTACTGTTGATTGCTTCTTGTATAGCTGACCACCGCTTTTACCCACAAGGGATGCGTATTCAGACAGGGGATCATCGTATAACTTTCACCGCCGGCATGCAGAAAAATTTCTTTTCCCTGCTCGGCAATTTCTTCCAGGGTTTCAAGACAATCACTCACAAAGGCCGGACAAGCCACCAGGATTTTTTTTACGCCCGCTTTCGCCAGCTGCTCTAATTTTTCAGAAGTATATGGTTGCAGCCAGGGATCCTTACCCAAACGCGATTGAAACGACTGGCTGTATTTTCCTTCGGTAATATTCAGTATTTCAGCCACTTTGCGAGTGGTGTAGGTACACTGATGCCGATAACAGTATTGGTGCGCGGGACTATCCACATTACAACAGTCGTTAGTTTTGAAACAGTGCGAGCCGGTGATATCGCCTTTCAGAATATGTCTTTCAGGCACACCATGATAGCTGAATAATATATGATCGTAAGGCTGTTCAAGAAAAGGCTTCATGCTTTCTGTGAGCGCATGCAGGTAGAGCGGGTCATTATAGTATGGTGGTATAATGGTGAGCCGGAAGGGATATTTCCTTTTTGCATGCACTTCCTTTGCATACTCCACAGCTGTTTCGTAACTACTCATGGCATAATGCGGGTACATGGGCACCAGCACCACTTCTTCCAAACCCGGCACTTTTTCCATCAGTTCATCATATGCATCCCAGGGTGCAGGGTTACCATAACGCATCGCCAACGCCACGGGCTCTTCCACCTGCTGCTGCAGGGCCTCCTGTAATTGTTTGCTAATGACAATGATGGGCGAACCTTCCTTTGTCCAGATAGTGCGGTAGGCCGCAGCCGATTTGGGTGCCCTGAACGGCGCAATGATTCCCCTTACCAGCAACAGCCTCTTGAGATAAGGCATATCGATCACACGCTCATCCATAAGAAACTCATTCAGAAAACGTCGCACATCCCGCACCTCGGTGCTGTCGGGCGAGCCCAGGTTCATCAATACTATGCCTCGTTTGCTTGCGGCCATATTATTATTAAAAATTGGAGAGCAAAGATAGCTACGTATTCTTACCCGCCGTTAGTGATGATATATATCACGACTATATGTGATGATGATCAGACAGAATAATGACAGATTGATGACTGATAAATTAGGACATTGATCACCCTGCAAGTAATTTTGCGCTGTCTATTTCCAATAAAAGTACATGCAAGGATATAGTTCAAGAGATATTTCAAAATTCTTCATAGCCGGGATCAATTACAAAAAATCCGATGCCGAAGTGAGAGGGCAATTTGCCATCAACCCCGACCAGTATAAAAGGTTGTTGCAGAAGGCCCCCGGGTATGGAGTAAGTGAAATGTTTGTACTGTCAACCTGCAACCGTACTGAGATCTATGGCCTTGCCGAGCTTCCTTCCAGCCTGGTTCACCTGCTTTGCTCGGAAACAGAAGGCGACGAAAACACTTTCACCCGTTTAGCTTATATAAAGAAAGGATATGATGCGGCCGAACATTTGTTTCGCGTGGCTGCCGGTCTTGATTCACAAATTCTCGGCGACTATGAAATCGTTGGCCAGATAAAACAAGCGGTGAAGTTCAGCCGCGAAAATGGTTTTATCGGCGCGTTCTTAGACAGGCTGGTGGGTTGTGTATTGCAATCGTCCAAAGCCATCAAAAATGAAACCGCGCTGAGCGGCGGCACTGTTTCCGTATCTTTTGCCGCTGTGCAATTTATCAGGGAAAAAATGGGTGATGTAAAGGGTAAAAAAATATTATTGTTAGGTGTTGGCAAAATTGGCCGCAACACCTGCAAAAACCTGGTTGATTATCTCGAAACCCGCAATATCACACTCATCAACCGCACCGAAGAAAAAGCGGTGGCGCTGGCAAAAGAACTTGGTCTTGCCTTTGCGCCCCTCGAAGAGCTGGCCCCGCAGGTGCGCGAATCGGAAATTATACTGGTGGCTACCAATGCCCCGCATCCCACCATTGCCAAAGAGCACCTGGAAGGCAATGGCAATAAACTGATTATCGATCTTTCCATACCATACAATGTAGAAGCGGCCGCCCGCGAACTGCCCAATGTGCAGCTGGTAAATGTGGATGAACTCTCCAAGCTGAAAGACGCCACGCTTCAGAAAAGAAAAGCGGAAGTGCCCAAGGCCAAGGCCATCATTCGCGAGCATATCACTGAGTTTATGGAATGGAACGAAATGCGCAAGCATGCGCCGGTACTCAGGGCCATCAAAACAAAACTCCAGGAAATACAAGCCTTTCCCCTATACAGGCAGGATTCACAAAACCTTGCTGCTACTTCAACAGCCAATACTGACAAAAAAATTCAGCGTGTGATCAATGGCATGGCTTCCAAATTGCGGTTACATAACCAGCGTGGATGTCATTATATTGAAGCAATCAACGAGTTTTTAGCCACGGGCAGTGACTAATTTTGGTTCATGAAAAAAATTATCCGCATTGGTACCAGGGAGAGCCAGCTCGCTGTATGGCAGGCTACGCGCGTGCAGGAGCTGTTGGCGCAACATGGCGCCCGAAGCGAACTGGTATATATCAAGAGTGAAGGAGACATCGATCTCAAGACACCCCTATACGAAATAGGCGTGCAGGGCATTTTTACCCGCAGCCTGGATATAGCATTGCTGAACGATCGTATAGACATCGCGGTACATTCTCAAAAAGATATTCCTACCCAATTGCCGCAAGGCATCGTAACCTGCGCGGTATTAAAAAGACATTCTCACAAAGACTTGCTTGTATACAAAGGCGATGTGCCCGCACTGCTTACGCAGGATGCGCCGCTCACCATAGCTACCAGCAGCATCAGGCGAAGAGCGCAATGGCTGAATAAATATCCGCATCACCAATTGGAAAATCTGCGCGGCAACGTCAACACGCGCTTGAAAAAACTGGAAGAATCAGACTGGCACGGCGCCATCTTCGCGGCAGCCGGCCTGGAAAGAATCAATCTGCGCCCCGCGCAAAGTATCGAACTCGATTGGATGTTGCCCGCCCCGGCGCAGGGAGCTATTGCTGTGGTGTGCAGGGAAAATGACAAGGTTGTGCAGGAAGCATGCCAGCCGCTGAATGATGAACACACTGCATTGTGTACAAAAATTGAACGCGACTTCCTGCGCGCATTATTAGGTGGATGCTCTACACCCATCAGCGCGCTGGCGCAGGCAGAAGATAACAGGATTTTTTTCCAGGGAAATATTTTATCACCCGATGGAAAAGAAAAAGCGGAAATTGAAAAGATACTCACGATGGCTGAAGCCAGTGACGCGGGAAAAAAGCTTGCCGAAGAATTGCTGAATTATGGAGGCCGGCAAATTGCCGACAAACTGAAAAATGAAGGAAAATAATATCACCATATTAAGCACGGGTCCGCTGGATAAGGAAATTATCAGCAAATCTTTTCAGCTGGATATATTGATAGACGTTGTTCCGTTTATAGAAACCCAGCCTGTTGAACCAGCACTGCTGAAAAAAATTATCGGGCCTCTTGCCCAGCAGCATGCACTGGTAGTCGTGAGCAGTGGAAATGCTGTAGAAGCAATGGCTGCAGCAATGGAAGAATCTCCCCAATGGACATTCTATTGCATTGGTAAATCAACTGCAGAAAAAATAAAAAAACATTTTCCTGCTTCAACCATTGCCGCCACCACCAACTATGCAAAAGAATTAGTAGAAGAAATTGCAAAGTCTGGCGTCAACCAGGAAATGATATTCTTCTGCGGCGATCTGCGGCGCGATGAATTGCCCGATCAGTTGCGTGCACGCGGAATCGCGCTGAAAGAAGTAGTAGTATATGAAACCAGGCTCACGCCGCAAAAACTCGATAAGCAGTACGAAGGCATTTTGTTTTTTAGTCCCAGCGCAGTGAAAAGTTATTTTTCATTGAACACCGCAGGTGAAGAAACAGTATTGTTCGCGATAGGCACAACAACAGCAGAATCCATTCAATCATATACAAACAACCATACAGAGATTGCCGGCACGCCCGACAAAGCAGCGCTGGTTGATAAGGCAATCAAATATTTCAAACAATAATGGCATGCTGAAAAATGATTTAATACTAAGGGCTCTCCGTGGTGACCACACCGAACGCACTCCCGTATGGATGATGCGCCAGGCAGGCCGTTACCTGCCCGACTATATGAAACTGAAAGAAAAATATTCTTTCTTCGAGCGCTGCCAGACACCGGAGCTCGCCGCCGAAATCACCATTCAACCCGTTGACCAGGTGGGCGTGGACGCAGCCATTATTTTCTCCGACATACTGGTGGTGCCGCAGGCCATGGGCATGGAGGTGCAAATGCTCGAAGGCAAAGGCCCCGTACTGCCCGACCCCATCAAACGCTATGCTGACCTCGATAAGCTCATCAGGCCCGACGTAAACGAAACACTCGGCTACGTGTTCGATGCGCTGCGCCTCACCAAAAATGAACTGAATGGCCGCGTGCCCCTGATTGGCTTTGCCGGCGCCCCGTGGACATTGCTTTCCTATATGGTGCAGGGCAAGGGCTCAAAAACTTTCGACGAAGCAAAAATTTTCTGCTACACACAACCCGACACCGCACATCGGCTTCTGCAGATGATCACCGACACCACCATCGACTACCTGAAAGGACAGGCTGCCGCCGGCGCCGACCTGGTGCAGATTTTCGATAGCTGGGGCGGACTGTTAAGCGCCGATGATTTTGATAATATTTCCCTGCCCTATATCCGCCAGATTGTAGAAGCAGTGAAAGACACCGTACCCGTTATCATCTTCGCCAAGGGTGCCTGGCACAGCCTGCAAGCCATGGCCGATACCGGCGCGCAGGGACTGGGTATTGACTGGTGCATCACACCCGAACTGGCCCGACAATTCGCGGGGAATGATGTGACGCTGCAAGGCAATTTTGATCCCGCCAAACTGTTATTGCCCATACCCGAGTTAAGTAAAGAGGTGAAAAAGATGTTGCGTGCATTTGGCGGTCATCGCCATATTGCCAACTTGGGTCACGGCATTTTGCCCAATGTACCCGTTGATCATGCCCGTGCTTTTGTGGATACGGTAAAAGAATACAGCCTGCAATTACATAAAGCATGAACATTAAGGAAAGCTGGATATCATACATCGAAGAACTGCAAAACACCATCTGCACCGCGCTTGAAAACGCCGACGGATTGGCACGCTTTGCAGAAGATCGCTGGGAGCGCCCCGGTGGTGGTGGCGGCAGAACAAGAATGATCGCCAACGGAAATGTTTTTGAAAAAGGCGGTGTAAATACCTCAGTGGTTCACGGCGCCGTGACCGATGCCATGCGCACGCAACTAAAAATTGAAGGCGCGCGATGGTTTGCTTGTGGATTGTCGCTGGTGTTACACCCAGTAAATCCGTTTGTCCCCACCGTTCATTGCAACTACCGCATGTTTGAGTTATACAATGAACAAGGCAGCCTCACTGATCGCTGGTTTGGTGGCGGTACCGATCTTACGCCGTATTATTTGTTTGAAGAAGACGCCCGTCACTTTCACAGCACCTATAAAAATGTCTGCGATCGTTTTGACCCATCATTATACCCGGCTTTCAAAACTGAATGCGACAACTATTTTGTGAACATGCATCGCAACCATGAGCGCCGCGGCATCGGCGGGATTTTTTACGACTACCAACGTGCCGGTGCGGGCAGGGATGTTCAGTTTTGGTTTGAATTTGGCAAGGCTTGTGGCAACGCATTTCTTGATGCCTATCTGCCAATTGTGGAGAAGCGGAAAAACATGTCATATAATGACCGGCACAAACATTGGCAGGAAATCAGGCGGGGCCGGTACGTTGAATTCAACTTAGTCCACGACCGTGGCACTTTGTTTGGTTTGAAGACAAACGGAAGAACAGAAAGCATTTTAATGAGTTTGCCACCAACGGTACGGTTCGAATACAATTATCAGCCGGAGGCGGGAAGCGAAGAGGAGAAGTTGTTGAAAGTGTGTTTGAAACCGGTGGATTGGGTGTAGGTTGAACAAATCCTGATTACCTTCGGAGTTGGAACTCAACGCCGAAATTGAACGAAGCAAAAATAATATAGAAGAAAAATTAAAAAGCAACTCATTTCAATAATGTACCTGCAAAGACGAAACAGAATCCTCCGCCAATCGCCAGCCATTCGCAGCCTGGTGGCGGAAACCATATTAACACCTAACGATTTTATCGTTCCCCTCTTTATTACTGAGGGGGAAAATACAAAAGAAGAAATCAGTTCCATGCCCGGTTATTTCCGGTTCAGCCTCGATAGCGCCGTGAAAGAAGTGAAAGAACTTTGGGCAATGGGGATAAAAAGCGTGCTGCTTTTTGTGAAATGTAAAGATGAACTGAAAGACAATAAAGGAACCGAGGCGCTTAATCCCAATGGACTGATGCAGCGCAGCATCAAGGCCATCAAAAACGCTGTGCCTGAGATGGTGGTAATGACCGATGTGGCGTTGGATCCCTTTTCTTCATATGGCCACGATGGCATTGTAGAGAACAATGAAATTGTAAACGACGCCACCGTGGAAGTGCTGGCCAAAATGAGCGTGAGTCACGCGAAAGCAGGCGCCGATTTTGTAGCACCCAGTGACATGATGGACGGTCGCATTGCAGCAATACGGGAAGCATTGGAGAAAAACGGGTTTACCAAAACGGGCATCATGAGTTACAGCGCAAAGTATGCTTCTTGTTTTTACGGCCCCTTCCGCGATGCATTGGACAGTGCCCCGGGATTTGGGGATAAGAAAACATACCAGATGGATTATGCCAACCGCATCGAAGCCATCAAAGAAACGCTGATGGACGTGGAAGAAGGCGCCGATATTGTGATGGTAAAACCCGCGCTGGCCTACCTCGACGTGATTCGTGAAGTGAAAAATGCAGTGGAAGTGCCCGTGAGTGCATACAACATCAGCGGCGAGTACTCGATGATAAAGGCCGCCGCCAAAATGGGCTGGCTCGACGAGAACAAGGCCATACTGGAAACACTCACCGCCATCAAGCGCGCGGGCGCAGATCTGATAGCTACTTATTTTGCCAGGCAGGCAGTGCAATTAATCAGTTAATGAAAATTATGATCGGGAAAAGTATAGAACTGTTTGAAAGAGCTCAGAAAAGCATACCGGGTGGAGTGAACTCACCGGTAAGAGCATTCAAAAGCGTGGGCGGCACACCGCTATTTATCAAAAGAGCAAAGGGTGCCTATTTATTCGATGCAGACGATAACCGTTATATAGACTATATCAATTCCTGGGGACCGATGATTTTGGGTCATGCTTACGAACCGGTTGTTAAAGGCATCCAGGAATACGCCACCTACTCTACTTCTTTCGGCGCTCCTACCGAGCTGGAAGTGGAAATGGCCGAGCTGATCTGCAACATGGTGCCCAATGTGGATTTAATAAGAATGGTAAGCAGCGGCACCGAGGCCTGCATGAGCGCCATCAGGCTGGCGCGCGGATATACCGGCCGCAACAAAATCATCAAATTTGAAGGATGTTATCACGGTCATGCCGACTCGTTTTTGGTAAAGGCCGGCAGCGGCGTCGCCACATTCAATATACAGACCGTACCCGGCGTTACAGCCGGCGTTGCCGCCGATACCCTCACCTGCGCCTATAATGACCTGCCTGCAGTAGAAAAATTAGTACAGGAACATAAAAATGAAATTGCCGCCATCATCATCGAGCCCGTGGCAGGCAATATGGGCTGCATTGTACCGCAACCGGGTTTTCTCGAAGGACTCCGTGCCATCTGTGATCGCGAGAAAATTGTTTTCATCATAGACGAAGTGATGACCGGCTTCAGGCTGTCGCGCGGCGGCGCGCAGGAAAGATTAGGCATCAATGCCGACCTGGTGACTTACGGAAAAGTAATTGGCGGCGGTATGCCCGTTGGCGCCTTCGGAGGTAAGAGAGAAATTATGCAACACATTGCCCCGATCGGCAACGTGTACCAGGCGGGCACACTCAGCGGCAATCCCCTCGCAATGATTGCGGGTTATACCATGCTGAAAACATTGAATGAAAACCCGCATATTTATACCGAGCTCGAAGAAAAATCAGCTTACCTGCACAAAGGTTTAGATGAAGTCTTCAAAAACAGCGGCACGCCCTACGTCATCAACCGCGTAGGTTCGATGATCAGCATTCATTTCTCCGAAAAACCTGTTATCGATTTTGCATCGACCGCGGCTGCGAACAATGAATTGTTCAAAAAATTCTTCCACGCCATGCTAAGGCGTGGCGTTTACCTGCCGCCATCTGCTTTCGAGACCTGGTTTTTGAGCAACGCTTTAACGAAAGAAGATTTGGATGCTACACTGGAAGCAGCGGGAGAAAGTCTGAACGAAATTTTGCTCTAGTCCCTGGCGCCTTTGCGCGAAAAACGCACGACACGAAAACCCAACAATCAATTAATGCAACAATAACTCGCAAGGTTTCAAACCCGTTTGCTTCTTAAACGCAGTAGAAAAATGTGAAATAGAAGAATAACCCAGCATCATCGACACTTCCGTCACGCTAAGACCTTTTTCATACAAAAGATACCGCGCGTGCTCCATGCGTTGACCCTGGTAAAAATCGAAGATGGTAGTGCCGTATAATTCTTTAAACCCTTTTTTCAGGTAACACTCATTGATCGCCACTTTGCGACTAAGTTCCTTGATAGTAATCGGCTCGCCGATATGCTGCAACAGGATCTCGCGCGCCTTCACAATCTTTTCGCGGTCGGCTTCATTGGCCAGGAACTTGCACTGGAAACTTTCCACCTCCTTATCATCGCCCATCATACACTCCAGGCTATACAGCAGCAGCATCTGGGTTTGGGCATTGATATAAATATTCTCGAGGCTATCGGTATAGCTGTGGTTCAGCAATGCTTCCAGCACCAGCCGGGTGCGGCCGCAAAGCGGAAGTATTTTTGAAAAAGAAGAAAGATGTTTGAAGTTGAGAATATCATCAGTCAGGCTGCGTTCCCCACTCATTTTCCGCGGCTTCACAAACTGAGAAAGATGAACCGGTGTAAAACGAAAACTCAACACATCGATGCTCTCCACCCTTTCAGAGCAGTTGCGCGAATTGTTCAGCCTGCAATTATCACACTCCGTCTCTTTTTCGCGGCAATACACATTGCCCGCCATACAAAAACGAAGCTCCAGGTAATTTTCGCTTTTACTATTGCGGCGGTTGTAGTGATACACCATCATGCCGGTATCTTCCACTGCCCATTGAGTGTGCCTGCGATATCGTTTAATGGAATACTGCACCGAGCCAGGTATCTGTTGCTCCTTTTCCTGGATCAACTCCAACTGGTCAACCATGATTGGTTGCTTGTACGACAATGAAATGATATCGGGAGGATTAAGCATAAGCGACTGCAAATTTACTGGCACAACATCAGAAATCCCAAAACAGCAGGGTTTGTGATTGTCAAAAGATTGCAAGATGGGGATCACGATCTTATCCGTATAACCCAAAAATCCATATTAAATCCGCGATTCCTGCCTGCTCAAATCTTAATCGAAGCTCTGGTTGCTCGAAGCCGCAATCTTCAGCAGCCTGTTAAACTGCTCGGGTGTGAGGTCATTATAGAAAAAGTAAACCGGGTCGAGGCGGGTGCCGTTCTTATGCACCTCGTAGTGGCAGTGCGGGGCGGTACTCTTGCCGGTATTGCCCACCCAGCCGATGATTTCGCCGCGTTTTACCTTCTGGCCCACCTTCACCTTGATCTTATACATATGGCCATAAAGGGTTTCATAGCCATAGCCATGATTGATAACTACGTGATTTCCATAGCCATTAGCCAGGTTACCCGCCACGCGCACCGTGCCATTGGCCGTGGCATAGATGGGGGTGCCCTGCGGCGCCGAGAAATCTAACCCCGCATGGAATTTCACCGTCTTATACACCGGGTCGATGCGGTAGCCAAAGCCCGAGGCAATGCGCTTCAGGTCCTGGTTACTAAGTGGTTGTATGGCCGGCGTGGCAGCCAGCAGCTGTTCCTTATTTTTTATGAAACTAAAGATCTCTTTGTACGATTGTTGCTGCCGGGCCATGCGGTTCTGCAGGTTGTTGAGTGTGGTAGTGATGGAATTCTCCAGCTCAAAATTGGTCATAGACATCAGCATCGCCCGCTCTTTCTGGTCTTCCATCTCTTTGCTGCGCAGGCTGTCAGGAATGGGATTGGCCT
Organism: uncultured Chitinophagaceae bacterium; assembly: GCA_937958995.1. Classification (GTDB taxonomy): domain Bacteria; phylum Bacteroidota; class Bacteroidia; order Chitinophagales; family Chitinophagaceae; genus CALCIN01. Next base: position 92,619 of record CALGAP010000008.1, read on the forward strand.
CAAAAATCACGCGATACACCTCGTTGTCGCGCTCTTCCAGCTCTTTCAGCTGCTGCTGCATTTTCCGGGTCATCTCATCCAGCACCAGGTAGCGTTCCTGCAGCGCCTGGTTATACTGCATCAGCCTTTTTTCATTGGCAGAAGGGAAATATTTATAGGCAATAGATACAATAATTATAGCGGTAACGATAGCGGCAGATATAAAACCGAGCACCCGCAGAAGCTTTACGTGCAGCGGTGTCTCCAGCTTTTCATAACGGAGCGTGTTGGTATTGTAGTAATACTTGATTTTCTTCATGGCATTGGCCCTTAGCACACGGTCGTTTTTCATAGTTCTCAGATGATTTCAATTACCTTTGCGGCACGCCAGAAACAGCTAATGGTTACAAATATAATGGCTTAACCATTAACGGCGACAACAAATGCTTTATGATGACCAGTGCCGAGATACGCAGCCAGTTTCTTGAATTTTTTAGAAAAAATGGACATGAAATTGTTCCTTCCGCTCCTATTGTGGTGAAAGATGACCCCACGCTGTTGTTTACCAACGCCGGTATGAACCAGTTCAAAGACTATTTTCTCGGCAACAAAAAATCACCTTTTCCCCGCGTGGCCGACACCCAGAAATGCCTGAGAGTAAGCGGAAAACACAACGACCTGGAAGAAGTGGGCGTGGATACCTACCACCATACCATGTTCGAAATGCTCGGCAACTGGAGCTTCGGCGATTATTTCAAAAAAGAAGCCATAGCCTGGAGCTGGGAATTATTAACCGAAGTTTATAAGATTCCAAAAGATCGCCTGTACGTCACCATCTTCGAAGGCGACGAGGCCGAAAAACTTCCGAGAGACGAAGAAGCCTATAACGAATGGAAAAAATGGATTTCAGAAGACCGCATCCTGCCCGGCAAAAAGAAAGATAATTTCTGGGAAATGGGCGATACCGGTCCCTGCGGTCCCTGCACGGAAATTCATGTGGACTGCAGACCTGGTGAAGAAAGGAAAAATATAGACGGCAAAAGCTTAGTCAATAAGGACCATCCGCAGGTGATCGAGATCTGGAATAATGTGTTTATCCAGTTCAACCGTCTTAAAGATGGCCGCCTGGAACCGCTGCCCGCCAAACATGTGGACACCGGCATGGGTTTCGAACGGCTGGTGAGGGTGCTGCAGGGAAAGCAAAGTAACTACGATACCGATATTTTCACCGGCACTATTGCGGCCATTGAAAAAATTGTAGGTAAAAAATATACCGGCGGCGACGACAAAGTAAGCATCGCGTTTCGCGTGCTGGCCGATCATATTCGCGCTATATGTTTCACCATCGCCGATGGACAATTACCCTCCAATACCGGCGCCGGTTATGTGATACGAAGAATTCTCCGCCGCGCGGTGAGGTATTATTTTTCATACCTCGATTGCAAACAGCCGCTGCTGCATCAGTTGGTGCCGGTGCTGGCCGACCAGTTTGCCAATGTATTCCCCGAATTAAAAAAACAGCAGGATTTTGTGCAGCGCGTGGTGAAAGAGGAAGAAGATGCGTTCTTAAGAACACTTGATAAAGGATTGAAGAAAATTGATGAGCTGATCGCTACCGCAAAAAACAAAGTGCTGGAAGGCGCTTCGGTATTTGAGCTGTACGATACCTATGGTTTTCCCGCCGACCTTACGCGACTGATAGCTGCAGAAAATAATCTTACGATCGACGAACAGGGTTTTGAAAAAGAAATGGAGAAACAAAAAGAACGCTCCCGCGCCGCCACCGCGCTCGATACCGAAGACTGGGTGGTGCTCGGCGAAGGCGGTTCTACATTCGTCGGCTATGATTCTCTCGAAGTAAGATCAAAAGTCTTGAAATACCGCCGTATCAAAGCAAAAGGAAAAGAATCGTATCAACTGGTTCTTGCCGAAACACCTTTCTATGCAGAAAGCGGCGGACAGGTTGGCGATAAAGGCGAATTGGTTTTTGATGGTGAAGGCGTAAGAGTGGTCGACACCAAAAAAGAGAATGACCTCATCGTGCATTTCGTTGAAAAATTGCCCGCTAATGTCACTGCCGCTGTTGACGCGCGCGTTGATAAGTTTCGCCGCAGGAAAACAGCTGTTCATCACAGCGCCACACACCTGCTGCACGCGGCTCTGCGCAAAGTGCTGGGCACGCATGTAGCACAAAAAGGTTCGTTGGTAAATGATGAGCATCTCCGTTTTGACTTCTCGCATTTTGCCAGGATGACCAACGAAGAGATCGCGAAAGTGGAAGCAGTGGTGAATGAAAAAATTCGCGAGAATATTCCCGTGGTCATAAAATCAATGCCAAAAGATGAAGCGCTGCAACTCGGCGCCATGGCTTTGTTTGGTGAGAAATACGGCGATGTGGTGCGCGTGGTGATCATGGACCCCAATTATTCCGTAGAGCTTTGCGGCGGTACACATGTGGGAAGTACCGGCGAGCTGGGCATTTTCAAAATAAAACATGAAACTGCCGTGGCAGCCGGCGTGCGCCGCATTGAAGCGGTGTGCGGACTGGCGGCAGAACAGTATATCGCTGAACAATTGAACCAGCTGAACCAGGTAAAAGAATTATTGAAAAATCCCAAAGACCTGGCTAAGTCAATAGAAAACCTTGGCGCGGAAAACAATGAGTTGAAGAAAAAACTCGAAAATCTAGAGAACCGCATACTCGCCGGTGTTCGCAACGAACTGCTCCAAAAAGTTGAAATCATCAACGGCGTTACGTTCGTGGGCGATATTGTGGAAGTGAGCAACCCCGATGCGTTGAAAAAACTTTGCTACGACCTTCGCAATAACCTGCATGATCACCTGGTAGTGCTCTGCGCCAATATTGGTGGTAAACCTTCGGTAGCCATTGGTATTGCTGATACCGTTGTTGCCGCCAAAGGCCTGGATGCCGGTAAGATCATTAAAGAACATGTTGCTCCATTGATTAAAGGCGGTGGCGGGGGACAGAAAAATTTGGCTACTGCAGGCGGACAGGATGCCAGCAACCTGCAACAAGTGATAGAAAAAATAAAAAGCCTTTTGTAAATGTTGCGTACCACAACGCGATTGCTGTTGCCGATGATCTTATGCTGCCTCTTTGCTTCGGCGCAATCGCCTTCCATTGAAACCATAGCGCATCCTGACTCATGCAGGCGCATCGTACAGATTCTTGCCGCCGACAGTTTTTTGGGACGCTACAGTGGCACGCCTGAAAACGACAAAGCAGCACATTTCATTGCAGAAGAATTCAGAAAAGCGGGTTGCCAGCCCGGCGGTAATGATGGAAGTTTTTTTGTGCCCTTCAAAATTCCTACCGAATCTGATCCCCTGCAGTCCAATAATGTGATAGGCATTTTACCCGGTAAATCAAAACCCCACGAGTGGGTTATCTTCAGCGCGCACTACGATCATATCGGCATATTGGGCAATGGCTATTTTTATCAAAGATCTGAAGCAACAAGACCTAAAAAGGGAGACACTATTCATAACGGCGCCAACGATAATGCATCGGGTGTGACAGCGCTCATTATGCTGGCCCGCTACTTCGCCGCCGCCAACAACAATGAACGCACCATGGTATTTGCCGCATTTTCGGGCGAAGAATTGGGATTGATCGGCTCTCGCCACATGGCCCAGCAAATGAGCAATTTTGAATCGGTGGTAGCCATGATCAATATGGACATGATTGGCGTGCCGATTAGCAGGCGCAATCAAAATCCTTACATCACCGGCTCGCAATACTCCAACCTGCAGAATATTCTTAATAAGACCCTCGCGGAAAAAGCGCCGGAAAAATTCGGCAGTGATTATTTCCGCCGCGACATGTTCTCTTCCGAAAGCCTCTTCACACGCAGCGACAATTACTGGTTTGCGAAGCTCGGTATACCGGCCCACACTATTATTGCCACTCATCCCCGCAACAAATACTATCATAGTCCTAGCGACGAGCCACACACGCTCAATTACCAACTGATGTCGAAAATTATCAGTGCGCTTGCCATCGGAACATCAACTATTATTGACGGAACCGAGACTCCCACCAGGATCAATCCGCTCAGGATAAGGCAAGACTGATTGCACTTCACTCACGCATGCCGCCCATAAGTACCATCAATTCCCATCACATTCTCACCCGCATCTGAATCAACGCCGGAAGCAATCCCGAAAAGAATTTGAGCAATCCTGACGAAATATTGCCCGATAATTGCGCATTCTGTCATGCAGATTTTCTCTCCTAACCCTTTGCGTCTTAGGACTTTGCGTGAAGCCATTCCTCTGCGCCTGCAAAAATATCTGCGCGTAAAGGCACTAAGGATCAGTGCTGAAAGCTACCCAAACCCTCCTGCATGGAGCCCGCTTTTTAACAATTCCGAAAATTTTCGTATTTCATATGTTTTCCTATATTTGAAGTACGAAGTTTAACGTAGATATTGGAAAACTATAAAAACTACTGAAATGAAAATGATATGGAAGGCCACAACTGGAATGGCCGCACTGCTCGTACTGCTTGCCCAACCCAGTCTGGCGCAGGACAAGGAGAAAGATAAGGGTGAAAAAAAATCCTCTTCGGACGAACGTATCGTCATCACCCGCAAATCGGATAAGGATGCGAAGGTGACAATAGAAATAAAGGGCAATGAAGTATACATCAACGGAAAGCCCGCCGATGAGTTTGAAGATGACAATATCAGAATCAGCAAGAATCGCGTGGCGATTACACCCCGCACTCCTTTCCGTGCGCAAGGCGGAGCCTGGAGTTTCAACAGTAACACATTTAACCTGGGAGAAGATTATGCTTTCCTGGGCGTATCATCCGAAGACCATGACAAAGGCGCTAAGATTACGGAAGTGACCGAAGAAAGCGCCGCCGCCAAGGCTGGTCTAAAGAAGGGTGATGTCATCACTAAGGTGGACGATGTTAAAATCAGTTCACCCAGCGATCTCACCAAAGCGATCCGCAAACACAAACCGGAAGAAAAAGCTACTATTACTTACCTCAGAGACGGTAAAGAGCAAACGGCCACCGTTACTTTGGGCAAAAGAAAAGGATTGCTTTTTGCCGACTCATTTACACCACGCGTTGAAATTCCCGATTTTAATTTCCGCTTCGAGGATATGGCGCCCGGACGTGTTTACTCATACAGCTCTCGTCCGCGATTGGGTGTAAGAGCGCAAGACACTGAAGAAGGCAAAGGCGTAAAAGTGATCGGCATCGACGATAATTCTGTAGCAGAAAAAGCCGGTCTGAAAGAAGGTGATATCATCACCGAATTCGATGGCAAAGCCATCAACGATACCGACGAGCTCGCCAAAGCCGCCCGCGAAGCAAGAGAAAAATCAGCTGTAACTGTCAAGATCAACCGGGGTGGCAAAACCCAGACCATCGAGCTGAAGACCCCCAGGAAACTGAAGACTACAAGCTTGTAAATACTTTCAGCATCAGCCCGCTTACCGGCCGCATCCAGTCCGCTGGAGCGGCCGGGCTTTTTTGAAGATTGAAGAAGGAACAGGTAATTAAGAAGTGAATGATGGCGGTTTACCCGCCGACTGCCCCCGGTGAACCTGCTGACAGTGCCGGAGGCTGATTTACAAAGAATACTGGCGCTATAGATTTCATTCGGTAAATTGCAGGCCTGTTTCAATGTCATCAACTTACGATAAATATGAGATTGTAGTAGGCCTGGAAGTCCATGCGCAATTGCTGACAGCCAGCAAGTTATTTTGCGGCGACAGCGCCGAGTATGGCGGCGAGCCCAATACCCATATCAGTCCCATTACGCTCGCCCACCCGGGCACGCTGCCCAAACTGAATAAGCGGGCCATTGACTTCGCTATTAAAATGGGACTGGCCTGTCATTGTGAAATAAGCCGCTACAACTATTTCGCGCGCAAAAATTATTTCTACCCCGACCTGCCCAAGGGTTACCAGCTATCGCAGCATACCACCCCTATTTGCAAGGCGGGTTATGTGGCCATAAAAACCGCGGAGGGCACCAAAAATATCCGGCTCAACCGCATTCACCTGGAAGAAGATGCGGGTAAAAGCCTGCACGACATAGATCCCTACAATACCTGCGTGGATTATAACCGCGCGGGCGTGCCGCTGATCGAGATCGTAACAGAGCCCGATATACGCAGCGGCGATGAGGCATATGCATATCTTACCGAGCTCAGAAAACTGCTTCGCTACCTCGAAATATGCGATGGCAATATGGAAGAAGGCAGCATGCGCTGCGATGCAAATATTTCTATCAGGCTTAAGGGAGAAACAAGTCTGGGTACGAAAGTGGAGGTAAAAAACCTGAACTCGATCCGAAACGTGAAGCGCGCCATTGAAGTAGAGGCGAAAAGAATGGTGGATGAACTGGAAAGTGGCGGCAGCATCGTGCAACAAACGCGCAGCTTTGATGCAGCTACCGGCACCACATTTACCCTGCGTACCAAAGAAGACGCCGATGATTACCGCTATTTTGCCGATCCTGATCTGCCGCCTTTCAGGGTGACCGACGAAATGCTGGAGCAGATTAAATCGGAAATTCCCGCATTGCCCGAAGAACGCATTGCGCGATATACCTCGGAACTGCAATTGCCGGAATACGATGCGCGGGTGATAACGGATGAAAAGGAAATAGCGGAGTTTTTTGAACAAATCATTCAGCACACGGGTAATTATAAGGCTGCAGCCAACTGGATGCTGGGACCGGTAAAATCGTGGCTGAATGAACATAATGAACGCATTGGAGCCTTTCCCATTTCGCCAAAGACTATAGCGGCGATCATTGCGTTAATAGATGCCGGGCAGATCAATTTTTCAGTGGCCAGTACGCGCTTGTTTTCTGCCCTGCTGAAAGAACCCGGCGCAGAACCGGCCGCGCTGGCGCGCAGCCTGAACCTGGTGCAGGATTCAAATGAAGATAATGTCGCCGCCTGGATAGAGGAGGTGCTTAACCGCATGCCCGAGAAGGTGGCAGAATATAAAAAAGGAAAAAAAGGATTGATTGGCTTGTTTGTGGGTGAGGTAAAAAAAGTTTCCAAAGGAAAGGCCGATCCCAAACTGACCAACGACATCTTATTAAAAAAACTACAACTATAATAATTATGATACGTAATTGGTGCCTGGTATTGGTTTGTGCGCTTATGGTTACTGCCTGCTCTCAAAAATCAACCGATACAATAACTGTCAACGGACAGATTCAAAATCTCGACAAACTTACTTCCGCATATCCCGGTGCCTTTGGTGATAAGGTCCAGATTTCGCTGGTGGAAGTGCCGTTCAGCACTTCTTTGCGCCCCGTACTGATTGATTCGGTAACCATCGGTATTTCGCAGAAAACTTTCAGGCTGGAGGGCAAGACCGTGAACAACGGCGTTTACCATGTGCGCATCGGGCAGTCGGGCCCTGCCATAGCATTGGTAAACGATGGAGAAGACATTACGCTGAACATTGACTTCAGCAATCCCGACAAATTTTACAGCGTGCAGGGTTCGCCCGCCAGCCGTGAACTGAGCGATTTTATTTTCGGATACGGCGAACATGCCATGAAGGTAAACGAGGCACTGAATCAACTGAGCATGCTGCAACAGTTTGGTGGCCCCGACACCGCCATGATCAGCGCTACCAACCGCAAAAACGAAGCGATTGATGAGTTGAACAAATACGTGAAAGATTTTCTCGCCTCGGCAAAGGATCCGGTAGTAGCCACTTTCGCTTTAGGCTCATCGCAACAAACCATGCTGGAATCTGAAGTGGACGCAGAGCTGGGTAAATTGTCTGCACGTTTTCCCCAAAACGCTCACCTCAACGATTTCAAGAAAATGCTCGACGAGGAAAAGCAGCAAAGAGCTTTGGCCGAACAAAAGCGTAAAGAAAACAGCTGGGTGGGCAAACAGGCTCCTGAACTCACTATGCCCGACGTGAATGGAAAAAATGTTTCGCTAAGCGATTTCCGTGGCAAATATGTGCTGGTTGATTTCTGGGCCAGTTGGTGCGGACCCTGTATTAAGGAAAATCCGAACGTGGTAGAATCTTTCAAACGCTTCAAGAATAAAAATTTCACTGTGCTCGGCGTTTCCCTTGATAAGGAGAAAGAGCCCTGGCTGCGGGCTATTAAGGAGGGAGGTCTTACCTGGACACATATCAGCGACCTCGCCTACTGGAACAGCAAGGCTGTTGAAATTTTCAAATTCGACGGCATACCCTTTAACGTGCTGGTTGATCCGGAAGGAAAGATCATTGCAGAAAACCTGCGAGGTGAAAATTTACCCGCGACCCTGGAAGAAGTGTTGAATTAATTTTTTGCTGAATAAATTTTCCCAATAAAAAACTAACGGGCTACTCAAACGAGCAGCCCGTTCTTATTTACATACTGATTCCACACACGCGTGTTAATAGCCGGGGTTCTGTTCGTCGGCAAGATTAGGATTAGCCTGCATTTCTGCCTGCGGTATGGGTGCAATCCTTCTGCCGTCGGGATAAGGAATCACCAGGTTTACATTGCCCGGACCAGCCAGTATAGCGCCCGGGTGTTCAATGCGCTCGATCGGCAGCTTCAGGCGGTTGAGATCGTGCAGCCTGTCGCCTTCGAAAGCCAGCTCTTTTCTTCTTTCTGTAATGATATCTTCTATCAGCTGGGCGCCCGATGAAGCATATACCTTGCCTGGCTGACGCATCGCCATCAGGTCGTTGAGATAGCCCAATGCTTTGTCTTCATCATTCGTCCTGGCGGCAGCTTCCGCAGCAATCAGGTAGATTTCGGCATATCTCAACACTTTCAGGTTATCGCGGTCGTCATTGTTGGCATTGGGAAATTTGTGAACCACAATACCCGGCGAGCCGCTCTTGGTAGTGCCTTCTTCCAATATCAGCTTGCGCGCATCGCCATCTTCATACAAAGCATACAATGCATCAGAAGCATACAGATCGGTGTAACCGTTGAGATACATGGCTGCCAGGTCGTCAAAGGCGTTATTGCTGATTACGTCCGCATCAATTTCAAACATGGTCTCCACACCATCGGTCCTGGGCGCGGGGTTATTCCAATAATTAACATAAGAGCCCGGTGCCACCAGGGAAAATGTGTTGCTGTTGATCACATCTTCGGCAGCAGCCAACGCTTCTTCATATCTGCTCATGTGCAGGTACACTTTAGCCAGCAAACCGCCAATTGAGTATTTGCTGAGACGCGCCGACACTGAATAGGCCGGAGCATCGTCGTAGGCTGCGGTAAGATCGTTCACAATCTGCGTATATACTTCAGCGATAGTATTTCTTTTTTCGGGAAGATAATACGGGTCATATTTCAGGATGATCGGAACTCCCGGTCCGTTCGGGTCTTCATTGTAAGGCTGTGCAAACATTCTTACCAAGTGGAAATACATCAGCGCCCTGATGGCGCGTGCCTCGGCTTTGATCTCATTCACACGGTCGCTGCCCTGGGTCAGTTCAGCATCAATAACGCGGTTGGCACGCTGAATAGCCACATAAGCATTTCCCCACATGGCTGTGGCGCTGCCATCGTTTGATGAAACTGAATAGTTATACCACTGCAGGTAACGGCCGGAGTTTTTTGATTCAACATAAACATTGTCGGCATGCACGTCACCAATTACCGGAATATCGCGGCCAAACAGGCCAACGGCACGCATAGCGGAATATGCGCCATTTAAGGCTCCTTCCAGCGCATTTTCAGTGGTAAGGGCCTCGTCAACGGGCAGCGCATCGCTCGGCTTCCTTTCAAGGAAACCCTTTTTGCAGGCACCTAGTACAAAGATGGCCAGCAGACTTACTGTCAAAAGTTTATATATAGAACGTGTCATATACTGAATTTGTAGTTATAATAATCGATTTACTTCATTACAAGCCAATTCTGATTCCACCAGTAATTGTGCGTGGAATGAATACATCGAAATTGTTTTGCGAGTCAATACCAGCTTCGGGATCCGCCGAAAGACGATCGTCTGTGGCGAATGTCACCAGGTTGCTGCCACGCACAAACAATGAAAGATTGGCCACCTGCAGTTTCTGAGCCACGCTTCTTGGTATGGAATATGCTACCTGCAAATCGCGCAAACGGATGTAGTTGCCTTTGTAGAGGTAGCGGGTAGAGTGGTTCCAGGAGTTGGTGGAGTTGCCAATTTCAATTTTCGGAACATCTGTTACATCGCCAGGTTTCTTCCATGAGCGCAGCTGGCTGGTGCTTTGGTTGAAAAGACCGAGGTAAAGGCCTTCCGTATTCTGGTAGCGATCCCAGATGCTATATACATAATTGCCGAAGTTGTAAGCAAACAGGAAGTCAAGAGAAACACCCATGTATTTCAAAGTGCTTCCGAAACCACCATAGTATTTGGGTGAAGAACTTTTACCGGTCATGATCAGCGCGGCCTGTGAATAGTTCTGCGTGGTTTCTTTATGATCAGCATCTTTCCACCACATTGCGCGGCCATTGTCAGGATCTACGCCGGCATATTCGCGCATGTAGAAGGTGCCTACATCATATCCTACCTGTACTCTCTGGAAACCATTTACTACAGGGTTATCACGATATAGTTCTGTTACCCTGTTCTTGTTGTGCGCAAAGTTGAAACGGAGTTCCCAGCTGAAATCTCTTGTATCAATTACTTTGCCACTCAACATTACTTCCACACCCTTATTGGATACAGAGCCAATGTTTTGCAGAATGTTGGGAACACCTGCAGTGGGTGAGGGCACCACGGTAAACAACAGACCTGAAGTCTTTCGATCGTACAGTTCAACTGTACCATTCAGCCGGCCATTGAACAAGCCAAAATCCAAGCCCACGTTAAACACCTTGTTCTTTTCCCAAGTAAGATCTTCAAATCCTACGTTGGTGAGGCGGCTGGCCGAAAGGCCCAGGTAATTGATATCGTATCTATAAACGGGCAGGGCTGAGTAGAAGCCGAATCCGTTGGCATTACCATTTTCACCGTAAGATGCTCTCAACTTTAAGAGGCTGAGCACATCCACCGATTGCATAAATGCTTCTTCGGTAATATTCCAGGTAGCACCCAGGGAATAGAAATTACCCCAACGGTTGTTGGCGCCAAATACCGAAGAACCGTCGCGGCGGAAACTACCGGTTAACACGTAACGGTCTTTATAGTTGAGCGTGGCGTTGGAGAAAATGCTGTTGGTAGCAAAATCACTGGGTGCGGTAGATGCTGTATTCGGCGTGGCGGCTGAACTGAGATATTGCAATTCCAGGTTGCCGGGAAATCCTTGCGCACCAACCTGCAACAAGTACTGTTTATTTTCCTGCGCTTCAAAACCCACCTTTACATCAGCATACAAGTCCTGGTCGCGCAGAATATCAAAGTGATAGTCTGCAAAATTGCTCCAGGTGTAGTTAAATATCTTGCGGTAGACAGCAAAGCCATCACCGCCGGCTGCCTCACCGTCACCATAGAACGGGTTGCGGTATTGGTCTTCCTGAATGTTGAAGTACTCAGCTGAATAACGGCTGGTGAATTTCAGGTTTTTAAGAATCTTGTATTCACCCATTACATAGCCGCGCAGTGTGGTTTGCAATGCCGTATTCTTATTCCATGCAGCCTGCACCAAGGGGTTGAAAATGGCGCCATCAAGCGGAAACTGGCCTTCATCATCATTCCATTTAAAACTGCCATCCGCATTATAGGGAGAATACCAGGGCAGCAGGAAATGCGCCGCCAGCACGGGGTTGGCAAAAGCACCACCTGCGGCAGGCGTACTTTGTTTGCTTGTACCCAGGTTCAGGCTGGTGCTGAAAGTAATTTTGTCTGTAGCCTTGTGCGAAACAGAAAGTGCTCCATTATACCGCTTGAAATCGGTAGCGATGGTAGTACCTTCCTGCCTGAAAATACCGCCCGAAGCATAAAACGATGTTCTTTCATTGCCACCGCTGATGTTCAGGTTGTATTGATTTTGTGCGCCTTTCTGTGTCACCACATCTCTCCAATCGGTGCTTACGTCAGGATGCAATACGCCAAAACCGAGGGGATCTGTAATGATCTGATCCGCTTCGGCCTCGTCGGCCGCATAACCTTCCCTGATAAGCGCCTCGCGCATCACCTGCATGCTCTCCTGGGTGGTCATGGGACGATACTTGTCGTTTTTGTAAGCAATATCTATCTGGCCAATTTCACCAGAGAAGTTTAACCTGGTTTTGCCTGCTTTACCCTTTTTGGTTGTAACCAGTATTACACCATTGGCAGCGCGCGAACCATAGATAGAGGCAGCTGATGCATCCTTCAATACCGTGATGCTTTCAATATCGTCGGGATTAAGTGTGGCCAGCGCGTTGGCAGTTGTAGTGTTATTGGTAAGATCGCCCGTGGTGGCAATCACACCATCAATAACCCACAGCGGTTCCGAACTTGCATTGATGGAACCGGTACCGCGAATGCGAATACCGGTAGCTGCACCAGGCGCACCCGACTGAGATGAACTCAACAGGCCGGGCACATTACCCTGCAAGGTTTTGTCGACCGAAGTGAATGGCCTTCCTTCGATTTCTGTGGCCCTTACTGTTGCAATAGAACCGGTTACGTTTGGTTTTTGCTGCGTACCATACGCCACCACCACCACTTCCTGCATGGAATTGGCAGCGCCTTTCAGCACCACTGCATAAGAGTTGGATGTACCAATAGTAAGTTCCTGTTCGGCCATGCCAACCGAAGAAATTACCAGCACTGCTGATCCCTGGGGAACACCAATTGTGAATGTTCCGTCCGCTCGTGAAGTAGTTCCGGTGGTTGTGCCTTTAATAATAATAGAAGCATTGGGGACAGGATTGCCCTGTTCGTCTGTGACTGTGCCGGTAATAGTGCGATTCTGTGACCACGCGTTACTGAATAGCAACAGCATGGCCGCTACCAGCGGTAGAATTTTTCTCATTGTTATATGATTTTTGAATTTGTGAAAGCGATCAATGAAGTCCGGGTTAACGCTTTCGCCAATATGGACACACCAGGAATGTTAAAGGCTGCATATTCTTTTAGGGTCAAACGCGACTTTGCAAAGTCATAACTGTGACGCACAACTAATTTTTTGTTCCGCAACAACGTCAAAACTTGTCTTGATTGCGGGATGAAGAAAAATTTCTTGATTCTGATTTAACAAAACTCGAGTACAAGAGCTAAAAATTGAAAGACAATCACTTTCAAATTTTTTCAAGCAAATTTTGTGACAGGTTTGAAAATGAAACCTTAAACAAAAAATGAAGTCGCTATAAGAGGTTTTCGGGCTGGCAACAATTTTGCTATCGCCGAATTGGCGAAAAGATTTTTATCTGCAGAAGAAAAAAATTTTACACACAGATTACAAAACCGAATGCCTGCTTCGTCATTTTTTCAGACTTAACAGTAACACCGGCAACAACACCAGGTTAGTCAAAGTGGCTAATACCAGCGTTAAAGAAGTTAGCCAGCCCAACGCCTGCGTGCCGCCAAATCCAGAAAAACAAAAGATAACAAAGCCGGCTATCAGCACCAGCGAAGTATAAATGATGCTGATGCCTGTCTTGTGAATGGTTTCAATAACTGTTTCGCCCGCGCTTTTCTTACCCAGCGTCAGCTCCTGCTTATAGTTTACCAGGAAGCGGATGGTTACATCAATGGCAATTCCCAATGCCACGCTGAAAATCAAAACCGTGCTTGGTTTAATAGCCACGCCTGTCCACCCCATAACACCGGCCGTAATAATAAGTGGTATCACGTTTGGCACCAGCGAACAAATGAGTATTTTCAGTGACCGGAATAGGTAAAGCATACAAAGCGCGATAAGCAGGAAAGCCCAGAACAGACTTTCTTTAAGACCATTGATAATGAAAGCGCTTCCTTCCAAAAACGTAATGCTCGTGCCGGTAAACTCCACATGATAGCGCGCAGTATCGAAAAGCTGGTCGCTGCGCTGCGAAATATCATCAATCAGTTCGGGCATGCGTTTACTACCCACATCTGCCATATTTACGCTGATACGCGTCTTTTGGCTGTTGCTGTCCATGAACGAACGCACAATGCGCGTGAAATTATTCTGCTTAGCACCATCACTCCCATCACCGCGCATGTTAAGATACTGCTGCAGAAAACTGATATCAAAAGCATTAGGCAGTCCGTAAGTGGCGCTGTCGCCATTATAATAGGCCTGTCGCGCAAACTTCAAACCCTCTACGATCGACAGGGGCCGCGCAAACTCAGGTTTTGTAGTAATGTATTCCGAGAGCGAGTCTATTTTCGCAAAAGTCTGCAGGGGATTGATGCGCAATCCATATTTCCTTTTGGTATCCACCACAATTTCGAGTGGCATTACGCCCGTGAAATGTTTTTCAAAAAATTTCAGGTCGGTATAAATGCGGTCGGTCTTGGGCAGGTCGTCCACAATGTAACCTTCGCTGCGCAACCTGAACATGCCCGCTACGGCCACCAGTACCATCACAGTTGTCACGGTGTATATCAGCTTGCGATGGTGCAGCGACCATACCTCCAGTTGGTCGAGTACGGCCAGCATCCAGCGATTTTCCAGGTAGCGGGTATGACGCTCTTTGGGCGCGGGCAGCAGGCTGAGAACGGCGGGTATAAAGATCAGGGAGATAAAAAACAGCGCAATGATGCTGATACCGGCCACTACGCCAAATTCCTTTAACACCGCACTGCGGGTGAGACCAAACACGGCAAAACCGATGGCAGCGGTAATGTTGCAAAACAGCGTTACAATGCCCATACGGCTGATCATCTCCGTGAGTGCAGCAATTTTCCGGTTGCCTTCAAAACCGGGTTGTGCGCTTACAGAATTGAACGCCGTATGGTATTTATTCAAAAAGTAAATGCAGTTGGGTATGCCGATCACCACAATCAGTGGCGGTATCAAACCGTTCAATATGGTGATGCGGTAGCCAAACAGGTTCATGGTGCCCAGGCTCCATATCACGCCTATCAGCACCACAACAAGCGAAAGGGCGGTGGCGCCAAAGCTGCGGAAGAAAAGCCATAAGATCAGTGCAGATAACAGGAACGAGCCCAACAGGAACCATTCCATCTCTGCCGCAATCTTGGTAGCCATATTGGTACGGATCAGCGGCAGACCGCTGTAATGCATCTCGAGCGAATTTTTCTTACCAAACTCATCCCATACATCAAGTATTTCTTTCACCACGCGGTTACGCTCCTTCGAGTTCATCACATCTTTATTGATGCGCATACCCGCCAGCCAGGTCGAGGTTTCCGGATTGTATAGCAGTCCGCGGTAAAACGGCAGGCTGAAAAATACCTGCCTGCTGCTGTCGAGCTCTGCCTGCGTCAGCGGTCCTTCAGGAAACACGGGCACGGCCAGTAGTTTCTCTTCATTGGGTGCCCGCACCAGGTTGGTAGCTTCCGGGATGCTCAGTATATCTTCCACCCCCGCTATTTCTTTTACCTTCCTTATATGAGCGGCATATTCGTTGAATAATTCGGCCGTAAAGAGTTTATCTGTTTGTATACCCACCACCAGCAGGTTGCCGTCTTCGCCAAACTGTTTGCGAAAAGCCTGGTAACTCTGGTATTTGGGGTTATCGTCGGGTATGGCTTTGGTGAACTCATAGCTCATCTTTACGCCAGACGCCTGGTAAGCCATAAAAGCGGTGCTGGCCAATAAAACGAATAAGAGAATCCATTTGAAGCGTATAATAAACCGGGCAACACTTTCCCACATGGGTATCAGTAGATTAGTTGAAGTTAATAGGTTGACTAAAAGGGACAAAGATAAAGGTTGACGGGGTAACCTTTATCTTTGATGCCATGCATATCCGCATCATCGCTCTCCTGCTGGCCCCGCTCCTTTGCCGGGGACAAATACAGCCTGTAGGGCAATGGAGAGAACACCTGCCCTGGCATTCAGCCATACAGGTAACGTATACGGCCGGCCAGGTATGGGCAGCCACCCCCTATAGCATTTTTTCCGTTGACCCCGACGAGAACAGCGTGACCCGTTTCACCAAGATCAGCGGTCTTACCGAAACCGGCATCAGCGCCATGGCCGCCGACCAGGTAAGCGGGAAATTGGTAATTGCTTATTCCAACAGCAACGTAGATGTTTTCAATGACGGAAGCGTAGTGAACATTAACGCTGTCAAAAACTCCACCATCACAGGGGATAAAACCATCTACTCCATTTTCATACATAACGGCTCGGCTTATCTGTGCACCGGCCTCGGCATAGTGGTGATTGATTTGGAGAAACACCAGGTAAAAGATACTTATATCATCGGTACAGGCGGCGAAAAAGTAAGAGTGAACGCGATCACTCATAATGATGGCTTTTTTTATGCCGCCACCGAAGAGGGCGTGAAAAGGGCAACCGCCATCAACACCAATCTCGCCGATTTTCGCAACTGGCAGGCGGTAGCCGATGGACTAACGGAAGGGCCTGTACAATCCGTGGCAGCAGTTCAAAACACTGTGTTTGCTCTAAAAAACGATTCGCTGTTCAGGCTGAATCAAACCAACTGGGAATTTTTATACGAGGATGGATGGCATATAAAAAACATCACGGTTTCCGGCGACAGGCTGTTGCTGAGCGAAACGCAGAATGCTTCGGGTCGCGTTATTGTGCTGAGCACCTCGGGTGTAGTGAGCAATACATTGCAGCAGCCCGCTTATATCAAGGCACCTTCGCAGGCTATTTTTTTTGAAAATGAATACTGGATTGCCGATAGCCTGGCTGGACTTACAAAATTCACCGGCATTTCATACCAGAGTTATATCCCCAATTCTCCACCCTCCATTGCAGCCGGCACTATGGATGCTTATAACAAAAAAGTGTATGCAGCCGCCGGTGCCGTCAACAGCAATTGGGAACCCACGGGTAATAAAAATGGATTATACCTCTTTGCGGAAAATGAATGGGGTTTCTTGAATGCATTCACGCATCCGCCATTCGATTCCTTACCTGATATTGTCACCGTACTGGCCGACCCCGTGAATGAAAGTATATGGGCAGGTTCCTTCGGCGGGGGACTGATCAATATCCGCAATGGCAACGAGATCCTTATTTACAAACAAAACTCACCCCTGCAACCCGCGTATTTTGATGCAGGCAGTTATCGCGTAGGCGGTCTTGCCCGCGATGCGGAGCAACAGATTTGGGTGGCCAACTATGCGGCTAATACAGAATTGCATGTTATTAAGCAAGACGGCGCTTGGACTTCTTTCACCATTCCCTTTCCCCTGCCTGACCGAGCCGTATCGCAAATTGTGATTGATGATGTGAACCAGAAATGGATTGTGTCTCCCAAAGGCGGCGGACTGGTTTGCTTTAATCATGGCGAATCGGTTACCAACACCGCCGATGATCAGTGGAAATGGTACAGGGCGGGCGCGGGCGATGGCAATCTGCCCGATAATAACGTGTTGTGCATTGCCAAAGACAAAAGTAATTTCATTTGGGTAGGCACTGCGCGCGGCATCGGCATCATCTATTGCCCGCAGGATGCTTTTTCACCCAATGGTTGCGAAGCCGTATTGCCCGTGGTGCAGCAGGATAATTTTGCCGGCTATCTTTTCCGCGACGAGCAGGTGCAGGCCATAGCAGTGGATGGCGCCGACCGCAAATGGATTGGTACCAAAAACGGCGTATGGCTGATCAGCGCCGATGGCGAAAAAACCATTCTTCACTTCACCGCAGAAAACAGTCCGCTGCCCGATAATGATGTCAGGCAGATTGTGATCGAAGGGCAGAGCGGCGAAGTATTTTTTGCCACAGCAAAAGGAATCGTGTCTTACCGCAGCGATGCCACCGAAGGCAGCAGCACCAATAGCAATGTGCTTGTCTTTCCCAATCCCGTGCCACCAGGTTATAATGGCACCATCGCCATTCGGGGTGTGGCTAATAATGCCATTGTAAAGATCACCGAAATGGATGGCAGGCTTATTTACCAGACGCGCGCTTTGGGCGGACAAGCTACCTGGAATGGCAAAGATTATAAGGGCCGCACCATCAGCAGCGGTGTGTACCTGGTGCTGGTGAGTGATGATAGCAGGCGGGAAAACCTTGTCACCAAAATTGTGTTTATTAATAAATAACTGTGACGCTTCATAAGACAAAAGGCATTGTACTACGCACCGTAAAATATGGCGATACCAGCGTCATCGTTACCATATTTACCGAGCTCTTCGGTATCCAATCCTATATCGTCAACGGTGTAAGAAGCAGCTCGAAAAAAACTGCGGGCAAGTCCAACCTTTTTCAACCCGCAGCTTTACTGGAACTGGTCGTTTATCATAACGAGTTAAAAAACATCCAGCGCATCCGCGAATACAAATGGGCATTTCTCTACCGTCATATTTTTTTCGATATTATCAAAAATGCGGTGGCACTGTTTATGGTGGAGCTGTTACAAAAAACGCTGAAGCAGCCCGAGAACAATCCCGAACTCTTCTATTTCATCGAAGATGCTTTTATGCATCTCGACGAAGCCAGCGACCAGGTGCTTGCTAATTTTCCTTTATACTTCGCCCTTCACCTCGCGGGCTTCTACGGCTTTCAATTCAGCGACCGTTATTCAGAGAAAAACTCCTTTCTCGATCTGCAGGAAGGGCAATTTGTTGCCGAGCGGCCATTGCATAGTTTTTACCTGCAGGAACCCTACAGCCATATCACCTCCCAACTTTTAAAAGCGATGCAGCCCCACGAGTTAAACGAAATAAAACTGAATCACGAAACGAGAAGGATCTTGCTGCAGGCCTACCAGACCTTTTATGCCTTGCATATCCAGGACTTTGGAAATATGAAGACGCTGCCGGTGCTGCAGGAAGTGATAGGAGACTGAAGATGGAATATTGAATTTGAATTTGAACGAGGAATTCCGCTTACTTCATCATCTTACACCAGCCTCTTCACCGATTCCAGGTCATTACCTACTAACACAATGCCGGGCTGCCTTCCTTTTTCAAAACTGCCTAAGTAGTTGTCGATGTCTAATGCGCGCGCGCCGTTTACTGTGGCCCATTGTAATAATTCATAAATGGGGATGTGGGGGAAATGTTCGTGAAGAGTTTTTAGTTCAGCTACTATGCTAAGCTGGTGATTGCTCGCCAGGCTGTCAGTACCAATTACCAGTGGCAATTGCAGGCGGCGCAGCATGTCAACGTCAGGGAGTTTGTTGCCGATGTACAGGTTGGCATTGGGACAAAGGCAGAAAAAGAATTTCATTTTGCTATACCTTTCTTCCATCAGCAGCAGCACATCATCTTCGGCGGTATATGCATTGTGAACGAGAATTACGGATTGATTGGGTAAGAAGTGATTGACGCAATGCCGCAGGCTGCTGCCGCCGGGAGCTTTGAAAAATGAAATGTCGATCTGCAATGATTCGTATAGCCGCCTGAAGTCGCCCGTGCCTTTATCAAAAAACTCTTGCTCTGCCGTGCTTTCCTGGTTGTGCATAGTGAGCAGTTGGTTGCCGGGGAAATGCGTGATCAGTTCAAACAATTTGGGCGACACGGAATAGGGCGCATGCGGCACAATGGAGTTGTAGGCTATCGGCATGGAACTGAGCGAGGCAAAATATTCAAACACCTTCACGCTGTCTGCAAAGCGCTTTTCAGCTACAGCCTCCACAAACCCCATCGACTCAATGAAATTATGATAGTACATTCTGCCCTCTTGCTTCTTCTTTACAGTAAGCGGGGTATTGCAGATATCGCCAACGGCTACTATACCATTTTGCAGCATGGATTGTTCAGCATCGGCAATGGCCTGGAAAACCTCTTCGGGGGAAATGATTCGTTTGGTCATTACGCCCAGCAGAAAATCGATCATACCGGTTTTTTCGGGTATCAGTCCTTTGAGATGGCTTAGCTCAAGATGGCAATGGCAGTTAATGAATGCCGGGCTCAGAATTCCTTCCAACGACTGCACATCGTCGCCCGCTTCTGTAAGGGGCACAATATCTTCAATTTTGCCTTGCTTCGTGGCTATCAATACATGCTGGTCATCCAGCCATTGACTGCCCGTAAACAGATGATCGGCGCGAAACTTTCTATAACTCATGGAAGCATTGAAAGGATTAACTTTGCACTCCTTGTAAAAATACAGCAATCATGCTTGATAAATTAGAGGCGATACGGGCCCGTTTCCAGGACCTTGGTGTGGCGCTGACAAACCCCGAGATTGTCAACGACAATAAAAAGTTTACTACCATCAGCAAGGAATACCGCAACCTGGAGAAGATTGTAAAGGTGCACGACGTGTATAAAACCGTGCTTAACGATATTGACAGCTACCGCGAGGCCCTGAAAGGCGACGATGAGGAACTGCGTGAGCTGGCCAAGGAGGAACTGCCCGCTTTGGAAGAAAAGAAGGAAAAGCTGGAAGCCGAGATCAGGCAATTGCTGATACCCAAAGACCCGCAGGACGAAAAGAACGCCATACTGGAAATACGCGCCGGTACCGGTGGTGATGAAGCCAGCCTTTTTGCCGGCGACCTGCTGCGCATGTACCTGCGCTATTGCGAGCGCAAAGGATGGAAAACAACCATTCTCAGCGAAACCGAAGGCACCGTGGGCGGGTATAAGGAAGTGCAGGTAGAAGTGGTGGGCGACGATGTATATGGCACCCTCAAATTTGAAAGTGGTGTTCATCGCGTACAACGCGTGCCCGATACCGAGGCTTCGGGCCGCGTGCATACTTCCGCAGCTACCGTGGCCGTAATGCCCGAGGCCGACGAAGTGGACGTAGAAGTGAAGGACTCGGACGTGAAAATGGAAACCGCACGAAGCGGCGGCGCGGGCGGCCAGAACGTAAACAAGGTAGAAACAAAAGTGATTCTGACTCATATTCCAACCGGCACCGTGGTAATGTGCCAGACAGAACGCACCCAGCTGGCCAACCGTGAGAAGGCCATGCAGATGTTACGCACCAAACTATACGAAGAACAGGTGCGCAAACAGGAGGAAGAGATTGCCCGCCATCGCAAAAGCCTGGTTAGTACCGGCGACCGAAGCGCAAAAATCCGCACATACAACTATCCACAGGGTCGTATAACCGACCACCGTATCGGAATGACGGTCTACAATCTTGATGAGGTAATGAACGGCGATATCCAGCCCTTCATCGACGCGCTGCAGTTTGCGGAAAACGCCGAGAAACTCGCCAGGCAAAACTGACCCGCTCCGTATTTCGTGCAAGTCCCCTTAGTAAAATGCCCGTGTCTTAAGTCAAAATTTACGAGACGCGCAAATAATCGCTCGTTATTTAAAAAAAGAATGTTAACTTTTTGAGAAAATAAGAGGTGGGCGAGGAATTATCGGCCGTTCGATTGCAACTTTGCAATGCCCTTAGTTCTTGGCAGCGTGAGTAGCGAATTTGGGTAAGTCCTTTTAGGGCTTCTTTAACGGTACCTGTTATACTAATGGCATCGGATTTGCGTTATATATACAAAGTTCTTATTTAAAGACTCACACAAAGCAGTCAATTTTCTCATAAGCAGTTAGTTTTGGTTACGGCCCCGGTTTCTACCGGGGCTATTTTTTTGCCCCTTAATAAGCTGATATTCAACTTTCGCTTTTTCCTATACCCGGCCAAAGCAGGTGAAAAAGGCCGCTGGCCACGGAGCCACCCATATTTGCCCAGATATCTCCTATATCGAAACTTCGGTTGGGTATCGCATAACGTTGTAGAAATTCAAGCCCAATCCCCAATACCACACTCAACACGATCGTCCACAACACCAGCTTTCTCCATTGCCCGTCTCCACGAATGTTCTTATACCAGAAGCCCCAGAACAGCACAATACCTCCAAACAGGATCACGTGTGCCACTTTGTCGAGCCCTTTTATTGAAAAAAGTCCACCGCCCGGCAATTCCGATCCGGGCAATAGCAATAAAAAAATGGTGAATACCGTCCAGAACACGGGAAACACCATTCTCCTGTTCAGTTTTTGGAGAAAAGTCCACATAAGGGTGAAACTTTACTGGGCTACCAGGTTGCTGTAGGCGCTGGCATCCATCAGTTTATCCACATCTGACGGGTCGTTTACAGTCATTTTTATCATCCAGCCCTCGCCATAGGGGTCTGTGTTCACCAGTTCGGGACTCTTACTCAGTGCGGGATTCAATTCTGTGATAGTACCTGAAACGGGAAGATAGAGGTCCGATACAGTTTTTACAGCTTCTACAGTACCAAATACATCACCGGCAGCAAGGGATTTACCTACAGTCTCGATTTCCACATAAACGATATCACCCAGTTCACGCTGGGCAAAATCAGTAATACCGATCACGGCAGTATTGCCTTCAATACGGATCCACTCATGTTCTTTTGTGTAACGCAGATTGTCGGGAAAGTTCATCTCGGAAAATTTTAGGTGACAAAGATTGGGGAAATTTTTTAGAAAAAATCACGGATTTGATGGGGATTTCAGGATTGTGAGAATAAAGGATCACGAATTTTAGTGCAGATTAATTACTTCTCTTAATCAACCTCGCCCTTATAATCCTCACATCCGTGATCGGTCGGTCGCCGCGCTGGCGATTGGTGGGCACGGCGGCAATGCTGTCAATTACTTCTGTTCCGCGTACCACTTCGCCAAACACAGTATAGCTCAGATCAAGGTGCGGCGTGCCGCCAAGCGTTTTATATACTTCGCGATGTTCGGGCGGTATTTTGCGGCCATTCAGCCTGAACTGTTCTACCGAGTCTAATCCAGCATCGGTAAACACTTTTCCCTGCACCAGGTAAAACTGGCTGCCACTGCTGGCTCGCAACGGGTTCACGTTATCGCCGGTGCGTGCCGCCGCAATCACTCCTTTCTTGTGAAATAGTGTGGTGCGTATTTCTGCAGGCACTGTATATCCCGGCCCGCCACTGCCCAGCGATTGTTCTGCCGTAGCGCGCTTACTGTTGGGATCGCCGGCCTGCACCATAAACTGGTTGATGACGCGATGGAAAAGAATGCTATCGTAAAATTTCTGTTTTACCAGTCTTATGAAATTATCGCGATGCAGGGGCGTGCTGTCAGACAGGCGAATTACTATCGTGCCTTTGCTGGTTACCAGCTCAACATCTTTGTTGAGATCACTTACACGCAGTCCGTTCGATAACCTGGGACTACAGGCAGCGGTAAACAGCAGCAACGCAAGAGCAGTCAGTATCGGGCGCATATTAAAAACCTATTCGTTCGAAGTATAACAATATGTGGTCTTTGAGAAAATTTTCCTGCTCGGCCAGGCTTTGTACCGGCAAGCTCTTCAATTGCTTGAAATGCGGCCATCCGTCTTCATCAATTTCTTCCAGTTCATAATACCCGCTTTGCGACAGCAACGAGCACACAGCCACGTGCATCAGATCCTGCTTCTGCTCTTTGGAAAATTTCTTTCTTATTTCACCAAACTCCTGTATCCCGATCAGGAAGAGGATGGCTTCCATATCGGGCTTTTTACCAAAACGCTCCACCAGCTTCGCTTCCAGCGTCCACCAGCGTGTTTGTAAATCATCCTGTGCTTGCATAGGCAGCAAAGATAAGCGCTTTAACCCTTGATGAATTGTATGGAGATTGTTGCGTATTGAACCCTGCTATTTGTAAATTCATGCCTTGAAATCGGTAACATCACCATATAGCTATGAAATGGCAAAAAGACGAATACACGATCACCACCGATAAATCGGTGCTGGATATTAAGGTAATTCACCATTTTCTTTCGCAGTCATACTGGGCTGCCGGCATTCCCGTTGCCACGGTGCAAAGAGCCATTGAAGGCTCGCTCTGCTTCGGCGTTTTCCATGGGTCACAACAAATAGGTTTCGCGCGGGTGGTGACCGACAAAGCCACTTTCGCCTGGCTGGCCGATGTATTTATCGTGGAATCGCATCGCGGCAAAGGATTAAGCAAATGGCTGATGGAAGTGATTACAGGGCATTCCGACCTGCAGGGCCTGCGCCGCTTTATG
Source organism: uncultured Chitinophagaceae bacterium (assembly GCA_937958995.1). Classification (GTDB taxonomy): domain Bacteria; phylum Bacteroidota; class Bacteroidia; order Chitinophagales; family Chitinophagaceae; genus CALCIN01. The sequence continues at coordinate 116,539 of CALGAP010000008.1, forward strand.
CTGGCCACCCGCGACGCGCACGGATTGTACCGGCAATTCGGCTTTAAAGAACCCGAAACAACCGGCAACCTCATGCAGGTCCACAAACCCGACGTGTATAAGCAGAATCAATAAAATAATCGGCAAGGGCGGTTATCTTTGCCGCAAATTCACTGGAATGTTACAGGTAGCTTATATACGGCAAAATCCGGAGCAGGTTATCAACCGACTGAAAGTAAAAAACTTTTCCGAGGCAGAAAATATGGTGAACGCCATTCTCAGCGTTGACAAGGATTTGCGCGAAAATAAAAAGCAATTGGATGATGTGCTGGCCAAAAACAATGCGCTGTCGAAAGAGATCGGCCAATTGTTCAAAGCCAAAAAGACCGACGAAGCCAATGCAAAAAAGAAAGAAGTTGAGCAATTAAAAGAAGAAGAGGGCAAGCTAAAATCAAAGCTTTCTGACCTCGAGAAAACGATTGAAGAATATGTTTTGCGCCTGCCCAATCTTCCCTCTGAACAAGTGCCTGTTGGAAAAAGTGCAGACGATAATGTGAAAGTGCGCGAAGGCGGCAGCATACCCGGCTTGCCCAAAGGCGCCGTTCCGCATTGGGACCTGGCAAAAAAGTATAACCTCATCGATTTTGAATTAGGAAATAAAATCACCGGAAGCGGTTTTCCCGTATATATCGGTAAAGGCGCTAAGTTGCAGCGCTCACTTATACAGTATTTTCTCGATTATAATACCGCGGCAGGATATGCCGAATACCTCCCGCCTTTTATGGTGAATGAAGCCTCTGCCTTTGGCACCGGTCAGTTGCCCGATAAAGAAGGACAGATGTACTTCGTGACCGCCGATGAATTTTACCTGATACCCACAGCCGAAGTGCCGGTGACCAATATTTACCGCGACGTGCTGCTCAAAGAAAGTGAGCTGCCGGTAAAGATGACCGCTTATACTCCCTGCTTCCGCCGCGAGGCAGGCAGTTATGGTAAGGATGTGCGCGGACTGAATCGTCTTCACCAGTTCGATAAAGTAGAGATAGTGCAGATTGTTCATCCCGAAAAAAGTTACGAGGTATTGGAAGAAATGGTGAACCACGTTGAAAAACTGGTGCAGTCATTACAACTTCCTTACCGCATTATGAAACTCTGCGGCGGCGATATGGGATTTGCATCGGCGCTCACGTACGATTTTGAAGTTTTCTGCGCAGCCCAGGAAAAATGGCTCGAGGTGAGCTCAGTCTCCAATTTCGAGACTTACCAAAGCAACCGCATGAAGGTGCGCTTTAAAGATAAGGATGGCAAAAACCAGCTGGTACATACGCTCAACGGAAGTTCGCTGGCACTTCCCCGTATACTGGCGTGCTTACTCGAAAATAACCAGCACGAAGATGGCATTCATTTACCCGAGCCATTGCACCGCTACTTTGGTGAAAAAGTGATTCAGTAATTTTTCTGCAGTGTCAAGTCTTGCGCCGGGAGAATTTACCAGCCTTGTTTTGCTATGCCCGCCTGGATGGCTGCCAATGCTTTCTCCTCATTCAAGAGCGTAGTGAGTTTATTGCCTTTACCATCATGCCCCTGGGCCATATAGGCTCCTTTGGCGGTTTTGGTGATTACCGCGTCCTGGATAGCAACATTCTTTTCTTTGGTCTTAACATTATATGCTGTGAGCTTTACGTCTGCCATAAACAAATTCAGTTAAAAAGTGAAGTTTATGGCAATGACGCAAATTCAAAGCCAAGATTTCACCTTTGGTTATCAATTTATTAATGTGGGAAAATCTTCCGCAAATTGCCGTCTGTGGAACAGCCGGCGGTTTGGGGTTTGGAAATTGGGGTTTCGCGTTCCTGGGCTCGCGCTGCGATTATAAGGCGCGGCAGCAACCCGAATCTCCAAACCCGAAACCCGCTTCCTAAACATCCAGTTTAGCGTATTTCGCATGGCTCTCAATAAACTCCCTCCTCGGCGCCACTTCATCGCCCATCAGCATGCTAAAGATGCGATCGGCTTCGGCTGCACTTTCGATGGTTACCTGTTTCAGGGTGCGTGTTTCAGGATTCATAGTGGTCTCCCAAAGCTGGTCGGCGTTCATTTCACCCAAACCTTTGTAGCGTTGAATGGTCACGCTTTCTTCTTTGCCACCACCCAGTTTTTCCACCAGTTCCTTGCGCTGCTCTTCATTCCAGGCATAAGCCTGTTCCTTACCTTTTTTCACGAGGTATAGTGGCGGCTGGGCTATATACACGTAGCCTTGTTCCACCAACTCGGTCATATAGCGGTAAATGAAGGTCAGGATCAGTGTGGCAATATGGCTACCATCCACATCGGCATCGGTCATGATGATAAGCTTATGGTAGCGCAGCTTCGAGAGGTTCAGCGCTTTGGGATCGTCGGGGGTACCTACGGTCACGCCCAGCGCTGTGTACATATTGCGAATTTCTTCGTTTTCGTAGATCTTATGCTCCATGGCCTTCTCCACGTTCAGGATCTTACCACGCAGTGGCAGTATGGCCTGGAAGTTTCTGTCGCGGCCCTGCTTGGCTGTACCGCCGGCCGAGTCACCCTCCACCAGGAACAGCTCGCATTTTTCAGGATCACGTTCTGAGCAGTCGGCCAGTTTACCCGGTAATCCGCCGCCGCTGAGCACCGATTTACGTTGCACCAGCTCGCGCGCCTTGCGGGCTGCCGCCCGTGCCTGAGCCGCCAGGATTACCTTGGCAATGATATTCTTCGCTTCTCTCGGGTTTTCTTCCAGATAGGCCTCCAGTACTTTCGATACAGTAGAGTCAACCACACCGCTTACCTCGCTGTTGCCCAGCTTGGTCTTTGTCTGACCTTCAAACTGCGGCTCCGGCACTTTCACCGAAATCACCGCGCTAAGGCCTTCCCTGAAATCATCACCTTCTATCTCCACCTTGGCTTTCTCAAACAGGCTTTGTTTGTCGCCATAGGCTTTAAACACGCGGGTTAGTGCGCGCCTGAAACCGGCCACATGCGTACCGCCCTCGATGGTGTTGATATTGTTGACATACGAATAGATATGTTCACTATAGCTGTCGTTGTAAGTGAGCGCTACCTCTACGGCAACATTTGTGGCCTGGTCACGGCCTTCCACGTAGATCACTTTCGGTATCAGCGAATTTCTGCCGGCATTCTGGTCCAGCATTTCTACAAACTCGATAATGCCGCCTTCGCTGAAGAATGTTTTTGAATAGGAGGTGGGGTTACCATCATCGTCTTTTTCGCGCAGGTCGGTGAGGGTAATGCGCACGCCCTTATTGAGATAGGCCAGCTCGCGCAGGCGGCCTTCCAGTGTTTCTTTCTTATAAACAGTGCTGGTGAAGATGGTGGCATCGGGCCAGAAATGAGTGAACGTGCCCGTAGTATCGGTCACACCTATTTCCCGAACGGGATATTGCGGCACCCCGATATTGTATTCCTGCTCGAATATCTTTCCTTCACGTTTAACCACCACGCGCAGGTGCGAACTCAGCGCGTTTACGCAGCTTACACCCACACCGTGCAGACCGCCCGAAACCTTATAGGTGTTCTTGTCGAATTTACCACCTGCGTGCAGCACGGTCATTACCACTTCCAGCGCGCTGCGCTTTTCTTTGGCGTGCATGCCGGTGGGAATACCACGACCATCGTCCTCAACAGATATCGAGTTGTCTTCGTGAATGGTAACGACAATATTTTTACAATAACCGGCAAGGGCTTCGTCGATGGAGTTGTCAACCACTTCATAAACGAGGTGATGCAGGCCTTTTTCTCCAATGTCTCCGATATACATCGCGGGACGCTTACGAACCGCTTCCAAACCTTCTAAAACCTGGATACTATCGGCCCCGTACCCATTGTCCGCTGATGTAAGAATTTCGCTTGATTCTGTAGCCATAAATCGTCAGGAAAATGTTGCTGAAGCTTTAAAAATGTTAATCTGCAAATCTACAAAAAATAAGGCTTGTAAGCGGCGTTTGCGGGCCCTTTTTACCGAAACTTTTTATTCACCAAAATCATTAAAATTGAAGACTTTCTGAGGGCTGAAAAGCGAGGTTTTCCACATAATCCGGATAAGTTTTGAAAAGGCCCTCCGCCGGACACTTTTTGGGCATCGTATCTTTACTGCACGATATTTGATAGGTTACAGGTATTCAAATCCATCCCTCACTAATTCTACGGTATGAGTACAGATATGAGGAGCTATTCGCAGATCACTTTCGACTTTACGGAAGTACCGGTTGCCCAGGGCGTTGCCCCGGCAGTGGGAGCGCGTGTAAAAACGCTGAAAACCGCGGTGGAAAAATCGGAGCCTGTACAACCCGCCAGGGAAGAGGCGCCTGCAGCCATGCAGGAAAGCGCCCCGGTAAAAAAATCTACGCGTGGCCGTAAGTCGCTGAAAGCGCTGGACGCCGAGGCAGACCTGGTGTCTGTTCCACCCGACGAAATTTTATTCCAGCGTCAGTATTACTCTATTGGCGAAGTAGCAGAGATGTTCAGGGTAAACCAAAGCCTGCTGCGCTTCTGGGAAAATGAGTTCGACATTATACAACCCCGTAAGAACCGTAAAGGCGATCGCCATTTCCGCCCCATCGATATCAAAAACCTCGAACTCATCTACGATCTCTTGCGCCGCCGCAAACTCACCATCGAAGGCGCCAAGAACTTCCTGAAGAAAAACAAAAAAGCCAAAGAAAACTTCGAACTCATTCAATCGCTGCAAGCGATTAAGGCATACTTGCAGGAAATTAAAGCAGCCCTGTAGGAAGATTGAAGATTGAACAGGGAAGGTTGAAGGAGAAGGAAGAAGGAGTCAATCTTCACTTCAGCATCTCCGCTTCTTTGGCGGCCAGTCTCAGTCCCATATCATTCATCAGTTCAATCACGGCGAGGTTTACTTCCTGGCGAATGTTGTTGAATTCGGCGATGGGAATGGGAGCGCAGAAAAATTCGATGTGGACCACGAAGGCGTTCTTGATGATGTCGGCCAGGAAAATGGTGGAGTTTTCGATGTCTTTGCGTTGTGCCACTATACCGCGCACGCGTTGTACGAACTGATCGACGAGTTCCTTGGGCGTTTCACCGTGCAATTCAACTTGTACCAGTGCCCTGCGCTGCGTGCGCAGCGAGAGATTGTCCATGATGCTGTCAACCATCTGCTTGTTGGGCACAGTCACAAATGTTTTTTGCTCGGTGCGGATGCGCGTGCTGCGCAGACCGATCTTTTCCACGGTGCCGGTAACATCGTGCACTTTCACGATATCGCCCACTATGAAGGGTTTGTCGAAGAAGATCACGAACGAGGCAATCAGGTTTTCCAGGCTTTCCCTGAACGAAAGCGCAATGGCAGCGGAGCCGATACTGAGTGCTGTAATCAGGTTGCTGATCTTATAGTGGAAGGCCAGTTTGAGGATCATCAGTATACCCATGATCACAAACAACACCTTGAACAAATCTTTGAAGAATACTACCAGCTGGTTATCGCTTACGTCTGCGGGCATCTCTGCCTTCTGGTTCAGGATCATGGCTATAAAGTCGATCATACGCAACAGCAGCCAGATAAAGGTCACGATCAGCACAATCACCGACACCGCATCGATGAACTCATGAAGATGTATCCGGTAGATTCTTACATTCAATAGTTCCGGGAACCTGAGTTTGTCGATCGACACAATGGCTACTACCAGTAGCAGAAAAGTTTCCAGCGGACTCACCACCAGCCGCACAAATGAAGACTTATCGATGCCCTTGGCGACGCGTTTTACCAGTTTGAAGATTAGGCCCGCGATATAACGTGAAAGATATCTTTTGAAGAGAATGGTCAGCAAAATCACCCCCGCTACCACGAGGTATGACCGCACTGTATTATCCAGTATGACTTTATCTAAAAAATCATTCATGGTCGCAAATTTATTGCATATATCTCCAGCCTGTCATCGCGCAACAGGTAGAGATTGTCTCGCGAAAATTTTATTTTCCTGGCATTGCGCATCGCTGCAGGAATTTCATATTGCTGCAGGTTCAGCGTGCCGGGCTCATAGCGGTACAACATGCCCGCATCTCTGCCATACAGCACATTCGATATCACCGTAAATTCTGTCCATCCTCTCAGTTGTATCCTGTTCTTAAACGCTCCATAGTAGTCGAATATGTATACGCCCTTGGTAGAATCGTACAGGTATAGCTGTTTATTTTGATCAATGATATATTGCGGCGAAGGCGTGGAGTCGAACAGCAGGCGAAAGTCTGTTGACTGATCCAGAATACGGCCGTCTTCACCAATGCGTTTCAGCTTGCTCTCCAGTTCATCAAATACCCAGATATTGTTATCGTACGACTGACCGATGGCTTTTACCTGGAACATCTGCAACCGGCGCAGGTCAACCGTGGCGCGGGTATTCAGAAAACGGTCGAGAATGAGTATGGTACCAAAGTCTTTGAAGTATAGCAACAACTTCAGCGGGTTGGTTACATCCATCAGGTATATCTTGCCGTATTGCCGCACGTTATTGAATACGGCTACCGAATCGCCCGCAGCAGTTAGTTTTTTTACCTGCCCGTTTTGATTCACCAGGTAAATATTGCCCAGGTTGTCGATCGTAAAATCGGTGTACACACCCGGAATTGACTTGGTCCGGGTAAATACAGAATCTGCCGCCGGCTGTTGCGAAAAGCCACACATACCACTCAGCAGTAGCAAAACCGATATGGTGAAACGCAGGTACACTATCACTATTGCCTGTAAATCTTGTTTTCTGTTTCCGGGTAGCGGGCGCAAAGTTGCAGGTCCTGGCCGTCGAACACGGCATATGTGTAATAACGTATCCAGTCGCCCAGATTGATATATCGCGCGCCGCCTTTTAATGAAAAATCTATAGGCAAATGTCTATGGCCAAAGATGAGATAATCATAATGTCGGGTTGCCAGCACTTTTTTGCAATAAGCTATCAGCCATTCGTTTTCTTCGCCCAGGAAACGGTCGTCGGCGCTGCCCGTCATCACCCGGCTGCGACGGCTCATAAAGTTGGCGATGCCCATACCGATAGCCGGGGGTAGTATGCCGAATAACCACTGGCAAACCGGGTTGCGGAATATTTTCTTGAGCATCTTGTACCCATGATCGCCGGGACCAAGCCCGTCGCCATGCCCTACCAGGAATTGTTTATTGTTGAAAGTAAATTCATTCGGTTTGAAATAAACGGGAATATTCAGCTCTATCTGGAAATAATTGGTCATCCACATGTCGTGGTTGCCCACAAAAAAATGAACAGGAATGCCCGCGTCGGTAATTTCGGCCAGCTTGCCCAGCAGCCGCACAAATCCTTTGGGCACCACCTTACGGTATTCGTACCAGAAATCGAACATATCGCCCACAATGAAAATGCTGGCCGCATCATGGCGAATTTCTTCGAGAAATGAGACTATCTTTTTTTCGCGTGCGAGACTTTGCGCGTAATCGGGTGCGCCCAGATGAAAATCGGAAAGAAAATATACTTTTTTACCTGGTGGTAATTGCATTGTTTAAAAATCAGGTTGTAGAAAATCGCCGCTCTTTATCCATCTCATTCCCGTCACCGGCCGGTTGTACCAATATATCCAGGCCTTTACTATTTCATCATTCATCATCACATCTGCCATTGCTCTTCGGAACAACGAAGGTCCGTCGTAGCAACCTTCATACTCATCCAACACCCGCATGGCCCTATCAAAATCCTCCGCTTCTTTCAGTTTATACAACTCCCCCACAATCCTGCATTCCTCATTCGTCGGTACACCTGCGGGGTATTCAATCGCATCAAATAATTTTCCCTTTACACTTCCCTTCCCCACCCAGACAAAAAACCGTTCAATATATCCATGCGCCCTATGCCCCGCATCACGCCTCAACGTTCCATACACAAAAATATACGCCGGCTGCCTCATACAATTGAGAATTCCCCCTGACTTACTGATTGTTGATTATTCCTTTTACGATTTCAATCCCTCAATCATCAACCAAAAAAACATATACTTCCTTCGGTCCGTGTACACCCACCACCAGCGTCTTTTCGATATCCGCCGTGCGGCTGGGACCCGTAGCAAATGTGATCAGCGACGGCAGATTGCCTTTATATTTTTCTCTTGCCTGTAACAGCGCGTCTTTCACATCATACACCAGCTGGCTTCTGTAAGCAATGCAAATATGCACGGGGGCATACACGCTTACTGTCCGACCTCCGGCTCCCGCGGCCGTCATCACAATACTTCCGGTTCGCGCCACCAGCCATTCGCAGGTGGTGATGGCTGCTTCGCAGGTGGAGAGGTCTTCGTATGTAAACTGGGTGAAATTATTTTCTGCAAGAATTTTTTTCAAAGACTCATCACGGCAAAGGATTTTTGTCCAGCCCGTGTGCTTCACCAACGCATCCAGCTGCGCGCCCAACTCGGCATGGTCCAGGCAAAAAACAAATCGTCCCTGCAGGGTTTTGAACCGCTCTGCAAATTCAATTTCCAGTTCCTGTTTCGAGGGTTGATACACCGGGCTGTTTCCTTCACTTTGCGGAAAAGGAAGAGGCGTTGAGTGGGTCAACGCCTGCCTTATTCTTTTGAGAATATTTTCTTTCGAAGGAGAAACATTCATATTAAGTAGCCGGATGGTTCGTTACATTGCTGTCGTATGGTGGCACACCTTCGCTGATAGAACCCGTCTCGTGACCCTGTCCATCCACATCAATCGTTTTCTTTTCACCCCAGGGTCTTTTACCGATCAGTGCTTCCACATCGCTCTGGAACAATACTTCCTTATCGAGCAATGCTTCGGCCAGCTTCTCTACCTGCTCTTTCTTTTCAATCAGTAGCTTCTTGGTCTTTTCGTATGCTGTATCGATCAGTTTTCTTACCTCTTCATCAATCAGCTTGCTGGTCTCCTCAGAATATGGTTTGGTGAACGAATTTTCAGCAGCGGGATCGTAGAAACTTACGTTGCCCACCTTTTCATTCATACCATACACTGTGACCATCGAATAAGCGATGCGCGTGATCTGCTGCAAGTCGTTTTGCGCACCGGTAGAAATTTTTCCGAAGAAAATCTCCTCTGCAGCACGACCACCGAGCGTCATGCATATCTGGTCCATCAGCTGATCGGTGTTGTACAAATACTGCTCTTTGGGAGTGTACTGCGCATATCCCAAGGCGGCCACACCGCGCGGCACGATGGTCACTTTCAACAGCGGGTAGGCATGCTCAAGATACCATCCGCAGATTGCGTGACCCGATTCGTGGTAAGCGATGATCTTTTTCTCTTCGGGAGAAATGATCTTGTTTTTCTTCTCCAAACCACCAATTACGCGGTCAACGGCATCCTGGAAATCTTCCATTTCTACCGACTGCTTGCCTTTGCGGGCAGCAATCAGCGCGGCTTCGTTGCACACGTTGGCGATATCCGCGCCGGCAAAACCAGGCGTTTGTTCTGCCAGCTTATGTATATCAACTTTTTCAGAGATTTTGATAGGCTTCAGGTGAACTTTGAAAATACTTTCACGGCCCTTCAGGTCTGGTTTATCAATGGAAATCTGGCGGTCGAAACGGCCGGGGCGCAGCAAGGCGCTGTCCAGCACGTCGGGGCGGTTGGTGGCGGCCAGTACAATGATGCCGCTTTCGCCACTGAAGCCATCCATTTCTACCAGCAACTGGTTGAGGGTGCTTTCGCGCTCGTCGTTGCTCATAATGGCGTTCTTTCCGCGGGCACGACCGATGGCATCAATTTCATCGATGAAAATGATACAGGGTGCTTTTTCACGGGCTTGTTTAAACAGGTCGCGAACGCGGCTGGCGCCCACACCTACGAACAGCTCTACGAAGTCGGAACCACTCATCGAGAAGAAGGGTACCTGCGCTTCGCCTGCCATAGCTTTTGCCAGCAGGGTCTTACCGGTACCCGGAGGACCTACCAGCAATGCGCCTTTGGGAATCTTACCACCAAGAGAAGTATATTTTTTGGGATTTTTCAAAAAGTCAACGATCTCCATCACTTCCACCTTGGCCTCATCAAGACCGGCCACGTCGGCAAAGGTGATATTTACCTTGGTGCCTTTGTCGAACAGCGTGGCTCTCGACTTACCGATGTTGAAGATACCGCCGGGGCCGCTGCCGCCACCACCGCCGCCGCCCATTTTGCGCATCAGCATCACCCATATCAAAACGATCACGATAAGAGGCAGAAGGAATTGAATGATAGAGCCAAACCACTCGCCTTCCTGGCTGGGTGTATTGGGCACCGGTGTTATTTCAGGATGATCTTTGTAATAAGCTTTGAGTTCTTTGGAAAATTCTTCGGCCTTAACCACTTTGAATTCGAAATGCGGGCCTTTATCGCTGGCAGCGGGCCAGCCTTTCTGCAGCTTGCCGCGGTATTTTTCCAGCCGGTCTTGCCTGATGAAAACTCTTACAAGATTCTTGTTGGTAACTGTATTGAGCTTTTCTACATCGCCGGCATCCAGCATCTGGTAGAAGTCTATTTCATTGATGTCTTTGGCATCAGGGGTAAAGGAGCCGAATAATTGAAATCCGACCAGAATGGCAAATATGATGGCCCAAACCCAGTAAATGTTGAATTTAGGGCCCTTGCGATTGCCACCACCGTCCTCACGGGGTCGAAAGCGGGGAAAGTTGCGGTCGTTCTGTCTTGAATCGTCTTGTGACATATTTTGTTGGACTTGTCCTTTTTTTCTTGATTAAAGTTTAGGAACCTGAAATAATAATGATAATTTAAAGGAATTGTTCGGGTAAGGTACCCAACTAAAACGATTATTTTTCCTTTTGTTATATTTTATCTAAGATTTTTTGGGGGTTTAATATTCTTCAGAGGCGGCATCACTCCACATCTCTTCCAGCTTGTAGAATTTACGGGTTTCTGTCTGCATAACATGAACCACCACATTTACATAGTCGATCAGGATCCACTGGGCGTTCTGGAATCCTTCATGGTGGTACGGGGTTTCCTTCACGGTTTTCTTAATATGCTCTTCTACGAAATCAGCAATGGCTTTTACCTGTATAGTATTGCTGGCTTCGCAAATGATAAAGAAATCCGCAACAGCTTCGGGAATTTTTCGCAGATCAAGCGAAATTATGTTCTCTCCTTTTTTCTCCTGGATGGCGTGAATTATTGCTTTAATAATCTTCGAATTCTTTGTTAACCTTGCTACACTTTTTCGTTTGGGACGGGTAGCTAACACTGACAGTTGTTCCAAATAATCTTATTGTTTTTTTAATGATTAATTGTATCGGGTCTGTTCCCTAATTTCGCTCAGGCCAAAAATAGTAATCTTTTGTCACATCCCGGCAGCATCAATCCTATAGGCCAGCCCTTTACGATATTATCGTCGGTGGATAGCACCAACAACTATGCCATGGCCCGGGTGCAGGCCGGTTTGGCACGGCACGGCGAGGCCTGGTTTACCCTGGAACAGACCGCCGGCAAGGGACAACGTAACAAGCAGTGGATCACCAGTGCCGGGGAAAATATACTGCTGAGCGTTGTGTTACAACCGTTCAGGCTCACCGCTTCCCAACAGTTCCTTCTATCAGCGTCCATGGCCCTTGCGTGCTATGATTTTTATAAAAATTATGCCGGGGACGAAACCAGGATCAAATGGCCCAACGATCTTTACTGGCGTGACAGAAAGGCAGGGGGCATTCTCATCGAAAATAATTTTCATGGCGCGTCATGGGCCTACGCCGTGGTGGGTATCGGCATCAATATCAACCAGGGGCGTTTCGACCCTTCGCTTCCCAATCCAGTGTCGCTCAAACAGATCACCGGCCGCCACTTCGATGTGCCGCAAATGGCGAAAGAGCTGTGCAAATCGCTGGAAAAAAGGTTCCGGCAGTTGCAGGATGGAGCCGAAGAAACCATCCTCGAAGACTATAAAGCAGTGATGTATAAGCGCGGAAGCAAGGTAAGGTTCCGGAAAAACGGAAAAGAGTTCGTGGCCCAGGTAGATGGCGTGGCACCGTCGGGGCACCTGCTGGCGGGTGGAGAAAGGTATGATTTGAGCGAGGTGGAGTGGGTTTTGAGTTGGCGCAATAACAGCGGCTTATCTTCTTCTTGACAAAGTAAATACCCTGCTCAGGTTAAACCCGAATCGGATATCCCCCTTCCAGAAATCGTCGGTCGTGTTTGTGATAAATTCCTTCTCATTCATACCTGCACTATTACTGAAGTGCAACTGGAATACGTGACCGCCGGTTTCGATATCAAAACCTACCGATAAGGGATCTTTTGTATTAGGTGCGCGGCCCGCGAGTATGGGATGATAATCCACTACAAAGGCTATGCGCTTTGATAATTTCAAACGACCACCGATGCCGAGCGCGTAGGTATCATTATCATCATCTGCACCCGGCACCATGTTGCGGTGCACGAAGGTGGGGGCGAGTTGTAAGGAGAATTTGTCACTGAATTTTCTGCCGATAATCAATTCGTGGTAGAAACCCAGTCGTGAAGAGAAATAGTTCTTTCGTTCTTCATCCACCCAGTCCATCGTGTTCAACGTGATACCCGAGACCCATACCAGCGAGAAGGGCCAGCTGCCCTCGCCCGCCGACTGGCGCAGGGGGCGGAATTTTACAAAAGCATCGAATTCCTTGTTGACGCTGGTGCGGCCGATGCCGACAGTTAAATTTTCGGTGAGACCGTAGTCGAGACCCATACGCATGCTGGCGTGGTCGAGACCGAAAAATTCCTTTATGCCGCTGTTTACGGGACCAAAGCGGTGCAGGATGCGCACGTCGAGAACCCCCTTACCGATAAATTCCATACTATGTCCATTAATGACGCGCGAAGATTTAAAGGCAGCAGTCACGTACCGCTTCTGGTTAGCGGAGTCTTCTACCTGCTTCAGCAGGTCTTCTTCCTGCGCCAACAGCGCAACAGGAATAAACAGAGCCAGGCATACTATAAGTTTTCTCATACTGATATTTTGTAGCAAGGGTTATTCATGATTTTAACGGCTCCATCGGGCAATCGATGGTAATCGTAACCGTATTGTTGATATTATCGCGGTGAATGCCCGGGATGTTGATCTTATAATCCGACAGGCTTATCACCAGCGTGGAGGCAGCATGCGGCTTGCCTCCTTTTATCGTGATCTTTCCATCGTTTTCAATTTCTCTTGTCACGCCGTGAATGGTGAGTTTACCTTTCACTTTCACTTCGTACACACCATCCTTTGAATAATCTACCGCACTGTTGTTTACAATCTGTCCCCTGAATTCAGAACGCGGGTATTTGTCGCTCTCCACATAATTTTCATTAAAATGTTCCTGCATCAAAGCCTTCCGAAATTCAAAGCCGCGCATCAATACAGAAAACTGAATAACGCCCGTTTTACTATCGAGCACGCAGGTAACACTTTTATGATTCGCTGTGATGGTTTCGATATTTCCCTTCGATACAAAACTGATGCGTCCGTTTTTGGTAAAAAACTTGTCCTGCGCCGAAACAAAGGTTACGGATAAAACCAAAATGACCGTGACTACGAAATTTCTTTGCTGCATATCCTTTGCTTTTATTCTATAACGCATCTGTTCAGCTCAACGTCTGAACCCAGCAGACCGGTATCGTCTTTTTTGAAGCCGGTGATCGCGCCCTTGATGGCGATTACCTGTCCGCGGCGAATACCCGCTGCGGCGCTCACCAAATTGCTGTCCAATACACAACGCACGGATGACATATTGTTAGTATCTCCGAGGGCAATTGAAAAGGTATTTTCCAACTCATCAACGCTTTTCACCATACCATTTACCACAATTATTTTGTTGTGATATTTCTTATCGGCCTCCGTTTCGTTGGCCTCAAACTCTGCTATCAGCGCCACCGCATCGGTGGTAAAATCGGGCTCTACATCGGTTAATGGCCTCACCGTGCGGGTAAACTCGCTCCAGGCATAAATAGCGACTACTACAATTACCAACGCTATAGCGCCTATGATGATTTTTTTCCTGCTCATTGCATGCGATTAGTTTTCGGGAGCGCCGGCATCAACCCAGCAACTGATAGTTTTTATTTCAACGTCGGTAAGGGTTGAATTCTGCGGCATAAAGCGCGACACCACGGCCGCTTTTATTTGGGGTGCAGCATTCTTGATAAGCGTATAATTAGTCAGCGGTCCCACACCATTGGTACTTCCTGCCGCATGACAGTCAGTAATTGCGCACCGCGTTTGTATAATGGGAGCAACATTCGTGGCAAACTTTGACGGAACGGTGCCACAGTTGAGGCCATCGGGATACAATACTTCCTCTTTGTCGTAATAACAACTGCTGAAGAAGACCAGGCCAGTAATTACTAATAAAAGTTTCCTTTTCATGCAGGTAAGTTTACGCATAATTGTTCACAATGGTTGCCTTCACAAAAAACCCTGTCCTTGAAAGGACAGGGTAACCAAACCCTAAAACTAAAAAATAACCCATGAGAGAATAAACGCCTGGGGTCAGGCGTATGAATCAGGTACGGGGGAAACAGGGACATCGTTGCCTGGAGTTGCGAGTGCAGGACCCTTTACCCTACACCCGATACTCAATAAATTCTCGACGATTCAATTTTCACATCCGCCCATTTCCACGCTTTATCGAACCTCTTCTTCACCTCGGCGGCTTCGGCGGTTTTGGATTGACCCTTCAGGGCGTTGTAGAGACCGATGAGGGCCCAGCCGTTCTCGGGGTAAGTGGTGAGGTCTTCGCGGTAAATTTTTTCAGCCTCTTCGTAGCGGCCGGCCTGTACCAGCACGTGACCGAGTGTGTGACGCACTGAAAAGAACCAGTCTGGCGGCTCCTGGTACATGAGACCATCTTCGATAGCCACGGCCTTTTTCAGCAGTTCTGTGGCCTCGTCGTATTGCTTCCTGAAGGCCTTCAGTTCAGCTTCGAGTGTGAGCGCGGCAATACTGATAATTTCATGGGTGCTGTTCACATCCCATATACGGAACTCTTTCAGTGATTCATCTTCGAGATATTTTTTCACAGCGGCCAGTTCTTTGGCTGCGCTGGCTTCATCTTTCTTCGCAACATAGGCCATACCGCGCGCGTAGTGCCAGATGGCGCGGGGATATTTCAATGATTCGCCGGGAATGGGCAGTTTCAGAATATCATCCCATTTGGCCATATGCACCATCACGTAGTAAGGAATGATGTAGTAGTGCTGCACAGTAGCCACTTCGCCCAGGTATTTTCTATCGGCCTTACGGCTAACCATCCACGCAGCGTCGATGGCCTTTTTGCTATTACCTTCCAGGAAAGCACAGGCGGCGAGGAAATGTATATTGTGCGGATAGAGCAGCATGGGATAAAAACCCGCAGCCTTGCATTGTGCGATATAAGTGCTGTCAACTTTTACCGCATTTTCGTTGGTCACAACACCCTTGTGATAATAGCCGGTGCGGATATAGATATGCGATGGCATGTGCACCATATGACCGGCAGCGGGCAAAAGCGTCTGCAGCCTGTCGGCGCTGGGCAGGGCCTTACCGGGATTGGGCGATGCTTCAATAGCGTGAATATACAGGTGATTGGCACCCGCATGATTGGGTTCTTTGGCAAGAATTTTTTCCAGCAGATCAATGATGGCGGGTGTCCAGGGCCTGGCTGTTCCATTTTTCTCCCAAAGATCCCAGGGGTGTTCGTTCATGAGCGCGTCGGCGTATAAAGTGGCAATCTCCATATCGCCGGGAAACTGCTCATAGGCATCTTTCATCGCCTGTGCGTAGGCGGCGTTGTAAGGAGTCATATCGCTCACGTCTTCGCGCGGAAAGCGTTTGGCCAGCGCAAGGATGAGGGCTCTTTCTTTGGGTGAAACATTTCCCGCTAAGGCCACGGCCTTATCCATCGCCTCGTTGATATCCCTGAGGCTGGCGCCATTCAGCGGCATATTGTAGTTAGGTCCCAGCACCATACCCATACCCCAGTAAGCCATGGCGCAGGTACTGTCGAGGCGGATGGCTTCCATAAACGAGCGGCCTGCTTCGCCATGGTTGAATGAATACAACAGCGTGAGGCCCTGGTTGAAATATTTCTGGGCATCGGCCGATTTGGTGGTGATGGCATAGTGCAGGTTGTCAAGACCTTTGAACAGCGGCGCACCTTTCTCACTCAATTTGGTCGGATCAAATGAAGGGGAACAAAAAACGGCTATACTTTTCCCCGGCATCTTTTCTTGTTCAGCGGGCTTTCTGAAAGCCACTACTAAAATCAGGATAACGATTCCTGAAATGCTGATCGCATTCAATAGATTTCTTCCCATAACTTCTTGCATTTGGAATTAAACTCTGGTACCGGAAAACCCGCCAGCCAGGCGGCAAGCGGATTAAGTTTATATAGGAGATGAATAAACTTTTGTATCAAATGTTTCATGGCTGTGACTGTTGTGACGCCGCAAAATTCAGTTGATACCATTGGTTCTGCAATCCCCTAAACACGTGTTCATCATAACCGATTCAGGGGATGGAACAAGAAAAGAATAAAGTATTACACTATGCGTTGGTTGATAGCCTTGGCAACGGCCTCGGTGAGTGAAGCAACGTGCAGCTTTTCATAAATTTTCTTGATATGGCTGCGAACGGTTTCATAGCTGATCTTTAAGCGGTCGCCGATCATCTTATAGCTGAGACCTTCTACAATGCAGGCCAGCACTTCTTTTTCTCGGGGAGTAAGATGATAATCGGGCGCCTGCTCGGGTTTGATGTGTTGGGGAATCTGCTGCAGTTTGTTCAGCACTTTTCGCGCGATGGAGGGCGACATCGGCGAACCGCCGTATTGCAATTCCATAATGGATTCAACGAGGCGGGTATTGAGATGATTTTTGAGAATATATCCGGATGCGCCCGCGCAGATGGAATCGAACACACGGTCATCATCTTCAAACACGGTCTGCATCAGTATCTGCACGTGCGGTAATTCCTGCTTGATCAGTTTCACGGCCTCAATGCCTGTCATGCCCGGCATTTCAATATCCATCAACACAATATCAGGCTTGCATTCGCGAACATCCTCCAGGCAGTCGAGCACATGCGAGAAGGAGCCCACTACTTCCAACCCGGGCACAGTCTTCAACAACATCGTGATGCTTTCCCTGATATTCTTGTTGTCGTCGAATATGGCAACTCTGAGGCTCATACATTTTCACTATATATTCAAATTTCTTGTAAATTCCGTTCCAATACAATCCCCATATTAGGTGATGGGGAATTTCAGGTTCACCGTGGTTCCCTTACCCGGCTCACTTTCAAGCTTCCAGGTACCTTTCATTTCCGCAGCGCGCATTTCCATATTGCGCAATCCATTGCCCGACAGTGATTGCGAAGCGTGAATATGCACCTGCTTCAGGTCGAAGCCAACGCCATCGTCTTTAACCGTCAACACGACATGTTGTTGTTGTATGCCGATATGCACCCAGATGTTATTGCATCGTGAATATTTCATGGCATTGTTCACGGCCTCTTTGAAAATGAGGTAAAAATTCTTGCGGCGTGTCATCTCCAGGTTCATGTTCTTCAGGTTGGGGTCGGCAGTGAAATGAAATGCGATGTTCTGCGAAGCCAGCAATGGCCGCGCATAACTTTCCATTCTTTGCAGAATGGTATTCATGTTATCGTTGCGCGGGTTGATAGCCCACACAATATCGTTCATTTCAGAGATCATTTCGCCCGAAGTGATACCGATCTTCTCCAGCGTCTGCTGCAGTTCATCAAACCGCTTCTGCTCGTTGTAGATCTTCGCCACCTGGCTATACACCGAAATACTACTGAGCGTTGAGCCCACATTATCGTGCAAATCCTGCGCTATTTTATTTCGGATTGCCTGCCGCTTCAGCAGTTCATTGATGCGATAGCGGTAAATAGTGTATATGATCAGCGCAGTTACGGCGGCACAAATGGCATAGAACCACCAGGTGGTCCAGAACGGTGGTATAATCACAATGCGCACGCTGGTGATCTTGTTGTTCCAGGATCCCGCACTGGTAGTGGCACGCACTTTGAAAACGTATTCGCCACCGGGCAGGTTGCTGAATTGTTCGAAATTTTGCCGCCCAATCGGTATCCAGTTCCGGTCTCTTCCTTCCAGCATATACGAGTATTGAATGTCGCGGCCGGTAGAAAATTCAGGCGCAGCAAATTCAATACGGAAATAGTTCTGGTTATGTTTCAGCTCGATGAGATCGCGCATCAGCAGGTCGCTGTACGACTGGTTGAAAATTTTGAAATCGGTAAGATATACCTCGGGTTGGTTAGTGTCGGCACGCACAGTCAATGGATCAAACTCGATAAAATAACCGGTGCCCGCTGCCAGCATGTTTCCCTTGCTGTCTTTGAAAATATATCCCCGCACGCCGCCCGATTTATCGATATCTGGCAGGTCGAATGGTGTTTGCGAATTGCGCAACGGATGATAACGGTAGAGGTTACCATTGCTGATCATCCAGATATATCCGTGATTATCTACTTGTAAACCTTCCAGCAGGTTATTGGTGACAGATATATGCCAGAATTTTCGGGTGGCATAATCAAACCGGTTCAGTCCGCCGCCATAGGTGCTGATCCAAAGATTGCCCAGGTTGTCTTCGGCAATATCATACACGTTATTATTGCTGATCGTGTTTACGTCGGCAGGATTATTACCCAGGTGTTCCAGGTTGGGCAGCGGGTCGTGAGTCCAGGTGGCCAAACCCATTTTGGCGGTAGCCAGCCATATCAGGCCACGCTTGCAGCGATAAATTTTCCTGATAAGATTATCCACCACATTATACCGCTGCCGAAAACGCTGCGTGGTATCAATGCGCGATACCCATCGCTTCTCCACCAGGTCATAATAACTCAGAAAATGCCCGTAAGGCGAAACCAGCAATACAGGGTGATTATTGATGGTATCGCGGATAATAGACACTACGCGCGATTCGATGATCTTACGCATCACCGTGTCTTTATCGCTATTGGGTAGCGGCTGCAAAGTGTTGTTTTTTTCATCGTAGCGAAACAAAGTATAATCAGTACCGAAATAAATCGTTTCATCAACGTCTTTATAAATTTTCGTGATCGCCAGCTTATGACCCTTATATGTGAAAGTTTTCAGGGCAAATGATTTTGTCCTGGCGTCGCGCACATACAATCCCTCGCTCGTACCAATCCAGAGGTCGCCGTTGGCATTTTCATAAAAATCATAGATATTGATTTTGCGGTCGCGGTTACCCGGCAAGAAGTTTTGTACAAATTGTTGTTGCGAAGGTTGAAAAATACTGATGCCGCGATCGGTGCCAAGCCATATACGACCGCTGCCATCGTTATACACGCAGTTGACGTGGTTGTCGGCAACGGTGCCTTCTCGGGCAGGATCGTATCGATAATTGTAAAATTGTTTGGTGGCCCGGTCGTAGATATGCAATCCGAAATAACGCCCGCCCATCCATAAGCGCCCCTGGTCGTCTTCGGTAAAACACTCTATCTGGTCATTTTGGAACGAATAGGGGCTATTGTCTTTTTGAAAAACGATTGGCTGATCCTGGCCGGGCGGCTGCATATACAATACCTTATCCCAGGAGCCATACCACATATTGTTTTCCTTATCCGAATACAAAGCCGTCACCACCACATGCGGCAGCTTGGCATACAGGTTATCGTAGCGCGGATCGAGGTAGTAGGAGCAGTCGCGGGGATTGATTTTTAAAATGCCGCCGCCTTGTTTTCCTGCCCACAACATACCATCCTTATCAATGGCGAGGTCGAGAATAGTGCGCGTGCCCCTTTTTACGGGTTGAATAAATTGTTCTGTGCGCGGGTCGAAGCGCAGTACCCTGTACCCGCTGGTGCCCAGCCAGATGTAACCGGCCGAGTCAATTACCAGCGTGTTGAGCATATTAACTGGTATGCTGCTGCTGTCGTCGGGTAAATGTTTGTATTGCTTGAAAATCTGCGAGGGAGGCAAGCGGTAGTCGTAGCGGGTAAGACCGCCGTCTTCGGTAGCAATCCACAATCTTCCTTCCTTATCTTCCACCATATCTTTTATGATATTGCCCGAGATGGTGGAGGGTTTGCCGGGTTCGTGGCGAAACACCACGAAATTATTTCCGTCGTACCTGTTCAGTCCGTCGTTGGTGCCAATCCATATAAATCCGCGTTTATCGCGCAAGATGCAATTCACCTTGTCATTGCTAAGACCATTTTCGATGGTGAGTTTCTCGAAGTTCAATACAGGGGCCTGGGCCTCAACGCTGATCCTGGACAAAACCAGGCTAACCAGTAGAAGAACCAAGCGGCTCATAACGAGAAGGCGGTTTAAAGTGGTTAATGTCAATGGGTAAAATTACGTATTTGAAAGGGCTCCGAAGGAATTTGCGCGAGCGATGAAACGAGCTATAAAAAATACCGCCGGATGCTGATGCATACCGGCGGATCTGATAAAACCCCTACCTGAAAGCTTATTTATGAAAAACCGAATTGAAATCTGCGAACACAAATCTTCTCTTCGGATTTCGTTTTTCCATTCTTTTACTACTTAACCGGCTCGTACACCAGCTCATCAATTTCGGAAAGCAAATGTCAATAGTTTTACCATGTCACGATATCCCCAAAACCGGTGATTTTTTCCGAATCATGATAATCTTGATAAGTAAATAACGGTTAACAACGGGCGAAAACCTAAAACAAAAAAAGGCGCCTTTCGGCGCCTTCGAACCATACCTGCCTAACTACTCGCTACTTGTCTGTAGACATCACCGAGTAATATTTTTCACCGCTAATGAAGGTGCGGTTTTGCGGTGCGTTGAAGTGAATCTTGTCTGTGGCACGCAGAGCAACACGTCCTTCATCAAGTATATTTACGCGGAGGTTATCAAATTCAAGGATGCCGATTGAAACTGCGAAAGATTTTTCTTTTACAGTCAGCGTTTCCAGGTCGTCAGCCCACACATAAACCACTACGCGCTCGTCATCTGAGGAGTTGAGATACAGGTCACTGCCGGCAATACCAGCTTTCAGCCTTTCTTTATCTTTCCCGTCAATCTTAACGATGGTGCCGGGTTTTGTGTTCTGGCGAATTACCAAATCCACATTGCCACCAACCGTGATATGCCTGACGGCATCTTCTGCAACAACAATGGGCTTTTTGCCATTGTAAGACACATACTGAGCGAAACTGTCGCTTTGGGTAAACAGGAGAACGAATGCTGCTATCAATACCCGTGTTTGAATTTTCATGACTACTTAAAATTTGTAACTGATTAATGATTCTGAATTCGGGTGCAAATATGAGACAGCAGCAGCGCCCGCTCAATCACATAAAGAGGTTAATTTTCTCACCGTTTTAAGGGAGAAATACGGGAACGAGGTGAGAATTGTTAATGATTTGCAAACACTTTCATGATTTCTTCCGCATGTTGCGCAGTCTTTGGCCGAAGAATAATTTTCCGAATAGTTCCTTCTTCATCAATCACAAAAGTGTTGCGTTTAACACCCATGAACTTGTTGCCGAACATTTGCTTTTCTGCCCACACCCCATACTTGTTCATAATCTTATGGTCGGGGTCGGCAATAAGTGTGAAGGGGAGGTTGAATTTTTTTTCAAAATGACGATGGCTTTCTTCAGAATCAGGACTCACGCCGATTACTTCAATACCTTTTTTCTTCAGCTCCGAATAATGATCGCGCAGGTTGCAAACCTGCACGGTGCAGAGCGGCGAATCATCTTCGGGATAAAACACCAGTGCCACTTTCTTTCCCTTGAAATCGCTTAACGATACAGTTTTTCCATTGCTGTCTTTGCCAGAAAATAACGGGGCTTTATCGCCGGGTTGCAGGTTTGCCATAACAGAATCTCTTTCAACTTAGGTTTGAAATTAACGAACATTCATTCTTACCGTATAAACCTGAACACGCGTTCTGCTTTGTTACCCGCCTCGTCTTCGGCGGTAATCTTCAGTTCATGCTCGCCTTTGGGACAGTGTTCATCAAACTGGTATATGAATGATCGTCCTTTGTCGTTGGTAAACATCAGCCATTTGCCATCCAGCTCTGCGCGCACCTTTTTGTAGGCGCCCAGGTTGTCGGATACCCTGAATACTATGCGGCTGGCCTTCGACAGGTTGGCTCCGTCTGTAAAGCCCACCGGTATTATTTCGGGAGGCATGGTATCGATCACCAACCTGAAATTGCCAAACTCGCGGAAGCGCGCGCCAGCCCAATCCTGCTGCCACTGCGGTTTTTGCACGCTCTTTCGCGATCCATTCGTATGCACCATCACCGTGCGCCATTTCTCTGGTTCGGTCAGCGCCCGGTTGGGCTTTATCCTTACCAGGAAGGGTTCGTGCAAAGGAATATAGGGCTCGCCGATGATATGTATGCCCGAAACGGCGGCGGTATCGGTAACGGCAGAGAGGGCGTACTTTATATGCACGCTGTCGTAAAGACAACGTTCGCCGATGTAAAACTCGCAATCGCGGGTTTCAAAGCCATCCACCATATTGGGGTAAAACATTTTTCCCGACACCTGCTCTGTTGTCTTCAGTCCATAACCGCTGTATTGAACCCTGAAGCGCAAAATGGTGGTATTGCCGTCGGCATCGGTGGTTTCGATGCGCACATTATGCACCTTGCCATCACTCACGTCTGCTACTCCATCGCCACTGAGAGGGCGGTATATGGAATTGAGATGGCCGGGCAATTGAGAAAGGTGCTGCACCCACATGTTGTGTCTGGCCCTCAGCCGGTAGTCGATATGAGCATTCAGGTAGCGGGTATGATTATAACTTATGCGGTCCATGCGAAAGCTGATTACCGGCGACTCATCCACTATCAGTCGGCTCTCAAATACGCCGTTGCGATTCGATGACCCGGTTTGCGTATCATAAGCGCCCAGTGCAAAGCTGATCCTGGGCGATGCCACGGTGATGAGCGTTGGCGAAGTGACCCAGGTACCGGCGGCGCTGGGTTTCACCGGTATCAGCATCGGCGTTTGTTCAAACACGCTGCGCGTGCGGTCGTATATGGCCAGTCTTGTCAGTGCGGGGCGGGTATTGTCGGTAACGGGTAATCCAAACAGAGCCGGGTTCACATTGATATCGCCGGCTGTCTCGCGTATTTCAAAATGGAGATGCGGCGCCTGCGACCCGCCGGTGTTTCCGCTATACGCAAGCAGTTCACCTTTCTTTACGGGGAACAGATCGGGGGTCAGTTCCAGGTTTACTGCCCATGATTGCTTCTCGTACTGCTGCTCCTTTACCCATTTCTCCAGCCCGGGATTGAACTTATTCAAGTGAGCGTACAGGGTGGTATAGCCATTGGGATGTTGCACGTATATGGCCCGGCCATAGCCCAAAGGCTCAATTTTTATGCGGCTTACGAAACCATCGGCGGCTGCGTATACGGGGAGATTTTCCCTTGCCTGGGTCTTTATGTCAAACCCCATGTGATAGTGATTGGCCCGAAGCTCACCAAAATTGCCACTGAGCAATATGGGTATGTCCAGCGGGTTACGAAAATATCCCTTGGGAAATGCGGCCGGCACCTGGGTACGTGCAACCGAACAAAGGCCGAGTAACATCAATAGAAGTGTTCTTGCCAAACTACAATGAATTTATGGGTCTCAAATGCCGGATAATTTCACAGTTCGCAAAACTAAGCCGCATTTTTATTTGTATTATAAATTTTCGAAGGAGCGGGTTACCAGCGGCGCGAAAACTGAATAAACGAGTGTTGGTACCGGCAATTGATTGAACGGCTGTTAAATTTTCAAAAATACCCAGTTTATGGTACGATTTTTCGATTAATTGGAACAGCTTTTGGCATATAAAAATTGTCTTAACAAATAATGATGCAATAACTGTACAAAGTGATTTTATGAAAATGTTCAGGTACAAGATGATCTTAGTATTGGCGCTGACCATCGGCACAATAGTAGGCATCTTCAGGGGAAGCGAGGCCAAACAGAAATGGTTCTTCCGGGTAAAAAGCCGATTTGATGAAAAACGTCAACTCGCCGAGCAGCGAAAGCTGATGCGCGACGGAGGTGTGGCATTGGATGATATCGAGATTGCCGCTTTTCACAACAATTGATTTTTATATATTCCAGCCAGCAATTCTATAATCCTTGCCGGAAGGCAGGGATTTTTTTTACTTGTTCCTTGTTCAATATTCGCCTACTTTTGCGCGATTTATCCAGAGCAACCATAAAGCGACATGCCCAAAGACACATCTATCAAATCTGTTCTCATTATCGGATCCGGACCCATTATCATTGGACAAGCGTGCGAGTTTGACTACTCCGGGTCCCAGGCGGCGAGAAGCCTGCGCGAAGAAGGAATTAAGGTAATTCTCATCAACAGCAACCCCGCCACCATCATGACCGACCCCATGATGGCTGATAAAGTTTACCTTTTACCACTAACAGTTGATAGTCTTGAGCAGATACTGCAGGAAAACCAGATTGATGCCGTGCTGCCTACCATGGGCGGACAAACGGCGCTGAACCTGGCCAAGGAAGCGGCAGAACTGGGACTGTGGAAAGAGTACAATGTGCGGATGATTGGCGTGGACATCGAGGCCATCGAGACTGCCGAAGACCGTGAGAAGTTCAGGCAGCTGATGGTGAAGATCGACATGCCGGTAGCTCCCTCCAAGGTGGCCAACTCACTGCTCGAAGGAAAAGAATTTGCCCAGGAAATAGGCTTCCCCCTGGTGATCCGCCCCAGCTTTACGCTGGGAGGTACCGGCGGCGGCTTTGTGCACGATAAGTCGGAACTGGAATCGGCCCTCGACCGCGGCCTCAAAGCCTCGCCCATTCACGAGGTGCTGGTGGAAAAAGCTGTACTGGGCTGGAAAGAATACGAACTGGAACTGCTGCGCGATAAGAACGATAATGTCGCCATCATCTGTACCGTGGAGAACGTTGACCCTATGGGAGTTCATACGGGCGACTCCATTACCGTGGCCCCGGCCATGACGCTCAGCGATACTGCCTTCCAGGAAATGCGCGACAAAGCCATCAAAATGATGCGCAGCCTGGGCAACTTTGCCGGCGGCTGTAACGTGCAGTTTGCACTTAACCCCGACACCGAAGAGATCATTGCTGTGGAAATTAATCCACGCGTGAGTCGTTCCTCGGCACTGGCTTCCAAAGCCACCGGTTACCCCATCGCCAAGATTGCGGCCAAACTGGCCATCGGGTACAACCTGGATGAGCTCAAAAACCAGATCACCAAGACCACCTCGGCCTATTTTGAACCCGCGCTCGACTATGTGATCGTGAAAATGCCGCGCTGGAATTTCGATAAATTCAAAGGTTCAAACGACACACTCGGCCTGCAGATGAAAAGTGTGGGTGAAGTGATGGCGATTGGCAGAAGTTTTACCGAGGCCATCCAGAAAGCCTGCCAGAGCCTGGAGAATAATGCCGTGGGACTTGGCTACTATGGCAAGAGCCAGATGCACGCCGAAGAACTGATCGAATATATCAAGGTTCCCAAGTGGGATCGCATATTCCGCATAAAAGATGCGCTGATGCTGGGCGTGTCGGTAGGCACTATCGCCAAAGCCACCGGCATAGACAAGTGGTTTATCAACGAGATCAAGAAGATCGTTGATATGGAAAATGAGATCGCGAAGTACAAGCTCAGCACACTACCCGAAGAAATTTTGAGAGAAGCAAAAGACCTGGGCTTCAGCGATGCGCAAATCTCCCTGATCATGCGCGATGCTGATGATGAGCAGGTTTACGAAAAACGCAAATCCATCGGTCTTACGCGCGTATTCAAGATGGTGGATACCTGCAGCGCTGAGTTTGAAGCAAAGACCCCCTACTTCTACTCAACCTTCGAGCCCGGCAATCACAACGAGAGCAAGGTTTCAAACCGCAAGAAAGTAATTGTGTTAGGATCGGGGCCCAACCGCATCGGGCAGGGTATTGAATTCGACTACTGTTGTGTACATGGCTTGCTGGCGCTGAAAGAATGCGGCTACGAAGCCATTATGGTGAACTGCAACCCCGAGACTGTTTCCACCGATTTTGATATTGCTGATAAACTTTACTTCGAGCCCGTGTTCTGGGAGCACCTCTGGGAAATTATCGAGCTCGAAAAACCCGATGGCGTAATTGTGCAATTGGGCGGTCAAACCGCGCTGAAACTCGCCGAACGCCTGCATAAGAAGGGAGTGAAAATCATCGGCACTTCATTCGACAATATGGATATTGCCGAAGACCGCGGCCGATTCAGCGACATGCTGAAAGAATTGGAAATTCCTTATCCTAACTACGGTACCGCTTACAATGTGGACGAAGCACTGGAAGTGGCAAGACAGGTTGGTTACCCCGTGCTGGTGCGCCCGAGCTATGTGCTTGGTGGACAGCGCATGCGTATCGTGATTAACGATGAGGAACTGGAAAAAGCGGTGGTGAGCCTGCTGAAACATATCCCCGGCAATAAAATCCTGATCGACCACTTCCTCGATCGCTGCCAGGAAGCCGAAATCGACGCCATTTGCGATGGCGAAGATTTTCACGTAATGGGCGTGATGGAACACATCGAGCCCGCCGGTATTCACAGTGGAGATAGTAACGCCGTGCTGCCGCAGTTCAACCTGTCGCCGCTGATTGTGGAGACCATGGAAGAATACGCCCGCAAGATCGCATTCCGACTCAACATAAGAGGCCTTATCAACATACAGTTCGCTATCAAAGATGGCAAGGTATATGTGATAGAAGCCAACCCACGTGCATCGCGCACTACGCCGTTCATAGCAAAGGCATACCAGATTCCTTACCTGAACATCGCCACTAAAATAATGCTGGGCGTAAACAAGCTGCGCGACTTTAAATTTGTAAAACGTCTGAAAGGATATGCCATCAAGGAGCCGGTATTTAGTTTTGAAAAATTCCCGGGCGTAAGCAAAGAGCTGGGTCCGGAAATGAAGAGCACCGGCGAGGCGATCCGCTTTATCAAAGACCTGCGCGATCCGTACTTCAGGCAGCTTTATAAAGACAGAAGCATGTACCTGAGCAAGTAATTGGTCCAATGAACAAAGAAATTCAATACATCATTTCTTCATTGCAGCGCACGCTCGATGGAGAACCATGGTATGGCCGTCCTGTACTGACACTGCTGAAAGAAATTGATCCTGCCCTGGCTTTCAAAAAACCCGGCAATAATGCGCATTCGATGGCCGATCTCTTATGGCATATGAATGCGTGGGCAGAATTTGTGTTGAAAAGACTGGAAGGTGATCAAAAAGCCGACGATCAATATATGGATCAGATCGACTGGCGCCCGCTCGATCCCGCCGTGCATAGCTGGGAAGAAGGATTGCGCCGGTTTCAGCAACTGAACCAGCAGATCATTGCCATACTGCAGGGCAAGGATGATGATTTTTTGAAAGAGATTGTAGATTTCCGGCAATACAATTTCCGCTTTTTGTTGAACGGCTATATTCAACACAACATCTATCACATCGGCCAGGTGGCGTATTGTAAAAAATTACTCGAAGGTTCCTGAATGTTTTCTATATTCATGTCCCACATTAAATTCTATGCAGGAACAGGGGCCTGAAATATATTTTATTATAGTTATTGGGGCTGTATTGGCGTTGTTGTTGGTTGGCTTTATTGTTTCAATCCTTTTCTTATACCAACGCAGGCAGCACAAGCAGGAGCAGGAGCTCACGCGCATGCGCGAAGAGTACGAGCGCGAAGTGCTGCGTTCGCAACTGGAAATCCAGGAAGAATCGTTCAAGACAATCGGGCAGGAATTGCACGATAACATCGGGCAGATGTTGTCGGTGGTGAAATTATCGCTGGCGGTGTTGCCTGTATCGAAAGATCATGAAGCGTATGAGCCCATTCAAAACTCGCGGCAGATTTTGAATAAAGCCATGACCGACCTGGCCGATCTTACCAAGAGCCTGCATACCGATCGCATTGCGCAGATAGGGCTGGCAGATTCTATACAATTTGAACTGGAAAGCCTGAAACGCAGCGGGCTGGTGGAAATTGAATTTTCTATCACAGGTCCTGAGCAACACCTTGACGAGCAGAAATCGATATTTCTGTTTCGCATTTTCCAGGAGAACATGAATAATATTCTCAAACATGCAAAGGCCAAAAAGGTGAAGGTGTCTTTGCAATATTCAGACCACGAATTTATAATGCAGATTGCCGACGATGGCATTGGCTTTGATGTACAGGCTAAGAAAAATTCAGCTTCTTCAACAGCCGGTGTCGGATTAAAAAGTATATTCAACAGGGCGAAGCTGATTGGCGCGGAGTTGGATATGCAAAGTGAATTGGGCAAAGGAACAACGGTGACCATACGGTTACCTTTGCCGGAGGCAGATGCGAATGAACAAAATGATGGCAACAGGTAAAAAAATATTAGTAGCCGTGGCCGACGATCACACGTTATTGCGTAGCGCTTTAGCGCGCCTGATCAGTTCTTTTGAAAATTACCAGGTAATATTCGAGGCCGACAATGGAAAAGAAGTAAAGGATAAACTGAACAAGCATATTATTCCCGACATCATACTGCTTGACGTAAACATGCCCGAGTCTGACGGCTACGAGACTGCCCGCTGGATCTATAAGAATTTCCCGCAGGTGAAGGTGCTGGCACTCTCGATGTTCAGCGACGAAGGCACCATCATTCGCATGTTGCGTCTTGGCGCCAAAGGATACATCATGAAGAATGCAGATCCCGAAGAGTTGAAGCTGGCGCTCGATTCAGTATTGAAAAAAGATTTCTATCTCTCCGAATACATCTCCGGCAAAATCATCAGCGGTCTTCACAAAGACATAGACATGCCCGAAGAACCGGTGCATCTGAATGAAAAGGAAAAAGAATTTCTTCGCTGGGTTTGCACCGAGTTAACCTACAAAGACATCGCTGCGAAGATGTTTGTCAGTCCCCGCACCGTGGACGATTACCGCAATTCATTATTTGAAAAGCTGAAGGTAAAGACCAGGATCGGGCTGGTGTTGTATGCTATCAGGAACGGATTAGTGGAAGTGTAGCAACCGGATATATCAACACACAGCAATTTCCTTTCTTGAATGACTGCTGCGAATCGGAGTAGGCGCCTCCTGCAATGGTGGCCTCACTCAAGTTGAACATTCCCCTCATGCTTTCAAGAAAAATGCCCCCGGGCGCCGGCAGGTTTTCACTTGATACCCTTTTTGCCCGGGGGCAACAGAACTCACGTTCAAAACATAAACCCACATCATTTGAATGCGAGTCAAAGCTATCGCCGGCTTATGGAAGAAACAGGTGAAAAAACACTTATTTATATGTTTTTTCCCCATGGATCTATACATAAAAACTGGTATAAAGGCCCGGGAAATAGCGGGGAGTCCTACCGTTAAAATATCGTGGTGGCGAAGCAATTCGGGTGCCGGATTGAGCAGTTCAGGCGTGGTTTGAAGCAGTCAAAACAGGGAGGCTGCGGGTGAGGAGAAGGGCTGGCTGGCCTGGATTTGAGCCGTGTTTTACCCCCGGAAGTGAAGATTGAAGAGGGAACAGGGAAGGATGAAGGAGAAGGAAGGAGGTGGAGGTTATTTCAATATTCCTTGTTCGAACTTCCTGGATTCTTGTTCAATCTTCGCTGCCGTTGGGCGGCGGAAGTTGTATTGGCAGAGGAAGGCTATGGAGAAGAGCACGTATAACAATACGTTTAACACTGCGAGAATGTTCCGCAGGTTGTTTTTTAATACTAAGGGGGCATCATTCAGCAAATTGTTCAGCCCAAGGAATGGGAAACTGCAGCAGTAAAAAAATAACAAGCCTGAGACAATCCAGAATGCTGGCTCTTTGGTAAGGTGAGTTGATTTTGGCTTTCTGAAGAGCTCGAGGAAATAGTAAATACAGAATAGTACTATCAGCAGACAGCCGAGGCTATAACTCATCGAATTCCAAACATTCAAACCCTGGCCGTAAAAGATATTAACGAGCGTGCAAAGGGCGTACGCGATAATTGCATACAGACCGATTTTTTTAAACTTCTTGTCCGAAATAATTTCTCTTAAAATGTACAGAAAGAATGTAAAATTGAAAACTATATAAAAGTTGAACAGCGGAGTACTGGTGCCGGTACGATTGTACATCCAAAAACCAATATATTCTATTATAATAGTCATTAACAGGAAAACCGGAAGTAGTCTCAAGTACAGCGGTGCATTCTTGCGAAAATAGACGGTTATTCCCGCGAGGATACTGAAGATTAAGAAATAAATATAGATGGGTGTTGCCATTGCAGTTAAAAATAAACAAAGTTTATTACTGCAAAAGTAAAACCCCCGGAGTTAGCCGGGGGTTGAAAATACTGTTATAATCAGAGCTGGTTAGATTACAATCATTCCTTCATCGCCTTTATCAACCAGTGTAGTGCCAATGTCACCCCAGGTGTCGCCGTCCAAGCCACCTTTGCCTGGGCAGTAATTGGGACATACAGAACCAAAGTTGTAAGCGAGAATTGTCGTCCTGTTGCCATCATTTACATAAACATCTTTGCTGTCGCTATATCCTTGCTTGCTCTTAGTAGCAACCATTACGATTGTCTGCCTGTTGTCCATGTCGGCATCGGGATGATATCCTTCGGGGTATTCGGCGAAATACATGCGAACACCGTTGGCGCCATGATCTTTTGCTTTGGCCAGGAACATTTCGAGTTCTTCAATGCTGTACCATACGCTCAGTGAGTCATCTTTTCCAATACGACGAGAGTTCTCCAGCCACCTTTCCTGCTTGTACTGGCGGATAACTGTGTTTACATGTTGAGTGTCTACGAACCGTCCTACCTGTAAGGATTTTTTTTCAATTGTTAACATTGTTGGTGAGTTTTGAGATGAGTGATAGTGTTGTCGCTGTAAAATTAAACAGGGTAGGTACACGGGTTCGCCTACAAGCGAGTGTTAGTCAATTGATTATAAATTACTATTATTTGTAAAATAAAGCACCTCAACCACTCACGTGAAAAAAGCGGGGAAAAAACCGTTGAAAGCCGCGAAATAATACCGTGAAAAAACGGGCCATGCTTACCCGTAAAAAGACGGTATACCCTACCCGTGTTTTAATCGGATAAAAAACCGTCTGGATAATATGTTTGATTTCTACCACAGCAATTTTTTTTGTCGGATATTAGTCTTGGAGAGTTGCTATCATCCCGTTTTAAGAATCCAATATTCCTGTGAAAACCCGCCGACAGATTTCCTCAAGCCCTTTGTTTTCCACAAACACTTGAGGAAATTTTTTTTTCTGTAACCATCCAAGCTCTTTCCCCATTATTACCTGCTTTATCTTATTTGCCATTAGCCTTGTCCTTTGTAAGATAGAGTAGGTAGTTTTATTTTTGCCCTGCTTTATTTGTACCACACAACAGTCTGCCCGAAAAATTCCGGTTGATGCATAAGGGAGCGAAAAAATCCGTTCGCTTATGCAAACATTTTCAACGTCATTATTCATCTGGAAAGAAGCGCCATTCGTGCGCTTGCTCATACCATTCCTGGCGGGAATCATTATACAATGGCATGGGCATACCAACGCCATCATCGGCTGGGTCTTGCTGATGGGGTCGAGCATCTTTTTATCTGTTTTTTCCTTTTCTCTGTCGTCGAAATTCGCTTTCAAAGGGTGGATCGGATGTAGCATACACGTCTTGATAGCTTCGGTAGGAATGCTAATAACATTCCATGCCGATCTTCGCAATCATCCAAATCGGGCCAGTAAGTATTATTCTGTAGGAAATACGATCATAACATCTATCGAAGAGCCACCGAGCGAAAAATCCAATTCATTCAGAGCCCTTGCTTCCGTGCAAGCTTTAATAAGGAGTAATGGCGTAATGAAGGTATCGAAAGGGAATATACTGATCTACTTCGAAAAAGATATTCAGTCTTCAGCAGTTCAGTATGGCGATCAACTGATGTTTTTCAAATCACTGCAACCAATTAAGAACTCCGGGAACCCCGGCTCCTTCGACTTCCAGGCTTACTGCGCGCTTCGCGGCATCTATCACCAGGTGTACCTGAAACCGGGAGAGTATGTTACAATGAAAATAAAGAATGATAACGTTCTGAAAAAATTTCTTTTTCAAATCCGAGGGTTTGTCATTAGTATTTTAAAAAAATACATTCATGGCTCCAAAGAAGCCGGCCTCGCCGAAGCCATGCTCATAGGTTATAAAGACGATCTCGATAAGCACCTGGCACAGGCTTACGCAGCAACTGGTGTCGTTCATATCATCGCTATATCAGGACTTCATCTCGGACTTATCTACTGGCTGCTCAATCTGCTCACAAAGCCTCTCGACCAACTCAAACGTTTGCGTTACATAAAACCACTTATTATCATTACAGGATTATGGTTATTCAGCTTTGCCGCCGGCGCTTCTCCATCCGTGCTGCGCGCCGCGCTGATGTTTACCTGCATCGTGATTGGTAATAGTCTCTCCAAAAAAACTTCCATATACAATTCGCTCGCAGCTTCCGCTTTTCTGCTGCTGTGCATCAATCCCTTCTGGTTGTGGCATGCCGGCTTCCAACTCTCTTATGCCGCCGTGCTCAGCATCGTAATTTTCATGAAGCCTATCTACAACAGCCTGCTCTTCAATAATAAGTTGATCGATAAACTGTGGCAACTCATTGCTGTAACACTGGCTGCGCAAATTCTTACCACTCCCATCTGTCTATACCAGTTTCACCAGTTCCCTACCCTTTTCCTCTTCACCAATTTGCTGGCAGTGCCCTTGTCGAGTATCATACTATTCGTAGAAATACTATTATGCTCCTTCGCGTGGCTGCCACCCATCGCTGAAATCATTGGCTGGAGCCTGCTGCAAAGCATTCGGTTCCTCAATAATTTTGTCGAGCACACAGGCCAATTGCCCTTCGCCGTATGGCAGGGATTACAATTGAATTTTTCGCAGGTAGTTTTACTATACGCAGCTATCGCAGGTTTCACATCGTGGTGGCTGCAAAAAAATAAACGCGCGCTCATCGCCGCCCACTCCTTTCTGCTGATATTTTCCATAATAAGAGCCTATTCATTTTACCAGGCATCACAACAACAGGAAATCATCGTGTACAATATTCCCAAAACGCAGGCCATCGATTTCATTGCCGGCAGAAAATGTTCTTTTAAAGGGGATAGTGCTTTGCTCCAGGACGAGTCGCAGGTAAATTTTCATCTTCAACCTTCGCGCATACTCCATCGAATAAAGACCGTTGAACACCTGCAGGCATCACCCGGCGCAGCAAATTTTTTCCCGTTTGGAAAAATGTCGGTGCTGCTGATTGATTCAAATATGCGGCTGCAAAACCCTGCACGAAAGATTAAAGCGGATATTATCATTCTTTCAAAAAACGCGGCTGTTGGCATCAACGATATAGCCAACGCATTTGACTGCCAGCAGATAGTGATAGATGCGTCCAATTCGTTTGGCAGTATCAGCCGCTGGAAAAATGACTGTGAGCGGGCAGGAATTGCCTGTCACGTGGTAGGTGAACAAGGAGCTTTTGTTTTGAGCCCGCATTAAATTACCTTTGCGCCTCGCCGGCAAAATGCACGGCGGTCTTCAATTTTTTTACGCAGATGACCAAGAAAATACAATCAGCACTCATTTCCGTTTTTTATAAGGATGGCCTCGAACCCGTGGTGAATGCCCTGCACAAACTGGGCGTAACCATCTATAGCACCGGTGGCACACAGAGTTTTATAGAAAAACTCGGCATTCCCGTAGTGCCCGTTGAAAATCTGACCAGCTATCCCTCCATCTTAGGCGGCCGTGTAAAAACGCTGCACCCTTCCGTATTTGGCGGTATCCTGGGTCGCCGCGACAATGAAACGGATGTGCAGGAAATGAAACAATACAAAATTCCCGGGATAGATCTCGTGATCGTTGATCTCTATCCTTTCGAAGAGACCGTGGCCAGCACCAACGATGAAAAAGCAATTATCGAAAAAATCGATATCGGCGGACCTTCGATGATTCGCGGCGCCGCAAAAAATTATAAAGATGTGGTGGTAGTGGCTGCTAAAAGCGATTACGCATTACTCGAACAATTGCTCACCAGTCAAAACGGCGAAACCACATTGGAACAACGCCGCGCATTTGCCGCAAAAGCTTTTGAAGTGGTGGCTCATTACGATATAGCTATTTATAACTATTTCCACCCGCAACAGGAATGGACCATCATGAACCAGGGCGTGCAGCAGATTCTGCGCTATGGTGAAAACCCGCACCAGCGGGCCGGCTTCTATGGCGACCTCAGCAAAGTGTTCATGCAATTGCACGGAAAGGAAATTTCATATAACAACCTCGTTGATATAGATGCTGCTATCCAACTGATCGGCGAATTTTCTGAATGCACCTTCGCGATCATCAAGCATACCAACGTGTGCGGCATTTCTTCAAGACCAACGCCCGAGCAGGCCTGGAAAGATGCGTTGGCCGGCGACCCCGAAAGTGCATTCGGCGGCGTGCTGGTATGCAATCGCCCCATCAACGCGGCCACCGCCGAAGCCATCAACGAGATTTTCTTCGAAGTGCTGATAGCCCCCGGCTTCGATCCTGGTGCGCTGAAAGTGCTGCAATCGAAAAAGAACCGCATACTGCTGGTGTTGAACGAAGGCTGGAAGACCAGCAACAACATGTTCAAGAGCGTGCTGAACGGCACACTCACGCAAAGCGTTGACGAAGGCAACTATAAGAAATGGGAAGAAGTGGGCGGCCGCGAGACCACTCCCGAGGAAAAAGCCGACCTGGAATTTGCCAACCTGGTGTGCAAACATCTTAAATCGAACGCCATTGCACTGGTAAAAAACAAACAACTGATCGGCAAAGGCTGCGGACAAACCAGCCGCGTAGATGCATTGCGTCACGCCATAGAGAAAGCAAAACAATTTTCATTTGATCTGAAAAATGCCGTACTCGCCAGCGACGCATTCTTCCCCTTCAACGACTGCGTGAAGATTGGTCACGAAGCAGGTATCGTTGCATTTATCCAACCCGGCGGCTCAGTGAGAGACAAAGACTCGATTGAATATTGTCAGCAAAACAAGCTGGCCATGGTTATGACAGACATGCGTCACTTTAAACACTAGAACCGGTCAGCGCATATCGGTCTAAAACCGGTATGCGGCGCGGATTGTATGGCATGCCAGTGTGTATTCAGGGCAATCATGCTCTCAAACTTGCCCCGGATCACCTTCCCTGAATCGTATCGACCCGGGATTTCTTTTCCGGGGGCCGTATTCAAATATGGTCGCTTAATGTTTCACCATTGATTTTTTTCGATTGTTGCGGGATTTAATTCACACCTCTTCATCGTAGTAAGCATCCCAGTACACATTTTCCTTCATAAACAACTCAAACATATCTCGCCATCCGGCAAACTGGCGGTCGGTGCCCAGTATGAAATTGTGCCATACAGAAATGAAAACTCCTTTTAGTTTTTTCACCTGCTCGTAATACATCATCAATTCGTTGTACGCCTGCCCGGGGGTGAGTTTTTGTTCATAGTAAGCATTAGCATCCATAAAGCAGAATGGATATAAGAGCAGAGGGGTTTTCTTTTCCTGCTCCAAATCGTACCAGGCAAAGGACGAACATACTGATGCCCTGAAACCATTGATAGTGCCATAGCCCATGGAAAATTCTTTCTGTATGCCGGCATTGATCAGGTTCCGGAAAGTATAAGGCAGCGTGAACCGGATAAAATGCTGGCGGCTGCGAATGATTTTTTTGTCGGCTATCACTTCCAGCCATTCTCTTTCTTCGTGCAAGAGCCCTTCTTCATCCCCGCTTTGCCAGGAAGGATGCAGGCCTATCTTATACGACGACGCATAGTAACTGATGAGGTTTTGCAAAAGCTTCGAATCGGGATTAATGTTCTTATCGTATTTCGAAGTACTTCTTGCCACCAGGAAGAAAAAATAAGGCTTCAGCCTGCAATACAAATGCAGCGCGTCGAGCCATTCAAAACAATCGTAAGGATCTCTTTTCCTGCCACGCAACACCTGCCAGCGGTCGCGCACTTCGTACCATTTCCCCTGCAATATCGATCGTGCAAAACCACCAGCCGTGCGCACAAATCCTTTTTCGAGATAAGAATAAGCGATGTCGATATCATAACTCAGCGCGCATTTGAATTGACCACGGCGGAATTGTATGCCGGGGAATTTTTCTTTCAATGCTTTCTTAAAATCTTCCAGCCACACATTCACAAGTGGTATATGTAAAAAGCCTTCTCGGAAAGCGAGCGAATTGGTATGCGCATACCTTCCGTACATATCCTTTTCGTGGGGAAGATATTCTTCGTAACGGCTCAGCAGGTAAAATGAAGCGGCGAGTATGTCGAAGGGCCAGTCGCCCTGCGTCGGGAAAAAAGCTTTGTACTTATTTTTTTCAAAACAGCGGATGGTCTGTGGCTCTATATTGTTTTCAAAAAGAAGAGAGGTGTTTTTTATAAAAAACTCTTGATCGGTGAGCGGGCCGTCGGAATAATTGAGACGCGGCCCGTCATACTGCCTGAATTCGTTGGGATCGGTAGTGATGCGAACAGGCTCTTCAAACAATTCCTTGCTGAAAAATTCTACGATGTATTGCAGCCGGGGTGTAATGATATGACAATAAACGATCAGCATCAGCTATTTTGTTCCCGCCACATTTCATTGAATGTTTTTTGGGAAAAATTGAGGTCGCCTCGGTTGGCTGTCCACGCAGTAAATATCTTATTCACCACCCAGTTCTTCATTTTACCGCTGCCCATATTCATCATCTTGCGGCTGAGGCTTGCTTTTTTCCAGGCTTTCCAGGCCATTTTCTCGCTCCAGCTATAAGCGCCGGTTTCTACCGCCTCGTACCTGTTTTCAAGCAGCAACTCATGCAGGTTGATTTTCACTGCACACACTTCTGTACAGTTGCCGCAAAGCGATGAGGCATAGCTCAGGTGTTTCCACTCTTCCAGTTTTTTCAAATGGGGGGTTATCACCGAGCCTATAGGGCCGCTATAGGTAGTCTCGTATGCGTGACCGCCGATGTTTTTATACACCGGGCAGGCATTAAGGCAGGCGCCACAACGAATGCAGTACAAGCTCTCGCGTGCTTTTTCATTGGCCAGTATGTTGGTGCGGCCATTGTCGAGCAGTATCACATACATTTCATCAGGGCCATCGGGTTCGCCTTCCTGTCGCGGACCTGAAATAATAGTATTATAACTGGTTATCTGTTGGCCGGTGCCATAGGTGGCCAGTAGGGGCCAGAACAGCGCCAGGTCGTTCATACTCGGTATCACTTTCTCGATGCCGGTGATCACGATATGCGTTTTGGGAAATGCGTTGCTAAGGCGCGCATTGCCCTCATTTTCTGAAACAGCCACTCCGCCGATATCAGCAATGATAAAATTGGCGCCGGTAATACCGATCTCAGCTTTCACGTATTTTTCGCGCAGTACATCGCGTGCCACCAGTGTAAGTTGCTCGGGGGTAAGATTGGGTTTGGTATTCAGTTTTTCGGCAAACAGCCTCGCTATATCTTCTTTGCTTTTGTGCATGGCGGGCGTCACTATGTGATAAGGCGGCTCGCCGGCCAGCTGTTGTATGTATTCTCCCAGGTCGGTCTCCACGCTTTCGATGCCATGCTTTTCGAGAAATTCGTTCAGGTGAATTTCTTCAGTCACCATGCTTTTGCTCTTCACGATGGTCTTGCAGTTCTTCGCCTCGCAGATCTTCCTTATTTCTTCGAGGGCCTGCTTGCTATCTTCAGCCCATATCACTTTGCCGCCGCGACGGGTAAGGTTGGCTTCAAACTCTTCCAGTTGCTGGTCGAGCATTTCGAGGGCGCGCCATTTTATGTTCTTGGCTCTTTCGCGCGCCAGGTGCACATCGGTAAACTGCTGTTTACCCAATGGCACAGCCATATTGTATTTGCTGATGTTGAAGTTGACGGTGCGGCGATGCGTAAGATCCGCGGCCTTCACAGTGGCTTTTGCTATAAATGAAGCTGCATGATCACCCATTGAATACCCTTCTTGAATTGCCAATTTAGTATTATCCGGTCTGCCGGGCATCCCGCACATACCGGTTATCGCTTTCCCCTCTGCTTGCCCTCCATATACATCTTCGCGGCCTTGTCGAGCGCTTCGTAAAACGCTTCGCCATACTTTCTTATGATGGGTTCTTTCAGAAACTGGTACACCGGCACCTGCAGTTTTTTACCCAAAGCACAGGCAGGGCTGCAAAGACGTTCACGCGGTTCGTAGTTCAGGCGGTCAAAATCACCTTTCTTTTTCCCGCTTTTTTGAATAATGGGAAAAAAGTGACAGCTAATGGGTTTTTTCCAGGGTATAACACCATCGTTGTAGGCCTGCTCCCAGGCGCATTTGATGATGCCTTTTTCATCGCGGTTGCCATACACGCATATCTCGCGGTCATCGCCCAGGGTGGGCGTTACCCAGCCAAATTCGCGATGGTACACATATTTTCCCTTACGTTCTATTTCAGCAATGGAAGCCTCGGTGAGGTAAGGCTTTACTTTTTCGAATAACTCAACTATCAGGTCGAGCTCTTCGTCTTCGAGCGGGGCGCCGGCATCTCCTTCTTCGCAACAACCACCCTTGCATTTCACAAGGTCGCATACAAAGCGGGCTTCGGCAATTTCGTCGCTTATCAGCACATTATCTACTGCTATCACGAATGATCTTTTTAAAGTATAAAGGGCAAAATTACGTATTACTTAATGGAACACCGGCACCTTTCTTTTTAAACCATTTTCGTACAAAACTCCTTCCTTTTTCCTTCAGCAAATTTTGCGTGGTGAGATAGCTGATCAGTTTCTTCTCCAGGTAATGATGCAGCGGCAACAGCATAGCTATCAGCACAATCTTTATGGCCAGCACCTTCCACGGCTCGCCGTGCGTCCAGTGGTGTATCTGGTTATCGGCCAGTAGTATGATGAATTCGAATAAAAAGATAAATGCAAAAAATCCGAGCACGTGTATGGTGGTCTTCGACACGCTGAATACCCCGGCCATCACCAGCACCAGGAATATCGAAGCAATGGCTATTACAATCGCCATATACTGGATATTGTGTCTCCTGTTTTTTTCCTGCTCCAGGCGGACAGCCTCACGCTCTTTGCGGCGGTTT
Source organism: uncultured Chitinophagaceae bacterium (assembly GCA_937958995.1). Taxonomy (GTDB): domain Bacteria; phylum Bacteroidota; class Bacteroidia; order Chitinophagales; family Chitinophagaceae; genus CALCIN01. The sequence goes on from CALGAP010000008.1 coordinate 155,669, forward strand.
TCGTTTTCGATCTCCAGGCTCAGCAAATCCTTTTCCTTGGAGAGTTTTTGCAGGCTGTCTTTCAGCTTCGCTGCCTGCGAGTTGTAGAAATGCGCATTCTTATAATCGCCTTTCAACATATAGACCGAGTCGAGATTGATGAATACGTATTGCTGAAATTCGAGGCTGCCGAGATGATCGCCCGCTTCTTTTGCTTTCACCCAATACGCGATCGATTTATCATAGTCTTTGCGCAACTTATAGTACCAGGCATAGTTGGTATAAAAATAAAACCTGCCACCCAGTGAGGTCTTTGCTTCAAAACCTTTTTCGGCGCGCGCCATACGCGGTCCTGCCGAATCCAGGTTGCCCGTTAATGTATAAATGGCGCCATAAGCATTGTCGAGAACATAATCCATTCCATGTTTCAGCATATACTCGGCCACCTGGGGATGCGCGTTGAAATAGTCGAGGGCTTTCTGGTTTTCCTGCGCAGTGAGATACATGTTTACAATACGCAGGTAACTTCCGAGTTTAAACGCGGGAAACTGCAGCGAATCGGCCAATGCTATCACCGTCTCAAAATATTTTTTCGCCTGATCGTATTGTTTGGCGTTCACATACAGGTTTCCGATCGAGGTATATGCCTCCAGCATTTCAAAGCGCCTGTTTTTTTCGCGCAACGCTGCCAGTTTCTTAAATTCATAGTCCTTGGCCTTTTCATAGTCTTCCATGGACAAATAAAAACCGGCCAGTCTTCCATAAACGCCCAATAACAAATTGTAATTACCGCTTTCTTCGGCCACATTCAGCGCCTGCAGGTAGTTGCGAAAAGCCAGGAGCTTTTCATCTTTCTGGAGATATGTATTACCGAGAGAAGTATAGACATACACTTTCAGCGAGTCGTTATCGATATCGGTTGCCAGTGCAATGGCTTGTATGTTGGAGTTGACGGCTTTTTCAATTTCACCGTTCAACCGTTGTCCGCGGGCCAGCTGCACATAGGCCCAGGCCTGGTACTCGGGGAGATTATTGCTTCTTGCTATTTCCAGCGCTTTATGGGAGTATTCAATTCCGCGGGCAAGATATTCTTTGAAAGCAGCAAGGGCATAACAACGGTGGGCATTATATATCCAGGACTTTGCTATCAGCTCCCTGTTGCGGCTTGAATCGGCCATCTCTATCACTCCCAGCGCATACTCTTCGCTCTTCTGCCTGTCTGATTCTATGTAATGTACTGCCAGTTCAGCAGTCCAGTGCATGCGTTCTTCGAGAGACTTTGCCTTTGAAAGCAGGGTGCGCAGACTATCCTCCAGCCTGGGAGCCTGCGCAAAAGCGGCGCAATACGACAACACAATGCACACTACAAGCAGTATTTGCCTTTTCATAAGCAATATTTTGGTTGGAGAGAGTAAGAGACAAGTTAAATAATTATTTCTTCCAACGCAGCGTATTGATCAGGTGATTCATGTCTTCCTGCAGAAAATCATTTACCACACCCAGCGAGTCGGCATTGGGGGTGGCGTCGAAATAGAGAGCGCCCCGCAGGAAATGTTTAACCGAATCGGTCACAAAAAACTGGCGTGCAGTGGCTGCATTGCCGCCCACATGAAAAAACATGCCTGTGATACCATTGGGCGTCACCATCACCGAATCGTCTATGCCAGTGGCCTTGGTGGTATGCTTGAAGGTCATTTTGAAAGCATCGTTCACCAGCTTTTCGATATCAGTTTTTCCCACCTCTTTATAACTTACATATATTCTGCCATTGAATTGGGGAAAATCCACGTTGATCCAGTAAGGATTTTCGGCTGCTTCATCAAAAAAAGTGGTGTCCTTCACAATATTGGCGTACACCGGGTATTCGAAAGTGTAGGGATAGCCCGGCATATCGAACAGCTGGTATTCGTGTTGGGGGAAATTGATCTTGAAATATCCTTTCTTTCGGGGCGTATAATCGCTGTTGCAGGCGATAAGACCAAAAACAACGGCTGCCAGTAAACTAACAAATGCTTTCATGTTCATCATACCAATTGCGGCTTAATCGTAACTTTTACTTTCCTGATGCGGCTGTGATCCACTTCGAGTATGGTGAACTCAAAATCGCCGATGGTCACCACCGAATTTTCTTTGGGAATATCACCTTCAAATTCGAGAATAAGACCGGCCAGGGAATCACTGTCACCTCTTACCATATCAAACGTATCAGCAGGCAGGTTCATTGCCTTGGTGGCATCGTGTATCATGGTGCGGCCGTCAAACACATAGGTGGTTTCATCCACTTTTTTGATACCGCTGTCTTCTTCATCAAATTCGTCGCGAATATCGCCAATAACTTCTTCCAAAATATCTTCGAGCGTCACAATACCGCTGGTGCCGCCAAATTCGTCTACCACTACGGCAAAATGAACGCGTCTTTTCTGAAATTCTTTCAGCAGGTCTTCAATGAATTTGTGCTCATGCACAAAGTAGGGCGCGCGCAACAGGTGGTGCCAGTCGTAACTATCCGGTTCATTCAGGTAAGGCAGAAGGTCCTTGGTGTACACAATGCCCATGATATTGTCGAGGCTTCCTTTGTACACAGGTAGTCGCGAGTAATGCAGTTCTTCCACGCGCTTTTTCAGATCGCCAAAGCTGGTATCGTATTCCACGCCATGCACGTCCAGGCGCGTAATCATGATCTGCTTTACGGTAATATGCGCAAATTTGTAAATGCCGGCCAGTATGCGCTGTTCTTCTTCTTCGGGCACGGTTGATTTGATGGCCTGCTCCATCTGCTGCTGCGCATATATGCGCGATTTCTTTCCGCCAAATGCTTTCTCCACGCTGTCGCTCACGCGTATCATCCAGATACCCAGCCGCCGGAAGAGATAGTAGATCACTTCTACCAGGAAAGAGGTTTCATACGCCGCACGCAGGTTATTCTGCGTTGCTCTCACTTTGGGAAGTATCTGTCCGAACAATATGATCAGCGAAGCGATGATCACTATTTTGATGGCATAAGAAATGAGGCCGGTCCACGCGCTTTCTTTCAACACCAGCACCTGGTCTATGAGGTAATTGCCGAGAATGATGATGGCGATATTTACCAGCGTGTTGGCGATCATGAGCGTGGCGTACAGCATGCGTGCGTCTTCAAGCAGGTTGACAATGCGCTTCCAGGCGGTATCCTGCTTTGTCTTCAGCATGTTGATATCGCGGTAAGAAAGAGAAAAAAACGCCACCTTAGCGCCTGACACAAAGAATGAAAGAAGCAGAAGTATCAATACAACAGCCGCCAGCAGGGTGGTAGCCTGTACATTAGCCACGAGCAGTAATGGAGTAAAAATATGCCCTATAAAAAAATAGTCCGAAGGATAATCCAAAATCAAGGGTTTTCGTCAACAATTTTTTACAATCCAACCGGCTTACGAAACCGAAAGTTTCGCCAGCCAATCAACAACTCAATCCAGTCCATTTTATTGTCATCTCATCAGAAAGGCAGGTCTTACGGCCTGCCCTATCGAAAATAATTAAAGTTAAAAATAATGTTTAAACTGCTCAGAATGGTAAATCCTGGGCGGGTGATCCCGAATCAGTCATCGGGGGTATATCGGCGTTGAAGCCTTCTGCACCTTCGCCATGCGAGCCTGCGTGCGGGCCGTGACCGTCGGATCTTTTGTCGAGCATAATCAGGTTGTCGCCTACCACTTCTGTCGCAAACTTTTTATTTCCTTCCTTATCTTCCCAACTGCGTGTGCGCAGCCTGCCCTCGATATACACCAAACTTCCTTTATGTAAATACTTTTGCGCCAGTTCCGCCAATCCTCTCCATAAAACCACTGTATGCCACTCTGTTTGCGAAATCAGCTTTCCTGCCCGGTCCTTGAATGTTTCTGTTGTTGCCAACGGAAATTTTGCAACGGCTATATTACCTTCCAAGTACTGCACATCCGGGTCTCGTCCTAAATTACCAATTAGCATAACCCTGTTTACTCCTCTCATAATGGTAAGTTTGATGTTTAATAATCGCCTGCCGGTTTAATTCTCTTTAAAGTTAAATTTTTTAATAGAAATAAATAAATTTTTGGCCTCCTTAGTCATTGAGCAGCAATAGTTCGGAAACCATTAAAATAATTGTGCCGAAGAAGACTCATCGTTCAGGAAAGTATTGATGAGCCGGGGAAATGCGTAATGAGATAGTTCTTTCTTACTTACCAATTGATAATCCTGCAGGGCGGGCACCGGCCGGTCAACGTTTATTACAATAAACTGTCCTGTTATAGCCTGGTGTGTCAACTGTTGTTTATAAAGGCGGCTGATGCTGCTCACCTCGTATTGTTGATCCCCGAACAGCTCGCGCAGAAAAGGAGCTTCGGCGGGAGAAAATTCGGGTGCAGATTGCAGTTCATAAAACACGAACTCATGAAGATTTTCCCAAATATCTTTGTCCCTTCGCAACCTGATGTACACCTGGTCGTGCAAGCGGATGATATAGTAGCAAAACCACCTGTTTTTTCTTTGGATGGCTTTTTCTTTTACGGGTAATTGCTGCACCAGTCCGTGCGCATATGCCTCACATTCGGCACGTTGAATACATGTTTCGCAGAGGGGATTCTGTGGTTTGCATACCACCGCGCCAAAATCCATGATGGCCTGGTTGTAGATGCCGGGGTTTTCGTTATCGAGCAGTGCTTGCGCAAGACTATGATATAATTTTTTCCCGGCTGTTGTATCGATGGGTGTAGAAATGCCGAAATAGCGCGCGATCACTCTTTGAACATTTCCGTCTACCACTGCCTGCGGTTCGTTGAATGCAAAGGAAGAAATAGCCGCTGCGGTATAGGGTCCGATTCCGGGTAATGCTTTGATTGCTTCGTAGTTGTCGGGAAATTTCCCATTGTACTCGTTCACAATCTTACGCGCGGCTGCAATCAGGTTTTTGCAACGCCTGTAATAACCCAGTCCTTCCCACATTTTGAAAATTCTTTTGTCGTCGGCAGCTGCGAGATCTTGTATAGCAGGAAATGCAGTAATGAATTTTTCGTAGTAGGCCCATCCCTGTTCAACGCGGGTTTGCTGGAGAATTATTTCACTAAGCCATATTCGGTACGGATCTTTTTCGCCTTTCCAGGGCATTTGCCTGGTATTGGAATGCTGATTCCAATCCAACAATTTTTGGGTGAAATCCGGCCTCATACTAACTTACGCCCCAGTAACGTTCTGATAATGAGGTATATTGCGAGAATTTGGCAAAACAGGGTATGGAATAATTCATTTTCAATAGTTTATCATTTTCTTGCAAATATGAGAATTTACACTTAATTTCATTAATGAATTGATTATGTGCCAATTGCCCGAGTGCGTAATGAATCTGGTCAATAAAAAAAATTTTTCATAACCCGTTTAAAATTCATCGGCATGAGAAAGGCAGACCTCGTTAACCAAATATCGGAAAAAACAGGTATCCCGAAGGTTGATGTTCTGGTTACGCTTGAAACCATGTTCAAGGAAGTAAAAGACACCTTGGCCCAGGGTGAGAACATTTACATCCGTGGCTTTGGCAGCTTCATTACCAAGAAGAGAGCTGCGAAGATCGGACGTAATATCAAGAAGAATATTGCGGTGCATATTCCTGAGCATTATATTCCGGCGTTCAAACCTGCCAAAGAATTCGTGGCAGAAGTTAAAAAATTACAATCTGTAAAAGAAGATCAGCCAAACCCGGACGATGAGGTGTAAATTTGCTGCCTTAAACAATTAAGGTTTGAATAAGCAGCAGATTCTTGTTATCGGCGGTGGAGCTTTGCTCTTTTGCGTGATTTATTTTTTTGGCAGAACCATTCCCCCTAAGAAGAACGTTGACCGGGCCGTAGCGGCTACCGAGTCCAACGACATAACCATCAACGACATACTCGATGCTTCGCGTCAGCAGCTGACCGCTTCGCAGCAAACACATGTTAGTATGCTGGAGGCTGCGGTGGTTCGCGGCGATGTAAAAGACCAGCAGATCAAAGTCTATAACCAGCTGGCCGCCTTCTGGCGCGATTCGGCCCATATGCTGCTTCCCGCCGCCTGGTATACCGCAGAAGCGGCCAAATTGGAAAATTCTGAAAAAAATCTCACCTTTGCTGCCCATTTCTTTTTGGACGGCGTTCAGCGTCAGCAGAACCCTGCCCTGAAAAAATGGATGGCCAACCAGGCCAAGGAGTTGTTTGAAAAGGCTTTAGAACTAAATCCCTCCAACGATTCGTTGAAGGTTGGCCTGGGCAGTTGTTATATTTTCGGCGGCATCAGCGAAACCCCCATGCAGGGAATTCTGATGGTGCGCGAAGTTGCCGACCGTGACCCCGCCAATACCTATGCCCAATTTACGCTGGCTATGGGCAGCCGGTTGTCGGGACAATTAGACAAAGCCGTCGAGCGTTTACTGAAAGTGGTTCAGTATGAACCCCGTAACGTCGAAGCGGCATTGCTGCTGGCTGATACATACGAAATGCAGGGCGATAAGGTCAATGCCATCAAATGGTATGAAGAAAGCAAGAAGCTGATCGAAAACCCTGAATTTATAAAAGATATTGACGATCGTATCAACTCATTAAAGCAATAAACCTTTCCGAAAGGAAAATTTAAAAAACATTAAACAAATTAATTCATTCATCTAAACTCATTGGTGTTTATGCCTTGTGGTAGAAAAAGAAAGCGTCACAAAATAGCCACGCACAAGCGTAAAAAGAGACTCAGAAAGAACCGGCATAAGAAGAAGAACCGCTAAGTTTAATCTTCTTGCAGGCTGATTTACCAGGCCCCTTCCTTCTATTGCTGAACCTGTTATGTTGACATTTATTACAGATTGCTTGAAATTCTGATACCTGTCAACTAATACCTCTTCAGCACCTTTCCTTGTAGTGATGATGGTTAGATGGTAAAAGTTATTACGCTTGAATAAGGAACTTATTATAAACGCGGCTCCCCAGGGCGTTGAAATAGCCCTATTGGAGGATAAAAAGCTCGTGGAACTGCATCATGAAAAAGCGGATGCCAGTTTCGCCGTAGGCGATCTTTATTTGGGGAAAGTAAAAAAGCTGATTCCCGGTCTCAACGCCGCTTTCGTGGACGTTGGATTCGAGAAAGATGCCTTTCTGCATTACACCGATCTCAGTCCCTATGCCCGCTCGCTGTTGAAGTTTACCCAGATGGCGATCAACGATAACAGCGAAAAAGGCTTCGACTTCGGAAAATTTCAGGTAGAGCCGGAGATCGTCAAGACCGGTAAGATTAATGAAGTACTCAGCGGCAAACCCAACATACTGGTTCAGATTCTTAAGGAACCCATCGCCGCCAAAGGCCCCCGCCTCAGTTGTGAAATCTCTCTCCCCGGACGTTTTGTTGTCATAACCCCCTTCAACGATATTGTAGCCGTTTCACGCAAAATTCACTCTGCCGACGAAAGAAAGCGTTTGCAGAAGATCGTGGAGGCTATCAAACCCAAAAACTTCGGGGTAATTGTGCGCACAGCTGCGGAAGGAAAGAATACTGCTGAACTGCACGAAGACCTGCAGGAACTGACTGAAACCTGGAAAACCATCCAGAAGAACCTCAGGAATGCCGTGGCGCCCGCTAAAATCCTCAGCGAGCAAACCAAGACCACCAGCATGCTGAGGGATTTGCTCAACGAAGACTTCAACAAGATTGTGGTCAACGACCGCAATATTTACAACGATACACGCAACTATATTCAACGCATTGCTCCCGAAAAAGCCGAGATAGTGTCATACTATCACAACGGCCTGCCCATATTCGACCAGTTTGGCATTACCAAACAGGTGAAAGCAGCTTTCGGCAAGACGGTGAACCTGCCCAGCGGCGCTTATCTCATTATCGAGCATACGGAAGCGCTGCACGTTATAGACGTAAACAGCGGCTATAAGAGCGTAGGCAATAACCAGGAGCAGAATGCATTGGAGACGAATCTCGAGGCTGCTGCGGAAATTTCGCGGCAATTGCGCCTGCGCGATCTGGGTGGTATCATCGTATGCGATTTCATCGACATGAAGCTGCCCGAAAACAAGCGCAAACTGCTGGAGTCGATGGAAGAGTTCATGAAGACCGACCGCGCGAAGCATGCAGTACTGCCTATATCTAAATTCGGACTGATGCAGATTACGCGTCAGCGTATGAAGCCCGAAGTGAATATCAACACGCAGGAAGTTTGTCCCAGCTGCGCCGGCACCGGCAAAATCTCTTCGACCCTCTTACTGGAAGATGAAATAGAAAAGAATTTAACGTATCTCATCAACCACCAGCATAAAGACCTCACCCTGGTTGTACATCCCATTATGTACGCCTATCTCACTAAAGGCTGGTTCACATCCAAAAAATGGAAATGGCAGCGCAAGTTAGGCCGCAAATTCAAAATCAAGGAAAACTCCAACTACCATCTCACGGAGTTTCATTTCTTCGATAAACACGACGAGGAGATAAAGCTGTAGAAAAAAATTCGGGCAACAAGAATGTTGCCCGACCGAAATATAAAAACCAGAAAGGCGTAGGAAAAAAAGTGGCTTCAGATGCCGCTTAAAATTATCAGCTTTTTCCATTCAGAAAAGTGCAAATGAATAAGTGTGCAGGTTGGATGCATAACTGTGCAGTTTTGGCACGTAACTGTGCAGGCGGGTGTACTGTGAGGCCATTAAAAACTGTAAGGCCGCTAGTCAAAAAATTAACAAGCGGCCCTTTTATTAAGAGACTTGAGAGACTATTACCTCGCCATCATGGTTGTGTACCCGTTTGTGAAACATACGCCTCCACCATACGTAGGCATACAGACTCTATAATTAATAGTGATGGTGCCGTCGCAATACGAGTAAGTACCCATATCACCATTGGACGGAGGCGCTATCCACGCCTCGTGGCCAGCCACTATGGAGTTGAGATTGCCTGCGTCAAATCCTGTGGGTTGAGGATCGAAGCTGATTTTCGGATTGGAAGGATCAGACCAGTCGAGTACAAACTCCAGATCGTCCCAGCCCCAGTCGAAGATGTTTGAAATTACAACACGTGCAGAAGTCGCGTCGATGGGAGTTGCGCTTACCACGCTTGTAGTGTAGGGGCCATAGCCGCCATCGTATGTCTGCGCGTAATCACCCAGCATTTCATCCAACACGATATCCCCCTCAAAGCAGGGACCAGTGACGTTTACTGTAACCTTAGTGTTGAAGCTGGCAGCCTGCACACCGCCGGCAATTGACACTTCCAGCACATCTTTTCTACCAGAGATATACTGATCATATGCCGCAGAGATTACGAGTGTGTCAACAGCTTTTCCGGCAGGAATTACAACCGAAGAGGGTGCGGTGTAATGAGTGCCGGCCACAGCGCCCGTGGGTGAGCTGATATTTATATTTACAGTCCTGTCAACTTTCTGAACATCAGTAGCGCCAACAGGTATTTTGAATACCACACCAGGTCCGGTGATCTGGTAGTTGGCAGTAGCAGGTCCGAGCAGGAATGCTCTTGCCGGAGGAACTACCATATCCTCCTTTTTACAACTATATATACCCATGCAGGCAAATGCCAATAACAACGCCGCTATGGAAATTTTTACAGATTGTTTAGTCATATTTCTACAATTAAGGAGTTTAATTAATAGCCTGAGTTTTGCCTCATGTTCGGATTAGTATTGATCTCGATCTCAGGAATTGGCAATGTCCATTCCCTGTCATTGGGTCCCAGGGTGCAGGAACCAGCTACTGAAATATCAGGATTGCCGCACTCAGGTCCGCGGTTGATGGTCCTGGTGGTACGTTTCAGATCAAAGAAACGATGACCTTCACCTACCAGTTCCCTTCTTCTTTCATCGGCAATGGCGTTCAATAAGGCAGCGCCGGCGAGCAGAACCGGTGTGTATCCATTGATACGGGCAGCACGCAGTTCGTTCAGGTCGTCATTAGCCAGGTCTTCCTTACTGTTTCTTGCCCTTGCTTCAGCGCGGATCAGGTACATTTCACCAGACCTGAACGGAATGAAGTTGGCATTACCATCAGATACAGTTCCTTTTCCTTTGTACTTCGTGATGGCCAGTGCACCGCCAATGTTTTGGAAATATGCGTTGTAACGGATATCGTTGCTTTGAATAAGACCAGAATTACCATCCACGGTAGCAATTACAGCACTGGGTCTGAAATAGCTGCGCTGGTTAGTGGCAAAGTAAACCAGGAAAGTAGGTCCGCTTTGACCGGATTCGAACTGCACATTCCAGATTATTTCACCTACGTTGGTTTGGTTGTACATGCCTGCAAATGCAGCAGGATTAAGATTTACCAATGGTCTTCCAACCAGTGCATTGGTGGCGGCAGTTTCTGCTTCAGGCCACATTCCTGCATACAGGTACGCTCTTGCCTGTATAGCGTAGGCGCCACGCAGGTCAATAAACGGCCTTGTATTGTCTGCAGTGTTAATAGTCTGGTCAACATCGCTCAGCAGGGTAACAGCATTGCTGAGATCGCTAAACAACATGTCGTAAAATTCTTTGTTGTTTGGCCGCTCAGGCTTCACGTCTGTCGCCACTTTAAACTCTGTCACATAAGGAACTGCCAGCACATCGGTGCTGTTCCTGTCGTATGAAGAAGCAAAATAGCGGAACAGGTCAAAATGAGCCAGTGCGCGGATAGCATAGGCCTGGCCCTTGATCCTGTTGGCCCTTTTCTGGTTGTCGGGAGTTGTGAATTTATCAACGTCGCGCAACACAATATTCGCAACAGCAATCACATAGTAAGGTGCTGAGAAGAACGACGATACCTGGCTGGTAGCGCTGTTGTATAACCAGTCGGCCATAGTGCGTGAGTTGGCCAGCGACTCGATTGTTTCATAAAAGTTATCGCTCAGCACGTCAGGCATCATAGCCCAGCCACCGCCGGTACCGCTACCTGAACCATAATAGTTGGCATTACGAAATCCTGCATAGGCGCCCAGCAATACCTGTTCTACCTGGTCCATGCTGGAGGGGTTAGTCAACGCGTCAAGGCTAAACTCAGGAGTAAGGTCTATCACCTCCTTTTTAGAGCAACCCTGCAACGCCATGGCGACTATCGCAAATAAGAGAATTGTATTTCTATATAACTTAATCATGTTGTAGTAATTTTTCGGTTAGAAGCCAATTGATATACCAGCAGTTGTCTGAACCAGAGCCGGGTATTGTGCGCCTGTAAGTGAAGCGCCTGAGTATTCCGGATCAAAGCTCTTAAACTTGGTTTCTGTCCACCAGTTCTGACCCTGGAAGAACACACGGGCTGTTCTCAAACCAGTTTTTCTCAGCAATTCCGACGGTAAGGTATAGCCCAACGTAATGTTGCGCAGGCGCCAGAAGCTGCCGTCTTCCATGAAACGGGTAGTTCCAGACTGGAATGAGTTTCCGCCGCTGGTAGTCGGCCTCGGCACATCGGTTACATCACCCGGTTGTTTCCATTCTCTCAGCAGCTCAACACTCATATTGTCGAAAAAATAGCTGGGGTTGGTAACGTTTGAACGGTCGTTGTTAAACACCACCCTGTCGAGGAAGAAGTTGAGTTGTGCACTCAGGTCAAATCCCTTGAAGGAGATGGTAGTTGAAATACCGCCAAACCAGGGAGCCACAGAAGTACCCCAGATGCGGCGATAAGCAGCGCTGTAGGTCTGGGTAACATCGCCCCTGTTCTTATTTTCATCCAGTGTGTAGTACAGTGCATTACCGTTAGCAGCATTTACACCGGCATATTCAACCAGGTACAGGCTGCCGAGCGGTTTACCAATAGCCAGGATAGTTACGCCGCTAACCACTGAATCTGTGGGCAGGTAAACAATCTTGTTCTGGTTGTAGGTAACATTACCTTCTATGGTCCAGCGGAAGTCGCGGGTTCTGATCACATCACCACGCAATGCCACTTCAATACCACGGTTTCTCAGCGTACCGTCGTTACCGGCAATTGTTGCGAAACCAGTAGTCAAAGACACGTTCTGGTTGTAGAACAGGTTCTTGGTTTCGCGGTCATAAAAGTCGATTGTACCAGAAATCCTGTTGTTCAGGATGGCAAAATCAATACCTACGTCGAATGTTCTGTTAGTCTCCCACCTGTACAGCAGGTTACCAGGAGTAGAGGGTGCCCAGCCATTGCTACCAGCGTAGCTTGAGCGGGCAAATTGAGGAATGGCGCCGAAATCGCCGAGCGCTGTATTGTTGTTACCATTGGTACCGTACGAAGCGCGCAGGCGCAGATCGCTCAGCCACTCTACAGTCTGCAGGAAGCTTTCATCGCTCATCACCCAGGTTACACCCACAGAACCGAAGTTGGCAAAGCGGTTGTTAACCCCAAAACGTGAAGAACCGTCTCTGCGGCCAACCAGCGTGATGTAGTATTTGTCGTCGTAACCGTAGTTGGCGACAGCAAAGTAAGACAGGATACCACTTTGAGATCCGCTACCTGATACAGCGGGAATATAGTTAGGATTGGAGGCGCTACCGGGAGTAATACCAGCTTCGTTGGTGAAGCCATTGGTAAATCCATAACCGGTAAATCCGAATGCGCGGGAATTATTTTTTACTACTTCGGTGAACAGACCTACATCTATATCGTGTTTACCAAACACTTTTTTATAGTTAAGCGAGGTAGTACCGGTATAGCGGAGGTTGCGATTCATGCTGCGGGTGAGGATACCATCACGTGCCACACCAACCGAAGTACGCGGGCTTGTGAAACCAGCATTTTCATTTTGCACATAGTCAATACCCCAGTTTGTTTTTGCAGTCAAACCTTCGAGAAAGGGGAAGTGATATTCAATATAAGCAACACCAACACCTTTCAGCTGCAGGCTCCAGTTGTAGTTAAGGAACAGCTCCATGGCACCGTTGGGCTGACCCGAAGTAAGCTGACCAGTACCAGCTCCGCCTGTTTCCTGGTAATCGCCGGTGCGGGGATCAATATCTCTTTCATAAGGATTCGACCACCTGATCGCGTTCAGGGGAGAACTCAGGTAAGTATCGCCTTCGCTGGTGGCAACAATCTTGGAATAACCACCTTGCAGGTTCAGACCAAAACGCCAGTTCTTTACATTATTGTCCATGTTCAGGCGGGCGGTATATCTTTTCATACCAGTGGTTTTCAAAACGCCTTCCTGGTCCATGTACGACAACGAACCAAACACACGGGTAGCATTGGTACCACCGCTGGCGCTGATCATATGCTGATGAGTAACGCCGGTCTGGAACAAGGCATCTTTCCAGCTGAAGTTTACATTGCGCAGACTATCTGCTTCAGCATCAGTCCATCCGTAAGGATTACCGCGCTGCAATTCGTAGTCTATTTTCTGACGGCTGTTCATTACCACCAGCCTGTCTTCAGGCAGTTTGCTGAAACCAACCTGTCCGTCATAATTAAAGGTAAGTTGGCCAGCACGGCCCCTACGGGTGGTAATAACAATTACACCATTTGCACCACGTGAACCATACAGGGCGGTAGCAGTTGCATCTTTCAGGATCTCTACCCTTTCAAAATCGCCCTGGTTAAGGCTGGCAAAATCGGCGGCGGTAATCTCGATACCGTCCATAATATAGAGGGGAACGTTACCTCCATTGATTGAACCATTACCACGAATACGTACAATGGCGTTGGCGCCAGGCTGTCCTGAGTTGGCTACCACCGATACACCAGCCACATTACCCTGCAAAGCCTGGTCGAAAGAACCAAAGGGCTGTGTTCTTACATCTGCAATTGGTGCGGCGGCAGAGGCACCACTGAATTTTTTTCTCTGAATTGTAGTATAACCAGTCACCACAACTTCATTCAAAGTCCTGTCTGCGGGCAACATGGTTACATTCATCAAACTGCTAACGGGTTGCTCCACCTCACTGTAGCCAATGTATGTAAATACGAGCGCAGTTGCAGATTCCGGCACGGTAATTCTGAAAGTGCCATCCGGCAACGTAGTGGTGCTGGCAGTCCCGCCTTTTACTCTTACGGTAACTCCAGCAAGTGGGGAACCATCTTTTTCATCTGTGACCTTTCCGGTGACTTCTTTGGTTTGGGCCCATGCCGGTACAGCACAGCACAGAAGGGCCAGGCCCATTAATAAGCCATAGAGTTTTCTCATGACGCGAGTTTATAGTTAAGAATTAAGACAAGGTAAAATTAACAGAATCTTAGGATAGGCACTCAGGAGACAAAAAAGCTGTGCATGTTGCTGCACAGCTTGGTAATGATAGTGTCATAATACGCCATGAGAAATTGCCTGTAGAAGACAATTTTAGTCCCTGTTGCGGCCACCCATGAAGATCAGGATATACTGAACCAACATGGCAATGGAAGCAAAAGCAGCCACTACATAAGTGAGCGCAGCCCACTTCAGAGCGTCTTTTGCCTTCGGATATTCCATTGAATTTGTGACGTTTGTGTTCTGAAGCCAGGCCAATGCCCTGCGACTGGCATCGAACTCAACGGGAAGGGTAATCACCGAAAAAAGGGTGGTGATGGCAAACAGGATAATACCCGCCAGCAACAGCTGCGGAAAGGTGTTTACGGTGATCACACCGAGCAATAATACCCAGTTAAGTATGGAAGAACTGAACTGTACAACGGGCACCAGTTTGCTGCGAAGTGTCAGCCACTGGTACGACCTGGCGTGTTGCACCGCATGGCCACACTCGTGGGCAGCCACCGCTGCAGCGGCAATAGAACTACTGTTATACACCTCAGGACTTAAGTTCACGGTTTTTGTCACGGGATTGTAATGGTCACTGAGGAAGCCATTTACCGATACCACCTTCACATCATAAATGCCGTTTTCCTGCAGCATTTTAAGGGCTACCTCCCTGCCGGTGAGACCCGCGGATAGGGGGATCTTGCCATAGGTGTTGAACTTGCCCTTCAACACGCCGGAAACCAACATACTGATACCAAGAAAAATCAGCGAAACAATCAAAATTGATGGTGTCATTTTACGTACCTTATTTAATTATTGTAACAGTGAATCTGCAAATTAGTTACCAGACTCTTCCACGCGTTTTTTTGCGCAAAATCAGTCATTTTCCAGGGCCTTTTTGTCACTCGTCAAATGCATGAACCACAGCAGCTGACATTTTATCACAATATATTATAGTATGAGATTAAAATTATGTTAAAATAATGACTATCAGTTGATTATAAGGGGTTTACGAAGCCGGCAAAAAACGCGTTTTTATCGCTTAGAATTTATTCACAACCGCAAAAAATAATTTTGTTATGTGGCGCTTATTTGTAATTTAGTGCAAGAATTTAATGGGTTAGTAAGTAAAGGGTCAACAGCAATGTTGGCCCTTTTACTTTGTCAAAAAATCCGCTCATTTTCTGCATTTTTTCTGCCCTTTTTTGTTCTGCCCACACAAAGAATTTTTATACCGCTAACTTTATCGCATGAGTAAAGTGAAGACTGCATTTTTTTGTTCCAGTTGTGGTTACGAAAGCGCAAAATGGATCGGCAAATGTCCGTCCTGCGGCAACTGGAACACGTTTGTTGAAGAAGTGATACATAAAGAATCTTCACAAAAGAAAAACGGTTGGTCAGATTATCACGATGAAAAGAAAACATCGCGCGCGGTTGCATTGAATGATATTACCAGCGGCGAACAAAAAAGAATCATCACACCCGATGCTGAATTAAACAGAGTACTAGGTGGGGGCATCGTTCCTGGAAGCATCGTGCTGATCGCCGGTGAACCAGGAATTGGTAAATCAACACTGTTTCTGCAAAATGGTTTACTGCTGCACGATAAAACCATCCTTTATATCAGCGGCGAAGAAAGCGAGCAACAAATCAAGATGCGCGCCGACCGCCTGAAGTTAAAAAACGATCATTTCTATCTCTTTACTGAAACCAACACACAAACGATTTTCCAGGAAGTAAAAAAACTGAAACCCGACCTGGTAATAGTCGATTCCATTCAAACCATTTCTTCTCCTTATATAGATTCATCGCCGGGAAGTATTTCGCAGATACGCGAGTCGGCCGCCGAGTTTCAACGCTTCGCAAAAGACACAAACACACCTGTATTTCTCATAGGTCATATCACCAAAGACGGCACCATAGCCGGGCCGAAAATACTCGAGCACATGGTTGATACCGTGTTGCAGTTTGAAGGCGACCGTCATTATGCATACCGCATATTGCGCACTACCAAGAACCGCTTTGGCAGCACTTCTGAAATCGGCCTTTACGAAATGACCGGCGAAGGCATGCGCGCCGTTACCAACCCGGGCGAAATTCTGATGTCGCAAAAAGAAGAGCGGCTCAGCGGCATTGCCATCGCCGCCACTATTGAAGGATTGCGGCCACTACTGATCGAAGTGCAGGCACTGGTGACGCATTCGGTTTATGGTACACCACAACGCACCGTATCGGGTTTCGACCTGCGACGTCTTCAACTATTGCTCGCCGTATTAGAAAAGAAAGGCGGTTTCCATTTTGGAGTAAAAGATGTTTTCCTGAATATTGCCGGCGGATTGAAAGTAGAAGACCCTTCGATTGACCTGGCTGTATTGTGTGCATTACTGAGCTCGTATGAAGATATGCCGCTGCCAACTTCAATCTGTTTTGCCGGTGAAGTAGGATTGAGTGGCGAAATACGCGCGGTAAATCGCATTGAACAAAGAATTGCCGAGGCAGAAAAACTCGGTTTCGAAAAAATAGTTGTGTCGCGGTACAACCAGAAAGGTCTCGACAAACAAAAGTTCAATATCGAGATCGTGACGATGGGGCGTGTGGAAGAAGTGTACAAATACCTGTTTTGATCACGTAATATGAAAACTGCATTCAGGTCGCTGCTGCATTTGTTTTTCCCCCATACCTGTGCAGGCTGCGGCAGCGATATACTGGACCACGACCAGTTGCTTTGCCTGCAATGTGCCGACCGTCTTCCCCAAACGGGTTTTCACCGCTATGCGGGCAACCCGGTGGAGAAAATTTTCTGGGGCCGCCTGAAGATCAGTTGCGCCACTAGCTTCCTGTATTTTACCAAAAGCTCCTTACTGCAACACCTCGTTCACCAGTTTAAGTACAATGGCAAGAAAGAAATTGGTGAATTCATTGGCCGTCGCATGGGCGACGTGATGACAGAGGCTTCACGCTTCGGCACTATCGATGCATTGGTACCCTTGCCGCTGTACGCCGCTCGCGAGCGCAGGCGCGGCTATAACCAGGCCGGCGTGCTTTGCGATGCAATGGCTGAAGTGTTGAAGGTGCCCGTACTGAAAAATGTCATCATCCGGAAGACGGCCACCGAAACACAAACGCGCAAAGGCCGCACGGAGCGATGGACAAATATGGCCGGCCGCTTTGAACTGCTGCAGCCCCAAGCCGTGCGCGGCAAACATGTGGTGTTGGTGGATGATGTAATCACTACCGGCGCCACGCTGGAGGCCTGCGGGCACGAACTGATGAGCACAGGCGATACCCGCCTCAGCATTTTTACCATGGCATATAGTTCGCGGTCCTGAAACAATTAAATGAGGGCTTCACCGTTTTGGAGAAGTAAAACTTATTTTTGGGGCATTGCATGAAGGTTTTCCTGGTATCCATACTAATTGCCGGCATTGTTGTAGTATCCTGTAAAAAAGAATCGTTTATTACCGGTTCTGATGCTGCCCTGTCTGTTTCTGCCGACACATTGCACTTCGACACTGTATTTACCACCACCGGTTCTGTCACTCATTTTTTCCGCATTTACAACGAGAATAACCAGAAACTAAGACTCAGCAGAGTGCGCCTGAGTGGCGGCGCCTCCTCCTATTTCAAAATAAATGTGGATGGCAGTCCTGGCCCCGAGGTGCGAGATATCGAGATCAATGCCAATGACAGCATCTATGTTTTTGTGTCGGTGAAAATTGATCCCACAGCAGCCAATCTGCCCTTTATAGTACAGGACAGCATCAGCATTCAATACAATGGTAAAGAAAGATGGGTACAACTGGATGCCTGGGGACAAAACGCGAACTTCCTGCGCTCGGTGGTAATCAGCGGCAACGAAGTGTGGACCAACGAAAAACCTTACGTGATTCTTGGCGGGATACAGGTTGATACCAATGCCACGCTCACCATTGAAGAAGGTTGCCGCATATATATGCATGCCGACGCGCCCTTTATTGTTGATGGCACCCTGCTGGTGCAGGGCGATAAATACGACAGCACAAAAGTGATATTCCGTGCCGACCGGCTCGATGTTCCTTACCGCGATTTTCCCGCAGGATGGCCAGGTATTTATTTCCGCGGCGAAAGCAAAGACAATGTGCTGCGCTATGCTGTTATCAAAAATGCTTACCAGGGTATAGTGAGCATCGGCCCCTCGGTGAACGCTAACTGCAAAATTTTGCTCGAGCAATGCGAAGTAGATAACTGTTATGATGCCGGCATATTGGCTGTTGGCTCGGATATAAAAGCAGACAATTGCCTGGTGAGCAACAGCGGGAAAAATGTGTTGCTCGTGTACGGCGGCCAATACGATTTCACGCATTGCACCGTGGTGAGCTACGGCAATCTTTACCTGCAACACAAAGACCCGGTGTTGTTCCTGGCCGACTATATTGAAGAAGGTAATACGGTTTATACAGCCGACGTGAACGCCACTTTCACCAACTGCATATTCTGGGGCGAAAATGGCACACCCGATAATGAAGTAGTAACCGAAAAAGAAGGTAACACCAGTTTTAACGTACACTTCATTAATTGTCTTTGGAAAGTGAAAGACAATCCGCAAAACATTACTTCTGCCACTGATATCATTGTCAACCAGCCTCCGCTGTTCGACAGCGTGAACAACCAGCAGATGTTTTACAGTTTCCGTTTAAAGGCTGGTTCACCCGCATTAAACGCAGGCACCGCCACTTCTCTTACGGTAGACCTCGACGGCAACCCCCGCAATGTGGGTGGTCCTGATATAGGTGCATACGAAAAGCAGGATTAAAATTTTTCCGCAGCGGCAACTAATTTTGTCTAATATTTGTATAGGTATTTATCCTCCACTCATTCAAAAAACTTTTGTTATGATACGCCTGCTCATCCTATCCATTTTCTTTTCCGCCACTATGACCATATACGATTTTAAGGTGCCTGGTCTTGATGGAAAAGAAATTGACCTGGCTGCCATGAAGGGTAAGAAAGTACTAATCGTGAATACTGCTTCCAAATGTGGTTATACCCCACAATATGCCGACCTGGAAGTTTTGCATAAAACCTATAAAGACAAACTGGTGGTGATTGGTTTCCCGGCCAACAATTTTGGCCAGCAGGAACCCGGCACTAATGAAGAGATCGGTGAGTTTTGCAAAAAGAATTATGGCGTCACCTTCCTGATGGCTGAGAAGGTATCAGTAAAAGGCGACGATATTCATCCCCTCTTTAAATATCTTACCGAGGAAGCCCATAAAATGGGCATCGAAGATCCCATCAAATGGAACTTCACCAAATTCCTGATCGATGAAAAAGGAAAGCTGTTGGCGGTGTTCCCCAGCAAGGTGAAGCCCATGAGCGAGGAAATAACCAAGTACCTCAACTAAAACTAAGCTCAATTTTCCGCTAACTTCGCCGCATGCTTTTCCAGGAAGTTATCGGACAATCGGACATTAAGGGACATTTACGGGAAATGGTGCAGCATAACCGCATCAGCCATGCATTATTATTTCTTGGAAAAGAAGGTTGTGGCGCCCTTCCCCTGGCTATAGCTTTTGCCCAATATATTGTTTGCCAGCAGGTGAAAGAAAATCCCGGTGCCACCGACGCCTGCGGCACCTGTGCTCCCTGCCAGAAGGCAAAGCAACTGATGCACCCGGATATTCATTTTTCTTACCCCGTTATTCCCCGCAAATCGGGCGACAAGCCGGTAAGTACGGATTATATCAGTGAGTGGCGCGAGTTTATTTCGCAATACCCTTATGGTAATGTGTATGACTGGCTGCAGTTCATAGGTGCGGAAAACAAACAGGGAAATATCACCGCGCAGGAATGCAATGATATATTGCGCCGCCTCACGCTCAAGAGTTTTGAAAGCGAGTTTAAAGTGCTGATTCTCTGGATGCCCGAATACCTGGGCAACGAGGGCAACAAGCTGCTGAAGATAATTGAAGAACCGCCGGCCAATACCTTATTTATATTGGTGGCGGAAAACGATACGCTGATACTGCCTACCATCTTATCGAGAACCCAGTTGGTAAAGATTCCGCCGATCACCCATTCCGAACTGGCTGAGGCGCTGGTAAGCCGGGCAAAGCTTTCCCCCGAACAGGCCGCCCAGTTGGCGCCACTGGCGGAAGGCAATTACCGCGAGGCTTTGCAAATGATTCGTCATGCCGACGAGGACTGGAACTCGCTGCTGCGCGAATGGCTCAATTCCATACTCAAGACCGGACCCATTGCCCAGGTAAAATGGGTGGAAGAGATCAGCAAGCTGGGCCGGGAAAAGCAAAAGCAGTTTTTGCGCTATTTCAACCACCTGCTGGAGCAGGCCATCCGCACCAGGGTGCTGGGAGACAACCAGTTACCGCTGCCCGCGCAGGAACAGGATTTTGCCGTAAGGCTTAATAAGATCGCCGGCATTGAACAGCAACAGGCTATTATTGAGGAACTTGACCGCGCCAGTTACTATATTGAACGCAATGCCAACGCCAAGATGCTTTTCCACGCTCTTACCATAAAGCTCTACCATATAATCGCCGACAGGCAGACCGTCTATATCACATAGACAGGCTTTTGACGTTAATCACTTATATTTGTAAAAGGCCCGTGAGGAATGAACAGAAGAAGATCGGTAGAGCGTGATTTTGAGTGTAGGGTTGCCATGAATTGAGTCATCTAGTTTCTTCGCAATAATTGATTCTCTAAAAGTTAACACCACTGCCCGTCCAGGCAGGGTGGATGATTCATCAACTACCCGGACTTCCTTCTGCGCGCATACGGCCATAATACTATTCTATAATTTGTTAATTGGAAATACTGAATGGGATGTAGTTCATGCGGAACAGCAGCGGGCGGAAAAGTGGCGGGCTGTAAGAGTAATGGCGGTTGCAGCACGGGAAGCTGCAACAGGATGAATGTCCACGACTGGCTGGCCAATCTGCCATTTGCCGATCCGGCCGGCACCTGCAAAGCGGTAGAAGTAAGCTTCAATAACGGAAGCCGCAAAGATTTCTTCAGGAATACCACAGTCCATTTATTCGAAAAGGGTGACCTGGTAGTGGTAGAGGGCGTGAGCGGGTTTGATGTTGGGGAAATTACCCTTACCGGCGAGATCGTGCGCCTGCAGATGAAAAAAAGAGGCGTGAGCGAAAACGACGACCTGAAAAAAGTACTGCGCCGCGCTACCGATAAAGACCTGGAAATCTGGAGACAAAATAAAGCCCGTGAGAAGGAAGCCCTTGTGCGATCCCGCGCTATCGCCCGGCAGATGAACCTCGATATGAAACTGTCGGAAGTGGAGATCCAGGCCGATGGACGAAAAGCAACATTTTTTTATATCGCGGACGATCGTGTCGACTTCCGTGAACTGATCAAGGTATATGCCCGCGAGTTTAAAGTGAAAGTGGAAATGCGCCAGATCGGCGCCAGGCAGGAAGCCGCCAAAGTGGGAGGCATCGGCAGTTGCGGCCGTGAACTCTGCTGCTCTACCTGGCTCACCGATTTCAAGTCGGTGAATACCACAGCCGCCCGGTACCAGAACCTGAGCATCAACCAAAGCAAACTCAGCGGCCAGTGCGGCAGGCTGAAATGCTGCCTCAATTATGAGCTGGACATATACCTGGACGCGCTGCAGCATTTTCCCGACAATGCCGACATACTGCAGGTGAAAAAAGGCACTGCCACCCTCATCAAGAAAGATATTTTCAAAAACCTGATGTGGTATGTGCTGCCCGACTCGACGCGGCAGTACCCCCTGACCATTGAAAGGGTAAGAAAAATAAAACAGCTGAACGAACAGGGCATTGTGCCCGAAGAGCTGGAAGCTGTGGAAGTAACCAGCACCAAACCCAAAGAGGTGGAACCCGAATTTGTGGATGTGGTGGGACAAATCAGCCTTCGTAGCCTGGAAAGAGCCGAAAAGAAAAAACGCCACCACCGCGATCACCGGCCACAGCAGAAGCATCATCAGCGCGATCACCGCCCGCAACAACAGGGCCGCAACGATCGCAAAAACCAGCCGAAAAAATAAATTATCAGCCCGCTGGCACCCGATATTAAAACCGTTCCGTAAATTTTGTACGGAACGGTTTTGTTTATGCGACGCTTTCTTATGAGATCTGCTATGGTTTTTGTCCTGGTAATAGTGATTTGGGTGATCATCGCTCCCGGGTGCATGACATTCCGGAAGGCAGACCGCGTTATGATCAATCGTTTCAAAGAAAACGGCGTTGCGCTCAGTACTGCCTATGAAAAAGTGGAGGGCATTAATATCCATTATGCCATGACCGGGCAGGATAGCTTCCCCACTATAGTTTTCATCCACGGCACCCCCGGCAGTTGGGATGCATTCGCTGACTATATGCGTGATGCTGAACTGCTGGCGCATTTCCGGATGATCTCCATCGACCGTCCGGGTTTTGGTTACAGCGATTTTGGCAAAGCATATCCGCTCAAAAAGCAGGCAGAGTTAATAGAACCTGTTGTTGAAAAATTACAAAATGGTCAGCCTGTGTACCTCGCCGGTCATTCATTGGGCGCGCCATTGATTGTGCAACTAGCGGCAGACAGGCCCGAGCTCTGCCAGGGATTGATCATGATTTCCGGCTCGGTAGATCCTTTGATGGAAAAACCTGAGAAATGGAGACCCTGGTTGTTCAAAACGCCACTTAATTTTCTGGTACCCGGAGCGTTCAGACCATCCAATGAAGAGTTATGGTATTTGAAAAAAGATCTGATTGACCTGAAAGATGAGTTCGCGCGCGTAACCTGTCCCGTTTACTTTATTCACGGCGATGCAGACACCTGGGTGCCGGTCGCAAACATCGAATATGCGAAAAGGTTGTTGGTAAATACCAATACAATCGGTGAATTGATAATACCGGGTGGAAATCATTTTATACCATGGACGAAATACGGGGAAATAAAGAAGGCATTCTTAGCGCTTTGTAACAAAAATGAATTACAAACGACAGGTACTCAGTGAGATTCCGGTTTTCACCATTAATTTGTATCTTGATCACGTTAAACACATATAACTATGGCACTTTTCAAATCCGGTAATCCTGCTCTTAACGAGAAAATGTTCACAGGCACAGTCACTTTACCGCAAGAGGGCACCATGACCGAAAAAGGTACTTTGTACAAATTCGGCATTATGACCCTGTTACTCCTGGCCGCTGCTTCATTTACCTGGAAAGCTGCTGCAGAAGGAAAGAATGTTGTTCCCTGGATGTTTGGCGGGCTGATCGTTGGATTTATACTGGCCATGGTAACTGTGTTCAAAAAACAATGGTCGCCGTTCCTGGCTCCTGTATATGCTTTGGCTGAAGGTGTTTTTCTTGGCGCCATATCGTCTTACTATAACAACGCGTTTGCAGAAGTGGCCCCCGGCCTCGTGATGCAGGCAGTGGGATTAACCTTCGCTGTAGTAATCGGAATATTCTTGCTGTATCAGTTTGGAATCATAAAAGCAACGCAGCAATTCAGAGCTATTATAGTCACCGCCACTGCAGGTGTTGCACTATTTTACCTGCTCGCAATAGTTTTGCGGATGTTTGGCATCCAGATGCCGCTGATTCATGAAAGCAGCACATTGGGCATCATTTTTTCTTTGGTAGTGGTAGGCATTGCTGCCTTGAACCTGATTCTCGATTTCGACTTAATTGAAAAAGGCGCGCAAAACGGCGCACCGAAGTATATGGAATGGTATGCGGCGTTTGGTTTGATGGTGACAATTGTGTGGTTGTATATTGAAATACTGAGGTTGTTGTCGAAGATTGCAGGAAGGAAATAAGATTTTTTCCCATAAAACAAAAAACCCGGATCAGTTGATCCGGGTTTTAATTTTCTAACTCATTACCATCCATCTCCATCCATCACATTGCCTAACCCGCCAAGAATGCTGCCTTCTTCCTTACGCTTGTAAGTTCCGTAAGAAAGTATGCGTCCGGCAAGACGGCTGATCGGCAAAGTCTGAATCCATGCCTTACCGGGACCGCGCAGTGTGGCAAAGAACAAACCTTCGCCGCCGAACAAAGTATTTTTAATACCGCCTACAAACTGAATATCGTAATCGACGGTTTGCGTGTACGCAACAATACAACCTGTATCGACGCGCAGCAACTCTCCCGGCTCCAGGGTTCTTTCAAACACATGACCGCCGGCATGAACAAAGGCCATGCCATCGCCTTCGAGCTTTTGCATGATGAAACCTTCACCCCCAAAAAGACCGGTGCCGAGGCGGCGTTGAAATTCGATACCCACCGAAACACCTTTTGCTGCTGCGAGGAAGGAATCCTTCTGGCAGATGAGCTTATTGCCCAGCAAAGAAAGATCCATAGGAATAATCTTGCCGGGATAGGGCGAAGCAAAACTCACGCGCTTTTTTCCCTGGCCCATATTGGTGAATGCGGTCATGAACAAACTTTCGCCGGTGAGGAGACGTTTGCCCGCCGACATCAGTTTTCCGAAAAATCCCTGGTTAGCTTTCGAGCCGTCGCCAAAGATGGTCTGCATCTGGATGCCATCATCCAT
Source organism: uncultured Chitinophagaceae bacterium (assembly GCA_937958995.1). Classification (GTDB taxonomy): domain Bacteria; phylum Bacteroidota; class Bacteroidia; order Chitinophagales; family Chitinophagaceae; genus CALCIN01. Next base: position 180,332 of record CALGAP010000008.1, read on the forward strand.
CATCATAAAGGCGCCCGCTTCCGCAATGGCTGTTTCCTGCGGGTCCAATTCAATTTCTACATACTGCATTTCTTCGCCGTAGATGTGGTAGTCTATTTCATGATTCGTTCTCATTCCTTTAATTTATTTAATCATTTAACCATTTTGTTCTCTGCCAGGTAGATTCATCAGCGATATTTTTCATCGTTTATTTTGACAACCAACCCAATACTTAAGTTGGTCTCATAAGGGATTCGTTTGTTACATGGTTTGTCATGGCATCAGAGAATTAACAACTTATGAATGCCGGGCGGTGTAAAATACTTGAAAAAAAGCGAATTCAGACCGATTTGTACACAGCGCCAGGCCGATCGACGATAAGCGGTTTGGCGTCAATTGAATATTCATTTAACTTGTACGTCCTCACTTTTTAAAAGCTACCGATTATGAAATACCCATTATTACTGCTAGCCGGCCTGGCGGCTGCCATACCTGCTTCAGTGTGTGCCCAGACGAGACTGGTTGAAAAAGTGACCCGCAAGGGAAACGAACTGGTGATTCCTTATGAGAAGTACGTTTTACCCAATGGTCTTACCCTCATTGTGCATGAAGACCACAGTGATCCCGTAGTGCATGTTGATGTCACCTATCATGTTGGCTCTGCCCGCGAAGAGATCGGCAAATCCGGCTTTGCGCATTTCTTCGAGCATATGATGTTCCAGGGCAGTGATAACGTGAAAGACGAAGAACACTTTAAGATTGTGAGCGACGCCGGAGGCACTTTGAATGGCTCTACTAACCGCGATCGCACCAATTATTACCAGACGGTGCCCAGCAATCAGCTGGAGAAAATTCTCTGGCTGGAAGCCGACCGCATGGGCTTTTTGCTGGATGCCGTAACACAGGAAAAATTTGAGATACAACGCGCCACTGTGAAAAATGAAAGGGGCCAGAATTATGACAACCGTCCTTATGGACTGGCCAGCGAAGTGGCCGCGCGCAACCTGTATCCTTATGGTCATCCCTATTCATGGCTTACCATCGGTTATGTGGAAGACCTGAACCGCGTGGACGTGAATGACCTGAAGAATTTCTTCCTGCGCTGGTATGGGCCTAATAATGCCACACTTACCATTGGCGGCGACGTCAACACAGCAGAAGTAGTGAAGCTGGTGGAAAAATACTTTGGGCCTATCCCCCGCGGCCCCGAAGTAGAGAAAGTGAAAGCAGATCCTGTTTCGGTTGATAAAGACCGTTATGTTTCGTATGTTGATAACTATGCCCGCCTGCCGATGTTGGTAATGGTATTTCCCACCGTTCCCAATTATCATAAGGATATGGCGGCGCTGGCTTGCCTGGCGCAGATATTGGGACAGGGCAACAACTCACTCTTGTACCAAAACATCGTAAAACCGCAACACGGCTTGCAGGCAATGGCCAGCAGCCAGCTTTCTGAACTGGCAGGTGAGTTCACTTTCCGCATCACTCCTTATGCCGGCAAGAGCCTGGCAGAGATGGAAAAACTGGTACGCGCCACGCTCGACAGTTTTGAAAAACGCGGCGTCACCGACGATGATATTGCGAAGTTCAAAGGCGGTATGCAGGCGCAATTGATCAACGGCCTGCAAAGCGTGTCGGGTAAAGTGGTGCAACTGGCCGCATTCCAAACCTTCACCGGCAATCCTAACATGATCGGCGAGTTGCTGAAAATGTACACATCGCTGACGAAAGAAGATGTGATGCGTGCCTACAACACCTATATCAAAGGCAAACACTGCGTGGTGCTCAGCGTGCTCACCAAGGGCAACGAGACCGCCATGGCTGCACCCGATAATTACACAATTGACAGCAGTAATTATAAAGCGCCCGACTATGGCTATGCCGGGTTGAAGTATATAAAACCAAAAGACACATTCGACCGCTCAAAAATTCCACCAAGTGGCAAGAACCCAGTAGTGAAGGTGCCCGACTTCTGGAGAAAAGACTGGCCGAATGGTATAAGAATGATCGGCACTGAAAATACAGAAGTGCCCACCGTCACTATCACCATCTCTATACCCGGCGGTCATTTGTTACAGGCAAAAGATACCTCAAAGATTGGCCTGGCTTCACTGTTTGCTGCTATGATGAACGACGACACGAAAAAGAGAACGGCCGAACAGATGTCGCTCGAGTTGCAGAAACTGGGCAGCAACATCAATGTGAGCAGTGGCATTGACAATATCACCTTCACAGTGCAAAGCCTGAAATCGAACCTGGACAAAACGCTCGCGCTGCTCGAAGAAAGACTTTTTGAGCCGGCGTTCAAAGAATCAACTTTCAAGCGCCTGCAACGTCAGCGCCTCGAAAGCCTGAAGCAGGCAAAGAGTCAGCCCGCTTCGGTGGCCAGCGATCTGATCAACAAAATCAACTATGGTCACGATCATATCCTGGGAATGAATCCTTCCGGCACCGAAAGCACCATCAGGAATATCACCCTGGGCGATATCGAAAATTACTACGCGCAGTATATGACCTCGCAAAAAACCAAGGTGGTGATTGTGGGTGATATCAAAGAAAAAGAAATACTGCCGAAGTTGGCTTTCCTCAACAAACTGCCAAACAAAAAGATCGAACTGCCTGCAGTACCTGCAAAACCCAAAGAGGTGGATAAATCGCGCGTGTACCTGGTGGATATTCCGCGTGCGGCGCAAACAGAGTTTCGTGTTGGTTATGCCACTGGTTTGAAGTACGATGCCACCGGCGAATTTTATAAAGCCACATTGATGAACTACGCATTGGGTGGCAGTTTCAATGGCCGCGTCAACATTAACCTGCGCGAAGACAAAGGCTGGACCTATGGCGCACGCACCAACTTTGACGGCGATGAATATACCGGCAATTTCATTTTCAGTTCCGGCATCAAGGCCGATGTTACCGACAGCGCATTATCGGAAGTGGTAAGAGAACTGCGCGAATATGCCACAGATGGCATTAAAGAAGAAGAACTGGTGTTTATGAAAAACGCTATCGGTCAGCGCGATGCATTGCGATATGAAACTGGTCCGCAGAAAGCCGGATTTATTTCACGCATACTCGATTATAATCTTCCTGCCAATTATGTAGAACAGCAAAACAAGATCCTGAGAGATATTACCAAGAAGGAAATAGATGAGCTGGCTAAGAAATGGATCAATCCTGATAAGCTGAATATACTACTGGTGGGAGATAAGAATAAAATACTTCCGGGCGTGCAGAAACTGGGATATGAGATTGTAGAACTGGATGTAAATGGCCGACCCGCTTCCGCCAAACTAGGTTTCTAAAAAAAATGAAAGGCATCGGACTGTCAAGAAACATCCGATGCCTTTTTTCCCCTAAAAAACCCTAAGCCTTTCTGTATTTCTTAAATCCGAGATAACGGGGTATCAATGGCCTGCCTTGAATAGCTCTCCAAATCCACATTATTAAGACTAATAAGAAGAAGAATGGTCCGGTAAAGCCCAGCAGCGCTACCCACTTGGTGCCGTAGAACTTGCTCATTGGCCTGCGCAGTCTTTCTGCGATAAGGTACATGGATGGTACCAGCAGCAGTGTCATAAAGAATGCGAATACCAAACCAAAGATCAGCGTCCACGACAGCGGTCCCCAGAACACCACGCTATCACCTCCGAAGAAGATATGGGGATTGAAACTCTCGAACAGCGTTACCCAGTTGATATTAAGACCCACTGCCAGGGGCAACAGACCTAATATTGTGGCTACCGCTGTAAGCAATACGGGTATGATACGAATCTTACCACCCTGTATGATGGCTTCCTTGGTGCGCATACCACGACCTCGCAGCTCATCGGTAAATTCAATCAGGAGGATCGCGTTTTTCACCACTATACCCGCCAATCCCACTATACCAAGCGCCACCATGATGGTTGGCATCTTCATACCTGTGAGCGTGAAGCCGAAGAGCACACCGATTACGCTGAAGAATATTTCGTTCAGTACGATGAACGGTTTGCTCAGCGAGTTAAACTGCAGCACCAGTATGCCGAAGATCATACCCAAGGCAATGATCAGCGCGGTACCGAGGAAACTGAGTGATTCCTCCTGCTCTTCCTGCTGACCGGTCTGGCGAATAATGATATTGCTGGGTTTGCCTTTGAACCTGTTGATGGCTTGTGCCACTTTCAGGTTTACCTGGTTGGGATCGTATCCATCTATCAGGTTTGAGTAGATGGTGATCATCCTTTTCAGGTTTTTACGTTTCACACCACCCAGCGTATTGTTATAATCGATCTTCACCAGGCTGCTGATGGGCACCTGCCTTATTTCGCCGGTGGCGGCGCGATAAGTGATGGTCATATTGCGCAGGTCGGCGATGTTGTTGCGCAGTTTTTCATCGTACCTGATCTGTATCTTGTATTCATCTTCGCCTTCTTTTAGTTTGCTGGCCTCCCTTCCAAACAATGCCGTACGCAATTCAAAACCGATCTGCCTGGTGCTTAAGCCTTCGCGGTTGGCGCGCTCGCGGTCTATGGTGAGCGCCAGCTCGGGCTTGGTAACGTCCACGTCGAACTTCAAACCATCGATTCCTTCAATGTTTTGTTCGTCGAGGTAGTTCTTCAGATTCACCGCGGTATTGATGATGTCGTCAAAATCTTCACCCACTACTTCAATATTCACGGGCGCTCCGGCAGCAGGACCGTTTTGTTCACTGGCAATACTGATCTCTGCACCGGGAATCTGCGTAATTGCCTTGCGCAGGCTGTCGCCGATGGCCGCCGTGCTCACACCATTTCTTTTTTCATACTCCACAAATGAGATCTGGATGCGGCCCAGGTGCGGCTGCGTACCCTGTTCGCCACTGAAAGGATCGGTAGCACCCACCGCTACGTTGGAAATTACGGACTCCACCACGGGGTTGTTTTCACCCAAAACCTGGAACACTTTATTTTCCAGCTGACGGGTAAGACTATCCGTATATTCAGTTCTTGTACCAACCGGCAGTTTCAGGTATACATATATAATGCCCGGGTCGCCGGTGGGGAAGAATTCAGTCTTGGTTCTTCCGGTAACTGCAGATACATATAAGCCAGCCGATACCAGTATAAACAATCCAAACACGGAAGCTACCAGCCAGCCGGGGCGGTTTTTGGCGAGCGCCCAGCGCAATGCTTTTTCATAACTATGCATCAGCTTCGGCAATACTTTACGCTGGAATCCATGTATCACATCGGTCAGCACATAGCGGTTGAACACGATCAGCGCCGCCAGCACCAGCATGAAGTTGCCAAAACCACGCGCCTGGAAGAGGTGAAACAACAGGCCAAAACCCACAATTATCCAGAAATATCGCTTCCTGAAAATGGCACTCTTCTTTTCGGGCGACGGGTAGTACTCCGGCTTCATGAACGATACCGCAAATACCGGGTTGATGAGGAAGGCTACCACCAGCGAAGCCGACAGTGTAAGTATCAGCACGATCGGCAGGTAAATCATGAACTTACCGATGATACCCGGCCAGAACAATAAGGGGAAGAATGGCGCCAGCGTAGTGACCGTACCCGAAAGCACGGGCACAAACACTTCACCCGCCGCCTCTTTGGCCGCCCGCACCACAGGCACACGACCATTAGCAAATATGCGGTGCGTGTTTTCAATCACCACTATGGCATCATCAACGATGATACCGAGACCAAACAACAAGCCAAACAGCACAATGAAGTTGAGCGTGATATTAGTCCCCGAGAATGCTTCTGCCCATGGTATAAACAGAAAGGCAATGAACACACTTAGCGGCACACTCAGCGCCACGAAGAAGGCATTGTTCACACCCATAAAGAACATCAGTACGATCAATACCAGCAAAAAGCCGATAACAATGGTATTGATCAGTTCTCTGAAAGATGTTTCGGTGGGTATGCTCTGGTCGCCGGTAAAGGTAATGTTCAGTTTGTCGGGCGGAGGCAATTCACCGCTTTCCTGCATTTCGGCTACAATGGCTTTTACCTTTTGTGAAGTCTCAATCAGGTTTTCACCGGCCCGTTTAATGATCTGGAGCGTGATCACGTCCTTACCATTAATGCGACTATAGCTCTCTTTCTCTTTGATTGTATCAACAACGCGGGCGATATCTTTCAGGTAAATAGACTGTCCGTGAATGTTTTTCACCACTATCTGCTCAATTTCCTTGGCTGCAGTGAACTGACCTTTTACCTGCAAAGTAGGCTGTGTGATCGCCAGTTTCACATTGCCCGCACTTAAGTCGACGTTCTCGCTTTCAATGGCCTGGGCAATATCGTTAAAGGTGACACCCGCCGCTTCCATTTTGAATTTGTCCACGTTCACCTGTATCTCCCTCTCGGGGGCACCGGCAATCTGCGCTTTGTTCACTTCCGGCAGTTCTTCAAAGCGATCCTGCAGGTCTTCCGCATATTTCTTCAACGTAAGATCGTCGTAGTTACCGCTTACGTTTACGAACATGATAGGGAAGTCGGAAAAAGCCACCTCGGTGATGGTGGGCTCTTCCGTGAGATCAGTAGGCAGGTCCGACCGCGCTCTGTCTACCGCGTCTTTTACCTTTTGCTTTGCCACCTCTACTTCCACGTCTGTCTCAAACTCTACCAGGATGCTGCTGAAATCCTGTATGGAAGTACTCTTGATATTGCGGATACGTGCCCCGGTAATGGCTTTTATTTCTTTTTCTATTGGGCGCGTCACCAGGTTCTCCATGTCTTTGGGAGAAGTACCGGCGTATATCGTGTTCACAAACACCTGCGGCATCACGATATCAGGAAACGACTCCTTCGGCAGCGATATAAATATGCTCATACCCCACAGCGTAATGGCAATGGTTGCCACATAGGCCACCGTAATGTGATCGATGACCCAGCTGGTGGGTTTGAACTCTTTGAATTTTTCAACAATCTTATTTTTGATACTCATGACTACTTCTTTAGTTCTTATTTAGCAGCTGTAGTTACTATCTGTCCTTCGTATAAACCCTGGTATCCCTGTGTGATCAGTTGGTCACCGGCGGCCAGACCTGATTTTATTTCAATCTGCTCGCCATACACTTGTCCCACTTCCACCTGCTTTTTCACTGCCACATTTCTGCCCCTTTCCTGTCCGAGTACGTACACATATTTTCCATTCTGGTCTGTCTGCACAGTACGCATCGGCACCACAATGGTATTGTTGGTCTGGTAATCGAGCAGTTTTACAATTGCTACCAGGTTGGGCTTAATATTTGGCGCAACCGGAATTTTTGCCTCTGCTTCAAACACACGCGAAGTGGGATTGATGGTCTGGCTGATGTAAGAAATTGTTGAATTGAAAGTCTTACCCACATCGGGCACTTCCACTACCACAGGCGTACCGCGGTTAATATGGGGCAGGTAATTTTCGGGGACGCCTACCCGCACTTTCAGGTCGCTGGGGTTTACGATCTTAATACCAGCTACTGTAGCGGTGGCCGAGCTGAAAGCCTCACCCACCCTGATATTTACCTGGTCTACTACTCCTGATACTTCTGCGGTGACATTGGTATAACTAATCTGTTCATTCAGCAGGTCAATCTGTTTCTGCTGGTTGTCAACAGCATTTTTGGCGGCAATCAATTCCACCTCTGTTCCAATCTTCTGATCCCAAAGATTTTTTCTTCGCTGATAGATATCCTTCAAATAATCCAGTTGAATTTTTGCCTGTTCCAGTTGCTGTTTCAGGGTACCTGCATCGAGCTTCATGAGCAGCTGGCCTTTTTTCACCGCCTGTCCTTCCTTCACATAAATGGCTCTCACCTGGCCGCCCATGCCCCGGGGAGTTACCCAGTACTCATTATCTGTAATAACCCTTCCCTGCAGGTCTATATAATGTTTGAAACTTTGCGGTTGCAATGTTTCTACTGTCACCAGCTTTTCGCGAACGCGGGCAGTAGAGTCAACAGCGCTGATTTCCTCTTCCAGCTTTGCAATCTTCTTAGAGAGTTCTTCCTGCTCTGCCTTCAGTTTGGCCAGCTCTGCTTTCTTGTCGGCAGCCGGTCCCTTTTTCTCTACTGTAGCATTACCGCACGATGCTACGAGGAAAAGGACTACGAGGGCAGTGCTTATACTATAAAAGGTTCTCATACAAATATGCTTTTGCTATTAGTTTTTTATATCATTAAAGTTTTCCGATGGCTTTCAGGTAATCAATGCGTGCAATCACCGCATCGTACAGCGCGCTGTAATAATTATTCTGCGCTGTTCTCAGGTCGGTTTCCGCATTGGTGATCTCAAGTGTTGAACCAAGACCATTGTCGTATTTCAGCTTTGCCTGGTTATACACCTGCGCAGCTAAATCCATATTTCTTTTCTGCGCATCCAGCGTTACCAGCGCGTCGCGTATGTTGGTGCTGGCTTTGTCCACCTCCTGCTCAATCTGGTTTTTCAAATCCTCTACCTGGTTCTCCGTTTGCTGCAGCGCCAGTTTGGCTGCTTTTATGCGACTGTCTTTCGCAAAACCATCAAAGATGGGGATGTTGATATTGAGTCCAACATAGGTGATGGTAAACCAGTCGCGGCCTTTTTTGAAAAAGTCGAAACTGTTACGTTGCGCGTTCCGGCTATAGTTGCCGGTAAGACTCACCGTAGGAATATAGGTAAACCGGTGGCGCTTGATATCGTACTTGTTCAGTTTGATCTGGGTCTGCAGCAACTGAAACTCCTTACGGTCTTCGAAACGAACGCTGTCCGTAAGTATTTCCTCCTTAATCGCTTCATCACTCAAAGTATCTTTCAGCACCAGCTCAGCTTTTACCGGCATACCCATCAGGTATTTTAACCCTATGTAACCTGTCTTGATAGTGTTCTCCAGCTTGATCTTTTCAGTACGCAGGTTAGCCAGGTTCACGGTTGCCCTGTCAACGTCCAGCTTTTCAACAAAGCCGTTTTCATACAAGGCGCGGGTATCGTTCAGCAATTTCTCCGCACGGGCAATATTGGCATCGATGGTTGAAATCTGTTTTTCACCCACCACCAGCTGGTAATAAATCTTCAGCACATTGGCCTTTATCTGTTCTTCGGTCAGCTGTGCCTGGGTGGTATAAAAATCGATAGATGCACGACGTGCCTGCAATCCCACAAACACCTGTCCGTCGAACAAAAGCTGGTCAATAGTGAGCCCATAAGTGCCGTTGTACTCAGTACCAAACTGCACCGGAATGAAGGTACCCGGTGTACCGCCAAAAAATTCGGCGGGTATAAGGCTTGTCGGCAGGTCAACATACTTGGTCACGTTCAGCGAACCGTTTACCTGCGGAAAAGCAGCCGCTGTGATTTCGCGGTTGCCCTGTTGACGAATCTGAATTTGCAATAATGCGTTGCGCACCTGTGTGCTGTTTTTCATGGCATACTCTACCGCCTCGGCAGCCGTCATTTCGTGCCGCTGCTGGGCGGGCGGGGTTTGCTGTGCGCTGATTTGCTGCACAAGCAATATTGCGAAAGCTACGATCAGGGTCTTCTTACTTAGCCTTGCCTGATGTGTTCTCATACTGCTGTATATTTTTAAATCTTTTCTGTTGATGTTTCAAAATCAGTTTATATCCCTTCAAAGAAGCCACGCCAAAGACAAAATGCTCAATTGTTTCTCTCGACACATCCGCCAGTTGGTATTTCGAAGGCGGATACAGGTCCATGTTAAAGGGTATCATCATCGACTCGAGCCGGAATTTTGCCAATACGTCTATATTGATCTCCGGGCGGTATAACCCTTCCCTCACGCCCCATTCCAGGTTGCGCCGAATGATCTGCAACAGGAATTTGTTTTTGTATTCCATGAAACGCTGGTAGGCGCGCACATGAAATTTTTCCAGGTCGTAGATGATGACAGGATTCATATTGCGAAACTGCTCCACAATCCTGTCTACCGTAATAAAGATCTCCTCGATGGCATCATTGGCCTTGCGACTGTCTTCCAGGCACTCCACCTGCATATTGTTCACTTCGTCGTTCACCACTTCATCTACCAGCTCATTCTTGTCGGCGAAATACTGGTATATGGTTTTCTTCGACATGGCCAGGCTGGTCGCGATATCGTCCATCGATACTGAACGAACGCCGTACCGCAGAAACAATTCTCTTGCTTTATCGCGTATGCGCACTTTTACATTAGCTTCCATAAAAACGCGGGCAAAACTAGGGAAACTTTTAGCGTTACAAAAGTTTCCACTTAGTTTTTTTTACAGATATTTGATGGATAGCCGATATGGCATTACAAACTGCCGTATTCGTTGGACAGACTGCATACAGCACACGATGAAAGCGGTAACCATGCGCATATGCGAAATGCGAACGTTAGTTAGTCATAGAGAATCATTTTTTGAGTTTCCTGCCGGGGAATCAGGAAGTAAACAAATTACAGACCAAAAAACCTGCATGCCGCCGGCTGCTTATTTTTGCCGTTTGCCGGCCTGAAAAGTTTTCTTTGATATAATAACCAGACAACTATGAAGCATTTTCTCCGAAAAATATTCCGGAATTTTTTGCAGGGTCTGATCATCCTGGCGCCCATTGCCATTACGATCTACGCCGTAACAGTGTTGTTCAATTTTATCGACAGCATTCTGCCCGATATGATTGCCAATATCTTTCCGCAGTTGCTGCAGACCGATAAAGACGGGAAAGTTCGCACCATACCCGGGGTAGGCTTTGTAGTGGTGGTGCTGATCGTGATCGGCGTGGGTTATATTTCTTCCTCGTGGATGGTGAGCCGTTTAGTAGAGTTATTTGACAAAATTTTGGAAAGAACCCCGGGCATCAAACTGGTTTACACCACGGTAAAAGACTTCTTTGAAGCCTTTGCCGGCGAAAAGCGCAAATTCGACAAACCGGTGCTGGTGGCTATTGAAAGTCCTGATATATGGCAGATTGCCTTTATCACGCAGGAAGAAGCCAACGATTTTGGCCTGCATGAATACGTGACGGTGTATATTCCGCACTCGTACGCCTTCAGCGGGCGATTGTATTTCGTAAAAAGCGAGCGTGTCAGAATTCTACCCGATTTGAGTTCTGCCGACGTCATGAAGTTTGCCATTTCGGGCGGCGTCACAAAAATTGAAGAGCATGAGGTAAGGAAAGCAGAATAAGCCGTATTTTCGTGTAATCTGTACCGTTGCTATGAAAACAATCTTGCTTGTTCCGCTTTTGCTCGCTCTTTCGTGGCGCCAGCCGCGCTGGGGATTTTACGGCCACCAGCTGATCAATTATCATGCAGTGTTCCTGCTGCCCCCGGAGATGCTGGTGTTGTACAAAGCGCATATCAACTTCTTAACCGAACATGCCGTTGACCCCGACAAACGCCGCTATGCCGTTGCCGCCGAAGGCCCGCGCCACTATATCGATATCGATCATTACGGGAGATACCCTTACGATTCATTGCCACGCACCTGGAATGCTGCCGTTGCGAAATATTCTGAGGACAGTGTAACAAAATACGGCATCGTGCCCTGGTGGATCCAAACCATGCTGCACCGCCTCACCAAAGCATTTTCAGAAAAAGACCAGTCGCGCATTCTGAAGCTCTCCGCCGAATTAGGTCATTACATTGCAGATGCGCACGTGCCCCTCCACGCCTGCAGCAATCATAATGGTCAATACACCAACCAGCGCGGCATTCATGGCTTTTGGGAATCGCGCGTACCCGAGTTATTGGCGGAAAAGCAGTGGGATTTTTTCATTGGTAAAGCGGTGTATATCGACAAGCCGCTCCCATTTACCTGGCAGCGCGTACTCGAAAGTGCTGCTGCAGCCGACAGTGTGCTGCACCTCGAACGCGAGCTCAGCAAAAAATTTCCACCCGATAAAAAATATGCTTTCGAAGAACGCAATGGCACACTCGTAAAACAATACTCCTTCGCGTACACACTCGAATACGATAAAATGCTCAACAACATGGCCGGGCGCCGCATGCGCGCTTCCATATTTGCAGTGGCATCCTTCTGGTACACGGCCTGGGTGAATGCAGGACAACCCGATCTGAAAGAACTCACCAACCAAGAATTCAGCGAGAAGGATATGAAGGAATTTGAAAAACTGAACAAAGACTGGTTAAATAGCAACGGTAAGGCTCCTGGAAAAGACTGCGACTAGGCCGGCGGATTTAACGCGGATTATCCGCAAATTCACGCTACTTTTGCACTCCATTTAATAACCGATGATTCACAATTTCAACGCGGGGCCCAGCATTTTACCGAAGGAAGTATTCCAGCAAGCCAGCCAGGCAATAGTAAACTTCAACAATACCGGTTTATCCATTCTTGAGTTGGGTCACCGTACCGAGACCTTCCAGGCCGTTATGGATGAGGCCATTGCATTGACCAAAGAACTGATGCAACTGGACGACGAGCACTCCGTGTTATTCCTGCATGGCGGTGCCAGCACTCAATTTTTCCAGGTGCCCATGAACCTGCTCAGCGAACAGGATGTGGCCGCCTATACCGATACCGGCGTGTGGGCCACCAAGGCCATTAAAGAAGCAAAGATTTTCGGCCACGTAGAAGTGGTATGCAGTTCAAAGGATAAGAATTATACCTACCTGCCTAAACAATTTTCGGTTCCTAAGACCGCTAAATTTCTTCATCTTACCACCAACAATACCATTTACGGCACGCAGTGGCATGACCTCAATATTTTCTACGAAACGGGTGTGCCACTGGTGGCAGACATGAGCAGCGACATACTGAGCCGCACCATCGACTTCAACAAATTTGACCTGATATATGCGGGCGCACAAAAGAATGTGGGCGCCGCCGGCGTGAACCTGGTGGTCGTGAACAAGAGAATTCTGGGTAAAGTAAACCGACAGATACCTACCATGATGGACTACCGGGTACATATCGAAAATGGCTCCATGCTGAATACGCCCCCGGTGTTTGCAGTATATGTGTGTATGCTCACCCTTCGCTGGCTGAAGGCCCAGGGCGGTGTAGGCGCTATTGAAAAAGTGAATGAACAAAAAGCCAGGCTGCTGTACGATACCATCGACAGCCTGCCGATTTTCCGCGCCACCGTAGCGCCCGAAGACCGCAGTCGGATGAATGCCTGCTTTGTGATGGAAGATCCGCAACTGGAAAAAGAATTCCTGGCGGTGTGCAAAGAAAATGGCATGGTGGGCGTGAAGGGACACCGCTCGGTAGGCGGTTTCCGCGTATCGATGTACAATGCCCTGTCGCTGGCAAGCGTGCAGGCGCTGACCGAACTGATGAAAGAATTTGCTAAACGAAAAGGATAACCGAAACTATTATGGCGAAAATTTCCCCTTTCAAAGCACTGCGTCCAAAACCCGAGCTGGCCAAACAAGTGGCCTCACGCCCTTATGATGTATTGAACTCCGAAGAGGCAAGGGCCGAAGCCGCAGGCAATTCATTCTCATTCCTCCATATTACTAAATCAGAAATCGATTTGCCAGCCACTGTTGATATTCACAGTCAACAGGTATATGAAACCGCCAAAGAAAACCTGGAAAACTTCAGGCAGCAAGGCGTTTTATTCCGCGAGCAAAAGCCTTGCTATTATATTTACCAGCTGGTGATGAATGGTCGCGCGCAGACAGGTTTGGTTTGCGGCAGTTCAGTGGACGACTATGAAAACGACATTATCAAGAAACACGAATTTACGCGCCCAGAAAAAGAGCAGGACCGCATCAACCATATAAAGACTACCGGCGCGCAAACGGGCAATGTTTTTCTCGCCTATAGAAATGTAGCCGAAATAGATTTGATCATAGAGAAATGGCAATCGGAGAACCAACCGGAATATGATTTTGTGGCTGATGATGGCATTAGTCATACTATCTGGGTGATCAATGACGATGCCGTGATTAATTCCATCACCGAACTATTTTCCCGGAAAGTTCCGCATACCTATATCGCCGATGGTCATCATCGCGCTGCCTCTGCTGCCAAGGTGCGGAAGTCGCTTACCAATAAAACGCCGGATGCTGATTATTTCCTTACTACCCTGTTTCCCTCCAATCAACTTTATATAATGGACTACAACCGGGTAGTGAAAGATCTGAACGGTTTGGATAAGGAAAGTTTTCTGAAAAAACTGGAACACCATTTCGCCGTAGAAAAAGTGTCGCAGGCTTTTTCGCCCGGCCAGCTTCACCAGTTTGGTATGTACCTCGACGGTCAGTGGTATGCATTGACCGCGCGCGAAGGCAGCTACACCAGCGACCCCATCGGCGTGCTGGACGTAACCATATTAAGCGAAAAAATACTGGATCCGGTATTGGGCATTAAAGACCAACGCACCGATAAGCGTATAGATTTTGTAGGTGGCATCAGGGGACTGGGTGAATTGGAGAAAAGGGTAAACAGCGGCGAAATGGCAGTAGCATTTAGTCTGCATCCTGTTACTATTCAGCAGTTATTTGATATTGCCGACAGCGGAAATGTGATGCCCCCCAAAAGCACCTGGTTTGAGCCCAAATTGAGGGATGGGTTATTGACACATCTTATTTATTAAAGCAGGCAAGTTGCGCGGGTGGCCCTGCGCTCAGCCATAGCCATTTAAACTCCCGCTCGTTGAGGCTGGGCCGCCCTTCCACGCCTTCACCTATTATTACTTGGCGTCTTTGCGCGACACTCACTCCCGCATCTACACATTTATAACTCTGCACCTTTGCGCGATACCCCTCTTTGCCCCGCCCTGCCAACCAAACTTTAACACCTGCCGTCTTTTTAACATTTACCAAAAACCTATCTTTGACGGGTATGAAAAAATCTCTATTGTTCGCCGCTTTATTTTCAATTGCATATACTGTTACCGCACAGGATTCAGCCATTTTTAAAGCCCGTGAAACTGCCAGGAATTTCCAGATGCAGGGAGATTTTACCAACGCCATCCTGGTATTGAACCAGGCGCTGCAGAAAGATGAAGACAATCTTGACCTGCAAAAAGATCTCGCTTTCAACTACTACCTGAACAGGAACTACGCAAAGGCGCTGGAAGTGGCCAAACCCTTTGCAGATCGCAAAGACGCCGATGTGCAGGCCTACCAGATTCTCGGCATGGTGTATAAAGCCCTTGAAGAAAGAAAGGAATGCGAGAAAATGTACAAAGCCGCATTGAAAAAATATCCCAACAGCGGCGTGCTGTACAACGAGTACGGCGAAATGTTGTGGAGCAAAGAAAACTGGAGCGAGTCGCTCAAGCTTTGGGAAAAAGGCATTGAAGTAGATCCCAACTATTCAGGCAATTATTATAATGCAGCCCGCTATTATTTCTTTTCGCAGGATAAAGTGTGGGGACTTATTTACGGCGAAATATTCGTAAACCTCGAAAGCTATTCAAAGCGCACGCCCGAGATCAAGAAAATGCTGCTGGAAGGTTATAAGAAATTATTTACAGAAGGCAATATGACGAAGAACCAGGATACGAAGAATGAATTTGTAAAAGCCTTCCTGGACATCATGAAAACGCAGGCACCCTTTGTTGCCGAAAACGGCATCACTCCCGAAACACTGTCGGCCGTGCGCACCAAGTTTATTATCGACTGGTTTGAAAAATACGCCACTAAATTTCCTTTCCGCTTATTTGATCACCATCGCCAGTTGCTGAGAGAAGGTATGTTCGATGCCTACAACCAATGGATCTTCGGCACCGTAGCCAACCTCACTGAATATGAAAACTGGACGAAGGCTCACCCCGACGAGTTCCAGAAATTTGATTATTTCCAGCACAACAGGGTGTTTAAAATGCCGGGTGGACAGTATTACAAATAATTTAAATGGCCCGTTTCACCTTGCTTTGTTTATTGCCCCGATTTTGGTAATTTGTTGTCAATCATCTGGAATTAAACTCAAACAACGATTGTCATGACCGAACCCAGACGGCTCTTCGATTGCCTGGCCTATCATTTGGAACGTACCCCCATCGCAGATATGCTGGTGGCCAAAGAAAATGGCCAGTGGAGAGCCTATAGCACGACGGAGGTGAAAGACATCGTAGACAAACTCAGCGCCGGCCTGTTGCAACTCGGCATCAGCTGCGGCGATATGACCGCCGAAAAGCGCGACAAGGTTTCCATACTTTGTAAGAACCGCCCTGAATGGGTAATGCTCGACCTGGCGGTGCAACAAATTGGCGCTGTTCTCACTCCCATATATCCCACCATCAGCGTAAACGACCTCGAGTTTGTGTTGAATGATGCGCAGGTGAAAGTGTGTTTTGTCAATGATGAAGAGCTCTATCACAAAGTAATGAGCGTGAAAGACCGCGTGCCTTGCCTGAAACATATTTTCACCTTCGACAAAGTGGCCAATGCGCGTCACTGGAAAGAACTGCTGGAGACCGCCGATAAAGATACTATCGCTCAAATTCCCTCAATTGCGGAAAAAATAAAGAATGATGACCTGGTGACCATCATCTACACCTCGGGTACCACGGGCACTCCCAAAGGCGTGATGCTCTCGCACAACAATATTCTCAGCAATGTGCAGGCCGCGCAAAATTGCCTGCCGCCATTTGAGAATATGCGCGCACTGAGCTTTCTTCCGCTCAATCATATTTTCGAGCGCATGATCACCTTCTTCTATTTGTTTCGCGGTATCGGCATTTATTATGCAGAAAGCCTCGAGACCATAGGCGATAACCTAAAAGAAGTGAAGCCGCACCTGTTCACCACCGTGCCGCGACTACTTGAAAAAGTATATGACCGCATTATGGCCAAAGGCGCCGAACTGACCGGCATCAAAAAGAAATTATTCTTCTGGGCGCACGGATTAGCCACACGATACGAGATTAATCAAAACCAGGGGTTGGGTTATAATCTTCAACTCGCCCTCGCCAATAAACTCATCTTCAGCAAATGGCGCGAAGCGCTGGGCAATAATATCAAGTGTATAGTGAGTGGTGGTGCTGCCTGCCAGGTGAGACTGATACGAATTTTCACTGCAGCAAAAATCCCGATTCTTGAAGGATATGGATTGACAGAAACTTCGCCGGTGATCAGCGTAAATCGTTTTGAAGTAAAGGACCGCTGCTTCGGCACCGTGGGTCCGCTGCTCGATGGCGTGGAAGTGAAGATTGCCGACGACGGTGAAATACTCTGCAAAGGCCCCAACATTATGATGGGCTATTACAAACGTCCTGACCTCACAGCAGAAGTGATGAGCGGCGAATGGTTTCATACCGGCGATATCGGCATGATGGTGGAAGGCCGTTTCCTGAAGATCACTGACCGCAAGAAAGAAATGTTTAAAACCAGCGGCGGTAAGTATGTAGCGCCGTTGCCAATTGAAAACAAGCTGAAAGAATCTCCCTTCGTAGAGCAGATTATGGTAGTGGGCTCAGAAAGAAAATTTGTGGGCGCACTCATCGTGCCTTCCTTCCCCAACCTGCGCGACTGGGCGCGCCAGCAGGGATTAGATAATCTCAGCAACGAAGAACTGATAAGTCACCCGAAAACTATTGAGATGTACCGCGAGCTGGTTGACTCCTTCAACAAATTCTTCAACCACGTGGAGCAGATCAAGAAATTTGAACTGCTGCCCAATGAATGGAGCATTGAGACAGGTGAAATGACGCCGAAGCTGAGCCTGAAGAGAAAAGTGGTGATGGAGAAGTATAAGGATGTGGTTGAAAAGATTTATAAGTGAAGATTGAAGAAGGAACAGGCAGCACGAAAGCGAATTTCGAGTTAATCATATTTGCGGGCTTTGGTGAGGAAGAAGTCGCGGTATGAGAGTCCGATGGTGAACTGGAAATAATTTTCTTTGATGAGGCCGTGGCGGGTGGTGCCACGCTGGCCAATTTCGAGACCGATATTATATAACACATTCCGATAGTTGCTGGCGAAACCGAAGGTGGCTCCGAATTCCCTGATGGGGTTGCTGCGAACGCTCAGATAAGAGTTGTTGAAAAATCCCCCGAATTGAAAAAACTGGTAAGTGGTACGACGATCCCAGCGTTCAACCTTCCGGCCAATTTCTACTCCTCCTGACAGGCGCTGGCTGTTGACCATGCTCCAGCCGCTTCCTTTTATGTTGAGTGGTTCCCATTTTTCTTCGCTATAATCGGCAGCGATGGTAAACATATTATTTTTCCTGATTGCGATGCCGGCGCCAAAAGAGAGCGGCAGTTTGAATGGGTCGGTTTCAATGAGCGCCTCGTCAATCATTATGTTGTCATTTTCTTTAACCGTAACAGTGCGCTCGGGTGAAATATCCATTTTAGCGGCGAAACGGCCTCCCGCAGAAAGCGTCCATTGCAAATTGAGCGGAATTGTATAAAGCAAGCCGTACTCGAGACGGGCATTAGAATAAAAATCCTGCACCCTGGTTTCAATCAAATGGTCCTCATTTCCGCCGGTCATAAATTCTGCGCGGTTAATGGAGCCGCTGATAACGTTAATCCTGAGCCCAAGCAGCAGATTCTTTTTGATGGAGATCGCATTTGTCCAGTAAAAACTATTCAGCCCGCCATCTCCTTCGTACTGCACCGGGAATTTTTCGGCAGATCCTTCTACCGATAAATTGCCGAGATATTTGTAGTTGATCGTGCTGTATTGACTAAAGCCCGCGCTGCTGGCCCAGTTGTTGGTGATCTTTACCGCGAAGGAAGCGCGTCGCACCCCAAAATCGCGACCGGGTCGGGCACTAGCATCAATGGGATCACCAATATACTTCACAGACTTTCCTGCAAGCTGGAGATCAAAATTGTAAAAGCCCTTCTGCATTCCGGCGATGGAAGCGGGATTATGGCTGATGACCCAGGCATCGGCAGGCAGTGCAAGACCCGTGTAACCCATACCGCCCGTACGGTTGAATTCACGGTGTTCTATGTTGCCGATTCCATATACGGTGTACGGACTCGTCATATCCTGCGCGCAAACTGAAGCAGAGAAAAGTAATGCAAGGCCGCCCAGGCGGTATTTGTATTTGGTAAGATTTTTCATGGCTTACTCGAGATTTACAGTTACAATAGAAATACTTAATTGCGATGCATTCTTCCCAATAGCGGCATCTCCAAATACGGCGCGATTAAGTTGAGTGGATTGCTCCGGAGTCGATTGCGTCACAAAAAATCCAACGCCCGCGCTGGCCGGCGTTTGCAAAAGATGTCTGATAAAATTGGTAATGTTGAAGCGGTAATAATTATTCGTTCCATAAATATGATCGAGCACGGGCGTGGCAGTCAATATAGAAAAACCGGTAGAATCTGCCAGCGGCGAGCCAACAATATTGGATTCGTCAGTTTGCATCAGCATTAACGAGGGCGGCAATGAATAAATATCAAAAGACTGCGACAGCGGCCTCAATAATATTTCAGCGCGCAGCAGGTTTACCGGCTTATCAGTATTGAGAATATTCTGCAGTCCCGGAAAAATAATTTTCATGAGCACGCCGGTGGTGGGTTGTGTGTAACCAATATGATTTGTCTCGGCAGAAGACAGCTCATGTTTTCCAGCCATTGCCGGATCGGGCAGACTGCCATTACGGTTTACCAGCGTTTGCCTGAAAGCCCGGTCATTTGCCAGTGAAGTAAAATCCACATACTCTTCTTTCGGAAAAGGAGCGGTGAGATGATAATGCAAGCGCATCACCATACTGCCGCCTTCGCCTTTCAACCCATACACCACGCCTTCCGAATCGTGGGTGGTGGAAACCCGAATGCCCTTGAAGTAAAGCAGGAAATTATCTTGTGAATTCAGCTCGTCCGCTTTCGATCTTATCTTGGAAAATATTTCCTGCCCTTTTGCCTGATCCAAACGAATAATCACCGAATCAGTGAGGTGGGGATAAATGCGTACCTGCTTGCTGCCCAGTGGCGAAGGTTTTATGGAAAAATTGCTTGTATTGTACAACTGGTCATTATAACCCAGCTCAATGCTTTCATCCAGTTCATGCACTTCAAGCGTTATCGCTTTTGTAGTATCGCCATAGTAGTATTTATCAAGCCGAATGATGAGCACCAGTGAGTCAAACACTGCATTATCCGCAATATCCTCTGTGGTACCGGGCATACCGATTTGCAGAAATGCCCGCGAAGTGATTTCCCCGAAATGCGGATCATTATACCTGCCAACAAGAAAAGAATTCGTGTTGCCCGTTGCAAAAGAATCAACTATAACCGTTGAAATAAAAGGAGTGATAGTATCAATTTTAACGACGCGGGTATAACTGTCCGGGGGATCGCCTTCAAACTGAATCGGATCCCTGTAGCAGGAGGAGATCATGAAAACTACGCACACAAGAAACAGTTGTCGCATGAAGCCATTGTTTCGCGCAATTTATTTCTGCTCGCGGTAGAGAAGTTGTTATAGTATATCAATGCCGCAGAATAATCGGCGAATCTGCGTTGCAGGTATATGATTGCTTACGTCGGATGCGGATCCTCGCAATGCAGTACCAAACTGCACTGATAGATTTAAACTCCCCAACCGTCGTTGCCAACCACTGCTCCATCTATTTTAAGATACCCTTCTCAGCCTTTAAAAATATTTTTAGCGAAAAATAACCTCTATGAGAAATGGGATTGCATATTGCATAGGCCTCTCTATTGTAGCGACTTCTTTTGTTCTTTCGCAAGCCTGTACCAAGACTACCGATACCAGCAGTGAACTGATCGGCAACTGGACGCGCAGCTCCGATTTTGATGGTAATGCCCGCAGCGAAGCCGTCACTTTCGTTATAGGCGATTATATCTATCTCACCACCGGCACCACCGACCGCGAACGCTTTCGCGATCTGTGGGAGTATAATCTAGATCGTCGTTACTGGACACAAAAAGCTGATCTTCCTGCAGCAGCGCGCAGCTCAGCCGTAGCATTTGTGATTGGCGACAAAGGATATGTAGGCACAGGCTACGATGGCGCCAACCGGCTGAAAGATTTCTGGTGTTATGATCCCGCCAAAAACGAATGGAACCAGATAGCCGATTTCGGCGGCACCGCCCGCTACGATGCCGTTGCATTTGCCGTAAATGGAAGAGCATTTGTCGGCTCGGGTTTCGATGGCAATTATCTGAAAGATCTCTGGGAGTATATTCCCGCCGAGGATGCCTGGCAGCAACGCGCCAGCATAGGTGATTTTAAACGCTCGGCCGCAGTAGCTTTTGTGGTGAACAATAAGGCGTATGTATGTTCGGGCAACAACAATGGCTCGGCCCTCAACGACCTGTGGATGTATGACGATGCCAATGATACATGGATAGAAAAACGAAAACTCACCAACGTAAGCGCAGAAACTTACGACGATGAATACACCAGCATTGCGCGATACAATACCGTGGCAATGGTGATCGGTGATAAAGTTTACATCAGCACCGGCGAAAGCGGCTCTCTCAACAGCGATACCTGGGAGTATGATCCCGGGAATGATCTATGGACAAAGAAAACAGCCTTTGAAGGAACGGCACGTACGGGCTGTGTCGCGTTCAGCCTATCAGGACGCGCTTTTGTTCTTACCGGTCGCAGTGGTGCACAATCCTTTGACAACGCTTATGAATGGCATCCTAACGATGAGCAGGTTGACAACGATTAAACTCCACAACATTTTCATAGTCGGAGTGTCGCTGCTGATCGCGGCCAGCTTCTGGGTTTTTCCTGTTGGAAAAAATCGCGAAACTGTTTTTAACTATCAGTTATTTCAAACGAACGATGGCTGGGGCTATGACATATTGGTGAACGACAGTATATGTATTCACCAGGATTGTATGCCGGGAAATTTTAACAAGAAAGCTTTTCCTGAAAAGCAGCAGGCAGCCAAGGCGGCGGGTCTGGTAGTAAGAAAACTGCGCGAAGGGAAAAGTCCGGCCATCAGCAGGGAAGAACTGCAAACGATTATTGCCGCAAATGAATGAACATGGCAGCGAAAGACAGCATCAATAGTTTTTTGTTTACGTTGTTTGGGTTTCGCAAGGCCAAAAGCCGCGCGCATATAGTGCTGGTAGTATTGATTCATATTGCGGGCTGGTGCTTATTGTTTCTGTTGCCGCTTTTCTTTTATCCCGTCCGGATCGGAAGTAATCGCTTTATTGTTCGCGAGCTGATAGATAAAGCTTTCCTGGTGGGATTTTTCTACCTGAACTATTATTTCCTGATACCAAGGTTCTTTGAAAAAAAGAAAAGCCTTATATATTTTGCTTTGGTGATTGCCTGCTTCCTGGTGTATTTCGGACAAAGTGTGTTGGTAAGACAGCAGTACGGCGTTTTAACCAGGGGAGCACCGATTGCGATTAGTTTTCGCAGCCCGCCCCCGCCGCATCCCGCGCCGGAAGAGGGTGTGCCCTTGCACAGGCGTGTATTTCAACCGCCCAACAGCCAGGCCATCATCAGCATTGATTCCGGCAATGTAATGTTACCGGCCATGGGCATACGTGAGAACATAGTGTTCGGTATTCCGCGCGCTGTG
Source organism: uncultured Chitinophagaceae bacterium (assembly GCA_937958995.1). Lineage (GTDB taxonomy): Bacteria > Bacteroidota > Bacteroidia > Chitinophagales > Chitinophagaceae > CALCIN01. The sequence continues at coordinate 202,680 of CALGAP010000008.1, forward strand.
TGGTTATTATCGCTAAACAATACCCTTTCATCGTTTTCATTGCTGTTGCTGATGGGTGGTTTTATTCGCCTGTCATTTTCGTTCATCAGGAACCAGGATGAAAAGAAAGCGTTGGAAAATGCCAACCTGAATGCAGAAGTCAGTTTTCTGAAGTCGCAAATTAACCCGCATTTCCTGTTCAATACATTAAATGGCATTTATTCACTGGCAAATGCGCGGTCGCCGCATACCGAAGAAGCAATACTCAAATTATCACAAATGCTTCGTTATGTGCTGTACGATAGCAGCACCGAACGCATCGAGTTGGGAAGAGACATAGCATATATCACCAATTTCATTCACCTGCAAAGACTTCGGCTGGCGCAGAAAGTGAAGATCAATTATGAAGTGCAGGGCAGGACGGAAGGACTTTTCATCGCGCCGCTGCTATTGATAAGTTTTATAGAAAATGCGTTTAAGCATGGCGTTAGTTATATACATCCATCCACCATTTCTGTGGAGATATTGGTTTTTGATGAAACATTAACACTGGTGGTCTCCAACACGGTGTTCGAAAACAATAAATTTGATACCGGCGGTATAGGAATGAAAAATGCAAGGAGAAGACTGGACTTATTGTACCCGGGAAAATATCTCCTGGATATTGTGAAGAATGATCGTCTGTACGTTGTGAACCTCAAAATTAACCTGCAAAGTGATTAACTGCTTAATAATTGACGACGAGCCATTGGCGCTCGATCTTCTTGAAAACTTTATCAGTAAGGTGCCATACCTGAAATTAGCGGGCCGTTTTGAAGAACCCCTGATGGCACTTCCGCATATTGAGAATGGCAGTGTGGATCTGCTTTTTCTGGACATTAAAATGCCTGATATTACGGGCATCGATTTCTTCAAATCACTGCATCATAAACCCGAAGTAATTTTCACCAGCGCCTATACTGAATTTGCAATAAATGGTTTTGATCTGAAGGCGGTGGACTATCTCGTTAAACCTATTTCGTTTGAATTGTTCGTTCGCGCAATAAACCGCGTGAAAGATTATCTTGAGTACAAAGCTAACCGCAACGGCAAGAACAGGGATTATTTTTTCATCAATGCATCGCACAAGGTGCACAAGATTTTTTACAACGATATCCAGTACCTGGAAGGATTTAAAGACTACACGAAAATTTTCCTGGCGGGTAGCTCGTCGCCACTGGTGGTGTTGCACAACCTGAAATACTTTGAAGATTTGCTGCAGGAAAATGATTTCGTGCGTATTCACCGTTCGTATATCGTTCCCATCCGTATGATCACGACAATTTCACGCAAGGCGGTGACGATTGGCAACCTGACTCTGCCGGTGAGTGATAACTACAGGGAGAAGTTGTTTGCTATAATTGGGTAGAAGCCTCACGCAAAGGCGCCAGGCCTGGTTCAAACTTTGCGCCCTGGCGCGCTTTGCGCGCACCATTTCTCTTTCATTTCGGCCTTTGCGGGCGCCATACTCTGCGGCTGCTAAAACTTACACTTCATTCCCACCTTTTGACAATTCAAACAACCTCGCCTTGATCGGGGACTAAGGTCGGCTCAAATTTGTAGCCGCAAAACACCTTAAAATACAGATCACAGTGAAAAAACTCATCTACATACTCCTTCTCATGGGCTCCATGGGCTTCACCTCGGGGGCCGCCAATACCTCGCTTTCAAAGGGCGAAAAGAAAAGAAAAATTGACCGCCGCTATACCAATTCAGGCTACCTTGAAGTAACTACTCCCACTTCCTATTCGCTAACAGTTGGTAGTTAAACCAAATCTGATATAGCTGGATTTTCAAAAACTGAATCTGTTTTATTTCTGCAGACCTTTTCAATTTTGTGGCTAAATAAGTAGCTGCTCCCGCTCAATTCGGGTTGCGCGTGCAGTTGCCCTTTATCACCTTTGGACAAAAATATAGCCATGCAAAAGGAACAGGTACTGATGAAAGAAGAAACGCTCGATCCGGCCGACTGGAGTTCGGTGCGGCAATTAGGTCATCGCATGCTCGATGATATGATCGATTATTTACAGTCGGTGGGCGAGCGCCCGGTCTGGAAAAAGCCGCCACGCTCCGCCATCGAAAGCATGAAGCAGCCATTGCCGCGCCAGGGTCGGGATCTGTCGGAAGTGTACGATGAATTTTTCACGCAGGTACTTCCCTACAACACCAACAATATTCACCCGCGATTCTGGTCGTGGGTGCAGGGTGGCGGTACCGTAGGCGGCATGCTGGCCGATATGCTGGCATCGGGTATGAATGCCAACGTAGCCAATGGCGATCATATGGCCATGTATGTTGACCGAGCCGTGATTGAATGGTCGAAAGAAATGATGAGCTTTCCCCAATCAGCCAGCGGTATGCTGGTGAGCGGAGCCTCCATGGCCAATATCACCGCGCTGATTGTAGCGCGCAATAGTTTTAACCGCAATATCAAATTGCATGGACTGCGCGCCGCGCCTGCACAACTGGTGGTATATGGATCGGCCGAAACACACAACTGCGTGCTGAAAGGCGTGGAAGTAATCGGCATCGGCAGCGAGAATTTCCGCAAGATTCCCGTTGATGAAAATTTCCGCATACGCACAGATATACTACGGCGCAGTATTCGGGAAGACCGCCAGGCGGGTCTGCTGCCCTTCTGCATTGTGGGCAATGCAGGCACGGTAAATACCGGCGCCATTGATCCGCTGGACGAATTGGTTGAAATTGCCCGCGAAGAAAGATTGTGGTTGCATGTTGACGGAGCTTTCGGCGCTATTCCGAAAATTCTTCCTGAATTTGAACCGCAACTGAAAGCACTGGAACAGGCCGATAGCCTGTCATTCGACTATCACAAATGGTTACACGTAAACTATGAAGTAGCCTGTGTGCTGGTGCGCGATGCCATTGCTCACCGCGAAGCTTTTGCCACCGCAGTAAGCTATCTTACCGTGCACGAACGCGGTCTGGCCGGCGGCCCTGAAATCCTTACCAACTACGGTATGGAACTCTCGCGCGGATTCAAGGCACTCAAGGTCTGGATGTCGCTGAAAGAACATGGTATTGAAAAATACGCCGCCATGGTGCGCCAGAATATTCGCCAGGCCCAATACCTGGCCAAACTGGTGCGCAATGAAAAAGAACTGGAATTGCTGGCCGATGTATCGCTGAATATTGTGTGCTTCCGCTACAATCCCGGCAATCGCACCGAAGAAGAGCTGAACGAGCTGAACAAGGAACTACTGATGCGCCTGCAGGAACAAGGTGTTGCCGCGCCATCCTATACCGTGCTGCACAACAAATACGCCATCCGCGCCGCCATCACCAATCACCGCAGCAAGCGCGAAGATTTTGAGGAGTTTGTGAAAGGGGTGGTGGAAATTGGGCGCTCACTGTAGCGGTGAGGCGCTGAAGCACAGTTTCGGGTTTGGGGTTTGGCGTTTCGGGTTCTACATTCGGGCAGCAATTATAAAGCGCGGCAGCAACCCGGAAGCCGAAACCGGCGACTGCACCCGCCACTATTTACTATCTTTACAGTCCATAACATTTAAAATTATCCGCCATGGAACTCACCGATGAGATAATAGTAAAAAGAACAACCAATTCGAGGTTGAAGGAAGTCGATTTTGATAAGCTGGGATTTGGAACCTATATCTCCGATCACATGCTGATCAGTAATTACAAAAACGGACAGTGGGAAACGCCGCAGATTGTGCCGTTTGGAGATCTTTCCTTAAGTCCTACTACGCTGGCGCTGCATTATGGCCAGTCGGTATTTGAAGGCATGAAGGCCTTTAAGCTGGATGATGGACGCATCAACCTGTTTCGCATACATAAACACTACGAGCGCTTCACCAAGTCGCTGCATCGTATGTGCATGACCCCGGTGCCGGAAGAAACTTTTATTGAAGGCCTCCGCAAGTTGGTAGAAGTGGACAGCGCCTGGATTCCAACTACTGAAGGTTCCTCTCTGTATATCCGTCCGCTCCAATTTGCCAGCGAAGCCAAGTTTGGCGTGAAAGTTTCCGATGAATATATTTTCCTCGTATTCACCGGACCCGTAGCGCCTGCCTTTGGTCAGCCTATCAAACTGAAAGTGGAAACTCACTACATACGTGCAGCACGCGGTGGCACCGGCTTTGCAAAATGCGCGGGCAACTATGGTGGCGCTTTCTATCCTACGCAACTCGCCAAAGAAGCCGGGTACGACCAGGTATTGTGGACCGATGCGCGTGAAAACAAATACATCGAAGAATCGGGTATGATGAATGCCATGTTTGTGATTGATGGCGTGCTGGTAACTCCGCCGCTCAGCGACTCCATTTTAGATGGCATTACCCGCGATTCACTGCTCACACTGGCCGGCGACCTGGGCATTCCCTATGAGACCCGGCCGGTAAGTATTGCCGAACTGGAAAATGCATTCCGCCACAACACCATATCCGAAGCATTCGGTGCCGGCACGGCCGCAGTTTGCGCACCTGTTGCCACCATTTATATCAATGGCATCGATCATCATTTGCCCGCCATACCTGCCGATTCTGTGATGAACAAACTGAAGAGCAAGCTGGAAGCCATTCGCACCGGCAAGGATGAGGACAAACATGGTTGGAACTACATCGTATAAATTGTTATATAGAATAAACCGGGAGGCTGGCTGCTTATGCCAAAAAACATCATCATCTCCGGCGCCAATGGCGGCCTGGGAACTGTCGTTGTAAAAAAATTTTTGGACGCTGGATATACTGTTATCGCCATTGACCGTTCGGGTAAACGTCCGGGTTATATCGGCAGTGATGCACCCTATGAAGCATATTCCGTAAACCTGGCGAATGAGCAGGAAATTTCCGACTTCGTACAGGAAGCGATAAGAAAATACAAGAAAATTGACGGCGCCCTGATGCTGGCAGGTGGTTTTGCCATGGGTGATATTGCTGCCACCGACAGCGACGCTTTGAAAAAAATGATGACGCTTAATTTCGACACCGCTTATTTCCTGGCCCGCCCGCTATTCCAACATATGATGCAAAACGGATACGGCCGCCTCGTCTTCATAGGCTCGCGCCCTGCCTTGCAACCCGGCGATGGAAAATCCAAACTGGCATATTCTTTAAGCAAATCCCTTTTGTTCACCCTCTCCGACATGCTCAACGCAGAAGCCAAAGGCAAAAACGTAGTCAGCTCCGTCGTGGTACCCAGCACTATCGACACGCCCGGTAACCGCGCCGCCATGCCCAAAGCCGACTTTGAAAAATGGGTGAAGCCCGAGGCTATTGCTGACGTGCTGGAATTTATTTGCTCGGAGAAAGGCGATGCTGTGAGAGAAGCTGTATATAAGCTGTATCATTTTGCATAAGACCGGCTTCCAGATAATATTTTTTCACTGTATTACCGCCCTTATTCAAATTCAATTTCAACTTCAAATTCCTTCATTCATATCATTCTCACACCGTCAAAATACTATTCCACCCCACCACGCCATCGGGCTCGCGAAGCGGATTCTCGATGTCTTCCGCCCACATACGGTCGTCGATGAAGAATTTGTAATGGTAGGTGCCGCGGGGCAACATGGGAATTTCAATTTTCCAGTAACCATCATTGGCGGGTTTCAGCCTTAGTTGATCATGCGCCCAGTTGTTGAATGTTCCTGCGAGAGAGATATGATCTGCGCAGCTGCATCGAATGTGAAATTCGATTGTCTTCTTACGTTTGTTGACGTAAGGTGATTGATGATGGTGTCTCATACTACCCTCCTTGTTTTTTACACTCTAAATCAGGCGAGCTTGCAAGGGGAATTACTGTCATTCACGCTTTGCGCGTGACCTACGTATGATCCATGAAAATTGTCCGGGCTGTGATTTAAAAGTTACGATGATTTTTGCATAAACCGATGAATTTTTGACCGGAATATTTTTGCGCGTTTCAACAATAATTGTGGGGAAATTAATCAGCGGTATTGATGGTCATCACCGGTATGGGCGACTGGTTGAAGAGAAAGCGGGCAAACAGTTTATTCACCACACCCGAGAGCAAGAGTTCTTTACCCGGGTTCACCACGATGAGGTCGGCCCCGATGTTTTGAGCATATTCCAGTGTCTTGTCAGCAATGTTCTCCCCGGGTAAAATGTGGTATTCTACATCCAGGTTGGTATTGTCGCGCAACAGCTGAAACGTTTTATACAGGTATAACGCATCATTGGCAGAAGTAAGCGGGTTTCTTTTAGTGAGGCCAATGAGATGAATCTTTGCCTTGAATTTCCGGGCGATATATGCGGTCAGCATCACCTTACGCATGGGCAGGTTGGCCACCACGGGCAGCACGATATTCTGCACGTTTTCAAGCGCCAGGCCTTCAGTAATGGTCAGCACCGCCGCCTTACTTCTGCGCGCCAGCCCGTTGATGCTGAACGATCCAAATAAGCTTCCGGGTAAATAATTGGGTGAGCCCCCAACCACTATGATATCTATAAAATTCCTGATGGCATACTCGCTGATCTTTCTTTGCAGGTCGCCCTTGCAATGGGTAACAAAAAAAGGCAAGCCCGGCTCGAGGAGGTTACCAACGCACTCTTCGAGAACTGACAGTTTTCTGCTGGCATTGCCTTTAAAATTTTCCCCTGATACGCTTAAGAAAGGTACAACTGCTGCAGGCTCAGCGTACATTAAGTGAAGGCTGCTTTGGAAGTGATTGGCTAACCGGGCGGCCCGCTCAGCGACAAGGTCGGATAGCTTGCCTGAACTCACGGGTGCCAGGATATGGTTAATGAGCTTTTGCATGCAGCACGGCACCAAAGTACAATAACGCTATTAAATATTGATTAAGTGTGAATTAAAAGCGAATTAAATCAATTACGGGTGACTAAAACTGCGCAGCGATGGCAGCTCAATGCTGAAGATGGTGCCCTTGGTGATGTCGGATGTAACGCTGATATCTCCTTTGTGCAAGTGGATAATGCGGCGGGCCAGCGCCAGTCCCAACCCGAAGCCCTTCACATCGGGTGAGGTGCTGCCGCGGTAAAATGGCTGGAAAATATTCTTGATCTCCTCTTCCGCAATTACATCACCCTTATTTTTTACATCGATAATTATTTTCCCCGACTCAATTTTCAGGTCGATCCAGGTGGTGTGATCGGGAGAGTATTTGCAACCGTTTTCCACGATATTCTGCAGGGAGCTGTACAAGAGATCGCTGTTACCAAAGACCAGGAAACCTTTCTCATCGTCGGGAAAACTGTTGAAATTGAGTTCCACCTGGTAGTCGGGGCTGATTTTTCGTACGGCGCCCACCACTTTGAACAACACTTCATCAATGCGCACTTCGCTCAGTTCGATACTTCCCTCAGAACCCGTACGCGCAATCTCCAGCAGGCTGCGCGTTAACTGCCGCATCTGCTGTACGTCTTCCCGTATCGATAACATCACGCGGCGGTATTCTTCGGGACTCCGGTCTTTTTGCAGGGTTACTTCCAGTTGGCTCAGCATGGACGTAAGCGGGGTAGACAATTCATGCGAAGCGTTGGATATAAATCGACGCTGAATGATAAATGACTCCTGCAAGCGGCTGAGCAGATCATTGAAGGTGCTTGCCAGCTGGCTCAGTTCATCATGGCCCGTGCCCGCCTTTATCTGGTGCGAAAGATTGTATGAGGAAATATCTTTAACCTCGTGAATAATCTGCGTGATGGGTTTAACCAGTTGCAATGAAAAAACATATCCCACCACCAGTGTCGAACCTATCCCGATCACCAGGCTGATGATCAGAATCTTTTTGAATTTCGATAATCGTTCCCAACCGTCCTGGTCGTAGGCAACCACCAATACAACAATACTTTGCGCGCCATCACTTTGATATATGCCTACGCCATCGCGGGCGCCATCGGTGAAAAAATATTCGCGCTGGCGGCGAACATCTTTCAGCATTTCGCGTGTAGGAGCAATAGAGTCTTTGGGATCTTCGGCGTAGCGATACACCAATTCGTCGCGGTGGTTGTAGATCATCACCGTCTTATGTGGCAGGGCAAAGGCCAGTGCAGAATCAAACTGGTTGAGCAGTACGCGCGTGCTGTCGCTGTCGCCAAACAAAGTATAGAACTGGCTGCTGCCGGTAGCGCGGCCCAGCAAGCGCTTGTGAAAAGCCTCGCGTCTTTCGAGCGAGGCAAAATAATATACTGAAATACTCAGCAACAGCAGAATGGCTGTTACCATCAGGGCAAAGAGGGCTGTTATTTTGAATTTGATCTTCATTGACTCTCCTTCAAAATATACCCCATGCCCACCTGCGTATGAATTAGCTTGGTATCGAAGTCTTTGTCCACTTTCTTACGCAGGAAATTTACGTAAACATCAATCACATTTGTCTTGGTGTCGAAATCAATATCCCACACGTTCAGCGCTATATCCGCGCGGGAAACCACTTTGTTCTTATTGCGCACCAGGTATTCGAGCAACTGGAATTCCTTGGTGGTAAGTGAAATGGGCACATCAGCGCGGGTCACTTCCTTACTGTCGAGGTTCATCACCAGGTCAGCTACTTTCAGCAGGTTGCCGGTAGGAACCTGGTATATGCGTTTGAGCAATGCGCGTATGCGCACCAGCAGTTCTTTAAAGTCGAATGGTTTTACAATATAATCATCGGCGCCGGCATCAAACCCTTCAATCTTATCATCAGTAGAACTCAATGCTGTAAGCATGATCACAGGAATCTGCTCGCTTTTTCTGCGAATTTCGCGGCAGAGTTCATAACCGTTCATGCCGGGCAGGTTGATATCAAGAATAATGAGATCAAACGGGTAGGTCTCGAACAATTTTTTTCCAATATTACCATCATACGCCACTTCCACATGGTAGTGTTGTTCAGAAAGACCTTTCTTCAGGCTTTCAGCAATCTTTTTTTCGTCTTCAACCAGCAGGATTCTTATTTCTTCCATAATGGCAAAAATAACGCGGATTCACATGGTTTACATGAATTGCGTGGATTTTTGACCCCGTCGGGGCCTGCCTATTCCGCAACCATCTTTTTCTCCCACAATTGCAACAAATCGATCATACGGGTGGTAAATCCATATTCGTTGTCAAACCAGGCAAACAATTTTACATGTTTATTAACAACTGAAGTCAGTTGTCCGTCTATAATGCAGCTGTGCGTGTTGCCGCGGATATCGGTCGACACCAACGGGTCTTCCGTATAAGAGATGATGCCTTTGTAGTCGCCCTCGGCAGATTTTCGGAATAACCGGTTGATTTCTTCGACGGAAGTCTCCTGCTTCAGCACAACGGTAAAATCGGCTAGCGCGCCATTTGCCACGGGCACACGCGTAGACACAGTAGCCATTTTGCCCTGCAGTGCGGGCAACAATCTTTCGAGCGATTGCACCAGGTCAATTTCTACGGGAATGATCGACTCTGCTGCCGCTCTTCCCCGTCGCAAATGACGATGCGGCGCGTCTACCAGCTCCTGGCGGCTGGTATAACTGTGCAGCACGTTAATATGCGCCGATTCAATACCGATTGCATTGAGTATATACAAAATATGCGTGGAGCAATTGGTCATGCAGCCGCCGGGCGATATCACCAGTTCATTTTTCGCGAGAGCATGCTGGTTAAATCCATATATCAGCAGCGGCGTGTCGGCCGAGCCGGTAGTGGACAGCAAAACCCTGCGCGCGCCTGCTTCAATATGCGCCAGGGCAGCGCTGCGCGCGGTAAAGCGGCCCGTACATTCAAGCACCACGTCCACATCCAATTGCTTCCACGGAAGTTTAAGAGGGTCCTGTTCGCTGAACGCCATCACCTGTTTACCATCGGTCACCAGTTCATTGTCTTCCAGCACCGGTGCTCCGGGCCAGGCGCCATATACCGAATCGTATTTCAGGAGGTAGGCAAGATTGGCGGTATCCATCACATCATTTACCGCTACCACCTTAATCGTCTCATGATTGATCAATCTTCTGAATAAAAGCCGGCCTATACGGCCCATGCCGTTAATCGCTAGTCTCATACGCTGAAGGATTTCCCGTTTGGAGTTTCGGGTTTTGTGTTCCGCATTTCGGGTGCTGTAAGTTCCCTTTGCTTTCCAGATCTGAAGAACGCGAAACTCCAAACCCGAAACCCGAAACTATGCAAAATAAGCATCCAAATCCCTTAGCGAGATTGGTTTTTCCCAAATCCTTGTTACGTGGATGGATTCCTTGATGCGCGGCGGATTGTAGGCGCTTATCAGGTGAAGTTGTATCTGCGGATGCTGGGCAAGAATTTTCTCTGCTGTCTCCCAGCCAAGCCCGTCAGGGAGGTTGTTGTCAAGAAAAAGAATATCCGGAACCCAATCATTCAGTTTTTTCAGTCCTTCACCCAGGCTGTTGGCAGTATGCACTTCACAGTTCTTCCGGCTGAGATACGTCTTGATCAAAAGGCATAGGTCCTCTTCATCATCAACTATTAAAACCTTAAGTCTTGGGTTGCTCATAAACCAATAACGGGTAAATTGATATTATCTGATGTAGAAATCTTTACCCACCGCTTTAAAAGGTAAAGAAAGTGTTTTTATTGTTTGAATGGTATACTTTTTTAGTAATTGTCTGAAAACCTTTGTGTATGAGTTCTACAACAAAAATCGTTCTCGGTATGATGGCAGCCGCTGCGGCAGGTGCCGCATTCGGCGTATTGTTTGCTCCTGAAAAAGGCAGCGATCTTCGCAAACGCATCAAAGACAATTTCGATGAGTGGATCGACGAGTTAAGCACCCTGTTAGCCCGCATCGCCGAAACCGAAGAGGCGAAAGCAGAAGCCGAATCAAAAGTTTAACAGGTATATACCCTGTTCATTATCAATGCAGCAATATGGAAGAATTAAAAACCAAGGTGAGTGATCTGACCGATCATGCCGGTGAGTTATTCGACACCTGGTACCGGCTCGCCGTTATCAGGGCTACCAAAAAGGGAGCAAAGATTGCCACGGCGGCCATCACCCTTTGTGTCGTGTCAGCTTTCGCTCTCTGCGTATTTGTATTCATCGGTGTAGGCCTCGCCGTTTGGCTCGGCACGCTCATGAACCCCGCACTGGCCTGGTTTGTCGTGGCAGCGTTTTACCTGTTACTGATCGCCTGCTTTTGGGGATTGCGCAAAAAACTGGTATTTCCAATCATCAGAGATTTCTTAGTAAGAAAGGTATATGACTAAAAAAATAACTACATATAAGGAAATGCTCGAAGAAGAAGAGCGTTTGCAGCAATTGCTGAAAGCACAAAAACTGCAGTTGCAGTCTGACCTGCAAGGCATCAAACACGAGTTAAAGCCCTTCACTAACCTGGCCGGAACCGTCAAAAAGTTTCTGACCCGCAAGAGCGGGCAGGCAATCACCTCATTCAGCATCAGGTTGCTGGTAGATGGACTGGTGAAAAACCTGGTGTTGGCGCGCGCAGGATGGCTCACAAGAATGGCAGTGCCATTTTTCCTGAAAAACTATGCATCGCATTTTGCGAATGAGCCCGGAAGTTTCATGGACAAACTAAAACATATGTTTGGGAGAAACGGAAAGGTCAGGCAGGAATAGAAGCGGTAGCAAACCAGTAACTGCGAATATTTTCCACCACCATCAGCAACTCATCAAAAGTGAGCGGCTTTACTACGTAGCTGTTTGCACCCAGCTCATAGCATCTTTTTATTTCTATTTCATTCTTGGTAGTGGTAAAAACAATCACGGGAATTTTCTTGAACACCGGATGTTGTTTTAATTCTTTCAACACCTCGCGACCGTCTTTCTTCGGCATGTTGAGGTCGAGCAGTATTACGCAGGGAAAAATTTTCTCATCGCCCATCGAAGTGGAGTTCACATGGTCGAGATAATGCAGCAGTTCTACGCCGTTCTCTACAAATTCAATCGTTTCTTTGTAGCCCTTCTCTGCAAAGGCAGTTCCGATCAGGTACCTGTCATCGGCATCATCTTCTGCGATCAGGATCTGCTTAGTGTTCATAAACGTGGAATTCGCTGTTCAAAAGTAGGGGAATATAAAGTGGCAATGCAGATTATTTTTCTGAAAAGAAAAATAAAAAGAGGTTACACAAAAATTGATAACCTCTTTTGTTTCTGCCTGCGCAGCCTGTTATACATTTTTCCTGTTGAAACCGCCGGCAATCAGCGAAATCAGGAACAAGACAATGAATATCCAGAATAATACTTTAGCGATTGCTGCTGCTCCTGCCGCTATCCCTGTGAATCCCAGTATGGCTGCTATTACCGCCACCACCAGGAATATTAGAGTCCATCGTAGCATAATTGTGTATTTTTGAGTTTATAATTGCTTTGTATCGCGTGTTTTTCCAGTTCTTGTTATCTCTTCCTCTTTGTCCTAATGCCAGTTTACGTAACATCGGTTTTCTCCATACCGTAAAAATTCCATACCGCACCTGCTTCACAGGCTGAGTCAATCTTCCAGGCAATTTTCATGTAGAAAGCATTCTACAAAGCCATTTCCGTTATCCGGCGGCTTGCCGGTACAATCTTTACAGGTACTAATAAATCACACACACCATGTGAATCTGAAACTCTCCGTATCCGTGAAATCCCGCATTCTGTACCAGGTCCATGATTAAAATGTTAACAGCAATGAAAAAGAGCTTACTGATACATATGGATACTCGAACGCGCCAGGAAATTCCCAACGACGAGATCATGATGCTGAGCCTGTTGAAAATTAACCCGCTCAGCAACCTGGGCGACGATGTGCTGATTACCGAAGTGATGTTGCTCGACAGCGACCCGCAGAATATTACAGCAGTGGTGAGAATTCAAACAAATATGGAAGAGTATTCGGGGTATAGCCGACACACTCATTGGGAGTCGGCATTGTCGCAGGCGTTTGATAGTATAGCACAACAAGTACGCTTGTCTGATTTTCCGGCCAGGGAAAATTCAAATTAGATTCAGTATTCTGCCCACACCTGTATCACTGTCTTCTTGTTACTTTTCTTGTTCACAAGCGCTTCTGTCGCCTCATTCAGCAGTTCATCCGCATTGACATCGTCAGGAGTCTAACCGTTGTGTTTACGTATGTGAAAAATTCAACACGCAGAGATGCGGCCGCTGAAAAACGCTACGCGCAATTGCATGTTTCCCGCACCCCGGCCCCCGCTTCTTTAATATATAACCGCATTTATGTAGAAATCCCTTCTTCCCGGATCCCCACATTTTCAATTTGGGGAATAATTTCCCCAGACCTGCCTGCCTTCTAAATGAGCCCCCGCCCAAGCGCAAAAAGAGCCTGGAACAAAGGTCTAAGAATCAGCGTCTTAAAAAAATTACCCACAATCCGATAATTGGAGAGCATCTTGTCTTATTATAGGAAAACCAAGTGTTATGTTGAAACAGAACCTTGCACAGAAGCAGGAAACGAAAATACTCCCTCAGCAAATCCAACTGCTAAACTTATTTCATCTTAACACGCTTGAGCTGGAACATCGCATTGACCAGGAGTTGGAGGACAATCCATTTTTAGAGAAAAAGGATGAAGACGAAGAAACCAATTCCGAGAAATTTGATAAGGAAAGTACTGTGCAGGATTTCCAGGACTACGACGAACATTGTTACGACGATATTCCCGATTATAAGATAGAGTACGCCAACTACCTGCCCGACGAAGACCGGCGCTTTGCGCCCATCAAAGCGACCGTTGATTTTCGCGAGGAGCTGAAGAGGGTGTATCAACTGTCATGCACAGACGAAGAAGAAATGCAGCTGGCAGCTTTCCTTATCGATTCGCTGAGCGATAATGGCCTGCTGGAACTTTCACTCGACAAAGTGGCCGAGGAATATTCATTTGTGAAAAAGACCTGGATTGAAGGCGATGTGTTTGAGGACATTTTAAAAAAAGTACAAAGCATGGATCCGGTGGGCGTGGGTGCGCGCAGCATATGCGAATGCCTGCTGCTGCAGCTGAAGTCGATGAACACCAAACGTCCCGACGTGAAGAAGGCCATCATGCTGCTGGAAAATCACTACCAGGATCTGCGTAATCGTAATATGGACAAGATCATGGATTGCCTTGGCCTGGACGAAGAAGAATTAAAAATAGTTCTGAAACTGATTGGCTCACTCAAAATGAAACCCGTAATGGAAGCAGAAGAAGGCAGCAAGGTAAACCATCATATTATTCCCGATTTCCTGATTACCCAGGAAGGCGACTACCTGGAAGTGTCGCTGTATAATCAACGTTCTTCCAGCATATTTATCAGCCGGGAGTGGAGAGAAATGGTAGCCGACAGCCAGAAAAACAAACAAAAAGACGCGGCCGCGGCACAATATTTAAAGAACAAGTACCAGTCGGCTCAATGGTTTGTGAACGCGATCCGCCAACGCGAGTCAACCATGCTGCGCATCATGAAAGCCATAGTGAATATGCAGTACGATTACTTCCGCGAAGGAGACGTGAAGTTGCTGAAGCCGATGATCCTGAAAAATATAGCCGATGTGGCCGGCGTGGATATCTCAACCGTTAGCCGCATCACCTGTAATAAGTACGTGGAAACACCTTTTGGAATGATATTGCTGAAAGATCTTTTCACCGAAGGTATTTTGAATGAGAAAGGCGAAGCCATCAGCAACCGCGTCATCCAGGTTGCCATTGAAGACGCTATTGAGAAAGAAGACAAAAAACATCCGTACACCGATCAGCAACTAGTGGCCATACTGGCAGAAAGGGGTTTCCAGATAGCCAGGAGAACGGTGGCCAAGTACCGCGAAATACTACAGATACCCGTCGCCCAAATGAGAGCTATCTGGGCATAACCATTTGACTGGAACAATGTTATCTACGACGAATCAAAGCCTAAACTTAACGTTATATACTCACTGTAAAAAAGTAAATTTGAACATGTCTAAAATACTCGTAATTGATGATGACAGGGATATCTGCCTGTTGCTGAAGCGCTTTCTGAGCAAGCATAACTATGATGTGGCAGAAGTGTACGCGGGCAAAAAAGCCCTTGATATGCTCCATTCCTTTAATCCCGACCTGGTAATGTGCGATTTCAGGCTGGAGGATATGGATGGTGCAACACTCCTCATCAAAATCAAGGAGCAGCTGCCCGATGTGCCCGTGATCATCATGACGGGCTACAGTGATATCAAAACTGCTGTGGAAGTGATGAAATTAGGCGCATACGATTATGTTGGCAAGCCCTTGTTCCCCGACGAAATTTTACTGACCATCAAGAAAGCCTTGCAGAAAAAAGAAACTGCAGCGCCATCGCAGAATGGTCACCAGCATAGCGCCGCTTCGCAACCGACAACGGCCGCCAGCACTGCCGAGCAGGAAGCTGAAGAAGAAAGAAACCGTCAGCAGCAACGCCTGATTGTTTCCGGCGATTATATTTTCGGCGACAGCGAAGCATTCAGAAAAATCCTGAAACAGATTGACCTGGTGGCCCCCACCAACTACAGCATCATCATTTATGGTGAAAGCGGTAGCGGTAAAGAAGCCATTGCCCAGGAAATTCATAAACGCAGCCGCCGCCGCGACAAGCCATTTATCGCGATCGACTGCGGCGCCATGTCGAAAGAGCTGGCGGGCAGCGAACTGTTTGGTCATGAAAAAGGCTCTTTCACCGGTGCGCTCAATCAAAAAATCGGCAGCCTGGAGCTGGCCAATGGCGGCACCGTTTTCCTCGACGAAATCGGCAACCTGAGCTATGATATCCAGGTATCGCTGCTGCGCGTAGTGCAGGAAAGAAAGATGAGAAGAGTAGGCGGTACGAAAGATATCGACCTCGACATACGTATTATCGTGGCCAGCAACGAAAAGCTGTGGGATATTGCGCGCAAGGGCAAATTCCGCGAAGATTTGTTCCACCGCTTCAACGAGTTCAGCATAGTGGTGCCGCCACTACGCGAACGCAAAGACGATATTCTTGTTTTTGCCCGTCACTTCTTAAGCATTACGAATAAAGAACTGGGTAAAAATGTAAAAGGCTTTACGCGCGAGGTGGAAGAGATATTCAGGAACTATGTATGGTATGGCAACCTGCGCGAGCTGAAAAACGTGATCAAACGCGCCACGCTGCTGGCAGAAGGACAATATATAGAAGCGCATACGCTGCCTTTCGAAATCTCCAATTTCAGCAAGCTTCAGTTTGAAGAACTTTTCGAAATGCCATCGGCTGTGCCCGAGAACAGGCCCGTGGAAATGAACACGCCATCTACACCGGCCACGTACAACGAGGCACCGGTTACGCGCCCTTCATCTTCCAGCGGCGAGTTGTCGCTCAAGAACGCCAGCATAGACGCAGAATACGAAACTATCATAGAAGCTTTGAAGAAATCGAATTTCAACAAAAGTAAGGCAGCCAAATTATTGAACATCGACCGTAAAACCTTATACAATAAGATGAAGCAGTACCAGGAGTTCAATAACCACTAATACGCAGCGACACAAGCATCGTAGTAAGCGCATGGCTTATAATGAAGACTTAAATCCTCTAAAACTGCTATTGGATCCGGCGAATAACAATGGCGAGTTTTCGCAGAAAATAGCAGATCTATTCCCTGCCATCATTTATATCTACGACGTAGATAGCCGGAAGTTAAGGTTCATCAACCAGAAAGTGACTGATTTTCTCGGCTACACGTTCGAAGATGTTGAAAGCTGGGACAATGAATTCATGCGCCTCGTGTTTAAAGACGATGTGGATCTTGTACAAAAAGAATTGCGGCACCTGCTTACGCTTGAAGACAACGAATCATACAGCTACGATTCACGCCTCAACCAGAAGGAGGGCAACTGGAAATACTTTCGCACCTGCGGCACCGTGCTGCGCCGCGACGATAACAATAAGGCCAGCTCTATCCTATTCATAGCGCAGGACATAAGCCAGGAAGTGGAAGACGGAAGAAAATTCCGCCGGCTCGAAGAGATTTTCAACGACGCAAAATCTGCCCAGCAATCTGCAGGCGACAGCATAAAAGATATTGCCGAACAAATGCAGTTGTACCGCGACCTGGCGGAGTATAAAAGACTGAAACAGGAAAACGAAGAATACCTCGGCTATGGCACCTGGGAATTTGATGTGGCCTCCAAACGCTTTCGCTGGTCCGACGGCATGTACCGTCTCTTTGGCTACGATCCCGGCACCGACCGGTTCTCGATGGAGGTGACCGAAGACTTATATAAAAAACACATCGACGAAGAAGAATTTGAAATGTTGATCACGATGCGCAACGCTATGCTGGATGGGAAGGAAGAAAAATATTCCTGGCAGTTTTGCATCACAGACGCGCATGGTAATATCAAGAAGCTGGAAACTTCGGGCAAGCTGGTGTACAACAACGAAGGCAAATGGATAAAAACCGTAGGCACCAGCCGAGACATTACGCAGCTGAGCGACTACCAGCATTCGCTGGAAGAAAAGATCCGTGACCTGAACCGTAGCAACAAAGAGCTGGAAGAATTTGCCTATGTGGCATCTCACGACCTGAACGAGCCGCTGCGCAAGATCACCACCTTCATTGAACGGCTCAACAATAAATACAAAAGCGAGCTGGGTGACGATGGCGTGTTGTATCTCAACCGCATCATAGCCGCGGTAGACAATATGCGCAAGCTGATCGATACATTGCTCGAGTTTTCACGCACGGCGCGCCGGGCGCAACCTATGGAAATGGTTGATCTTAATATCATTCTCACCGAAGTGCGCAGCGACCTGGAGCTGAAGATTGAAGAGACGGGCACCACCATTGTTGCCGACAAATTGCCGGTGATAGAAGCGGTGCCTTCACAAATGAAACAGGTTTTTGATAACTTACTCAATAATAGTATTAAATTCAGGCAGCCGCAGTCCAGTCCCCACGTAACTGTTACCTGCCAGAAGCTAAACAAGAAAGAGTTAACTACCTGGAACCTGGACGCAGCCAGGACCTGGTATAAAATCGATTTCACAGACAACGGCATCGGTTTCGAGCCCGAGTACAGTGAGAAAATTTTCCAGATATTCCAGCGGCTTCATGGCAAGTCAGAATACCCGGGGTCGGGCATCGGGCTGGCCATCTGCAAAAAAATTACCGATCACATGAACGGTATCATCTATGCGCAGGGCATACCTGGCAAGGGTGCTACCTTTACAATCATATTACCTGAACGCCAATAAAAGCAGAGCGCATGCCATTCAGCAACCTACATGCACGAATACTGATCGTGGATGATGATGAAGACGACTATTTCCTGACCAGTGAATTGATCAGGAATATCCCTTCATCGGGGTTCACACTCAATTGGTGTTTCAGCTATAAAGAGGCGCTGGAACAAATGGTTGCCAAGCGCCACGACCTGTACTTTATCGATTACCTGCTGGGTGGTAAGACGGGCCTCGAACTGCTGAAAGAGGCAATTGCCGCAGGCGTGGAAGAACCCATCATACTGCTCACGGGCAAAGGCAACCAGAAAGTGGATATCGAAGCCATGCAGGTGGGCGCCATGGACTACCTGGTAAAAGGCGAGCTGACCGTGGAAAAACTCGAACGCTCAATCCGCTACGCGCTGGAACGCGGCGCCACTATGAAAGCCCTTCGCGTAAACGAACGCAAATACCGCAGTATGTTTGAGCGCTCGAAAGATATGGTGTTCATCGCCGACCAGGCAGGTCATTTCCGCGACGTAAACAGCGCCACCTCCGACCTCCTGGGTTATTCCCGCGAAGAACTGATGCAGTTAAGCGTATATAACCTATTTACCCAGAAGAAAGACCTCGACCGTTTCCGCACGCTTTTTATCAACACGCGACAAGTAAATGACCTGGAAGTGGAAATGAAAACCAGGAACAGCGAGACAAAGATTTGCATCATTTCTGCCTCACTGGAAACCGACAATAACAATGAGGAATATATGCAGGGCATTGTGCACGACATCACTAACCTGAAGAAAGCAGAAAAAGCCACCTTGCAGGTGGAAAAGCTGGCTGCCGCCGGCCGCCTCGTGCGCACGCTGGCACATGAAGTGCGCAACCCGCTCAATAATATCAACCTCTCCGTGGAGCACCTGCGCGACGAAATAAAAGACAACGAAAACTGCGATCTGTATCTCGGCATCATCCAGCGCAACAGCACGCGTATTGGCGGACTGATTACCGAATTGCTCAACAGCTCGCGCCAACAGGAAATGAAACTGGAGCCAGCTATTCTGCAAAGCGTTATTGACGAAAGCATCACCGAAACCATCGACCGCCTCACGCTGCAGGGCATCAATATGCAGATAAAATATCCCGACGAACCCGTGATGGTACAGGTGGACCGTGAAAAACTAAAACTCGCTTTCTCCAATATCATCATCAACGCTACCGAAGCCATCACCGGCCCGGGCGGAAAAATCTCTATCAAAGTAGAAAGCAACGACAAATACCACTCTGTCACCATCAGCGACAACGGGTGCGGCATTTCCGAAGAAAACATTTCCCGCCTCTTCGAACCCTACTTCACCAGCAAACGCAACGGCATGGGACTCGGCCTCGCCAGCACCCTCAACATCATTCAAAGCAATAAAGCCACCATTGACGTAAAAAGCGAACTGAACGTAGGAACCGCTTTTACCATTACTTTCGAAAGAAACGCGGTGGAATATTGAATTTGAATTTGAACAAGGAATTTGAACGCTGAATATAGCTTAAAAAAATGGCTGCCGAGAGTATCTTACACACCCCCGACAGCCTCCGCAATCCTCAAACTCCACTTCTTTCCAATAATCTCTTAAAATCCGAGAGCGATATAGAGGGAAATAGCGCTGTTCCGTGAATTTTTGGTCAGCTCGCCGGAAAGGCTACCAGATTTCCCGATTTCGCGCAGACCGTAGTTGTAGCGCGCTCCGAAACCGAAATTGCCTACATCAACACCAATGCCGCCAGAAAGACCGTAGTCGATGCGGTTGAAGTTTTCTGCATTCAAATCGGCAATCTTGTCTATGGTACCATCGTCATTCAGATCTTTAATACTCACTGAGGCCAGGTACGCGATATACGGACCTGCATGGATATTAAAGTTTTCACCAAGATTGAATACGGCCAGCACAGGCAGTTCCACATAGTTCAGGTTGAAACGATATTCGCCTTCGCCCTGGATAAAGTTGTTGTAATTCTGTTTTGCTCCTTTACTGCTGTAATTCAATTCGGGCTGAATAGAAAAACCTCTCGTTAAGGGAAGTTTGGCAAAAACACCGACATTTACTCCCAGTTTCATATTCTCATCACTTACATCGTCAACGAACATGTTTGAGAGATTAATACCGCCGCGCACGCCGATTTTGGGACTTAAAGCGCTGCCGCCAATTGACTCCTGCTCTTGCGCCATTACAGATACGGATGTAAAAAGCATAACTGCCACTAATACCACTCCGCACTTTGAACATAGTTGTTTCATAAAGTAACGTTTTGTTATAGTCTCTTATAAATTCCCGTGCCCGCGGAGTTGAAGAAAGCCATAACGGTGGCTAACCGGGTTACGTAGAAATATATCCTCATTTGTCGAGGGAGATATTCGTTTTGTAGGGCAATTTTCTACGGTGCGTGGTATAAAAATTTTGATAGGTTGTGTATGAAAAAAATCCTCATTCTCGCAGCCGTAGTGGTAGTAATACTGGTGGCAGGAGCCATCGTATATTTTAACTGGAGGCATAATTTCCTGCGAAAGGAATTGCCTGACCTGGTCTTTTTAAAATCAGACAGCGTTTACCAGATTTCGTATGGAGACGTATATATAGACGAAGTGGGCGGAGAAGTGATTATTGAAAAATTGTTGCTCAAGCCCGATTCCATCCATCGCTCCGATAAAAGCTCATTACCCGGTTCATTACTGGAAGTGTATATACCCCGATTACATCTCTCGGGTGTGCAAACCGACCGGGCTGTACTGAATGAGCAACTTATCGCCCGAAAACTACAATTGACAGAGCCCATTGTTACCCTATACCGGAATGGCAAGAACGATAAAGGCGATGAAACGAAGAAAGATGATACCGATAACTCGCAACGCATCTACAAAGCCATACTCCGCAACCTGATGCGCATCAAGATCGACAGCATACTGATAGACAGCGCGCGCTACCATATGGTGGGCTGGAAATCAGGTGACACTACACTTACCTGCGCGCCCGTCACTGTTTCACTGTTCGATCTCGACATCAGCGACAGCACCGCCAATGATTCCTCCCGCGTGTTGTTTGCCAAAAGAGCTCAGCTCACTGTTGACAAACTGAAAATTTTCAATGATGCCGGTCTCTACAATTTTCGTTTTTCATCCCTGGACCTCGATTCGGAGCACAAGACGCTCACCGCAAAGAAGCTGGAAGTCGACCCCATTCATAGCGAAGCAGTATTTGCGCGCCTAAAAGGTGAACAGGCCGACCGCTTTGATGTAAAATTTTCAGGTGCTCATTTTACCAATATAGATGTGACACAAGTGCTCAATGGTAACCTGGTAGCAGATGCGCTTACAGTCAAGGAAGGAATTATAAAAATATTCAGGGATAAAAATTATCCGAACAAGAATATCAGTAAAATCGGGAGGTTTCCGCACCAGTTGTTGATGCGCGCAGGCACTGATATTTCATTACGCAAAGTTGATATTCAAAGCGGACTGATCGAATACAAAGAAAAAAGCGATCTCACCGGTATGGCAGGAAAAATTCTGTTCGACAAAAGCACCATCAGCATTGCCAACCTGAGCAACCGCCCGGAAGATTTGCGCGCCAATCCCACCTGTCTTATCAATATGAAAGCAAAATTCCTGGGCGTGGTGCCGGTGAATGTGAATCTCCGGCTTTATACCGGTAGTAAAAATGGGAGATTCACTGCCAGTGGCAACCTGGGCGCAACAGATGCTACGGTGTTGAATCAAATCGTCAACCCGCTGGGTCTCGCCAATATTGAATCAGGCCAATTGAATGGATGCCAGTTTCACATAGATGGAAACGACTATGGTGGAAATGGCACCGTGAAACTGCTGTATAATAACCTGAAGGTTAAATTGCTGAAGCAAGACGAAGACAATGGTGAATTGAAATCAAAAAAGCTGGCTTCGCTGCTGGCCAATGCCGCTATCAAAGATGAAAACCCGAAAAAGAACAAGCCTCCAAGAATAGCGCAGGTTAACTACAAGAGAAATCCTTACAAAGGGTTCTTTAACCTGGTATGGAAATCGATCTTCGCGGGCATCCAGGAAACGGTTGGCGTGCAGGTGAAAGACGAAGCCGTGGCTAAAAAGGATAACCAATAGCGATATTAAACACTATGTTTTCGCGCCGCCAGTTGGGATTCCTGAAATTGATATCTTTCAGCACCCAGCGCGGGTCGTGCTCCCAGGGCTTTCGCAAGGGTATCGCTACATCAAGGCGCAGCACCAGGAAGTTGAAATCGAAACGCAAACCAACACCGGCGCCCACGGCAAGGTCTTTCAGGAAATCTTTATCAAATTCTCCACCGGGTTTGTTTACCGTGTCTTTATTGTATAGCCAGATATTTCCCACATCCACAAACACAGCGCCGTTAAGGATGCCTGCAATCGGAAAACGAAATTCGCTGTTTAATTCAAGCCTTATATCACCCGACTGATCATAAAAGGTGGCGGTGCTGGTAGTATCCAAAAAACTACCAGGGCCGAGTGAACGGCTCCTGAAAGCGCGCACACTGTTATTGCCACCTGAAAAGAATTGCTTGATATAGGGCAACACAGTAGAATTGCCATAAGGAATACCAAAACCAGTGATCAGCCGGTTGGCCCACACACTTTTTCTGCCGATGCGGCGGTAGAGTCGAAAATCGAGATCTACCTTGGCGTATTGGCTGAACGGCGCGCCTGCAATTTTTGCGGTATCGCCTTTTTTTACGTTCGCGCCGGTAATTAAACCGGCTATATTGCCGGAAAGATCGAGCACGCCATTAAAATAGAAACCATTGGCCACCGCAGTTCCTATCAGATCGTTATAGGTGAATGAATAGGTGGCGCCAAGGATAAACTGCTTTTCCACTGCGCGAAGCAATGTCACATTTCCCTTTGCCGAATCAATATATTCCTGCGTCACATTGATAGGGTTCACGTAGGTAATGGTAAGCGGCGTCATCTCATGCTCCTTGCGCGCTGTTTCCTTCCAGTTGTAGCCAAAACTGAAGGTGAAAGAGTTCATAGAAAACAACTTGGTGCGGTTCAGGATATCGTACGACAGCGAAGCGCGCGTGCGCGGCATATAACCTCCGCGTGTATTGAAATTGAAGAACGGCACCAGGAAACGTGGAAAGACAAGATTGGTCTCTATACCATAGCGCATGGTGTTGAAACCGCGGAATTGCCCGCTGTATTGCACTTCAAAACCATAATTGGCATTGACGGTCCATATTTCCCCGGCACGAAATGTATTTCGGTTTTTCCATCCTACCGTAATATTCGAACCGGTCAGGTTGTTCGATTTGGTGCTTCCTCTCAACTCAATGCGCAACGATTTTTTCGGCAATCGCGTGAGATAATAGTAGGCATTCAGCAGCGATGAATCGGGATGCGGCACCACTTCAAAGCGGTTCTTCACAAACTTGAAAAGGTCGAGGTTGATCAGGCGGTTGATGGTGGCGTTCTGTTCAGTGCGGCTATATATATCGCCGGGCAAAAAAGGCATGGCCCGCTGAAACAATTTCGGCTTATAAAATTTCTGGCGATCCACCACGTAATAGCCATCATAAAATACCGCGTTGCGCTTGGTGGTATCGGCCACTGATGTTTCGCGCAGGTTGAACGCAGTATAAATGTAAATATCGTTGATGTGATACACTTTGCGTGCATCTTCAGGGGTGGAAGGTTTGAGGGTGACGTAGAGATTTACTTTTTTATTTCCTACCGTGCTGTCAACTTTTACCAACAAGTGATCGGAGTTAAAAAAGTAAAAACCATGTTCCTTCAGGTAATCGTCTATGCGCAGCCGCTCCGCCTTGATTACGTCCAGGTCGAATGGCTGGCCGGTTTTCAACAAGGTGTTGGGCATCGATTCGCGTATCTTACTTACCAGCACGGCGCTGGTATCATCTTCGGGAAAATGAACTTCGGCAATATGATACTGGTCGCCCGTAACAGCTTTGTACCGGGCCGACGCCTTTTTCCCCTTCACGGTAGTATCGGCGGTAACCTTTGCCTGGAAATAGCCTTTGTTTTCGAGCCAGCTCTTCTGCACTTCGGTGTTGTGATCCAGGTTCACTGCGCTGAGCAGCACAGGTGGCTCACCCACTTTATTTTTGAGCCAGCCGCGTAATCCACGTCCGGTTGGTTTATTGCCCGCCAGGTTGTACATCCAAAGTTTGAAGGGCATGCCCAGGAATTTGCGGTTGGGTCGCGGACGCGTGAGACCTTCCAGTTGTTTGGCCAGGCTCTTGTTCTTTTTGTTGCTAACAGTATCTTTTACCGCCCTCACGCTGGCGCCGGTGTACAGCGCATCGCCCTGCGGCACCGATTTGGTGGTGGAGCAAGAAGCGGCTGCCATGGTCACCAGCAGGAAAAACCAATGATATTTTTTCAAAATCCTATTCACCCTTTTTTGTTTCTGGTACTGTTGTCGTTTGTTGTTGGTTATCTTGTACTTTTTTTTGCTGCTCATCCTCGGCCTGCCGCGCCTGGCGGCGCAACTCGCGTCTTCGCTCCCGCTCTTTTTTACTGAGGAAAAGATTTCTGAAACGATTGTAGTCGAGCGTGATCACAAAACCAACGCCCGTTTCAATTACATACCCGTCAATAATGCCCTGGTATTCGTTTTTGCGATAGGCGCGCAACATGTAGCGCCCATCCTTGCTCAACCTGTACTCAGCGCTCAGGTTGCCGATCAGGTTGCTGGCCTGTTCATTAGCCTGCGTACCTCCCTCCAGTTCAAAATTACTGCCAACTGTCACCTGCAGCCTGTCATTCAGCAATCGCTTCGAAAGGTTTACGTTCAGGTCGGTGCGCGTGAGCGCATTGCCGCTGGAGTAGTCGTCATAAGAGTTCACATCAAAACTGATATCAACGCCTTCAATTAAGCCCGCTGCCAGGTTATTCAGCTGCTCAGCCAGTAATTTACTCGCACTCTGCCTGGCAAAACCTTCCGCGGTAATGCCCGGGCCGCTGCTCTGGAAAGGATTTTCTGTAACAAATCGGTTCAGCAGCAACAGTGCAAATACCTGCTTGTTCATTTCATTAGGCTCCTGTCTAATCTGTGCCAGCCTGGTGGTGACCACTGATATTACGTCGTTGGGCACCCGAAAATTTCTGTCTTCGGGCAGCACGATATCAAAACCAATTTCGGGTTTCATCAGTTCCCCCGTGAGTTTCAGCTGCACCTCAAAAGGCATTCTTTGCAGGTACATATTGCGTTCGCCCGCGGTGCCATCAGCGCCAAGCTGGTTGGCCACCAGGTCGAGCGGGGTGGTATTGGCTATGTACACGGCGGTCACATTTAAGTCGGCCTTGGTAGGCTCGCCTGTCCATACAATCTTGCTGCCTTCCTGTATCTTAAACTGTCGCTGCAGAAAATTAAAAGTGATTTCGTAAGTCCCTTCCTGTATTTCGTACGAACCCGCCAGCGTTACATGCCCGCTCTTATCGATGCCGCCGGTGAGCAGGCCTTCTCCGCGCATACGAATAAAGTCGCCGTTGCTTTGGTCGATGATAAGACTAAACATCGCCTCTTTTTTAATCTCCACGTTGGCAGATATATCAAGACCGCGCAGCGGGGTAAAGTTGAGTGAGTCATAAAGCGCCAATGTATTCAGGAAAAGCGTGTCGTTTTCCGGCGCGTCCATATCCACAAACTGCACAATGCCTTCTCGCTCTACCACGCCGGGATTTTGTTGTGGAAGCAGTACGCTCAAGTCCGTATTTTCTTCTATCGTCACCGTTCCATCTACTACAGGCAGTTCGGCCGTGCCTTTTATACCCATATCACTGCTAAATACCAGTTTGCCATAGTACAAATCGTTCGGGTCGCGGCTCTTTGGTTTATCCATCGCCTGGAAATTCCTCGCGCGAATTTTCAAATCGAATCGGGCATTGGGAAATGCCTCAGTATAGATCATGCCATCGATAGTGGCCGCATTTTTCAATGAATCTTCGATGCGGAAACTATCGAAGCGAATGCCTTCTGTGTTCACCACAATCGACTCATCGGCCACCCTGAAATAATTGTTCAGCATGGTGAGGTTAAAGGAGGTTTCGCGCAGTCGCAGCTTTCCATCCAAAACGGGTTTGGCCATTGTGCCACGCAGGTTAAACTGCCCTGTCACATCCCCGCTGGCGTTGCGGATGGCGCCGGCAGTAGC
Source organism: uncultured Chitinophagaceae bacterium (assembly GCA_937958995.1). Lineage (GTDB taxonomy): Bacteria > Bacteroidota > Bacteroidia > Chitinophagales > Chitinophagaceae > CALCIN01. Next base: position 228,971 of record CALGAP010000008.1, read on the forward strand.
ACCCTCGATAGTGGCGAGATTGAGTTTTTTTATTGCTACATCAAAATTAAATTCATCACCATTCACCGGCTGCATATAGTAGTTACCCGCAATGTTGATAGCGTTTCCCTTACCAGTTACTTCCACATCCGCGCGTATATTCCCGCCCGATGAGTTATTGGCTTCAATCTTCACATTGCCGATGGTATCATTGCTGAAACGGAAATCGGTAATATTGAGATTGCCTACAAAGGCAGGTTTATTCATGAGATCGCTGAACACGATTTGTCCATCCATAGTACCATCCATCGCCAGCGAATCGAGAATGGCAATGGAAGCAAGAGTGCCTAAATGAAAGCTGGTGAAATAAGCTTCAATCGGGCTGTTCAGCGTCTCGCCTCTTGTCTTCAGGCTAAACTGCTGGAAGTTGCGTGTGAGCATGAAATTTCGAGCGGTGAGCGAATTCTCTGTGAAGCGAATCATATTGTCCGGCGCCACGGCCCAGGATTCATAGTTGAGCAATACTTCGGGACCCAGGTTTAGTTCATACTCGCGAAACCTGGGTTGTTTCAAAACACCGGCAAGGTGATATTTTTCCTTACCTGCCACATCATTAAAATGTGCGACAAAGTCGAGTTGATTGTTGGCCGCCCCCGCCTGCAGTGAAAATCCATGCAATGCATTGCCGCCCATCTGCAATTGACCGGTGGAAATATCAGCCACCAGCGAATCATTTTTCACGCCCGCCTGCATATTCAGTTGCTCTATCTGCATAGTGCCCAATTGTATCAAAGGCGTGCGGGCAGTGGCGCTCCATCCGCTGTCGCTGGCAAAACGCGCGCGTACCGTTACATCGGCAATTTTTTTTATTCCGGGTAAAAATGTTTGCAGAGCGGGATTATCAACCACGTCCGCGAAAATGCTAAACGCATACGGCGATACAACAGTATCAGACTGCCCCGGCGGCATCACGGCAAAATAAGGTTGCACCGTTTGCATGAAAATGGCAGCCAACTCAGTCAGCTTATATTTCCCGCTGATGCCCACATTGCCGAGATCACTTTGCAATATTATGGAACTGGTATCACCACTTCGGTCTGCTCTTATACGCACAGTGTCGAGTTGTAGCCTGTCTGTACCAATCACCAGTAAAGAATGAATAATATCCGCTCTCCCCTGCAGACTGTCGGGATCGAGGCTGGTGAATTCAGCATCCAGTTTGCCCCGGTAAATCATAGCCTGCGGTGTTAGGTTAAGCGGGCCGGTTTTGATGCTATCAATCTCCAGGTTCGCGCTCAATGCTCCCATTCCCGTTAAGCCCATTGCCACATCACCCTTTGCATGCAGGTTGGGATCGAATAGAGAAAAATTGGCTTGCAGCCGCTCGTCTTTGATACTTGCTTTTACAGGCACATCCTGGTAAGTGTAGTCCTTAAAACGAAGCGATTGAACCGTGCCATTCAATACGGCATCCATAGATGCCATAGTAAGACCTTTTCCCAGCACATGAAAATTGCCGGATATGTTTTGCAGTTCGGGATTTTTTATCAGTTTCCCGAGTTTGATATCATCGGCGCCCAGTTGCACATCATAAGCAGCCGCCTCCATATCTCCCATATTACTGATACTTCCGTTGATGGTGGCATTGCCATCGGTAGTTTGCAAGTTGAGCATTGCCACCATATTGCGCGGGTTGCCATTTACATTTCCTTTCAACACGAAGGTCTCGGGCAACTGAATTTGCTGCAGTGCGGCTGCCGGCAAAAATCCTGACAGGTCGCGGCCGGTGGTGCGGATCATATTTACACGCACATTGGCCTGCAACTTATCCATATCGGGCCAACCAGTCACAGTGCCGCGCAGATCCACTTTTGTATTGCGCCAGCCGCTGATCTGCAGTTCTTCCGCCACTATGCGGTTCATATTGCCTGATATCTTCGCGTTTATTTTGAATACAGCATTCGGATTTTCAAACAATGGCTGACCGCGCAGTGCGGGCGCAAAAAGCAGCAGGTCCCTGGTCTGCACATAACTGTCGGGGAGATCGGCGCTCACACGCAGCGAGGCCATGTTTTTCTGCAACGCCTCCAGCGAAGGATATTCCGCATGAACAGTATGACCGATGCGCGTGCCGGGTGTTTGCACCAGGAAATCGTCGGCACTTATGCCGGTGGGAGTATATAAAAAATTTCCGCGCAGTTGCTGCAGTTGCAAACCACTTCCCTCATTCAGCTTTGCCTCCTTCACATTTATACCTATGCTATCGCCGGTAAAAAAGATCTGCGTTGCTTTGAAATTGATGTTGCTGGCATTTAAATGTCCATAATCAATGGAATTGGCTTGTCGCGCTTGGTTATCGTCATCATACTGCACAAAGCTTGCGTCAAGCTCAAGCGCGTTTACTAGTATGCGCCAGTTATTTTGCGCAATATCTTTAACTTCTTCCTCTGCTTTCGCCGCTACCAGTTTTGCTTTCTCACTTTTACCCAACCTGATCTTTGTGTCGAGATTCGCGAGCTTTACATGATCGAGCACGATCGACTGTCCGGCTAAATCAAACGCTTTGGCGCGCGTGTCAAATTGTTTGAATTTTACCTGGACAAAAAATTGCGAGACGCTGTTGCTATAGTCAACATCTATATTTTTCAGGTCGACATCCTTTATCATCAAAACCGGCATTGGCGCAGCCGATGCGTCATCAGCCACTACATCTTCCGGTTCCACCAGCGGCTTGTATTGCTTCATGCGCGCCACCAATCCATCGGCGGAGACAGAGGGGATTTCAAAAATGAATTTCTCGGTATCAAATGTATTGATGCGTGTTTCAAATTCGCTGAGATCAACGCTCCAGTCATTTCCAGTGAGCGTATCATAATATTTGAAATGAATATCGCGCAGGTTTACCTGCCTGATGTCGATTTTCATTGCGGCAGCGGCGGTGTCTGCCGGTTGGTCGGCAGGTGTGGCAAAGGCATCGATGATGAACTGGAAGTTAAAAACTGTATCGGGCAGACTGCGATCTATATGGGCCGTAATTCCTTCGAGCGTAAGCTGGCCGATCCGCACTTCGTTGCTCAGCAAAGCAAACATGTTGATGCTCGCCTTAATGCGGCCGCCGTACAGTAAGGTGTCTTTTTGTTTGTCTTCAAGATATACGCGGTCAATCTGCACGGTGGAAGGGAGGCGGATATATATCTTACCGATCTCTACGCGGGTATCGAGTTTCTCCTGGAGAAATGCCTGCACTTTTTTGCGCGCAAAATTCTGCACCGGCGGCGTGTGGATCAGTAATACGATAAACAGCAGGGAGACAATGATCCACAGCAGCGTCTTGAGGAATATTTTTGCGGCTTTCTTCAACACAGACATATTTTGAGCAATGCCCGTCAAAAGGTAAAATACCTATGCCATAATAAAGGTCAAACCGGTACACGGTCAAGATAATACGAAGGTCGGATAGTGTGGAGAAAATTCCTCAAACTTTTTCACAGCCTGTCTTTGCTCTCAACCTCTTTAACTTCTTGTTTTACAATAAATACAGCCGTCTTGCGCGGCCTGATGCCGGCGCCGTTTTGAATTGCATACACTTTAGTGAACTCTGCCCCGAAGTATAAGATGATGGAAGAATAGTAAACCCATAACAGCAAAATGATCAATGAAGCTGCAGTGCCATAAGTGCTGCGCACATGGCTGTTGCCGAGATAAAATCCGATCAGGAATTTACCGATCATGAAAAGTAACGCTGTGAAAGCCGCACCGAAAAAAATATCTTTCCAGCGAATGCTGGCGTCGGGCAATACTTTGAAAATAACGGCAAACAACAAACCCGTCACCAGGAACAACAACACATAGTTGAAAATTTTCACCAACACTACCGTGGCGTTGGGAAAATAAAGCAGTAAGCGGTCGCTCAACACATCCATCAGCGCGCTGATGACCCGTGATACCAACAATATGAATCCACAGCTGATTACCAGGGAAAATGAGATCAGCCTGTTCCTGAGTAATTTCAGCCATCCCTTATTAGGCTTGGCACGTATGGACCAGATAAAGTTGATGGAACTTTGTATTTCGTTAAACACGCCCGTGGCGCCCAACATTAATATGGCAATGCCTACGATAGCACCCATCACACCGCCATCGGTCTGCTGCACATTGGCGATGATATTCTGCACCTGCACGGCGGCATCATGCCCAACCATTCCCTGTAATTGCCTGTACAGGCTGCCACGCACCGCATCTTGTCCGAAAAAGATGCCGGCAAAAGAAATAATAATTATCAGGAACGGACCAATTGAAAACAGCGTGTAATAAGAAAGTGATGCACTGAGCTTCATGCCATTGTCTGACAAAAACTCTTTTGCCGCCCTGCGTAGTACGCTAAACAATTTCCTGGGATACTTCATACCAATTACTACTAAAACTCTATTCCGAGGATTTAATTCTACAGGTTGGGTGGTAAATCGCGTACAATCACTAATAATGAGTACTTCTTAATGCTGGCAGCATATTTTAACGTCTAAGGGCGACATTATATTCAGAAGCTAAAATTTTTAAAACTATGAGGAGCATATTATATCTTATCGCAGTAATACTGGTAATAGGATGGTTACTTGGATTCTTCGTGTACAGTGCATCGGGTTTGATACACATTCTGATTGTGCTTGCAGTAATTGCCTTGATCCTGGGCTTAATCAGGAGAGTGTGACAATAAAAAAAACTTGAACATTGATTACAGGAATCAGTGTTCAAGTTTGTCTCCAGACTGCACTTTCAGGAAGAAATTATATACCAAAGGATCTGCATAAGCGCCATACGCGTCTACGAGCGTTCCCTTCAATCCATCATTTGTTTCCAGGAGATATAGTACCGCATTGTCGTCGGGGTTGGAGAATCCTTCAAACCGAAATGAGTTAATAACACGCACCTGGTCGGGTGCATACACTTTATCACTAGATGTCGATCGCAGCCCTCCTGACGTGGCCTTGAAGTCCTCTTTAAATCCGTCACTCACCACCTTCGAGAGGCATGTCACCATACTCTTCAAAAAAGGTCTTTTGGCGTTTAAATTCGTGGGCATAGTAAGCTTTACCTCAATACATAAAATTTATTGCCAACTACAGGTAAGCGGTGCAATCGTTGTCATTTACAAGTGTTAGCGTATATTTTTCTACAATTTGCTTTTCAGCATCATCAACTGGTCGCGGTTCATCCTGATTACGGGCAGTTCAGCCTGTATGATCACCTTGAGCGCGGGATCACCGGCATTGGCCATATAGTCTTCCAGCCGGGAGAGCATCTTCTTTTCTTTGTCAAGCATATCATCTACCCAGGATTTCAATTTTGCCGAATCCTGATCCTGCGCTGAAAATTCATCCACTTCATTTTTTACACTGCTCACGCTGCTGTCGGGCAGCACGATATTGTTATTCTCTGCATATTCCTTCCATTGATCGATCATTCGCAGGTGTTCGCGCTGAAGCTGGTAGGCCAGGTCACGCAACTCGCGTTGTTCTTTCACTTTCACCACGGGCTTTGTCCAGTCAACCATGGCGTAGTGCGCCGACACCTGGTTTACCACAAACTGAGCGTCTCTTTCTGCGGTGCGGGTGTCGAGCGATTTTTGATTTTCTTTTTCCGCTATTTCTTTACTGTCTGGTTTGTCCCGGCACGATGCCCAGGCACCTGCCAGGAACAAAACCAGGATCAGTCGCGTATTACTGTTCATTGCTCTTATTTAGCAATTGCGTGCATGTCCCTGTATTTCTTGATCAGGTCGTGCGAAGTTTTGAGCGCTTCTTTTTGTGTGGCGATCAGTTGTCGTACACCCGCCGGCATTGCTGCATCGGAAGCCAGTGCTTCTTCATAAGCGCGTTGTGCAGCGTCTTCACCAAATTCGCAGGCGGCCAATACCGACTTGCGGTCTTTTCCGCTGAAGGTGGCTTTCACGTCCATCCATGCCCTGTAGATTTTTCCGGAGGCTGTGGTGCCGGCAACGGGTTCGCCACCTTGGGCCACCACTTCTTCGGCGAGTTGTTGTGCATACTCACGGCTTTCATTACCGAGACGATTGAAGATGGCGCGGAGATCCACATCTATGTCGCGCGCATTTTCACCGGCCTTTGCATAACCTTCGATGCGGTCATGATTAATCCTGATAAGGTCGTTCAGCACTTCCACGAGTTCTTTATTACGTTCCATATAAAAGTTTTTAGTTGTGAATAATGTAGAGGATAGAGCTAAAATTGTTCCGTCTGAAACGCATGTGTTAGCAAGGTCATTGCTTCATAGCGTGGAAGTATTTCCTCATCTCATTCCATAGCAGGCACAAATTTTCCTGCTTAATGAAAAACAGTTTCATATGGCCAAATACTCAAAAAAAGCTAGCAAGACAGTTGCCAGCGCCATGCGTCGCCGTAAAAAAGGAACACTCAAGAGCGGCGGCAGCGGTCGAACAGTCAAGAGCCGCAAGCAAGCTATCGCCATCGGGTTATCCGAAGCCCGCGCCAAAGGGGCCAAGGTGCCGAAAAAGAAGAAGGCGGCTACCAAAAAGAAAGCGGCAAGCAAATCTGCGACTAAGAAAAGAGCAACGAAAAAGAAAAGTACAGCCAGGAAAAGTACCGGTAGAAAGAAAAGTACGGGAAGAAGGACTACGAAAAAGAGTTCGCGCAGCCGGGGCACCGCGAAAAAATCATCGGGACGTAGCAGATGAAAATCAATCTGAGATTCCTATAGCCTCCGTGAAATACCACCATCTTCCGCATCCGTGATCAAAAAAATAAACCCGATGTTGAAACATCGGGAGTCCTTGGTTAAGGCCTGATTTGTAGCGTAAGTTTATAATGATTTTGATCGCTCGTTGTTGTATTCCGGCATTTTCATTACCTGCCGGATGCACTATTACATATATAAAAACTATGCCGATTGTTATTAAAGCGGGTGAAGAAAGGGTGTGGGGAAAAAAAATCTCAACTTTTGTCGAATTTTTACGGTCAGGTGTGGAAAGTTTGTAGAATTTCCATCAGCAACTCCTCTTCAGCCGTCAGTTCATTCTTGCCGGGTTTCGTTTCGGCCTTCTCCAGTCGTGCAAAATATTTTTGCAGGTTGTTTTCTTCGTAAAGATTGATCAGCCCGGGGTGCACATAGTATTTTCTGCAAACGGTGCGGGTGTTGCCGAGTTTGAGGCTTACCTCGTCCAGCGCTTTCACCAGGTTTTGTTTCAGCTGGTTTTCCGACGCCGCTTCACCAATTGCGCGAAGCGCCACCAGCATGTGCAGGGTGCCCGCCCAGGTTCGGAAATCGCGCGAGGTAAAATCTTTTCCCGTCACTTCCTTTATATAATTATTGATCATGCCAGAATCAATCGGGTGGCGCCTGCCTTCTTCATCAATATATTGAAACAACTCCTTGCCCGGAATATCGCGGCAATGCTGCACAATGCGCGCAAGGCGCTTATTTCTGAGCGTTATACTATGTGCTTTTCCTTTTTTACCAATAAATGAAAAATGGATATTGTCGCCGTTTATCTCTACATGCTTATCTTTCATAGTGGTCAGTCCATGCGAGCCATACAGTTTTTCGTATTCATCATTGCCCACGCGTATACAGGTTCGTTCCATAAGCGAGATGACGGTAGCAATTACTTTCTTGTCTGTAAGTTCCTTGGATGCTAAGTCTTTCTCCAGCCGGTCGCGCAAAAGAGGCAATTCCTTTCCGAACTCGTACAGCCTGTGAAATTTTGTTTGGTTGCGCAACAGCGACCACATGGCGTGATAGCGATATTGTTTACGCTGACGCAGATCATAACCGGTTGCCTGCAGGTGACCATTGTCGAGCGGACAAATCCACACACCCGTCCAAGCCGGCGGAATCACCAGTCTGCGAATGCGGTCGAAAATCTCTTTTTTTCTTACCGGTTTTTCCTGGTACAGGTACACAAAGCCGCGGCCTTTCTTCAATCGCACAATGCCTGGCTGACTGTCTGAGACATATACGAGGTCGGCCACCTGGGCGCTGCGCTCATAGTTCCTGTCGAGCTGCAGCATTTTCTTATGCGACAATCTCGGCAGGGCGGGTTCACTTGCCTGTCTTTGTTTTTGCTTTATAGCTCTTTTTGCTTTCATGTAAGTGCATTGCTTCTTCCAGCGTATGCGAAGTAGTGAGGTTCGCCTCCTTCTCGGCAAGCCTGGAAAGTTTGATATAGAATTTTTTGAGTTGCACCAGTTCGTCCTCCGTCAGGTCTTCGATATCGATCAGGCGGTTGCTCGCCTTTTCGTGACTGGCGATCAGCTCATTCAATTTCAACTGCAATGCCATGGTATCCTTATTCTGGGAATGCTGTATGACAAACACCATCAGGAATGTGATAATGGTAGTGCTGGTATTTATGATCAGCTGCCAGGTATCGGAATAACCAAATAGCGGTCCCGACACCAGCCATATAATAATTAGCGCAGCTGCTACTATAAAAGCCAAAGGCGAACCGGTGCCGCGCGTTATTTTAGCCGCTATCTTCTCGAAGAGCGCGCGTGCACCCTTCTTTTTCTTTGTACGACTCATAAAATTGATTTGATTGTAACCTAAAGGTGAGAAATAAGCACAGTAATCCGGCTGACGTCCATCAGTGCGATCAGCTGAATTTAGTAGTCCGCGCGATCCGCGCAATTCCCATAATCCGGGTAAAAAAAAGTCAGGCCAAGAATGGCCTGACACCAATAGACCTTAAAAACCCCTAAATCTATAACCAGAAGTTTGTGTTCATTTCTTTTTGTTTGCAGGCTCTTCTGTACTTGCTTCCTCGTTGATGTTGTTTTCGGCGAGCCCGCTCAACAGTTCATCCATCTCTTTCTCTTCAGACATTGTATACTTCAAAATTTCTGCCACGTCGTCCTGGCCAATGGTGCGTGCCAGGGTAATAAGGCCGCCGTAAGTGGCAATCTCATAATGTTCGGCCTTCTGAATGGCCATAATGAGCGCTACATCGCGGGTGGCGCTTTCGGCGTTGGTTTCTTTCAGCACCGACTCGGCTTCGCGGATAAGGCCGTCCATAGCCTCGCATTTCTTGGCGCGGGCTGTCTCGCCCATCATTTCAAACACCACCTGTAATCTTTGTATATGTGCTTCAGTATGAGCAATATGCTCATCGATGGCGCCGATCAGTTCCTGCGAGCCGGTCGCGGTTTTCCACGAAGGCATGGCACTGCGCAACTGTTGTTCGGCCCCCAGCAGATCCCGCAGTTCGTACATGAAGTATTCTTCCAGCAATGATTTTTTCGATTTGATTTTAATCGGTCCGGTATCAGGGCTACTATCATGTTCCATAAAATATGTTTTGAAAAAAAATACTGGAAACCTTGTTCCAACATAAAAATGGGCGCGCCGAAACAAAATAAGGGGTAAATGTTGTGGAAATAATTCTACTCACCACAAAATTGTATTGACAGCGTGGGGTGGTGGGTGATGGTATTCGTTTTGAGATTTAGTTAACAAACGATCAATATGAAATCGATGCATAATATCAAATTTGTCCAGAACAGGATACAGGAAATTGGCAGCGCATTATTTTATAGCCTCAGCGATGCCGTACTGAAGTTCCCGACCACAATCGTGAACACACTCAAGGTGGATGAGTTTGGAAACATCTGGTTCTTTGTGCACCGGCCGGAACAGCAGCTTACAGAGTTTGACTGGGAATTTCCCGCGCAAATGCAGTTTTACCGCAAGGGGAAAAGTTATTTCTTACAGATTGCCGGCAAGGCCTGCATAGTGAATGATCCCGAAGAGGTAAACAGTCTGCAAGGGCTACCCGAAGACACGCGGCAGAAAGCCATCAGTGATATGGTGCTGATTAAACTTAAGATTGGCGTGGTGCAATATCATGAGTATTGCGAGTCGCAAAGCAAACTCAACTTGTGGCAAAAAATATACAATTGGTTATTCGCCGCCGCACCCTCCGGCTCATTTACCCTGCAACCCTCTCATGCCTAAATCCGGGGTGCTGGCTGTAATCGCCCGCTTTTAAAATATTTCGCCTTATTGAGTGATTAGGATGGCAGGTCGCGTCAAATGCGGCCTGTTGCTTTATCGGGGGATTTGGGGATCGCGGATTGGATAGATATCGTGGATGACGATGTACGAAGGGAAAAAATAAAAAAGTGAATTTATGGAGAATGGATGGACATACCTGCAGCGGTTTACTACAGGAGTGCTGGAGGCAGCGGGTAGAAAGAGCCGGCTAAAGCATGTGCTGGTGACTTTGCAACCTGATGTAGTGAAAAATATTCTGCAATGTTTTATTGATGGCAGCGTAGAAGCTGATGATATGAAAGATATTCCTGTGCGCAGTGAATTTATGGTGCGGATTAAGTGCGTTGACAAAGATGCAGGAATATATCTCACGGCAAAAGGCAAAGCCTGTATCAAACAAATTGGCCACGGCAAAAAGGGTTTGCAGGTTAAGATGGATGTAAAAATATTCAGCGTGGCCGCCTATAAAAAGGTGGTTGATGAGAATGGAATTGATTCCCTCGAACCACTTTACAATGATTTAAGTCCGCGTGAAGAAAAGCGCGCGAAGATTATTACGGCTTATTAGATATCGTTTAAGCCTGCATTCAAACTCTTACCACTTTAATTCGCCGGTTACTTTTCGCCGTTTCTTTTCCCCAGTCTGAAATGGCTTTGAGCACTGGAATCAATGTTTTTCCAAATGCTGTGAGTTCATACTCCACTTTCAGAGGCGGCTTGCTGGTGTAAACGGTTCGCTTGATTAAACCATCCTCTTCCAATTCTTTCAACTGCAAACTGATGGTGCGTTCCGTTACCATTGGAAGTTCCTTTCGCAATTCATTGTAACGTTTTTTTTCAATTAAATGCATCAGAATTACTGCCTTCCATTTTCCACCTATGTAATTCATTGTCAGGCTGGTAGTGCAAGGAAACTGTTTGTCATCTATACAATACATCTGGTACTATCATTTTTATCCGTTATTGCAAAGATAATATACTATACTTAGTTTTGCTACTATAAATTTTATAGTATCACTAAAATTTGTAAAAGATGAGCTTTTTAGAACTAGCAAGGAGCAGATACACTGCGAAAAAGTACCTGGCAGACAGGAAAGTTTCCGAAGAAACCATAGCGGAACTAAAAGAAATTTTAAGGCTGAGTCCTTCATCTATTAACAGCCAACCATGGAAATTCGTTTTCGTTTCGGACGAGAAAAAGAGGGAACTGGCCAAAGTTTCCTATTTCAACGAGCAGAAAATCAATGAAGTCGGCCATTTGGTGGTGTTTAGCGTTATTGACAGCGTTGAAAAGTTTGAAGAGGAAATTCTCCAAACCCTGCCCGAAGGCGCGGCTTATTACTACAACAATTTTGTAAAACCATTACCCGAAGCTGAAATCAAAGCGTGGTTTCGGCACCAGGTTTATTTATCGCTTGGCTTTTTCTTGTCGGCCTGTGCACATCTGAAAATTGACAGTACGCCCATGGAAGGAATTCAACGCGAAGAGTACAACAGAATTCTGCAACTAGACGGTTATCATACATTATTTGCTGTCGCCATCGGTTACAGAAACCCCGACGACAACAATCATCCGTCGGTAAGACCCAAATCAAGATTACCATTAGAACAGATCATTCACTCAATTTAAGAACATGAAAAAGTACATGATCATAATAGCTATGTTAGTGAACTTAAATGCCATGACACAAAGTGTAAAACACGAAGTCTTCGCAACAGTGGAGCAATCCGTAGGCAATATTGCTTTTACCAGTCAAGGCGATTTGGTTTATAGTCATTACCCGTTTTTCAATCCGAAATTCCGGGTAGTGAAATACAATGCCCAGACCAAAACCACAATGCCCTTTCCCAATGAAGAATGGAACACTCCCAGGCAAACAGACGACCACTATTTGAGCAACGTGCTGGGCATCAGAAACGATGAAGACGGCATTGTTTGGATGTTGGATATGGGACAGCGAAATCCTGTTACGCCAAAGATTGTAGGTTGGAATACCGTTACCAATCAATTGGAGCGCATCTATTATTTGCCCGAGACTGCGGTGGTTCCGACCTCGCAACCCAACGACATGGTGGTTGACACCAGGCACAAAGTGTTTGTGATCGCAGACGAAGGAATCGGAAATGGCGGCGACGGAAGCACAGCAGCGTTGATTGTAGTGGATATGAAAACAGGCAAAACAAGACGTTTGCTGGAAGGAACAAGAACCACTTTACCCGAAAATCTGCCCACCATGATCAACGGAAAGCCATTAGCGGTAAACGGCAAGAACCTGCTGGTAGGTGCTGATGGCATTACGGCAGACAGGAATTTTGAGTGGTTGTATTACGCCCCGCTTAATGGGAGCAAAATATATCGTGTGAAGCTGGATGATTTGCTAAATGAAAATCTTTCAGAAAGCGAGTTGGACAAACGCATAGAAACCTATTCCGACAAACCCAACAATGGCGGATTAAGCATTGACCATGATGGAAATTTATACTTAACAGCAATGGAAAGCAATAGTGTTGCGGTGATCCTGGCCAAAGACAAAAGCGTACACAATATTGTAACGGACGAAAATCTGCTTTGGCCGGATGGCGTAAGCTACAACCAGGTGGACGGATATATGTATGTTTCGGCTGCCCAGGTACATTTGGGCGCTGTGTTTAATAATGGTAAAAACCTGGCAACAGCGCCGTTCTACATTTTCAGGTTTAAACCCATTGCCAAAGGTGTTCCGTTCAGGTAAGCCGTCAGATGCCTGATTCCACCTTCCCTGCCATCCATTTCTTCTTTACCGTACCCGGTGAAAATCCATGATGTTTTTTGAAGATGTCAATGAAATTGCTCACCTTCTCATAACCCATCAGGTCAGCAATTTCATTCACCGTCAGCATTTTTTCGATCATCATCCCTTTCGCGAAATGCATTTTCTTTTGCAGGTAATAATCATATACGCTCGTGCCGAAAAATATTTTGAAATAGCGCTTTAATGTGGATTCGCTCAGCTGCACCTGTCGGGCCAACGAGGCGAGTGGCGGCAAAGTTTTTTGCAGATGCTCGCGCAATATCGCTTCTACCTCCACTATCTTTTCAAAGTATATTTCTTTATAGATCGGCATTTTTTTGGTGCGACCAGCGAGCGTGCTGGCTATAAGGTCGGTGAGCATATTGGCAGATAATGCCTTCAAAGGTTCGCACTCAAATTCTTCGTGCGTGGCCAATTGAAACAGCTTATTCGTCACCAGCACATCGCGCGATGAGCAGGGATCAATTTTTATGATGGGGAAATTCCATTCCTGTACTCCGGGAGTGTTTTTCTTTGCCGGATCACTGACCCTGGTTTGTCGCCCGTACCACTCGGTACTGATGCTGAAGTCTATAAAATGTATAAGCCCGCCGCTTTCGGCTTGCCACACAAGCTGCACGTCGTCCGACGCCAGCAGCACCTCCCGCGACCAGGCGCGGGAGAAATGCTGGTGAAGACCTACACGCTTCAAGGTTACCTGTTCAGGGGTTAGCAGGTAAAAGGCGTTAAAGGTAAAATCCTGTCGCGGCATGAATCCGGGTTCAGTCGCGTAGATATGCTGCGCTACGGGAGCACCTTCCTTACAAAGCATCACCGGCTGCCTGAATTCCACGGCCCACACGCTCATTGCGAGACCGGGTGCCAGATGGATTTTCCGGATTTGCCCCTTCGCGATTTTTCCCGAGAGCCAGATATTGCCATGGGGATCGGTTTCGCCATCAATTTGGTCCAGGAAACGGCGCAACGCTTCCTGGCGGCCAGCTGCGGCCAACTGGATGCTGTAAAATTCCATGTCTTATCAGGGTTGATTTGTACGGGATCCTTTCTTCAGCCGGGCCCCGGTGTGCGGCTCCCCTTCACCCATATAAAACCCTGAATTGCCGCAAAAAGACTAATCGCCGGTGCCACTTTATTTTTGCACCCCCTGCTTATAGGATGGCTCACCCTTAAGGTTGACCCGCCCCTGCACCCGGCACATTACACCCGCCACGCGATTTATCCTATTTTTGCCGCCGACATGACCAACCAACTCAAGCAATTGGCGCAGGAACTGGCCGGTGAACTGCATTACGATAAGGCCATGCGCATTCTGTACGCTACTGATGCCTCGGCCTACAGGGAACTGCCCCTGGCCGTGGCTATACCGAAGAATACCGATGATATCAAAAAGTTAATCGCATTTGCCAGGAAACATAAGACCGGGTTGATACCCCGTACCGCAGGCACCTCGCTGGCCGGACAGGTGGTGGGGAATGGCATTGTAGTGGATGTGTCGCGGCATTTCACGCAGATACTGGAGCTGAACAAAGAAGAACGCTGGGTGCGCGTGCAGCCGGGCGTAATTCGCGACGAGCTGAATATGTTCCTGAAACCGCATGGTTTGTTCTTTGGTCCCGAAACCTCCACGGCCAACCGCGCCATGATCGGTGGTATGGTGGGCAATAACAGTTGCGGCTCCAACTCAGTAGTATATCGCAGCACGCGCGAGCACCTGCTGGAGGTGAAGGCAATTTTGAGCGATGGTTCTGATGCCACGTTCAAATCGCTGTCGCTGGATGAGTTTCACGCCAAATGCGAAGGCGATACGCTCGAAGCCAATATATACAGAACCGTCCGCAGCCTGCTGAGCAATTATGAAACGCAGCAGGAGATACGCAGGGAGTTTCCCTCCAAAAATGTTGAGAGAAGAAATACCGGCTACGCGGTTGATCTGCTGGTAGAGATGGCGCCGTTTACCGCGGGTGGTGAGGATTTTAATTTCTGCAAACTGATTGCCGGTTCTGAAGGCACACTGGCTTTTATTACCGAGATAAAACTAAACGTGGTGCCGCTGCCGCCTAAGGAAAAAGGTCTGCTCTGCGTTCATTTCAATACCATCGATGAATCGCTGCGCGCCAACCTGATTGCACTGAAGTATAAACCTTCGGCCAGCGAATTGATTGACCATTATATACTCGAGTGCACGCGCGACAATATCGAGCAAAGAAAAAACCGTTTCTTTGTTCAGGGTGACCCGGGCGCCATACTGGTGGTAGAATATGCGCGCGAAACGCGCGAAGAGATCATCGAAGTTGCCAAACAGGTAGAAGCCGAAATGCGCGCCGCTGGTCTCGGTTATCATTTCCCGTTACTGTTTGGCGAAGACACAAAGAAAATATGGAACCTGCGCAAAGCCGGTCTTGGCCTGCTGGGCAATATGCCGGGCGATGATAAGGCAGTGCCCGTGATTGAAGACACCGCAGTGGATGTGAAAGATCTCCCGGCTTATATCCGCGAGTTTAATGAGATTTTGAAAAAATACAACCTGTACAGCGTACACTACGCGCATGCAGGTTCAGGAGAATTGCACCTTCGCCCCATCCTCAATCTAAAAACCGCCGAAGGCAACCAGCTTTTCCGCACCATTGCCGAAGAAATTGCGGCGCTGGTGAAAAAATATAATGGCTCTCTCAGTGGCGAACACGGCGATGGCCGCCTGCGCGGAGAGTTTATCCGCCGCATGGTGGGAGAAAAAAATTATGAGCTGCTGCGGAAAATAAAATACACCTGGGACCCCGACAATATTTTCAATCCCAACAAAATTGTTGACACGCCCAGCATGAACAGTATGCTGCGCTACGAGCCGGGACAAAAGACACCTGCTTTCAACACCGTCTTCCGTTTTTATAAACAGGATATACTGCAGCACGCCGAGCAATGTAATGGTTCAGGCGATTGCCGCAAGACGCATCTTTCGGGTGGCACCATGTGCCCCTCGTATATGGCCACCCGCAATGAAAAAGACACCACGCGCGCCCGTGCCAACGTGTTGCGCGAATTCCTGACCCGCAGCGAGAAGGTGAATCGCTTCGACCATAAAGAGATATATGAAGTGATGGATCTCTGCCTGAGTTGTAAGGGCTGCAAATCCGAATGTCCCTCCAATGTGGATATGGCCAAACTAAAAGCAGAGTTCCTGCAGCATTACTATGATGCACACGGTGTTCCCTTCCGCAGCAGGCTGATCGCGAATTTCAGCCGCTCGTCCAGGCTGGGATCCATTTTCCCCGGCCTTTACAACTTTATGGTGCAGGGCGCCCCGGGCACATTGGTAAAAAAGATTTCGGGCTTTGCGGTTAAACGTTCCATGCCCACGCTGTACAAAACCACTTTGCGCAGTTGGTATAAGAAACACAAGAAAGCAACAGGCAAAAAAAAGGTATATCTCTTTTGCGACGAGTTCACCAACTACAACGATACCGAGATCGGCATCAAAGCCATTTTACTGCTGGAAAAATTAGGCTATGAGGTGCTGATGCCCGAGCACGAAGAGAGTGGCCGCGCCTGGTTGTCGAAAGGCCTGCTGCGCCACGCGCAGAAAATTGCGAACAGGAATATTGAAATCTTCAGCAAGCTGGTAAGTGCCGATACGCCGCTCATCGGCATCGAACCTTCGGCCATTCTGACTTTCCGCGATGAATACGTTGATTTGGCAAGCGATGAACTTTACCCCGCGGCGGAGCAACTGGCCAAACATGTGTTTACCATCGATGAGTTCCTGGCAATGGAAACAGACCAGGGCTTTATTAATAAAGAAAGTTTTATCACTGAAAAAAGAGTGGTAAAGCTGCACGGACACTGCCAGCAGAAAGCGCTTTCTTCTGTTGCGCATACCGTTAAGATATTATCGCTGCCACAAAACTATAAAGTAGAAGTCATACCTTCGGGTTGTTGCGGCATGGCCGGCTCTTTCGGTTACGAAAAGGAGCATTATGAAATTTCGATGAAAATTGGTGAACTGGTGCTGTTTCCCGCTGTACGCAATGCCAGTGAGGATATGATCATAGTCGCGCCCGGCACCAGTTGCCGCCACCAGGTGAAAGACGGTACGGGCAAGAAGGCCCTGCACCCGGTAGAGGTGTTGTGGGAGGCGCTGGTGAAGTGAGGTCCAGGGTTTTTCACGAATAGAGCAGTCACTCAAAGACCTGCTCAACCGATGGTATCCGCAATGATATTACAATTCCGCCTGTTTTCGCCGCGGCACTTTTTCCCTCGTCTGGTCTGCCTTTAAGGCAAAAGGAAAAATGATGGACGCAAATGATCCTGCCGCAAAATTGCCAATTACGGCTGTGGCAAACACCATAAAGCTTAACCCGCGCGTCTTATCATCGGTAATATTGGCCGGCTCGCCGGTGAGCACTTTACCCGTTTCACCACCCGACAAATAACCGGGCACCATAAACAGCAACAGCAGAAACGCTATGACACAAGCTATAATAACTCCACCGAGCGTGGCGATATGTCCTGCCGCAAGCATGGTGATGGTGGCCGCGTTTTCACTTCTCTTTTTATTAAACGCGTATAAGAAAGCTATGATGGGGAAAAGAAATAACAGGTTTCCGAGATACAGCAACCATCCCTGCGAATAGTCGGGGTTGCTTAAAAAGATAACTACAGGCACACAGTACACCAGGGCAGCTACCAACCCATAAATCAAATATGGCTTTGGTTCAAAAGGTTTGTTCATGGTAAAAAATTTTAGTTCGCATCACAACCAAATGGCTGATAAAATCGTGCCGCTGGTCGTCGGTGAACCATTAAATCGCACTGCAAAACTGTGACAAGAAGTAAAGGACGATGAGAAACTGTTGAAAATATTCCCCACTCAATGCATTGATTGTTAAAGTTTTTTAAAGCGCTTCCACAGCTGAACCAGTCATATTCCCCATTGTTATAAAATGGTCAACACGCTATTGATAAACTTTGAAAAACCAGAAGCGAATGCAATTTGTGCGTAGAGGTAAAGCAATCCTATCCATCCTTCTCTTAACAACCGGCAGCCTTCTTTTTATGTATGCCGTGCCTGCTGCATCTCCCAGGGAAAGAAACCTGGAGCCCAGCATGCCTATGACAGTTCCCGACAGCCCGGGTATTCATGTTTTTGACAGCTTGTACGCTCAACTCAATCTCGACTCGCTCGAATTGAGTCATGCGGCCTATCAATACGGCCTGCAGGGATTGTATCAGCTGCAGCAATCGGGCGAGTTGCCAAACGACAGCATACTCACCGTAATCGATTTTAGCTTGCCTTCTCACAAGAAGAGATTGTTTGTGATCAATCTTAACAGCGGCGAGTTGTTGTTCAACACTTATGTTTCGCATGGACGCAACTCGGGTACCGATATGGCGAAATATTTCTCTAACAGCCTCAATAGCTATAAGAGCAGTCCTGGCTTCTATATCACAGGCAATACCTACTATGGTGAGCATGGCTATTCATTGCGGCTCGAAGGCAAGGAAAAAGGCATTAATGACAACGCCTACATGCGCGCAATCGTGATGCACCCTGCCGACTATGTAAGCAATTATTCTATCCAGAAGAAAGGATACCTGGGACGCAGCCTGGGATGTCCTGCCATTCCCGTTTCAATACACAAACCATTAATCAACACCATTAAAGACGGAAGTTGCTTGTTTATATACAGTCCCGACACAAATTATATTTCACAATCAGGACTGATTGGGCAACAATTCCAGATATAATTATTTTTTCTTCGCCAGTTGATCCTGGCTAAACTCTACCAGGCGATGGTCGGTAAATAGTTTGCCGGCCATTCTTTTATCCCTGTCATAGATGTCTTCACGAAACTGCAGGCGACCCTCAGTGTCCACCCAGGTTGTATAGTAATAGATCAGCACCGGCACGGGATCTTTCACCCGCACAAACTTTTCGGTGCCGCTGTTCATGGCTTCTGCAATTTTTTCGCGTGTCCACTCCGGCTGATCGCGCAAGAGATATTCGGCCAGCTTCACCGGATCGGCCAGGCGTATGCAGCCATGACTATAAGCACGTTTATCTTTTTCAAACAATCCTTTATAGGGCGTGTCGTGGAAATAGATATTGTAACTATTGGGAAAAAGGAATTTTATCTTACCTAACTGGTTTTTGTCGCCCGGCTTTTGCCGAATTACGGGCAATCCATCTCTCTCGCCAGTGATTTCCATATCATGTTTTTCAAGATAGTCGGAGTCTTCATCTATCTGGGGCAAAATTTCATTCTGAACAATGCTTTCGGGCAGGTTCCAGTATGGACTGAATACTACCTGGTTCAGTTGCCCGGCGAACAATACAGTGTTAGTACCTTCCTTGCCCACCACAATCGGCATATTAAACACATCCTTCTTCGCTTCTTTTACGTGTAACACAAATTCAGGGATGTTCACCACTATCAGTTTACCCTCGGGCGCTGTGGGAATCCAGTGCATGCGCTGCATATTGATAAGTATCTGTTGCAGGCGTGCGGCTGCGGAAACGTTCAGTTCCTTAATTAACTGAGATGAAATAACGCCGTCGGGTTTATACCCATATGAAATCTGAACAGACTTCACTGCGCTGTCGAGCGCTTTGTTAAAAACGGCGAGTGTATCATTAGCGGGTATATGACCAGTGATGGCCAGTCTCTTTTTGATGATCGCAATACTGGTATCCTTACTGCCCAGTTTCCATTTCTTCTTCGGGCGAGGTATTTCGGGCCAGCCACCATTTTTTACATAACCTATATATTTTTCCAGTTCGTCTTTCAACGCGTTATACATCTCATTGTTAATGCCGCGGCGGTCCTTTTCATTCACCAGGTTTTCGGCCATGTTCAGCGATTCCATTTTCATGGCGGGCAAAAAATGATCGCGGGCCAGCGCCGTCATGCGCGGATCGCCATACACGTCGGAAGTATAGTTGATGAAGCGCCAGGTGAGCATCATTTCCGTTTTGGCAATTTCAGCATTTCGCTCCGATATAGAGAGTGATTCTTTGGCAGCAAGACGATCGAGCGTGTGGTCGAGATTTTTTCTTTCACCGGCGCTGTCTTTATTGAAATCGTATAAATTTCTGAACGCCAGCGCCTGCTCATTCAGGCCGCGACTGTCGAACCAGGCAAATTCAAAATTCCGCGCGTAGTAAAATTCGCGGAGCTGTGGGCCCACGGTATCATTCAGTTGTTGTTCGGCAATAAAATTTTCGAGGCGGGCGCTGTCGAGAAAAAGATCATTGTAAGCGTTGGTTTTATTGATCTCTGTATTTCTCTTCAGTTTCTTCCCATTCACATTCACTGTAGTACTATTGTCAGAATCGTCACTACAGGCGGCAAGCACCAGGGCGGCCACTATTGCTATATAAATTGTTTTCATCAAGGTAATGTTTCAAAACTTATGCCCTCATAGTTCAATTAAAAAGAAAGGCAATGTATATCCTGCTTTCTGCAATACGGGTTTGGCCACGTTAAAAACTTTAACACCGCCGGGTGCTTCAGCCTGCAAATGGCCTGCGTGCGCATGACCATGGAAGGCCGCAATCACTTTGCGCCGGCTGAGCGGTTCTGCCAGTCGTGAACAACCCAGGAATGGATACAGCACTTCCGGCTCGCCCTGCACGGTTTCTTTGATGGGTGCATAATGCATTAAGGCAATTTTCCTGATGTTTTCATTTTCTTTCTCCAGCCTTGCCAGCGCGCGATCGAGGCGAAGCGCTTCATTCAATGCTTCCTGCACAAAATTTTTCATACCCTCCTCCCCAAACATCGAGAGCATGTAATTGTCGAAGCCGCCTCCAAATCCTTTTATACCCGCCACGCCAACGCCGTCAATAATCACCGATTCGCCGTCGAGCACGTGCACGCGTTCACTTTGCACAATCTGCCGGATCATTTTCTGGCGGCCTTTTTCATAATCGTGATTGCCCAGTACGGCTACCACCGGTATACTGCAGGTTTTTAGTTCATCGGCCAGCACCTGCGCCTCCTCTTCATCTCCGGTATCGGTCAGATCGCCGCCGATGAGCAGCACATCTGCCTTTGCCGAAATTTCCTTGAAGCAATCCACCCAGTGACCTTTATCGGCCACGCGCGTGTGCAGATCGGCGATGGCGGCAATGCGCGTTTTCTTTTCTTCCAGCATTATCAAATGGTTTTAATGGTCATTGCCTTGTAGTCCCACTCCTTAACATCAATGCTGTATTGCGTTTGATCGATCAGGGGACCACGGCAGACTTTCTCCACCTGGCAGGGCAGGGTATATTGCGTGTGTGCACGCTGCATCAGTTCATCGAAAAGCCATTTGGGAACACAGCGCTGATAATCGGCGGGATACACAAACTGGAAGTTGATGATCTGCGCCAGCAATAAATGCCAGTGATGATCGAGGCGCATCAGCACATGTTTCCAGTCCATATGTTCACCCCATTTCAATATGAGGTGATTCACGTCGGCGCCATCATATCTTTCCCGGTTTTGCACATACACTTTGCACCACAACAATTCTTCGGCGGGTATCAGCAAGGTATCAACGCCTTCGAGCGCCGATTGAGTGGCTCGCTGGTACCAGGTGTCATCAATCAGGCAGATTGCGTTAGGCGAATGAAAAATGATGTCGATATAATATTCTCCGTGAAAAATCTTGGCCAGCCAGCGGGCATCGGTCAGTTCGGTGCGGTAACCACGATCCTGGAAAAAACTGATGATCTTCGAAAACTCCGAGTATTTACAAAACACGTCCAGGTCTTTGGTATCGCGGCAGATGCCGGTATAGTGAAACATGGCAAAGGCCCCGCCCAGCATGTATTCGGCTCCGCTCTCGTTCAAGAGTGTGAGTGCTTCTTTATAAAAAGCATGCGCTTCTTTTTTTTGTTCAATGGTGCTTATCATACTTTATCACAAGCATATAAGCACATGCCACCATATGTTTCAACGCAATAAGCGAGATATGGTGATGAAATTTTTCTACAATTCCGTCCCCGATCAAGATAGCCGAGCCAGGAATCGCGGATCAGTAGCAGATTTTAGGATGACGCGGAAAGCTCTAAGGCAATTGCCACGCCAAACATCCGCATAATCTGCGAAATCAAATAATTCCATGATCTTACTTGCTATCGCATAATTGAATATTGTTCGTGTTCTTCGTGCTGATCTGGATCTTATTCACCTTGTTGGCGGCATCGAAATAGAGAATGATGATGCCATAGGCGGTGGCGTATGCCTCCCAGTTATCAGACTTCATGCGGGGATTACCCAAGTGTTTGAAAAGGGTGTTACGCGGCATGCCGATAAGCGGAATGCTCAGTTTGCCTTTAAACTTGGGACCGATTTCTATATAATCGCGCTGGGTATAGAAGTAGAGGTCGCGGTCTTTGAAAAAAACATTGGTGCCGCATTTGGCGCTGTCTTTCTCCGACGCGGCCGAAGTGTAGCAGGGAAACCTGGACTTGATCTGGTCGTCGGGTACATCGGCCTTCAGTCCATTTACTTTACCATCAAGGATATCGACTTCAAAAACGGGGCAATCTGCTTTAGTGGTAAGTTGAGCTGCAGCCACCAGGGCCGGAGCAGCCAACAGAAGGGTCAGGACATATTTCTTCATGGTGAAAAGGATTGCACCGGAAAAGCAGCAAAAACTTTGCTAAAAAACAGGTTTAGCGGCCTTTAAGCCGGCAAACTTTCAAAACGTCTTTAATTACAATCATTTAGATTTTTGTACAACACGCGTTTTTTTCACGTAGTACCTGTGGATCACCAGCGCCATAGGCAATCCCACGCAAAAAAGATGGATAACCATTTGCGGCAGCGCTCGTTTGAAACTGAAGGGTGGCAATGGAGGCACGTTGCTGAGCGGCACCACAACAAATTGCATTACCGCCCAAACAACGATACCCCACAACATCCCCGTAACAACAATGTGCGGGGCATAAGGCCTTATCCAGGGATAAAGGAAGAAGAATGTGACTGTAAACGCGAATGCTATTATGAAATGAAAGAGTAAACCCATCACTACTATGCCCGCACCGCCAATAAAGGCCGGCCTGCCGAGGGCGCCGCTGGCAACATATTTCCACACACGATCGGGTGTCACATCATTCCAGAAATATGCCTGCACCATGGCGGCGGTGGCATCGAGCAGGCCGGTTAATAACCCTGCCAGCAATATGGCCTTTATTGCCGGCGCGAGCTGGTTCCTGCCAGTTGCTGTCAAAGAATGATTGGTCATTACTCAATTTTTAGAGTAATGAAAATATCAATCTGCTGCAGCAGGCATACCGGTATTCAACAGGCAGACGTATTCGTGGTGCAATGGTGCATTATCTGCCGCGTTATGGCTTTAATCGGCGCATGCGTGTAGTTGGTGGGTTGTAAACAGCGACTGGCATCAGGCCTGGTTCTCCAGCACTGATATCACCAGCTCTTTATAGCTGCGACCGATGGGAATTTGTTTCCCTGAAACCTCCACGTCGGTGGCAGTGAATGCATCCACTTTATCTTTCGCCACAATGTAAGAGCGGTGTATGCGCAGGAAATTATTCTTCGCAAGCATTTCTTCAATTTCGCTTAACTGAAATTTGGTAAGAATGCTCTTATTTTTAGTAGTAATGCGTACGTATTCGCGCAGACTTTCAATAAACAGAATTTCATCCAGGTAAATCTTCACTCGCTTTTTACCTACGTTGAAAAAAATGTATAGTCGCTCGCCGGGATGGTGTGCGCTCGAAGGCAGGCCAATGTCATTTTGCTGCTTCAGTTTATTCACCGCTTTCAGGAAACGATTGAACCGGATGGGTTTTATCAGGTAATCCACCACGTTCAGATCAAATGCCTGCAAGGCATAATTATTATAAGCCGATGTAATAATGACGGCCGGTGGATTCCTGAGCGAGTCCAAAAAATCGAGACCCTTCAGTTTCGGCAAATGAATATCCAGGAAAATGAGGTCTATCTTTTCACGTTGCAACACCTCCATGGCGTAGATGGCATCGCTGCACACCCCTTTCAATTCCAGGAATGGCACCTGGTTGATATAGTCTGTCAGCACTTCTGCCGCCAGCGGCTCGTCTTCTACTATGATACAGCTATATTTCAACATGGCTGTTTAGATTTAATGAAAGATGTACCTTAAAGCTGTTGCCCTGGTCTTTTACATCCAGGTTAAAATCTTTATACATCAGTTCCAATTGTCGCCGCACATTGTACAACCCGATATTCTTCGTGCCGTTTGGTATTGGTACTACCTCACGACTGTTCTCAACCGTAAAGTTAAGATAGCTTTTCTCCACCTGCATATCAATATGCACAAACGACTGAAAGCGTGTTTCACTCACTCCATGTTTAAACGCGTTTTCTACAAAGGGCAACAATAACAAAGGCGTTATCTGGTAAACATTGCTATCGATATTTTTTGTAAAACTCACTTCCAGCCTGTTGTTGTACCGCATTCTTTCCAGCTCCAGGTAATCTTCCAGCACTTTTATTTCATCGGTCAATGCAATGCGTTCCTGCCCTGATTCATACAGCATAAAGCGCAACAGTTCGGAGAGTTTCATCACCACTTCAGCTGTATCATCCGATTTTTTGCGCGCCAGCGCATAAATATTGTTCAGCGTATTCATCAGGAAGTGCGGGTTGGTCTGGTTGCGGAGAAATTTCAGTTCTGTCTCCATTTTTTCCTTCAACAAATTTTTCTCCCTGTCCTTGGTCCTCAACTGCATGCGCGCAAATTTCAGAGCCGCCGCCATACCTGCCACAAAACCGATTTCCATCAATCCTGAAAGCACTGCTCTTACCGTAAACAATTTGGCATGCGGCCAGCGGTCTTCGTAGATCAGCGTGTCGATCACGTATCGCATATTCAATCGCAGCAGCACGATACTCACGGCTGTTACCAGCACCACTTCCGCCCCGATGCGCCACACATTTTTTCTGCCCGTTTGTATATCTTTTATTGAGACATACAGTATGAAATAGGTAAGCAAAATTTTTGGCGGCAGGCTCGAGAGCACGGCCAGCAAGGCCTTCCACATTTGTTCGTTCTCCGACAAACCGTCGGTCATCATTGGCTGTATCCACACAAACATCAGCACGGAATCCTGCAGGGTATAGGCCAGCCAAAAGGCTATATGCAACATCAATCGCTTCATGCAGCGTAAAAGTCGTAAAAAACCTGATCACAGAGGAGGATGGCTACAGGCGGCGGGTTTTGTATGACGAAGGAGGGTTTGATAAGGATGAAATGCGGAGCAAGGAAGGAACCGAACTTAGAAAATTAAAAGCGCCTAAAAAAAAACAATCTGCGTCTTTCTGCTGGTGAGGCGGTTATATGTTTGAACTAATTTTACGCCTTTCCTTCAAACTCCCTGCTATGTTTACCAAGTTGTTGCGTCCAGGTTTGTACGCGTTTTTTTCAATAATATTTTTTTCTTGTGCCGGCACCCGGCAGGCTACAGAATCTGTGGTGCCCGGCCAACCGAAGGCGGCCCGCGAATTTCGTGCGGTCTGGGTGGCTACGGTGGCGAATATTAACTGGCCCAGTAAACCGGGACTATCCACGGCAGAGCAACAAAAAGAAGCCATTGCCCTCCTCGATTTTCTGAAAGATCATCACTTCAATGCCGTTATATTCCAGGTACGGCCCCAAGCCGATGCCTTATACCAGAGCAGGTATGAGCCCTGGTCGTATTACCTTACCGGTCAGCAGGGCAAAGCGCCCGAGCCATTTTACGACCCGCTCAGCTTCTGGATTGAAGAAGCGCACAAGCGCGGGCTGGAACTGCATGTATGGCTCAATCCATATCGCGCGCATCACGTAAGTGGGGGACCAGTGAGCGAACATTCCATGGTAAAGAAAATGCCCAACGATGTGGTGCATTTAAAAGAAGGCTACTGGTGGTTTGACCCGTCGAAAAAATCAGTGCAGGATCATGGGGTGAATGTGGTGATGGACCTGGTAAAAAGATATGATATAGACGGCGTGCATTTCGACGACTATTTTTATCCGTACCCTTCCTATAATGGTAATGTTGATTTTCCCGACAGCGCAAGCTATGCGCAATATCTGTTGAGTGGCGGTAAATTATCGAAAGGCGACTGGCGCCGCGAGAGCGTAAATAAATTCATTGAACGATTATACAAAAACATCAAGGCTGAAAAGAAGCACGTGAAATTCGGATTGAGCCCTTTCGGTTTCTGGCGCCCCGGCTATCCTGAATCGGTGACTGGTGGTTTCGACCAGTATGATCAGTTGTATGCCGACGCCAGACTCTGGCTCAACAAAGGATGGATCGATTATTTTTCTCCGCAATTATACTGGCCTATCAGCCGCATTCCTTATAGTTTTCCCGTATTACTTGGCTGGTGGGCCGGCGAAAACACGAAGCAACGTCACCTATGGCCGGGCATCAGCGTTGGCCGCGATACCGGCGTAAAGACGGTGATGGAAACCATTCACCAGGTGATGACCGCGCGCGGCATGTTGCCCTCCAGCGCAGGCGTAGTGCATTGGAGCATTTCTTCCGTTACCAATAATCCCAACCTCGCCAAAGCACTGCTGGAAGGTCCCTATGCCAATGATGCACTGGTGCCTGCCAGTAAATGGCTCGATAGCAAAGCGCCCGTCGCTCCATTAGTAAGAACCAATCAGCAGGATTCGCTTATCAACATCAGCTGGACGCACAACAATGCAAAAGATGTTTTTCGCTGGGTGGTGTATTATCAATACGGCAACCACTGGAGCTATCGTATTGTAAACCGCGACGACCGCAGTATGCAGCTGAGCGTCTTGCAAGGAAAAAATAAACTCAATGTCGTGGCAGTTACCGCCGTTGACCGTGCGGGAAATGAAAGTGTGCGCACTGAAGTGAATCTGAACGTGACGGCGAACCTGCCGCGGCGATAAGAAACCCGCGAACACGTAAAATGTTAGGACGGCCAGGTGACAGGTAGGCCACTTGTGACTTGGCCGTCCCTTTTTTGGGGCCCCGTTAAAAGCGGGCTAATCGTGATCAGTGAGCTCAACCCGATAAAGGCCACCTGCCAGGTTTTTTCCTATGCCCTCGCGCGTTGCAGGTTGCTATGAATTTCTTTCAATTGAAAAATATGCCGGTGCGTGTGAGCAACCAGGAAATGTACGTATTCGAACCTTGTCCATTCACCCACAACGGAACATAACAGCGGATCGGTACAGGTAACCGAGAGATCCAGGGCGCGAATGGCTTTGTTGATCAGTTCGCGATAGCTTTTCAGTGCTACAATCAAAGTGTATTTGTCGTGGCACACATCTTCAGTGGGCAAAATAAAATCGCGGGCCTGCACCTCGGTACTGAAATCGAGCAGCATGGCTCTGATATCTTCTACGTACACATCGGGTTCGCGCCATGTTTTTTTCACCGGGCCATAAAGTGCATTCAGAATGGCTGTATCAGATTTGAATAAATGTTCACCCACCTGGCCGGCTGTCCACCCGCCATTAACAGGCACGCTGTTGATCTCACTTTCATCAAATGCCATCAGCACATCCACCAGTTCCTGCGTTACCTGTTTGAACTCGCGCAACAACTCTCCATTCTTTATGGAAACCTGGTTCGCCATAGTGCTTGTTTTCCCGTATGACGACCGGTTGGCTTCCGGGTGGACATTCTCCGGTACATTTTTCCCGGCGACAGGTATATAAAATTTGTTTTCCATGGCTATACTATTTTTTGTTTTTCGGCTATAATGCTGACACAAATTTGCGATAGAAAAAATCAAAACAGGGTGGGTATATCAGACTAATTGCAGGTGTGATTGCGACAATGACGAAAAAGTCGCAAACCACCTCCTGAATTGTCGTTTTCGCCCCTCGTGTGAAGTGGCAGGCAGGAATATTTTTATCTGAAAGAATTTCAAAACGTAAAATGATCTACTATGCTTGCAGAACCCAAAGTTGAACATTGGCAGGAGAAACCCTATGCCGCCATTCGCACGCGGGTAGCCATGATGGCTGTTCCTAAAGACTTGCCCCCGCTGATCTTTGAAGTATTGAATTGGGTGAAAAAAAATAACCTCGGGCAAACGGGTCCTCCATTCTTTCGGTATCTGCGTATGGACAATGGTGTGCTTGATGTAGAAGTAGGCATACCGCTTAGCAAGTTGCCCACAGGTGATGGGCGAATAATTGCCGGTTCATTTCCCGAGGGGAAATATCTCACTGCCAGGCATACTGGTCCTTACACAACATTGCCCCAATCGCACCAGGCCGTGGAAAAATATGCCAGGGAAAATGGCTTAAAACCCGGAACCATAAAAGATGCTGACGGACAAGTCTGGGGTACGCGCGCGGAATTTTATGTTTCTGATCCTATGGTGGAAAAAGATCCGTCGAAGTGGATTACTGATATTGCGTTGCTGCTGGAAGGTTAGTGCGATTGCCGGCAATCAAGGTCACCCGATCAGCTTACGAAAACCTTTTGCATATATAATCCAAAAAAATTAAAGCACCGGGAAATTATACCAGTGCTTTTTTTATCAGTTGTTTTAAGTGTTCGAGGTTTTGGCTTCTTTTTACTGCGCCTTCGATTTTTCGCGTATGGCTTTAAACTCCGACCCCTCCTTCCATTTCGGCCACTCCGATCCATAAGCCAGGCGATGGCCCACTTCATACATCACTTGTATGTCCTGCAGTGCACCACGAATATCCCAGCGTGAAGGATCGTATTCATCGCCCGGCTGGTGATAATATTTTTCATTCCACTCTTTATCTTTTTCTTCGGCATAAGCGCGGCCTTTTTCAACATGCTCCGTGCCTTTGTCTGTAGTAAGCGCGGGCACGCCAATCTTCGCGAAATTGAAATGGTCGCTGCGGAAATAATATCCTGCCTCTGGTCTCGACTCCGGCGCAATATACCTGCCTTGCTTTTTGATTATTTCGGCGAAAATATCTTCCAGTTCCGATTGCCCTTCCCCGCTTATCGAAATATCCTTCATCGGGCCGGTTGCGTTGATCACGTCGAGGTTGATATCGGCCACTGTTTTTTCGGGCGGAAATACCGGGTGTGTCGCATACCAGGCCGAGCCCAGTAAACCCTGCTCTTCGGCAGTCACCCACAGGAAAAGAATCGTGCGTTCGGGCTTTTCTTTTTGCCTGGTAAATGCGCGCGCCACTTCCAGCACAGCAGCAGTACCGCTGGCATTATCCAATGCGCCATTATAAATTGAGTCTCCATTTGCATCGGGCTTGCCCACGCCCAGGTGATCCCAGTGCGCGGTATATACGATACATTCATCAGGTCTTTTGCTGCCGGTAATTTTCGCCAGCACATTATTCGATGTATTAAACACCACGCTGGTCTGCAACCTGGCCGACACTTTCATACCCAGATCGATGGGTTTAAATCCTCGTTGATTGGCTTTGATAAAAACGGTGCTGTCCAATCCTGCTGCCTGCAAAATTTTCATGGCTGCCGGTTCGCTTATCCATCCTTCAACAGGCAATTGGTAATCGTTGCTGCCGCGCTTGTCGAGGTGCAACTTAGCGCCGCCATTACTGCTTTGCACTACCGAGAAGGGATAGCTGGCCGCCGCGGTATTGTGAATGATCAGGCATCCTTTGGCGCCCTGCCGCGCAGCCTCTTCAAACTTGTATGTCCAGCGACCGTAGTAGGTCATCCTTTTTCCTTTAAACAAACTGGTATCGCCGGTAGCGAATCCCGGATCGTTCACCATTACCAGTACCACCTTATTTTTCAGGTCGAGACCTTCAAAATCGTTCCATTCATATTCCGGCGCCACCACGCCAAAGCCACAGAATACAAGATCAGCGGCATCCACCGATATAGAAGTATCGGTTCTTTCGGTCCAGATCACGAAATCGTCCATGTTTTTAAAATCAATCTTTCCTTTTTTAGTCTGTACCGAGAGTTGCGGCGTGCCTTTGGGTTTTATCTCCACCAGCGGCACCTGTTGCAAATAGCTATCTCCATTTCCGGGCTCGAGTCCCAGCGCTTTGCACTGCGCTTCCAGGTAAGCAATGGTTTTAGTCTCGCCTTCGGTAAACGGCCTGCGGCCGAGGTAGTCGTCGGCGGACAATGTGGAGATGTGCGCGAGGAGGGAGTCTGGATTGATAAGGGATGATGCGTCTCCGCCACTCTTATCATCATTGCAGCCGATGATGGTGAAACATAAGAACACGAACAAGATAAGTTGTCGCATATTGAAAAGTTGATTGAGAAAATAAAGTAACTTTTCTCTCTAAACGGGCAATTCCGTGTAAAGATAAAGTGTTCTTCGGTAAGGTCTCTTTTAGTGAATGTCTTATTTTCTTTCCCTCAGCTTGCCTTGGTTCAATTATTTTTTCACCACCGATAGCCTGCTGCGCAAATTCGGCACCCAGGTCAGAAACACTTCGGCCACGATCAGCGGAAAGAAGGAAAAGAAAAATTCATTTACCACGCGCCTGAAAGTCGGGTCCTTTATTTCACCAAACAAAAACTGCAGCGAAAACAACCCATCGATCCTTACCAGCACAAAGGCCAGTATCAGCACATAACTGCGTACCATAAACTGGCGGTGTGCTTTGAAGTTTCGCTGACGCACAGTAAACCAGGCGGCGCCGGTGGCAAATAGCAATAACACAGCGGTGATCAACAATGAAATGCGGCAGGGTCCGCAGTGGCTGACCAATGACAGACGCAATGAAGACAGTGCCACCAGGAAACAGCCGAGCATATACACCTTTCCGAGGAAACGGTGCAGGTAGACATAACGATTCCGGAACCATTTCCAGAATTGCACGGGGCCAACAAACAGCGCCATGGTGCCGCCCACCAAATGAACCACAAACCACAGCTTGTTGTTGAATAAACTGTTGCCGAAGGTGTCGCTTCGGTAGCCATATAAAAAAGCCCACACGTTGTTGAAGAAGAAATAAACAGAAAAGACCAGTAGCACAACCCAAAACAGGAACCCGGTAATGTTTTTGACGAGCTGCATAGCAGGCAGATTTTGAGGGCGGTTAAATATTGAAATTAGTGAAATAACACTGCACCAAATATAGCAGTGAAGCGGTATTGTACGCCGCTGGCATAGATTTTAAGGCCTTATCGTTATGAGCGAAACCGATTTAATAAAGCATGTATCGGATACCTCCTTGTGGATTGCGGCCTACCGCGCGCAGGAATCGGCGCGGCCCGACGCCATATTCAACGATCCGCTGGCTGCCCGGCTGGCTGGCGAACGCGGACTGCAAATGGCGGCTGCCACTCCCCACAGCGAGTCCATGAGTTTTGCCATGGCTATGCGCACTTCGGCCATCGACCGGCTGATACTGCTCGCCATCTCTAAAGGCATCGACACCGTGATCAACCTGGGCGCCGGTCTTGATACCAGGCCCTACCGCATGCAACTGCCACCACAACTGAAATGGATTGAAGTGGATTTTCAACATATCATTGATTACAAATCGGAGATACTGAAGCATGAAACACCTGTCTGCTCTTTGCAACGCATTGCCTGCGATCTTTCTTTGCAGATGAAACGACTGGAATTATTTACCCAGCTGGACGCGCAAACCAGCAAAGCCCTTATCATTACCGAAGGCGTGATCGCTTATCTCTCCAACGACCAGGCCGCACAGTTGTCGAAAGACCTGTTGGCGATGCCCCATTTTTATTACTGGATCCAGGATTTCCGCTACGCAAAATTTCGCCGGACTAAACAAGCCAAGCAGATGCAGCAGATTGTGAAGAACACGCCATTTCGTTTTAATGCCGAAGACCCCGTAACCTTCTTCACGCAGCATGGATGGAAAATGGTGAAAAATATTTTCCTGCTCGATGAAGCCGATGCGGTAGGACGAAAAATGCCGATGAACCTGACTTATAAGATCTGGATGAAATTGTTCCCAACCAAATTCAGGAAGATACTCAACCAATCATACGGCTTTGTGCTACTTGCCCGCGAGTGACACTGGCTTCCCAGGTTTCCACTATAGCGATAAAATCTTTTTCTGTCGCCTTTTCAATCATACTTTGTGCTGATTTACGGGTTTAAAGTCTTAACCGCTCATGATGTAAATACGTTATCTTTATCGCCAACATATACTACATATTATGAAGAGAAAATTACTCGCTTTCGCAGGGTTTTGTGTTGCGATTGTCAGCCATGCACAAGACATTTCAAAAGAACTGGACTCGATAGTGAATACTTATGTTCAATTAGGAAAATTCAATGGCAGCGTGCTCGTCGCCCAAAAAGGAACCATATTGCTGAATAAGGGTTATGGACTAAGTGATGCGGCGAGCAAAAAGCCAAATACCGAAAACAGCATTTTCCAGCTTGGCTCCATCACCAAACAATTTACTGCCACGATAATCCTGAAACTGCAGGAGCAGAAGAAACTGAGCGTGAGCGATAAGCTCAGCAAGTATTTTTCCGACTTTCCCAAGGGCGACAGCATTACCATAGAGCAGCTGATGACGCATACTGCGGGCATTTACAACTATACCGATGACCGCGATTTTATGAACACGCAGGTTACAAAGCCGCATACCCGCGAGCAGATGCTGGCGCTGTTTAAAGACAAGCCCCTCGATTTTTCTCCTGGCACCAACTGGAGTTATAGCAACAGCGGCTATATGTTGCTCGGTTATATTATTGAAGACGTTACCAAAAAGCCTTTTGAAGCAGTGGTGCGTGATTATATTTTCAACCCTCTGCAAATGAACAGCAGCGGTTTTGACTTTGCCGCGCTGCAACACCCGCTCAAAACGACCGGCTATTTTATGATGAATGAACAGGATACCCTGCAAGCTGTGGTGGTAGACTCGTCCGTGTCTTATGCGGCCGGCTCCATTTACAGCACTATCGGCGACTTGTACAAATGGCACAAAGCTTTGCAGAATAATACCATTTTATCAAAAGCACAACAGGACAAAGCTTATACACCTGTTAAAAACAAATATGGCTATGGCTGGATGATTGATACTATTGTTGGTAAAAGAAGAATTCACCACGGTGGCGGCATTCATGGCTATGTTACCAACTTCGCACGTATACCCGAAGACGATCTGGTGGTGGTGGCGCTTAGCAATACCAGCTCGCCCGCCGTTTATGATATCACCAATATGGTGCTGCATGCTATTTACAAAAAACCTTATGAGCTGCCCAAAAGGAGAAATGCCATTACGCTGCCCGAATCAAAAATGCAGGAATATATGGGTGAATATGAAATTACTCCCCAGCTTCACTTAGTGATCACCATACAAGATGGTAAACTACAAGGCAAGCCTACCGGCCAGCGGCAGATAGAACTACTTGTTGAGAAAGAAGACTATCTGTATGTGAATACGCCCGAGATCAGGATGCACTTTAAGCGCAATGAAAAGAACGAAATAACAGGCTTTACGCTATTCCAGTCCGGGATGGAAATAGAGTGTAAAAAAATAAAATAGCTAAGAGGAGAAAGAGAACTTATCGTTGTTCGTCGCAATTAACCTCGCAGTTTGTCCCGAACACACCCGTTTTGAGCCATAAAAGCTTTTCATCTTTGCTTCAACAAACAATTAAAACTTTGTTTTATGCAAAAGATCACACCGTTTTTATGGTTCGACAACCAGGCGGAAGAAGCCATGAATTTCTACTGTTCCGTTTTCAAAGATTCGAAAAAGGGACGTATTGCCCGCTACGGCGATGCAGGCCCGGCGCCCAAAGGCACAGTTATGACCTGCGAGTTCACGCTCAACGGCCAGGACTTCATAGCCCTGAACGCGGGACCCCTGTTTAAGTTTAACGAAGCCATCAGCTTTGTCATCGACTGCAAAAACCAGGAAGAAGTGGATTATTACTGGGAAAAACTCACGGCCGATGGCGGACAGGAGTCGATGTGCGGCTGGCTGAAAGACAAATTTGGCCTGTCGTGGCAGGTAGTGCCTTCGCGACTTACTGAACTGTTGCTCGATAAAAATCCCGCGAAAGCGAAGAAAGTGACAGAAGCCATGATGACAATGAAAAAAATTGATATCAAGCAACTCGAAGATGCGTATGCTTCGGCGTAAGCAACTATAGCTTGCCAATCTTTTTTTGAATCACTTGTTTGTCATTTTGCGTTTTGGCCAGCGACAGCGCAGTATCAAAATGAATCTTTGCTTTTTGATTATCGATACCAGTATAGAGTTCACCGAGCAGAGTAAAGTAAAATTGATTATCATTCAGCCGGAGCTTTTCAGCTTCGGCTATTGCTTTTTGTTTACCATTGGCCTTCGCCAGCGCATACGTCCTGTTAAGCGCCGCCACCGGCGAATACTGAATTTGTAGCAGGCGATTATAAAGCTGCAAAATATTTTCCGCCCTGTACAGCCGCTTGTTGATGGTTTCTTTATTGGTGAGAAAAGCATCGGCAATTTCCTCAATACCAAAACCGCATAATATGCGCAGCGCCAGTCCCACCTGCGCCTCCACCGGTATGGAAGGATGACAAATGGCAAACATCATCTGCAACTGGCTGTCGATAATGTTTTGCGGAGAAAGATCCAGTTCGGGAGTATTTATTTCTTCTTCACTTAGTTCTTTTACCACTTTATTTTCAAAAACCTGGTGTCGCTTCAAATAATTGATCGCTTTATTATTAATCACATGATACAGCCAGGCCACCGGATTGGCGGGCATACCCTTCAGTCCCCAGCTCTGCGCCGCGGCCAGAAAGGTATCGCTCGCAATATCCTCGGCAATCTTAATCTGTGCAAAACCAAATCGTTTGCAAAGCACCGAAATGATTTTGCGGTACTCGGTTCGGAAAAGATGCTGAATGGGCTGCATGATTATTAGTCAGAACCATTATTCATCCATGAATAATCCTTCTCACCTCCACACTATTGCCCTCGCCCTGCAACACAGGGCTGCCTTTGGCAAATTCAACGGCTTCTTCAGGCGATTCGGCGCGCACTACGATGAATCCGCCGAGTGTTTCTTTTACCTCGCCAAAGGGCCCGTCGGTTACCACATTATTGTGCCAAACCACGCGCGCATCGTCGAAGTCGAGGCCCTGGCCTGTTACGTATTTGTTTTGCGCCGCAATGCCGCCAATCCAATCCATGGTTTGTTTCATCCATGCCTCCAATTGTTCAGGCGAGGCTACTTCCTTGCCGTTCCTATGCCTGAAGATCAACATGTACTCCTGCATAATTATACGTTTTGAGTGTTACTGAATGTTGTTATACCAGTATAACAAAGCGGTGGGAGCGGATTGGACAGAATTTCGGGAAAAAATTTCATTGCGCCTGGCTTTTAGTGCCCTGCTTGGATGTTTTTTGAGAGTGATGTTTGCCCAGGTATGCAAAACGGCCAGTTAAATGCGGCGGCGCATCAGGATCACATGCTTTGAAAAACCTGATTTTTCATAGGCCTTTATCGCCGGATGGTTGTCGTAATACACTTCTAGTATTGACTCGTCAATCCCCTGCCCGCTGGCCCATTTCAATAACACATCGATCAATTTGTAATTAACGCCCTGCCCGCGAAACGCAGGTTCTACATACATAAATCCCAGGTAAGCATGCCGGGGATGATCGAGGTAATGCTTCGCTTCCTCAATGCGCGCATAACCCGACCCGATGACCTGGCCATCTTTTTCCGCTACGGCCAGGAGAACTTCGGGAGCGGTCAGCAAATATTCGATATCGTAATAATGCACCTTACCCTTTTTCAAGCGTTCGATAAAAGGCCTTTCGGCATCAATGACTCCCTGTTCAAAACGATATAAAACGGGCATGTCGGCCCCGGTAGCCCTTCGAATAATTATTTCATCCATTTCTTATACCCCTATTTTTCAAAGTTCGCTTTCCTTTCGCATGAATTTAAGCAAGAATTTTGCTCTGCTGATGGTCTTCAATAACTTGTCGCAAAAATCCCGTTTTTTGAGCCTTTTAAAAAACTCACCCAAAGACGGGATTTTTCTATATTCTTATGCCTATATAGAAAATAATTCAAATCTTTACGTAGCAAAACTCCGACACGACAAGCAAAATCCTGTTCAGTTTCAATCCCTGTCATGTATTTTTTAAAAAAAATAGCTGTCCTTGCGACCGCTTTATTGTGTGGACATCCTTCGTATGTCAATGCCCAGCCGGGCAACTGGGAGGCGTTTGAGCGCAGGAAAAACCAGGCCGTGGCGGAGTTGCAATATTACCCGCATCCCGACACAGCGCGCGTGAATGCCTTAATACGGGTGGTGCATACGGCAGTATTCCTGAAAGAAAGGGAGGCTGTGATGCCTTACCGCGTGGAGGCGCTGGAGTTGAGCCGCCAACTGAACTATACGGAGGGACTGGCAGCGGCTTACCTGAGTTTTGGGTTTTATTATAAGAGCAAATCGCAGCCAGACATGTCGCTCAAATACCTGGACTCTGCACTGCTGGTGGCGGGCAACAGTACAGATGAAAAACTGGTTGATATTAAGAGCGCCGCTTACGAACGCAAAGGACTTATTTATTATGAACAGGATAACTTTTACCAGGCGCTGGACTATTTTTTTGAATCGCTGAAATACCTGGGCAACAAAAATGTGAACAGGCGGGTAAACCTGTACGCGCATATTACACAGGTGTACCTGCGGCTGAACAATCTCGATAAGGCAGAGGAATATGCTAAACTTAATGCCGCCACGCTCGGCAGCGACACCAGCAGCATAGCGGCTTCGGTTTATTTCTCGGTGATTGAAATATACCTGGCGAAAAACAATTTTTCGCAGGCGGCCTACTACCTGGGAAAAATTGCGCCGGTGATTCCGCATCCCTATGAAGTGCAGGTAAACTTTGGCTACTACATGAAGCGCGGCGAGCTCAACTACAGGCAGGAAAAGTACAGGGAGGCATTTGAAGATTATCGTGAAGGGTATGCCTATGCCTTGAAAGGCGGGCATACCATCAGCATCAGTCATGCGTTGAGCTCTCTGGCCAATGTGGCACTGAAACTTGATAACGTAGAAGCGGCTAAGAGTTATGCCCTGCAAAACCTGGCGATAGCAGAAAGCCTGAATACCAAGACAGCGAGGATGGAAGCTTTGAGAACGCTGGCTAATTACTACAGCAAGATCGGCAATGCCCAGAAAGCTTATGCCACGCTGGAGCAGGTGATGGCCATCAAAGACAGCATAGTGTCGGAAAGCAACATTAAACAGGTGAATGTACTGGCCGCCATTTATGAAACAGAAAAACAACAGAAAGAGATATTAATGCTGCAAAACGAAAAGGAAAGGCAACAGGAGGCGGTGAGGCAAAAGAACAGGCTGAATATGATATTCATCGCCTCCATTATTGTGCTGTTGTTTATCGGCTACCTGGGCTATACCAATTTTAAAAGAGGCCAACAAATAGCGCGCGACCAGCAGGAGTTGCAGCAAAAACGAATTGCAGAACTGGAAAAAGATAAACAACTGATCACCATCGATGCCATGCTGAAGGGGCAGGAGGAAGAGCGCAGCCGCATTGCAAAAGATCTGCACGATGGATTGGGCAGTCTGCTCTCGGGTACCAAGTTGTCGTTTATGAATGTGCGGGAAAATATTCCGCTCACCCCCGAGACCAATGCCATGTTCGACAAATCGCTGAGCATGCTCGACAATACCATCGGCGATCTCCGAAAAGTGGCGCAAAACCTGATGCCCGAAGCACTGGTGAAATTCGGATTGCAAGAAGCGCTGCGCGATTTCTGCAACTCCATTCAATCAAGCGCCGATATAAAAGTGGTGTACCAGCAGTTTGGTGAAAAAAGAAAGCTGAACAATACGGCCGAAGTGTTTATTTACCGCATGGTGCAGGAACTGGTAGCGAATATTTTAAAACACGCGAAGGCTACGGAAATTATGGTGCAACTGATGATGGATGAAAACAGCACAAGCCTGACTGTGGAAGACAATGGAAAAGGCTTTGACCTGAATACGCTGCAGCACAAGAACGGCGCGGGCATCCGCAACATCAACTACAGAGTGCAATATCTTAATGGAACCCTTGATATAGATACTACTCCCGGCAGCGGGACATCTGTGAACATTCAATTACCAATATAGTTGAACAAATGATACGGGTTTACATCGTAGACGATCATGCAGTGGTGGTGGAAGGCATTTATAGCCTCCTGCAAACAGAGCCCGGTATTTCCATTGCCGGGTACGCGCACACTGCTGATAACTGTCTGCAGTTTTTTATGCACAATACCGCCGACGTCATCCTGATGGATATCAGCCTGCCCGAAATGAACGGCGTTGATCTTTGCAAACTCATCAAAAGAAAATACCCGGGTATTATGGTGCTGGCACTGAGCACATTCAACCAGGGCACTTATATCCGTAAAATGATGGAAAGCGGTGCAAGTGGTTATTTATTGAAAAATGCCGCCAAGAGCGAAATCATCGAAGCCATCAAAATTGTAACAAAGGGAAAAACCTATTTGAGTTTTGATGCCGGCCAAACGCTCAAATACGATACACAACAACAAAGCGCCATTCCGCCGCTCACCAAAAGAGAGAAGGAAGTACTAACCAATATCGCTGAAGGTTTAACCAACACCGAAATAGCGAAAAAGCTTTTCATCAGCGTAGAAACGGTAGACAGTCACAGAAAAAACTTACACAGCAAGCTGAATGTAAAAAACACCGCGATGCTGGTGAGGTTTGCATTGGAGAACAATCTGATATGAATGTTGAATTTGAATTTGAACAAGGAATATGAATGTGAACAAAGCTAAATTCCGTGACGTGAAATGAATTTCCGGCCCTATTCACATTCATATTCCTTGTTCAAATTCAAGTTCAATATTCATTGAAATTTTTCAAAATCAAAATGCTGGCCACCCACTGAGGCTTCGTACATGAGACCGCCTTTTTCCTGGGTGAATATCAGCACGCCGTCACGGTATTTTACATTGGCAGAAGCACCTTTGGTGACGGCCACGGCTGAAGCCTGTGCACTTAACTCAAAATTGCTTGTTTTGAAGCGGTCGATGGCAGCCTGGTCTTCAAAGAAAATTACTTCGCGGTAAGCTTGTCCGCCGAATTGAAAACCGACAGTCACCTGTTTCATTTTTGCGCGTCCAACGGCCTGGCCATTTTCGTATAAAATACCGTTGCCGGCCGCGCCGCCTACTCCTATCGCGCCTTTCCCCACATTGGGGAAGATTACATAGCCTGCAGCATTATCGAATAAGCCTTGCATTAATTCATCACTCTTAATGAATTCGGCTTTCGCGTTTTCAGCATCGGCCTTCAGTTTGGCGTGATCATCATCTTGCGCTTTCAGCGTTGCAGGTAATAATGCTGTGAACAACAGCGAGAAAATGGATATTTTCAATGCATTCATCTTTTTCATACAGATTATTTTTTTGATTCTAGCTAATGAATCGTTTAAATAACCTGATGAATACAAAGATTCTGCCACCTAGCTTGCGTATTTATATTCGCTCGTCGCGGCCATATACTCCAATTCTTTCAACAACGCCAATCCTTCGTCCCAATTTCCCAGCCCCGAATCGCTGTTGATATGTCCCTTATTGCCCACACTTACAAAACGGGCGCCCCAATATGCGGCCCATTTGGCGGCGCGGTTGATAGCGCAGTAGGGATCGTTCATGCTGGCCACCACCATGGCAGGAATACCCAATTTATTAAGTGGCACAGGTGTGAAAGTTTTGAAACATTCCTTTGAAGAAGTCTCCACGTCGGCGGGAGCTACCAGCAACATGCCGCTTACAAAAGGACTATAATGTTCGGCGGCCCAGTGTACCGCGGTGATGCACCCAAGGCTATGTGCCACCAATATGGTCGGAGTCTCCAGTTGCCTGATCTCTTCATTAAGTCTATCCACCCATTCATTTTTGACGGGCCATACCCAGTCACGCTGCAGCACCCGCGCCGATGTTTGCGGGTACAGTTGCTCCCATTTTGTCTGCCAATGTAGATCGCCTGAATTGTACAGGCCAGGAATGTTCAAAAAGTTCATATGAATAATGAATTAGTCCTTTTAGAAAAAGTTCAATTAATAAATATCAAGCAAACAGGAGGGATAAAAGCTGCAGGTAAGATAGCTTGTCTATTAGTCTACTAAAAACATAGACAAATATAAAAATATTGTCCTCGCGGCCAAAAATTATTTTTAAAGTCTATTAATTTTGTGGACTAATAAAATCCCCCTACTTTTGGAGCCTCATTTTAAACTAATACAACTATGTCCTTCTTTTACCCGCAATCTCCACGATGTTGTTGCTGCACAATGCAGGTGTAGCTGAAAAGCCATTTTCTTATTTTTTTGCCTTATTAGTCCACTAGAATACTAGACTATTTATTACTGACTGTCAAAAACACAACATGAAACGGATATTTTTATTTGTAGCCATTCTTATCCCCTACTTATCCTTAGCACAGTTTACCGGCCGCGTAGTTGACGATAATGGCGACGGTATTCCCTTTGCCAGCATTAGCCTGAAAAACTCAAACCTGGGCACCACTTCCGATTCAACAGGACGCTTCTCGCTGGTGATTGACCGCCCATATCCTTTCACGCTCGTGATTTCCTATGTGGGGTATGTGCCGCAGGAACTGGTGGTAAGAAGTGCTAACGTAAATAATGTGCTGGTGCAACTGCAGGCTTTGTACCAGCGCGACACCGTAGTGATCACCAGCCGCCGCCGCCGCGAAATATTGCAGGACGTGCCCATTCCGGTTACGGTAGTAACGGGCGGACTGGTGAGCGATGCGGGTGCCTTCAACGTCAACAGGCTGAAAGAGCTGATCCCTTCTGTACAATTGTATTCTTCCAACCCGCGCAATACTACCTTGAATGTGCGGGGACAGGGAAGCGCTTTTGGTCTTACCAACGACGGTATAGATCCGGGTGTCGGCTTCTACGTGGATGGCGTTTACTACGCCCGTCCTGCTGCAACCATGTTCGACTTCATAGACGTAGAACGCGTGGAGGTGCTGCGCGGTCCGCAAGGCACCTTGTACGGCAAAAACACCACAGCGGGTTCATTTAACATTACCACCAAAAAACCCAGCTTCAGGCCTGGCGGCAATTTTGAATTGAGCTATGGCAATCTTGGTTATATACAATCAAAAGCATCCATCACCGGTGCGTTGACCAAAAGACTGGCCGGACGCATTTCATTTGCCGGCACGCAGCGCAATGGCCAGCTTGAACATGTGATAACCGGTAAGAAAGTAAACGACCTGAACAACCTTGGCTTCCGTGGTCAGTTGTTGTACAAACCGAGCGAAAGCGTTGACGTACTCATTATAGGCGATGCTACCACCCAACGCCCCGACGGTTATGCACAGGTTGTGGCTGGCGTGGTTACTACACAACGCCCGGCTTACCGCCAGTTTGAGCAGATCATTGCCGACCTGGGCTACGATTTACCCAGCCGCAATCCGTTCGACAGGAAAATAGACCACAACACACCCTGGCAATCGAACAACGATATGGGTGGCGTTTCTGTGAATGTGGACTGGAAACTAGGTGGCGGCACGCTCACCTCTACCAGTGCCTGGCGCTATTGGAAATGGGGTCCGTCTAACGACCGCGACTTTACCGGACTGGCGGTATTGAGTTTGTCGCAGGCTCCGTCAAAACACCAGCAATGGTCGCAGGAACTTCGTTATGCCGGCAATATTTCATCGCGCATTACCGGTGTGGTGGGTTTATACGCAATTGGCCAAGAGCTGAAGACCAACCCCTATCACACCGAAGAATCAGGTGATGCACAGTGGCGTTTTTCAAAAAGCAATACCAGCGACAAATGGGCAACCCCCGGACTGTTTGATGGTTATGGTATAAGAACGCGCTCATTGCTCGAGACATTCAGCGGCGCCGCTTTTGGACAAATTGACTGGGAAATTTTTGACGGCTTTCATGTGCTCGGCGGTTTACGCTATAATTACGATCAAAAGAAAGTTGATTTCAACCGTCAAACCTATGGCGGTCTCGAAACCACCGATCCCGACCTGATTGCGTTGAAAAGAGCCGTTTATACCGACCAGGCATTCAAAACCAACACCGACAACACCAATCTTTCCGGTCTCATAACCATCTCTTATAAAGTAACGCGCCAGGTGAATGCCTACGCCACCTACAGCACCAACTACAAATCAGTGGGTCTTAACCTCGGCGGTCTGCCCACCAACGCGGGAGAAGTAATGCTTGAACTCGCGTCCATCAAACCGGAATATGTTCGCCATTTTGAAGCAGGTGTAAAGACAACCCCCTTCCCGGGCACTACTTTAAACATTACTGCATATACCACCAGCATCGACGATTACCAGACACAGGTGCAGACAGCAGAGGTAGGCGTGAACCGCGGTTACCTGGCCAATGCTGAAGAAGTGCGCGTGCGCGGCATTGAGTTTGATGGCAACAGCCGCATCGGCAAGAACTTCACCATATATGGCGCCCTGGCATTTACCGAAGGAAAATACATTTCATTCAAGAATGCGCCCGTACCGCTGGAAGAAACCGGTGGTCCCGCAGCTTTCAAAGACGTTTCCGGCGGCGACCTGCCCGGCATTTCAAAATGGAGCGGCTCGCTGAGCACAGAGTACTCCAAAGCTGCCACTGTATTCAATAAGGTGGGACAATTCTTCATCGCGGCAGATGGTTTCTATCGCTCCGATTTTTCTTCAAGTCCGTCCCCTTCAAAATACCTGAATGTTGATGGTTATTTCCTGCTCAACGGAAGAATAGGCTTCAAGACAAATATTGGTCTCTCTGCCTTCATCTGGGGTCGCAATATTTTGAATAAAGACTATTTTGAACAATTACTTCCCGCAGCCGGCAATGCAGGTCATTATGCAGCGGTGTTGGGTGATGTAAGGACGTATGGAATTACGTTGCGGTATGCATATTGATTTTGTGATGGAGTTCACGGATTTAATATGGATTTGAGGATGGCACGGATGAGACGACGGATTTGAAATAGATTACGTTGATTACGCGGATGTTCATTGAACGCAGATTGCGTGATGTGAGCATCCGCGTAATCTTTTAAGGCCTGCCAGGTGACAAGAGGCTCACTCCACAGGTGGGCCATCCCGTTACCTGGCCGTTCCTTCGGCAGTGGAGAGTAGTGGGATAGTTCTCCCATAGGTTGGGCCACCCTAATATCGTTTAGAGATAACTGTTGGCTATTTTTCTGAACATTCTGTATCTTTCTAGTCCCTAACCTTTTCCGTATGAACAAAGCCATTTTACTTATCCTTGGCGTTTCATTGCTGTTCTCTCATTGCCGGCATAAACCCGCCCGGCAGGTTGATATCAAAGAATGTGTGGGAAAATATGAGGCCAATGGAATTATTGTGCAATTCACCATCGTAAATGATAAGCTGACCTTGATAGTGCCCGGCGCGCCGCTGCAGGAATTAACGCCGCAAGAAGTTAATCGGTACGAGTCGCCTGGTCTCGAAGACCAACTATTTGAATTCATCGAGAATGATGGAAAAGTAACAGGCGTGAAAATAAGCAGCTCCGGCAGCACACCCATCAGGCTTGATAAGATGGCCGACACTGCGGATGACTTTAATAAGCATGATGCAGGGCTTACGTTAAAAAAAACTGCAGACCATTTTGTATTCCTGTATAGTGAGGCAGATTCAGGGAAAATTGATCGTATAACAGAACACCTGGAACAGTATTACAAAAAACTTCTTGCCGACTTCAGGCTGGATCCGCTGCCTGTGGTTACCGTGAGAGTTTTCCCAGACCTGGCATCATTTCACGAAGCCGTCAGCTTTCCGCACGCCCCGAAAGAAGTGATGGCAACCGCTTTTGGCAAAGATGACCTGAGAATGGTTTCGCCTGCGGCAAATGAGGTTGACAGCCTTGTGCTGATGAAAGGTATAGCGCACGAGTTTGCACACATTGTGCATCTTAATGTTGATTATTCGCCCAACAACCCGCGCTGGCTGTGGGAAGGCCTGGCGATGTACGAATCCGATTGGCGTTTTGATCCCACGCAGCTGCCGGAAATAACGCAGAGAAAATTTCCTCCGTTTGGCGCATTGGCCGGCTGGCTGGAAATGGTTTTGGGTTATGTCATCATCGAAGCTATTGCAGATACTTATGGATTCGACGCGGTAATAGATTTGGTCAAAAGCCGCGGCGATGTGAAGCAGGTGCTGAAAATTGACCAGGAAAGATTCGAAGAGATTATCTACAACAAGATCTATGATAAGTATGTCCTGAAGAAATAGCTTATCGCGACGCGCGCTTTGCCACAAACAAACCCGCCAGTGCCGCAATAAGCGAAGCGGCAAGAATACTCATCTTCGAAGCCGTAATTACCTCGGCATCACTAAATGCCAGGTTGGTAATGAAAATACTCATCGTAAACCCGATACCACCGAGCAGTCCCACACTGGCAATATGCGACCAGCGCAAATCTCCCGGTAATTTACCCAGTTTCATGCGCACCGCCAGCCAGGTGAAAAGAAAAATGCCTGCAAATTTTCCCAATACCAGTCCAAACATGATGCCCAGTGAGTTTTTCGTGACAAAGGCTTCCTGTAAATTTTCCGGAAACACAATGGCCGTATTGGCCAGCGCAA
Organism: uncultured Chitinophagaceae bacterium; assembly: GCA_937958995.1. Classification (GTDB taxonomy): domain Bacteria; phylum Bacteroidota; class Bacteroidia; order Chitinophagales; family Chitinophagaceae; genus CALCIN01. Next base: position 273,337 of record CALGAP010000008.1, read on the forward strand.
AAATGGGCAAAATGCCGTACGCTACTGGAAAGTGCAACTGGTGCTGCAGGTGATAAGACGGATTTTTTTCATCCACTTTGTGAAACGGAATGGCAAACGCAAGCAACACACCCGCAATAGATGCGTGCACGCCGGATTGCAGCATGCAATACCACATCACAATACCAGCAGGAATGTATAGCCAAAGCGTATAGATTTTTCTTTTCCCCGCAATAAAAAGAAACAGAAAAATGCCAATGGCCAGGAAGAAATAGGTGGCAGAAAAACCGGTTGAATAAAACAACGCAATCACTGTAATTGCTCCCAGGTCATCAATAATGGCCAGTGCAGTAAGGAAAACTTTCAGGGTTATAGGCACGCGTCTGCCGGCAAGCGATAACACTCCCAAGGCAAAAGCAATGTCAGTGGCCATGGGAATGCCGAAACCAGATACCGTCTCCTCACCGGCATTGAAGGCAAAATGAACCAGTGCAGGCAACATCATACCGCCTACCGCCGCTACTATGGGAAGAATGGCATTCCTGATACTCGACAACTCGCCCACATACAATTCGCGCTCTATTTCTAGTCCAACCAGCAAAAAGAAGATAGCCATCAGGCCATCATTGATCCAATGCTCAATGGAATGACTACCTAATTCGGTATGCCAGAAATGAATATAACCCTCGCCCCAGGGACTGTTGGCAATGATCAGTGAAACCAGGGTAGCGCCGATCAGCACAAAACCGCCCCCTTTTTCACTGAGTACAAACTCTTTAAACAGGTCGATCCTCGATTTTACCATCGGCGCAAAGATAAAGGCCACTTCCCGCGATCGGGCATTATTTTTCCTATAAAAATGTAAATTGTGTTGTATGAGCCAGGCATTTGTAAAAGAGGAAGATGGCCAATGGCTGCACGATCTGCCGCCCACCATGGCCGCGCTGATCAATTACCTCACGCGCGAGAATAATGGCGTGCGCGTGTACGAAGTGAAAACCAGCATCCGCAAAGACGGGAAAGAATTGCACCATATGAGCAATGGCCTCCGCTATTTTGTGAATGATAGCAGCCAGTGGGAAATTGACTGGTAAGCCAAAGCCTTTTTCACCAGGGCAAAACCTTCAATGCGTACCAGTGCTTCTTTCTTCCTCGGTATATTTTCCCTGGTCGCGGATGGCGTTCAACAAAGCGTTTTATAAATTTCGCCAAATGTCTTTGGCAAATTGTTCGAGAGAGGGATCTCGCGCGCCCATTAATAATAACACACAATTATCAGTTAAATGCGAACGCGCCGCATCGAGGAATTGATTACGGTCTTCAATAAAATAGGCGGGTTTATTCAGTGCTTTTAAATCGTTAATCAAATCATTCGCTGAAATATCTTTCACGGCCGTGCCACCGGCGTAAAATATTTCACTCATCCATATTTCATCTTCGGGACGAAGCGCGGCGGCGATTTCCTGCACAAAATCATTTCTCAAAAATCTTGTCGGTCCATAACCATGCGGTTGAAACCAGGCCACTACTTTCGGCGCAATGGGTTGACAAGCCCTGATGGCAGCAGCGCATTTTACGGGGTTGTGCGCAAAGTCATCAATCACCCACACCCCATTTTTCTTTCCTAATACCTGCGCGCGGCGATAAATACCTTCGTAGCTTTTTAAACAATCTGATGCGGTTGTCAGATCCACGCCTATCTGCGCTGCAATGGCAGAGGCTGCCACCGCATTTTCCATATTATGTTGGCCAAGCACCTGCAAATGAAAAGGCACGCCATTTATCCTGAAAGAAATATCAAGACCTTCCTGCGAAAAATCGCTGGCCATATAGCCCGCTTCTTCACCATTCCATGAAAAATCTTGTTTCTTATTCTGTGAGAACTTCGCCGCCAGCGGGTGTGACTGGTTCACGACAAATAACTTCGAGTTTTCTTTGAAAGTTTTGAAAATATCAAGCAACGCGTCAATTTCTTTGTGATCCTTATCAATATTCAGCAGCAAACCAATCTCTGGTTTGTACTGCACAATGGAGCCATCGCTTTCATCGGCTTCTATCACCAGCCATTCGCCCGCGCCCACTTTGGCATTGCCGATCTTACCTTTTTTGATAAGGCTCACTAATCCTGCTCCGCTGATGATGCTCGGCTGAAGTCCCGCGTGTTCAAGTATATCAAACAACATCGCTGTAGTTGTACTCTTACCACTGGTGCCGCCGATGGCAATTGTTTTTTTGCTGGCCGCTATCAGGGCAAGCAATTCACTGCGTTTGATGATGGGAATATTGAGTTGTTTCGCCTTTTGCACCTCTACAACCGTATCTTCAACAGCAGCGGAAATGACTACCAGGTCGTTTTTTTCGGTTATTCCCTCTCCATTTTGCAGGAAGCAGGAGATGCCTTCGGCTTCCAGTTTCGCTTTGGTGTCGTTGTATTCGTTAGGTTTGAAAAAACGGTCGCTGCCGGAAACATGCTTACCAATGCCTTTCAGGTATTGTGCCAGCGCGCTCATGCCACTGCCGGCAATTCCAACAAAGAAGGGGTTACTAAAATCGTTGATCGAAGCAATCATGGCTGCAAATAAGGCAATTTAAGGCAATGTCTGCATGATTTTGCGAAGCTGGCCAGGTGGCAAAAACGATATACCATTTATTTTCATTAAATTTACTTCAGGCCAAAACTAAATTGCCATATAGTAAAGTTTGATGCCTATGGGTTCATTTTCCCTCATCATCCTCGCGATTGCCGCCATATTGTTTTCCGCAGGCGGAATACTGGCAGCAAAATTATTTGTAAAAGGATCGGTGAACCCCCAGAAAGGACAAGCTTACGAGTGCGGCATCCCCACGCAAGGCTCACCCTGGAACCAGTTTAATATCGGCTATTATCTGTTTGCCTTGCTGTTTCTGATCTTCGACGTAGAACTGATCTTTCTCTATCCCTGGGCCGTGGTGGTGAAAAAAATCGGTGTAATTGCGCTCATCGAGATCGCCATATTCCTGTTTATCCTCTTCCTCGGATTTTTATATGCGCACAAAAAAGGAGCATTGAAATGGGTGTAAGAGAAGAAATCATAGAAAAAAACAAGGATTTTCCCGGGCATATACAACCCGTACCGGGTGGTGGCATCATTGTGAGCAAATTCAACGAAATCATCAACTGGGCTCGGGCCAACTCACTCTGGCCACTCACCTTCGCCACCAGCTGTTGTGGTATAGAAATGATGTCGGTCGCTTCTGCCAAATACGACTTCTCGCGTTTCGGTTTTGAAGTGGCGCGCGCCACACCGCGACAGGCAGACGTGATCATCATTGCCGGCACCATCGTCAACAAAATGGCGCCCGTGCTCAAAAGACTATACGACCAGATGGCCGACCCCAAGTACGTGATTGCCATGGGGGCCTGCGCTATCAGCGGCGGCCCTTTTTTCTATAATACCTATTCGGTAGTAAAAGGCGCCGACCACGTGATTCCTGTCGACGTGTACATTCCCGGCTGCCCGCCACGTCCTGAAGCATTGCTGCACGCGCTGATAGCCTTGCAGGAAAAAATAAAAAACGGCTGGACCCGCGAACAGATCAGGGAGGAAAATAAAAAGCAATGACCAACGAGGATATCAAACAATATATCAGCGGTATTGTGCCCGACACCGTGTACGACGAAACGGGTGAATGGCTCAACGCCAATATACCGCCGCAAAGCTGGAAGCAACTGGCCCAGGCGCTGCGCAACTCACCTTTCAGCTTCGATTATTTGTTTTGCCTTACCTGCGTTGACTGGAAGACGCACCTTACAATGGTGTACCATCTTTCATCCACTGCCAACCGGCAATTAACTGTAGTGGTGAAGGCAAAACTCGACAGAAATAATCCCGAAATAGATACCGTGTCGGATATATGGAGAACGGCAGAGTTTCACGAGCGCGAAGTGTTTGAAATGTTTGGTGTGCAGTTTAAAGGTCATCCCGATCTGCGCAAACTGATTCTGCCCGACGATTTTGAAGGTTACCCGATGCGAAAAGATTTCGAAGACCCGGTCAATATGATCAGGCTGTAACATGTATTCGGAAACGCAAATATTAAAAGAGGCCAGTGCCGGCGACATCGACGGCGGTGAACTGGTGATCAACGTAGGGCCGCAACATCCTGCCACGCATGGCGTGCTGCACCTGGTGATCACCTTGCAGGGAGAGACTATCAAAAAAATCGAGCCCCACCTCGGCTATATACATCGCTCCATCGAAAAAATGTGCGAGAGCCTGAGCTACCGCCAGTTTATATATGTCACCAGCCGCATGGATTATTTGTCGGCACACATTAATAACCATGCCTGCGCACTTTGCGTTGAAAAAGGTTTGCAGGTAGAAGTGCCGCCACGTGCCAAAGTGATCAGGGTGTTGATGGATGAACTCACGCGCATTGCTTCGCACGAGTTGTGGCTCGGTGCAATGGCCATGGACCTCGGCGCGTTCACGCCCTTCTTCTACGCTTTTCGCGAACGCGAGGCCATCAACGAAATTATGGAAGAAACCTGCGGCGCGCGGCTTACCATGAATTATATGGTGCCCGGCGGCGTGATGTTTGACCTTCATCCCAATTTTCAAAAGAAAGTAAAAGCCTTCATCACCCAGTTCAAGAAAAAAGTGGTGGAGTTCGACGACCTCGTCACCAATAATATCATTTTCCAGAACCGTATGAAGGGCATTGGTGTGTTGTCGAAAGAAGATGCTATTTCATACGGATGCACCGGCCCTGTGGCCAGGGCGAGCGGCGTGCATTGCGATATCAGGAAAATTTATCCCTACGAAATATACGATCAGCTGGAGTTTGATGAAATCACGGAATCGGCCGGCGATTCCTTTGCACGCTATATGGTGCGCGTGCGCGAAATGCACCAGTCGGCAAAGATCATCGAGCAGCTGATTGACAATATTCCCGAAGGCGATTACCAGGCCAAAACCAAAGCAGTACTGAAGTTGCCGAAGGGAGAATTTTATTCAAGAGTAGAAACAGCCCGCGGCGAGTTGGGCGTGTACATCGTGAGCGAAGGCGGCACCACTCCGTACCGTATTAAATTCAGGAGCCCGGGTTTCAGCAATCTTTCTGCACTCGATCATATTGCTCGAGGCGGTAAGATCGGCGACCTGATGGCAACCATGGGAACACTCGATTTAGTGATACCAGATATAGACCGTTAAAAACAGGCTGGCATGTTTAGCTTAGAAAGCATCACCAATGCTGTGCAGGATTGGCTCAACGCCAATTTCAGTCCAATGTGGGCCCTGATCATTCAATGCGCCATCGTGATATTACTGGCCATGGGACTGTTCGCCACCCTGGGCTTGGTATTGGTGCTGATGGAAAGAAAAGTGGCCGCGCACATGCAAATACGTCTTGGCCCCAACCGCGTGGGACCCAAAGGCATGTTCCAGACCGCTGCCGACACGCTGAAGCTGATTATGAAAGAAGGCCTCACGCCAGAAGGTGCGGATAAACTACTCTTTAACCTCGCGCCGTTTGTGGTAATGATTGTGTCAATGCTGCTGCTGGCACCGCTTGCTTTTTCAAATGGATTTCAGTTATGGGATTTGAATATCGGCGTGTTGTTCATATCTGCGGTGTCATCTGTATCAGTGATTGGTATATTAATGGCCGGATGGGCGAGCAATAACAAATACTCTCTGCTCGGCGCCATGCGCAGCGGCGCGCAGATCGTGAGTTATGAATTGTCTGCAGGACTTTCAATCATTTCTATTGTTGTACTAGCCGGCAGCCTGCAGATTTCAGACATCATCAACTCGCAACAAGATGGCTGGTGGATCTTCAAAGGACATATACCCGCCATCATCTCATTTGTGATTTTCATCATTGCTGTCACCGCCGAGACCAACCGCGCCCCATTTGACCTGGCCGAAGCAGAATCGGAACTGACCGCGGGTTTTCATACTGAGTATTCGGGCATGAAGTTCGCGCTGTTTTTCCTGGCAGAATACATCAACATATTTATTGCGTGCGCCATCGGCGCTACCCTGTTTTTAGGCGGATGGATGCCGCTGCATATAGGCCACTGGCAGGCATTCAATCATGTGATGGATTATATTCCGGGTGTAGTATGGTTTTTCGGGAAGACCTTCTTCCTGATCTTCGTGATTATGTGGTTCCGGTGGACCTTCCCACGCCTGCGCATAGATCAGTTGCTGAACCTGGAATGGAAATACCTTTTACCCATAAGTCTTTTTAATCTTTTGCTGGTCACGCTGATCGCGATTATGGGATGGCATTTTTAAAAAATGAAAATGGCGTTCATTAAACAATATATATCGGAAGTATTTGGCGCCGTACGTTCGCTGTGGAAAGGCATGCGCACGACGGGAAGGTACTTCGTGCGTCCCAAAGAGATCATCACCCAGCAATATCCCGACAACCGCGATACACTGGTTTTACCCGAACGCTTTCGCGGCGAAGTGGTGATGCCGCACGACGAAAACAATGAACATGCCTGCACCGGCTGTACAGCCTGCGAGCTGGCTTGTCCGAACGGCACCATCAAGATCATCACCAAATTCGATATAACACCCGAGGGTAAAAAGAAAAAAGCGCTCGACACTTTCATATACCATCTTGAACTGTGCACCATGTGCAACTTGTGCATCGAGGCTTGTCCGACCGATGCCATCAAGATGGCAAAAAACTTCGAGCATAGTGTGTACGACCGCAGCAAGCTGACCAAACGTTTGAACAAACCGGGTTCAAAAATCAGGGAGGGCATTGAATGAGTGCTTCATCCGTCATATTCTATATTATATCGGCCTGCACGTTGGTGACGGCCCTGCTGGCCGTGACCACACCACGCATTTTCCGTTCGGCCATCTGGCTGTTGTTTTCCCTGATAGGCGTGGCCTCGTTGTATTTCTGGATGGAAGTTGAATTTATTGCGGCAGTGCAGATTATTGTTTATGTCGGCGGCATCGTGGTGCTCATCATTTTCTCCATTTTCCTCACCCAGGAGTCGGGCGCCAAAATGCCGAAGCCCGCGCTGAAGCGCGCATTGTTTTCGGCGCTGGCGGTGTTGTTCGGATTTGCGTTTACCTACAATCTTATCAGCAAGCATGCATTTACCGCAACAAGCACGCAGCCCTTTGCGGTCAATGTTTCCGATATCGGTGAACAAATGCTTAATCCAACCGAATATGGTTACCTGCTTCCTTTTGAAGTGGTGAGCATATTGCTGCTGGCAGCCATGATCGGCTGTATCGTGATTGCAATGAAATCGCCGGTAAAGAAAGTGATCAGTGAAAATGGCAAGGGAGTCCTGGCGCCGCGGAATGAACATAAGGAGGAAGTTGACGAGGTGACGAGTTAATAGCTGATACACGTGTCAATGTCAGCCACTCAACCATCAAACTAACTATTATGCAACAAATACCTATAGAGCACATTCTTTTCGTAAGCACTGCCTTATTCTTCATTGGCATGTACGGCCTGTTTACGCGCCGCAATATGATCACCATGCTGATGTCGATAGAGCTGATCCTGAACAGCGTCAACATCAATTTTGTCGCGTTCAATAAATATTTGTTCCCCGGAAAACTTGACGGCATTTTCTTTACCATATTTATTATTACCGTCGCTGCTGCCGAGGCGGCGATTACGATTGCGATTATCATTAACCTGTATCGTACGCACAAATCAATTGATGTGGAAGATGCCACTGAATTGAAATACTAGTCTATGGCGGATTATTCTTACATAGCGCTTGTTCCGTTGCTGCCACTGGCCACCTTCGTGCTGCTGGGACTGGCGGGGAAAAATCGTTTGGTAAAATGGAGTGGCTATATTGGTTCGGCGACCATGCTGGGTTCGGCGGTCATTTCTTTATATGCCGCTTACCAATATTTTTTTGTAAATGGGAAAACAGGCGATGCTTACGCAGAAATAACCGCATTGCGTTATACCTGGCTTGAATTTGCGCCCGGGCTGTCAATCGATATGGGCATAATACTCGACTCTATATCGGTGATGATGCTGGTGGTAGTAAGTTTTATCTCGCTGATGGTGCATATTTACAGCGTGGGTTATATGAAGGGCGAAGAAAGGGTTACTACTTATTTCTCCTTTCTTTCACTGTTCACCTTCTCGATGCTGGCGCTGGTGGTTTCTTCCAACATTTTTCAAATCTATATTTTCTGGGAGCTGGTGGGCGTGTCGTCGTATCTGCTGATTGGTTTTTATTATCAGAAACCATCTGCAGTTGCCGCTTCGAAGAAGGCATTCATCGTTACACGTTTTGCTGACCTCGGATTTTTAGTAGGCATATTAATACTCGCATTTTACAGCGGCAGTTTTGATATCGGCACCATCATCAACCGGGCTACCGATAGTCAGTCGGAGGCCTTTACCGGCTTAGTCTCTGCTGGTTTCCTGGGCATGTCGGCGCTTACCTGGTCGCTGGTGTTGGTGTTCGCTGGTGGCGCTGGCAAATCGGCGATGTTTCCGCTCCATATCTGGCTGCCCGACGCTATGGAAGGCCCCACGCCGGTGTCGGCATTGATACATGCCGCAACCATGGTGGTGGCGGGTGTGTACCTGGTAGCGCGACTGTTCCCGGTATTCTACATAGATGAAATAGCCATGCAGGTAGTGACCTATGTGGGTGCTATATCTGCACTGGTTGCCGCCATTATTGCGTGTACGCAGACAGATATTAAACGCATACTGGCCTATAGTACCATGTCGCAGATAGGTTATATGATGTTTGCGCTGGGTGTATCGGGATATGGCGGTGAAGAAGGATTGGGTTACACTGCTTCCATGTTTCATTTGTTTACGCATGCCTTCTTCAAATCGCTGCTCTTCCTGGGCGCTGGTGCCATCATTCATTTTGTGCACAGCAATGAAATGAAGGATATGGGTGGTTTGAGGAAATGGATGCCGGTGACACATATCACTTTTTTGATTGCCTGTCTTGCTATTGCAGGTGTACCGCCATTCGCAGGGTTTTTCAGTAAGGAAGAAATTTTACTGGCTGCTTATCAATCTGACAAAATAGTATATGGTATAGGTTTATTTGTTGCCGCACTGACGGCCTTTTATATGTTCCGCCTGTATTTTTCTGTGTTTTGGAAAAAGGAAGCGGCTGACGCATCACATCACGGCGAAGGAACCTGGAGTATGAAGTTGCCGCTTATCGTGCTTGCGGGGTGTACTGTAGTGGTGGGATTTATTCATTTCGGCAATTATATCAGCAGCGATGGCGCCCCGCTGCCCACGCATTTTGATATCAGGTTTTCGATTGCGCCGGTGGTGAGTGCGGTTGCCGGTATATTGCTGGCGGCTTATTTGTACAAAAAAGAAAGTGATCGCCCCGCAAAATTCGCAACAGCATTGGGAAGGTTGTACCGTGCAGCATATAAGAAGTTTTATATCGATGAGATATATCTCTTTATCACGAAGAAAATAATATTCAATCTCATAGGTGCGCCGGCAGCGTGGTTCGACAGGAATATAGTTGATGGCATTATGAACTTATTGGCCAGCGGCACAGCGCGCACGGCCGCACTGATAAAAGGAATGCAATCAGGAAGAGTACAGAGCTATGCGCTGTACTTTTTTGGAGGAGTGGTTGCGTTGGCGATATTGTTAATTTATATATGGATTTAGAGATTACGGATACGATCGCGGAAGTAACGCGGATTACAAAACGAATCAAACCATGTTTCTACCAACGCTCATATTTGTTCCATCGCTCACTGCTCTCGCTGTTTTAGTTTGCAAAGGACTGAAGCAGGTGAGAGTCGTTGCGCTCGCGGGCTCGCTGGTGCAACTGGTGCTCTCGTTGCTGCTCTTTGTACAGTATCGCCAGGAGCGCAATGCGGGTAACGATGCACAATGGCTTTGGGAGTGGGACTACACCTGGTTTGAACCGCTGCATATCAATTTCCGTGTGGGAGTGGATGGCATATCCATCGCCATGATCTTGCTGACGGCTTTTGTAGTGGCCGCCGGTGTGCTGGTAAGCTGGACGATGGAGAAGCTAAGCAAAGAATTTTTCTTCCTGCTCATCTTTCTCGGCATGGGGGCGTATGGGTTCTTTATATCGCTTGATTTGTTTACACTTTTTTTCTTCCTGGAAGTGGCGGTTATACCTAAGTTCCTGTTGATTGGCATATGGGGCAGCGGCAAAAAAGAATACAGCGCTATGAAACTGGCGCTGATGCTGATGGGTGGTTCAGCGCTGGTGCTGGTAGGTGTGTTGGGAATCTATTTCAATTCAGATATTGGTAATGGTCAACATTCATTCGATTTAGTGGCCATTGCTCAAACGGGCATTTCGCCGCAGGCGCAGAATATTTTCTTTCCTTTTGCTTTTGCAGGCTTTGGTATTTTCACCGCGCTGTTTCCTTTTCATACCTGGGTGCCCGATGGTCACTCGTCGGCGCCTACCGCAGCCAGTATGTTCCTGGCTGGCATTTCGATGAAGCTGGGAGGCTATGGCTGTCTGCGCGTCGCCACCTACCTCATGCCTGAAGGCGCACAAACATATGCATGGATCATCATTCTGCTGGCTACCATCGCCATATTATATGGAGCATTCGCTACTATGATGCAAACCGACCTCAAATACATCAACGCTTATTCGTCGGTGAGTCACTGCGGATTTGTGTTGCTGGGCATCGGTATGCTTACGCAAATATCCATCACGGGCGCTGTGCTGCAAATGGTATCACACGGTTTGATGACAGCCCTTTTCTTCGCCGCCATCGGCATGATATACGAGCGCACGCACACGCGCATGGTGGCGCAATTGGGAGGCTTGCTGAAAGTGATGCCGTTTATTTCAACCGTGTTTGTAATTGCGGGCCTTTGTTCATTGGGATTGCCCGGCCTCAGCGGTTTCGTGGCCGAGATGACCGTGTTTGTCGGCTCGTGGCAAAACGCTGATACCTGGTATCGTGTGGCAACGATATTAGCGTGTGCCTCCATTGTGGTGACAGCCGTATATATTCTGCGTGCTACCGGCAAAGCCATTATGGGACCGATGAGCAATGCTTACGATAACCTGGCTGATGCGCGCTGGAATGAAAAGTTAGCTGCAGGAATATTGGTGATCGGGATCCTGGCGATGGGCATTGCGCCATTCTGGATACAGGACCTGGTGAAGCCGGGAACGGAGAGTATCGTGCAAAGATTATTGGGATTTTGAACGATATGAAGAGACATAACCCGCGTTAATCCGTGATCCTTATCATCACAATAACATGTCATCAAATATGCTAAGCAATTTTTTTCTCCTTATGAAACATGAGCTGATCATTGCGGTGATCCTCTTTTTGCTGGTTATCATTAAGCTGGGCAAAGAGAGAGACCAGGCAGGCTTACTGAGTTTGGTGAATGTATTGTTGCTGATCAATCTTGTTGCCGGGCTTTTATTCAACAAAGAAGGATCGCTGTTTAATGATATGTTCAGGAATAGCTCGCTGGCGGCGCTTCAGAAAAACATGCTTAATCTTGGCACGCTCATCATATCATTACAGTCTTACGGGTGGCTGAAAAGACATGCACACGCGCTGGAGTTTTATATGCTGCTGTTATCTACGCTGCTCGGCATGTTCTTTATGATTTCTTCGGGGAACCTGATGATGTTTTATCTCGGTCTTGAACTTTCCACCATACCGCTGGCAGCCATGGCGAATTTTGATCTGGAGAAAAGAAGAAGTTCTGAGGCGGCCATGAAGTTCATAATTTCATCAGCCTTCTCTTCGGGATTATTATTGTTTGGAATATCGCTGGTATATGGTACTACGGGCACATTGAATTTTGCTGAAATGTCGCCGCTGCTCAATGGCAGCCCGCTGCAGATATTCGCGTTTATATTGCTGGTATCGGGATTTGCATTTAAGATTTCCGTTGTGCCCTTCCACTTATGGACGGCCGATGTGTATGAAGGCGCGCCGGTAGCGGTTACTTCTTATTTGTCGGTGATTTCGAAAGGCGCGGTGTTGTTCGTGTTTGTTTCGGTATTGTACACGGTGTTCAAACCACTGGCGGGCAGTTGGTACAACATGTTGTACCTGCTCTCGGTACTCACCATCATCATCGGCAATTTATTTGCCATCAGGCAAAATAATATCAAACGATTCCTGGCATTTTCTTCCATTGCGCAGGTAGGTTTTATATTGGTGGGTATCACTGGCAGTTCGCTGGAGGGCAGCAGTTCGGTGATCTATTTCATACTGATCTATATTTTCTCCAACCTCGCCGCATTTGGCGTGGTGTCGGTGGTGAGCGATGTCACTGGTCGCGAAGCCATCAGCGATTATAAAGGTTTTTACAAAACCAACCCGGTATTGACCTGGATACTCACCATTGCTTTATTCTCACTGGCTGGTGTGCCGCCTACGGCGGGATTTTTTGGAAAATTATTTTTGCTGATGTCGGGCGCTGGTACGGGCAATTATGTACTGGTAACCATTGCTGCGCTGAACATGGTGATTTCGTTGTATTATTACCTCCGCATCGTGAAGATCATGTTTATGGATGAAAACGAAAATCCCATGGCGCGCGTGCCGATTCCGGTATTGCCTCAGCTGGCCATGGGCATTTGTATTCTTGGTATTATATCAACGGGTTTTATCAGGCCCCTGTATGACTATATCTATTCGTTGGGAATTGGTTTTTAACTATGGCTATCAACAAAAATCATGAATTTGAAGATCTGAACGGCGTCAAATGCGCCATTGTGGAGCGCAACGCTACGCAGGAGCGCGTGGACTTTCTGAAGCCGTTGCTGGAGTTTAATAAATATACCGTGATTGTGGTTCCGGCGCCGGTGGCACCGGCCAGGCCTGCCGCTGCGGCAAAACCGGCGGCGGCCACTGCGGCTACTGCTCCCGCAGCGCCCGGTGCAGCAGGCGCAGGCAATCAACCAGCTACTGCGGCGGCGAGTGCTGGTGCTGCAACTTCAGCCGGAGCAGCTACAACAAGTGGAGCGGCGCCCGGCACATCTTCTGCTGGAGTTGCGGCAACGGCTTCCAGTGGCGAAACTCCAACGCCAGCTCCCGAAGCACCACCCGCGCCAACAACGTTTACCATTGGCGTTACAGATGTATCGTTTAATTGGGTGAATGCGATTTTCGGAAGACTATTGAAAACCCCGGAAGGTCATGTGGTTACGTTGCAGTACTGGCAACAGAAGGAAGCAGTACCGGATGATGAGAAGCCGTATTTTGAGAAGAAATGAAAAAAGCTCTTACTCCCACCTTCCGTTTTCCAACTTCGACAAAAACACCTTCCTTTGAAATTTCTCTTTGTACCCCGGGCCAACGCGCGCGCCGAGGGCTTTGCATCCGTCGGGCCATTCTACTTCGCCACTTACTAACAACTCCATGGCTTTGCCGCCAAACATGGTCTTGGTTTCTTTTTGCTCTAATATTTCCAGGTTGTTCACCTTCGCGGTCTGCCGGCACACGTAATTAAGCAGAATTTTCTTCTTGATTTCATCGGCAGAAGGGCCGCTTGAGCAGGAAGTAAATACCATTGATGCGATCAGGATGGTTGCAAACACTCTAAGCATATTATAACAGTTTTGATTTCATTTGCTGATATTCCTCTTCGGTGATATGACCCGCGTCTTTGAGTTGCGCCAGTCTTTCTATTTCTTCAATCTTGCTGAGCCCGGAACTTTCTGAAGAGTCGGCGTTGCCCGACTGGGGAATTTTTATTGAAGAGATTTTTTCCTTCAGCATCTCAAGACTTTCCTTTAGATTCTGGCCAGAGCCTTTGAGCAGCCATGCAGCAGCAGCAATTGCGATAGTTGCAACCAGGGCGATGTAACAACCCAACCCGATGCTGAGCTCCATGAAGCCGAGATCATCATTTGACAATGTCTGGACAATGAAAATCATGATGCCATTGAAAGCCACCACCGCACAAGCCAACACACCCAGCCAGCTTTTCCTGGCGAGATGGCTGGCCTGGTCGCCGGAAAATGCGAGCACGGCCGTCACCACGAAGCAGATAACCGCCAGTACACCAGGACCCTGGAAACCGTTGGCTCCATTGCTGATCGTAAAACCGAAGGCTCCTGCCGACACCGTCTGCCAGGGAAGAAATACAGCAATGACGCCGGCAATGGCGGCAATAAGAACGAAGAGTCGCTGCTTGTGCATGGTGTGATAGTTTTGGTAACAGAACAGACGTAAAACTAAGTATCACACCTACAGCCAATTTTTTCATTTATTCTCCGCGGGAGATTTTTGATTAACTGCAGCCATTCAGGGGATTTTTGCGCGAATAATTATTATCTTTTGCATCAGAACCCCACCCGATGACCAGGATTTTGATTTTTGTCTTATTGGCCAGTTGCGGTCATGCCTGCTTTTCTCAACAGCGCGAGCTGGATTCCCTGCTTCAGGTGTTGCATGGATATACCCAATTGGATACCACGCGCATCAACTTACTGAATGATATTGCCTATTACTACAGCAGAGCGGAGCCCAAAAAAGGTTTGCAAATGGCGGACGAAGCCATCGAACTCGCCAACCAACTTCATCTTGATGGCAAACTTGCTTCGGCTTATACTTACAAAGCCATGAACCATGCGGGTCTCGGTGAAGATTCGATGGCACTGCAATACTACGAGCGCGCACTCGCCATTCATGAGCAGATGGGCAACGAACTGCGAATGGCCACCACTTACAACAATATCGCCATCACACTGGTGAATCTTTCCGCCTATGCCGATGCATTGAGCTATCACCAGAAAGCTTATGCCGTTTTTGAAAAACTGAGCGACAGCGTGCGCATGGGCAATTCTCTTAACAACAGGGGCGTCATTTACCTCTACCTGGCCGACTACCGACAGGCGCTGGAAATGTACCAGCAGGCATTGCGCATTTTTGAACGATTGCAAAACAAAGCCGTTACGGCAAACGCATTGAGCAATATCGGGCTGGTATATAATCATTTATCAGAGTCCGTAAAATCGCTGCAATACCAGCAGCAGGCTTATGAGTTGTACAAAGAAGCAGGCGACAAGCAGGGCATGATCAATGCACTGGGCAATATGGGCAATGTATATCATGATATGGATAGCAATGCCACGGCGCTGGAGTATTATCAACGCGCACTTGACCTCAGCCACGAGACCGGCAACAAGCGAACCATATCAAGCAATCTCAGTAATATGGGCATCGTGCATAGCGGTCTGGGCAACTATGCGGAAGCGCTCGCCTATTTCGATACCTCGCTTAAGTTGAATACCGAGGCGGGAGATAAGAAACGAATTGCCGGTGATTTGCATGAAATCGGCAAGATTTATTTTCTTGCCAGCGATGCTTTCCTTCGCAGAAAAGGCGTAAAAAACCGTTTTGCCTCTGTACGCGACTACCAACTCAGAAGCCTGGAACTATCTGAAGAAATCGGCAGTCTTGATACGCAACGCGAAGCATGGGATATACTCAGTCGCGCCTATGAGGCGGAAGGACAGCATGCCAAGGCGCTTAACGCCTATAAAAATTACATTCAGTTGCGCGACAGCATCATCAACAACGAGGTGAAGAATGATATAGTGAGAAAAGAAATGGCCCACGAGTTTGAACGGCGCGAAATGGAACTGAAAGCCGAACAGGCGCAGCGCGATGCCGACGCGGCTGCCGCTTTGTCGCGGCAGCGTATTTTGAAAAACAGCGTGATCGCAATTGCCATAGTAGTGCTGGTTGCCGGCGTGGTTACGTTTCTTTTTTACAAAAGAAAAAGGGATGCCGACGAAAAACATAAACTCGCTGAGTTCAGGTTGCACCAGGCGGAAAATGAAATGGATGTGCTGTTGCTGCAAATGAACCCACATTTTATTTTCAACTCACTAAATTCAATCAACTACTTTATTGATCAGAACGAAAAAGATAAATCCACCTGGTACACCACCAAGTTCGCGCGGTTGATGCGACTAACGCTGGAGAATTCGCGGAAGAAGGAAATTAGTCTGGCCAGCGACCTGGAACTATTGCAACTATATCTCGACTTGGAAGCGTTAAGACTTCGCAACACATTTTCCTACGAAATAAAAGTGGACGAGCATATCGATCCTGAACACTGCCTGGTGCCGCCTATGTTGTTGCAGCCTTTTGTAGAAAACAGCATCTGGCACGGAATAACGGGCAAGGCCGACGGAAAAATTTGTGTTGAAGTAAAAAGGGAGAACGGCATGCTGCACTATGCTGTTGAGGACAATGGCGTGGGGCGGCAGGCTGCAAAAACGCAGACACAGTCTCCGAAAAAATCGATGGGTATACAAATCACCTCGAAGCGAATTGAGCTTTTGAACGAACTGAGAGACAAAAAAGCCAGCCTGCGAATTACTGACCTCGCGCAGGGCACCAGGGTAGAATTAAGCTTGCAATACGAAACTGAATAAGCGATGATAGATGCTATTATTATAGATGATGAAGAACATTGCATTCAACGGCTCGACAAACTGCTGAGCCAGCAATGCGCTGACCTCATTTCAGTGCGCGCACGCTGCAACACCGTACAGGAGGGATTGCGGCAGATCAACGAACGAAGACCATCGCTGGTGTTCCTTGATGTGATGCTGAACAATGAAACAGGCTTTGACCTGCTGAAACAACTGCCGGAAATAAATTTCGACGTGATTTTTATTACTGCGCATGATAAATATGCAATCGAAGCATTTCGCTTTTCAGCGCTCGACTATTTGCTGAAGCCGGTTGATCCGGACGAATTGCTTACGGCCGTTAATAAGCTTCGCAAGAAATTATCGGTAAATGATACCGCGCAAAAGCTGGAAACACTGTTCAAAAATCTTGCGGTGCAGCGAAACATGCAGAAGCGCATCGCGGTGCCGGGCATTAACGGAACAGATTTCATTCAAATCGGCGATATTATGCGCTGCCAGTCGGAAGGAAATTATACCATCATTTTTCTAAAAGACAACCGGAAAATAACTGTGGCTAAAACACTGAAAGAATTTGAGGACTTGTTGTGCAACTATGATTTTTTCCGCGTACATAATTCACATATCGTGAACCTTGCTTTTGTAAAAACTTATAGCAAGGGCAAATCGGGTTATTTGACAATGACCGATGATACTGAAATAGAAGTGGCGACAAGAAGAAGAGAAGAGTTCATGAAGAAAATGCTGACATGAACGCTTCTCTTCGTTTTTGAATTTCAACTATTGTTTTGATTGTCTCACGACCCTTGTTTGTTTTGTTGCCGGCACCTTATTTGTTGGCAGTTTTTCATTAAGCGTAATGATATCTGCACCCGGAATGGAGAAGCGCAGCGCCTGCCCGGGTTCTTTCACCTGATCAGTAATAGCATCGGCAAAAGGAGCTTTAAATTCTTTCTTCCATATGACATTTCCCTGCTTATCGAGCAACTCGAGCAGTATTGGTACCTGCTTTTTGTTTTTGGTATAAACTTTCAGCAGAAAATATTTTTCATCGGGTTTTATTTCAAAACTGATCGACTCAATGCCCTTCTCTACCAGGTCGTCGCTTAACAACAACAGACCTTGTGGAGGTTTTTCAAGGGTAGACATCGTGAAGCGGAAGCCTTGTTTATCCGGCAGCGGCACTTTTATTGATGAGCTTCTTTCAGCGGCGTATTTCCAAACATCTTTCCCTTTACTGTCCAAAGCCCGCAAATCAAAACCCGGCACGGGACAAGGCGGTCTTGGACAAGGCTTAATATCCCAGTCGATTATAATTTCATTCCAGCACCAGCCCCGTTCTTTGCTGCCTATATAAAAATTGAATTTTTCGAGGGCCCGGAAATGTTCGGGAACTATTGTTAAATCCGGGGGAGGAAGTGGTTCTGAAGGCGGGGGACAACCTTTGGATTCTCTCAGCAGTGCGGTATTGGGTCTGCCCTCTTCATTATAGTAATAGGAAACCCAGTAATGGTAACAGTTGGTGCTACCTACATACTCATATAACACGTGACCCTCTGGCGCTCTTAGCGCAATTAAGGAGTCGCCATCATACTCATAAGCGATTCGCGAGTATGGCTGCAGTTCCTGAATCACTACTTTGCCCTCTCTTGAAATCAATTCACACTTTGTCATTTCGGGAGGCAATCTCAAAAATTCCGAAAACGAAGTACCATCGTATCGCAAAATCCTGTTGTCGCCGCGAGCATAGCTCACTGGTATTAATAGACTGCCTTCATTCACTACTGGTATCATATTGCGTTTGGTACCCGTGGGCAATGAAGCGGTGGATATCAGACCGCGACGAATACAATGAAATGAATCAACGTCCCGAAATACACACAGACTATCAAAGCAATCAAAAGCATAAAAATTATATACATCGGGGGCCGGCTCCATTAGATAAGGAAGTTCAGTGCCGTTATAATAACTGATGTCTCCCCGTCGTGATATAAAATAACTTTCGCCAGCAATTGAAAATGTCTTTTCAATTGAATTATGATAATCATGAAATCGCGGCAGCGCTGCATAATTTGTTCCGTCGTATCGGAAAATGTTCAGCGGAACATCCCCCCCATATAAAGTCCCGAAATACAGGTAATCTTCATCAGCCTTGAGAAGATAATCTGTTGAGTAGCTAATTGGAAACAAATCGGTGAAAATGCCTCCGCCGTCATATCTTGAAAGTTGAGGCGGACCAGGGGAAGCGTTCCTGATAATATACAGCTTTGACTTATATACTACGGGGATAGTCAGCGCGCGGTTCGAGTTCGCCACAAAAACCACCCTGGATCCATCTATCGTGGCTAACCAGTTTGTAGATATATCACCCCCCGTCAATATAAAGTAAGGCTTGCCTTCGTGAGCAACTATGTGTTCACGACCAGGCGCGCTACCAATCGGAAAAAAGAAATATCGGTATCGATCTGTCTCAGGATATGGATAAGTTCTAACACCGAGCCTGTCATGAAGCTCAAGAAGTTCTCTGCGATAAAATCCCGCCAGGTAGGCTGTTGCACCAACTGTCACCATCTTATAGGAACTTTTATTTAGTGCGGTACCGGGCCACTCGGCGACCACTTCAAGATCTCTCTGCGCTGCAGCAACAATAGAAATAAATAGCGTAGTAGCAAACAGGATAGGTTTGATTAACATAATTCACAGTTTAAGGTTATAGAATCGATAATAAATTTAATGATACATTCTGTCCGCTACTTCCATTTTGCCCAATAAAAAATAAAAACTCCCGTCTATGCGTAGACGGGAGTATGCAAAATTTTATTTTTCAGTTCAGATTTTTTCTCTACAGTTCAAAAATTTTCTAACCGGCTCATTAATCAAATCCGCCTCTTCGTATTGCTTTCGTTTGCTGCGGCCAGTTCATTCTTTGACCAGTTCTGGGATTGATAGGCAATTTTGATTTTTCGGTTGATGCACGTTCGGGATCTTCGCTGGCCATGTAAGCAAGTATCGCTACCAGTATAACGTTGTTGCGCAGATCGTCGAACACCAGTTTATCATAAGTGTCGCGGTTGGTGTGCCAGGTGTAGTTGAAGTATGACCAGCTAAGTGCACCCAATGAAAAACCGGGAGCGCCTACTGCAACAAACGATGCATAGTCGGAGCCACCGCCTCCGGGTGTGCCGGGGAAAGTGGTTTTGATAGAGTCGCGGATATGTGAAGGCACTTTGCTGAGCCAGCGATTGAGGTATTCGTATGAATGCAGGTAGCCTTGTCCTGACAAACTCACGATACGCCCGGTACCATTGTCCTGGTTGAAAAGCGCCTGCAGTTTGCTCACCGTATCAGGATGATCTTCTACAAATGCGCGGGAACCATTCAGTCCCTGCTCTTCGCTGCCCCAGTGGCCAACCAAAATGGTGCGTTTGGGGTTGGGATAAACTTTTTTCAAAATGCGCATGGCCTCCATCATCATTAGTGTGCCGGAGCCGTTGTCGGTAGCACCGGTGCCCCCATCCCAGCTGTCGAAGTGCGCGCTGAGCATTACATACTCATCAGGTTTTTCAGTGCCTTTGATGCCCGCAATCACGTTGAAAGTGGGTACTTCGCCACGCTCCTTTGATTGGGTGAATACCGTGATCTTAGGATCGGTGCCGTTTTCTACGAGGCGATACAACATGCCATAGTCTTCGAGCATGACATCAACATGTGGTATCTTCCTGGTGTTGGCGCCAAATATTTTATCTACGCCAAAACCGGCAGACCAGTTGTTACTGATGATACCCACAGCGCCTGCTTTTTCCAGTGCCTGCGCCAGTGTGCGTGCATTATAGCCTGTCTTGCGAATGCGCTCGTTCCAGTTCTGCGTAGCTTTTGCACGCTGCTCTCTCATTTTCTCGATAGATTCTTTGGTGCCATACTGCGCCCAGTTATCGTCGGGGCGGCCGGTGGGTTGCATCATCGAGATCATCACGAATTTTCCTTTTACCGACGGCATCCAGGCAGCATAGGCTGCTGAGTCGGCCAGGTCGGGGAGAATAACGAGACCCGCAGTTACTGGCTTACTCATCGACGGGCACCAGGCCAGCTGTGTAGCTTCCAGTGTGCGCACGCGCGGCGATACCATATCTACGTGCGTGATGCCGCGCTCCCATCCGCGCCAGGTGCCATAGTTCTGCGCCTCGGCATGGATGCCCCAGCTCTTGTATTTGTTGATAGCCCAGTCGCGGGCCCATTCCATCTGCGGTGTGCCCACCAGCCTGGGACCAATACTGTCGAGCAGCTGGTGCGCCAGTTTTTCTAATTGCGAATTGTTTGTTTCCTCCTGGATGATTGCTTCTACAATGGGGTCTTTGGGCTGTGACGAAGGCCCTCCTCCCTGGCGGAACTGAGCAGTAGCTCCATGAATTGCCAGGACAATTAAAGCTGTAGTAATGGTTAATTTTCTCATAGCCGAATATAATGAATCAGGGTTTCACGAAACAAAAAATGTCCTTTTAACTGCAAAACATCGGAAAAAATCCGATAATTCATGCAAAAAAAGGACAATTATTTGTAGCAACCGCATGCCGTTAATAAGCTGGTGCGTTAAGCAGAGAATCAATTCATGACTCCTGCAAAATGCACCTGAGCGTGTTTGCAGGTCACGGTTGCAGAAAAGTGTTTCAAGACAGCAAAGGACGCTATTTTGCTATGGCACCATCGCGCAATCCCGGCTGCATTTATCTTCTCAATTCCTGCAGCAACTCCTCCCTGCGTCTATGCTGCGTTTTTTCCAAAGCTGCTTTTGCTTTTTCCTTATCGCCTTGCTGCAACCATGCCAAAGCCAGGTACCAGCCGGCATCTTGAACAAACGAGCTATTGGTGTTAGCAGCTACTTTTTCCAGGTAGGTAATAGCCTTTGCAGGTTGCTTGTTGGCCAGCCAGGCAGAACCGAGATAATAACTGAGTGTGTCATTAGCGGGTTGTTGCTGCAGCAATGCATCCCATGCCGCAATGGCCTTTTCGTACTCGCCGGATTTGTAGTCTACCATCGCCTGGTAAAATTCATAATTATCTGCACTGCTCATTAAAGTGGGCAAACCCGGGTCGGGCTGATAATAGGAAGTAAATAATTTCTCTTCACGGCCTCCATTTAATAATAACCAAAACGCCAGGGCCGATGCAACAATGATGACTGCGGCCGCAGCGACCCGGCGTGTTGAAAAAACATTTCTTTTCGCAGGGCGAAGCGCGGGCATTTCCTTATGAAACTGATCCAGATTTCTCTGAAGCGCGGCTTCCTGTATGCCGATGGATAACAACTGCATTTCCTCCACAACTTGCTGTAACTCGCCATCGGTAGCCAGACGGTCCAAAAATGCCTCCCGTTCTTCAGGCGGCATTTCCTTGCGGAGAAAACGCTCCACCTGCTCTATATCGGCGGGGATATGATCGTGATTATTCAATGGTTTGGCTTTTTATTTTTTAAGATATCACGCAGATGTTGCAGGCACCTGTACTTATTGTTCTTTGCCGTTGCCTCGGTCCATTTTTTGGCGGCTGCAATGGTGCGCATGGATTGTTTTAAATAATAAAATCTTTCTAATAACTCCCGGCATGACTCACCTAATTGACTAAATGAAGATTTGATAGCTTCGATGCGACCGTGTTTCTCCGCCGGCAATTCTTCAATTTCTTCATCGCCCGACAAAGGCACCAGGTTGTTTCGCTTTGTGGCACGCAGGTGATCCAGCCACTTGTATTTGGCAACCTTGAAGAGATAGGCTTGTGGTGAGCTATCGGCACGCAATTGAAACCGACCGAGCTGAATATTCCGCCATACCGCTATAAATGCCTCCTGGTATATATCACGCGCTTCGTCGATAGTACCGCTATTATCCAGCACAAATTTCTCCACCATGGGATAGTTTTGTTGGTAAAACTGCTTCAACACTTTCTCCTCATTTGCCCTGATAGCGCCAACGAATTCTTCCAGATCGTCGTTTATGTTTCCGGTTGCGGATGGCATTGTATAAAAATGCCAAAATATACAAATAAATTCCGTTGGCGAGGTGCCACAAAGCTGATTCCGGGTATATATCGCCCGAGCTAAAAAAAGGTCATCAAATACTGATGACCTTTCCTGTATCCGTACGATACCTATACGATAACAACTCTCTTTTCACCCTAAACTATGCACATGGGAAAAATTGTGAACCAGGCTGCACTGCTGATAGCACTGGTATTGTTTGGATTATCCTGTAAAAAAGATTTCAACACTGACGAAGGCCTGGAATTTCCGACCGACCAGGAGCTGGCAGATGCGCAGGTGGTGCTTCCTGCCGGCAGCAACTATCATTTGAATAATCACGAAATTTTCCATCGTGCTCATAGTCTGCCTGTAGGCCAGAGCGGCAAGACGAAGGTGATTAAGCCCAAACAAAACATCAGCATTGCTTACCTGTTGAATGCCGATCAGAAACCGGTGCTGGCGGGCTTCATTACCGATAGCACTACTACCATCTCAGTAGAGTCAACGGCAAAAGTGCTTCTCTATCTTGCTATTGGTGTTCCGTTTATGGAAGATACCCTGGCGCATGTGTTTGTGAATCGCGTGCATGAAGTGCCGGGGCTGGCCGATTGGATAAATGATTTCACCCAGGCCTGGAAGGCTGATCCGCTCGCTTTCAGCAGCGGAAGCTATCGCGAAAAACTGCACGCATGGCTGGAAGAAAAAAATCAAGTGCCTTCAACAGCTGGCAATCGCGTGGGCAGTGTGAATGTAAACTCCAATGACGTACGCAGCGGGCTACGACTGAGTGCTGAAAACCTGGGCATTTCTTTTACCAACAGTTACCGTAGAAGGTCGTCTGCATTTTTTTATAAGATGGGCTACAAAGAGACAGGTAATAATAATTACGTATCGCTGATCGCGTCTGTAAACGATAACTCGAAGTTCGAAACCGTGAAAAAGTTAGATCCCGTTTCAGGCGTTACTTCCGTATCGGGAGAAGTATGGAAACAAATTACAGACAAGGGCACTCAATCGTTTGCGGTAACAACCGGCCCATTTGTTTTTGAATTGAAGGATAACGAGTCTGAAGGATATTTCCGCGCCCGCGTAGTTGGTTTGGGTAGCGTGGATCCCGGCATGTTAACCGTAACAGAAACCACAGAATTGTTCGAAATATATGGATGGTCAGCTTTTGAAGCGGGATGTTCGGTTATTGGTGCCGCTATGGGAGCATCAAGAACCGATCACCAGGACGACGATTTCATCAATGCCTTGATTGTCGATATTCCCAAAGTGATGCCCGGATTTTTTGAATTGCTGATGTGGGGAGAGTTCAAAAAAGCATTCCTGGGTTTGATCAATGCACTATGCTCCGAACATGGCTACGATTTGCTGGTGGCCATTGCAAAGGCCGGCTTTGACCCAAAAGATATTCCGGTCAGCTTTGAAAAGCAGGTGCAAAAGGGGGCTTTTATTCTCCAGGCAATTGACCTGGCATTACTCGGCGGAGATTTTGTGAGGTTGGTGGCAGACGCGTATTCTTCACGCGGACTGGAAGAATGGGACTTCACCATACGCGCCGGCAAAGTTACCCTTACTCCCAACGAATCAGTCGTATCCATTTATTCACCGGCCAACAAGCAGGAAATTGAAGCGAAAGTGCAAAACCTTTCCGATGCCGACATCGGCAAAGTGATGTACCAATGGAATGTGCTCACCAGTTTCGGAACCATTGCCGACGGGCTGGGGAATTCGGGTACCAGTTTTCAATCGCCTTCAAAGAAAGTATCATTTACCTCCAGGAATGATCCAGGTCTTACGGATGGCGATAACTGGGCAGCCGTGTATGTTGTAGCAACGCTCAATGGTAGTGAAATAGGCAGTGATACCGTAAAAATCAACGTAAAAAAAACGCGTTACCAGCTGCAACCCGATGGCGTGACCATTTCAGGCCGGGAAGGGCAGACGAACCGGGTGCAACTAAGATTACTGGCCGTGAGCAATGGTCAGCAGATTGTGCCCAACGACGATGTTGATTTCAAAGTGGTTTGGGAAACCACCGGTGCGTATGGCGGATTGACTGCCGGTTTTACCGCCAATGCCAAAACCATTACTATGTACGACGAAAATTCGCTCGTGTACGAATGCAACAATGACCAGGTGAAGAACGGCACTGAAACTATTACCGCGCGCATTTTTGCCAAACAGAAAAATCAGCCCGGGATGCAGTACCGGTTGGTTGATATTGTGACGGGTAAAATTTTCATTAATAACGATGAAAAGAAAAAGATTGTCCACGTGCCCATTGTCTGCGCACATGGCGACAGCATCTATGGCCCCGCGCCCTCCATCACCTGTATGCGCATCAGCTACGCTTCCGTTTCGGCGGAAAAAGACGCCCAATCGTACAGCGTGCGGTTTTACAATGTAAGCCGTCCGTCTACCTATAGCTGGAATGCCTCCGGTCCTGGACCCACTTTACCTCATTATGTAGTACCGCCGTCAGATGGCGTGTTCAATGTAGAATATGTCGCCGGCTGGACTGTGGGTGCCCTGTCGCTGGTAACGCATGGTAGTTGCGACCGAATGCCGACGGGCATGGCGGAGGTGATCATTACATTGAAGTAGTTGGTCGTACACATAAGGGTGAGTTCGCCGCAGGTTGTTTGCCTGCGGCTTTTTTGTGCAGCGATTGGTCTTATACCAACTTATCGAATTTAAAATATACCACATTTGGGGTATCTTGTGTTGTTACGCAGCATATATCTTCGCTTCACCAGGGTATTGCTTTTTACCACTTTTGTGGTATTGTGGAGTAAGAAAATGAAAAGTACTTTTATCGAACAATCACACGTGCTTCACGTTCGCTTTGATTTTTGTAGCCCCTGTAATCCTTCTGTATAATTACTAAGGTTGGTCCTATTATTTCACCGAAATAATCATTCATGATTTATCCGGCTGTAGATATTATTCGCAAGGAATTGGTGACTAATGGCGTTAATGCTGCCCTGGGCAATATCAGCGAAATCATTAACGATAACGCCGGTAACGATATAAATGCCGATGTAATTATTTCATTAATTAATATAGAAGAGAACCGTATATCACGCGATCCCAGCAATTTCATCAGGAAACAAGACGGTGGCATCATCATGAAAAATCCCGCTGTGCATCTTTATCTCACACTATTATTTACCTCTGTGAGACGCACGGCGGGAGCTTATGGTCAGTCGCTGCAGGATCTGCAAAATGTGATGGGTGTGTTTCAGAAAAAATATGTCTTCGACCATATCAATACACCTGGCCTCAATGCAGGCATTGAAAAGCTGATACTCGATATGGTGAGCCTTAACCTGCAACAGCTGCACGAAATATGGTCGGTGTTGGGAGGCCGATATTTTCCGTCTGTAGCCTACCGCGTGCGTATGGTAACCATCGATGACATACCCGATGTCAGCGGTTCGCTGGTGAAAGAGGTTGAATTGAATTTTTAAAACAATTGTATGGCCGTATTCACAATACAGCAAACCGGTGAAAAGGTAAGTACGACCTGGCGCGAATTATTTACCATACAATTTAAGCATGCGTGGTTTGAAACAACCACGGAAAATTTTCTGTCAAAAGGAATCAGAATCGTTCCCGATGAAGACACGCAGCAATTGTTCACCGGCCACAAAATCCTGTACCGCTTTTTCGGGAGTTCCCTGGTTTGTTTTATGCAATGCATTCCCTTCAATCCACCCGATGATGAACCCAAAATACCCTTTGTGACGGTGGGCAGCGATCTGACCATTCGCTTCCTGGTATTTAGCAGCAGCGATTTTGCTGATAAAACTTTTGTGGTGCCTACGGGAAGCAAACAGGTTTACCTGTTTACCAACAAAGTAAATAATCAAAGTGGTGGACAGTTAATGCTTACATCGCCGTTTGAAAATTATAGTCCGGCCACCGATTATCCCGTAGGCTCTGTAGTGCAGAGCGGCAGCCAGCTGTATGGCGCTATTATGTCGTCAGCCGGCGCAGACAATATCCCGCTTTCCGATACCGACTATTGGAAATTACTACCAACCGCGCCCGTGGTAAACAATGCAGATTTGCAAGACAGGGCGACGGTGAAAAATGACATCGCCTGTTTTGCCGTCATTGACCTATATAAAAACGGCACTACCAACAACAGCTATCGCCTGTTCGATACCAACGATCAGATATTTAATCCCGCACCTGTGTTTACGATTCAGTTTGCCAGCAGGCCATAAAAAATTGTTCAATTAAAATATAACTACCATGAACGAGTCCTCGATCGCGACCCCGGGTGTATATGTCAGAGAAGTCTCTACCTTACCTCCTACTATTGCCCAGGTTTCTACGGCCATCCCCGCATTTATCGGATATACACAAATAGCGAAAGACGAAAACGGCAATGACCTCGCCGCCAATACGCCGGTTAAAATATTCAACTTTAAAGAGTATGAACAAAGATTCGGCGAGCCCGAAAAGGAAGACATAACGGTGAACGTCACCTATAATGATGAAAGTCCTATTCCCACTGCCACTGCCAGTATTGCAACGCCCAGTCCGAACAACATGTACTATGCACTGCGGCTTTATTTCGACAATGGTGGCGGGCCGTGTTATATTGTTTCAGTAGGCACTACTTCAGGATCTGTATCTGATACCGACCTGGAAGCAGGCATCGAGGCATTGGAAGCATACGATGAACCTACACTCATTGTCGTACCAGAAGGCACAAAGCTGGGTTCGGCCAATACTTATTACAGCCTGATGCAAAAAGCCATTGATCAGTGTGCTAATCTCCAGGACAGGTTTACGCTGATAGACCTGCATGATCACAGTGGAAACACCACTTCCAACATCAATAATTTCCGGAATACTCCAGGACTCACAGAAAATCTCAGTTATGCTGCTGCCTATTATCCCAACCTGAAAACCAATTATGATTTTCCGTACGACGAGGCAACTCTTACAGTAAATCTTGACAAAGGCGGTTCGGTTACTACTCCCACCCTGGAAAGTTTACAAACCGACGATAGTCCCGCCTACTATGCCGCCAAAGAGGCTATCAAAAAAATGCTGAGTCCCACATTACCTCCATCGCCAGCCATAGCAGGTATAATTGCAAAAACCGATGCAGACCGCGGTGTGTGGAAAGCTCCCGCCAACGTGGCAGTAGCAGGCGTGTACGATGTCACGGATTTTGTGACTGATGCAGAGCAGGCTTCCATGAATATTGATCCGGGTGCAGGCAAGTCGGTGAATGCCATACGTCCATTTCATGGCAAAGGCATACTTGTCTGGGGCGCGCGCACGCTCGACGGCAACAGCAGCGAATGGAAATATGTATCAGTGCGCCGCTTCTTCATCATGGTAGAAGAATCAGCGAAGAAAGCCACCGAAAAATTTGTTTTCGAACCCAACGATGCCAATACCTGGACCAAGGTGAGGGCAATGACTGAAAATTACCTCACCCTATTATGGCGCGAAGGTGCGCTGGCAGGCGCCAAACCCGAGCACGCCTTCTTTGTGAAATGCGGCCTGGGACAAACTATGACAGCGCAGGATATACTGGATGGCAAACTGATTGTTGAGATCGGTATGGCTGCCGTTCGTCCTGCGGAATTCATCATACTCCGCTTCATGCACAAGCTGCAGGAATCATAATCTCTTCAACATAAAAACCAGATCAACATGGCACAATATCCACTTCCCAAATTTCATTTCCAGGTGGAATGGGGCGGCGCGAAAATTGGTTTCACAGAAGTGTCGGGCTTAGACATCAGCACCGACGTGATCGAATACCGCGAAGGGTCCAGCCCTGAGTATCATAAAATAAAAATGCCGGGCATGCAGAAGTTCTCCAACATCAACCTGAAGCGCGGCACCTTCAAGGGCGATAATGATTTTTATAAATGGTATAACACCATTGCACTAAACACGGTGGAAAGAAGAGATCTCGTAATATCCTTGTTGAATGAAAACCATGAACCGGTAGTGGTATGGAAAATAAAAAACGCCTTCCCGGTCAAGATCACTTCCACCGATCTCAAATCTGATGGCAATGAAGTAGCCATCGAGTCGCTCGAAATAGCGCACGAAGGTTTAACCATTCAAAACGAACCGTGATGGCCGTCTATCCACCAGTGGGGTTTCATTTCCTGGTAAGGTTCGAACTGCCCAGGCAGGTTGTGGGCGACACGCGTTTCCAGGAAGTGAGTGGCCTGGAGGCAGAAATGGAAATGGAAAGTTTCAATGAAGGCGGTGAAAACCGTTTTACTTACCAGTTGCCCAAACGCACGCGTTACGCAGACATTACTTTAAAACGCGGTCTCTTCATACAATCGCCGTTGATTGTTTGGTGCCGCGAAGCTTTGGAAAATTTCCAGTTTGCCCCGGCCAACCTCACTATTTCCCTGCTCAATGAGCAACACGAGCCCATCATGTCGTGGTATGTGGTAAATGCTATCCCGAAAAAATGGACAGTGTCAAGTTTCAACGCAGAACAAAATGCCATAGTGGTGGAATCGATCACGCTGAGCTATCGCTATTTCAACATCATCAACTAAAGAATATGCCCATTGAAATAAAAGAACTGCACATAAAAGCTGTGGTAGGGGGAAATAATCAACCGGCCAATGCCACTCTGCCACCACAGGAGGTCAGCAAACTGAAAAAAGAGATCACACGCGAAGTAACAGACAAAGTGATGCGGTTGCTTCGACAAAAAAATGAACGCTGATGGCACTAGAACTTGCAAAACTCGAAAAGTTGTACATCGTTCCCTACAGCGACCCGGAATATACATCCACGGCCGGCGAGCCATTCTATACGCTCATGAATCCCGAGACTTATACCTACAGGTATAAGATCGAGTTCTGCGAAAACCAGGCACCCGGCACTTCGGGAGTGTGCCTGAAGTTTAACAAGATGCCGCCGCAGGAATTCAATTTCGATTTTCTCTTCGACGGCACGGGAGTGGTGGACAGTTCACCAGTGCCCGTTGCGGAGCAACTCGATACGTTCCGCAACCGCATTTTAAAATACCAGGGAAATATTCACCGTCCCTATTACCTTAAAATTCACTGGGGCACGCTGCTCTTTAAAGGTGTGCTCACCAGCATGGATATCGAGTTTAAAGTGTTCAGGCCCGATGGTTCGCCCGTACGCGCCATCGCCAAATGCGCTTTCAAAGGTACAGTGGAAGAAAACCTGCGCGTGGCACTCGAAAACCCCATGAGCCCCGACATTTCTCATGAACGTAAAGTGAATGCCAACGACCGGCTGCCGCTGATGACAAAGAAAATCTATAATGACAATAAGTACTACATAGACGTGGCCATGCACAACCGGCTGGATGGCTTCAGGAATATTGCGCCGGGCACCAAAATATTATTTCCCCCTACCGCAGAATCGAATTAAGATATGGATGTAGCTACAAGGATAATACCCACTGTTCAAAACCCCGACCTGGTAACGCACAAGGTGCTGGTAGATGGGCAGGAGATTCCCAAAACCTATCATATCACCAATATTACCGTAACTACTGAAATCAATAAAATACCCACTGCTACACTCACCATTGTAGATGGCGAGCCCAACGAAGAAAAATTTGAGATCAGTGATAAGGGAGATTTTTTACCCGGCAAGAAGATAGAGATACAGTTAGGCTATCACAACGAAAACAAAACCATTTTCAAAGGCATCATCATCACCAACACGCATAAAGTGAATGAAACCTGCGCAGAAATGCAGGTGGAATGTAAGGATGAAACGGTTAAAATGACGGTGAACAGGGGGAACCGTCATTTTAACGACGTTACCGACAGCGATATCATTACCCGCATACTCGATGAAAACCAGGTAAACGAGGTGAATGTAGAAACGCTCTCCGCTAAACACGAACAGCTGGTGCAGGCCAACGTGAGCGATTGGGACTATATGATCAGCCGCATTGATACCAATGCCATGATCTGCGTGATCAGCAATGGTCAGCTCGCGGTAAAGAAACCCAATATGCAGGACGAACCAATACTGGAACTAATTTATGGCGCAAACATACTGGAATTTAATGCCGATATGGATGCACGCACGCAAACGTCTTCGGTGAAAACACTCAGCTGGGATTTTGCTAACCAGCAAGTGGTGACTACTGAAAGTGAAGACAGCGGCGCGCCCGAACCAGGTGAGATAACAAGAGAAAACCTGGCCGCCATCACCGGCAAACCACTGGAGATGCGCACGCCGGCAATGCTGAGCCAGCACGATGCGCAGGCAATTGCCAATGCGAAGAAACTGCGACAGGATCTTTCAAAAATAAAAGCGCGGGTAAAATACCAGGGAGTTACCAATGCCATGCCCGGCGATTTTGTGACGATAAAAGGTGCGGGCAAAAATTTCAACGGTAAAGCATTTGTCTCGGCCATTCAACACGAATATGCCGAGGGCGACTGGATTACGGAAGCCACGCTGGGATGGAACGAACAATTCTTTGCCGAGCAAACCAGCCCGCACCAGGGCGCGGCCGTTACTGCACAAACCTCCACTATGCAGGGACTGCAGATAGGCATCGTGACCGACCTGGAAGATAGCAACGGTCAATACCGTGTGAGGGTTCGTCTTCCGATGGTAAACGACCAGGACGATGGCGTCTGGGCGCGCATTGCTACGCTCGACGCGGGCAATAACCGCGGCACTTTCTTTCGGCCCGAAATCGACGATGAAGTGGTGGTTGGTTTTATGAATGACGATCCGAGTCACCCTGTCATACTCGGCATGCTCCACAGCAGCGCCAAACCGGCACCGTTAGAGCCGGAGAATGCAAACCGCGAGAAAGGCTATGTATCGCGCTCGCAGATAAAACTCATTTTCAACGATGACAAAAAATCGGTGATCATTGAAACGCCCGGCTCGCGCGTAATTGAAATGGATGATGATGCCGGCACCATTACCATCAAAGACGGTAACAGCAACAAGATAGTAATGGATCAGAGTGGCGTGACGATTGAATCAGCCACGGAAATGACCATAAAAGCAGGCACCAGCCTTTCCATCTCTGCTCCGCAGATTTCGCTAAAAGCCGATGCCAGCATGAGCGTGGAAGGAAGCGGCAGCGCCAGCATCAGCAGCAGTGGTATTACGGAGATAAAAGGATCGCTGGTAAAAATCAATTAAACTATTAACCATGTCCTTAGCAGCAAGAATGAGTGATATGCATGTGTGCCCGATGGTGTCGGGAACGGTGCCCCATGTGGGCGGACCCGTGTTACCCCCCGGAGAGCCCACCGTGTTGATTGGCGGACTGCCCGCGGCGCGAGTAGGCGATATGTGCTTTTGCACCGGTCCGCCCGACAGCATTATCAAAGGATCGGCTACCGTACTGATCGGCGGTATGCCTGCAGCACGCATGGGCGATTCTACGGCGCACGGCGGCTTGATCGTCTCGGGATATCCAACAGTAATCATAGGCGGATAAGTTATGAGTACCAATAAATCATTTTTAGGCAGAGGCTGGGGATTTCCTCCCGCATTCAACAAAGAGCTCGGCACAGTGAGTATGCTGGAGAATGAAGACGATATCCAAAGCAGTCTTGAAATTCTCCTCACCACGCGCCAGGGCGAAAGAGTGATGCGTCCCGATTATGGATGCAATTTGGATGAAATGGTCTATGAGCCTCTTACGACTACCTTCAAAACATATATCAAAGACCTGGTGTCAACGGCCATTTTGTATTACGAACCACGCATTGAGGTAAATAAAATTGAGCTGGATGATACCGGTGAACTGGATGGAAAAATTCTCGTATCCCTTGATTATACGGTACGGGCCACGAACTCGCGATTCAATTTCGTGTTCCCTTTTTACAAAACTGAAACCAATTTATAGCCAGACCTTATGCCTTGCGCAGACAAAAATCCGCTTATACGAGAAGGCACCAGTCTTCTGAACAGGGTCCTCGCCGCCTTATCCGTCGACTATGCTAAAGTTGACGAGCGTGATGCCGCGGATATCATCCTGTTTGCGAAAAGATATGCCACCTGTCTCAACTATTACAACAACAATAATATAGTTGATGGCAACTGGCAGGCGCTGATGCGCATGGATGTGAGCGTGACCCTGGCTACGCTGGCCCGCATCGACACAAGAGAAATATCCGACTATAAGAAAAGACTGTTTAAGCGGATAAGAATGGCGGGCGACGATCCGACTGCCCGGGAAAACCTGAGATTTTTGTTTGACGTAATGTTTTCGCTGGTGACGCTGATCGATGAGCAATTTAAATTGCTGCCGGCAGAATTTGAATATAAAGCTATTTTCAATGACCTGATCAGCAGCAAGCTGCAGTACCCGCTGGCCAATCTCGAAAATTGGTTCGAACAGTTTAAGTCAGAAGGATTACTCGATTATACCGCTAATGAACCCGATAATGACTCGCCCATTGATGTAATTTCAAACGAGAATTTTACAAGAGCCGATCTTTCCACGCCCTGGCACGACGCGGCAGCAGATATAGCCATTACGCTTCCTTCCACAGGCACTGTAAAGGACAAAGTGGTTTACGTCACCAATCACAACTTATTTGCCGCACAAATTGATAGTTTGTTGACTGGAATAGCCACTATCGTAAGCCGGGCAAACACCCTGTTCGTTGATACGCTTGAAAACTTCCCGAAGCACTCGCCGCACTACGCATTGTTCTTAGCTTTTGTGAAATTGTTTGCGCAGGAGCAGGAAGCGCTGAACGCCTACACCAAAAAGCATCTTGATTTTTACTATAAAGAAGTGCTGCGGCTTACCAATAAGGCTCCCATTGCAGACGAAGCGCATTTGTTGTTCGAATTGCAGAAGCCGGTGAAGGAACATCGTTTAACAAAAAATACCTTATTCAAAGGTGGTAAAGATGTTACAGGAAAAGAGATCAGCTACACGCTGCTGGAAGATATTGTTCTGAATAAAGCTGTTGTTTCAAAATTATACTCCACTCAAATCATACACGGCGCGAAAGATCTGCTGAAAGCGTCTCCCATCGCCAACTCTGACGATGGGCAGGGAGCTCAACTATCTTCCGCAGATAAGAGCTGGTTTACGTTTGGCGATGTTAAAAAGATAAAGAACGCGCAGGCGGGTTTTGCCATCGTCTCGAACGTTTTGCTCATGAACGAAGGCCGCCGCACCATCACCATCACGGCCAGTTTTGCCAGCCCAATCCCCGCGCTCGTATTTTGCAATCTCAATTGCTTTACCGCCCAATATACCGGCGCGAAGAAATGGATTGATGCACCCAACCCTTCGGTAACAACCAACCCGGCCACCAACCAACTGACTTTTTCTATAACCCTTTCTCCCGATGATCCGGCATTGGTGGCCTACGATGAAAGTATTCATGCATCGGGATTGGGCATAAGCATGCCGGTATTGAAGTTATACCTCAACCAGGATATTGCTAACGGCATACCTTATACTTTGCTATGCCGGGCTGCGGTCTCAAAACTATCCGTATCAGTAGATGTGTCCGGCGTAAAAGACCTGATGCTGAGCAATGATAATGGTTCCATTGATGCATCGCGTCCGTTCAAGCCATTCGGTGATTTTCCGGAGAACGGGGCGGGTTTTTATATCGGCAGCAAAGAAGTATTTCAAAAAAATCTGACGGTTCTTGAAATAAACACCAGTTGGAAAACACCGGCGAGCGGGCCATCTGTCAGCGGTACTGCAAAATACCTGAGGCAATCGGCCTGGCACAACCTCAGCATGTCGAGTACGTCGACGAAGAAGACTATTAATTTTTCAGGAGGAAATACATTTACGCCCACTGCCATTGATTTTGGTAAAAATGAGCAATTGTTGCCCACCACTGTGGAAGGCTTTTTGCGCCTGCAGTTAGTTGAATCGCAATACTCGCTCAGCAATCATCTCATTCGGGTCAGCACAGCGCTGAGCAATGGCACCTCCATCGTGCCCGACGGCAGCGGCTCATTCAATATAAAAGTGGCTGCCACACCCACGCCAAACGAGGTGGTATTGGAAACTCTTTCATTAAATTATAAGGCTGCCATCGATATCCCGCTAAATACGATAGCTGCCAACGGCAACCACCAGTTACTACACCTGGCACCATTTGGCTTTTCGCCGGTGAATAACTCGCTCACCGATACCAGCGGCGAAGCAGAAAATATCACCGCGGTAAGTTTGTTGCGCGATGTACGCAACGAAGGCGAACTATTCATAGGCGTTGAAAATGCCGAACCCAAACAGGTGCTCAATATTCTGTTCCAGGTGGCGGAAGGAAGTTCGAATCCACTTCGTAATATCGCCGACCTCCGGTGGTTCTATCTTTCCACCAACAACAACTGGAAGCGCCTTAAAGAAGAAACACTGGTTGATCGTACAAAGAACTTCACGCAGTCGGGTATTGTCACTTTTACCTTGCCGGCAGATGCCATCAACAATGGCACGCTACTCAACCCGGGTTTTCATTGGATAAAAGTGAGCGTGCGTCCTTATACCGATGCCGTGTGTAAAATGATTCAGATCCGGGCGCAGGCAGCGCGCGTACAGCTGGTGCAGCATGAAGAAAAGCAAATTGAATACCGGCAATTGCTTCCCGCCAATACCATTTCAAAACCCGTGATCAGCGACGGCGCAATCAAGAAGATCGAGCAACCCTTCGATTCCTTTAATGGCCGCACCCGCGAAACAGACGATCATTTTTATATACGCGTAAGCGAGCGGCTGCGGCATAAGCAACGTGCCATCAGCATCTGGGACTATGAACATATCGCACTGGAAAAGTTCCCGGAACTATTTAAGGTAAAATGCATCAACCATGCAGGATTTTACCCGAAAGGCAATGAAGAAGTCTTTTGTGAAAATTATCCCGGTCATGTCACCGTCATCACTATTCCGAAACTGAACAACGCTACCACTATTAATCCCCTGCGGCCCTATACCTCGCTGGGATTGCTGACAAATATTTATGATTATTTAAAAACCATCGTTTCACCTTTTGTAAGACTGCACGTAAAGAATCCGCAGTTTGAGGAGATACAACTCGATTTCAAAGTGAAGTTTCACGATAATCTCAGCGAATCATTTTACCTGCAACTCCTGAACACCGAAATCGAACAATTCCTTTGTCCATGGGCATTCAATAATCAACAGGAAATAAGTTTTGGCGGAAAAATATACAAGAGTGCGATCTTGAATTTCGTGGAAGAGCGGCCTTACGTAGACTTCGTCACCTGCTTTAAGATGAATCATATCATCAACCGCAATACTGCCGGTACGAAAGTGCTGCTGGATGTGGATGAAGCCGTTGCCAGCACCGCGCGCTCCATACTGGTTTCGTACTACGATGAAGACACCAATACCAGGCACCTTATTCAATCACCCGCAAGCTGTACCTGCTAATGAACGAACAAACTACTATATCGAAATACAGGCAGTTGCCTCCCGCGCAGGATTATGAATGGCTGCGACAAGAAGGTCTCCGGCATATTGAACAACTGGCGCACGCCAACTGGACCGACTACAATGCCCATGACCCCGGCATCACCATTCTGGAAGCGCTTTGTTATGCACTGACAGAGCTCGGCTACCGCACCGGCTTCGACATGAAAGATTTGCTTACAACAGCCGAGGGGAAACTGGTGGATAACCAGGTTTTATTTACTGCAAAAAATATTCTCACCAACAACCCGCTTACCATTAATGACTACCGCAAGCTGCTGATTGATATCCCCGGCGTGCACAATGCATTTCTTTTTGCCGAAACAAGTCAAAAAGACGAAGCGGGTCGCGAAGTGCCGATCAATGAAGTGCCCATCTATGCCAACTGCGAAAAAGATATTCTCCAATATGAGCCCACCGATAAGCCGCTTTTCCTCTCCGGCCTGTATCTCGTATTGCTCGACCTGGACAATGATATTTCGTACGGCGATCTGAACACCGGCGATATCATTGTAGAAAATCCCGAGCTCGCCGGTAAATTTTTCAAAGCCGATTTCTGGTTTGCGGTTCAACTGGATGCCTGGAAGAATGCTGACTTTGAATTTGCCGAACTCGCCAGCGACGTCAATAATATTGACTCAATTTCCGTAACCGGCACCGAACGCTGGACCATCACTGTCACTCTAACTGATGGCAGCTCGAAGAGCTTTGACATCATCCTCTCCAAGAAACCGGCTTCAGGTAAAGTAACCACCACTGACGTAGAGGCAATGACAGATGCCGCGTTTGTGGCCAAAATCTTTAAAACTTATTTTGATAAAATAAAGAAGGCAAGAGATATCGTCCGGGAAGCAGTCAAAAGACTACACGAACACCGCAATCTCTGCGAAGATTTCCCTTATGTGACTACAGTTGATACCGAGGAAATTGCTTTTTGCTTTGACGTGGATGTAAAGCCTTCGGCTGATATAGAGAAAGTGCAGGCGGAAATATTTTATGCCATCGAAAACTATCTCAACCCTTCCGTTGATTTTTACTCGCTCAAGGAATTGCTGGACAAAAAAATTCCGGTAGATGAAATTTTCGAAGGCGTGGTGCTGGAGCATGGGTTTATTGACACGGAGCAGTTAGAAAAGACGAGCCTCCGCTCCGTCATCTATACCTCCGACATCATCAACCTGCTGATGGATATTGAGGGCGTATTGTCAATCCGCAATTTCGTGATGACGAAATACGGCGATGACGGCAAGCCCGTGCCGGGCTTTGTAGGGCAAAAATGGTGCATGCATATTTCACCTTATCATAAACCCATACTGGCAACCGACAAGTCGAAGATCTTATTATTCAAAGATCAGCTTCCCTTCCTGGCACGCTACAGCGAAGTGTATGATACTGTGTCATTGCTGCACGCACAACGCAGCCGCCATAAACTCAGCAACCTGCAGGATGATCTGCCCGTGCCGCTCAGTGCCAGTCGCGATACAGAAAGTTATTACCCGGTGCAGTACGATTTTCCGCTTACCTATGGCATCGGTCCTGCTGGTCTGCCCGCGCATGCTTCGCCACAACGCAGAGCACAGCAACGGCAACTGAAGGCTTATCTCATGTTTTTTGAGCAATTGCTGGCCGACTTCTTATCTCAACTTACTAACGCGCATCGTTTACTTTCTACCGATTTCATCAAGCATACCTATTTCGCGCAATTCCTGAGCGATATTAAAGATATGGGTGAAGTATATGCCAAAGACGGCAGCACAGTGTTGATTGAAGAGGCGATTGCCACTGCCGACAGCATGAAGCAACCCAAAAACCGCTGGCAGCAATTGTACGAACTTAAAGATGTGTTTGAAGACAGGCGCAGCCGCTTTCTCGATCACCTGCTGGCGCGTTTTGCAGAATCATTTAATGATTATGCACTGCTGATGTACAAGATCAACTATGAGGAAAGAACCGAAGAGAAAATAGATTTTACTGAAATAACCAAAGCCAAAATCCGCACGCTGAATGACTATGTTGATATCAGCAGCAATCGCGGCAGGGCATTTAATTATTTTCCGCAAAATGATGATTTCACTGTTGATACTGCCCGTCTCTGGGATACAAATAATGTCTCTGGCCTCGAAAAACGCATCAGCTTATTAACCGGCATTGAAAAATACACGCGGCGTTTTCTGTATTGTATTAAAAATATTGAAATCATTTGCAATGAAAAAAAAGTGGAAGTAGAGGGTGAAGAAAAACTGCAGTGCTTTCATTCCTTCACTATCACTTCGCTGAACGGTGTGAAGCTGGTATCGCAGGAATATGAAAAGAAAAGCGATGCCGAAGAGGCGGCTAAAAAAGTAATTGAAACCGGCGCCGATCCGGCATCTTATACCATCGAAGATACTGGCATCCATTTTATCATCAGGCTCGGCGATATACTCACCAGCCAAACCACCTTTGATAGTGAAGAAGACGCGCAGCAGGCCATCAATGACATTGCCGATGAAATGACAGGCAAATGCAATGATCCGGTTGGATTGCATTTAATTGAACATATCCTCTTACGTCCGCGCGAAGTGGTGGAAGCTCCGGGCAAAATGTTCGACCTGATGCAGGTTTGCCTGCAGGACTGCGACTGCCCCTGCGAGCTCGATCCTTACAGCTTCCGCGTATCGGTGGTGCTACCCTACTGGCCACAGCATTTTGATAATATGTCTTTCCGCCAATATTTCGAAAACAAAATTCGTGAAGAAGCGCCGGCGCAAATCATGGTGAAAGTGTGCTGGCTGAACAATGACCTGATGCGCGAGTTTGAAGTGCGATATAAGAAGTGGATCGAAACGATGGCGGATTACTACTTCGACAAAGCCGCCAACCTGGAGCCTTTCAGGGAGGCCAATGATAAAATGATTGAAATACTCACCCAACTGCACAGCGAATATCCGCAGGCCACCTTGCACAACTGCGAAGAGAGCAAGGAAGGCAGCAACACAGTGGTGCTGGGTAAAACCGTTTTGGGAACTTTTAAAAATCAATGATCATGAGTATCGCGAATACTTATCCCGTGTTTGAAGCCGACCAGGTGCTGACCAATAATCACCTGAACGAACTGTTTAACTACCTCGATCAGCAGGACCGGCTTACGCGAACAAAATTGCTCGGCAGTGGCATCGTGTGTGGACTGGAGATTTCGCATACTCCGGGTACTATTAATATCACGAAGGGAGTGGGCGTTACCTCGCAAGGCTTTCTCATACTCTTCTGCGATCATATCGGAGAAAATGGGTTCAAATATATGGTGCCCTATAACAGGCGGCCTTTTCCCAATCACCTGCAACTGATTCGCCAATGCGGTCCCGACCCCGACACCACCAATATTCCTTTTTATGCCAGCAACACCACTGCCACGCGACTGGCAGCCGCGGCAGACAACACTATTTTCTTACTGCTTACCCAGGCTGAAGCAGATGAACTGGATAGCCAGAATGGGGTGATCCCCTTATCACAAGCCCCCGGGCTGGATCAGTATGCCGTTGTGCTGTTTTTGGAAGCAGAAGGTATGAACCTGAAAAACTGCGACACGAATGATTGTAATGATAAAGGCAGCAAGATTGATTTTGAAGTAAAGCCTTTGCTTGTTCACAAGAAACTGCTGCGTGGCGGCGGACGTACTGGCCAGGGCGCGCAACTTGATCTTACTCCTGTTGGGCTGCGCCGGTATAACGTGCCCGTAAAAAACCTGAACAGCGCCGATGATGTGCTGAATGCATTTGCAGAATTGCTGGACGACGGCATGTTACAGCGCCTCGTGAATGACCTCTCGCAAAGTTTCGAGACCTACAAACATTTACTGAATGGCATTAATACCAATCCCTTTGGTACACTTGCAGAATTGAAAAATAATATTCAGTTCA
Source organism: uncultured Chitinophagaceae bacterium (assembly GCA_937958995.1). Classification (GTDB taxonomy): domain Bacteria; phylum Bacteroidota; class Bacteroidia; order Chitinophagales; family Chitinophagaceae; genus CALCIN01. Next base: position 313,083 of record CALGAP010000008.1, read on the forward strand.
TTCTCCAGTTCCGTCCATTCCTCATTCAATACTATTACGATTTCATATACGATTTATTATTGGCGCTACATGAATTCCGTCGCCGCCTGCACGAGATTACTACCGAATGTTGTGGCGATGAAATGGTATTTCCCTTTCACCTCACACTCGGCGAAGCTACGGTAAACACGAGCTCGCAATTGCAGATGGCTTATCGCCAGTATTTCATTTACTCGCCATTGTTTGACCGTGATAGCGAAAGATCGGGCGAGGTCAGGAGCCTGTTGATGCGTATGATACTGATGTATCAAAACTTTATGCTCACCGAGAAAGCATTTCGCGAAAGCAGGGTGGGATTGCCGCAGGAAATAAAAATTACGCCGAGCAATTATGGCAAAAGTCCGCTCAGCAACCGCTGCATACCTTATTACTACAAGGTGGTGCACGATCAGCAGAGCGGCATTCCCGAAGACCTTTACCACTACTGGAGCTTCGATAAGACGAGAAGAGGCCTGGCGCATTATAATTTAAGTTATCATTCTTATGCCTACAGCCAGGCCGATATGGTATTGCATCCGCTGGCTTATGATATTGAATGGTACAATTTCTTCCGAATAGAAGGTCATATTGGCCGCGAGATCAATTCGGCACTGGCGGCGGTAAAATCCATTCAACAAAATTTCAATCTTCCCTTCGATGTACAGGCGCTGAGTGCTGATTATATTGGCGCACTGGTGCGTGGCGAAGATCCATATTGCATTATCCAGGACCTGGAGTCGGATTACCGCGTGCTGATCGCGGAATTTATATGCAGGCTGCATAATGCGTTTTGTTATGTAGGTAAGCTGGCGTTCTCTGCCCAGCGATTGGCCAGCTCAGCCGACAGTTTCTTCAGAAGCGCAGCTTCCACCGGTGCAGCCACTGAAGCAGAGCGCGCCGCTGCCACCGAGGCCGAAAGAGCCGCCGCTGCAGAAGCAGAAAGAGCGACAGCAGGAACCAATATTTTCTCAAACCTTACCACACCCGTAAATATTGCCGCCGACCACCCGTTTATCGCTAACCTGGTGGGTGAGTTTCATGCCACAGCCATTTACCGCAAAGGCGATACGCTCTCCCGCTTGTGTGCCCCCGGCGAAAATACCTTTGGTCGTTTTTATATCGATACCGTGGCGCGCAATAATGGCGTGTTTGTCAATCCTATTCCTGCCAGCAGTAATACGCCCACGCTGGTATTGCAGCGTCATCTCTTTGAATTTTTAGACAGCGTGGAAAGCATGCTGCAGATGCTGCTTACTACCGAGCTCGCCGACCTGAACACGAATGCTTTCAAACCGCTGTACCAGCGCTTCGAAGCCGAAGTAAATTTTGTGAACCGCGCTGTGCTGGATGCCCTGCGCGCGTTGTGGGGAAGAGGAAATGAAACACTCGAATTTACTTATGATTATTTACTCGATGTATTTGTCACCAATGTGCAGATGGTGCTGAATACCTGCATCGTGGAGCAACTGGAAGCATTGCGCTCCGAATATCTTCGCCGGCTGGCGCAATACCGTCTTGCAAAAAACTTCAATTATTATTTCAAAAAGCATGGGGGCCTCGAACACAAGGCCGGCGTGCCTCGTGGCGGCACGTTCATACTGGCTTATCATGAAGAACGAAGAGACCGCCGCGTGGATGTACGATCTCTCTTCGTAAACCGCGAGCTGAGCAACCTGCTGCTCACTCAATTCCGCGAGTTGCTGCAACCAGATGTAAGCACCGAAACGCTTGAAGCAAAAGCAAAGTTGCTCTCGGTTGCCACCCTGCACCGCGATCCCGCCTTATACCTTCGCTTCAATGAAGTGCTGAAACAATACGTTGACGATTGCCGCGACCTGCCCGATGACAAACGCGAAGTGCTGACAAAAATCATTAACCAGGCACCGGCAGACCGCCGGTTCGAAATACCGAACGGTGCGGTGATTGCCGACTTTTATATTCCCTATATCTGTTGCAGCGATTGTCCGCCGATAGCCTATGTCATTTCCGAACCGGTTACCATTTCTATCGAGCCCAAAGAATTTTGCATCAACGATAAGCAGAAATACCCGGTGAGCGTGAGTCCGCAGGGAGGAATATTCAAAATTGATGGCACTGAAATACTGGCTTCCGAATTTTTCATTCAGCCGGCCGCGCTGGGTGTGGGCAAACACACGCTTAGTTATACCGTTAACAACAGAACTGCCACTACCGTAATCGAAGTATTTGCCTCACCGCAGGTTGAATTTCAGCCACGCTTCCCGCAGGAGCGTTACGATAATACGCCTGATGTCATCTTCCGGTTAAAAGCCACTGCCAGCCCAGGCGCCATTTTCGACTGGGACTTTGGCGATAATACAAAGAAAGCGAATGGCGGCACCGAGCAAGCGCATCACTATGATCTTCCGCCGGGGGAACATAATATTACCGTTTCAGTGACCGTGAGCGACGGGCCTTGTAAAGTAACGATTTCGAAAAGCTTCTTTCTTATTATTCGGGTGATTTTATAAACCATGAGCAGACCCAACCATATCATCCAAAAGCAATTTCTCGACATAAATTTTGGCAGGAGCGAGAATGGTTTGGCCCTGCGAAACGAGGTGGCGGAAGTTTTTTATGAAAAACTCCTCCCCCGTATGGAGGATTTATTTGATGAGCTGGGCAGTAATGACTATAGCATTTCTTTCGAAAGCCTGGAATTGAACTGTGGCATGTTGCCGGAGAATAACTGGCAGGAAGTGTTGGTGGAAAAAACGCTTATTGCGCTGCGAAGCGAATTGTTGGCAGCCAATAAGAAGAAGATTACCGAAGAATCGAAAACTGAAAACGCCGAAGAAGCTTTGATATTTTTTCTGCAGCATGGTCATCTTCCCTGGAACAGCTCTTTTATTTCAATCAACGAACTGGAAGTTGAAGCGGGAATAAAATTGCTGAATAAACTGCAAGAGTTATTTCAATCCCATCCTTCCGCCATCGACAGATTGACAAACAATTTCTCCTTTGAATTCATTCATGCCATTATCGAGAAACTGGCTGCTGCATCTCATGTAGATTCCAGCGCAATGTCATCGATTTTTTTGAATAGCAGACTATCGGCGGCGAAAAAAGGAAAGGCCCAGGCCCAATTACTGAAAAAGATCTGCAGTGAGAAGGTTACCTTGGCAACGAAACGCAAAACCGGTACTCAACCCATTTTTGCTGAAACTGAAACTGGGAAAGAAGAAGGTTTATACATTAATAACGCAGGCATTGTAATCCTCCACCCTTTCTTACCCGAACTTTTCAATACACTGAATCTATATGTCGAAAACAACTGGGTGAGTGAGCTCAGTCAGCACACGGCCGTACATATTCTCCAATATCTTGCCACGGGCTCTGATGAATTTCCTGAATTTAATCTTTCACTCAATAAAATTATTTGTGGTATGGAACCTGGAGAAGTCTTAAAAGCGGTCGATCCAATATCCGAAGAAACAAAAAACGAATGCGATAAGTTGTTGCAATTCGTTATTCACCACTGGTCGGCTTTGAAAAATACCGGCATAGAAGCGTTGCGTGAAGCTTTTCTGCAACGTTTCGGTAAGCTCACCAAAGTTGATCATGGGTGGTGCCTGCAGGTAGAGCCCAAAGCGATGGATGTATTGCTCGGCCGCCTGCCCTGGGGCATCAGCACGGCGCGATTGCCTTGGATGAAGGGATTGTTGTTTACGGATTGGTGACTCCGGGGGCGAGTGCACCGGCAATAAAGATGCAAAATGGCTGGTAATATAAACTATGCAGAGTTTAGAACCCAAAAATAACGTCACGCATTCCGTCGCACAGCGAAAAAGCTTCTTCGGTGGCGGAGCGCAGCCTGCCTTTTTCGGCGGGCCGGTGCTGCCTTTTCAGCCATTTGGCAACCGGGCGCGTTTCAAGACAAATCAATTTGTAAATGGCAATTTTCCCAATTTCAACGCGCAGTATGATGTGAATGGCCCCGCGCCACGGGTGGGCACTTTGTTCATTACACATGGTGTGCACATGAAATACCCGCCTGCCATGGATAAATCGGAGCGCAGCACTTTTGAAACCGATTTCAAAAAGAGCGTGCATGATATATGGAGCAAACAGCACCCGCTGGGTTTGATTGAGCCGGGCTTCGCACCCTATGTCTGCGAAGTGGATGTCAATACAACGGTGGAAGACGATCCCAAAAATGCGCATACGGTAATCCAGGTGGTGAAACCTAAGGGAGAAAAACGTCACCGCTCAGTAGTCACCACTATTGACAAGGTAAAAGATTCGAAGACCACGCATACTGCCAAACTGGATTACCGCGATCCCACTGTAGAAGAGACAAAGGCTATAGATGAGGCTGATATGATAAAACAGGTGGGCCCATTCGACTTCGACAGCGACCAAATCAATGCAGAATGCCAGGAAGATATTGATGAGATCAGGGCTTTTATCTCCACTATTCCCGGAGCCAATGATGAAGGCGCCGATGCATTTAACCTGCAACTGGTGGGAAGGGCAAGCTCGGAGGGAAGTGTGGCCTATAACAAAAAATTAAGCCAGCGAAGAATAGACTCGGTACAACAAGCTTTGCAATTTCCCGGTCTTGGCATTTCTACCACTGAAGATGCAGGGGAAGACGAAGCTACTGAAGACGCAGCATTTCGTCGCGTAAACGTGGGCGTGTTTATAGAAAAGCCAAAAGAAAAAAGCACCTCGCAGAATGTAGCAGCACACGAATTTGGTCATATGATCGGGCTCGGCGACGAATATGTGGATACAACTAACAAAGACCCCAACATCAGAAAAAAATACTTCGGCGACAATCCCACACACTACGGCGCTATTAAAGAGATGATGGATGAAGAAACCGCCGACCAGCACCTGATCCAGGATTCCAAAAGCATTATGTCGGCCGGCAATAATGTGCAAAGAGGCCATTACGTAATATTCGCAGCCGCCATCAGCAGGATGACAGCTCCGGAAGTAGAAGCAGCCACCGGTAAAAAAGACGCGAAATGGATAGTGTTCTGACAAGATCGGTAATATCAACTCACCATAACAGAACTGACGGGCAGGCGGCCCGGCCCTTTTTTGCTCCCGTTATTCAACCCAAACTCACCATTAACCAGCCTAATGATGTGTTCGAACAGGAAGCCGACACCATAGCCGAAAAAGTAATGCGCATGAGCGACCACGATGCGGCGCCCGCGAAGGTGGCACCGGTGGTGGTTCAGAAAAAATGTTCGGCTTGCGAAGAAGAGGAAAAACTGCAAAAGAAAGAGGAAGAAGAAAGCGAAGAGGGGTTGATACATCGCAAATGCGCAGCCTGCGAACAAGAAGATAAACTCGTACAAAGAACTCCATATACCGTTCAAAGAAAATGCGCGGCCTGCGAGGAAGAAGAAAAGCTACAACGCAAATGTGCGGCTTGTGAAGAGGAACTTCAGTTGAAAGCTTCCGGCGCGCCGGCAGTGGCCGCACGCCCCGCAGCTCCATCGTCTGTTTATCAAGTGTTGCAATCCGGCGGCTCGCCCTTGGATGAAGGCACGCGACATTTCATGGAGTCGCGCTTTAAACAGGACTTTGGTCATGTACAAATTCATAACGATCCACTCGCACATCAGTCTGCAAAAGAAATAAATGCAAAAGCCTACACGCACGGCAAGCATATCGTGTTTGCACCGGGAGAGTATCAGCCGCATACACCTTCGGGTAAACAATTGCTGGCGCATGAACTGGTACACGTGATGCAACAAGGACATGGCGTGGTAAGAAGAGAACCAAAAGATATTCATGTTCCTGACACCGAGCAAACCGAAGAATGGAAACCTGTTCTGGGCAGAGAGTTTTTGTGGAAAAATCCCGACCTGCGCAAGATCATCTACCCGCAACGAGAAGATAGTTTGAGAGCTTTCCTTGAAATAGTAAAAAGCCTGGAACTGAGCAATCTTATCGAGGGAAGTAAGGATTTACCCGATGAGGAAATTCAAAAAATGATTGAAAAGGATAAAATAGCATTGGAGGTACAAATAAAAGAACTGGAAGATGATAAACGATCCCTGCAGGATTACATAAAAGATGAAAAGGCGGAGATTGCCGGGGCTGAAATGCTCAAACAGGAAACGGAGAAAGGGTTGCGTGCGCTGCTAAAGCCTGGCGCCGAAGCCACTAAAACCCGCGCGGCCAAAATAAAAATAGAGGCAACCATCAAGACGCTATCGCAAAAAATAGAAAACGCGCAGAACAATCTCGACTGGGTGATCCGTAAAGAAAAGCGCGCGGGTAAAGATTTGCCAAAAGAAAAGGAACTGTGGGAAAAAAGAAAGTCTGATGCTATCCAGTCCAGGGACAAACTTTTGTCGGAACTGGAAACCGTTAAAGGACAATACGACAAATTAATTGGTCCCCTGGAAACCACCAAAGAGGCGCTTGTGGATGAAATATCCGGCAAGAAGGCAGAAATCAAAAATGCTGAGGCCAGGATAAAAAAAATTACTACGCTCGTATCAAAATCCAAAACGGAACTGGCAAAAATCACAAAGCTCGCCGGGTCTATACAAAAACGAAAGGATAAACCAGGTAAGGATATACCAGCCAACGAGAAATCTCTTTTGCAGCAATGGCGGCTGAAACGTTATCGTGATCTGCTGATCAGTATGGATCACACCGCACTGCTGGTGGAAGTGAAGAAAGTCTTCGAAAATCAAGCCGCCAGAGGTTTCTTCCCCGACTGGATGCAATATGCCATCATCCATTTCTCGGGAATGCGGTATGCCAGCGCCCACGGCACCTGGGAAGAAAATCCGCAGGAACTGCTGTTCATTCTGAAAGACATAGAAATTGACCACGCTGTAGATGAAAACGCCAACAAAGTGAGAGGTGAAGCGCTGCTGGAAATGAGTTCGAAAGAAGCACAAAAAATCTTCTCATTTGAAGCAGTAAAAAAACAACTGCGAGGTAAGGACCTGGCTGCACTTGAAAAACTAATTCCCATAGCGGCCTCGCTGAAAGAACAATACATTGAATTGGCAAGAGCCCAGGACGAAGCGCGCGTTAAAGAGGCGTCCGAAAAAATAACTACCCTGGAAGAAGAGGCGGAAACACTACTCGGCGAATTTTCACCAGCAGTTCGAAAAAAAATTATTGCACTCAGAGAAAAAGACAAGCAGGCACTTATAACCAGGTTCAGAGAAAAATCAAAAGCAAAACTGAAAGCCCTGAGCACGGCGCAGGTGTTGACTATTCTAAAAAAAATGCGCGACGATGGACAAATACCCGATTATGCCTGGGATGAAATCACCAGTTTTACCGAATTAAGAATTGAAATGCCCGCCGACAGGCTGGTGCCAAAGAAAAACAAAGGATTGAAGGATATGTCCATCACACCCAAGGTCGATCCGGCGGAATTTACCCGTTGGAAAAACATTCTCAAACTTTGGTACAAAAAATCCGACAGCACAGCGTGGAGAAAAGGCCATGCCAAAACACTCAACGTATCTATTGTAACCTCACTGGTATGCGACCAGATAGGCAGCATGGTGCAACATGCGCGCGGCCTGGAGCCCGCCGGCGGCCTGCGCAAGAATGCATTGTTTTATTACGACCTTGCAAAAGATGCCAAAACCGGGCCTGCGGCAGACTGGAACAAAGACACGGTATGTCCGCCTGAACCGCCCGGACCGGTATTTAAAAAGCCATCCAAGCTGGAAGATTTTCCCTGTGGCGCCAGCATCTTCTGGATGGATTGGTCAGAACTTGAGATCACCAGTCAATACAAAACATTTTATGAAAGGAAAGAAGCGCCGCTCTTGAAAGATATTCAACGACTGGTGGATAAACGCAAAAGCTTATTAAAATCCGATCCAAAAAATGAATTGCCGAAAGTGGAGAAAGACCTGGCAGAATTGAATCATAAAAGAAAAAAAATGCTGGAAGAACGATCGAAGATAGATTTGTTCAAAACACCTAAGGAAAAAAGCTTTGTGCCCGATTTCTCTAACCTAGTCTCTCCCTTCCCCGAAGCAGACCTGAAAATTTTTGACACACAAAAAGTATATAAAGAAACTCAGGCGGGCAACCAGGCAATTGTGGATGTGGAAGAATCTGGCTTTGAAATAAAGAATGGCATTACCCGCAATGGCTGGACTTATTCCATTAACGAAGACCGCGTAGAACTGAAATCAAAAAAAGGTACCACCAAAGTGAGCAGTGTAATGCGCGTACAACCCAACCCATTTGTATGCTCACAACCGGGATCAAAATGCGACCTTGAATTTTCCAACAAACCCAATCCTAATCTCGTGAAACAATGGCTGATATGGCGGCACCAGGCTACTGTGTTGTTTGTGAAGCCGCCATCCACCATTTACACATTTGACACCTCCGGCCGGTTCAACGACACTAAAATAAGCGGCCTCACCGTAATGGAACGGCACCTCTCGAGCATGACTGGCACCAAAAATGTATTTGTAGGGTTTACGCCCGGCAAGAATAAAGACCTGACACCGTTCCTGGAAGACGCAAAAATTTTCAGTGCCGACACCAACGTTCCGGCAAGCGAACCGGCAAAGGATAATTCAACCATCGAAGAATAAATGGAAACACAACTCAACAACCTCATCCGCTCCCTCGAATTCCTGCGCGAAATTACCGACAAGCGCCTCGCCCTGCATTTCAGTAACGATCGCCAGGCAGAGTTCTCGTACCCGCAGCTCGCTATCGAAGGTGATGATACCCCATTGAATCAATTCATCATTCAACATCAACTAAACATCGAAGAATACATCATTCTGCTGCTGGCTTTACTCCCCCATATTCAACCCAATTTCATTGACACCATCGTGCAGAAATACCTCCCCAACGGCGGCGACTTTGCCGAAATCGGCGGCGTAAAAGGCAGCAACCACCGCGGCATGCTGCCTACGGGCGAAACGGCCTTATTCATTTTAGGAGGCACCGATGTGCGCCGGCGCATGATGGCCGCAAAATATTTTGCCCCCGACCATTTCTTCGCCAAAGAAAACATCCTTACCCTCGAGCCCATACGCGACGGCGAGCCCCGCATGAGCGGGAGAATTATAATGCAACCCGAGTACGTTGACCTGTTCACCACCGGCAGCAACTTCAAATACAACTTCAGCCCCGATTTCCCCGCCAAATACATTACCACCAAAATGGACTGGAGCGACCTGGTGTTGAACCCCAAAACCGCACAGCAGATCAATGATATCAAAACCTGGCTCGATCATAATGCGCGCTTCCTGCAGGAATGGGAAATGGACAAAAAAGTTAAACCTGGTTTTCGCGCGCTGTTTTATGGTCCCTCCGGCACGGGGAAGACCTTAACCGCCACGCTGCTGGGTAAACAGTTCCGAAAAGATGTGTACCGCATCGATCTTTCGCAGGTAGTGTCTAAATACATCGGCGAGACAGAGAAGAATCTCGAAAAAATATTTCAGAAAGCCGAGCACCGTGACTGGATACTCTTTTTTGATGAGGCCGATGCATTGTTTGGTAAGCGCTCGAATGTATCGAACGCTCATGACAAGTATGCCAACCAGGAAGTGTCGTACCTCCTGCAGCGCGTGGAAGATTTTCCCGGCCTGATCATTCTGGCTTCCAACTTCAAAAGCAATATAGACGGCGCCTTCATCCGCCGCTTCAATGCCGTGGTACCCTTCTTTGCGCCCAGTGCGGCAGAGCGATTACAGTTGTGGAAAAGCACCATCCCTCCCCGGGCGCAACTGGCCGAGGATGTGGACCTGTCGCTGCTCGCCAATAAATATGAACTTACCGGCTCGTCCATTGTTAGTATTATTCATTTTGCATCATTGCAAGCCATTGCGCGTGGCAGTGAAGTAATTATGAAAAAGGATCTGGTAGAGGGTATTCAGCGGGAGTATGAAAAAGAAGAAAGGGTGTTTACGGAGTAGAGCAATCGCGCTTGCTTAAATTTGTATGACGCCGGGATTTTTTTCGCCAATGAATTTATCAACATTTCAACCGGGACCATCATTAGCGCCTTTCATTAAATGCTACAACATTATTGAAAGCCGCAGCGGCATTACCAATACCGTACTGCCCGGCACTTCATTGGCCATGGCGTTCCGGTATAGTGGCGAGACATCATTCGTGGTGAATCATCACGCCACTCATCTTCCCGCTGCCGTGGTTTCGGGATTGCAGAAATCGGCGCGACAAATTCATTACGCCCAAGACACGTCTAATTTTGTTGTACTGTTTAAGGAAACCGGCTTAGCAGCATTTTTCAAACAACCGCTTCATGAACTATTTACCCAAAGCGTATCGCTGGAAAATTTTTTCAAAGCATCGGAGATAGAAAATATCCAGGAGCAATTAGCGGAGAGTAAAAATCATGAAGAACGAGTAGCTGTAGTGGAATCATTTTTGCTATCAAAACTAAATTCCCACCGCCGCGACACTTTAATAGAAACAGCTATCCATAAAATTTACGCTGCCCAGGGAAATATCAAAATCAGCGATCTGTTGCAGGAGTTATATATCAGCAAAGACGCTTTTGAAAAACGTTTCCGCAAAACAGCCGGCGCCACGCCCAAGCAATTTGCGCATATTGTAAAAATGAACGCTGTGATCCGAAAAATCCGGAACGATCACTCTTTCCTGGGCGCTGCTTTTGATAACGGCTTTTACGACCAGCCGCATTTTAATAAAGACTTCAAAATGTTTACCGGGCAAACGCCCACCCATTTCCTCCAGTCAGCACGATTCTGGTAAATCAATGCTTTTTTACAAGGATGGAGTTTTTCCGAGGCTGAAATTTGCCTTGTAAAAAAAGTATAGCCATGAAGCTTTTCAAAACAGTGCTTTTCTGCGGACTATCCTTGCTGCTTACGCAATCATCATTTTCTCCCAACACAAAAAACGTTACAACTATGCCGGATATGAAACATTTCAGTTTATTGGTACGCGTGCCCGTTACCTACAACAAAGAAATGGCCGAACAGGTTTTTCCCCAATGGATGCAATTGTTTGACGAGTGGAAGTCGTCGGGGGTATATGTTTTCAGTTTTGCCTTTCCCGGCGATAGCTATACGGTAAACGGGCCGGACAAGACGGTGAAAAAAGAATCTGTACTATCAGGCAACCTGCGCGTGGTGAGCAATGTGGTGATCAAGGCGGAGAGTCTTGAAGCCGCGGTAAAGCTGGCCGGCCGCTGTCCCATATTGCAGCATGGGGGAAGTGTGGAGGTGAGGGAGATTGTGAACTTCCAGCTTCCCTCACCTTAGTGTATGTAACGGTAAACTTTGCGGGTTGTCTATTTTGCTGTTCTTCAGCCCGATCAGGTTTTCATCAGCCTCCACCACGCCCAGCCTGGCATTGGGTGCATTGGTACCGATACCAATATTTCCACCCGGGTTCAGCGTTAAGCGATAGTTGCCCACACTGGTTTCCATAAAATTGAGTTTTTAAGAACACAGGACATCAGATACAATCCGTTTTCTGAATCAAACGCTACAAAACAAATATATGTTGAAGGTGCAGCGACACAAGTGACCCAGACACGATACGAGAGAAATATTTATGCAAGAAAGATATGCCTGAATCATTATGGCTATTCGTGTTCTGTTTGTGGCTTCAACTTTGAAAAATTTTACGGCAGAATAGGCTACAAATTCATTCACGTTCATCATTTAATACAAGTGGCGACAAGGAAACAGGAATACAAAGTTGACCCGATTCAGGACTTACGACCTGTTTGTCCAAACTGCCATTCTATGCTACATAAAAAAAATCCACCGTTGACAATTGAGGAACTAAAAGAGATGTTGAGAAAATGAGGACTGTCAAAAACACGGTTACCTGGGCGCGCAGGACACTTACTATGTTGGCACCATCAAAGGAGATTATTTTCAGAAAGAAAATCTACAACACACTTGATGAATTGCAAGGCGACCTTGACTTGTGGTTAGATGAGTACAACAACCAACGAACGCACTCAGGCAAATACTGATTTGGCAGAACGCCAATGCAAACATTTTTAGAATCCCTACCTATAGCAAAACAAAAAATGCCGCAGAATCTAACTCCCGCAGCCTAAAAAATATCTTGACCCTATAAAACTAAAAAATAAAATCCTCGATTGTCAGATTAAGTAATGACTAATACACCTAAACTATTTCACCTAAACTCAGTTGGTTTGCAAAACTTTCAATTCTTTTATTACGGGCATTTACGAAATCCATTACTTTTTTCTTATAAATCAAATAGTCGTCAACGCTTGTAAATGTTGGTTTTGTTGTAAAGTTGTCAAATGGTAAATAAAATCGAATATTTTCATTTTCGTCAACAAGGTCATTGAGTAGAAAGAAGTCAACGTAACCTTTAAAGTGATCAAACAAGTCGAAAAAGTTTCTATACCTCAAAAGTGTATCGTAAAGTGGGCTTTTTTCTCCTTTATAAAAGCGCCTGATACATTCTAATGTAAGGTCAAACCTATCGTCAATTAATCTATTTACCCCTCGTGCCTGATTAATTGTAAGCTGGTTGTCTATTTTATTTTTAGGAAAAATTGTGTAAGCGCCAATTGTTGAACCAATATCATAGAGTTCGTTTACTTCGTCTGGAATCTGCCGTATCAACAATTGTTTTCTTTTCTGGTTTCTGTAGGAATGAGCGATAGCATCACTTCCCAAATTGAATTCCCCAAGTTCCGATTTGTGATATAAATATGCACCACTTTTATTAATCTCCAGCTGAAAAAGCTTTCCGTTAGGGAGTGGTTTACTCCCATAGTATTTTATGGTACAATCGAAGTGTTGGACTTGCACAATCTGGGTCACCTCCATTTGCGTCTGAGTGAACAATAAATGTGATATCGATTTTCAATTTTTGTGTTTTTCTGATATGTAGGCTCCCCCATTTTCGCCCATTTTAAAGTTAACAAAAAAGTTTAACTTTTGATGAGTCATATGGAGGCATCGATTTTATGGCTGATAGTCTCTGGAATGGCCGTACGTTCCGATTGCTGATTATTGTGGATAATTTTAACCGGGAAGTATTGCATATCGAGTCGGATACGCCGCTACCAACAACCCGGCTAATCTGTCGCCTGGAGATGTTGCGAGATATGCAGGGATTACTTTAAATGATCCGCGTGGATGATAGCCCCGACAATCCGGTATCCATTGGCTATCGAATTTCTAATTTAACGGTAAAATACAAACGTATATTATGGATGTTGTTCCTATATTCAATTCCCTTCTCGGCTTCCCACCCATCACCCCCCTCACCCATTTTCGCGATTGCCTATCCCACCTCCTCCCGCTATTTTTAGCCGGCAAAATTTTAACCATGCAAAAGTCGTTACTCACCCTCATCTTACTGACCACCCTGTTCACCACCCGCGCCCAAAGCGTGGGCATTGGCACCAATACCCCTAACAACAGCGCTATTTTAGACCTGAACAGCACCAGCAAGGGGTTTTTGCTGCCCAGGCTCAACAATACGCAAATGTTCGCCATCCCGAACCCCGCGGCGGGGCTGGTGGTGTTCAATACCAACTACAACCAATTGTACCATTACGATGGCACCACCTGGCGCTCGGTTAATAACAGTAGTTTCTGGATAAAGCCGTTGGCCAACCGCGATCTTTTGAGCAATGCTACCGATAGCGTGGGCATTGGCGTAAGCGTGCCTACCAGGCGGCTGGATGTAAATGGTACCATGCGCGTGCGCGGCACCCTGTTTGCTGATGGGGCTATCGATATGTCGTCGGCCATCATCAGCGGCTCGTTCCTGGCAGGGTCTGGCGTGGTGCAGGGCAGCCTGCAGACTAACAATCAACTGGTGGTGAATAATTCATCCGGCATTCTTCAGTTCAGGGACGGTAGCAGCAACATAGGCTTTGTGCAGTTGAGTGGTAAAGACCTGCGGCTTGGCACCAATGCCTCCAATAGCGATGGCAAATTCGTAGTACGCACCGCCGGCACAGACCGCATGAGCGTGGACAATGAAGGCGTGGTGAATATTACCAATAAAATTACCAGCACCACCACGGGCGATGCATCGCTAACGCCGCTTTGCTGGGGGTTGACGGCTACTGCCGCCAACGGGGGCCTTAAGAGAGGCACAGCCAACATCGCCTCCGTCCTCAGGCTGGAAAGAGGCCATTACCGCATTTACTGCCCCGGAATTACTCCCGAAAGTTGCGCCATATTCTCAAATTTAGCTACCGACATCAGTATTGGCCATATATGCTACAATGGTTTCGTAGACGTGTTTGTTGTGTTGTCGTATAGCGGTGAGTATTACGACCAGGCATTTTCTTTTATTATCTATTAATACCGCTTTATGAAATTTGCAAATTCATCATGGCTGCTGCTGCCGGCCATGATGCTCTCCATACATTCCCATGCACAAAACGTGTTTAAAATAGAGAACAACACCACGGTTCACCTGAACGGGGGAGTAGTAGTGACGCTGCACGACATGTCGCTCGATAACGACGGCACGCTGAACCCCGCCATCGGCTCGGGACGCATCATTTTCAGCGGATCAACCAACAACCTGGTAAGAGGTAATGGCATTACCAACTTCGATCAGCTGGAAATTGCCAAAACAGCCAACAGCATACTTACCCTGCAAACCAATACCGATATCAGTTCGGGCATTTGGTTCAACGGCGGTTTTATCAACCTCGAAAACAGTATCGTGAACCTGCCCGGCAATGCTTCACTCCATGGCGAGTCAGAAAGCAGTCGCGCCATGGCAAGCGGCACCGGCTACCTGCAGGTAAACACTACATTGAACGCCCCGCAAGACGTGAACCCCGGCAACCTGGGTGCCATCATTTCTTCCAAGCAAAACCTCGGTCCTACGCTCATCAGGCGCGGTCACCAGCAACTAACGGTGGAAGGAGACCGCACATCCATACTGCGTTATTATGAGATAGTACCGCAAAACAATACCGGGCTCGATGCCATCCTATGGATGCATTATGCCGATGGCGAAGTGGATAAACAAGCCGAAAACGCGCTCGATTTTCATTTTTCGGAAGCGCCTGGCAAATGGCTAAAAATTTCCCCCGACAGTCGCAATACTACTGCCAATTATGTGCAACTGCAGGGCCTCAGCAGTTTTGGCCTCATTACCCTGGCCGAGGGCGGCACCGGACTGCCTGTAATTTTCTCCACATTCAGCGTTACCTGCGGCAACAATGAAACACGCATCCACTGGGCCACCAGTTTCGAGCAAAATGCCAGCCATTTTGATGTGCAACGAAGCGCCGATGGCACTACGTGGACCACCATCGCCACCATACCAGCCGCGGGCAACAGCACTATCGAAAAACGCTATGCTTATACCGACCGGCAACCACAAGGCAAATACTATCGCATCAAAGAAGTGGATCTCGATGGCAAAGAGCAATACAGCATCGTGGGCGTTGCCGATTGTGAAATCAGCACAGATTTCAAAGCATGGCCCAATCCTGCACAAGACCAATTGTTCGTAAACCTGAAAGCCAACAGAACGGGTAGTGCCGCCATTCAAATTTTCAACAGCGCGGGCAAACTGGTAAGACTGCAGCATAATGGCCTGACAGCAGGCAATAACAAATTACATGTGGATATGAAAGGATTACCCAAAGGCTATTATCATATTGAAGTGATATGGGATGAAGGAGTAAGAAAGTCAGTATCGGTGCTTAAGAATTGATGAGCTCACCGTCGCAATAAAGTGAGGTATTTCCTTTGTAAAAACGTCATTTTAACATTTATTCGTAAGCATTTTGTATCTTGAATGGCTGATTTGCTGCTATATGAGAATAACCAACCAGCCATTTGCTTATACTGCATTCGTAGGGATGGTGTTTGTATCCACCCTCTTGAATTCCTGCTCGGATGAAAAAGCAACCAACGATAATCCACCACGGGTTTCGGTTTTGTTAGTGGATACCGACAGGAAAACAAGAAAGATTGAAGAAAATATCTACGGACAATTCCTCGAACACATCAACCATTCTGTACAGGATGGCTTATATGCCGAGCAGATCCGCGGCCAGGGTTTTGAAGGCAATGATTTTGAAACTTACTGGACAACGGTGGAAAACAACGGTTCCGCCACTGTAATAAACACACCATTCGAAAAAGGAGAAAAGAGTATTCAACTCGAAGCCAACAACGGCAGTGCGGGTATCAGGCAGGGACGCATTTACTTACAAAAAGACATGGAGTACCAGGGCTCAGCCTGGATAAAACCTCAATCCGGTTCGCTGCAAACTGTTTTGCGTTTTCTTGATTCAGCAGGTAATAACATTGCAGAGCTACCCCTGCCAACTTCCGGCACCGATTGGCAGGAGGTTCGTTTTTCTTTTGTGAGTTCAAAAACCGACACGCAGGCATCTCTCGAAATCATTGCGTCCGGCACGGGATCCATTTTGCTTGATTTTATCTCGCTGATGAGCACAGAGAACTTCAAAAACGGGCGGCTTCGTTCCGATCTCTTTAAGGCGCTCAGCGATCTCAAGCCTCCCTTTATTCGCTGGCCGGGAGGTTCGTTTGCTTCCATCTACCGATGGAAAGATGGTATTGGCCCTCATGTTTCGCGCGTGTATCATCCCAACGAGATATGGGGCGGATATTCCGACTATTACGGTTTCGGTACCGATGAATTCCTGGAAATGTGCCGCCAACTGGGCAGTCAGCCCATGATAGTACTCAATGCCACCACTACCGACCCGGCAGCTATACAATACGCCATGGATTGGGTGCATTACCTGCTCGATCCGCCCACAACTTATTGGGGAAAAATAAGGGCCGCCAACGGACATCCCGAACCTTATACCATTCCCTACTTCCAGATCGACAATGAACCCATGAATCATGGATTGACCGCCGTTCAATATGCAGAAATTGTAAATGCATACGGCAGCCAATTGAGAAAAATAGCACCCAATTCAAAGATCGTAGCCTGCGGACAAAAAAGGTCGAACGACATGGCCTGGAGTCAGACAGTGATTGAACTGGCCGGTAAGAATTTCGATATACTGGGATGTCACAATTATGAATACGAAAACGATAATTTTCAAAGCGGGTTACAACGGATAAACAATTACCTGGTTGACCTCCGCGACTATATCCAGGCTTCTGACTATCCCCATATCAAACTGGCCATACTGGAATGGAATCTTTGTCGCACCTACGACTGGCGGGCAGGATTGCACACCGCCGGCAGCCTGATCATGTACGAAAGGCTGAGCCCTCAGATTGATATGACCTGCCCGGCGCTCTTGATGCGGAATACTACAGACGATCCCACCTGGACAGCCTTCATATATCATGATCATAAGTCATGGTTCCCCGGCTCCGGTTACCTGGTTGAAAAACTGTTCCGCGATCATTATGCAGAAAAATACCTGGCCTCCACTTCCGGCTCCTTTACCGACATGCCCGACCGCAATCAATTCTTTGATTCTGTCTCGCAAATGAAACCGCTGAACTGGAAGCCCGGCACGGTTGACGCCATAGCCACCGCCAGTGAAGATGGAAAACGCATCATCGTAAAAGCAGTTAACTATACCGGTGATTCCAGCGTGTTGCTGGTACGATTGCAGGGATCGCAGTTGCCAGCCAATGCTTCGGTAAAAATGTATTCGCTGAGCGCGGAATTGACAGCAGCAGCTTCTATAGAAGAGCCCGATAAGATTAAGGTTACAGAGAGTGTATTACCCTATTCGCGCGATCTGGCGATAACACTGGCGCCATATGCTGTAGTGGTGGTTGAGATCAAGGATTCAGATAAGCAATAGTTTCATTAAATGCGGGACCATATCCTGCATTTATTACATACCATAAACACATCCACTGATGAAACTGCCTTACCTGCTCTTGCAGCTTGTCTTTATACTGCTGTGTCTTACCACCACCGCACAACAGCTTGCCGATCCAATACTGTTATGGCCCGAAGGCGCGCCGGGCGCTACCGGCAACAGCGACGAAGACAAACCGGCGGTCATACCTTTTATTCCCGAACCCTCCAAACGCAATGGCGCTGCTGTATTGGTGATACCCGGCGGAGGCTTTACCATTCGCGCCGTGGATCATGAGGGCGTATTGGTGGCGCAATGGTTGAAAGAACAGGGCATCACTGCTTTTTTATTACGTTACAGGTTAAGTCCGCTATATACCCGCAACGACTGGATTAAGGACGGGCAAAAGGGAATGCAATTTATCCGTTCACACGCCAATGAATATCACATCTCTCCCGACCGCGTGGGCGCTGTTGGATTTTCTGCCGGCGCCGCCCTCATTGTAGATATGGTCTTAAGTGAAAAACCAGCTCCATCCACTGCCGCCAACCCGGCCAATCCTTCATCAAGGCCTGATTTTATCATCCTGGCTTATGGCGGATCACGCATCCCCAATAACACTGATTCGGCCACGTTAGCCAATTTTCCACCCACCTTCCTCTATGGCACTACAGAAGACAGAAGCAGTGCCGGCCTGGTGCAGGAAATATTCACCCGCCTGTATCGTGCAGGTGCCCGCGTGGAAGCACATTTGTTTCAAAACGGCATCCACGGCACCGGGTTTGCCCTGGGCGATCCCGTACTGGGCCAATGGCCAAAACTCGTACACAACTGGCTGGCCGTAGGTGGATTTCTTACCAAAAGTCCGCAGGTTGCGTTGAGCGGAGTAGTAAAACTAGATGCCGCACCCCTGGTAAAAGGCATGGTGATATTGACTCCCCTGGATGATAAAGGAGCGCCTCCCGTAACCATCTACATCAACAACACCGGCACCGGCGAACTCGGAAGATTCTTCGTACCCAAACACCAGGGCCCCATAGAAGGCAGATACAAAGTAGAAGTAAGACAAGACGCCACCCGCTGGATCAGCAATTCCCGCGACCCCTTCATGATCAAAATGATGACCAGGCAAAGGAACGGCACACTTACAGAGGCCGATAAGCAAGAATGGGGAGAATATCTTCGAAAACGGGATTTGTCGCCGAGTATTTATAACCAGGTAGTTTATTCGCGGAAACGCCCGAATGATACGGCAGATTATATTGTTGATATTAAAGAGGGGAAAGAGGTGTTGATTGAGGTGTTTAGTAAATGAATCAACAGCAAGGTAGAAATTGATTGTAGTCCCGACAGGAATCGAACCTGTATCAAAAGTTTAGGAAACTTCTATTCTATCCATTGAACTACGGGACCGGAACAGGGGCTTGTTACACCCCGTTCAGAGCCGGCAAATTTAATCATTTCCCCTTTCCGCAGGAAACTCTTTCTGCCGGCAAATTGAATTACCTTTCACGCCGTCAAAATTCACACTATGAGATTACTCTTAGCCATTTTGCTCGTCACCGCCATACAAGCCTGCAATACCAGCGCACAGAAAACCACTGAAGAAAATCAACCCTCCCCCAATGCTACCCTCAACCACATCGCCCTTTACGTCGTCGACCTCAATACCGCCACCCAATTCTACCAAAACATTATCGGTCTCGACACCATTCCCGAACCCTTCCACGATGGCCGCCACACCTGGTTCAGCATTGGCAAACAAGGCCACCTCCACATCATCTCCGGCGCCGCTGCCCCCACCGAGCACGATAAGAACGCCCACCTCTGCTTCAGCGTTCCTTCCGTCACCGAATTCATCAAAACCCTCGAAGCAAACAATATCCCTTACGAAGACTGGGCAGGCAACCCCTCCTCCGTCACCAACCGCGTTGACGGCGTACAACAAATCTATTTCAAAGACCCGGACGGGTACTGGATCGAGGTGAATGACGCGAAAGAGTGAGGCTTCACCGGTTTGGGGGTTCGGGCGGGCGGTGATGGCGCCCGTTTCGGGTTTGGGGGTTCGGGTTCTTTAGTGCGGGCAGCGATCATAAGGCGCGGCAGCCACCTGAAACACGAAACCCTTTAGTCACCCGACACCCAACCCCAAACACGAAACGGGAAATCCGCTCCCGCGGATTCCCTATCTTTGCCCTCCTTTTCAAAACAAACTCAATCATGAAGTTTTATACCTGGCTTATCCGATATCGCTTGTACCTGGGGATCGTGCTCGTGCTGGGCGGCGTGGTTGCCAACTATTTCTCGGGCTTTTGGCCGGCTTTTCCGGCTTATTTTATAGGATTGATACTTATTGCCGGTCACTTCTTTATAGGTCCGCTGCGACTGCTGCAGGATTATATGGAGGCAGGCGACCTGGAAGGGGCTGAGAAAGTGCTGAATTCTATTAAGTTTCCCGGACTTTTATATAAACCCATCCGTTCGGCGTACTATACCTTTAAGGGCCAACTTGCTATGATGAAGCAGGATTTTGAGGGAGCAGAAAAAATGATGAAGAAAGGCCTGGACATCGGTACACCTTTAAAAGAAGTGAAAGGCGCCAGCCTGCTGCAGATGGGTATGATTGCGCTGCAGAAAAATAATTTTAAACAGGCCGAAAGCTATATCCGCCAGGCTATACGCGAGGGCTTACCCGATAAAGAAAACGAAGCCGCTGCCTACCTGCAGATGTGCAACATCATGATGAACAAACGCGAGTTTCGCGCAGCAAAAGAATTTTTCCGGAAGACAAAAGCGCTGAAGCCTACGAATCCTGAGATTGTAAAGCAGATCAAAGAGATAGAAAAATACATTTCGCGCATCCCGGGTTAAGACCCGAAGTCGCGGCGCAACTGTTCCAGGCAAGCTTCCAGCACTACATTCACCTTGCGAACCAGCGAGGGAAGATTTTCAAGATCTGTCTTGTTTTTGCCATTGGCTTCAATGGTGCGAATCACTTCGCGCAATGGCTGAATGCCCATACTGTCGATGGTGCTCTTCATTTTATGCGCCAGCTTGCTGAGCGATTCCCAGTCTTTTTTTTCGAGCGCCTGGTTCAGTTGAATTACTGAGGGGGGCATGGTGTCAAGGAATATCTGCACCATCTTTTTTACAAAACCGGTATCGCCACCGGCAATGCTTTCCACCATGGTAAGATCGTACAATTTTTCGCGGGTCGCGGGTTGGGCCTCCGAAGCTTTCACTTTCGGGGCGTTCAGGGGTTCAGCCGACATGCTGCCGTTTTTCAGGTTCAGTGTGATAATATTGAATAATCTCTGATCATCGAATGGTTTGCATACATATCCATTCATACCAGCCTCCATATAACGCTCATCATCGCCGTTCAGTATATTGGCGCTGAGCGCGATGATGGGTACGCAGGCTTTGCTGGCGTCGGGGATACTACGGATATGCCTGGTGGCTTCAAACCCATCCATCACGGGCATCTGTATGTCCATCAGCACCAGGTCGTAATGGCCTTTTTGCACCATCTCCACCGCCATCTTCCCGTTGTGCGCAATGTCAACTTTTACGCCCCAGGATTCTATTTTCCTGCTGGCCAGAAACTGGTTCATCTCCACGTCTTCCACCAGCAATATTCTCCTGTTGCCGGGAATAGTAAATTTGCACTCATTCATGACGGTTGTCGATTAGGTTAGGGCCTGGCTTATTTGTGCCGCAGTTCACCTGCCTGGATCATGCGGTAGATAGTGCTCTTACCAACATCCAGCTTTTTAGCCACCAGCAACACATCCCCATCATATTTGTCCAGGAAATGCTGTATGATCTGCAGCTCATATTCCCTCAACGTACGCTCCTTGCTCATCAAATCGTTAATGGAGGTGGTATTGTTGATGGTGATATGTTCGGGTAAAATGGTATCGCCATCGGCCATTACACAAGCCAGCTCTATCACCGATTTCAACTCGCGCACATTACCAGGAAAGCTGCAGTTGAGCAGTTTTTGCTGGGCCTCCTGCGACAGTTGCTTTTTCTCCACATTATTCTCTTTGCAGAAATTGTCCATGAAATGTTTTGCCAGCAGAATAATATCATTGCCTCTTTCGCGCAGCGGGGGTAAGGCTATGGGTAAACCAATTAGGCGGTAGTATAAGTCTTCGCGGAAAGTGCGGTTCTGCACTTCTTCCTGCAGGTTTTTGTGCGTAGCCACAATAATGCGCACGTTCACCGGTATCACTTCGTTGCCGCCAATGCGGGTTATCTCCCGCTCCTGCAACACGCGCAGCAATTTGGCCTGCAGGTTGATGTCCAGTTCTCCTATTTCATCGAGAAACAACGTGCCGTTATGCGCTTCTTCAAACTTGCCTATACGGCGGGTAACAGCGCCGGTAAAAGCGCCCTTTTCGTGACCAAACAACTCACTTTCGATCAGATCCTTCGGAATGGCAGCCACGTTTACGGGCACGAAGGACTTCTTGCATTTATCGGAGTTGTAGTGAATAGCCTTGGCCACCATTTCCTTTCCGGTGCCGGTCTCGCCGGTAATAGATACGGTAATATTGGTGCGACTAGCCTTCTCAATCAGGCTGTATACCTTTTCCATAGCCGGGCTCTTGCCGGTCAGGAATCTGGAGTAGTCGTACTTACGGCCTACCTGGTCTTTCAGCTGCTCCACTTCCTGCTTCAATCCATTGATCTCTTTCAGGTGCATGACACTGTTCCAGAGCCTGTCTTTGGTATCATCGTCCTTCACGATGTAGTCGAAGGCGCCATTCTTCAGCAGGCTGATGGCCGTACCCACGTCTTCCTGTCCCGAAATGATGATCACCTGTATATCAGGATGCACCTCTTTTATTTTTTTCAGCACCTCGCTGCCGTCCATGTCGGGCATGGAATAGTCAAGCGTCACCACATCGGGCCGCTCATGCAGGTGTGCAAAAAAATCACGGGAACTTTCAAATCGCTTTACTTCATAATCCGGGTTCAGACTCAGGTAATGCTGTAGCATGGAGCCATACCAGGTATCGTCTTCCAGGATAAAAATCTTTAGGGAATTCTGGTTTTTCATTGTACGGTTGGGATGGTGATACCATAATAAAACGATATATATTGAATTTTATTCCCAAATAAAGACTATTTAGAAACAATTTTATAAACTATTTAGTATCAGCCGCTAGTAGTTTCCACTTAGGGGAAAAGGCCATAGGTGGCCCACCTATCACTTGGACTATCCCGAGGGCGGGCCGGGTAACGGGTGGCTCACCTGCCACTTGACCTTCCCTGCACCTACACCCGAAACCCCAAACCCCCGATGCGGAACCCGGTACCAGCGCCAGCAGCCTCAATCCCGAATCCTGAAGCCGGCGAGCGAAGCGAAACCGGCGCCAGCACCTTAAATTTGAACCATGTCCATTACGCGAGAAGCATTACGGAAAAAGTTCCGGGAGGAATACGAAAAACTGAATGAACAGCAGAAACTGGCAGTCGATACCATCGAGGGGCCGGTAATGGTGATAGCGGGGCCGGGTACGGGAAAGACCCAGATACTGGCCAGTCGAATAGGTAAAATTCTGCTGGAGACGGATACCCAGCCCGAGAACATCCTTTGTCTTACCTATACCGATGCAGGCGTGGTGGCCATGCGGCGGCGGTTGCTCAACTTCATAGGTCCTGATGCGTACAAGGTGCATATCTATACCTTTCACGCCTTTTGCCATGATGTAATACAGGAGAATCTGTCGCTGTTTGAAAAAACGGCGCTGGATCCTATTTCAGACATCGAACGAATTGAGTTATTCAAAAAACTGATCGACGGTTTTCCCAAAAACCATCCGCTGAAAAGATACCGCGGTGATGTGTATTTCGAGATACACAACCTGCAGTCGCTTTTCAGCACCATGAAAAGAGAAGGATGGACGCCCGCTTTTATCAACCAGAAAGTTGATGAGTACATCGCCGATTTGCCCAACCGCGATGAGTTTGTTTATAAGAGAAAATACAAGCAATTCAACCCCGGCGACCTGAAGCAGGATAAGATTGATGAGGAGAAAGAAAGAATGAACAAGCTGCGCGCGGCGGTAAACGAGTTCGACCGCTTTCAGCAAATGATGAAAGAGCGCAACCGCTACGATTTCGACGACATGATTAACTGGGTGATCAAAGCTTTTGAAGAAAATAAAAACCTGCTGCGCGAATACCAGGAACGTTTTCTTTATATACTGGTTGACGAATACCAGGATACCAGCGGCACGCAAAACCGGCTGGTGGAATTGCTGATCAGCTATTGGGATAGGCCCAACGTATTCGTAGTGGGCGACGACGACCAGAGCATCTACCGCTTCCAGGGCGCGAACGTGGAGAACATGTTGCAGTTTGCCAATTCGTATCGCGACAGCCTGCTTACTGTTGTTCTGACTAACAACTACCGCTCCACACAACCTATACTCAACATTTCCAAATCGCTGATAGACCGCAACGCCGAAAGACTGGTAAACCAGATTGAAGGTCTCAGCAAAGAGCTGATCTCCTCCCACCCCGAGGCGCGCGCGCTCACGCATACGCCCATCATCAAGGAATATGAATCGCAGCGCCACGAAATGATCGATATCACGCTGCAGGTGCAGCAACTGATTGCGCAGGGCGTGATGCCCGGAAGAATAGCCGTTATTTACAAGGAAAATAAATACGGCGAAGACCTGACCGGTTATTTCAAACTGCGCGGCATACCGGTATACAGCAAGCGGCAGATGAATATCCTGGAAATTCCGCTGGCGCAAAAAATCATTTTACTTCTCAAATACCTCGCCGCCGAGCACGATATCCCCTACAGTGGCGATGAGATGTTGTTTGAAATTCTGCATTTCGACTGGTTCAATATTCCGCCTATCGAAATTGCGAAGCTTAGCGTGGAAGTGGCGGATAAACAATTTACCGAACACAAGACCTCGCTGCGCAAACTCATTTATGATAAAGTGAATGCGCCGGCAGTTGATTTGTTTACCCCGAAAATCAATGACAACCTGGCAAAAGCGGGCGGCATTATCGAAAAACTGATTCACATAGTGCCCAACGTTACGCTGCAGGTGTTGATGGAAAACATTATTCGTGAAGCTGGCGTACTGAACCAGGTGATGCAGAGCGCCGACAAAAGCTGGCAGATGCAGGTGGTGACTGGCCTCTTCGAATTTGTGCGCGATGAAACGCATCGCAATCCATTTCTCACACTCAAAGAACTGGTTAATACCATCGAGCTGATGGAGCGCGAAGGGCTCACACTTCCGCTGGTACAAATAAGCGGTCATGATAAAGGTGTGAACCTGCTCACGGCCCATGGCAGCAAGGGATTGGAGTTTGAGTACGTTTTCTTCGCAGGTTGCAATGCCTCTTTCTGGGAAAGCAAGCGCGTGCCGGGCAGGGGTTATAAATTTCCCGACAACGTATTTATCTCCAGTACCAGCAGCGCCGAGCGCGCCGAAGAATTGCGCCGTCTTTTCTTCGTAGCCCTCACCCGCGCCGAGCGGCACCTCTACATTTCTTACAGCCGCTTCAGAAATGATGGCAAAGAAATGGAACCATCCATGTTTATCGCCGAAATACGCGACCAGCATGATATACCCGTGGAGAAAGTATTTCTCGATGAAAATGTGATCACCGAATTCCAGGCTTTGCAATTTAGCCAGACCGAAGCGCCCGAAATTGAAAAGCTGGAAGAAGAATTCGTGACACGACTGCTGGAACGTTTTGTGATGAACGTTACCGCGCTCAATAATTATCTGAAATGCCCGCTCGAGTTTTACTTCCGCAACCTTTTGCGCATACCTTCCCCACGCAACGAGGCCACCGAATTTGGCTCGGCTATACACTATGCCTTGCAAAATCTGTTTGAGAAAATGAAGGAAAACAATGATCGTTTTCCGGAAAAAGAAGTCTTCATCGCCGATTTTGCCTGGTATATGCACCGCCACCGTGAAAGTTTTACCCGCGAGCAGTTTGAAAGAAGAATGGAATACGGCATCGAGGTATTAGGCAATTATTACGATAAATATGTAACCACCTGGAGCCGCGTGGTAGCTGTTGAAAGAAATATCCGCAACGTAGTAGTGAGCGGCGTGCCGCTGAAAGGCAAGCTCGATAAACTGGAATTTGATGGCAAAATGGTAAACGTGGTGGATTACAAAACCGGCGATATCGAAAAAGCCCGGCAAAAACTTCAACCACCCAACGATAAAGAACCCAACGGCGGCGATTACTGGCGCCAGGCCGTGTTTTACAAAATTCTTGTTGACAACTACGAATCGCGCGGCTGGCAGGCGGTCAGCACCGAATTTGATTTTGTAGAGCCTGATAAAAAGAAAAACTATCACAAGGTAAAACTCACCATCACCCCCGCCGATATCGCTACCGTCACCCAGCAGATCGTAACCGTATGGCAGCGCATCCGCGAGCGGGATTTTTATACCGGCTGCGGCAAGGAGGATTGCCATTGGTGCAAATTTGTTAAGACAAATAAGATGGCGGTGGCCCTGCATGAGTTGACTGAGGAAGAGGAAGATGTAGAATAAATCGGCATCCCCATCCGTGAAATCCTGTATGTTTGCGGCCTGAATATGAAGCAACGATCACTATTGAAAATACTCGTTCCGTTTTTGGGGCTGCTGGTACTGCTATCGCAACTCATCACCCCCGTTGGTTGCGCCAATATTATGCCGCCCAGCGGTGGTCCCAGGGATTCGCTTCCCCCCGTGCTGCTTGCTATCAACCCGCCCGATAGCAGCAAAAACTTTGGCGCCAAAAAGATCGTGTTTCAGTTTGATGAGTTTGTGAAAGTGGAAAACCCCCAGCAATACGTGCTGGTTTCTCCATTACCAAAAATTCCCCCGACAGTAGAAGCAAAACTGCGCACGGTAACAGTCACCATAAAAGACACACTCGAGCCCAACACCACTTATACCATCGATTTTGGAAATGCTATCAGGGATATTAATGAGGGCAATCCATTTACAGACTTCAGGTATATTTTCACCACCGACACTGACTTCGATTCCCTGGAAGTAGAGGGCAATGTAATTGTAGCAGAAACAGGCGGTGTTGATTCCACTTTGATCGTGATGCTGCATACTTCGCTGGAAGACTCAGCGGTCATCAAACAAAGTCCGCGATATATAGCACGGCTGCGCCCCGATGGCACATTCAGGTTTCGCAATCTTCCTCCCGGCACGTTCGCCATATATGCGTTGAAAGATGAAGGCGGTCAGCGCAGGTATCTCAACAAAGGACAATTGTTTGCTTTTTACGATTCTGCGGTAAACACAGCGGCATCGCCGGGGCCAATTACGCTTTACGCTTATATAGAAGAGCAACCGGAGTCCACCACCGGGCAGTTGCCCCCGCAGCCGGCCCGCAAAGGAGCGCAGGATGCAGAAAACCTGACATTTAATGCCAACCTGCAAAATGGCGAGCTGGATCTGTTGAAGCAACTCGAACTTTTCTTCAGCGACAGGATCAAAGATTTCGACAGCACCAAACTGCGACTCACCAACGAGCAGTTTCAAAATCTCAGCGGCTATCATTTTATCCGCGATACCGGCGATCAGAAAATAACGCTCGTATATAACTGGGCCGAAAACACCCAGTATCATCTCTTTTTCGAAAAAGACTTTGTAACTGATACGGCCGGCAGGCAACTGGCCAGCTCCGACACTTTATCGTTCCGCACCAAACCGGCCCGCGCCTATGGCGAAATACGCATGCGCCTGCTGAACCTGGATCTCTCACGCAATCCCGTGCTGCAATTCGTGCAGGGCAACGAGGTGCGATATTCGTATCCTCTCACTACCAACATCTTTAATGCCAGGCTGTTCCAACCTGGCGACTACGACCTGCGCATCCTCTTCGATGAAAACAAAAACGGCAAATGGGACGCCGGCCAGTTCTTCGAAAACCGCCGCCAGCCCGAAAAAGTACTCCCCATACCCAGGAAGCTGAATGTGAAGGCGAACTGGACTAACGAACTGGACATTACGCTGTAGGGTTTCGGGTAGCTGCCGCGCTTTATAATCGCTGCTCAATTTGAAAAACCTGAAACGCGAAGCCCGAAACCGGCGACAGCAACCCGAAACCGGCAAAGTGCTAACTTTGCCCCATGCAACTTTCATCATCCTTATTGGAGAACGCAGTGAACGAATTCGCGAAACTGCCGGGTATTGGAAAAAAGACGGCTTTGAGGCTGGTTTTGCATTTGCTGAAACAGGAGCCTGAAAAAGTGGAGGTGTTTGGCGAGACTATTGTGAAGATGCGTAAGGAGATAAAGTTTTGCCAGCGCTGCTTTAATGTGGCCGACGCAGATATATGTGCTATATGCTCCAACAGCATGCGCAAGCAGGAACTGATATGCGTGGTGGAAAACATCCGCGATGTAATTGCTATTGAAAGCACCCAGCAATACAACGGCACTTATCACGTGCTGGGCGGCATCATCTCGCCGCTGGATGGTGTAGGTCCCGATCAACTGAACATTGAATCGCTGGTGCACCGGGTGCAGAAAGAGAAAACCGAAGAGATCATTTTTGCGCTTAACCCCAACATACAGGGCGATACAACCATCTACTATATCCAAAAGAAACTGCAGCAGTTGCCCGTTAGAATCACTACCATCGCGCGCGGCATTGCCTTTGGCGGCGAGCTGGAATATGCCGATGAACTTACGCTGGCAAGAAGCATCAGCAACCGTATGCCGGTGGAGAGTTATGTGTCGAACCGCTGAGATGCAGGCAGCAACTGAATTTCGCCATCTTGCGCCCGTTTTGATATTACAAGTAGTTGACGTAAATTCGCGCTTGTTTACAGGCGGATTTGTTTATTGTTCGGCCTGTCAACTCCGTAAAGGACACCAAAAACTGAACTAATAAACGCCAGGAAGACTCCCTCCGACGATTTCCCAACGTTTATAAGTTTGGTTTGTCCATAAGCCTGGGCACACACTGTGTTCAGGCACGATAACCTTTTAATTGTTTTGTATGAAGACGATCCAGGAATGCCTGCAGGAACGTATACTAATTATCGACGGCGCAATGGGCACCATGATACAACGGCATAAGCTGAGCGAAGCCGATTACCGTGGCGAACGTTTCAAAGACTGGCCGCACGATCTGAAAGGCAATAACGACCTGCTGGTGATAACGCAACCCGATATCGTCAAAGGCATTCATAAAGAATATTTGTACGCCGGTGCCGATATTATCGAGACAGATACCTTCAACGCGCAGCGCATTTCGCTGAGCGATTATCATATGCAGGAACTGGCTTACGAAATAAACCTGGCAGCCGCCAAAGTAGCGCGACAAGCAGTGAAAGAATACCAGGAAGAAACCGGCAACAAGGAGCCCAAATTCGTAGCAGGCGCAATCGGACCTTTAAACAAAACCTTATCGCTTTCTCCCGACGTAAACAATCCCGGCTACCGGGCACTTACGTTCGACGAAGCGATGGAAGCTTACTATGAACAGATAAAAGGACTGGTAGATGGCGGTGTAGATGTGTTGCTGATCGAGACTATTTTCGACACGCTCAATGCCAAGGCTGCTATTTACGCTGCGAAAAAATATTTCCGCGATACCAATAAAAAGGAATTGCCCATCATGATCAGCGGCACCATTACTGATGCTTCGGGCCGCACACTGAGCGGGCAAACGCTGGAAGCATTTTACGTGTCGGTGATGCACGCCAGGCCACTGAGCATTGGCCTTAACTGCGCGCTCGGCGCCAAAGAAATGCGCAGTCATATCGAAGAGCTGTCGCATATGGCATCCTGCTATGTGTCGGCTTACCCCAACGCAGGCCTGCCCAATGCAATGGGAGAATACGACGAACCCCCCACCGATACCGCCCACTACCTGGAAGAATGGGCTAAAGAAGGCTGGGTAAACATTCTCGGCGGATGCTGCGGCACCACACCCGACCATATTCGTCATATAGCAGAACACGTAAAAAACATTCCGCCCAGACCCTTACCCGTGCTAAGCAAAGAGTTCGCATAGCCGAATTTTACCAAAAAACCCAGGAGCACCCGACACCCGACACTTAAAAAAACAACCCGAAACTCCAAACCCGAAACCAATTAAGCAACTCGAAACGAAACCATGACCACCATAAAACCATATTTACGACTCGCCGGACTGGAACCCCTCATTGTCAGACCAGAAAGCAATTTTCTGAACGTAGGTGAAAGAACCAACGTGACCGGCTCCAAGAAATTCGCGCGATTGATTCGTGAAGGCAAGTATGAAGAAGCGCTGAGCGTGGCTCGTCAGCAAGTGGAAAACGGCGCGCAGGTGCTCGACGTAAATATGGACGATGCATTGCTGGATGGCGTAAAAGCCATGACCACCTTCCTGAACCTGCTGCAAAGCGAACCAGATATCGCCAGGATCCCGATCATGATCGACAGCTCCAAGTTCGAGATCATTGAAGCTGGACTGAAATGCGTGCAGGGAAAATGTATCGTCAACTCCATTTCACTGAAAGAAGGTGAAGAGAAATTCATTCACCAGGCCAATATTTGCAAACTCTTCGGCGCCTCGGTGGTGGTGATGGCTTTCGACGAACAGGGGCAAGCCGATACCTTGCAACGCCGCATCGATATATGCGAGCGCGCTTATAAGATTCTCACCGAACAAGTGGGTTACGATCCGCAGGACATCATTTTCGACCCGAATATTTTCGCGATAGCCACGGGTATTGAAGAACATAACAATTACGCGGTTGATTTTATTGAAGCCACCCGCATCATCAAACAGAAATTCCCGCTCACCAAGGTGAGTGGCGGCGTAAGTAATATTTCCTTCTCTTTCCGCGGCAACGAGCCCGTGCGCGAAGCTATGCACGCCGTGTTTCTCTATCACGCTATCAAGGCGGGTATGGACATGGGCATCGTGAACGCCGGACAATTGGCGGTATACGATGAAATAGAGCCGCAATTGCGCGAGCTGTGCGAAGACGTGATCCTTAACCGCCGTCCCGATGCCACCGACAGGCTGGTGGCTTTTGCCGAAACCGTAAAGGCCAAAGAAAAATCTGAAGTGAAAGACGAAGCCTGGCGCCAGGGCACGGTGGAAGAAAGACTGAAACACGCATTGGTAAACGGCATCACCGACTATATAGACCAGGACACCGAAGAAGCGCGCCTGAAATATCCCAAGCCACTCGATGTAATCGAAGGTCCTTTGATGGCCGGAATGGATGTGGTGGGCGATTTGTTTGGCAGCGGAAAAATGTTTTTACCCCAGGTGGTAAAAAGCGCGCGCGTTATGAAGAAAGCTGTAGCCATTCTTACCCCCTACATTGAAGAAGAAAAGAAAAACAATCCGCTCGCGCAGCAAGGAGGCGCCGCAAAAATTTTGCTGGCTACCGTTAAAGGTGACGTACACGATATTGGTAAAAACATCGTGGGCGTTGTGCTCGGTTGTAATGGTTATGATGTGATTGACCTGGGCGTGATGGTGCCGGCAGATAAAATTCTCGATACGGCGCAAAAAGAAAATGTTGACATCATTGGTCTCAGCGGTCTTATCACCCCCTCGCTCGACGAAATGGTGCACGTGGCGCACGAAATGAAACGCCGCGGTATGAAGCAGCCGCTGCTTATTGGTGGCGCTACTACCAGTCGCATGCACACTGCCATCAAAATTGCCCCGCAATACGACAATGGCGTGGTGCATGTGCTCGACGCCAGCCGCAGCGTGACGGTAGCCGGATCGTTGTTGAGTAAAGACCAGAAAGAAGCTTTTCTTAGTTCCATCAATGCCGAATACACCAAACTGCGTGATGATTTTGGCAGCAAGAAAACAACAAAGCAGTATTTATCTTATGCTGACGCGCAGAAGAACGGTGTGAAAATAGATTGGTCGAATTTCAAGCCAGTTGCCCCGCAATTCACCGGCACTAAGGTTTTTGATAAATACGATCTCGCCGAAATTTCGAATTATATCGACTGGACACCCTTCTTCATCGCCTGGGAAATGCATGGCAAATACCCCGGCATTCTCGAAGATGAAAAGATCGGCAAGGAAGCCAAAAAGCTCTTCGACGATGCTAACGCACTTTTGAAGAAGATCATTGATGAAAAATGGCTTACCGCCAAAGGCGTGGTTGGTTTCTGGCCGGCCACCAGCGTTGGCGCTGATACGGTGGCGGTGAAGAATGGTAAGAGAGAAATTCATCTCGAATTCCTGCGCCAGCAAAACAAGAAGGTGGAGGGTCAGCCTAATTTCAGCCTGGCTGATTTTATCAAGCCGCAGGGCGAAGATTATATCGGTGCCTTCACTGTGACCGTGCAGGGCATTGAGCCGCACATTCAGCGGTTTATCGACAACCACGACGATTACAACAAGATTATGCTGCAGGTGCTGGCCGACCGGCTGGCCGAAGCATTTGCTGAGCTGCTGCACGAACGCGTGCGTAAGGAATTCTGGGGATATGCACCCGATGAAAATTTCTCCAACGAAGAACTGATAAAAGAAGCGTACTCAGGCATCCGTCCGGCGCCAGGCTATCCCGCTTGTCCTGATCATACTGAGAAATTCAAGTTGTTCCAACTGCTCGGCGGGCAGGAAGCTACCGGCATCACGCTCACCGAGTCACTGGCTATGTACCCCGCTTCTTCCATCTGCGGATGGTATTTTGCGCACCCGCAAAGCCAGTATTTTGGCGTGGGCAAAATACAGAAAGACCAGGTAGAAGATTATGCGCGCCGCAAGGGTATGCCGGTGGAAGAAGTGGAAAAATGGCTTCGCCCCGTGCTGGAGTACGAAGCCTGATCAATACATTGACCTATCTTTTCTCCAGCAACCACCAATAGCGTTTGCGTGGTTTCACCACATAGTTTTGGCGAATGTAGGTTTCGATATGTTGCATCGCTTCATCCACGCTGTCGGTAAGAAGCACCAGGCTGAGGTCTTCTTTTGAAATGGTATTCTTCTCGGCCATATGTTCAAACATATCCCACAGCTCGCTGTAGTATTCTTTTCCAAACAATACAATGGGGAAAAGCGAAACGGTCTTGGTTTGCACCAGCGTCAGCGTTTCAAACAGCTCGTCCATGGTGCCAAAACCACCCGGCAGGATGATGAATGCGTACGAATATTTTACCAGCAGCACCTTTCTCACAAAAAAATGTTCGAAGGTGATATGGCGGTCCATATATGGGTTGGGCTGCTGTTCAAAGGGTAGTTGGATATTACAACCTACCGATTTTCCGCCTTTTTCTTTGGCGCCGCGGTTGGCCGCTTCCATCACGCCGGGGCCGCCACCTGTCATGGTAGTAAAACCCATTTCCGCGATACGTTGTCCAAACTCGCGTGCTTTCTGGTAATAGGGATGATCTTCTTTGAACCGTGCCGAGCCAAAAACAGTGATACAGGGACCAACGAAATGCAATGTGCGAAATCCTTTGATGAACTGTCTGAATACCCGCCAGGCAAATTCTAACTCATAGCCGCGGCTTTTGGGTCCTTCGAGAAACACGTGCTCTCGTGGTGGAATAATCGGTTCGCTCTTGGGTTTTACGGGTGGTGCTTCCATATCTTATGTAAATTGCTGGCCCAAATTAATCCATATATGCGTATCATCAGCTATAACGTGAATGGCATTCGCGCGGCATTGAATAAAGGCTTCCTCGACTGGCTGAAAACCGACCCCGCAGATATCATTTGCCTGCAGGAAACCAAGGCGGCGGAAGACAATGTGGACCGCCAGCAGTTTGCAGCGCTCGGCTATGCCGACTTTTGGTTTTCGGCGCAGAAAAAGGGATACAGCGGCGTGGCAGTGCTTACGAAGATCAAGCCCGACAATGTACAGTTGGGCAATGGCCATAGCGTGAGCGATGATGAAGGACGCGTTATACAACTCGATTTCGGCGATATACGCCTCATCAATGCCTATTTTCCTTCGGGCACCACGGGCGATGTGCGACAAACTTTCAAATACCAATGGTTGGATGAATTCTACAACTACCTCGAAGGTCTTCGCCAGCTATACCCCCGGCTCATTCTCTGCGGCGACTATAACATCGCTCATAAGGAAATAGACATTCACGATCCCAGGGGCAATAAAAACTCTTCGGGCTTTCTCCCCGAAGAGCGCGCCTGGCTGGATAAGCTGTTTGCCAGCGGATGGATAGATACCTTCCGCGTTTTTCACCCCGAGCCGCACCGCTACAGCTGGTGGAGCCAGCGCTTCCCAACGGTGCGCGCGCAGAATAAGGGATGGCGTATTGACTATATCAACGTAACGGAGCCACTTCGCGACCGGTTAGTGGATGCGGAGATATATCCTGATGTGAAGCACAGTGATCATTGCCCGGTGTATCTGGAGATTAAGAGCGAATACGCTGGTGGCGCCGGGAAAAAATTGCAGAAAGCTCAAAAACCAGTTGCAAAGAACCAGGTAAGTTCCAAAAAGAATAATTCAAAGAAATAATTCCGGCGCAACAAATACTCAACTCACGCTTCAAAAATGATCGTCTACAACATCACCATCAAAATCGCGCCCGTCATTCACCACGACTGGCTGCGCTGGCAGCGCGAAGAGCATATTCGCGACATAATGGCAACGGGATTGTTTCGCGATTGGAAAATGTTCCGTTTACTGGAGCAGGATGAGAGTGATGGTATCACTTATGTGGTACAGTTTTTTGCCGACAGTGCAGCAGCGTATGAAAAATACCTGGCCGATCATGCGCTGCTGCTGAGAGAAAAATCGTTTGAACGCTGGGGCGATCAGTTCATTGCATTTCGTTCTGTGATGGAGCTTGTGAAATGAGTGTGGATAATAATTTCACTTTTTTTCTTCAAGTGCAAATACGCCATTTCGATGAAATGCAGTGCTGGCAAGCGTTTCAGCCGATCGCATGAAACATAGGCCTGTATTGATTTTCAGCGTGTAACATGAATTCACATTTTCAAAAACAAAAAACTGTAATGCCGTAAAATCCGCATCAGTAGCGGGTTTTAGCGGGTTTTGCGAAATTAAAATTTGATGATAAAAATTTTGCCAGATTCAAAAAGCGGTTAATTTTGTCGTCGCTTAATTTTCCAAAACATTACACTATGAACAAAGCTGAATTAATTTCGAAACTTGCCGATGATGCAGGCATCACCAAGACACAGGCAAACGCTGCGTTGGATTCTTTTGTAGAAGCTGTTACTAAAACTTTGAAAGGCGGAGGAAAAGTTACCTTAGTAGGCTTTGGAACATTTTCTGTTTCTAAGAGATCTGCCCGCAATGGCCGCAATCCCCAAACAGGCGCCCCGATTAAGATCAAGGCTAAAAAAGTTGCCAAGTTCAAAGCTGGAAAAGAACTCCAGGCCAAATTATAATCTTGCGCCCAACCGCATTGAAAGCTCCGCACTCCGGGGCTTTTTTTATTACTTTTGCAATCATCTAAAACTTCAAATAAAACATCCGTTATGGGTAGAGGAGACAAAAAAACCAAAAAAGGAAAAATATTTAAAGGCTCTTTCGGCAAATCACGCCCCGCCCGCGTGAAAAAGAAGACTGCTAAGAAAGAGAAGTGAGAGAATATTGAAATTGAATTTGAACAAGGAATTTGAATTTGAATGAGAGTTTCGTTCTAACCCATATTCCTTGTTCACATTCAAGTTCAATTTCAAATTCAATCTTCCCCCGCCTTCACGGCGCCAGCCTCTCAATCATCCACCCCTGATCCTGCAAAGAATACTGCAGTCTGTCATGAAGCCTATCCGCTCGTCCTTGCCAGAACTCGATGGTGACGGGTTTTACGCGGTAACCACCCCAGTGTGGAGGGCGGAAGAGGGGTTTTGTTGAAAATTCCTGGACATATAGTTCCTGCTGCTGTTCCAGCCACTGGCGGTTGGCAATCACGCTGCTTTGGGGCGAGGCCCAGGCGCCGATGCGGCTGCCCTCGGGGCGGGAATGAAAATAGGCATCGCTTTCCTGCGCGCTCACTTTCTCCACCAGGCCAGTAATGCGCACCTGGCGCTCTAATTCTTTCCAGAAAAGCACGAGGCAGGCGCGGGGGTTTTCTTCCAGTTGCTTGCCTTTATAGCTATTGTAGTTGGTGAAAAATACAAAACCTCTCTCATCATAGCTTTTTAGCAACACAATTCTTGCAGAGGGTATGCCGTCGGCAGAGGCGGTGGCCAGTGTCATAGCATTTACTTCGTCAATTTCGCTGTTCACGGCCTCCTGCCACCAGGTATCGAACTGGCGGAAAGGATTGGGGTCAACATCGCTTTCAGAAAGTGAATGCTGGCGGTAGTCTTTGCGGATGTCGGCTATACTCGATGCCATAGATGAGTTTTAAAAGGCACAAAGTTAATAGTCTGCGGCGGATGTCAACTGATTATGGTCATATGCCCGCGTGCATGTCAGCGGCTTACCTGGTAACCGGATTGAAACCGGATCAATACACAATTACCCGCCGTGATGCTCTTCGCCTTCATCAAATTTTTTGGATGATACGCGCGAGAGCAGCAATTCAATCTCGCTCATGCGCTTCAGCTGGTTTTCGAGCTTCTTGTTCTGCTCGTTGATCTGCTGCATATCGGTGTTCAGCTCTTCCAGGAAGCTGTTTTTCTTTTGCAACTGCTGGCGCTGGAAATTAGCTTCGCGCAGTTTCTCTTCTGTATCGGCCAGCAGGCGGTTGAGGCGCTGGTTTTCTTCCAGCAGGGAAATATGGCGGAGTTTCAGCTCGTCGTATTCTTTGGTGAGGCGGAAATGATTTTGCTGCAGCTCTTCGAATTCAAAGGTGCGGCCGTTCTGACCAACGCGCGATTCAAGCTGTACCAATTTTTCGCGCAGCGCGTTAAAGTCGTTGTAGGCATTGTCGAGACGATCTTTCATTTCATTCAGCAGCATCTCCTGCTCCTGCACCAGTTTCTGTTCGCTTTCTTTAGCAAGCAGTTGCTGTTGCAGTTCATTCACCCTGGCCTGCAATAATTCATTGGCCTTGATAGTATCGATGGTCTTTTGTTCGCTGCGTTTCAGTTGTTCTATCTGTTCCAGCAGGCTGGCGATTTCGCGGTTGTGCTCTTTCAGCGCGTCCTGGGCAGCTTTCAGCTTCGACATATAATCTTCCACCTGTTCTTCAATGGCGGGATACGCTGGTTCTTCCGGGCGTTCATACTTCTCGATCTCTTTGCGCAACTCTTCAATTTCCATTTCAAACAATTCGGCATTGCTTTTTGCTTCTTCGAGATCATTTTTCAGTTGCGCGTGTTGTTCCAGCAGTTCGTAATATTTCGACTGCCAGTCTTCACCATCCACGATAGCGCTTTCTGCCAGCACGGGAGGTTCCATTGACGGGGGTGGTATAATGGTGGAGCGGCTGCTGATGAAGAAATGAGTGAAGAATCCCAGCACGACTGCGCCCAGCAGGAAGATCACAATCTCAATTACGCCGACCGTAATCTGAAGCATCAGAAATAAAAACGTTTCGCTCATAGAAGTTGGGATTAACCCATGGTTAAGCCAGTTAAAAACAAAATCTCAGCTATTTTTCAAGGGATCTGAACGATGGAATTCACTGATTATCGGGGAGATCAGTTAGCCTGCCCTTTCGGGGATTGGTTGCAACTGAAAAATAACGCTATAATTTCACATATACAAGCCCGATGGGGCAGAATATCCTGAAACTGGTTTTCAACCCTTTACCAGCGTGCCTACTCGTTCGCCGCAGGCCACTTTACGAAGGTTGCCGGGAATGTTCATATTGAATACAATGATGGGCAGGTTGTTCTCCATACAGAGCGTAAAGGCGGTCATATCCATTACCCGCAGGTTTTTGGAAATGCACTCCTGGAAAGTGATGGTATCGTATTTTTTCGCTGAAGGATCCTTCTCGGGGTCGGCCGTGTATATGCCGTCAACGCGGGTGCCTTTGAGGATTACATCGGCCTGTATTTCGATGGCTCTCAGGGAGCCCGCGGTATCGGTAGTAAAATAGGGATTGCCCGTGCCGGCGCCAAAAATTACGACCCTGCCCTTTTCCACGTGACGAATAGCACGGCGGCGGATATACGGCTCGGCTATCTGCTCCATCTTGATAGCGCTTTGCAGGCGGGTAAATACGCCGTTTTTTTCCAGCATGGCCTGCATAGCCATACCGTTGATCACCGTAGCCAGCATGCCCATATAATCGCCATGCGCGCGTTCAATGCCGGTCTCCGCCTCGTTCATGCCGCGGTAAATATTGCCGCCGCCAATAACGATGGCTACCTGTACACCTAATTCAACAATGGATTTTATATCGAGAGCATATTGTTCCAGTATGGCGGTATCAAAACCATAACTTTTATCTCCCATTAAAGACTCACCGGAAAGTTTTAGCAAAACGCGTTTGTACTTGGGCAGCATCTAACTATGGCGGATTTTAAATTTTGTGTTGCTGTTTAGCCGTGCGAAGATAGGGTAAAATAGTCAGGGTTAGGATTCAGTATAAAACAAAAGGCCTGCTTCGTGTGGAAAGCAGGCCTGGTATATTGAAATGCGTTCATTATCCTAAAGCTACGCGCTTGAAGTCGGTAACTTTCAGTTCGGCGTCAACCGATTTCAGGTAGTCGCCAACGCTTTTTGAGTTGTCTTTTACGAAGGCCTGGTTGATCAGGGTGCTTTCTTTGAAGAAAGCTTTCAGTTTGCCTTCGGCAATTTTAGCGATCATGTCTTCAGGCTTGCCGGCCATTTTGGGATCGTTCTTGATCTGCTCGGTAACGATAGCTCTTTCGCGCTCGAGGGTTGCTGCGGGCACTGAGGCTTCGTCGATGGCAACGGGGTTCATGGCAGCGATCTGCATGGCCACGTCTTTTCCGGCTTCGGGAGCGGGTTTGGTAAGACCCACCAGCACACCGATGCGGTTAGCGCCGTGGATGTAAGATGCTACATAAGGAGCGTCAACACGTTCAAACTTGGTGATGCCGATCTTTTCGCCGATGCTGGCCAGTTTATCATTTACCAGGTCAGATACTTTTGATCCGTTGATGGTAACGTTGTTCAGTTCTTCGATGCTTTTTACATTATTGGCCACTGCAGCTTCGGCAATGCTGGTAGCGAAGGCTACGAAGTCGGCATTCTTGCTCACGAAGTCAGTTTCGCAGCTAACGCAAACGGTAATACCGGTCTTGTTATCGGCGGTAGTCTTTGCGATCACCACGCCTTCTTTTGCTTCTCGGTCGCCGCGGAGCGCTGCTACTTTTGCGCCTTTCTTACGAAGCCAGTCGATGGCAGCTTCAAAGTCACCATTGGTTTCTGTCAAAGCTTTACGACAGTCCATCATTCCGGCGCCGGTCATCTGGCGCAGTTTATTTATCTCAGCGGCTGTAATAGCAACAGTTGACATAATAATATTTTGAAGTTTAATTTAAAATCTGGTTTACCAAACGCTACACCCTACGCGCTGCACACGTAACTACCTACCTCCCGGTCTGCGGCCACCACTCGGTGTTCTCCTTCTCTGGCCGCCAGCCGGTGCACGACGTCCACCTGCACCACGACCGCTTTCAGCTTCCGCTTCGGCCAGCAGGCGTTGTGCTCTTTTTTCTTTTTCGTCGTCGCTCACTTCAGTTTCTGCCTCTTCATCTTTTGCAGCTTGTCTTTCAGCCAGACCTTCTGCAATAGCGGCGGTGATGTATTGAGTGATGATGGCGATCGACTTGGTAGCGTCGTCGTTGGAAGGAATAGCGAAGTCCACTTTGTTGGGATCGCAGTTGGTATCTACCATGCCGAAGGTGGTAATACCCAGGCGTTTTGCTTCGGCCAGGGCGATATGTTCATGACCGATGTCCACGATGAAAAGAGCAGCGGGTACACGTCCCAGCTGGGCGATACCACCGAGTACCTTCTCCATTTTATCGCGGTCGCGGCCCAGTGTGAGGCGCTCTTTTTTCGTGAGACTTTCTGCCAGGCCATCGCTCAGCATCTTGTCGATGCTCTGCATCTTCTTTACGCTCTTGCGAACGGTGTTGAAGTTGGTGAGCATACCTCCCAGCCAGCGCTCGGTAACATAAGGCATGTTTACCTTCTTGGCGCATTCGGTAACGATTTCTTTCGCCTGCTTTTTTGTGCCGACGAACATGATCTTTTTACCGCTGCGGGCGATTGACTTAAGGGCAGCTGCTGCTTCCTGCAGGGCCTCGGTAGTCTTGTTGAGATCTATGATATGAATGCCTTTCTTCTCGGCAAAGATGTAAGGCAACATTTTAGGATTCCACTTCTTACGCAGGTGGCCAAAGTGAACACCGGCTTCGAGTAACTGCTGTTGCAATGAAGTGTTTGCTTCCATTTTATTGTTATTACTGATATTATAATGTTTGGCCGGCCGTAGCCAGGAGCTGCGGCAGACTGAGAATTAACGTTTTGAGAACTGGTAGCTGCGACGAGCCTTTTTGTGACCGAACTTCTTACGTTCAACAGAACGCGGGTCGCGCTGCAGGCAACCGGCTGCTTTGAGGGCAGGACGGAATTCTGCGCTCATTTCCAGCAGTGCGCGGGCGATGCCCAGTTTGGCAGCTTCTGCCTGGCCTTTCAGACCACCGCCGTCAGCGTTGATCTTCACGTCATATTTATCCAGCGATTGTACTGCTTTTAAGGGCTGTTCTACCTGGTTTTGCAGGTACACCAGCGGAAAATATTCTTTGTAGTCGCGGTCATTCACAGTGATCTTACCAGAACCCTTTGTCAGGAAAACCCTGGTAACAGCTTCTTTACGACGGCCTACTGCATTTTTTTGCTTTTCCATTTATACAGTGTTACTGATTTTAAAATTTAAGTTCTTTAGGTTGTTGTGCGGCATGCTCATGCTTGTCGCCGGCATACACAAACAACTTTTTAAACATTTTGCGACCGAGGCGGTTCTTAGGCAGCATGCCTTTCACCGCGCGCTCAACGATCTGTTCGGGGCGGCGCCTGAGCAGGTCTTTCGCAATCTCGATTCTTTGGCCGCCGGGATATCCGGAGAAGTTCTGATATTCTTTTTCTTCCAGTTTGTTGCCGGTAAACTTTACTTTATCGGCATTGATTACGATCACGTAATCTCCGCAGTCAACATGTGGCGTATAATAGGGCTTGTTCTTACCACGAAGAACTGCGGCTATTTTACTACACATGCGTCCAACGGTTTGATTGGTACCGTCCACAACGTACCAGTTACGCTGCACGGTAGCCGCATTGGCATGTTTTGTTGTGAAATGAAGTTTGCTCATTTTGATCTGTTTGTTTGTTTACTCACCGCCATCCCGGTGAAAAAAAAGAAATGGGTCGCAAAGGTAGGCTTTTTGGAAGCGTGTTTCCAAAGATTTACAAAGGTATTTTTTACCAGGGATTTGTAATGGGTTGATTTTCAATAAAAATTTTGACGGAATTTTTTAGAGGTGCGGCAGTGGGTTTCGGGTTCCGGGGTCGGGGCTTGGGGGGGTCGGGAGTTGAGAGTAGGTGGTGTGAAACGGACCTTTGGCGTGGCGGGTTGGTAGATACTTTCTTACCTTTGGCCCCTCAACAGGAAAAATCTCCAACCATGGAATTCATCAACACACCATATCGCGACCTGATGGCGGTAGCTAAACAATACAAGCAGACTTATATCACCAATCCGCCCTTCCCTAACATTGCTTTCGAGAGTTTTTTTAACCCGGAAATGCTCGAAGAAGTGCTGGCCGAATTTCCCGACCTGAGCAAAGGCCCGGGACGGAAAATGGATAACCAGGGACAGGTAAAACTGGCAACCAAGGGCACCGAGCGCTTTGGTCCGGCGACTATGCGGTTTGTGAATTACCTGAACAGCGAGGAGTTTATCAACTTCCTGCAGGAATTGACCAGCATCGAGGAAAAACTGATTCCCGACCCCGAATTCCTGGGCGGAGGTCTGCACGAAATAAAAAGAGGCGGCTACCTGAAACTGCACGCCGATTTCAATAAGAATTCGAAGAACCAGGACAGGCGACTGAACATTCTGATCTATCTCAATAAAGATTGGAAAGATGAATATGGCGGACATTTTGAATTGTGGAACCGCGATCTCACCGAGTGCGTGAAGAAAATTCGTCCCGATTTTAATACGCTGGCCATGTTCAGCACCACCGACTTCTCTTATCATGGCCACCCCGACCCGCTTAATTGCCCCGAGCATATGAGCCGCAAATCGCTGGCGCTGTATTATTATTCCAACGGGCGCCCCGATGTGGATATTGACCATAGCCTGGGTAAGCACTCTACCTTGTGGGTGGGTCGCAAAGGACGTCCCGACGAACAGAATATTACTGAAAAGAAACAAACAGCCATTGGGAAGTTTTTCAAAAAACTGTTCTCATAAGCAAACATGGCGCATCAACTCAACCGAAGCACATTCGGCGACCCGAAAAATGCAGGCAACCTAATGTCTATTGAAGAGGCACACCAGTTACTCAACGAATGGGTGCCCAACGAACGGCTGCGCCTGCACATGAAGCAAGTGGCCGCCGTCATGAAAGCCTGGGCGCTTCAACGTGAAGGCGCCGACGAACTCACCGCCCGCAAATGGGAACTGGCCGGACTGCTGCACGATGCCGACTGGGAAAAATATCCCGACGATCATTGCCGCATCATTATTGAGGAACTGGAGCGGCGCAATATAGATCCCGAAGTCATCCACTGCATCGCCTCGCACGGACCCCGCTATTTTGGTGTGGAGCCGCAAAACAAAATGGATAAGATGATCTATGCCTTCGACGAACTCTCGGGCTTTGTACACGCTTCGGCGCTCATTCGCCCCACCCGCTATGAAGGTATGGACGTAAAAAGCGTTTTGAAAAAATTAAAAACACCATCATTTGCCGCGCAGGTTAGCCGCGATGATATCAGCGATGCCATCGCACGCATCGACCATTCCCTGGAAGAGATCATTCAATTTGTGATAGATAACCAGAAAGATGTTCAGTAGAAAGTATGAAAAAATTACTACTTGCCATTCTTTTCATCGCTTTACTTTTCTTTGCTGGCGTCTATATCTTCATTCCTTCCAAAAAAGCGGTGGCAGCAACGTTGCGTTTCGCCTGCACCATCAACGGTAGCAACCGGGTAATTACCGACAGTGCCGCCTGGAAAGCGTGGCTGTTGCAAGCGGCATCAAACAACAACGATGGCTCTTATATAATAAATGACTTCTCCTTCACCCCACGTAAAAAAGGCTTTAATAGCATACAGGTGGAAATCAGTGGAGAAGACCTTTCTATCGATAGCCGCATCACACTATTACCCATCAAAAAAGACTCGGTCTTTCTGGAGTGGCGCGGCATTCACCAGGCAGGCGACGGACCCTTTGCCCGCATCAAAGCTTACAACCAGCGCGGAGATATCGAGAAGAGTATGAAAATGGTGCTGGAACAGATGCGCAGT
The DNA here is from genome assembly GCA_937958995.1 of uncultured Chitinophagaceae bacterium. Lineage (GTDB taxonomy): Bacteria > Bacteroidota > Bacteroidia > Chitinophagales > Chitinophagaceae > CALCIN01. The sequence continues at coordinate 356,263 of CALGAP010000008.1, forward strand.
TTCGCTGAACAGAACAAAAACATTTACGGAAGCGAAATTCAACGCACCAAAGTGAAAGACACTATTCTGATAGCAACGCGGGTTCTTACTCCTGATACACCTTCTACCAAAGAAATTTACGAAATGATCCAACTGCTGAAGGATTATGCCAGGAAAGAAGGCGCGCAGGAAGTTTCATACCCCATGTTGCACACCCGCCCCGAAGGCAAATTGCTGGAAACAATGGTGGCGCTGCCTATCGACAAAGTATTGAAGGAAACGGGAAAAATTTTCCAGAGAAGATTGATAGACGGGGGCAACCTGCTGGTGACCGAAGTAACCGGCGGACCGCAGACAATCCGCAGAGCTTACCGCGAGCTGGAAAACTACATATTGGACTACCGTATGGAAACGCCGGCAAAACCATTTCAATCCCTCATCACTGACCGCCTGGTGGAGCCTGATACGGCAAAATGGGTCACTAAAATTTATCACCCGGTATTTTAAGGCTTCGCGTGGTTAAAGCGCATCACGATGGTGCTGTCATTGTTGCGCGCCAATATACAGGCTTTCGTCTTGCCGATGGTGATCTCGCGAATATGACGCACCTGGCCCTTCACCTGCAAACCATTGAAAGGCGACACTTCAAAATTTCCGTTGCCCTTATTGATCAATATGCTGCCATATTCCTGGTCATTGCGGCCCATTTCAATATGATTGCTGTAAAAATTACCGGCGAGCATTATATCGGGTAAGTCATCGTTGTTGGCATCCACAATTAATGCGTCGCGGTAGGGCGTCAGTTGCGCCTGCCAGGGCAGAGCATGCAGGGTAAAATTTCCCTTACCATCATTAATGAGTATAGAGTTGGCGAAATAGTCCGCCGTCAGTTTTTCGGCTTCGCGAAGCTTTTGCTGGGTAAACAGATCAGAAAGCTGCGCTTTTGCAAAATTCTCAGCATATTGATAACGCTTGCGCAAAACGGGCATCTGTTTTTCCAAATCCATCTTAGCGGAAAATGGTATCTCTTTGTTTTGAAGGAAATAAGTAACTATCTGGTCGCGCTTGCCGTTATCGTCAAAGTCGTTGTAATACATTCTTACCGGTTGCTCTTCGGAAGCTTTCAGGCGACTGTTCAAGCCAAGATTTCCCGCTACTAAGTCTATATCGCCATCGTTATCGAGATCAACGGGTAGCAGGAAATTCCACCAGCCTTTTTTCTCAGTCACCATTTTCTTAATAAAAGTTCCCTGGTTGTTGATGAAAGCGGCAATGCCATTCCATTGCAGCGAGAGCACCAGGTCTTTATCGCCATCACCATCTATATCAAACCATTCCGCATCGGTCACAAAACCTGCCAGCGAAAGTTCGGGCGCAATTTGCTGGGTCACATCCTTGAAACGTCCGGTGCCATCATTTTGCAGCAGGTAGCTATGCGGCGTCTGTCCATAAGCCCAGGGTACTGCCCTTCCGCCAATAAATAAATCCATAAAGCCATCGCCATTAAAGTCGTGAGCCTGCACACAAGAGGCCGTCATGTATATATCCTGGAAAGCATCGGCCAGGCGGGACAGTTTGCCGGTACCATCATTCAGGTACACACGCGGGTGCAGGTGAATGTCTTTGCCGTAATATTCATTACCTCCGCTGGCCACCACCAGGTCGGGATGCTTGTCGTTGTTAACATCCACCCAAATGGCATCCACGTCTTCATAAGTACTATCCAACTGCAGGGCGGGCTGGGACAATTTTTCAAACCTGCCATTGCGCTGCTGAACAAACACCGCACCTACCGCGCGCTTGCTGGAGCCGATAAAGATATCATCCAGCCCATCACCATTGATATCGGCTATGGCCAGCGCAGGACCTTCTGTTGAAATCATCTGCGGCATCAACGGCTCGCGGTCAAATTCAACAAAATTGTTCTCTACATGGCGGTGGGCAATGCCCACTTCACTGGTAATATCTTTTAACGGTGTAGTGCTATTGGTATACCGGGTTGTGATTAAGTCGTAGTTGAATACCGGCAATCCGCTGGAGTAAGTCAATGCAGTTTGCTTACCAATAGCAGCATTCACATCCAGCATAGTGTAAGTATTATCGGGCCATACCAAAAATGCCGAATCAATACTGGCGTCTTTTATGCCCACATGCAGCGGCACTTCCATGCTCGACAAGAAGCCATGCACCGCAGTTTTTTCATAAAGCCTTGTACCGTCTTTGGTAAATAACACGAGCTTGGAGCCAGCAGCATTTACATTGTTTGCGGGTCCTTTAAGTTTTACCTCGATAAAAGAACTGTCTTTCTGCTTTGTAGTCTCGTTTCTGTACAGGATGGCCGGTTCATTGATATTGCTCACTACCACATCCAGGTCGCCATCGCCATCGAAGTCCGCATATACCGATCCGTTGGAATACGTGGAGGGATTATTAGCTATCACCTGTCCCAGGTCGGAGAAACTGAGGTTGCCGTTATTTTTAAAAAATTTATTCGGAATCTTAATCTGCGGGAATTTTTCAATCAGCGCCATATCGGTCTCATCCATTTTCTTATCGCGGATCTTCAGTTGTATTTCGCTGCTCGATACATAGTTGATATAATCAATATCATTCATCCGCTTGGGAATACCGTTGCTCACAAAAAGATCTTTCAGGCCATCATTATCAAAGTCGAACCACAAGGGGGCCCAGCTCCAGTCGGTGGCAAAAACGCCCGCATATAATCCCACTTCGCTAAACAATCCATTGCGGCGGTTCCATTGCAGGTTGTTGCGCGCATACTGGTAATTGTAGCCATTGCGAAGTTTTTCATGAAAAATATCATAAGCATCTTCACCAAGCGAACGTTTCAGAATATATGGGTCTTCAGGAAGCATATCTGCCGAAAAAATTTCAGGGAAGCCGTCATTATCCGCATCGGCAATATCAACACCCATCGAAAACTGGCTGGTATGCATCAGGCGCGTAGTGGTTTCGTCTGCAAAAGTGCCGTTGCGCTGGTTGATGTAGAGGTAATCATTCTCATGAAAATCGTTGCCGATGTAAATGTCAGGATAGCCATCGAGGTTGATATCGGCCACACAAATTCCTAAACCATAACCAATGGCGCTGCTGTGAATACCGCTCTCGCGGGTAACGTCGGTGAAACGGCGCTCTGATTGCTGGCTGCCCGCCTGGATCATTTCATTACGGTAAAGGCGGTCGCCCGATAATTCGTGATAGGTGCCCAAAAATTCCTTGCGTGGGCGGAAGGTACCGTTCTGGTGCACAGCATGATTCAGGAGAAACATGTCGAGGTCACCGTCGAGATCATAGTCCAGGAAAGCGGCTTGTGTGCTAAGCCCGGAAAAATCCAGTCCATAAGCCTCCGCGCTGTCTACATAAGTGGGAATACCGTTTTCATCAATGCCGGTGCAGATCAGCAATTGATTGCGACCTTTCAATACTTCATACTGCGCCACGCGGCAGACATATATATCCAGCAATCCGTCGTTGTTTATATCTACTACTGACACACCGGTTGACCAGCCGCCATCATCCGGAATTTTCGCCTTTTCAGTTACATCTTCAAAACGGCAATCGCCTTTGTTGATGTACAGGCGGTCCTGCGCCTGGTTGGCTGCAAAAAACAAGTCGATAAGGCCGTCATTATTGAAATCGCCCGCGCCTACACCCGCACCATTGTAGAAATACATGTAGCGAAACAGGTTGAAATCGCGGCTTGCTTGCAGGTTATTGGCAAATTGCAAACCAGTCTGGTCCGCAGTCAGCGCCGTAAATGCAGCAGGAGGAGTATTATTTTCCGATTTGCACGCGGCAAAAAACAAAGGCAGTGCCAGCATGCAATGAATGATACTGAGCTTTTTTCCGTATGGCTTTTTGCGGTTCAACATTATTTCGTCTCCGGTAACTTTTATTTTTTGTTTGAAAGCGCCACCGCTTCTGCCGGTGCCAGGGCATATTTAAACAGGGCTGGCGCGTTATCGTTTTGCAATACCAACAGTTGTATTTCGTCTTTTCCTTGTATTACGGCAATATCTCTTACCACACCTCGTACATCCAGCCCCGATTTCAGCGGACTTTCTGCGGTAAAGCCACCCTTGCCATCGTTGATCAGCAGGTTTAGTCCCCCAGCATCCAGCCGCCCGAATTGTGGTAAGAAGCCGAAATTATTTCCACCAATCAGAATATCAACTTTCTGATCTTTATTGAAGTCTCTGCACAGAATGGTATTCGCGCAAGTAAGTTGTACAGCCGCAGGCAATGGGCGAATTGAAAATTTACCTCCGCCTTCATTCACCGCAATAATAGAGGACATGAAATTTACCTGCCTGGTAGTGATCTTGCTGGCATCATAATCCGGGAAAAGACCCTGGAAGGTCTTATCGGCAAACTCACGGTGTTTCAGGCTTCTCTTTTTAAGACCCGGCAACTGGTCGGTCATTTCACGTTTCAGAAACACCGGCATATCCTTGCCGTTAATGGTGCGGGTAATGATCTTGTCGATGGATCCGTTCTGATCAAAATCGCTGATCCATATTTTCAGCGGTTGCTGATCGCTGGCGCGCAGGTAGGCGTTTTCGCCCATATTGCCGATCACCAGGTCAAGATCATTGTCGCCATCTACATCCACGGCGGCCACCGATTGCCAGAAGCCGGAATAGTTGCTCAAATCGGTTTTTACTTCTTCAAAACGATTGCCATTCCATGAGAAAATGCGCGGACTCATCCACTCGCCCACGATGATCAGTTCTTTTTCAGGTCCGCCGGTCACGTCGGCCCACATAGCGTCTGTAACCATACCAGGCGAAGCAAGCGCATTACCCGAATTTTTAGCGATGTCGGTAAAATGGCCATTGCCATCGTTCAGGTAAACATAACTGGTGGCGGCAAGGCCATAGTTCATCGGCACGCTTCTGCCACCAACAAAGAGATCGAGGTCGCCATCGCCATCAAAGTCGTGAGCGACGGCCACGCTGATATTTACGCCGTTATTATCGTTGAAGGCGCTGGCATCGAGACTGAAATTGCCTTTGCCATCATTTTTATAAAGGCGGTGCCTTAGCTGAAATGCGTTTTCAGAAACATGATTTCCTCCCGCCCCGATAAACAAATCGGCATCACCGTCTTTATCGGCATCGAAAAATAAAACAGCCACATCTTCAAACTCTGCATAGCGGTTGAAAATATCCTGCTCTTTTTTTACAAAGCCTTTTTCTGTCTGAATATAGAGCTGTCCAGGCTGCCCGGCCGCGCCGCCGATATACACATCCTCCAGGCCATCCCCATTTACATCGGCCACCGCTGCCGCTGGTCCCTCACGGGAAAGCATAAACGGGATATTGCGTTCGTAGTAAAAGTCGATATGGTTGTTCTCGCGATGTTTTTCAAAATTGTGAGCAATTGCAGCGAAAAGAGGTGTTATTTCTGCCGGGGTTGGTAAATATTCTTCTGCATTGCCTGGCTGTTCAATAGTGTAAAGACTATCTACTGCTGGATTCTTTATCCTGCTCACCGATCTGTCGGGCCAGTAAATGATCATGGAGTCAATGGTGGTCGTGCTGCCCAAACCAATCGTGGTTTTGTAATCTACCGAAGACTGGAAACCGCGACTGGGCACCACTTCGCGGCACCAGGTACGATCGCCGCTGAAGAGTTGAATTTTACTGCCAATGGCAAATGTGTTTTTCCCTTTTCCTTTTAGGAAAATACTGAGGTAATGATTTTTACCCGGTGGACAGTTATTGCGATAGACAAAGGCCGGCTGGTTCACGTTACTGATTATCAAATCCAGGTCGCCGTCATTATCAAGATCGCCATAAGCAGCGCCGTTGGAGAAGGAAGTCTGCACCAATCCCCATTCTTTAGCAGATTCCTGGAATTTCAGGCCGTCTATATTGCGATAAGCTTTATTGAGAATGGGATGCGAAGGCATTTTATTTAAGATTTCCTCCACCTCTTCTTTCTTGCCCGTCATTACCATTCGCTGAATGATTTCATTGGCAAAAAAGTCGATGAAATCCTGGTCGGTCACATCGAGGTAAATACCGTTGCAAACGAAGAGATCAACCAGTCCATCATTATCCGCATCAAACATCAACGGACCCCAGCTCCAGTCAGAAGCTGCCACACCGCTGTACCAGGCCACGTCGTTGAAGGTGCCATCTCCCTTGTTCAGCTGCAGTGTATTCTGCATGTACTGGTAATAGAAATCGGAATTTTCCCTGAGGCGAAACTGGTCGATATTATCGAACGAAGAAGTGGTCTTCAAACGATAATCATCATCGGGCAGCATATCGGTGGTGAAAATTTCCGGGTGACCATCGTTGTTGATATCGGCCATATCGGCGCCCATGGAGGCAAGACTGATATGCTGCATGCGCTGTTCCAGTTCATCGCGGAAGGTACCGTTGCGCTGGTTGATATAGAGATAGTCTTTTTCAAAAAAATCGTTCGACACGTAGATGTCGGGATAGCCATCGCCATTTACGTCGCCCACAGTGGCGCCAAGACCCAGGCTGATAAGGCTGCCGTGAATGCCGGCTTCTTTGGTTACTTCCACGAACTTGCCATCATCGTTGCGGAACAGGTGATCGCCGCCGCCCTTCAGGAAGCCTGCCACCGGCCATTCCGACGCGGGCAGGCTGCGTTTATTGGCGTAATTAAGCGTGTTAACGGGAATGGGACTGTTATTGACCAGGAAGCAATCGAGGTCGCCATCCAGGTCGTAATCGAAAAATGTGGCCTGCGTAGTGTACCCGTCGTCGTCCAGCCCGTAATCGGCGGCAGATTCGGTGAAGGTAAGGTCTTTGTTGTTGATGAAAAGCTGGTTGCGGCGTAATAAGCTGTCGGTCATATTACCCGAGTTGGCCACGAAAATATCCAGCCATCCGTCGTGGTTGATATCCACCATCACCGCACCGGTGCTCCAGCGGTCTTTATCGGTAAAACCTGCTTTTTCGGAAATATCTTCAAACTGCCAGTTACCCTTGTTCAGGTAGAGTTTGTTGGGGCCCATATTAGCCGTAAAGAATACATCGGCCAGTCCGTCGTTGTTGATATCGCCGATAGCAACGCCTCCGCCATTATAGAAATTCCGGAATGTGAGCACGTTCACATCCTTGTTATGCTGCACATCGTTTTTGAAGTTAATGCCGGTGTTTTCCATCAGCTCAAAAAGAGCGGGTGTCTTGTTGTCTTGCTGGCAAGACAGTTGCGCGAGGAGTGCAACGCTACAAAGACTATAGGCAAGAATCCTGTTCAAATTCATCGCTTTTTGTTTGAATGTCGTAGGGCGCGGAGTACTGGCAAATTAAGTGATTTGAGGATATATGAGCACGTTAATTCTAACGGTTCTTCATAAAAAAACAAAAGGCCATTACTAAGAATGGGCCTTTTGTTTTTTTGGTATGAAAATTTTTAATCGGCGTATCCGGGGTTTTGTTCCAGGTTCGGATTCACAGCCAATTGTTCGGTCGGTATCGGGAACAGGAGGTATTTCGGATCGTCGGTTGGTTTTTCCTGCCAGGGGGTCAGGTATTTACCAAAACGGATCAGGTCTTGTCTTCTCCATCCTTCCCAATACAATTCTCTTCCACGTTCGTCGAGCAATGTTTGCTCATCGAGTGTGGTCAGCGCGGAAGCGCCACGAGCTGCGCGAAGTTCGTTTACGATAGTACGGGCTTCGGCTTCCTGATTGGTACGCAACAGTGCTTCAGCTTTCATCAGCAGCACGTCGGCATACCTGAATATTACGTAGTCATTATCGGCTTGTTCACCGCCGGTATAGTCTGGCGGATATTTCATAACACGGATACCGGTGATCTCGAGGTCGTTACCGGTTTCTTTCAGTTGTACTTCGGGTTTGAAGGCAAGCTTATTTCCTCTACGGTCATCCAGCGCAATACCATTTTCATCGTATTGCTGACCTACGAGGAAGCCAACTTTCAGACCGCTCACGTCGGTAACACCGGGATAGTCGCCACCTATGCGCTTGTCGGTGGGTTCAAACTTGGCATAGAAATCAGACAGTGTGGTAAATCCATTCCAGCCGTTGGGCTTCTGGTTGTAGTGCAGGCCCAGGAACCATCTTGAGCGCACGTTACCTCCACGGTCACCATCTTTATTGTACAGGGTAAAGATGTTTTCGGATGATTTCTCGTCGTTATCCCACGCAAAGTTTTCGAAGTAGTTATCATTAAGCGTATAACCGGTAATCTGGTCGGCGAGTGTAATTACCTGCTGCATGTCGGCGGCGTCGAAGGTGGGGTTCTGGCGGTTGGCAAATGCACCTTTGTTAAGGTAACATTTCATCAACAGGGTGCGGGCCGCATCTTTATTAGCCACATGCGCCGGGCCATTGGGCAGGTTAGGCAGAATTTCGTTCAACTCCTGGATCACAAAATTGATTGCATCCACGCCTTTCAGCGTAACGGGCAGTTTGGTCAGGTCCTTCAGGTCTTCACGATAGGGAACCTGGTCCCAGCCATCGGCCACGCAGAAGATAGTGAGTGCACGCAGGAAGCGGGCTTCTGCAGCCTGCTGAGGCGAAGGATTAAACTCAAGCACGTTGGAGGCAGCAAACTGCGCCTGCAACAATTCGCGATAAGTATCTCTTAAGAAGCCGTGATCGGGAGTCCACTGGTGGGTGTGCAATACACGCCATACACCATTATCGTCCCAGTCAGGACCGCGAGTCGGGCCTATTGTTTCATCGGTAGTGTGTTGTTGTGCAGCCCAGAAACGCGATTGGTCCTGGAAGGGGTTGTTGAGTGAATTGTAAGCATTACGCAGCAAGTCTTCTACTGCAATGGTGCCTGAGCTCGATTCCTCAAGTTCTGACCTGAATGTTTCATGCAGCTTGGTACAAGCGCTGAATACCAGCATCAGTAAGAGAACAAAATATATTGATATATTTTTCATAACCGGAGTTTTTGAAGATTATAAGGTAAAGTTTACGCCAAACAAGAATGTTCTCGCTGTAGGGTAAGGCGTATACTCTATACCCAGCGAAGGAATACCACCTACCTGTTTATCTGTGTTCACTTCAGGATCAAACCCGGTGAAGTCTGTAATCACGAACAAGTTTTGCCCGGTGAGTGTCAGCGTTACGCTTTTGAAAGTGTTGCCGAGTGTACCGAGGTTGTATGCCAGTGATACGTTGGCCATCTTAATAAAGTTGCCTTTTTCAAGATAGCGGGTAGACGGTGTAATGGGGTTGGAAGGATCTTCCTTCACATCGCCGGTGAGAAGCGCCTTCGCGATGTTTCTTGAACCCAGGTTACCAATTGGCAGTACTGTGTTAGCTGTGTTGTTGTAGATGTAGTGGCCAAAGTTGCCATACATGTTCACAACAGCATAGAATTTTTTGTAGCTGAATTCGGTATTGAAACCAAGCAATGTCTTGGGGTTGGGGCTGCCCACGTAGAATTTATTAACTGAGGGGTCGCCACCTTCATATAAGCCCTGGCCGGTAGCTTTGTCGATGCCCAGGTATTTAGCCAGGTAGAACACGTTCAGGGGCTGGCCGCTAACCAGGCGTTGTGAAGTGGCGCCCGATATACCCTGGCCGTGCAATGCACCGGTTTCATAGAAGCCAACTATACCTTCCACTTTGTTCTCTAGGAATGAAGCGTTCACTGTCACATTCCAGTTCATATCCCTCTTGTTGAGCACGTTGGCAGTCAATGAAACTTCAAAACCTTTGTTGGTGATATTTCCCGGAAGGTTGATCCAGTATTTGATACCGCTGGGACCAGGCTGAGCTACGATTTGTTCAAACAATACGTCAGTGGTCTTTTTGTGGAAGTAATCGAGTGAACCGCTCAGGAAGGTAAACAGGCTGAAATCAAGACCAATGTTGGTAGTGGTTGATGTTTCCCATTTCAGGTTCGGGTTGGGCTGGTTCAGCTGAGTTATGCTCTGCTGGCCGAAAGAATACCTTTCGAGCGAAGCACCCGAGGGGAATTCCTGGTTACCTGTCTGACCCCAACCTAAACGCAATTTCAGGTTCCTGATAGCATCTGTGTTCTGCAGGAAACTTTCATTCGACATATTCCAGGCAAATGCTACAGAGGGGAAGTAACCATATTTATTGTTTGCACCAAACCTGGTAGAACCATCAGCACGCAGGGTGGCTGTCAACAAGTATTTGTCGTTGTAGTTCATGATAGCCCTGCCGAAGAATGATTGCAATTCGGTGTTGGGGCGAGTATATGACCAGATGTTTCTTGAACCTTGCGAAGAATAGGTCATAATGTCGTAGTAGTGCAGGTCGCCGGCGTCGGTGAAGTCCTGGCCAGACAATCCATTATTTCTTCCTTCAAACTTCATGTATTCATAACCTACTACGGCGTTGATGCGGAAAGCATCGCTCAGCTGTTTGTCATACGACAAAGTATGAGTCAATTGCTGGGTAGTTTCCTGCGCATCTTCAATTACAGCGGCACCGCGGTTCTCAACTGCTTCCTGGTTCAGCCAGCGTTTTACTTCACCGCGCGATTTACCCTGGCGGTGAGCAATGCTGTACAGGAATTTGTATTCGAGATCTTTGGTGAGTTTGTAAGAAGGCGTCACGCTGGCGAGCACCACGTTTTCGTTCAGCCTTGCATCATAAGCTTCCAGCATGGCGAGCGGATTGATGGTGGTAGCACCTACAGCCGGGTCAATCCACGGGCGGCCGGTGCCGGGCTCGATCAGCGGGTGAGTGGGGTTCCACTGCAAGGCCTGGCCTATAAGGCTACCTGAAAAGCCCGCATCGTTAGAAATAGGAGCAATCTGTTCGTTGGTACCAGAAACTGATACGTTGAAATCGATATTCAGATTGCGGTTCTTCAGCAGTTTAAACCCGCCGTTTACATTGGCCGTATATTTTTTGAATTCAGATTCTTTTACGATACCCTGCTGATCGAGGTAGCTGGTAGATATTCTGTACTTGCTGTTGGCAGTACCGCCACCTACTGCAGCAGTGTATGAATGTGTAAGACCAGTGCGGGTGATGGCATCCATGGCATCTACATTGCCACCGAAATCTCCACCGGTCATACCATAATCTGAAAGCGCTTTGCGGTATTCGTTACCATCCAACACTTCCAGTTTCTTCATGATCTTGCTGAAACCAACCGAAGCACCTGCATCAATGTAAGGCTCGCCGGTCTGAGCACGCTTGGTTGTGATCAGGATTACACCATTTGCACCTCTTGAACCATAGATAGCTGTAGCCGAGGCGTCTTTCAATATTTCGATAGAAGCAATATCGTTAGGGTTCATGAAGTTCAGGGGGTTGGTGCCGGGAGTAGAGCCTATACCTGCACCTGTTGCACCGGGCCTGGCTGAGTTACCCGACAAGGGCACACCATCCACTACATATAATGGTTGCTGACCCGAACGGATAGTGGCCGTACCCCTGATCCTTACCGTGGTAGCACCACCGGGCTGACCACTGTTGCTGATGATCATTACACCAGCGGCCTTACCTTGAATGGCCTGGTCGGGTGATACGATAACACCTTTGTTGAAATCTTTTGCTTTTACAGATTGTACTGAACCGGTCACGTCGCGCCTGCGGGCAGTACCGTAACCAACCACAATTACTTCGTTAAGGTCCACAGTAGTTTCTTCCATTACTACATCGATTGTGCCACCAGAGATGGGAACATCGATGGTAGTATAACCAACTGCAGAAACAGTGAGCGTGGTAGCTGATTCGGGAGCAGCAAATGAGAATGCACCAGTGGCATCGGTTGTGCCTCCGGTTTGTGTTCCCTTCACCACCACAGAAGCGCCGATTACAGCGTTTCCTCTGGAATCTCTGACCTTACCACTTACAACCTTCGTTTGAGCTAATACCGTTTGAGAAATTAACAGGAGTAAGACAGGAATGAATGCCCATGGGAGCAATCGCTTTGAGTTCATAATCAGATAGATTATTGGTTAATCAATATGGCAACAGGTGTGTGTAATCAGTACACAATTATAATCATTTTTTAATTCCTGTTAATAAAATCCTAACATTTTTTAAAAAAGTATCAATCCGTCGGAATTATCACCTGCAAATCAAGGTCTTACGCTACAGAACAGCCGGGGCGCTTCGTGTTGTCGTTAGGGAGAGTCTGCGTTTTTCTGCGCCCGTTCAACACTCACTAGACAGCGCAAAATATAAAATGCTGCTTATCAAAGATAATTGCACAAGAAAAATATACATTAATCAATAAGAAGAAAGGACTTTCAACCCGCCATGGCCTGCCGCTTCTTTTTGCCACTGGAGAATTTGGAAGCATTAAACCGGTACAATTTACCCGGGCGGTGAGGTACATCCTGCTCCAGCTCGTTCATGTCGACCAGCCAGTCCATCAGGAAAAATTTCTTGCGGAAATTCCTGCGGTCCATCTTCGTGCCCAGGATAGCTTCGTACAGGTTTTGCAGTTCCCGCAGCGAGAATTTCTCCGGCAGCAGGTTAAACACAATCGGGTGCTCCTCCACTTTTGAACGCAGTCTTTCAAGACAGGTATCCAATATGGTTTTATGGTCAAACGCCAATGTGGTGATCTCGTTAACCGGGTGCCAGTGAAGTTCATTATCGTTCAGCTTCAGCTGGTGGTCTTTGATATTAATGAGAGAATAATACGCAGTGGTAATTACCCGGCCTGCGGGGTGACGTCCTACATCGCCGAAAGTGTATACCTGCTCCAGGTACACATCATCCAGCCCGGTTCTTTCTTTCAGCACGCGGTAAGAAGCATCGTCCAGATTTTCATCGGGCCTTACGAGGTCGCCTAACAGAGACCATTGATCGCTGAAATTCTCAAGGTCGGATTTTATCAGTAATACTTTGAGCTCATTCTGATCAAAACCAAAAATTACGCAGTCCACAGAAATCGCAATCTGGAAAAATTCGCTGTTTTCAGACCGCAGTTGTTGCACGGTTTTTTGCAGTGCTGTACCCATTACTTGCAATAATTAATTTTTCAACAATCATTAATCAGTTCACAAGAATTTTCCAAGCAGGTTGTTTTGGTTCCGATGAAAATGTACGAAATAAATTTCCTTAACCAAACAGGCCGCGGAAACCAGCAACCGGTGAGTGCCCCTGGTTTTGAAGCCGGGAAATAGTTGCTGCGGCCGCTGGCCATGCATGCCCGGTAAAGATATAGTGATCGGCGCATTTACCAGCCACCCGAATTACAGGATTCCGCGGCACCCGTGACCCGAAACCGCACAACGTGCTATCTTAGAGCGCTCAAACCATCCCTCATGTACACACCAGACCAGACAAAAGCGTTGCAGAAAAAGACGGCTGAGCTGTTGGATAAGAATGGTAAAAAGAAAATCACCATCAAAGATGTTGAGGAGCTGAGGCAGGTACTGCGCTTTCATGAATACCGCTATTATATATTGAATGACCCGCTGATTGCGGATGCGGAATATGATCAGTTGTTTAAAGCGCTGGAAAAACTCGAGCAGGAAGATCCTTCTGTTATTACACCCGACTCGCCCACACAACGCGTGGCGAGGGAGCTCACGAAAGATTTTCCCAAGGTGGCGCACCTTGTGCCCATGCTCTCGCTTGATAACTCGTACAACGCGGAAGACCTGGTGGATTTCGACCGGCGCACGAGAGAAATTCTGAAAACGGATGTTGTTGAATACTGTGTAGAACCCAAGTTTGACGGGGCCAGCATTTCTCTTATTTATGAAAATGACCTGCTGGTGCGCGGCGCCACTCGCGGTGATGGTTCTATTGGCGATGATATCACCACCAATATCAAACAGGTAAGATCGGTGCCGTTGTCGGCAGCGTTTTCGAAGTACGGCATCCAGAAGATCGAGATCAGGGGTGAGGTGTTGATGAATAAACAAAATTTTAAAAAATTCAATGAAAAGCAGGTTGAGCAGAACCTGCCGCCGCTCGCCAACCCGCGCAACGCCGCTGCCGGTTCACTGCGCGCCAAAGACCCGAAGATTGTGCGCGACCGCAACCTCGAAGCCTTTATATATAATATCGGCCACGTAACCCCGGTACCCGGTAAGCGCGAAATTCCCGAACTGCAAACACATGCCGGCAGCCTGAAAATGTTATGGGACCTCGGCTTCCGCAGCCCTGAAAAAGAGAAAAAGGTGTTGAAAGGAATCGATGCCGTGGTAAAATTTTGCACCGATTTTGAGAAAGACCGCGACAACCTGGGTTATGAAATAGATGGCATGGTGATAAAAGTAAATGATACCCGCCTGTACGAAAAGCTGGGCAATACCAGTCACCACCCGCGCTGGGCCATCGCTTATAAATTCGAGGCAAGACAAGGCACCAGCAAATTAAGAGATGTGGAATTCCAGGTTGGCAGAACAGGCTCCATTACGCCGGTGGCGAAAATAGACCCTGTTCATATAGGTGGGGTTACCATCACGTCTATTTCTCTTTTTAACGAAGATGTGATCAGGGAAAAAGACCTGAAACTCGGCGATACCGTATTAGTGGAGCGGGCCGGTGATGTTATACCCTATATTGTAAAACCCCTGACCGAACTGCGTACGGGGTCCGAAAAGGAAATTGTGTTTCCTACACATTGTCCGGTGTGCGGCGACCCATTAGTAAAACCCATCGATGAAGCGGTCTGGCGCTGCAATAATATCAACTGCGAGGCCCAGGTAGTGGAGCGCATCATACATTTTACCAGCAAAGATGCTATGGATATACGCGGTTTTGGGGAAGCCAATGTCAGAAAATTCTTTGCGCTGGGCTTTTTGAAAGATATTCCCGGTATATACCGACTGCCTTACGACAAGATCCAGCAACTGGAGGGGTTTGGGGAGAAAAGTATTGGAAAGCTCAAAGAAGCGATAGAAGCTTCCAAACAACAACCCTTGCATCGTCTGATCTTTGCATTGGGTATACGCTATGTAGGAGTTACAACGGCCAAGACTTTGGCCCATGCGGTAAAACATTTGTACGAATTCAAAGATTTCTCAATAGAAGACCTGCAAAATCTCGAAGATATAGGCCCGAAGGTAGCGGGTTCGGTGTACCAGTTTTTCCACAATTGGGACAATCTCAAAATGCTGCAAGAGCTGGAATTGCTCGGTCTTCATCTACACAGCACCGGTAAGGATGCGCCATCGGGGGGTAAACTGGCCGGACAAACGTTTTTATTTACAGGAACCCTACCTACCCTGAAGCGCAGCGAGGCCGAGGCCATGGTAGAGGCCAATGGTGGTACTCTATTGAGCGGCGTTAGCAAGAACCTGAACTATCTTGTGGCCGGTGAAGAGGCCGGAAGCAAGCTCGACAAGGCCAAAAAATTGGGAACTGTGAAAATTATAAGCGAAGAAGAGTTCCTTTCGCTTATCAGGGAATGATATGATTCTTGTCAATATTTGATAATCACATTTGTTTTTTTGTAACTTTAGCCAAAAGGAAAAGGCGATGATAAAAAAACTCCCCAACGAGGTGTGGAAACCTCTGCAGTTTCCGGGCTGGAAACACCTCAGAAAAAAGTATGCGTTATCTTCTCAAGGACGCATTGCCAGCTACACCAATGATGTTATTGAAGATGGCAAATTGTTGCAGGGTTCGTTAACTACCGGTTATCGCACTCTCAACTTGCACCGTCCAGGTAACAACGGAACCCTCTACATTCACCGCGAGATTGCGCGCTTATTTCTCAAGAAAGCTTCTCCTAAACACAAGTATGTGATTCACCTGAATCATAACAAACTTGATAATAGCGTGAAGAATCTGAAATGGGCAACTCTCGAAGAAATGATTGAGCACCAGCAACACTCTCCGGCAAAGATTGCCTACAAAAAAGTGCAGGCAAACCGCTCCGAAGGTCTCAAGCTGAATGCCAACCAGGTGAAGAGCATTAAGAAAATCCTGAACGACAAGAACCGGAAAATCACTATCAAGAGATTGGCGGAAAAATATGGCGTCTCCGAGATGACCATGTACCGCATCAAAAGTGGTGAGAACTGGGGCAGGATCAGATAATGCCCGTAGTTAATCCTATTAAAAGATGAGTGGTGTGTCAACTCTCCAAAGATCACACCACTTCTTTTTTTGAACGATACTTTAACCTATGATAGAAGCAGCGACCATTAAATTTCTGAAAGACCTCAAAAAGAATAACAACAAACCCTGGTTCGATGCGCACCGCAAACACTATGATGCGGCAAGAAAAAATTTTGAAGAGTTTCTGCAACAGCTCATCGACAAACATGCTTTGAAAGATCCGACCATAAAAGAGCAGGTGGCAAAGCAGTGCATGTTTCGCATCAACCGCGATATTCGCTTTTCAAAAGATAAAACGCCTTACAAGACGCATTTCGCTGCCAGCATTAATATGGGTGGCAAAAAATCTGTTTTCGGCGGATATTATGTGCATGTTGAACCAGGAGGCAGTTTCGTGGGAGGCGGCGTTTGGATGCCCCAGCCACCGGAATTAAAGAAGATCCGGCAGGAAATTGATTACTGTTATGATGAATTTAAAAAAATCCATGGCAGTAAAAAGTTTAAATCACTTTTCGGCGGACTGTACCGGGGAGATGATATCAGTCTCACCCGCGTGCCGCAAGGTTTTGAACAAGATAACCCGGCTGCGGACGATCTGAAACTGAAAAGCTGGATTGCAATGCATGATATTAAGGATGCTGAGCTGCAGTCGAAACAATTATTGAAGATTTGCCTCAATGCCTTCGAGACCATTCAGCCGCTGGTACATTTCATTAACCGCACCATGATGGATTAGCGGGAAAAATGAAAAGGGGAAAATTCCCCTTTTCACCATTTTTGCTTCTCACAACAATCCCTTCTCCCTAAGGTATTCGGCTATCTGAACTGCGTTGGTGGCAGCGCCCTTGCGCAGGTTGTCGCTCACAATCCACATGTTCAATGTATTGGGTTGTGACTCGTCGCGGCGGAGACGGCCCACAAACACCTCATCTTTTTCGTGCGCATCCATAGGCATGGGGTATTGGTGGTTGGCGGGATCATCCACCACTACCACGCCCGGCGTTCTGGCCAATATATTTCTCACATCACTCAGCTCATAGTCTTTCGCAAATTCCACGTTCACGCTCTCGCTATGACCGCCCATTACCGGTATGCGTACGGTGGTGGAAGTAACGCGGATGGAATCGTCGCCAATAATTTTCTTGGTCTCGTTCACCATCTTCATCTCTTCCTTGGTATAGCCGTTGTCGAGAAACACATCAATCTGCGGAATCACGTTCAGGTCGATGGGGTATTTATAAGCCATGGGATACTCGCCATTCAAGCCCTTCACCGACCTGGCACGTTCGCCCAGTAATTGGTCGACGGCTTTTTTGCCGGTGCCTGTCACGCTCTGGTACGTAGACACAACAACCCTTTTAATCTTGTATTGCTTATGAAGCGGATTCAGCGCCACTACCATCTGGATGGTGGAGCAGTTGGGGTTGGCGATGATCTTGTCGTCTTTGGTGAGCACGTCTGCGTTCACTTCGGGCACCACGAGTTTTTTGGTGGGGTCCATACGCCATGCCGATGAATTATCGATCACGGTGATGCCTGCTTCGGCAAATTTGGGCGCCCACTCCAGCGAGGTGCTGCCACCGGCAGAAAAAAGGGCCACAGCAGGTTTGGCAGCGATGGCATCGGTCATGCTAACCACCTTGTATTGCTTGCCCTTGAAGGTTACTTCCTTGCCTACTGATTTTTCCGAAGCTACTGGTATAAGTTCCGTTACAGGAAAATTCCTTTCAGCCAGTACCTGCAACATTTTGGTGCCTACCAGGCCGGTAGCACCGACGACGGCCACTTTCATTTTGGTGTCTGTTTTTTTGGTTATGAATATGCTTAAAACAATTGAGCCTCCCTGTTGGGGAGGCTCACGATATTTTGATTATACAAAAATTCCTTAACCTTCCCCTTGGATGGAAAATGTCTTGGTAATCTTTGTATACTTCTTGTTCATCATAATGGTCGCAAAAATAGAGTGCAAAACAATTGTCGCCAAATTTCTTTTAAAAGTCCACCAATTTTGTTGAGTTAAAACTCAGCACTGCTAATTGGAAATCAAAATTTCATGAAAAACTTTGTTACGCTTGTTTGCCGGCAAAAAATTTTTATAGCTTTGCGCCGTTTGCTTCGAATCTGCCCGGCTATTTTTCAATTGTTAAACTTTTTCTGCCGAAAATCAACACCTGGTATACGATCCCGACAAGCAAAAACCTGACTGATTCCCCATTTTCTTAACCACAAAATTCCTGACCGGTGCTTATCCTGAATCACCTGCTGATAGCAGCATGCCTGTTATTGCTGTACCCGTTGGCAAGCCTTGCCCAGCCTGCCAATCGGTTCGATATCGTTATTGATGAAATTTTCCCCGATCCATCACCTGCCATCGGGTTACCCAATAGCGAATTCATTGAGTTGAGAAATAATTCTTCTAACCCAATTTCCCTTCGCCATTGGAAAATCAGCGATGGCAGTAGCACGGCAACGATCAATAGCGACTTTGTCCTGGAGCCGGGAGCGTACGTTATTATATGCCCTAACGCTGCCGCCGTTGCGTACAATCAATTCGGAAACGCCATTGGCGTTTCAAATTTCCCCTCACTCAACAATGATCGCGACCTCATTGTGCTTTATTCTCCCGAGGGGAAAATCATTCACGCCATAGAATACGCTGTGGATTGGTATCAAAATGACGTAAAGCGCGATGGAGGCTGGACGCTGGAAATGATCGATGTCTATAATCCCTGCGGAGGAAGTAATAACTGGAAAGCGAGTAATGATCCGAATGGCGGTACGCCCGGAAAAATAAACTCCGTGAATGGCTCCAATGCAGATGACCTGGCTCCTGCACTGCTGAGAACTTATACCATTGATAGTACAACCATAGTAGCAGTATTTGATGAATCGCTTGACAGCACTAGTGCAGCCTATGCCTCCCATTATAAGCTCGAAAAACTTGGAACGCCTTTCACCGCCAGCCCTGTGCCGCCACTTTTTTCAGAGGTGATTTTGCAATTCGGAAGCACCCTTTCGATAAACACTTCCTATCAGCTTACAGTCGCCAACATTGCAGATTGCGCCGGCAATCTAATTGGAATTCGTAATACCGCACTCGCCGCAATACCAGTACAGGAAAAACACTTCGATATCGCTATTAACGAAATTCTATTCAATCCGCCACCCGATGGATATGATTATATCGAATTGTATAACCGCAGCAACAAAACAATCGACCTCCAAAAATTATATATAGCAAACAAAAACGCCGCTGGAAATCTGACTAACAGCAAACAAATTTCAGATAAACCGTTACTGCTGTTCCCAAATACATATTGTGTAATATCGACAAATATTGACTGGTTGCGCAGTCATTATCCGCTAAAAGGTCACCCTCTATATATACAACTAACCGCCTTGCCTTCAATGCCGGATGATAAAGGTCATATTGTGCTTATCAATTTCCAGGGAGAAGTAATCGATCAACTGCAGTATGATAGCAAATGGCATTTCGCGCTGCTCGAAAACGAAGAAGGCGTGGCGCTCGAACGCATTAGTTATAATGACAGCACGCAAAACCGCAACAACTGGACATCCGCTGCGGCCACGGCCGGATATGGTACGCCGGGTTATCAGAATTCTCAATTCAGGGCAGATTTGCAGGCGCAGGGCGTGGTAACGGTTTCACCCAAAATATTTGCAGCTATCAACAATGAGTTTGCCACCATTCATTGTCAACTTGAGGAACCGGGCTATGTAATAAACATTCAAATTTTTGACGATAAGGGCCGGCCGGTGAGAAGACTAACCAGCAACACCACTATGGGAGAATCCGCCACATTCCACTGGGACGGTCTCGATGACCAGCGAAAACCTTTACCAATCGGGCACTACATAATATTAACAGAGGTGTTCAACCTGCAGGGGAAAACGAAAAAATATAAGAACGTTGTAACGCTGGCGGGCAAATTATGATGGTATTTTCAGGGCATTTACTCGCTCCGTGGCTCCCGGACAGGCGCTTCTGGAAAAGTTACAACGAGATTATAATGACACTGATGCTGGGAAGAAAATAGCATTGCAACTACTTCGCTGCTACACCAGCTCAATATCAAAGTTCACCAGATCAATAAACTGCTGAATGCGGTTATCGATGTCCTGTTTGCTGATTTCCTTCAGTCGCTGCGGGCCAAATTTTTCCACGCAATAAGAAGCCATGGCAGAGCCAACGATAATGCCGGTTTTCATATTGCCGAAAGAAATGTCTTTGGTGCGGGCAAGATGACCGATAAATCCGCCTGCAAAAGTGTCGCCAGCGCCGGTGGGATCAAACACTTCTTCCAAAGGCAGGGCGGGAGCAAAGAACACCTGGTCTTCGTGGAAGAGCAATGCGCCGTGCTCACCTTTCTTTATAACGAGGTATTTGGGACCCATTTTCAGAATTTCCCTGGCGGCTTTTACCAGCGAATATTGAGCGCTCAGTTGTCTTGCTTCGCTGTCATTGATCAGCAACACATCCACCATCTTCAACACCTGCTCTAGTTCGGGCATCGCAGTTTCCATCCAGAAGTTCATCGTGTCCATGGCAATCAGTCGCGGCCTTCTTTTCATCTGGTGAATCACCTTCATCTGTATCTTGGGATCGAGGTTGCCCAACATCAGGAATTCTGCTTCCTGGCTGGCCTCCGGCAATTTGGGATCAAAATCGAGCAGCACGTTCAGGTCGGTCACCAGGGTATCGCGGCTGTTCATATCCAGGTGATACTTGCCGCTCCAGAAAAATGATTTTTTATCAGGAACCACCTTCACTCCTTCCAGTTGCACGCCACGCTTTTGCAGTTCACTCAACTCTTCTTTGGGAAAATCGAAGCCCACAATCGATACCTGGTGAATCGGCTGCACAAAATTGCTGGCGGCATAAGCCACGTACGTGGCCGATCCTCCCACTACCTGCTCTGTCTTGGCAAAAGGCGTTTGAATGGCATCAAAAGCCATGGTTCCTACAACGATCAATGACATATTTGAGTTTTTCAGCCCGCAAACGTAAGAGAATATTGAAGAATGAACAAGGAAATTTGAACAGGGAAGTTTGAAGTTTATTATTTAGCATTCAACCTTCCCTGTTCCTTCTTCAGTCTTCCACCCGATTCGCGTTAGTAAGAATTTGAAAATATCCGCTAACATGCGTTAGCTTTGCATTATATTTGTTCTCCTTGAATTCACTATGGCAAAAATTAAAAGAAACCGGAACGGCACACGCAAAGATGTAATCATTGCCAAGGCGGCCAAACTATTTAGAGAAAAAGGATTCAGCGCCACCTCTATGCGCGACCTGGCTGAACACGTAGGAGTGGAAGCAGCCAGCCTGTACAACCATATCAGTTCGAAGGCAGAAATATTGCAGGAGATCTGCTTTAAGGTGGCCAACAACTTCCTGCAGCATATCGAAGAAGTGGATGCGGCTCACGACAGCGCCATCGCCAAGGTGGAGGCTATACTGCGCTTCCATATCCAGCAGATGATCGACAACTACGAAGAAGTGTATGTGAGCGACCGCGAGTGGAAACATCTTACCGATCCCTACCTGAGCAATATGCAGGGACAGCGCCGCGCCTACAGGCAGCGCATTGCTTCCATCATTGAGCAGGGTATACAACGCGGGGAGATCAAAAAGATCGATGCGCCTACCGTGGTACTGATCATGCTGCACGCTGTGAGTGGTATCGAAAGCTGGCACCGCAGTAAGAAAAAGATCGAGCCGAAAATGCTCGAAGACAATATGGTGCAGATACTGATCGAAGGTTTGCGCAACAAATAACCGTTCACCCTAAACATTGCTTGTCGTGGCTACTCATTTTCATAAACTACAAGTGGCTGACCTTCGCCGGGAAACCCCTGAATGTGTATCCATCGCTTTTGAGGTACCCGAAGAGCTGAAAAATAAATTTGCCTACAAGCAGGGGCAAAACATTACACTGCGCGCCTTCCTCGACGGGGAAGAACTGCGCCGCTCGTATTCCATTTGCACCAGTCCTTTCGAGAATGAGTTGCGCGTGGCAGTAAAACTGGCACCCTTCGGCCGTTTTTCTACCTGGGTAAATACTACTTTAAAGAAAGGCGACTATGTAGATGTGCTGGCACCGACGGGAAAATTTTATACTGAGCTCAACCCATCGCATAAGAAAAATTATCTCGCCTTTGCGGCCGGCAGCGGCATCACGCCCCTCATGTCCATTATAAAAACTACGCTGGCCACCGAGCCGCAAAGTAGTTTCACACTGGTATATGGCAACCGCAACCGCAGCAACATTATTTTCAAGGAAGAACTCGAAGCGCTGAAGAACCGCTATATCGACCGGCTCGCGATCCACTACATCCTCAGCCGCGAAAAGACCGAAGCGGAAGTTTATTACGGGCGAATCAATGCCGATAAACTGAATCAACTCAGCGAAAAACTGATCAACGTCGCAAAGGCCGATGACATCTTCATCTGCGGTCCCGAAGAAATGATTTTCAGTATCAAAAACTGGCTGATTGAAAAAGGTATTGACCAGCGCAAAATTCATTTTGAGTTATTCACCACGCCCGGCCAGTCTTCGGCCATGCGTAAAGAACAACTGACCTCGCCCACTGAAGTGGCGGGCAAGACCAGCAAGGTAACCGTTAAGCTCGACGGCATTTCATTTTCCTTCGATCTTCCCTTCGATGGCGATACCATTCTTGAAGCCGCACTCAAACAAGGCGCCGACCTGCCTTACTCCTGCAAAGGCGGCGTGTGTGCTACCTGCAAAGCGCGACTGCTTGAAGGAAAAGTTGATATGGACGTTCACTATGCGCTGGAACAGGAAGAAATTGATGAGGGATATATACTCACCTGCCAGAGTCACCCGCGCAGTGAAGAAGTGAAGGTGGATTTTGATATAAAATAAATCTCCAACCGGTGACGAGTAAGCGCTCAGGGATTCACATCAAACTTTTATTGCTAACAGTTGTTAGCTAAATAGTAAAAAGTTATCTTTACCACTTAAAGCCGCTGAATATGTCCATTAAGGATTTGGAAAAGATTTTCCTCGATAAAATCGAGAAGGAAATCAAGATTGAGCCGAAGGACTGGATGCCGGAGCAGTATCGCAAGACGCTGATCAGGCAGATTTCGCAGCACGCGCACAGCGAAGTGGTAGGCATGTTGCCCGAAGGCAACTGGATAACGCGTGCCCCGACACTGAAGCGCAAAGCCATTTTATTGGCGAAAGTACAGGACGAGGCAGGACATGGGCTTTATCTTTATTCAGCAACGGAAACACTGGGCGTAAGCCGCGAGCAGACCATCAACGACCTGCACAGCGGAAAAGCAAAATATTCATCCATTTTCAACTACCCCACGCTTACCTGGGCCGATATCGGCGCTATTGGCTGGCTGGTGGATGGCGCAGCCATACTAAACCAGGTAATGTTGTGCCGAACATCGTACGGTCCTTATGCACGCGCTATGGTAAGGATTTGTAAAGAAGAAAGTTTTCACCAGCGCCAGGGCTTTGAAATTCTGCTCACGCTTAGTCGCGGTACCGATGTGCAAAAAGCGATGTGCCAGGACGCAGTGAACCGCTGGTGGTGGCCCTCGCTGATGATGTTTGGTCCGCACGACAGCGAATCAACCCACAGCGAACAAAGCACGCAGTGGAAGATCAAGCGCATGAGCAACGACGAACTGCGCCAGAAATTCGTGGACATGATTGCCGAGCAGGCAAAAATTCTCAACGTTACCCTGCCCGATCCTGAACTGAAATGGAATCCCGAAAGAAATCATTATGATTTTGGTGAAATTAACTGGGAAGAATTCTGGAATGTGGTGAAAGGGAATGGCCCCTGCAACAAACAGCGCCTCGATGCCCGACGCAAAGCCTGGCAGGAAGGCGAATGGGTGCGGCAGGCCGCTGCCGTGCATGCAGAAAAAAGAAAGGCGAGAGAAACACAACAGGTTGCCTGATACTCAAGTGGAATTCTTCGCGTGGGATTTCTACGAAAAACATGGAGTTGTAAGTGGGATATTCAAGTTGTACACACAGTAAACGGTTAGAAAAATGAAAAACTTCATCCTCAAATACTACTACGGCGATATCCCGGAAGACAAATCCGGCGGCGCAGCCGACGCCCGGCAAACCGCCACACAAAGCGACTGGCCGCTGTGGGAAGTATTCATCCGCAGCAAACAAGGCCTCGATCATAAACACGTGGGCAGCCTGCATGCCGCCGATGCGCAGATGGCCATCGAAAATGCCCGCGATGTGTATACGCGCCGCATGGAAGGCGTGAGCATCTGGGTGGTGGAAAGCAAATACATTCATGCTTCCAACCCCGAAGAAGCGGAATCATTTTACGAACCCGCCAGCGACAAAGTATATCGCCACCCCACCTTTTACAATGTGCCCGATGAAGTAAAACACATGTAAACTATGAGCAATAACCGCCAGATACTATCCGATTATGTGCTGCACCTGGCCGATAACGCCCTGATACTTGGTCAGCGCAACAGCGAATGGTGCGGCCATGGACCGGTATTGGAACAGGATATTGCCATCACCAATATTTCACTCGACCTCATAGGACAGGCGAGAAGTCTTTACCAATACGCCGCGCAATTGATCGGCAACGGCGCCACCGAAGATAGGTTGGCCTACCTGCGCGACGCGCGGGAATTCAGGAACTGCCTGCTCGTGGAATTGCCCAGGGGCGACTGGGCGGTGACCACTTTGCGCCAGTTTTTCTTCAGCGCTTATCAAATGCTTTTGTTTCAGCAAATGCTGCACTCGAGCGATACAACGCTTGCCGCCATCGCAGAAAAATCGCTGAAGGAAGTAACTTACCATGTGCGCTGGAGCAGCGAGTGGGTGATTCGTCTCGGCGATGGCACGGAAGAAAGTCATAACCGCATGGAAAATGCCCTGGCCGATCTTTGGGCATTCACCGGCGAGTTGTTTGTGCCTTCGGATTATGAAAAATCTGTTGCCGATAATGGCATTGGTGTAGATGTAAGCAGTCTGAAAGATAACTGGCTGCAGAAAGTGCAGGATGTTTTCAACGAAGCAACACTAACCATACCCACCACCACCTGGTTTCAAAGCGGTGGTAAAGAAGGCATTCATACCGAACATCTCGGCTATTTACTGGCCGACCTGCAATTTTTACAAAGAGCTTACCCCGGTATGGAGTGGTAAAACAAATTTGATTTGGCAACAAACACCAACATATCAACCCAGCAAATCTGGTCATTACTTGAAAAAGTAACCGACCCGGAAATTCCTGTGCTTTCTATCATTGACCTTGGAATAGTGAGGGCTGTCAACCACAGTGAGGAAAGCGGCGAGACCGAGATTGTGATCACGCCCACCTATTCAGGTTGCCCTGCTATGGATGTGATCAGGATGAACATCCGTATGACGCTGCTGGAGCATGGAATAGAGCAGGTGAAGATCACCACCGTACTCTCGCCAGCATGGACCACAGACTGGATGAGCGAGGCGGGTAAAGAAAAATTGCGGGCCTATGGTATTGCTCCCCCCAATCCCAGTCAGCAGGTTTGCGATATGAAATTGTTTGCCGAAGAATCGGTGCAGTGCCCGCGTTGCGGCTCATACAGCACGCGGCGCGTAAGCGAGTTTGGTTCCACCGCCTGCAAATCGCTTTACCAGTGCAATGCCTGCCACGAGCCTTTTGATTATTTCAAATGCCATTAACATAATCATGTCATCAATTCTGTTTGCGATCGAAGAAGGTGTGGGCATCATCACGCTCAACCGTCCCGACAAATTAAATGCCTTCAACCGCGACATGTCGCTGCTGCTGCAACAAAAGCTCGACGAATGCGCGGCGGACCAATCGGTGCGCTGTGTTTATATCACGGGCGCGGGTAAGGGATTTTCGGCGGGGCAGGATCTGCAGGAAGTAACCGATCCCAACGGTCCGGGTATGAAACCGATACTGAGCGAACACTATAATCCCATCATCACGCGCATACGCAAAATTGCCAAGCCCATGCTGGCCGCGGTCAATGGTGTGGCTGCGGGCGCAGGCGCCAATATTGCGCTGGCCTGCGATGTGGTGGTGGCCGCGCAGTCGGCTTCGTTTATACAGGCATTTTCCAAACTGGGACTTATACCCGACAGTGGCGGTACCTTTATTTTACCCAGGCTAATAGGCTGGCAAAAGGCAAGCGCGCTGATGATGCTGGGCGACAAAGTGCCCGCTGCCGCGGCAGAACAGATGGGTATGCTCTATAAAGTTTTTCCCGACGAAACCTTTGCCGCCGAAAGCAGAAAACTCGCCCTTACCCTGGCGCAAATGCCCACTAAAGGACTGGCTTATACCAAAGAAGTGTTGAACCAATCCATGAGCAATAACCTGGACCAACAACTGGCGCTGGAAGATACTTACCAGCAGAAAGCCGCTGTGACCAGCGATTTTAAAGAGGGATTGAATGCATTTCTCGAAAAAAGACCCGCTATCTTTAAGGGCGAATAATTGAAAAATATGGCTCAACCCACTACTCCCGCATCTGTTGTGGATGCAATGATGGAAAAAGACCGCTTCAGCCAATGGCTGGGTATCAAAGTGCTGGAAGTGCAGGAAGGCTACAGCAAGGTGCAAATGACTGTGCGCCCCGAAATGGTCAATGGTTTTGGCATTGTGCACGGTGGCATTCCATTTTCGCTGGCCGACAGCGCCTTTGCTTTTGCCTGCAATAACCGGAATAATATTTCAGTGGCGCTCGACGTGACCATCACCTTTATGAAGGCAGTGAATGCCGGCGACGTGCTCACAGCCGAAGCCAAAGAAATACACAATGGCCGCACCACCGGCGTGTACATCATCGCCATTCATAACCAGAAAAATGAGCAGGTCGGGTTTTTCAAAGGCACCTGTTTCCGCACCGGCAAGCCCATGATCAACGCGCAAGGCTTATGATTTACGCATTCAAAGGTTTCATACCAGTTGTGCATCCCTCTTCCTTCGTTCACCCGCTGGCAGCGGTTACCGGTAATGTTATTATCGGGAAAAATGTGTACGTAGGTCCGGGGGCAGCCATCCGAGGCGACTGGGGCGGCATCATTATCGAAGACGGCTGCAATGTGCAGGAAAACTGTACCATTCATATGTTTCCCGGCGTGACGGTGGTGCTGAAAGAAGCCGCGCATATTGGTCACGGTGCTATTATTCACGGAGCAGTTATAGGGAAAAATTGCCTGGTGGGTATGAACAGCGTGATCATGGATGAAGTAGAACTCGGCGATGAGTGCATCGTAGGCGCGTTAAGTTTTGTAAAAGCAGGAGAAAAAATTCCAAAGCGCAGTTTGCTCGCCGGCAATCCGGCGAAGATCATCAAAGAAGTGAGCGATGAGATGATAAAATGGAAATCCGACGGCACGGCGCTATACCAGGCTTTGCCAAAGGAAATGCAGGAATACTGTCAGCCCTGCGAACCACTCAAAGAAATGCCGGCCAACCGGCCCAAACAGGATGAGCTGTATAAAACCTGGAAATCCATCAGAAATGGTTAAACGTTTCAAAGCATAAAAAGCACCTTTATATGCGACAATTATTCCTTTTCCTTCTGGTGACATTATCATTAAACTGTTTTTCGCAAACCCTGGTAAGAAAAGATTTCATCGTTAAAGTGGTCAGCACCTTCCCTAAACGCGAAGATGTGCTGACTAAAGAGTATGCCAAATTCGAAAACTTCTTTCCCCTGGCCATTTTGGAATTGAGCAGCGAAGACACTACCCTGCAAATTCCCATTATCTATACATTTTTACAGTATAGGCAGGAAACAACGAAATATTTCCTGGAAGATGAGCATTGCAGTAAGTACAGCATGAAATGGCAAGACGGGCGCTGGCAACCTGCCTTTACGTCGCAAGCGTTGACATTGACGGGGCAGTATCCAAAGTTTCTTGAGAAAGCCAAAGAAAAATACAAACTTGCCTCCGGCAAGACTCTTCCTCTTATCCTGACCAGCTATCCCGAATGGTGGCAAGGCGATGAAACGCCCAAATCTAAATCAGGTCTGCCCATGACCTTCATCTGCCAGATCGATACCTACGATTTGGTAGATGATGACGCGCGACTCTATGTCTTTTACGACCCCGCCAGCCAAACCATAAAATTCATTTACCAACGCGATTAAATTCCAATCCACCAAATCCTTGCCATCTGCGTAGTCCATTCTAGTCCGAGATCCCAAAGATCCCCTCAAATCCGTCCCATCCCCATTATCTTTGCCACTCCATGGAGAAATCAAATTTTGTTGACCAGATCAGGATCTACTGCAAAAGCGGGCATGGCGGCGCGGGGAGTAAGCATTTTATGCGCACCAAGTTTAACCCCACCGCAGGTCCTGATGGCGGTAATGGCGGTCGTGGCGGTCATATCATTTTACGGGGCAACAAAAACCTCTGGACGCTTCTTCACCTTCGCTACTATAAAAATGTGATCGCGGAAAACGGGCAGCCGGGCAGCAAAAACAGGCGCACCGGCCGCGATGGCAAAGACATTATCATTGAAGTGCCGCTGGGCACTATCGCGCGCGATGAAGAGACTGGAAAAAAAGAAGCAGAAATACTCGAACATGGCCAGGAAATAATCTGGATTCGCGGAGGCCGCGGCGGCCTGGGCAATGCCGCATTCGCCACTCCCACTAACCAGGCGCCCGAGCACGCGCAACCCGGCGAGCCAGGAGAAGAAAGCTGGAAAGTGCTGGAGCTGAAAGTGCTGGCCGATGTGGGTTTGGTTGGATTTCCTAATGCAGGTAAATCCACTTTGTTATCGGTGATGACCGCGGCCAAACCCAAGATCGCCGACTATGCCTTTACCACTATCACGCCGCAACTGGGGATGGTGGAATACCGCGATGGCAGAAGTTTTTGCATGGCCGATCTTCCCGGTATCATCGAAGGCGCGGCCGAAGGAAAAGGATTGGGTCACCGGTTTCTGCGTCATATCGAACGCAACCCCGTATTGTTATTCCTGATTCCTGCCGACAGTCCCGATCACAAAAGGGAGTTTGATATACTGGTACATGAACTGGAGAAATACAATCCCGAGTTGCTGCACAAACAATTTATCATTGCCATCAGCAAGAGCGATCTGCTCGATGACGAGCTGAAAGCAGCTATTGCAAAAGAATTCCCCGAACACCTGAAACCTGTTTTTATCTCCTCCATCACGCAGCAAGGACTAAGCGAACTGAAAGACCTGTTATGGGAAACCTTGAATAAATAGTAACTTGGTAGCCTGATCGACCTTAAAATATAACCATTAACCTTCTTATGACAAACATGTACTCGCCGCGCAGGGAGCGGCTGCTTACGTTTTTCCGCAACATCTTTCGTTCGCTTTTCGTTTTCTTCCCTGGTGTTATCTTCCTTGTTTTAACCATCGTGGCCTTCTGGGATCTTTCGCAGGGCGAAGATCTGATGGTGCTGGCCACCGAGCAAACATGGTTTTTCATTTTCTTTGAAATACTACTCACCTTCCTGGTGCTCGTGAGCTGGTACTCCGCGCGCATCGTGGCCAATGCCAAAAAGAACA
Organism: uncultured Chitinophagaceae bacterium; assembly: GCA_937958995.1. Lineage (GTDB taxonomy): Bacteria > Bacteroidota > Bacteroidia > Chitinophagales > Chitinophagaceae > CALCIN01. The sequence goes on from CALGAP010000008.1 coordinate 385,811, forward strand.
GTCCTAATACACCACCAGGCTACCTCGACGATAAATATTACACCCACGTGCCACGCTTCATCGGGTTTTCTTTTTTCACTATCATATTGCTGGCATTTGCGCAAACGCCGTTTTTTACGCAGGCCAGTGTGCCCAAATGGGTTTTTTACGTGTTGCTGGCCTTGTCGCTTCCTTATTACAGGATGCTGACCAGGTTTTTCACGCGGCGCTTCCGGGTTATAAAACCCAACACGCTCTTTTGGGCAACCATTGCACTGATAGCTGTCAGCACCATCATCTTAACTGTAAGCGTGGGCAGGTATACCTGGCCGGTACTGGTGCTGATGGTGATATTGTTGCTGGTGTTGCAGGCATGTTTCCTGATACTGGTAATTACCCGAAGACAGGTGCTGGACCAGGAAGCGATTAAAGGAGCGCCCCAACCCAAACCTTTCAACAAATGGGCAAAAAAGTCTGCCGATTTTGCGCAACTGCCGAGCGCGGAAGTGAATTTTCATTTTGGTTTTTTGATAATCTGCCTCATCGCTTTGGTGATATACCTGCTCAGCATGTTCAATATCCGTTTCGCGGTCATGCTCGGTAGTTTTCCTTTTGTACTATTGGCCTTTGGCGTGCTGCTGGGTGTGGGATTTCTGCTTACTTCTATTTCCATACGCATCGGGCTGAACGTGCATTTCATCATCATCTTCTTTGTATTTCTGTTCGGCACCTGGGTAGAGCGGCATCGCGTGGATTTACTGGAAAGAGAACCGGCTGCGGAACGTCCGTTCATAAACCGGGCGGGGTTAAAGGAATATTTTCTGAAATGGATAGAAGAAAGAGATTTGCTGATTGACCGGTCCAGCGAGTTCCCGGTTTATTTTGTTTTATCAGATGGTGGCGCTTCGCGCTCAGGTTATTGGGTGGCGTCGGTGCTGGGAAAGCTGGAAGACACTACGCAACGGAAATTCTCCAAACACCTGTTTTGTCTTTCGGGTGCCTCGGGCGGAAGCGTGGGCAATGCGGCTTTCTTTTCTTTACTGAAAGAGGCCGGTGATCGTCCGCGCCCTGCTGACGACAAAACATTTTACCAGGCGGGGCGCGAATACCTGCGCAGCGATTTTCTCACCTATACACTCAGCCGCATGCTCGGCTACGATTTCTTCATACAATTGTGGCCTTTCGAAACTTCCCGGGACCGCGCCAAAGCCTTGACCGAAGCACTGGAAGAGGCGCCGCCGGAAGGCGTGCTGCTGAAATCAAAATTGGCCCTGCCGCTCTCTTCAGTGGCTGTGTATAAAGACAGCATACGTACCGATCTGCCCATCATTTGCATCAATGCCACGCGCATGCAGGATGGTCAGCCCTCGGTGATCAGCACCATTGATATTGATCCCGCCATTTTCAGTAACCGTGTGGATGTGCTCGACAAACTGCAGCCCGGAAAAGATATGAAGCTGAGCACGGCCGTGGTATTGGGTGCCAGCTTCCCTTATGTGAGTCCGGCAGGCCGCATTGACGAAACACGTGTATTGCGAAATGGAGAACTGGTGACCAGGCCGAATTACTTTGTGGATGGCGGATACGTTGACAATTCCGGCGCAGGTGTTGTGTTTGAAATGATCAACAAACTTGGCTCCTGGCGCGACTCCATTGCTACGCAACCGGAGAATAGTGTTTTATCCGATCGTGTAAAAAAACTCTCATTTTACGTTTTGCATATCAGCAATGGCCGCAGCGGAGAGTTATTGTTAAGAAAAGTAAACCCGTTCGTAAACGACCTCGCCGCGCCATTGAAAACGCTGGTGGGTTCGTATAACGTGCAAACCAGTTTCAACGACAGCCGGCTGAAAAACTACCTGCGTACCGAATACCGCAACGATGATCATTATAAATCTATCAACCTGTACCGGCAAATGGAACCACTTACCTATTCCATGAACTGGGTGATATCGGGACGTACGCTGGATAGTATGGATGTAAGACTTCACTCCGAAGAAGTAAATAAATATTTCGGCAACATTATTAAGGAGCTGAACTCTCCCTAAAAACTTGCGCGAAAACCTATTTCACCGGCGCATTATCCTTCCACCGCCACAAATACATACAAGCATAAGTTCTGTATGGACTCCATTTTTTCGAAATCTGCAGCATCTTTTCCCTGAAAGCTTTCTTATCCTCTCTGTCCAGCTTATACAACGCTATCATCGCATTCTGTATCCCCAAATCATCTATCGCAAACACATCTTCGCGGCCGAGTGCAAACATCAGCAGCATCTCAACCGTCCATCTGCCCACGCCTTTTATCTGCGTGAGATAGGCAATCACTTCCTCATCACTCATCTTGTTTATTTTCTTCAGTTCCATACCCTGCTCAATAGCGAAGCGGGCTACGTTTTGAACGTAATTTACTTTTGCGTTGGAAAGACCAATGTCACGCAACGTGGCCGGAGGGGTGTCCACAATCTGTTGCGGCGTAGGTTCTTTGCCGCCATATAAATCGAGAAAACGCTGGTAAATAACGGCCGCCACTTTCGTGGAAAGCTGCTGGCTCATGATGGAAGCGCAAAGATAAGTGCAGAGGTTTTTTCGCTTCTTCAATACCAGCTCGCCGTTTTGCCCGATCAGTTTTTTGAATCGTTTGTCTTTGCTTAAATGAATAATATGTGACATTTCATGGCTATTTTTCTAATTCCTAACTTGAATTTATAAACTTTCAATGAACAGGGAAATAATTTTAACCGCGGATGGCTCGGCGTCTATACAAATCGCTTCTCAAAACGTAACGTATCATTCACGGCATGGCGCCCTTACCGAATCGATGCACGTGTTTATCGAAGCAGGCTATTTGTATTGGCAGCAGCAGGTGAAAGAGAAAAATGACTGCGCAGTTTTCGAAATGGGGTTTGGAACAGGCCTTAACGCATTGCTCACACTTACTGAAGCAGAAGAATTTCAGTGCCGCACAAAATATACCACCGTTGAGTTATTTCCTTTAGAAAAAGAAATTACTGGCCGGTTAAATTATCCTGATCCTACAAATGCATTAGATAAATTGCACGCATGTGATTGGGAAAAAGAAATTGCCATCACTTCCTTCTTTTCTCTTAAAAAAATAAATACATCGCTGCAGGATTTTACGACAGGCGAAGAATTCGATATCATCTACTACGATGCCTTTGCGCCCAATGCGCAGCCGGAACTCTGGACAAAAGAAATGTTTGAAAAACTATATGCAATGCTGCATCCGGGCGGACTGCTGGTAACATACTGCAGCAAAGGCGAGGTGCAACGCGCCATGAAAGCAGCAGGTTTTGCCATTGAAAAATTACCCGGACCTCCGGGCAAGCGGGAAATGATACGCGCACAAAAGGCTTATTCAAAGGTATAACTTACACTGCCGTCTTTCTCATCCTTCAATTGAATACCCAGGGCCTGCAATTGCTGCCTTATTTTATCTGATGTGGCATAGTCTTTACGCGCCTTCGCCTCTTTACGGATTTCGATCAGCAGGTTGATGACGCCAGACAGTTTGCCGTCGTCTTTTTCTTTTTCCTGCTTCAGGCCGAGAATATCTTCGAGATATAAGCGGAAATAATTTTTAAACAATTCCACAGTTCCCCGCCCGATGGCATTCGCGGGAATATGTTTGTCTTTGATGCCATTGATAATGGGCACCAGTTCAAACATATTGGCCAGTACCTTGGCCGTGTTGAAGTCGTCGTTCATGAATTCATCAAACTCCAGCAACAGCTTTTTCACTTTTTCTTCGTGGGCCTTATCACTGCCGGTTTCGGGAAAACTATCCAAAGGCATTTTCAGCAAAATCTCGTATGCTTCCCACAAGCGCTTCAATCCTTTTTCTGCCGCCTTCAATGCTTCGTTGCTGAAGTCGAGCGTGCTGCGGTAATGCGTTTGCAAAATGAAGAAGCGGATGGTCATGGGCGAGTACGCCTTCTCCAGCAAGGGGTGATCGCCGCTGAACATTTCGGTAAGCTTGATCACGTTGTTGTAGCTCTTACCCATCTTGCGCCCGTTGATGGTGATCATATTGTTGTGCATCCAGTAACGCACGGGCGGCACATGGTTGCAGATGCTGCTTTGCGCAATCTCGCTCTCGTGGTGGGGAAACTGCAGGTCCATACCACCACCATGTATATCGAATTGTTTGCCGAGATATTTCGTGCTCATGGCCGAGCATTCAATATGCCAGCCGGGATAACCAACACCCCATGGGCTTGGCCAGCGCATGATGTGTTCGGGTGCTGCTTTTTTCCAGAGTGCGAAATCGGCTTTATCTCTTTTTTCTTCCTGTCCTTCCAGTTGACGGGTAGTTTCCAACAAATCTTCCATCACGCGGCCGCTCAGTTTGCCATAGTCGTGAGAAGCCGCATATTTTTTCACATCAAAGTATACCGAGCCATTTACCTCGTAGGCATATCCTTCTGCAATCAGCTGCCTGATCATTTCAATCTGTTCTACGATATGTCCGGTAGCAGTGGGTTCAATGCTGGGGGGAATGGTGTTGAACTGCTCCATTGCCCAATGAAACAGGTTGGTATATTTCTGCACCAGTTCCATAGGCTCCAGTTTTTCGAGCACGGCTTTCTTAGCAATCTTGTCTTCTGCCTCGCGTCCTTCTTCTTCAAAATGGCCGGCATCGGTGATGTTTCTCACATAACGCACTTTATAACCCAGGTGCGTGAGGTAGCGATACACCACATCGAAAGTGATATATGGACGGGCATGCCCCAAATGACTTTCGCCGCTTACGGTTGGTCCGCACACATACATGCCTACATGACCTGGCGTAATGGGTTTAAATACTTCCTTTTGCCTTGAATAAGAGTTGTATATCTTCAGTTCGCTCATAAAACCGCCCGAATTTAGGGAAAAGTTGGGTGGCGAAGTTAAGTCAATTAGTCCTCTGCCGGTAACCGCACATCAGCCACAATGGGGTAATGATCAGAATATGGCAAGCGGACGCGCTTACACTGTACAATTTCGAAGGCCTTGTCGGCAATGATGTAGTCGATACGCAGGGTCGGCGACAGCCGGGCAAAAGTGCGACCCAGTCCGCTACTGCTGCGGATAAATGCGTCTTTGCGGTCGCCTTTTATGCGGAAATAGGTGTAGGAATTGGGCACGTCGTTAAAGTCGCCGCACACGATCTCGGGGTAAGGGCTGGCATCGAGGTGTTCCCTCACCAGGTCGGCCTGGTAGCCGCGCAGGGTATAACCCTGTTTCAGCTTGCGGATGATGGATTTGGACGCTTCTATCAGGCTGTCGTCAACCGACTTAATGATCTCCAGGTTGCGGTAATCATTGCTTTGGAAAAGCACCGATTGCAGATGGGTGGTAAAAATGCGTATTTTCCTGCCATTCACGTCAATATCCGTGGCGATCAGGCTTTCCGAAGCACGTTTGCTGTCGGGACCGGGATAGCGCATGCGCATGGTATCGGTGATGGGAAACCGCGAAAATATAGCTACTCCCACTTCATAAGGTCCATTTTTTCGCCCATAGTCAATTACGCGGTAAGAGTAGGGGTAATTGAGGTCTTTGATGGCCCGCTCATTGCTGAGTCCCTTATTGCGGCCCGGCTCCAGGAATTCCTGGAAACAAAGTATGTCGGCATTCTGCTGGCGGATATAGTCCAGCATTTTCTGTCGGTTTTCCTTATTGTTCTTTTCGTGCGCGCCAAACCATTCCACGTTCCAGCTGAGAATGCGTATATCACCTTCCCGTTTTTCTTCGTGGAAACGATCGTTGAAATGAAATCCGAATACTACGAGAATATTTGAAAATCCCAGTATTAAGGCGGTTAAAGGCAATAAAGCCCATTTGCTGCGCAGCAGCACCCACAGCAGCATGAACAGAAATACGATGACCGACAGGAAAGGGAAGAAAAGACCGAGTATAGATAAAAACCACCAGGCTGAGGGATGGAGATAACCATTGATGCAAGACAATAAGAATAGTACGACCGCCCCGATATTGACTATAATGAGGATGCGCTTACCAAGTTTACGTACAAAAGGGGCCATAGGTAAAATTACTGGTCATCGTCTTCAGCCGCGCGCTTTAAAATTTCACGTTCTTCATCGGTCAGGAAGCGATAGCCTTGTTGATTGATTTTATCCAGAATTTCGTCAATCCTTTTTTGAGTGATGTTGGGAATTTTTTTATACGGTTGCGCATGAGTGGATTTATAGTGCAGTTCGTATTTAGCTGTTTTTTTCCAGTTGGCTTTATCCGGATTAAACAGGTTGCTGATCCATTTGAAGAAATTGTTCATAGGTACACTCCAGTCTTTTCCGCGCCGCAGGCGCATCACAAATAAAAATCCCGTTGCTCCGCCAGCAACATGACTGATGAAATGGGCGCTGTTGCCGCCAGCCAGTCCGGCCATATCGATAATGATAAAAATAACAGACAATACCCATAGCGGAATGCCGCCGTTGAGCATGGGAAAGATCCTGTAATCGGGCGCCAGTGCTGTGGTGGCGATGGCCAGTGCCATAACGCCTGCCGATGCTCCCTGCAGCGGTGCTGCGGTAGCTGCTACGGCCGCCAGTTTGGGAAAAATATTGTTGGCGAGCAAAAAGAAGAATCCGCCCACCAATCCGCCATAGATGAAGACGGGTATCATCTTGCTGTTGCCTGAAAGGTCCTGCAGTATATAGCCAAATGCCGCGATCCATAGCAGGTTGCCGAGCATGTGCAGCACGCCATCGTGCACAAACATATGAGTAAGGATGGTCCACGGGCGGGTCATCATGTTGTCGAAATCGGCGGGCAGCAGAAACCAATTAAGGATGTTTTTGTAGTAGGCTTGAATATCGAGGCCGGTAAGGCGGTAAACCAGGGCAATGAATTGGAAAATGCAAAAGATAATCGCCAGCATGCCAATCAGCACTATCAGGGAATTGCCATCTTGTCCCAGTCCCATTTTTTTCCTGTAGCGGTCTTCTTGCAGCACGGAGCGAATTTTTTATGAATTTACAAAACAGTTCCAAACATAGCCGGTAGTGTGGAAGCCCGACGTTTATTTAACAGATCAAACGCCAGTAAGGTTGCTAATAAAAGCGCCGGCGGTTGGTTTTATTCCAGTACATCACCAATAAAATGCCTATTCCGGCACCTCCGAGGTGAGCCCAGTGAGCTACGTTGTCGCCGGCGGAGTTGCGAATACCTGCAAAAAGCTCCACGGCAGCATATATGATCACAAACCATTTGGCCTTTATGGGGAAAAGAAAATAAATATAAATGAGGCTATTGGGGAACAGGTATCCAAATGCCGCAAGGACGCCAAAGACTGATCCTGACGCGCCTACGGTGACACCATTGATGCGAAACCTGTCGGAATACAGAAGCAATTGCTGCTGTTCATAGGGCAAAGTCTTAAACGCCTCCCAAACCGGTTGCATTTCGAAATACAAAACCAGTAAATGCAGTGCACCGGCGCCAATGCCGCATACCGTATAAAATATGAGAAAACGTTTGGCACCCCACAGGTTTTCCAAAGTGGCGCCGAACATCCATAAAACGAACATGTTGACAAACAGGTGACCGAAACCACCATGCATGAACATGTACGTGACAAGCTGATGAGGCCTGAAGTATACTGAATGCACATCATGCAGGGCAAACAGGTGGGTGAAAGGAAAAGATGGACTATTTTCAAAAGTCATCTGTGCAAAAAACACCAGCACATTTGCTATCAGCAAATTTTTGATCACCGGTGGCATCATTTGAAACCCGCCTGGTCTGAATTCTGTCATGCCTGATTATTTATCAAAGTTCATTTTAATCGGTTACTGCAATTCCTCACCTTTTTAATTTCAGCTGCACTACATTTTCGATATGATGCGTATGGGGAAACATATCTACCGGCTGCACCTTTGTCACGTTATATTTTTCACCAAGCAGGTTAAGATCTCTTGCTTGTGTGGCCGGGTTACAACTGACATAAACCACCACGGGCGCTTCCATATCCAGTATTTTCTTCACCAGTTTTTCATGCATGCCCGCGCGCGGCGGATCGGTAATGATCACATCGGGACGGCCATGTGCCGCAAAGAATTGATCATTGCAAATATCAATAACATCGCCCGAATAAAAATGCGCATCGCCGATATTATTGAGTTTTGCATTTTCTTTTGCATCCTCGACCGCCTCGGCCACTGTCTCCACGCCTATGATCTTCGCTGCGCCATCGCTCACAAACAGCCCGATGCTGCCGGTACCGCAATACAGGTCATAAACAACTTCTTTGCCTGTTAGTTCGGCAAAATCGCTTGTTACCTGGTACAGTCGCTCCGCCTGGCGGGTATTGGTCTGGAAAAATGATTTGGGACCAATTTTGAAATACAACTCCTTGCCATTCGCAGTCGTCAGTTTCTCCGTGATATACCCTTTACCCATATACACCTGCGGCTGCAGATCGTAAATGGTATCGTTCCATTTTGGATTGATGGTGTATAATAAAGTGGTGATACCCGGAACGGCCTGAAGCAAATGATCAAAGAGCTGGCGACGATCATTTTCTTCGTCATGACCAAAACAAACATTCACCATCACTTCGCCGGTGGTAGTGATGCGAATGATGAGATTGCGCAGCCAGCCGCTATGCGCCCTAATGTCGTAAAACGAATAACCTTGTTGCAGCGCAAACGCGCGAATAGTATTCTTGATGGCGTTAACGGGTTCAGGCATCAGGTGACAGGTATATATATCAATCACCTTATCGAAGAGCCGCGGCACATGAAAACCCAATGCATTTTCCTGCGGAATTATTTCCTTATTGCTGATCTCAGAAGGCAGCAGGTAGCGCTTATTACTGAAAGTAAATTCCAGTTTATTACGGTAATGTGTATGGCCTGTGCAACCCATGATGGGTTGAAAGGGCGGCAACTCTATTTTCCCGATGCGCCGAAGATTTTGTTCCACTTCATGCTGCTTATACTGCAGTTGCTTTTCATAAGGCAGCATCTGCCATTTGCAGCCGCCGCAGATGCCAAAATGCCGGCAAAACGGGTCCACGCGGTCATTGCTATAAGTGTGAAAACGGATAGCCCTGCCCTCGCTCCATTCCTTTTTGTTTTTCGATAACTGCACGTCCACCACATCGCCAGGCACGGCGCCTTCTATAAACACCACTTTGCCATCAATGCGACTGATGGCCTTCCCTTCCGCCGCATAGTCCGACACCAGCACCTGTTGCAATACCACGTTCTTTTTTCTCATGGCGCAAAGATAAGTTTCCGGACTTACCTTAGCCTATGCTTTCAACCTTAACATCACCCAAATACCGGGGCATCATGTATATGCTGGTGGCGGCCCTGGGATTTTCGCTGATGGGCGGTTTTGCCAAAGTGCTGCGCGGCTCCTTCAACGCCACGCAACTGGTGTTTTACCGAAACCTGACCGGGCTCATCTTTTTATCGTACAGCTTTTTCGCATATCCTATTCAACAAAAGGGCGGCAGGCTGAAACTGCTGATTGCGCGCGGACTCATGGGCACCGTGGCGCTCTATACGCTGCTGTATAATATTCTGCATATCCCTCTCGGCTCCGCGCTTACGTATAACACAACAAACACGCTGTTTATCGCGCTGTTGTCTTTTTATTTATTAAAAGAAAAACTGAATGCCGTTGCATGGTTTTGCATACTCGTGGGTTTTTCGGGCGTGTTGCTGATTTATAATCCGAGGCTTGATTTCGGTTTGAAATATCATATTGTAGGATTGATATGCGGCTTTACCTCTGCGATGGCGTACTTGTCGGTAAGCTCGCTGAATAAATATTACGACACAAGAATTATCGTGTTATCCTTCTTGCTGAGCGGCATCATCTTGCCGGGTATCGGTATGTTACTGCACAGCATTGGCGGTGTGCCCACCGATGAATTTTTTGTGAGCGAATTGCTCCTGCCCCGGGGTATTGAATGGTTTTACGTGTTGGGCATGGGCGGCACTGCCCTGTTGGGGCAATATTTCGTGACGAAAGCCTACGCTAATGACAAGGCGGGCATTGTCTCCGCGATTGGATATAGCAATATCGTGTTTGGCCTCCTGATCGGAGTGATTTTAGGAGACGATCTCCCGGGTTTGCGAAGCCTGGCAGGTATTGCGTTGGTGGTTGGCAGCGGTGTGATGATATCGTTAACGAAAAAATGAGGGTGGAAATTAACCCTTCTTTTCCTCATACTTCCTTTCCGCCTCTTTCGCCTTCTCGAAATCCAATACCACCCCATTAATACAATATCTCAGACCTGTGGGCGGTGGGCCATCTTCAAACACGTGACCGAGGTGCGATTTGCAGCGGCCGCACATCACTTCGGTTCTCACCATGCCGTGCGAATGATCGGGCGCGTATATGATGCTGCTCTTACTGATAGGTTGATAGAAGCTGGGCCAGCCGCAGCCGCTTTCAAATTTCGTATCGCTCTTGAAAAGCGGGTTGCCGCAGGCGGCACAGTAGTAGGTGCCTACTTCTTTGCTGTGTTCATAAGGACTGCTGCCCGGAGGCTCGGTGCCTTTGAGCCGGGCGATATAATACACTTCGGCAGGCAACACTTTCTTCCATTCCTCTTCGCTGAGGTTTACCTTGGAGGTGTCGGTGCGCGAGTAAGCGGTGTGTTTTGTTTTATTATCGGTACTCATAGTCTCTTTTTTGGGTGGTGTCGTTTGGCTATAGCTGCATTGCTGAAAGACAATGCCCAACAGCAGCAGCGATATGAAGAAGATGGTTCGGTTCATTTTCATTGGCATTTATTCAAAGGTACGATGGATGCGCGGTAAGGGATGTCTGTTGAGCGACAGGCCTGTAGAACCTTGCAATTAGTTAGCTTTAAACAAAATCAGTGAATCCTTAATCTTTTTTTAATGAGATAGGGGGAATTGTAAACGGATTTTTAATGGTGTTGGTTTATATTTGTTGCTTCCTAAAGTGCTATAATTAACATGTTTAACCTGATTTTGTTCGGACCTCCCGGCAGCGGAAAGGGTACCCAATCGGAGAAATTGATTGAGAAATATGGATGGATCCATCTTTCTACCGGCAACCTGTTGCGCAAGGAAATTGAAGACGGCACCCGCCTGGGCCTTGAAGCAAAAAGCTTTATGGACAAGGGCCAACTGGTTCCTGATGAGGTGGTTATAGGGATGATCAGCTCAGCGCTGGACGCTAATGCCGGCGCCAATGGCTTTTTGTTCGACGGCTTTCCGCGCACCGTAGCACAGGCCGAAGCACTGGATGAGCTGCTGGCTCAAAAGGGCACAGAAATCAGCCTGGTGCTGGCGCTGGAGGTAAACGAAGAAGAACTGGTTAAACGCCTGCTGAACCGCGGCAAGACCAGCGGCCGCAGCGACGACACCAACGAGGGAGTGATCAGGGCCCGCATCAAAGAATACGAAAACAAGACCGCACAGGTGGCGGACTACTACGCCAAATTCGGCAAAGTAGCCCGCATCAAGGGTGAAGGTAATATCGACGAGATCTTCAACTCCATCAGCGAGCAGGTAGAGGCGCGGCAGACTGTTTAGATTGGCTATTTCGCCAGCAACGAATCCGCGCGCTTCAAACCTTCCAGAATCTTGTCCCTCACCTTCGTTACCTTTTCTTTCTCAGCTTCCAGGTATTGTACCCGGCGCTCAAGATCGTCTTTTATAGTGTCTTTGAACTCCTGCATCCAGGTATCCATGGAGCATTCGGCATAATTCAGATCTTCCTGCAAGTCGATCAACGCCTGCTGGTAATCCTCATCAATCTTGTTTTTGGGCAATTTCACCAGGCTGTCCAGTTTATTCTGTACCTGCCCGAGTGCCAGTTTCAGCTTGCCATATTTCGACATGCCTTCAATATGCAGATCGTCTACTTCTTTGTACAGGCTGTCTGCTTTCGATTTGGGCGCATTGGCTGCGGCTTCGCGCGAGTTATGAGATTCGGCCGAATCGTTGCAGGCAAAAGCGAATAACGCTACAAACAGGATCAATAGTCTTAAGGTCATAATTCGAAGAAATTTTTGCAAAACTAAAGTTTAAATGAGAAGAAAGGGTATAAAAGAGATGACTAGGAAAAGGCTGGTTGCATCACTCTTTTAACCACTTTCTTCTCTCTTGCCCTCCTGGTTAAGAATCTTGTCATCATGGCAAGACCAGTTGCCACCGTCAAAAAGTTGATGAATGCCAGCAACATCAAAAGCCAAAACCGAAAATCCTTGCTCACCGCATTCGTAAACCTGAACATATGCAGGTGATTGAAAATTTGCTTATGCCAGGGCTCGCCGGTTTTGTCGACTGGCAAAATATCAACCAGCGCGTGCAAGGCGCCGGAAAATGAAAACAGCAACATACTGAGAGAGGCGATGATGCCAAGCCAGCGATGATAATTTCTGCGGCGTTGCAGACTGTTTTTTGCGAGTTTCTCTTTGCTGATGGCTGGTAATAAAAGGTATAAATAAATTCCTGCCACGGCGGCGATAAATGCAATCAACGAATAAGCGGTGAGCGCGATCGCTTTGGTGTACGGATACCCGTTGAGAAATTTCCAGCTATGCAAATAACCAAACCATTTATGAAACGCATGTCGCTGTTTGTTGTCGGCAAACGTCACTTTACGATTCCAGGTATCGATGAAAATGCTGGTGTGGTTCTCATCTTTTAACATAATGCAATACACAGGTAGCACTTTGGCGCTGGCGCGGTATTTTTCAGAAAATTGCGTGATGAATTCACGGTGAGTGATCTGCGCATTGGCATCGCCGAGCATTTCAAAAGCTAGCTTCACGGCATATCTTTCTTCACCCTTCTCTAATTCGCGACCATCGGTAGCGCTGAGATAAATGTGAGGAGCGTCTTTTTTCACTCTTACCTGGTAGTATAATTCTCCCGCGTACGCCACCACCTGGAAGTCTTCCATTTTTTCAATACGATTTCTTTCCAGCGCTTCGGGTAAGGAAATTGCCAGGTCGGATTCCGAAAATTTTGCGGGAGCCACCGATTCTTTCGCCAGTTTGGGTTTTGCCCAGGCGCCGGCCTGGTGCAGCATGCCGCTCACGCTCCACATAATCATTGGCACAGCAGCGACCAGGCTCAGCACGCGGTGCCATTTATATATTTTTCTCCTAAGCATAAATAGCAGTTTTAAAATTGAAACTGAATGCCCATATTCAGCAAGCGCGGAGCTGCAGGGGTGTAAGTAGTACCAAATGCGCCGCGACTGGCATTGTGAGCATAGAGTTCGTTGGTAACATTCATCAGGTTAGCAAATACTTCCACCCATTTGTACTGGTAGCCCGCGCGCAGGTTCAGCACACTTACACCGCGCATACCAAACAACGATTTATCGTTGTACTCGTATTGATTTTCGTTGTCGATGAAATAGCTGCCGATCCGCTGCCATTCGGCATGAATGCGAAAACCCTTTAACCAAACCGGACGATAACCAACTTCCACATTCGCAATGAATGAAGGCGCAGAAGGCATTTTATTACCATCATAGTTTACTCCTTCTTTCACTTCATACCTTACAAATTCATGCGTGGCGTTGGTGCCACCTGCGCGGATGGTGAGTTGTTTGTTGGGGCGGAATGTAATGCCGTATTCAATACCCCGATGTAATGTTCTTCCCGAGTTACGGTACTCAGTACTGTTGTCGGGAAAACGGAATGAAACGATTTCATTAAATCCATCCATCTGGTACAGCGCCCAGTCGATAGAAACTGTATTTTTCCCCAAAACCATCCATCCACCTACTTCATAGTTGTTGAAGAAAGCGGGTTTCAGCACCGGCACCTTCACACCGCTATACATTTGATTGATGGTGGGCGGAGAAAATCCGCGGCTATAGTTTACATACACGCCCGCATGGCGGTTAATTTCGTAGGTAGCGCCAAGTTTCGGTGAAAAATTGTTGAACCCATTCTTCTCATCGGGCGCGCCGCTGTATGCCGAAGGTGGCAGATGATTGTCATAGTTGAAATCGATGCGATCATATCGAGCGCCGAGTACGATATTTAGTTTATCAACCGGTGAAAACTGAAACTGCGCGTAAGCCGCTGTGTTCAGCAATTTGGCATCATAGTCTGTCAGCATACTGTCCGCACGGTTTTCATAGCTGTCCATAAAACCGGTCGCGGGATCACGGTTGATCTTTGCGTAGTTCGCCCAGTACTTGTTGGGAGAATAATCAATTGTCAATCCCGCAATCAGCTTCGCCTTCAGCCAGGGAAATTTCTGCGTCTGCTGAACTACGGCTCCGTAACTGTTAAGGCTGTTTTCATTGATTTGCCCGTGCGCAATAGCCGCATTGCTGTTATCTTTCTTGATAGCGTACGCGGGAAATTGTCCAATCGAATTATCTCGGAAAAATACGGTGGCACTTAGGGAACTATTGCCGTTCCATTTATGATCCACAGTAGCGCGCGCCCGCAACGCATTTATATCACGAAAAGTAAAAGTATTGTTGCTCACGTATTTTCTCTCATAGAATTGAAGACTGTCAACCGACCCCGCCGTCTGTGTATTGTATTTAATATATGCACCGGAAACCGTGAACAATGTCTTTTCAGAAAGCTGCCAGTCGTGCCGCAGGTTCAACGCAGTCTTATCATAATCGCTGTAGGTTTGCCAGGCATCGCGCTGGCGGGCCACAAAACCGGAGACATACAATCCTGCTTTTTTGCTATAGTAACCACCGCCGCTGAATTGCGCGCGTTGGTAACCATAATTATCCCATTGCGCACCCACCCTGGCGGTAAATTGCGCGGTAGGCTTATGCGTTATAAAGTTGATGGCGCCACCAATAGCTTCGCTGCCATATAGTGAGGACGACGGACCTTTCACCACTTCAATAGCACTCACCGCCATGATATCGGTTTCAATCAGCGCATTGTGGTTGAAAATGCCTGCCGGACGAACGGGTATGCCGTCTTCCAGGTATAAGAAATACGGCGCGGTGGTCATGGGCTGGCGAATACTCATGCTGTGCTGCTCATTATTCAGATTGGTCATGAGCACACCCGGCACTTTGTTGATCAGTTCGGGCAGCACCATGGGTTTGGTTTCGTAGATGGTTTTGGAAGAAATGGGTTGAATGGAAACGGGCGCATCTTTGCGCAACTGCACTCCGCGGCTGGCGGTCACGATCAGTTCATTCATCACCTGCGCATTCTTTTCAAGAAGAATGGTCATTTCTTCACCCTTCACCAGGTGGCAGTTTTGCATGTGATAACCCACGCAGCTGATGCAAATGCAATCCGGCTTTTTATCAATGGTTAAACTGAATGATCCGGTATGATCGGTAATGGTATTGATGTTGGTATTGGGTATGGAGATGCTGGCGCCGGCAACTGGCTCGCGGGTATCCTTATCGATCACTTTTCCCTTTATCACCACCTGCGCTTGTAGCGCTGCTGTGCTGAGCAGCAGGGCCAACAGCATCGCAATTTGTTTTTTCATTGCTTCATGTTTTTACAGTCAACCCGTACTGCAGGCGCATACGATGCCTGTTAAGGCAGATGGCCTTTTCCGGGTGAAATCAGGTCCAGGTCACAGGGCGCCATATGGGGAACAAATGTTGGCAAACCTGCGACGGTTTACAAGGTCATGCGAAATGAACTGGTGTAATGGGAGGATGAAATATGGCAAAGCTCCGGTGAACAGGTTTGCCACTATCAGCAGGGGTTTGCGTATTGGAAGCCCCTGCATTCATTGCTATTGATAACGAAGAATAGAAAGAGCGGGAAGAAAGGTCTTCGGGTTTATTCTCCATTTTGCGCTCAGGATTTTGCTGATCGGCTTTTTGCTCGCTTTTGAGCTTTTTGGAAAGCTGGCATTTACCGGCGCATTTCAAGACAGGTTTGTCTTTGTTTTCACAAAGTGTAGCTGCGATCTGCTCCTGGTTGGCATAAAACCCGACAACGATCATCACACGGCTAAACGTGTGAGTTGCAAATGCAACGAGCAAAAGCAATGTGATGATCTTTTTAATCATGGCCACAAAAATAGCGTCGCAAAGTTAAGGGAAATATGAGTAGAATCATATCCCCAAAATGATTGAAACCTTTCACCTATTTTCGTATAACTAATCACCGTTAACAATGACCAGGCGCTATCTCTTTGCTATCATGGCGCTATGCTTATCCTTTGGAACTGTAAACGCGCAGCATAGCGGTAAAGCACGGTTTCGCGTAGGCGCCACCATCTCGTTTGCTATGAGCAATATTGCCGACAACGAAGTAGGCGTGGGTGGCCTTGCCGGCGCAGAAAAACCGTTCAGCCGTCTTTTTTCCGGCGAATTAGAAGCATCTTATTCTTATTTTACAGGCGATAAGGCCGTATATCCCAATGGCGACAACAAGGCCTGGGCCATACCTATACTGGCTGGTGCCAGGTTGTACGCGACCGATTGGTTATACGGTTCGGCGCGGGCAGGAGCAATCTGTTTTCTATTCAACCACGAGACTTCAACCCATATCAGACCGGCCTATGGACTGGCCGCAGGCATGAACTTCCCGCGCAGAAATAACCTGCTGAATCTTCAGTTGGGGTATACCGGTTTCCGCTTTGGCGGCAAAAGCCGGGGATATGCTACTTTAGCAGCAGCAATCATTATAAACTAAGATTATTATGACTAAACTCGGTAATTACGTTACCGGCAAGTGGATTGCCGGCGACGGTGAGGGGCAGGCTTTGTACGATGCAGTGAATGGCGAGCTGATAGCGCATGCATCCACCCAGGGGCTCGATTTCAAATCAATACTCGAATATGCTCGCAAGACGGGCAACCCTGCTTTGCGCAAAATGACCTTTCATGAGCGCGGCCGCATGTTGCGCGCACTGGCCATGCACCTGCGCAACCATCTCGATAAATTTTATGCGATCAGTTATAAAACCGGCGCCACCAAAGCCGATAGCTGGGTAGATATTGAAGGCGGAATAGGTAACCTGTTTTCGTATGCCTCGCTGCGCCGCAAATTTCCCAACGAAACCTATTGCACCGACGGCGATCCTGTTGCACTTGGTAAGGGCGGCACTTTTATGGGGCATCATTTATTAGTACCTAAAGAAGGTGTGGCCATTCATATCAACGCCTTCAACTTCCCGGTATGGGGTATGTTAGAAAAAATTGCGGTGAACCTGCTGGCCGGCGTGCCCGCCGTGGTGAAGCCTGCCACCATCACCTCCTACCTCACCGAAGCGGTGGTCAGAGAGATCATCGCCTCAGGCATCTTGCCCGAAGGCGCGCTGCAATTGATTTGCGGCTCTGCCGGCGATCTGCTCGATCACGTGGAATCGCAGGATGTGGTGACGTTTACGGGTTCTGCTTCCACGGGCCTGAAATTAAAAGCGCACCCGCGCATTCTCTCCGAAAATGTCCCCTTCAATATGGAAGCCGACTCGCTCAACTGCATCGTGCTGGGCGAGGATGTACATCCCGGCATGCCCGAATGGGATATTTTTATAAAAGAGGTGCGCCGCGAAATGACATCGAAAGCCGGACAAAAATGCACCGCCATCCGCCGCATTTTTGTTCCCCACAATAAAATGGAAGATGTGTGGAAAGTCCTCAGCAAAGCGCTTAGTCAAACCACCATCGGCAACCCGCTGAATGAGAAAGTGCGCATGGGCGCACTCGCCGGTCAAAGCCAGCGCGATGAAGTAAGAGCACAGGTTCAGAAATTACTCGCCTCTTCACAGATCATCTATGGTTCGCTCGATGGCGTAGAGGTGATTGATGCCGACGCAAAGAAAGGCGCCTTCATGAGTCCCTTGTTATTGAAAAACGAAAGACCCTTCCAGAGCGAAGAAGTGCATTCAGTAGAGGCTTTTGGCCCGGTAAGTACCATCATGCCATACAAGACTTTGGAGGAAGCCATTCAGCTCGCCAAAATGGGCAAGGGCTCACTCGTATGCAGTATGGTGACAACTGACCACGCAAAGGCCCGCACGTTCACTATTGGCGCGGCTACACATCATGGGCGCATTCTGATCTTGAACGAGGCTTGCGCCAAAGAAAATACCGGTCATGGTTCACCGCTTCCCAACCTGGTGCATGGTGGTCCGGGCCGTGCGGGCGGCGGCGAAGAAATGGGCGGTGTGCGTGGCGTGCGTCATTATATGCAGCGGGTAGCCATACAGGGATCGCCCACCACCATTACGGCCATCACCAATATTTACCAGGCCGGCGGCGCCACCCGCGAAGAGGAGAAACATCCTTTCAGGAAATATTTCGAAGAACTGCAGATCGGCGACAGCCTCGTCACCCACAAACGCACCATCACCGAAGCCGACATAGTGAACTTCGCCAATGTAAGCTGGGATCATTTCTATGCGCATACCGACCACACTTCGCTGGAAGGAACGCTGTTTGAAAAACCTGTGGCACACGGATATTTTATACTGAGTGCCGCCGCAGGCTTGTTTGTAGACGCGAAGAAGGGGCCGGTGCTGTTGAATTACGGATTGGAAGAATGCCGCTTTTTGAAACCCGTGTATGCCGGGGCAACTATCGGTGTAAGACTCACGTGTAAGGAAAAGATAGAGCAGGAGAAAAAAGATGAGAACGATATTCCGAAGGGGATCGTGAAGTGGTTGGTGGAAGTGACGGACGAAGTGAATGAACCCGTTGCGGTGGCTACTATTTTGACAATGGTTCGTAAAAAAAATTGAATGCGCGAACTTTAAAAAAACCTGATATGGAAGGCTACGTAAAAACCGAAACCCATAACGGCATCACCACCATCGAATTCTTCCACCCGCAAAGCAACTCGTTGCCAGGAAGATTGCTGGAAGAGCTGGCGCAGACAATTCACGGCGAGGGCAACGAGCCCGATACCAAAGTGATTGTGCTGCGCTCCGCGGGCGAGAAAGCCTTTTGCGCCGGCGCCTCGTTCGATGAACTGGTATCCATTCAAACGCAGGAGCAGGGCATTGCCTTCTTCAGCGGCTTTGCACACGTGATCAACGCTATGCGCAAGTGCCCGCAATTTATTGTGGCCCGCATTCATGGTAAGTGCGTGGGTGGAGGTGTGGGTATTGCCGCCGCGGCAGATTATGCCATTGCGGTGGAAGGCGCCGATGTAAAACTCAGTGAGCTCGCCGTGGGTATCGGTCCTTTTGTGGTAGGGCCCGCAGTGGAAAGAAGAATCGGCACGGCAGCCTTCAGTCACCTGGCCATCGATGCCACCATGTGGCGCAGCGCCGAGTGGGCCAAACGAAAAGGACTCTACGCCGAACTGCATAGTTCGGTTGAAGATATGGATGAAAGCATCCGCCGCCTCACGCATAATCTTTCACACAGTAATCCCGAAGCGATGCACGAAATGAAGAAAATATTCTGGAAGGGAACAGAACATTGGGATCAGTTGCTGGCCGAACGGGCAGCCATAAGCGGAAGACTGGTGCTGAGTAAATTTACGAGAGAAGCGATCGGGAAATTTAAGGCTAAGAGCTCTAAGTCATGACCTTTCACGAGCAAAACTTCCGGCAGCTCTGCGATGCCCTGGCAGAGCGCGACAAGGTATTCACCAATATTATAGAACAACACAGCTACCCGCCGATGTGGACGCGGCCGGCGAGTTTTGCTACGCTTATCCATATCATTCTCGAGCAACAGGTGTCGCTGGCTTCGGCGCTGGCAGCGCTTAATAAGCTGAAGGAAAAACTTGGCACCATCACACCCGAAAAAATATTGAAGCTGACTGACGAAGAAATGAAAGCCTGCTATTTCAGCAGGCAGAAAATGGTATATGCACGTCATCTCGCGGAAATGATTGTTTCGAAAAAAATTCAATTGAAAAAATTAGCGGTGGCCAGTGATGACGAGGTAAGAGATACGTTGAAGCAGGTAAAAGGAATCGGCGACTGGACGGCCGATGTATTCCTGTTGTTTGCCTTGCAGCGCGCCGATGTATTTCCGGTGGGTGACCTGGCGATGGTGAATGCGTTGAAAGAAGTGAAGCAATTACCGGGAGATACTCCGAAAGAAAAATTGCTGCAGCTGGCCGAGCCCTGGCGGCCATACCGCAGTATAGCCGCCATGTCGCTTTGGCATCATTATATCAAAACGAGAAATATCAGGCTTTAAATATTTAAACCACCGCAGGCGCTTAATACCTGGCCGGTGATATAGGAGCTCATATCGCTGGCAAGGAACAAAGTGGTGTCGGCAATTTCCTCGGCCCTGCCGAATCTTCCCAATGGAATTTTTTCGAGAAATGCTTTCGACGCATCGCCGTCTTTCAGATAGTGCGTCATATCGGTTTCGATAAAACCGGGAGCAATGGCATTGCAGCGAATATTGCGGCTGCCCAGCTCGTGCGCTACTGATTTGGTAAAACCGATAATACCCGCCTTACTGGCAGCATAGCTGGCTTGTCCGGCATTGCCGCGCACACCTACAATGGAACTCATGTTGATGATGCTGCCTTTCTTTGCTTTCATCATCGGGCGAATCACCTGTTTGGTCATGTTGTACACGCTGCTGAGGTTGATCTGCAGCACCTCTTCCCACTGGTCGGGACTGAGGCGAAGGAGCAGATTGTCTTTCGATATGCCGGCATTATTCACGCACACATCCACGGTGCCCCATTCTTTCACCACATCATTTACAAAACTTTCGCACTCGGCATAGTTGCCGGCATTGCTTTTATATGCTTTGGCTTTTACGCCGAGGCCTTGCAATTTTTTTTCGAGGGCAGCGGCTTTTTCAGCGCTGCTGTCGCTTACATAGGTAAAGGCCACATGCGCGCCGTGCTCGGCCATTTTTATAGCAATAGCTTCGCCAATGCCGCGCGCAGCTCCTGTAACAATAACCACTTTGTTTTCGAGTAATTTCATTGTAGTCGTTTTATATTAAAAGCATTACGATGCAAAAAAGAATAAGGCGGTAAATGAGAAATATGATCACAAAAAAGCCGGCCAAAAATAGGAATGATTTAAGAAATGCCTGCCAGGTCTTTATCGCATAAAAACGCTTAAGCGCCGCGGTGACATAAGTGACTATCACCAGCGCCACAAAAAGTATAAAACCCAGTTCCTCGCCAAACTTCACGTGGCTGCAACCAGTCCAGGATACCAGCTTCGTAACAAATGCTACGGCCAGTGGCGTCAGCATGAAATTGAAGTACAAATTGAATGTATTGATTTCAGCTGCTAAAGTGAAATGATCAAAATAATATTTATCCTTTCTTGAAAAAAGCAGCCTTAACCACAGGCCGGTTAGCGGGATAATGATGAACAGTAAAATCTTAGAGACCTTTTCAGATTTTTTATCAAACAACTCCGCCAGCTGCGCCTGTGAAATATTCCTGGAGGCCATTTTCGCCTCCACCCAATTTCCCGGAAAATGGATGCCGAGCGCTTCATATTGACCCAGGTGCCCGTTGAAATAAATGTTCATGCCCTGCGCCAGGGGAAACAGCAGGTAAATGATAACGCCAATGAGAAAAAGTGAAACAGGTTTGAAATATTTCTTTCTGACACCATTGCTCACCTCCTGCGACACAAAGCCAGGTTTGAAGAAAACCAGTTTGACCGTTTTAAAAAACTTGCTGTCAAAATGCGTGATGAAATGAAACGCTTCTTCAAAAAAATGTTTGAGCTTTTTGTCTTCGTCGGTGTAAAGTTTCTCCCCACATTGGTTGCAGAATTTTCCTATGAATTGGTTGCCGCAGTTTTTGCAAGTAATGTCGGGGGTCATGGATAAAAGGTTAAATATTCAGCGACCAGATTTCTTCTATAAATTTCCGGTCATTACTCAGTCTTGGTACTTTGTGCTGTCCGCCCAGCTTGCCCTTACTCTTCAGCCAGTGGGCAAACACTCCTTTCTTCAGCGGGCGCAGTATGGGCTTGCCGAGCGCTATATCTTTATGGCGTTTAGCTTCGTAATCGCTGTTGATGCTTTTGAGCGTGGCGTCGAGTACAGTTACAAACTGTTCAAGATCGCTGGGTTCTTTTTCAAATTCCACCAGCCACTCGTGACTACCATTTCTGCCTTCGGCAAAATACACGGGCGCGGCGGTATAATCGTTCACGATGGCGCCGGTTTGTTCGCAGGCAGCAGCAATGGCCTTATCAGTATTTTCCACAATCACTTCTTCGCCAAAAGCGTTGATGAAATGCTTTACACGGCCGCTCACTTTTATCTTATATGGCTTTAGTGATACGAATTGAATGGTGTCGCCTAAAAGATAGCGCCAGAGTCCTCCATTAGTGCTTATAACGAGCGCATAGTTTTTACCAACTTCCACTTCCTGCAATCCGATGGTTTCGGGATTGGGTTTGCCATATTCTTCCACCGGCATAAATTCCATAAATACGCCATGATCGGTGAAGAGCAGCATGCCTTCCTCACCCGGTTTTTCCTGTGCTGCAAAAAATCCTTCACTGGCATTGTACATTTCGAGGTAATGGATGGGCTTGCCGATCAGCTGTTGAAATTGCTCTTTATAGGGAGTGAACGACACTCCGCCGTGCATATACAATTCCAGGGCGGGCCAAACCTCGCTGATATTTCTCTTGCCGGTAATTTCCAGTATGCGGCGAAATAATACCAGTGTCCAGGTGGGCACGCCGGATATGCTGGTCACATTTTCCCTGATAGTGCTTTGCGCCAGCATTTCAATCTTGCTTTCCCATTCGTCCATCAGCGCAATGCTGAGGTCGGGTGTGCGCAGCCAGTTGCCCCAGAAGGGAGAGTTTTGCAGAAGCACCGCGCTCAGGTCGCCGTACTGGGCTTCCTGGTTCAGCGGGTTGATATTATGACTGCCTCCCAGCACCAGCCCCTTACCTGTAAGCAGGTCGCTGTCGGGGTTGAAGGCGTAGTACATGGTGAGCACGTCTTTGGCGGCTTTATAGTGACAATCTTCGAGGCTTTCGTCGCTCACGGGTATAAACTTGCTCTTATCGCTGGTGGTGCCACTGCTTTTGGCGAACCAGTAAACGGGTGTGTTCCAGAGCACGTTTTGCTCGCCATTCATAATACGATGTATATAGGGCTTCAGATCGTCGTACTCGTGAATAGGCACTGTTTTCTTGAAGGCCTTCAGGTTGAAGAGGCGGTTGAAACTATATTTTCTGCCAAATTCTGTATACTGCGCCGATGTCACCAGGTCTTGCAACACTTCGCGCTGGGCATCGACTGGGTTGTTTTTCCAACCTTCGATGCGCCACAAACGCATGCGGGCCAGGGATGATATGGCTGGCGATAGCAATTTCATCGGCGGCAAAATAAAGAATATAGGGGAATTATTGCGATACGGTGCTTACCGATTCAGGATTGTCTATTAAGGTCTTGCATTGTTGCAGTATGTCTTTGGCAAGCGTGAGCGACTCCTGCAGGTGCGCGGCGGTATAACCTTCTTCAACGGGGTAAGGCTCATTGGTTTCGAAGTTGTCAACCGGCACTTCAATATGTATTTCCCTTAGTTCTGAAGTGTATTCGCGTAGTTTTTCTACTTTCTTTTCCCCGGCAAAATCGTCTATCGAGTCTATCACTTTTATCCAGGAGTTATGAAATTCCCTGAACAATTGCGGATCGCGCAGTTTGTGCAGGGTCATCTTATCAGGAGCAGGTCCATCGGTCAAGATGTTGTCGATATTATCTATCATCCATTGCACATAACCTATCAATCGCTGATGCGCTACCGACAAATCGCTTTGGCCCTGGTCGAGCAGCCAGTCTTTTCTCTTCAATTCAAAATTGCGGCCCAGGTACAAGCGGCGCACCTGTTCGTTGGCGGCCAGCTCTTCGGCGGTGCCATGCTGAAATATCTTTCCGTCTATCAGCAGGTAAGCGCGATCGCATATAGAGAGCGTTTCGTTTACGTTGTGGTCAGTGATGAGTATGCCGATGTTCTTAAACTTCAGGCGCGCCACCACGGCCTGGATATCTTCCACCGCAATGGGGTCAACACCTGCAAAGGGCTCATCGAGCAAAATGAATTTGGGGTCAACGGCCAGCGCGCGGGCTATTTCTGTTCTGCGCCTTTCACCGCCACTCAGCGAGTCGCCATTGTTCTTGCGCACATGATGCAGCCTGAATTCATCGAGCAGGGCTTCCAGCTTATTGCGTTGTTCGGCGCGGGTGAGTTTGGTCATTTCCAGCACCGATTTGATATTTTCCTCTACCGTAAGCTTACGAAATACCGAAGCTTCCTGGGGCAGGTAACCGATACCCATGCGGGCACGCTTATACATGGGTAGTTTGGTGATTTCCTGGTCGTCCAGAAATACCCTCCCCTCATCGGGCTTAATGAGCCCTACCACCATATAGAAAGTAGTGGTCTTGCCGGCGCCATTAGGCCCCAGCAACCCTACAATTTCACCCTGCTTTACATTTACCGAAACATGATTTACCACAGTACGGTTCCGGTATATCTTAACCAGGTCCTGGGTATTAATAGTGCTGATCAATGTGTACGACGATTTCAGGCAAAAATACCGGAACTAATTCAAATAGCTTTTGAGCCATAGGCTAATTTAACAGCCTGTTTGTCATACCGATTTCCTGCATTAAGTTTGCACGCTATTTTGCAGGTGTGTCCGCTGTTTCGGTTCACCATTGAAAAGACGCATAATTCCAGATGAAAGTAATAGATCATATCAAGCAGGCCACAAAAACCCTGATTTCTTTTGAAATTCTTCCACCTCTCAAAGGAAAGACGATCAATTCCATATACGATCACCTGGATCCGCTGATGGAGTTCAAGCCATCATTTATAAACGTGACCTATCACCGCAGCGAGCATGTGTTTAAGAAGAAGGCCGACGGCACTTTCGAAAAAGTAGAAGTGCGCAAGCGCCCGGGCACTGTAGGTATATGCGCGGCTATTATGAACCATTATAAGGTAGATGCCGTGCCTCACCTGATCTGCGGCGGTTTTAACAGGCGGGAGACAGAAGACGCTTTGATAGATCTCAACTTCATTGGCGTTGACAATGTGCTGGTGCTCCGGGGCGATGCCGCCAAAAATGAAACAGTATTTGAACCGGAACCCGATGGCAATGTTTACGCCCTTGACCTGCTGAAGCAGGTGGTGAACCTCAACAATGGCATTTACCTCGAAGAAGATATACGCGATGGCTTCCGCACCAATTTCTGCATTGGCGTGGCCGGCTATCCCGAAAAACATTTTGAAGCGCCCAACTTACAAACCGATCTCGCTTACCTGAAAGCAAAGGTGACCGCGGGCGCCGACTATATCGTAACTCAAATGTTTTTCGATAACCAGAAATATTTCGATTTTGTAAAACGTTGCCGCGAAGCCGATATCAATGTGCCAATCATTCCCGGCCTGAAACCGATATCGAGCAAAAAACAATTGTCCATCATTCCGCGCACTTTCCACGTTGATATTCCCACCGAATTATCCAACGAAATTCTGGCGGCCAAAACCGATGCCGATGTTGAAAAAGTAGGCACCGAATGGTTGCTGGCGCAAAGCCGCGAGTTGAAGAAAGCTGGTGTGCCCGTGTTGCATTATTACACACTGGGCAAGCCTAAGATCATTTATAACGTGGTGAAAGAATTGGTGTAAGCTATAGCAGTTTATATCCCAGTACAACCGAAAATACACGGTGCCTTGCATCCCATTCTCCCGGGGCAAAATCCTTTTGAATATTTCTTATACCCCAGCTGTAGTTCAGCGCCATAAAAGCACGTTTGTAGCGAATACCGCCCACTACATTGTAGCCATAGTCAACGTTTTGCAACACACCCATGCCGGCGTATTCTTCAAAATCGTACAACTTGATAGCGCTTGAATATTTGATGGGGCTTTTGTCGTAAAATTCTGTACCGCCTGCTTCTCCTTCAATCTCTCTTTTACCCGATACGCCGAAAGCTATATAAGGCCCCGCGCCCAGGAAGAAATTATAAGACTTGGGCGGAAAAGGATATTTCGCAACAAAGTTGATGGGTATTTCAATGTAGTAAGGACGCGCAGTAGCAGTAAACGCAGGACTTTTGCTGGCGTTATACTTCGCGCCCTTGCCGCTGAAAAGCACCGAAGGTTGCAATGAAAAGATTTTGTTGATCACCACATCGCCCATCAGACCTGCCTGGAAATTCACCAGCGATTTACTGATGTCGGGCATGTTTCTTTCTTTTTGCCGTGGCTATGTTCATGCCTGCCCTGGCATACAAACCGCTTTTTTGTGCGCTGGAAACAAAGCCAATTCCTAAGGCCACACAACAAAAGATCAGCCTTTTCATTTAGGAAGATTTTTTACAACGTCCTCATTCACTTTTACCGGGTATTTCTTTTTCAACTCGGCAATCCATTTTTCTTCCAGTTCGGTCTGGTAGTCGTTGATCACGAAGCCGCGCGCATCATCAAAATTGCGGGGCTCCCGGTTCGGGTATACTTTAATGATATAGGCAAAGGTGTAGCTGTTGTCGGCATCGTTTTTCACGCTGGCGGTTATAAGGCCATCGGTAAAATTGGTGCGTTCCAGCACAGGTATCTGTCCCAGTTCGAAGCGGCCTGAATCACCCTGCAGCACACCGTTGCTGTTATCGATATACTGTCTCCAGTCTTTGTAATCCTGGCGCAGTTGTTTCCTGGTGTCTTCAGCGGCTTTTTCATTGCCGGCGGTAAAGAGAATTACATCGGCGCTGGGTTCCCACCAGTAATTGTTCTTATGTTCTTCAAAGTATTTTTTCAATCCTGCGCTGTCGGCAGCGGCGGCATCCCAAATCTTACGCTGCATGATTTCGAAGAGCAGGTTGCCTTCGCGGAATTCGTTAAGTTGGTAGGCAAAATCTTTGTTGTATTCTTCAAGATGTTCGCGGTAGTAGTCGAACAAGGTGGTTTCAATCCAGCTTTCAAACAATTCAGCATTGGTTTTGCCGGCCCGCAGGTCTTCATAATCGCGAATGTTTTGCAGGTAATTTTGCCAGTCTTTTACGCGCGCAGTTTGTTTGGCATAAGTAAACAGCGGCGTTTCGGGTTTCAGATCATTAAAGCTCGGCGGATTTTTACCCTGCAGCAGGCTGTCGGTAAATATGGATAAGCGCTGCTGGTTCACGTTCGATTTTTTCAATCCCAACTGTGTCGTGATTTTTTTCAGCAAAGCTTTGCGCGCTACTTCGGTGCGGTTATCAAACTGGATCAGCTGCTTCATCTCTTCGCGCAGCGCCCAGTCTTTTTTATCGGTTTTCACCGGGGTGCGTTCGAGACGTTTTACGATATGATAGCCGAAAGATGTTTCTATCGGTTTGCTGATCTCATCGTCTTTCGCGATGGCGAACACAGCGTTTTCAAAAGCTGGCTCATACCTGCCTACACCAAATGCGGGCAGTTCGCCGCCGGTCTGCCACGACAGATTATCCTGGCTGAATTTTTCAGCTAATTCTCTGAAATCGGCGCCGTTTGTCAATGCGGTATAAATAGAATCGGCTTGTTGCTTTGCGGCTTTCTTTTGTTCGTCGGTAGCATCGGGCGGGAATGCGACCAGAATCTGAGCGATTCTTATTTTGCCCAATGCATTTCTCTCAGCTATTTTTTTGAAAATATGAAAGCCTTTTTTGGTGCGGAAAGGAGAAGAATATTTTCCGGGCGCCAGGTTCCAGGCCACAGTCTCCATATCATAAGGCAGCGAAAAAACGGTGACGTACCCGATATCGCCTTTGTTGATTTTTACAGCCGGGTCATCTGAATATTGGAGAGCCACCTGCCCGAAGTCGGCGCCGCTTTTCAACATGGCGAAAGCGGAATTTATTTTGGTTTCTGCTTTTTTGATATCATCGTCGGAGGGCACTTCTGGCAGCTCCACAAAAATGTGCGCCAGGTGCATGTCCTTGCCACTGCGCTCGATGGCTTCATCAATCAGCGCATTCATGCTTTCTTCATCTTTCAGGTAGCTTTCTACCACCTGGCTGCGAAACGCGCGCAGTTCGGCCTGTTGCGATGGCAGCGTATCGAGCTTCATGTCGAGCGCGGCCTGCACTTTTATTTTGAAACGGATATAAAGATCGAGATACTCGCGGTAGGCCTGGTCGGTGGGTTTTTCTTCGGTGTTGTTTTTGTTGTACGCTTTCAGAAATTCTTCCCTGGTGACCGATTTCGGCCCGTAAGTAAAAATCACCTGGGCCTGAGCGCTACCAATCAGCAAAGACAATAACAGGAAAAAGGTCCATTTTTGGGGATTCATGATCGTCAATTGGATTTAGCGGTTTTTAGTTTCAGGTTGATGATTTCGTCTAACTGCAGGTACGTGAGTTTCTTCGCCACTATACGCTTATTCTCATCCAGCAAATATAGTAAGGGAGTACTGTACACATCGTATAGCTGCCTGTAGCTGGCTCGCTTTGCCTGCTCATCTTCCTTGGCCTGCTGCTCCGTTTGATACACATGCAGCCAGCCTGAGAGATTGTGATCACGAATAAATTTTTTCCATTCTTCATCCTTGCCGTCTACCTTCACCGCGTAGATCGTAACTCCTTCATTTTTCCATTTGGCCTTGTATATCGAATCGAGTTTGGGTACAATTTCCTTGCAGTGACTGCAGGTAGGATCCCAGAAACAGATAACGGTAAACCTGCTGTTGACATCATACAACTCGCGCACTTTCCCGAGCGAGTCCACCATTTTCATATTCGCCGCGGGCGAGCCCACCAGGTTGGCCATCAGGCTGTAGGCGCGCTTGAACATGAATTCCTTATACTGTTCGGTGAAAAAGTCGGTCTGACCAGTGTTGATGTATTTCTCCCATATATGCACAAACACTGCATCCTGTCCCATGTATTCGGGGTTGATGTATTTCTGCACGAAATGCACCATCAGGTATTTCCACATTTCAGGATTGGAGCGGGCATAGAGCAACATATGGTCCACTTCCTTTTTGATGGAGTCGGGATCGGGAGCCACCAGGTCGCGGTAATATCTTTCAAGCCGCGGTTCAAAGAAAGGAGTTCTTACCAGTCTTCCATCGCTGAAAGAAACCCCATCCCAATAATGCTCTTTAAAATATCGGAATGCGTAGAGGCTGTCGTATTTACCGCCGGGATGTTGGGAGGCGGGTGGTATCACGGGTTCGCGCATGCCCCGCAGCAAGGCGGCGAGTAAAGATTCAGGATATTTTTCGGTGATGCTGTCGCGATAGCGCTGCATTTTATCGCCCCATTGCCTGATGCGTGCTTGCAAGGCGGCAGAGTCTTTGGAGTTTTTAGCCTCTTTCAGCTCTTGGTTGGCACGTGCTATAGCGCCACCGGTTTCATTGGCAAAGCGCCCATAATCCAGGAACAATTGATTATCGGCAGAACCTTCCACCACTACGCCGTTGGGCAATTGTGATGAATCGGCCTTCACCGTGAAATGCTGATCCTTATCGAGCAGCAGTTCAAAAAGAATTTCTTTTTTGGGAGAAACGATAAAGTAAATGCCCCCGGGCAGGGCCTTGTCGCCTTTGAATACGCCGTGACTATTCTCATCCACCATCACCGAATCGGCCAAAGCCTTCATCTTCCCGTAGTGATACCCGAGGTAAACCCAGGTACTTTTGTAAGGCTTCACAGTAATCGCGATCTCATAGCCGCTCTGGCCAAACGAAACCAACGCACAGAAACTCAGGGCAAACAGCAGAATTCTTTTCATGGTTTAATATCGGTAATAACGGCAAGTTAGGGTGAATATTGAATTTGAAACAGAACAAGGAACGCTGAATATGAAATATTATTCTAATTCAACATTCCTTGTTCAAATTCGGTGTTCAATATTCTTACTGCGCTGAGTTCAGCTGCGCATTCACCGTAATACCAACTTCCTTGCCTACCACCAGGCCGCCGGTTTCGGTGGCGCGGTCCCATTTCAGGCCGAAGTCGAAACGGTTGATTTTACCAGTTGCTTTGAAGCCGGCCTTGGAGCCGCGGCCGGTATTGATGGTGCCGCCATAAGTAACGTCGAAAGTCACAGGCTTGGTAACATCACGGATAGTGAGGTTGCCTTCGAGCTTGTACTTGTTGTCGCCCAGCGGGGTGAATTTAGTGCTTTCAAACTTCATGGTGGGGAACTGAGCAGCATTGAAGAAGTCGTCGCCTTTCAGATGCCTGTCGCGGTTTTCGTTGTCGGTGTTGATCGAGTTCACGTCAACAGTAAAAGTGATCTTGGCATCGGAATAATCAGGCTTGGTGTGTTCCATAGAGCCGTCAAAAATTTTGAAAGTGCCTTCCACTTCAGAAACCACCATGTGGGTAACGGTGAATTTTACATTGGAGTGGCCCTTGTCCAAATTCCATTTTGCAAAGCGCGGAGCAGCCGCTTCTGCAGCCGGTTTTGCTTCATTGTTGATCGCAACTGATTCGTTTACAGTACGAAACGCAGTGATGGTGAGGGTAACAGCCCCTAAAACAGCTGAGGCAAGTAGTAACTTCTTCATAAAACTGGGTTGTTTATTGTTTAAACATTATTAAACTGTAAATTCTGATTTTTAGCCCATCCGGCCAAAAATTATAATGTTAAAGACTTATGTTTTGACGCCCTGGTTGCCTCACACGCAAAATACTGCAAGGGTACTACTTTCAGGTAGATTTTGTCTTTTATATACTTAATCTGCAATTATTTGTATTAATTCGCGTTTCTATTCGTACAAAATTCGGGTTTTCAACTTCTTGACCATGTCGAACTTTACTAAACTGTCTATTGTCATACCCGCCTATAATGAAGGACGTACTATTCACCTGATTCTCGACCGTATTCGTGCCGTAGAGTTGATCAATAATATCCAGAAAGAGGTGATTATTGTCAACGACTGCTCAAAAGACAACACCGAAGAAGCCATCCTGAAATACAAGGCCGAGCACCCTGAAATGGATATCGCCTACTTCAAACACGAGGTGAACCAGGGCAAGGGTGCCGCGCTGCATACCGGTATTTCAAAGGCTACGGGCGAATACACCGTGATACAGGACGCCGACCTGGAATATGATCCTGAAGAGTTTAACATCATGATCAAGACCATTTTGCGCAGTGAGGCCGACGTAGTATACGGGTCACGCTTCCTGGGCGGCAATGCTCACCGCATCCTCTTTTTCTGGCACTCTATCGGAAACAAGATGCTCACCATGCTGTCGAACATGTTCACCAACCTGAACCTCACCGATATGGAGACCTGCTATAAAATGTTCCGCACCTCCATCATCCAAAATATCAGGTTAAAAGAAAAACGCTTCGGATTTGAACCCGAAGTGACAGCAAAAATTGCGCGGGTGCCCAATATTCGTATTTATGAAGTGGGTATTTCTTACTATGGCCGTACCTATGCAGAGGGTAAAAAGATTGGCTGGAGGGACGGTTTCCGCGCCCTCTGGTGTATCTTAAAGTACAACATATTCAGCCGATGACGGCTCCCGGTCATTTTCACCAAACAGATCCCAGCGGTTTACAGACACTTGAACGATTTGCGCAGGCTACGCGGTTTAACCGATGGATGTTCGATACCATACGACCCTTTTGCAAAGGGCATGTACTGGAAGTGGGCAGTGGCATCGGCAATCTCAGCCGCCATTTCCTCGAGGAAAATTTCACCCTCACCGCCAGCGATCTGCGCGATGAGTATATAAACATATTGCATGGGGAGTTTGGCAAGCATCCGCGGTTGAAAGGCATTCGCTCCATAGACCTGGCCTTGCCCGATTTCGAACAACGCTATGCCGGCTTGCTGGAAAGTTTTGATACGGTGGTAGCGCTCAATGTTATTGAGCATATTAAAGAACACGAGCGGGCCATTGCCAATTGTAAAAAATTGCTGAAGCCCGGTGGTCACCTGGTGGTGCTGGTACCGGCCTTTCAGAGCCTGTACAATTCTTTTGATGAAGAACTGGGACACTGGCTGCGCTACAACGCCAAAAGCCTGAACCGCCTGCTGCAGTCGCAGAATATGGAAGTACTGCATACACAGTATTTCAATGCCGTGGGAATAGTAGGATGGGCACTCAATGGCAGCGTGCTGCGCAAACGCCTGATACCACGCAGGCAGCTAATGATGTATGATAAGCTGGTGCCATTGTTTAAAATGATCGACGCAATAAGTTTTCGCAAAATAGGTTTATCTGTTTTATCAGTTGCACGCAAACCCGAAAGAAATAGCTGACACTATGCAACCAAACCATTCTGCTCCGAATATCCTGTTGACCAATACGCTCAGGCTGTTGATACTGGGCATGGGCGCCATTTTGCTGGCCAGTTGTTTTACGCCCCTGCATGTTCACTTCGACAGCATACGTTATTTCAATATCAAAGACTGTATTGAATTTGGCTGCGATCCCGATTCGGAAGTGGCAAAAGATTACCTGCCCTATGGATATACGGGTTTGCTGATCACCCTGTCGAAGCTGGGCATCCTGAATGCATTTACCATCGTATTTATAAACTGCCTCTATCTTTTTGCCGCGCTGTATTTTATTAAAAAAATATTCGAAGGACTGGTACACCCCGTCTATTTCCTGGCCCTGGCATTGTTTAACTGGACCATCATCAAATTTGCCATGCATCCCTTATCGGAGATGCAATATCTTTTCTTCTCATCGGCCAGCCTGTATTGCTTTTATCTCTATACGCAGAAGAAAAGTTATGGTGCGCTGGCGCTTTCGTTTGTTTTTGCTGTAGGCACTGTGCTCACGCGCACGGTGGGCATATCGCTTTTTCCTGCGCTCATTCTCGGCATATTGTGGCAATACAGGAAAGAACTGAGGGCTATCATCATAAAAAACAAAATACTCGTTGTGGTTTTGCTGCTGGCTGCCGTTGGTTTGATACTATTTGCCAAACAGCTAAAAATTGTTGATTATACCAGCCTGCTGAAAGAGCCGCTCGAAAAAGGATTGGGCAGTTTTATCGGTGAAAACCTGAAAAACCATTTCACCGAACTGGCAGAAGTATTTGTAAACCTGCCGGCCAACAAAGTAGAAGGTTATGTGCCGGGGGGTATGGGCAAAGCTTTGTTTATTGCAATGGGTGTGGTGTGCCTCGCATGGATCCTGATGAGCCTGTTCTCTTCCAAAAGCCGCATACCATTTTTCATTCGCGTTTATCTCGCGTTTTATATTTTCATCATCTTCAACTGGCCTTATTACGACCCGCGCTTCTGGGTGCCAGTGCTGCCATTGCTGGTGATTCTTGTTTTGCGCACACCTATCAACTGGTCTTCTGTCTGGAAGTTAATTGGCAAATTATATCTCGCAGTATACCTGGTATTAGGGCTGGCTGCTGCCGCCTATGCATTGTACATCGGTTTTGATAAGGAGCGCTTTGCCCGCAACCAGGCCGCCGGTGATTATCGCAATGAGTACGAGATGCATTTCTTCGGCAAAACGCTTTCTGACACGGCTACCAGGGTAGATCAGAATGTAGTGGAGATATTGAAGAAATATGATTAGCTGGCTTTTTCACAGTGCCCGAAGGTTTTCTTTGCGCGTTATCGTCTTTACGCGATATTTATAGCTACAAAAACTACTGCGCATGAAATCTACCCTCCTGGCAGGACTACTGCTGGTTTGTACTGCTGTATTTTCCCAACAAGTAAAACTCGATCAACATTTCAAAAACTGGAAACCCCGTAGCATCGGTCCCGCAGGTATGAGCGGCCGCATCACGGCCATCGATGGCGTGGCTGATGATCCCAACATCATTTATGTGGGCGCGGCCTCGGGTGGGGTCTGGAAAACTGAAAACGGCGGCACTTCATGGACGCCTGTATTCGATGACCAGCCAAATATCAATATCGGCTCTATCGCCATTCAGCAATCCAATCCGTCTGTGGTATGGGTGGGCACCGGCGAAGGCAACCCGCGCAACTCGGTGAATCTCGGCGAAGGCATTTATAAAACGCTCGATGGCGGCAAGACATGGAAGAGAATGGGCCTTGAAAAAACGCGCAATATTCATCGCATCCTCATCGATCCCACAAATCCTAATACTGTTTATGCCGGCGTAATCGGTAATCCGTTTGCGGCGCACCCTGAACGCGGCGTTTTCAAAACAACCGATGGCGGCGCTACCTGGGAGAAAATTTTATATACCAACGATTCTTCCGGCATCGGCGATATGATCATGGATCCTTCCAACCCCAACAAAATTTTTGCTGCTATGTGGCAACATCACCGCACACCCTGGAGCTTCTGGAGCGGTGGCCGCGGCAGCGGTTTGTATATGACACTCGACGGCGGCAAAACGTGGACAAAGCTTGGCAAAGAACACGGTTTGCCAGAAGGAGATTATGGAAGAATTGGTTTGGCTATTTCCCGCAACAATCCCAACAGGGTATATGCATTGGTTGAATCAGCCAGGAACGCATTGTATAAAAGTGATGACGGAGGTTTTAAATGGGAAATGGTAAACAGCGATCCGCGCTGGGTGACCAACCGTCCTTTCTACTTCCAGGAAATTGCCTGCGACCCGGAAAATGAAAACCGTGTGTGGCTGATCTACCAGATGATCGCGAAGAGTGAAGATGGCGGAAAAAATTTTGACGTAGTGATTCCTTACAATGGCATTCACCCCGACCACCACGCTTTTTGGATCAATCCAAAAGATGGCCGTTTCATCGTGGAAGGTAATGATGGTGGTATTGGAATTTCGCGCGACCGCGGTAAAACATGGACTTTCGATGAGAAACTGCCCGTAGGTCAGTTCTATCATGTGAATGTGGACAATGAAATGCCTTATAACGTAATGGGAGGCATGCAGGACAACGGCAGCTGGCGCGGTCCTGCTTATACCTGGACCAGCGGTCCCATCAGAAACTATTACTGGGAGAGCCTCTGGGGCGGCGATGGGTTTGACGTAGTGCCCGACCCCGATGATGCCGACTGGGTGTACGCCATGAGCCAGGGCGGTAACGTAGGAAGGTATAATGTGAAGACCGGTGAAAGATGGAGATCCATACGACCCGTTCATCACGATCTGAAAGTGGCGCTGCGCTTCAACTGGAATGCAGCCATCGCGCAAGATCCGCTTGATAACAACACCATTTATTTCGGTAGCCAGTTCCTGCACCGCAGCACCAACAAAGGTGTGAGCTGGGAAACCATTTCACCCGATCTTACTACCAACGACAGCGCGAAGATTGACCAGAGCAATAACGGCGGCATATCGGTTGATATTACCAGTGCCGAAAACCACTGTACTATCCTTGCCATCGCACCATCATACAAAGAGAAAGGTGTGATATGGGTGGGAACTGATGACGGCAATGTGCAGCTGACTCGTGATGGTGGCAAGTCATGGACCAATTTCCGCGGAAAGATTCCTGGCATGCCGGTGGGTTGCTGGATTCCGGTGGTAAGAGCATCGAGGCATAATGCAGGAGAAGTATTTGTGGTGGCCAACGACTACCGCCGCGGAGATTTCAAACCCTATATTTTCCGCAGCACCGATTATGGCAAAACCTGGACAAGACTGGTAGATGAAAAGAAAGTAAACGGTTATGCCTTAACGATATTACAGGACCCCGTGGAGCCCAACCTGATCTTTGTAGGCACTGAGCACGGACTTTGGGTTAGCCTGGACAACGGAGCTAGTTTCCAGCAATGGAAAAACGGCTTCCCTTCTGTGTCCACTTTCGACCTGGCCATACAGGAACGCGAAGCCGACCTGGTGATCGCAACATTTGGAAGGGCTATTTATGTATTGGATGATATTCGCCCCCTGCGCAAGCTGGCCGCCAGTAAAGGTGTGGTGCAAAAGAACCTCACCGTGTTTGCTGCACCGGAAGCCATCCAGGCCCAGTACCGCAATGCACCCGGTTATGAGTACAGCACCTGGGGATTGTGGGAAGGCGAAAACAGGCGCCGCGGTGCAGCCATTTCATTCTTTGTAAATCCTGGCAAGACAAAAGATACCAGCAGCAGAAGAGGTGCAGACAGCGCCCTCGTGAAAATCTATAACGATAAGAATG
This sequence comes from uncultured Chitinophagaceae bacterium, assembly GCA_937958995.1. Taxonomy (GTDB): domain Bacteria; phylum Bacteroidota; class Bacteroidia; order Chitinophagales; family Chitinophagaceae; genus CALCIN01. The sequence continues at coordinate 421,693 of CALGAP010000008.1, forward strand.
AATTAATCCGCAACCTGCGCTGGAAAGCCGATTCCGGGTTTAACCGCGGTTACTGGAATATGGATGAAAGAGGTTTTCGCAATCCCGGATCACCACGGCCAAGGGCCGGCCAGGAATTCGGCGGCTGGGAAGTATTGCCCGGCAATTATAAAGTGGTGATTACGTTGGGCAAAGATGCCGACTCGACCACTGTGACCGTAAAAGACGATCCGCGAATCGGCAACCGCAACGATATCAAGCTGGCGCAACGAGCGTTGCAACTTCGTTTGCGCAAGAGTGTTGACAAGCTGGTGGAAGGCATGGACCGGTTGACGGAAGCCGAAGAGGTGTTGCGCAAAATTGAAACTCAATACCGTGGCGTTGCCGGCAAGGAAGCCGACTCGCTGAGAAAGACAACCAAAAAAATGCAGGACGAGATCAAGGCGATCCGCGAATATATCAGTGGCAAGCCGCAAACCCGCCAGGGCTATGGCCAGGTGCCGCAGGTAACGGTGCTGAACCAGCTACAGCAGGCTAACGGTATCATCACTGCCAAACCAGTAAAACCGGGCGAGCAGGAAGAGAGAGTAGTAGCTCATGCGGAAGGAATGATCAGCGAAGCAGTAAAGAAGATCAATGCGTTCTTCAATGACAGCTGGAAAAAATATCGTGAGCAGGCTGAAAATACACCGCTCAAACTTTTCAAGGAATACAAGGAAATTGAGTAACGCGGCCTGCACCAAATAGAAAAAATCTGTGATAACTTTTTAGAAAAAAATTGCCGGGAAGAATTTTCCCGGCAATTAATTTTTGATTAAGACCCAAAAAACCGTAGCTCTACTGTATTTTAAAATGAAAAAATACGCTTACTTCGTATATCCATTGTAATCAGTCGGCGAAACAAAGGTCTGTAGGTTTCCCAATCTTCGAAGTGCGCAGGCAGTTATACTGACTACAATACGCCCTTCCAAAATTCTATGATAATAGAATCCTGCCTTCTCAACCTCTAATTTCAGTAATCCGTCCGCAATTCCAAATCGTAAAGTATCCGTTTCGCTGGTAATCATACCCGCGAGGATAAGCACGTACCAGGTTGGATTTAGTAGGGTCCGCTACCCGCAAGCCGATGTGTGCAATTACATGTCAGGACTTATAATGCCATGCCCTGGACTATCGCAACCTTTTACTTTAACCTAAACTGTAGTACCATGAAACAGCTATGTCTGCTGCTGACGGGCATTATGACGTTCCTCTGCGGCTCGGCGCAAAACCTCGCTATCAATTCCACCGGTGCTTCTCCTGATGCCAATGCCATTCTCGATGTTCAATCCAATAACAAAGGCATTTTAATTCCCCGCATGACGACTGCGGAGCGAATGAGCATTCCCGCTACACGGGGATTGCTGGTGTACGACATCACCACTAATTCATTTTGGTACAACACCGGTGTTGAATGGAAGTCTATTGCCACCGGTATTGCTTTATCCACCACTGGCGCGTGGTTGCTGAATGGCAATGCGGGTACCGATACATCGAATTTCCTGGGCACTACCGATGATATGCCGTTGCGGTTTAGGGTTAACAATATTCCCTCTGGCCTTATTGACCATAATCTCGGCAACTCCTTTTTCGGTTATAGTGCCGGTTTAGTCACAACAGGGAGGGAGAATACAGCTGTGGGCCAGCAAGCATTGTTGCAAAATACTACTGGCCAATTCAACACGGCACTCGGGTACCAGGCACTGAACAGCAATACCACCGGCGCGAACAATACCGCTACCGGTCATCGCGCATTGTATAAGAACACCGGCGGCAAGTTCAATACCGCCAGCGGACACTGGGCCATGTATTACAACACCACGGGCAGCAGCAATACGGCGATAGGTCAGTACGCAATGTATTCGAATACCACGGGGCAAAACAATACAGCAGTGGGATTGGAGGCAATGTATTCCGGCAAAACCGGGCACGACAACACGGCTGTCGGCTATCGATCGCTTTATAACGATGTGAATGGCTGGAACAATGTAGCAATAGGGAAGGAAGCATTGTTATCAAACACAAGCGGATATAATAACACCGCTGTCGGTGCCGGAGCACTGATGCAGAATACCACAGGAGATGCCAACACGGCAGTGGGCACTGGTGCATTGGGAAGCAACGAAACCGGCTATAACAATACTGCCGTTGGCATTGGGGCACTTAACAACAATATTTCAGGAATTGTAAATGTTGCCGTTGGTCTTGAGGCGGGAACAGGTATAAAAGATGGTTGGTTCAATACCGTTATTGGCACGGGTTCATTGATTGGCGGCGATGGCTACTACAACACTGTGGTAGGTTTCAACAACCTGGTAACCACCAGCAATACCTATGCGAACACGGTTGTTGGCTCTGAAAGTTATCAAGGGAGCCGGGGGAGTTATAACATAGTCATGGGTCACCAGGCAATGAAATCCAGCGATAGCGTCAACTTCAATATTGCGCTGGGATACCAATCGATGTATTATAGTAGCGGATCTTCGAATATCGCTCTTGGCACGGGTAGCCTCATGGACAACCAGGGCGATGCTAATGTTGCAGTAGGCAATTTCGCTATGGCCTTCCCCGCAAAAAGCAAATACAATACAGCGATCGGTACAGCTGCGATGGGATGGTCTTCCGGTGGCAATTACAACGCAGCCCTGGGGCACTATACCCTGCATGGTAACATGGGCAGCTACAACACCGCTGTGGGCGATTCCGCATTGTGGAGAAACGGCGAAGGCGAATACAACACCGCTGTCGGCGCTGGCGCCAACATTGCCCGCTTTGATCTCACCAACATCACCGCCATCGGCGCGAGAGCCATAGTAGATGCATCCAACAAAGTGCGCATCGGCAACAGCGCCGTCACTGTTATCGAAGGTCAGGTTCCTTTCACCACACCATCAGACGGCCGTTTCAAATTCAATATACATGATGATGTAAAAGGTCTCGACTTCATTTTACAATTAAGGCCTGTGACTTACCAGTTTGATGTAAAACGATTCGACCAGGCTCTTGGCAGCACAGCCGATCAAAAGCTTTATGACGATGCACTTCAAATGCGCCGCAGCGGGTTCATTGCGCAGGAAGTAGAAAAAGCAGCGATGGCATCGGGGTACAATTTCAGCGGCATCATCAAACCCAAATCCCCTGAAGGTCATTACAGCCTGAGCTATGATGCCTTTGTGGTACCACTGGTGAAAGCCGTGCAGGAGCAACAGGAAATTATCCAATCGCTCGAAAACAGAATGAGTGAACAGGAAAAAATTAATAAAGAATTGCAAAGACAGCTCGACGAACTAAGGCAACTGATTCAGCACACGCATCACAAACCCGGGAAATGATAATCTCTCATAACCATTAACACCTTAAACATTATCACAATGAAAAAGTTTCACTTACTTGTCCTGATGCTGGCAGGTTTTAGTGCAACCCAGGCACAAAACCTGGCCATCAACACCGATGGATCAAAACCTCATCCCAATGCCATCCTCGACATTCAATCAAACACGAAAGGCATCCTGATTCCGCGCATGACCACGGAGGAACGCCTGAAGATTCCTAACACCAATGGTTTGCTGGTGTATGATCTTACCACCAATTCTTTCTGGTACAACACCGGCGCCGAATGGAAAACGATTGCAACCAGCACAGCGCTTGCAACCGCCAACGCCTGGCTGCTGAATGGCAATGCAGGCACGGATTCTACCAATTTCCTGGGAACAACTGATGATGCACCTTTACGGTTTAGAGTAAATGATACCGCTTCAGGCATCATCGATCACAATCTCGGCAGCACTTTCTTAGGCTACCGCGCCGGATGGATCACCACCGGCAAAGAAAACTCCGCCTTCGGTTTTGAAGCGCTGCGCGATAATACCACCGGCACCTTCAATACAGCACTCGGTTACCAGGCACTGGTATCAAACACCACTGGCCGCGAAAATGTGGGCGCTGGTCACAGGGCATTGTTCAGAAACAGAACCGGCCGCTTCAATACCGCTACCGGTTATTGGTCGCTGTTTGCCAATAATTCAGGCGAGTCCAACACAGCCACCGGCAACCACGCACTATTCTCCAATACTGATGGCAACAGAAATACCGCAAGTGGTAAGGATGCTATGTACAACAACGCGTCGGGCAGCGATAATGTGGCTGTGGGATTTGACGCATTGAGAAGCAACACCAACGGCAGCGAAAATGTTGCTATCGGTACGCAGGCACTAAGCCAGGTTGACAACGTAAATGGCATAGTAGCGATTGGCTTCCAGGCTATGCAATCATCCTTCGACGATCCTATCGTGACTCCCCAAATGGCTACTGCTGTAGGTTACCAGGCGCTGCTGGACGGACGGGGCAGGAATGTAACGGCCGTTGGTTACCGGGCGCTGGCTGGTGGCAAAGGAGATCATAACGTGGCCATTGGCAGCAATACCATGATTGACAATTTTGGCGGCTCCGATAATGTGGCTGTCGGCTCCCATGCATTGCAATACAGCGGAGGCGGAGGTTATAATGTGGCGGTAGGTTCGCATGCCATGTTTAGCGGCAGCGGTCATACCAACACCGCAGTTGGTTTCCGCTCATTGTACAGTAATACCATCGGCATATCCAATACCGCCATTGGTGCACTGAGCCTGAACAGCAACACAGAGGGTATGCACAATACTGCCGTGGGTATGATCAGCCTTTTCTCGAATACTACCGGAATCCAGAACGTGGCCGTGGGCTCCAGCGCGTTGGATCGTAATACTACAGGCGAAGGCAACACAGCGGTGGGCTTCTGGGCAGGTACCAATTCCACTACTGGTTCTACCAACACAGCTATAGGCCATTATTCTTTTCAAGGAAACATATCCGGCAGCAACAACACGGTGTTAGGAGCTAATGCAGACGTGAGCGCACCTGACCTGGTTAACGCTACCGCCATCGGCGCCGGAGCAGTGGTTGACGCCAGCAATAAAGTGCGCATCGGCAATGGCGCCGTTACCGTTATCGAAGGACAAGTGCCCTTTACCACTCCTTCCGACGGCCGCTTCAAGTTCAACGTGCAGGAAGATGTAAAAGGTCTCGATTTCATCATGCAACTCAGACCCGTGACCTATCAGTTCGATGTAAAAGGTTTTGATGGAAAAACCGGTGACGACGAAGCCACTCAGGCAGCCTACAACGAAGCGCAGCAACTTCGCCGCACAGGATTTATCGCCCAGGAGGTGGAAGAAGCTGCTATCAAAGCTGGTTTCAATTTCAGCGGCATCATCAAACCAAAAAAGGAGAGTGACCACTACAGCCTCAGCTATGATGCCTTTGTAGTGCCGCTGGTGAAAGCCATGCAGGAGCAACAACAGGTGATCAATAATCAGAATAAGAAAATTGCGGAATTGGAAAAGCAGATCGAAGAGATCAAAAAATTGTTGCAAGAGAAAAAATAATCCGCATGAACCTAAAAAATTCTTTTATGAAAAAAGAAAAAATAACCGGCTTGCTGTTAGCTTGTTTAGCGGTGATTTCGCCAAACATACTGGCGCAGGTGGAAAGCGGCCCGGGATTGCAACTCGTTGCCACCGATGAACTGAAGCTGGTGTTTAACGATGCCGACTTCATCCATCACGGGCAATTCATTCCCGGCAACAGCACCGTAGTATTCAAAGGCGAAAGGCCCGCGAAAATCAGCGGCAGCAGCCCCGTGAAATTTCACAACCTGGTGATCAGTACAACCGGCAAGGAAATTTCCCTGGAAAATGACCTGGATGTATCAGGTATATTAAAACTCGAAGAGGGCAACCTGCAGCTCAATCGCCGCACCCTCAACCTGGGATATACAGGCCGCATTGAAGGCGAAAGAAATGAGGCGCGCATCACCGGGAGTCCCGGCGGCATCATTAAAGCCTATGCTATCCTCAATGCACCCAGGGGCGTGAACCCCGGCAACCTGGGGGCAGAAATCAGCACCGACGCTTCAATGGGCGAAACCGTGATCATTCGCGGTCACTCAGCACAAATTGCAGCGGACGGCCGCCCGGTAGTGGCCCGGTATTACGACATACAGCCCCAGTTTAACCTGAACCTGCGGGCCACCTTGAAGTTGCATTACCTGGACGCTGAACTCAGCGGCGACCAGGAAGACGCACTTACGGTGTACAGCAGCAGGCGTGGCCAGGCCAACTGGATTGAAACAGGCAGAGACCTTGGGGACGCGCATACCAACTGGGTGGTAAAAACTGAAGTGAACCAGTTGCACCGCTTCACACTGGCAGGAGCTACCAACAGGGCACTGGCCGAACAAAACAGCAAGACCAAAGTGCAGCTTTTCCCCAATCCTACTCCTGGTCAGTTTACCGTGATGTTGCATAGCGAAGCCGATAAAGATGCTGCCATCAATCTCTATGATCAGCTCGGCCGCTTGCTTGAAAGCAGGAAGCTGCATTTTCGCGCAGGTACCAACAATATTAACTGGGATATATCAAAGTATGCCAACGGCACATACTATCTGTCGTTTGGAAACACAGACCTGAAAACTGTAAAGATTGTGAAAGAATAGCGATACGCGATGTTAGCAAATGGCAAGGTTCACATGGCCTTGCCATTTTTTTTGCAAAATGTTAAAAGCTTTATAACAGTTATTGTTAAACAACTCACAATAGATTTATCCATTGAACCCTGCACTAAACCCAGCCCATTTTCCCCATTCCTATAACTGAGTTTTATTGTTAACCTAAATGAAACCGGTTATGAAATCAATTATACGCATATCGCTGGTACTGCTGGCAGCCTTCACTTTCAACAGCTGTACCAAAATCATATTCGAAGACGATGAACCCCTTGCCGGCAGCTGGATATTGACCGATGCCGCACACAAAGATGTGTATGGCTGGTATCCGGTAACCACCGGTGTTGAACGCGGCGTATTTACTTTCTACCGCAGTGGCTCGGCCACCTACACCGAAGGCCGCGTAACACTCCGCGGCACCTGGCGGATCTACTACACCAGCGGCGGCTACTACGACGAATATGGAAACTACTATTATGATAGCCACCCATCACTGGAGGTAAATCTCTCCGATGGCTATGGCGACAACATCAATATGTATTTCGACAACGTCAGAATATACGCCAACCGATTCGTAGCTACCAACTACAACAGTCACTACATAGAGCGCTACCGCTTCAGCCGCTACTAAAACGCAAAACAAACCCAGGGGAAGACTTAGTTCACATATAAATCTTCCCCTTTTTTTACCCCATTCAAATTCAAATTCCTTGTTCAATTTCATGTTTTCCACATTCTCCTCCTCCCCGTTTTGGGTGTACGCCCCCTCACATTTTGGGGATTACCCAATCACGAAACGATAACCAGTTTTACAGCAAAAAAATGCCATGAAATCAATTTCATGTTTGCTGCTGGGTCTCACAGCACTTGTTGCTATGAATGCATCAGCACAAGCCAATCCCCAGGAACCATTTCCTGTTAAACGAATCAGTCTTTCTACCGGCGTCACGCTGGAGTATGTAGAGCAGGGTGATAAAGACGGTGTGCCCGTGATCTTACTGCATGGTTTTCCCGACTCGTGGAGGAGCTATGAACACGTGATACCGCATTTTCCCAAAACTTTTCATGTGTTCGCCATCAGCCAGCGTGGTCATGGTAATTCAGACAAGCCGGCAACCGGCTATTTTCCCAAAGATTTTGCGGCAGATATTGCAGCATTCATCAGGGCTTTGAAACTGCCACCCGCCGTACTGGTAGGTCACTCCATGGGCGCCACCATCACTATGCAGTTTGCCATTTCTTATCCCATGCTTACCAGGAACATCGTGCTGGAAGGAACAATGATCAGTTTTGATGATAAACCCGACCTGGTGGAGTATAAGAAATTCGTTGACGAGCTGAAAGATCCGATCGACACATCGGTGATCCGCGAGTTTCAGTCGGGCACGGTGGCCCATCCCATCAGTGAAAATTTCTTCAACACCATCGTGAGTGAAAGCATGAAAGCGAAAGCACATGTGTGGAAAGGCGTATGGCAAGGTTTGATGACTGCCAATTACCGCGCAGCATTGTACTCATTAAAAACGCCGGCCCTGGTGCTTTGGGGTGAAAAAGATGCTTTTGGTCCTTTGTCTGACCAGGAACATATTCTTGACGCTGTACCCGGCTCTGTGATCCTGAAGTATAAAGACACGGGGCATAGCCTGCATTGGGAGCAGCCGGAACGTTTTGCGAAGGATATCACCTTCTTTGTGGAATCATTGAAAGAAAAGAAATAAAAAAAGGGTCTGGATAGAAATCCGACCCCGCTTAAAATCCAATATCCTATGAAAAACCACGATTAGTAAATTACAATCCGAGTGCCAGTTTTTTCTGAATGTTCATTCGCGATGTTTTTACGCAGAAAGAAACTTATTCTTTAATGTATATTGATGGCTCTTTCATAATAGTTACCAATCACTATTGAATAATTTTTACGGCAGACTTGTTCCCGGTTAATACTTTTTGCTCGTAACTATTTGGCAGTCTGACAGTACCATAACCGGAAATTTTTTCTCAATTGGGGACAACCTGCCCCATTGCAGTTCGTAAAATGTCCCCAATCCTTTCGTCAACCCTCCTTTTGGCGATAACGTGTTACTTTTGTGGCAAACAATAACAACGGATGAAACTTAGCCATCTTTCAGAAACATTGATTGGATCGGAAATAGTGAACCTGGGTGGGGAAATTCGCGAAAAAATCAGGCAGGGACATAAGATTTACAATTTCACAGTAGGTGATTTTGACCCTTCGATATTTCCCATTCCCAGGGAACTGGAAGATGGTATTGTGGAGGCATACCGCCAGCATTTCACCAATTACCCCGCCGGCGAGGGCAACCTGGACCTGCGCGAAGCCATTATGCATTTCCTGAAAGAGCATGAGCAACTGCATTATTCGCTCCCTGAAATCCTGGTGGCATCGGGCGGCCGACCGCTGATCTATTCGCTGTACCGCGCTATTTGCGATAAGGATGATAAGGTGATATATGCCGTTCCGTCGTGGAATAACAATCACTACGCGCATTTTGTGGGCGCCCGGCATGTGGTGATCGAAGCTAAGGCCGCCAACAACTTTATGCCGGTGGCCGAAGATATTCGCCCGCATATCAGGAATGCCAGCCTGATTGCACTTTGTTCGCCGCAAAACCCCACCGGTACCACCCATACCAAAGAAGACCTGGAAGCTATCTGCGACCTGGTGCTGGAAGAAAATGCACGCCGCGGCGAATCGGCGAAGAAACTGTACGTGATGTACGACCAGATGTACTGGCAACTCACCTATGGCGATATAAAACACTACAACCCGGTATCGCTGCGGCCAGCCATGCAGCAATACACCATTTTCATAGATGCCATCAGTAAGGCCTTTGCCGCCACCGGGGTGCGCGTAGGCTGGGCCTGCGGACCCAAGAGAGTGATGGATAAAATGAAAGCCATCTTAAGTCATGTGGGCGCCTGGGCGCCGATGGCCGAACAAAAAGCGGTGGCCAAATTCCTGCACAACAAGAAAGCCATCGAAAATTACCTGCAACATTTTAAATCAGAACTGGAAATACGTCTCCGCGAAATTTATAACGGATTTCAGCAATTAAAATCCGAAGGCTTCAATGTAGATGCCGTTGCTCCCCAGGCTGCCATTTACCTCACCATCAAAATTGACCTGGTGGGTAAGAAAACTGCATCGGGCAAATTGCTCGAAACGCAAAATGATGTCACGGCCTATCTCTTAAACGAAGCCCGCCTTGCTATTGTTCCCTTCTATGCCTTCGGAGCTCCCCGCACTTCACCCTGGTACCGCCTGAGTGTAGGCACCTGCAAAAAAGAAGAGATCCCCGAAATGCTCGGATCATTGAGGAGCGCGCTGTCGAAATTGAGATGAAGATGGAAAGGTAACGTGCTGGCGCAGCCGCATTATCCATATCAAATCCGCGATAAAAAAAAGGATGATCTCCCGACCATCCATTAATCCTTATAGCAGTAAGATTTAGTTCTTATTACAAATAAATATGAAAGGTCTGATATCTTTTGCCTCGATATGTTTCTCCACCTGGTGTGGCTGTTGGAGAATACGGTATCGATTCATATCGAATACCTCATGCGCCACGCAAATGTTCTCGATGGTTTCGAAATGGATGAGCAGCCGGTTCAGTTGTTCCAGCTCATTTTCGATGAAAGTCTTGTCATAACTTTCGTCTTTCACCAGGACAAGCAAATCGCGATTGGGTGTTTTCATTTCTTATTAGGATTTTAATAGCCCACGTATCCCCTGTTAAGTCCGCAACCACACTTCTTCGATGATCCACCATACATGCGGTTACCAGCGCTGCAACTGTACAATACAAAAGCTAAGAAAAGTATTAACAATATTGTTACTGGATTTCTATTGGTCTTCATACGCTTGGTTCTTACTAAATTAAACTATTTTGCGATCAAATTAGTATTTCAGTGTGGCAGGAACGGCCAAATTTAACAAGGATAGGGAAAAACCCTTAGTGTTATTGTCACCGCTCGAATGGGGGTTGGGACATACCACCCGGTGTATCCCCCTTATACGTGAGCTGATCTTACTACAGTGTGATGTGGTAGTAGTTTGCAGTCCCTCCCAGAGAAAACTATTAGAAAAAGAATTTCAATCACTTACCTATTTCGAAGCGCCGACCCATCCTCCACTGTACGGAAAGACCAAAATAGCCACAATAATCAGGCTGCTTTTGCAGGTTCCAAAAATTTTGACCCTGATCAAGCACGAAAACCGTTGGTTACGAGGGTTTTTGAGACGGTTTCCCGTAGATGCCATCATTTCCGACAACAGGTTTGGGTTTTATACCAACGGCATCCCCTGCATATTCATCACACACCAGTTGCAGGTGAAAACCGGTTTGGGCGCGGCTTTTGACGCTCTGGCCCGCCGCATCAATTACCGCTTTATCAAAAAGTTCAGCGCATGCTGGGTTCCGGATTTTGGTGGAGACCATGCACTGGCCGGCATGCTGTCTAACCCTGCACAACAACCGACAATACCTGTTGCGCATATCGGTGCTTTGTCGAGATTTGAATTATGCAACAGCGCTTCGTCCGATTTTCTCCTGATCATTCTCTCCGGCCCCGAACCGCAGCGTGGTTTATTTGAGCAAAAAATTATTGATGGGCTGAAAGAATACAGCGGGCCTGCCGTATTAGTGCGCGGCATTCCTGATGGTGAACGCATCAGCGGCTTACCTGCCAACATAGAATCATACGATCATGTACCTGCGGCAAAGCTGAATGAGTTAGTATGCCGCGCATCAATGGTAATATGCCGCAGCGGTTATACATCAGTGATGGATTTATTGAAGCTGCAGAAAAAATGCATCATGGTGCCCACGCCCGGTCAGGCAGAACAGGAATACCTGGCAAAGCACCTTCACCAAAAGGAATGGGCTTTCACCATATCACAAAATGATTTTTCCCTCGGCAAGGCCTTACAGCAGGCGCAGTCATTTGCTTACAAATTACCGGCGATGCCGATGGATCAATACAAGACCCACCTCCGCAATTTTGTGCAGGAGCTGAAGCAAAAAATGCCCGTTACTGCTTAACTACTCTTTGTACTTCGGAGAAGAATTGTCCTTCAATTTTCAAAGTGTAAATACCGCGCGGTAATTTTTTACCATCAAAAACCACTTCGGCAGTGCCTTCATTGTAGGTGCCATTAATGGCTTGCACCGTGCGTCCGCTCGCGTCGAGCAGGGTGAAATTTACGCGCTGTATTTTGTCAACATTGATATATACCGTCAACTGTTCACCGAACGGATTGGGCGAAGCCACTACGTGACGGTCCCATTTGTTGCGGTTGAGAATCTTCTTTACCGTAAAAACCTGTTTTTTACCATCCAGGTCTGTCTGGGTAAGGCGGTAGTAGTTGACATCAGGAAGCGGACCTTCATCGACCCATTCGTAAGTCTTCACGGTAGTGGAACTGCCGGCTGCAGGCACGGTGCCGATGGCGGTGAATGCCTGGTTTTGCCCCGCGCGCTCGATGGTAAACTGGTGACTGTTCTGTTCCGCAGATGTTGCCCAGCGTACATACACTTTACCATTCGAGAGTTGCACACTGTAGTTTTCCAAAGCCACTGGCAGCGGGCCGCTGGAAACGGTGGAGTATTGCAGCATCCATTCATACACATTCATATTGCGGCCGTTGATATTGGGGCGAAATGCGCTGTCGTAAGCTATGCCCCAGGCGTCGTGCTCGGTGGGCAGGCAATCTCTTCCCGCTGTTGGCAAAGCTGCATAAGCGCCCAGGTTCAGCGAGGGGTTGATGCGGTTGATAGCATCTGCAATTTGTTTGGCCTGGTCTGACCCGCCGCCGCAATGGTCGTAGCTACAATTGATGGCCAGCACATGCAGTCGTGCCTCGGAAATATTGCGGGCTGCCCAATCCTGCAACCCGCCCCAGCAGGGAGATATGGGCAACAGGCCGGCGAGCCTTCGGCCATTATCAGGACTTTGGGAAACATAATCCAGGATGAAATGCGTGCCCGCGCTGATACCTGTCAGGTAAATGCGGGTGGGATCCACGCGGTAAGTGCGAATAAGGTGATCGAGAAAGGCGTTGATGGTGCTGGTTGACTGGCTGTAGTATTCCACGCGTGGACTGATGACAATGAACTTTTGCGCATTGCCCCTCGGGTCTTTGGTGGAATAGGGAAATTGGTTGCGCTCGATGATCACGGGCGGTGTCCACCACCATTCGCTTTCGAGCAGGCGGCAGGGCGTACCATTGCCGCCTTCGTTCACGCCGTGAAAGAAGACGAGCAATGGATATTTCTTATTGGTGCTGTTATAATCGTCTGGCAAAAACTCAAGCCAGTTTCTGATCAGTGTAGTGCCCGGCACATTCTGGTTGGTCACGATCCTTTGCCGGGTAGGATTCCATTTTACTGTGGCTCCGTTGGTACCCACATAGTCTTCACAAGTGTACTGCGAATAGGAGATGAGAGAACTGAGAGCAAAAACCATCACCAAAACGGCGGCATGCACGGTTGTGCGGATTAAAGGAGTACTCATAGCGGCAGTAAATTTTGGGTTACTCCGCTACGTAGCAAACATCTTGCCGAAGGATGCGATTACTGCTTTATTATTTTGTGCGTCTCGCTGATGTTTGCTCCCTTCACTTTAATGAAGTATACGCCGCGCGGCAAGCTGTTGGCAGGCAGGCTCAACTCGGTGGTACCTTCTTCAAAAGTTCCATTTACGGTCGACAACACTCTGCCGCTCATATCGGTGAGCCAGATGGAAACTCGCTGTTTCTTGTCAACATTGATGAATGCCGACGGATCGCTGCTGAATGGATTAGGCGTTACGATCACCATGTTTTTGAATCGGCCCTTGTTCATGATCTTCCGCGCATCATAATAGCGCTCGCGCCCGTTCACATCAGTTTGTTTGATGCGATAGAAGCTGAGATTGGTCAGAGGATTTTCATCAACATAATCATAGATCCTTTCGCTGCTGGTGGTTCCGCTTCCCGGCAGGGTTCCAATGGCTGTCCATGCGCCGTTGCCGTTTGACCTTTCGATGGTGAAGCTGGCATTGTCTTGCTCTGCGGTGGTTACCCAGCGCAGGTATACTTTACCATCGGAGAAGCGGGCGGTGAAACTTTTGAGCACGATGGGGAGGGCTGATTCTTTTTGGTACTGAAGCAGCCATTCGTACAAGTTGGGACCAGGCCCGGAAGTTGGTACGAAGTCTTGTGCATGCGCTGCTCTCCACGCATCATGACCATAGCTTTGACACCAGTTATATCTTTCAGGATACTCAACATTATAAGGATGAGGCAAATTAGCAAGTATAGTTAATCGAGGAGCGGTAGTCGGGTTGTGACTGTTGATGGCAGAATCCCAGTTGGTGGCTGTTTGCAATACACAAACTGGATTAACAAATGGGTTTATCTCAGGTACTTCATCTGCACACTGGATGAACCAGGTCGCAACGTCGCCAGCAGCAACATTGGCCGGGCCTTGAGGTGAAACATAGTCAAGTGGTAAACAAAGCGCCGGCATTGATGCAGCCGCTATACGGCTAGCATGTTCTTGGCTGCTTGCGAGGTAATCAATAACCATGTTTGAACCTGTACTCATGCCAGTCAGGTAGATCCTACTTTCATCCACCCGGTAGGTGTTAACTATATAATCAATCAATGCATCCGTTTGATTTGGATAGTTAAAACCAGTGTTTCCATATCTATTGTATTGCACCGCAATAACTAAGAATGAAGTTGAACCAACGGTGGGAACAATATTGGCACCCCAGGTACCTCGTTCAATTCGATCAATAAGATGACTTGGAGGAGCACCAGATTGAGAATGCTGATCTATGATAATATTGCAAAGGTCACCCATCGAACCCGTCCCCTGCGCACCATAACCCGCAAAATAGATAATTACAGGATACTTCTTGGTTGGATTAGCATCGTAATCGACGGGTTTATATGCAATGTGACCAGTATAGAAATTATTAGTTCCGGGTATCGGTCCCGGTACGCGAGTCCCTTTGGGATTTGGATACAGACCGGAACAATTTTGCGCATGTATTCCTGAATAGGTCATCAATAGTGCAGAGACTGCAATAACTATTTTTCCAAAACGATATTTATCAATACGTAGAGTTCTGAGCATTTCAATCCATTTTATATTTGAAATATTACGGGAGGATAAAAAAAACGGATTCTCAAGAAGATATAGGAAAGGGGGATTTCAGTGAGAGATTTCGCTTCAACCGAAAATACGGTATATAACACGATGTATCAAAAAATTCTATCATGCTTATTCCGTCAAACGACCGTTATTTATGCAAATATTATTCCGACTTCCGAATTATAATACCACCGAAACAGGGGATTTTTTGCGCTAGTGGTTCTTGGGATAATCAAAAAACCAGAATTCTTTCTCGGCATTCCTGAACTCTGACCATTCCTTGATCGGGCATCTCACGGCGAACACGGCGCAGGTAGGCATATCGTCCACGCGGGTATTTGTAAGCGAATTTGCAAATTCTGTGATGCCCGGGTTATGCGAAAAGATAGCGATGGTACGGGCCCTGGCGGGCGCCTGTTCGATGGCGTTGTAGAATTCTTCGGAGCCCGCATGATATAGGGCATCCACCATAATCAGGTCGTCTTTGTGCTGGCCATATTCTTTGGCAAACAGCACGGCCGTCTTCCTGGCCCGCCTGGCGGTGCTGGTAATAAAGGCGTCGATTTCCACCTTCTTGTCGAGCAGGCGCTTCGCCATGATGGGCGCATCGTGCTTGCCGCGCTCATTCAGCGGCCGCTCAAAATCGGGAAGAGACGCATCGTCCCAACTGCTCTTGGCATGTCTTACCAGTATAACCCTCTTCATTAAGAATTCTAAATCACTTTAAAAAGACCCGGCCAGCTGGCCGCCCGGCCCGCCTTCATTGGCAAAAAAATAGGGGGAAGAATTCCCCCTAAAGTAATTAATAAGTTCGATCAAAGGAATCAGAAATTTAACAGGCCTGTTACTTGGTGGTTCCCCATAGGAAGCTAAACGGTCGGCTGCATTTTTGCAGCAAATTCCAAGCCAGTTTCGGGTGATCAGGTAGAATGACTCGTGTTTTTCCAAAAAAATTCTGCTTCTCAATTCCGAACACCCCAAAACCCTACACGCTGCATCCTACACCCGACACCCTCTTCCTACAGCCCACTCGCATTGATGTAATTAATCAGGCTTGCTGTATTCTTTACCTTCAGTTTCTTCAGAATATTATGCCTGTGCACCTCCACGGTCTTGATGGAAATGCCCAGCTTATCGGCGATCTCCTTCGAAGAAAGACCATCGCGTATGAAGTTGATCACTTCTATTTCGCGCTCCGACAACAGGTTCAGGCCGGTAGTGCCTTCTTCTTCGCCCAGCATCTGGTCGCTAAGAATATTCTTCACCTCCTGGCAGATGTATATGTTGCCTTCCTGCACGGTGGTGATGGCATCCAGCATTTCCTGGCGCGGTGAATTCTTGGTAACATAGCCGCGGGCCCCCAGGCGCAGCATCTTCTTGGCATAGGCGGGTTGTGAGTGCATTGATACGGCAATCACTTTGGAACCGGGCGATAGTTTGCGGATCATTTTCAGAATGTCAAAACCATTCAGGGGAGACATGTTGATATCAAGGAGTACGATATTGGGCCTCTTATCGCGCGCAATCTCAATAGCCCTTTGTCCGTCACCCTCCTCCGCAATGACTTCGAAGTTTTCATTGCGACCCAACAAAAAAGACCAGGTCTCACGGATTAATGTGTGGTCGTCGACAATCAAGATGGAAATTTTGCTCATACTAATTTTTTTTCTTGGTGTAATGACACAATACTGTTAGGGTGTGGCAATTAGGCACACAGCTACTAATTGTATGAGCCTGCTACCTGGCAGTGATTCTGTGTTGTTGGAGTTTAACTATGATCCCGTGGAAATCCCGCGAATATGATATTAGGATTTTTTTCCGATATAATCAAAATTCATTAAGGGAAGTCCTGTAGATTTTTCTAAGAGTTAATACCCCCTGACGTTTTTTCCTTCCATGTAATTGATAAATGCCTTGTTCACCACACGGTTGCCCCCGGGCGTTGGATAATTTCCTGTGAAATACCAATCGCCGGTGTTGGTAGGACAAGCCTGGTGCAACGACTCAATGGTCTGGAAGATAACCTGTACCGGGATCTTGAGATCCGGGGGTGTTATCAGCTGGGCAATCTTATCGGAAATCTGTTCGGTGGTAAAAGGCTTGTACACCTGTCGCACCACGTTTTCCGCATGCAACTGCCCCAGGCGTTGCATTTCTTTACATTTATCGTACAGCTCCTTCAGGCAATTTTCCTTACCATGTTCCTTCATCAGCTCAATAGCTGCGCGGAATGCAATGAAATCGCCCAACTTGCTCATATCAATACCGTAACAATCGGGATACCTGATCTGCGGCGCCGATGACACAATGATAATTTTCTTCGGCTCCAGCCTTGCAAGCATTCGTACGATACTTTCCTTGAGAGTTGTACCCCGCACAATGGAATCGTCAATCACCACAAGGGTATCCTTTCCTTTTTGCACAGTACCGTAAGTAATATCATACACGTGCTGCACCATTTCATTTCGGCTATTGTCTTCCGTTATGAACGTGCGCATTTTCACGTCTTTGATCGCAATCTTCTCGATGCGTACTTTCCTGTTGATCATCTCCGACAATTTCTCTTCGGTGATGTCAGTACCCCAGGAAAGTATGCGTTGTATCATTACTTTTCTCAGGTGCTCATCCAGACCTTTCCACAGTCCATAGAAGGCAACCTCGGCGGTATTGGGTATAAAGGAGAAAATAGTATTCTTGAGATCGTTGTTGATGGCCTGCAAAATCTGGGGGGTGAGATTGTAACCCAGCTGGCTGCGTTCGCGATAGATTTTTTCATCGCTGCCCCGCGAAAAATAAATGCGTTCAAAGCTGCAGGCTCTTCTTTCGCGCGGTTCCAGTATTTGTTCTGTCAGGATGCGGCCATCCGATTTCACGATCAGCGATGAGCCGGGCATCAGTTCTTTCACTTCATTTTCACCCACATTAAACACGGTGCGTATAGCGGCGCGCTCAGAGGCCGCCACCACCAAATCATCGCTCACATAGTAATAGGCCGGCCTTATACCATTAGCGTCGCGGAATACAAAGCTGTCGCCATTACCGATAAGACCGCCCACGGTATAGCCTCCATCAAACAAGGGAAGGGCCTTGCGCAATACCTGGCTCACATCTATATCACCGGGCGAAGCCTCGTCGTGCTGCACCAGGAAATGATGGATCACTTCCATCATGGCCGCCAGGTCGCTTTGTTTTTGAAATTCACCGGGTTCAATATTTACCAGGGCAAACAGCTCATCGGTGTTTACCAGGTTGAAATTGCCGGCCAGCGCCATATTACGAGCGGGAATGGTATGGCGCTTTATAAAGGGGTGACAGAATTCTACGTTGTTCTTACCCTGTGTGCCATAGCGAAGGTGACCCAGCAGGCATTCGCCCAGGAAGGAGATATGCCCCTTCATCAGGCCGGGATGCTTCATAATGTCGGGCTGGTACTTTTCGAGCTCTATGACTTCCCTGGTAATGGAGCGGAATATATCTGCTATGGGTTGGGGTTCTGCGCTGCGGATACGGTGTAAGAAGGGGTGACCGGGTTCAACATTTAACTTTACTGTAGCTACTCCCGCGCCGTCCTGGCCACGATTATGCTGCTTTTCCATAAGGAGGTACAGCTTATTCAGGCCCCACATAACCGTTCCGTATTGTTGCAGATAATAAGAGAACGGCTTGCGTAAACGAATGAATGCCAATCCGCATTCATGTTTTATTTCATCACTCATGCAATAAAGAAAGCGCAAAGGTACAGAGGAATATTGAATTTGAATTTGAACAAGGAATTTGAATGTGAATCAGGTGCAGCAATTTCAGCTGCGTCCACTATTCTCTATTCACATTCCTTGTTCAGATTCAAATTCTGTATTCCAGCGCGGCATGTATGAAGAGGAAAGGTATGTCCAAAAAAAAACCCCCAGTCTTCATAGGAGTGGGGGGTAAGTTTCTCGTTAGGGTATTGGATAATACCGGCCCGTAACGAATACGGTTGCAGACGGTTATTGGTTTTCCACGGGACAGGATTTCGGACATTGGATCTTGGACATTGGACTTTGGATCGTTCTCTGGATATTGGACTGTTAAAATGCTAAGTTTTAATTAATTCTCATAGAAAAAACGCACGTATTGTGGGGTTGTAAAGGTTCATTTTAGCTCCTATATAAAGGTTTACTCCTAAGTTGCTAAATACTGGTAGCCACATTATTAATAAAATTAACCAGTGAGGCTGAGTTTTTCAGTTTCAATTTTTTAAGAATATTATGGCGGTGTACCTCCACCGTCTTCAGGGAAATGTTCAGGTTAAGGGCAATTTCTTTTGAAGACTGGCCTTCCTTGATCAAATTAATGATCTGTATTTCCCTTTCTGTGAGCGCATTTACGTTGGGAACATCTTTATTTTCTTCCAGCACCAGCTCTGAGATATTATTCTTGATCTCGTCGCAGATATACTTGTTGCCGGCATTCACCTCCATGATGGCGGTAATCATTTCTTCCTTGGAAGAATTCTTGGTCACATACCCGCGGGCGCCAATCTGCAGCATTTTCTTGGCATAAGCTGGTTGCGAGTGCATACTTACGCCTATCACTTTTGAACCGGGCGATACCTTGCGGATCCTCTCCGTAGCCTCGAAGCCCGAAATGGGTGTCATGTTGATGTCCATCAGCACAATCTGCGGTTTCTTGGTGCGGGCCATTTCTACAGCCTGCTCCGAATCGCCACATTCGGCCACTACTGTAAAGCGTGAGTCATTGTTCAGGATAAAGCTCCAGGTTTCCCTAATCAGCTTGTGATCATCGGCAATTAGAATGCTAATCTTTTCCATAAAATACGCGCGTTTTTAGAGATTTGAAATTGGTATACTAATATTTAGCGAGCAACCCTTGCCGGGTGCGGTCTTAATAGTTACTCTTCCGTTGAACAGTTCGGCGCGGCTGATGATATTAGACAGGCCTACGCCTTTTTTCAGTTTCACTTTTTCCATATCAAAGCCTTCACCGTCGTCGTTGATCCACAGATCAATGATATTATCTGCCACGGTGAGCCCGATGTGCAGGTGGGTGGCCTTTGAATGGCGCAGCACATTATTCACCTGCTCCTGCACAATCCTGAACAACATCAGCTTTCTTTTTTCGTCCAGCACATCATCTATCTCACCTGCATAATCAAACGAAACCTGCAGCTTTTTAGTTGCCCGCGTATTCTCCACCAAATCTTCAATAGAGTCTATCAGTCCCAGGTCGCCCACGCTCGGCGGTACCAGCGAGCGGGATATGCTGCGTATTTCATTAATGGCGCTGGAAATATTATCGGTACTGCGGTTGATCAGGTCCAGGCGCTCTTCTTCTTCGGTGCGGGCAAGTTCCAGGTAAAGTTTGGCCGTCGATAGTATCTGGTTTACGTTATCGTGCAATTCCTTACCAATTTCGGCGCGTTCTTTTTCCTGGGCATTCACCACGGCCTGGGCCACTAATTTTTGTTTATCGAGTTCCTGCTTCAGCAGTTTTCTCTCCATTTCTTTCTTCTCGGTAATATCCTGCATGCTTCCCACCATACGGTTGATTTTGCCGGTATGGTCGAATATCAGGAAGCCGCGGTCGTTGACCAATGCATATTGTCCATTGGCCTTTCTGAAGCGGTATTCGGCTTCCCACACCTGCGAGTTGTTATTGCTAACAAACTCATTGAGGCCGCGCAGCACGCGATCGCGGTCGTCGTCGTGAATGCAGCTTTCCCAGAAGCCCATCGGGTTTTCGATATAACCAGGTCTATAACCGAATAATGTATAGAAACCTTCACCCCAATACAAGGTGTTGTTCAACACATCCCAGTCCCAGATGGCGTCGTTGGTGGCCTTGGTCACCAGCAGGTATCGTTCGTTGCTGACACGGATCTTTATTTCAGCAATTTTGTTTTCAATAATAATGCGCAACAAATTGCTGGCGCGCTCCATTATGGTGAGATCATCTTTGGACGGTGTGCGCGGTGTGCGATAGTAGGCCGCGATGGTAGCCAGCACTTCATTTTTCGCGTTCATGACGGGAAACGACCAGCAGGCGCGCAATTTGAAAGGCATCACGCTCTCCCGGAAGTCGTCCCACAAAGGATCGGTGAGTATATCTTCTGTAATTACTTTTTCTTTCCTGTACATAGCGGTGCCGCAGCTGCCCGATTTAGGACCAACACGGGTTCCGTTGATCACAGTAGAATACTCCGAAGGCAGGCTGGGAGCCGACAGGGTGTGAATGGTTTCCTTATCGTCGTTCAAAACAATCACCGAGCACAGCATGCCGGGATATGTTCTTTCCAAACCTTCCAGCAGGTAATCGATGGCAGTCTTCAGCGAAACATTGGGCTGCGCATTGATCTTGAGCACTTCTTTTTCCAGCTTCAGTAATTCTTCATTCTTCTTGCGCTCGGTAATGTCGCGGAAATAAATGAACACGCCCTGCTCAAAAGGATATACACTGGTTTCGAACCAGCGGTCGAAGTCGATAATAAAATGTTCGAAGCTTACCGTAGTACCGCTTTCGATGGCTTTGATGTATTGCGGGTATTCGTTGTTGCCGATAAATTCGGGGAACACTTTTTCGATGTTCGTGCCGATAGCATTGTTGGCCCTGATGCCGGTAATTTGTTCCACGGCATGGTTCCAAAGCAGTATGTTGAAGTGTTTGTCAACAGCAATAAAGCCGTCGGTAATGCTGTCGAGAATATTGGTAATACGTTCTGAATATTCGCGCAGTTGTTGCTGGCTGCGCTGCAATTCAATTTCCGCTGCTTTTTTCTCTGTAATATCAACGAATGATGCCACTACTGCGTCGGGATATTCTCCCTTGCTGTGATAGTAGATAGGCTCTGAGTTGCAGGAAATCCATACCAGCGCGCCGTCGAGGCGTTGCACGCCGACAATCACATTCTTAAATGAGCGGCCGGTTCTCAGCGTCTGGTACACCGGCAGTTCTTCGAGGGGAAAAGGAGAGCCGTCTTCGTGAATGTATAGAATATCCTTCCGCAACGATTCCATTACCTCAGCCGTCATGCCCATAATTTCTTCGGCGCTGCGGTTGCAGGTAATAATATGGCCTTCCCTGTCGAACATGGTAATGCCTTCGCCCAGGGCATGCACTACGGAGCGGTACCTTTCTTCGCTGATGCGCAGCGCTTCCTCACTTTCGAGAACGGCAAGCTGGGCCAGTCTTTTATCTGTAATTTCCTTATTGATCGAAATGGTATCGGTAATGTTGCCCTCCTTATCACGCAGTGCGGTTACGGTGGAAAGGATATGGATGTGCTTACCGTCGCCCGGACGAATAAAGGTGACCTCACCATTCCACGAGCCTTTTTCCCGCAATTCTTTCACGATATCCATGCCGTTTACCCCCATCAGGTCAAACTCAATAAACTCATTGATCCTGTGTCCCTTCACCTGGTCGGCGGTAAGGCCATAGAGCCGCTCTGCCGCCCTGTTCCAGCTACGAATAGTAAAGTCAGGACCCGAGGAAATAACCGCGTCGTATAAATTATCGAGAACATTGGCCTGGTAGCGGCCGGCCGCTTCGGCAGCTTCCAGCGTTTTCACCTGCAGTTGCAGTGCTTCAGCTGCCAGTTTATCATTGGTGATATCGCGCACGATACCCAGCACCATGCCGGCGCCGAGATGGGTGGTGGACCATGAAATCCACCTGATCTCTCCATTGCTGCAAACAACACGGGTTTCAAAACCCTGCACATTGTTTTGTTGCGCCTGCGCCAACAGTTCGGAAGCAGGAATAATATCGAGGGGATCTACCCGATCAGCAATTCGTTGTGTTATTAAATCAGCGGAAGAGTAACCCAGGAAATTTGACAATGCATCATTCACGCGGCGGAAATATCCCTTGCCGTCTACAATGCAAAGCATTTCAGAAGAAGTAGAGAAAAATTGTTCAAACCAATCCACACCATTTCCTGTTTGCGGTGTAGCATCGCCGTTAGTGCCCTGCACTTCCTGCAAATAAATGGAGGCCGAATCAGGGCTCACATCAGGAATGGATTTTTTCGACTGGTTGATCATACAGCTTATTTGGAAGGAAGGCAATATGACTCCTTTCCCGGGGTTTTTGGGTAGTATTTACAGGTAAATACTTATACAAAGTACCGCAAAAGCTGCTGTAATGGAAGATTTTGTAGCGGGTTTCTACAATTTTTAAGGGTTAACCCCTACTTTTTTTGAAGATGCGAACTGTCTCCAGTTATCCAGGCTTTTACATCCATTAAAATCTTCATCTATCATGAGATAATAAGTGGGGATGCGCGACTGGAACCAATCGGAGATCACGCGTTGTTTTTTCAGTTCCAAAGCACGGGCTGCCACGCGGTCGTAATCGTCTTTCAGATTTTCGCGGTGGGGCTCGGTCCTTGATTTGAGGTAAAGAATTCTTACTGCCTGGCGGTCTCTTTCATCTTTAAAAGCGTGAGGTTGTGAAAATTCGCCGGGGTTTAGGCTATTCCTGGCCAGGTATTCCACAACGTCTTTGCTGAGCATATCAAGCGTAACGAAAGTGCCGCCAGAAGGGTTCTGCCGCATACCCCCGGTATATTTGGCCATTTCGTCTTCAGAGTATTTGTTCACCGCATCGCCAAAGTTCAATGAGCCCGCTACCAGTCTAGAACGCACGGAGTCGAGGCGCTGTATCGCTTCATTGATCTCTGTCTGGGTGATCTTGGGAATGCGAAGAATATGACGAACAATGGCATCGTCACCCGCGCGGCTTTCCATTTTGATAATATGATAGCCAAACTTGGATTTAAAAACGGGGCTTATCTGTCCTTCTCTCAAGCGAAAAGCCTGGTTGATAAATGCAGGATCCCAGTTCTTTTCGGTACGGTTAATGGCGTATTGTCCTTTGTTTTCCCGCACGGCCGGGTCATCGGAATATAATTGCGCGAGCGTTTCAAATTTCTGCTGGCCTGACTCTACCTGCTTTTTGAAATCGTTTAATTCATCGATGGCCATCACTTCCAGGTCGCGGCTCGCTTTGGGATAAACCACTATTTCACCGATTTCTAACTCTGATTCATAGTATGGAAGACTGTCTTTCGGGATTTTGTTGAAATACTCGGTCACTTCCTGGGGGGTCACTTTCACGTTTTCAACGATTTTATCGCGCATGCGTTCGGCCAGCTTTCTTTCTTTGAACGACTGGCGGAAATCTTCTTTGATCTGGTAGACGGTTCTGCCCGCAATTTCTTCCAGCGCCTCTTTGCTGCCATACATCTGTATGAAACCGCGGATCTGGTTGTCGAGCAGCGCTTCAATTTCATCGTCGCCCACTACAATAGAGTCTTTCTCTGCCTGCAGCACCAGTGCTTTCAGCGCAAGAATCTGTTCCATGATATAGCAATCGGCATTTTCAGGAACGGGTTCACCGCGGCGTTTTCTGTCTTCGATATCGTTATATACGTCCGATTTCAGAATGATTTTATCGCCCACGATTCCCACTATCTTATCAGCCACCACTTTTGCCGGGCGGCCAGTGCCTTGTGCCGATGCGGCCACGCCAAGGAATAAAATCATTGCAGCTATAAGCAGGTGCTTCATAAAAGAAAGTTTATAGACCGATGACGACCAAAATTTAGTAAATGAAACGCTCAAAAATAGCCGTTCCGCCTTCTTCAGGCGGAACAACCTTCTATTTTAACAAAAGTTTGCTCTCTAACCCTTCCTCCTTCTGCTTCCTCCTTCTGCTTCCTCCTTCTTTCTTCAATCTTCAATCTTCTACAGGGTTCTCTTCACTTCCTCAATCTCAAATGCTTCGATAATGTCGCCCACCTTGATATCATTGTAGTTCTTGATCGTCAAACCACACTCCATACCTGAGGGCACTTCTTTCACATCATCTTTAAAGCGCTTGAGCGAACCCAGTTCAGCGGCCTGTCCTTCACCCCTCGGGTATTCTACGATACCGTCGCGGATAACGCGCACTTTGGAGTTGCGCTGAATTTTTCCATCCAGCACATAGCAACCTGCAACGGTAGCTTTGTCGAATTTGAATACGTTGCGCACTTCCACGTTGGCCACCACTTTTTCCTGGATCTTCGGCTCCAGCATACCTTCCATCGCGCTCTTGATTTCTTCGATGGCGTTGTAAATGATGGAGTAGAGTTTTATTTCCACGCCTTCAGATTCGGCCAGCTTGCTGGCTTGTGCAGAAGGACGAACGTTGAAACCTACGATAATGGCGTCGGATGCTGTGGCCAGCAACACGTCGCTCTCGGTAATGGCACCTACTGCCTTGTGTACCACCGACACCACGATCTCTTCGGTAGAGAGTTTCTGCAGCGAGTCGCTCAGGGCTTCCACAGAACCGTCCACGTCGCCTTTCAATATCAGGTTCAGCTGTTTGAAGTTGCCCAATGCCAGGCGGCGTCCGATTTCGTCGAGCGTGATATGTTTCTTGGTGCGAATACCTTGTTCACGTAATATCTGCGCGCGGCGGTTGGCCACTTCCTTGGCTTCGCTTTCATCATGATATACGCGGAATTTTTCACCCGCCTGCGGAGCACCGTTCAGGCCGAGAATCAACACCGGTGTTGACGGCGGCGCTGTAGTCTCGCGCTTGTTACGCTCGTTAAACATCGCTTTCACGCGGCCATAGTATTGTCCCGATACCACCAGGTCGCCCTGCTTGAGCGTTCCGTTTTGTACCAGTACTGTGGCCACATAACCGCGGCCTTTGTCGAGCGAAGCTTCGATAATGGTACCTGATGCTTCGCGGTTGGGATTGGCTTTCAGGTCGAGCAGTTCTGCTTCGAGCAATATTTTTTCCAGCAGCTGGTCAACATTGAGACCTTTCTTGGCACTCAGTTCCTGGCTCTGGTACTTACCACCCCATTCTTCTACCAGCAGGTTCATGCTGGCGAGCTGCTCGTAAATCTTCTGCGGGTTGGCGCCATCTTTATCGATCTTGTTAATGGCAAAGATCATGGGCACACCGGCGGCCTGCGCGTGACTGATGGCCTCTCTCGTTTGAGGCATCACGGCATCGTCGGCGGCAATTACGATTACGGCTATATCGGTCACCTTAGCACCGCGGGCACGCATGGCGGTAAATGCTTCGTGACCGGGTGTATCCAGGAAGGTGATCTTCTTACCGGAAGGCAATGTTACCTCATAGGCACCAATGTGCTGGGTGATGCCACCTGCTTCACCGGCCACCACGTTGGCGTTGCGGATATAGTCGAGCAATGAGGTCTTACCATGGTCAACGTGACCCATGATGGTCACGATGGGCGCACGCGGCGAGAGATTGGCTTCATCATCCACTTCTTCTTCCTCTTCCATCTCCATTTGTTTTTCCATGTCGATGAATTCCACATCGTAGCCAAATTCGCTGGCCACCAGCTCAATCACTTCTGCGTCGAGGCGTTGGTTGATAGATACCATCAGGCCCAGGCTCATACACTTGCTGATTACGTCGGCAAAGCTTACGTCCATCAGGTTGGCGAGTTCACTTACGCTGATGAACTCGGTCACCTGCAGCTTGTTATCCTGTCCTGCCTCACCTCCTGCCTGTTCGGCCATTTCCTGTCGTTTTTCACGACGGTATTTTGCTTTGGTCTTTGTTCTGCCACCGCCGCCGCCAGACAGTTTTGCCTGGGTTTCGCGGATTTTATTCTGAATTTCTTTTTCGTCAATTTCTTTTGCCTCACGTTGAATGGTGCGTCCACCAGCACGTTGCGGACCGCCCTGGCGACGGAATTGTCCGCCTTGCTGTCCCTGGCCGGCACCACGCTGACCCTGCTGGCCGCCTTCGCGTTTTTTGAACAGCTGGGCGCCACCTTGTTGCGGCTGCTGTTGCTGGCTGCCTTTCTTCTCGATGGGAATGCGTTTGCGTTTGCGGCGCTCGTCGGCGGGCGCAGCTTTGGCTTTAGCCCTGGCTTCCTCATCGGTAGGCAGTTCAATTTTTCCTAATATAGTTGGACCTGTAAGTTTTTCAGCCCTGATATTCGACACCACGGGTTTTTCTTCTTCCTCTTTCTGTGTTTCGGCGGGCTTTTCTTCTACAGGTTCTTCTTTCTGGGCAACAACTTCTTCTTTCTCTTTTTCCTTTTCTTTCTCCTTCTTCGCTTTTACTGGTGTTTCTTCGGCAGGAGCTTCCTCTGCTTTTTCTTCGGTTTTCTTCTTCGCGCCTTTTTTGGGACGTGTAGAAGAATCGATGGCGTCGAGGTCAATCTTGTCGAGCACTTTGGGAGGCTCAATTTCCGGGGCTTCCAGTTTCACCACTTCGGGCCTGGGCTCCGGTTTAGGCTCTTCCACCGGTGACTTTTCCACCTTGGGTTTGGGTTCCGGCTTCTCCTCTGCGGCGGGCTCGGCTTTCTTGCTCTCCTTTTTGAAAACTACCAGGGCGTCTTCTTCTTTTTTCTTCTTGGCCTCAAGGCTTCCTTTAGGCAGATCAATCTGGTCGCTTTTTAGTTTAGCCACCTTATCGCTCTGAAATTCCTGTTGCAAAGCACGATACATCTCCTCCGTCAGTTTTGACGTGGGTTTGAGATCGTCTTTGTTAAATCCCTTACTCACCAGGAATTCTATCAGCGTTTCCCTGCCGATATTAAATTCCTTGGCCGCGGCCATTAATCTAAGTGTTGTTGTTTCTGCCATTCGTTATGTAAGACAATTTTTTGTTTGGTTTGCTGCTCTGGCGGCGCGGGGCGCCGTTTCGGGTTTCGTGTTCCATGTTGCTGCTGCCATTCATAATCGCTGGCAGATTTAAAGAACCCGAAACTCCAAACGCGAAACCACCTTAGCCTTTCTCGAACTCCTCATTCAGTATCCTTCTCACCTCCTGGATAGTTTCCTTCTCCAGGTCGGTTCTTCTTTCCAGTTCTTCCTGGGTGAGGTCGAGAACGCTGCGGGCGGTATCGCAACCGATGCGTTTGAATTCGTCGATGATCCAGGGTTCGATTTCATCGCTGAATTCTTCCAGGTCGATATCGAACTCCTGCACTTCGCCTTCGGTATCGCGGTAAACATCGATACTATAACCCGTCAATTCCTGGGCCAGTTTGATATTCACGCCTTTTTTACCGATTGCGAGAGAAACCTGGTCAGGTTTCAAATATACATTAGCTTGTTTCTTTTCATTATCCAGTTCCATGCTGGTGATCTTCGCGGGTGTTAGTGAGCGTTGGATCAGCAACTGAATATTGTTGGTCCAGTTGATCACGTCTATGTTCTCATTCTTCAGCTCACGCACGATGCCATGAATACGGCTACCCTTCATACCTACGCAGGCGCCCACGGGATCGATACGGTCATCATAGGACTCAACAGCCACTTTGGCTCTTTCTCCTGGTTCACGCACGATCTTTTTGATGACGATAAGTCCGTCGAAGATCTCAGGTACTTCAATTTCGAGCAATTTAGCCAGGAATGCAGGCGAAGTACGCGAAAGGATGATTACCGGCGAATTATTTTTTAATTCCACCTTTTTCACCACGGCGCGGATGGTCTCGCCTTTCTTGAAATAATCCTGCGGAATTTGCTCCGACTTGGGAAGAATAAGTTCGTTTCCTTCTTCATCCAGCAATAAGATTTCTTTCTTCCATACCTGGTACACTTCGGCATTTACGATTTCACCGATACGGTCGCCGTATTTTTTCACCAGCACGTTCTTCTTCAGGTCGCTGATGCGGCTGGCCAGCGTTTGTTTGGCGGCCAGTATAGCGCGGCGGCCGAAATCATATATATTAACTTCTTCGTATAACTCTTCACCCACTTCAAAGTCGGGCGCTACTTTAATAGCGTCACTGTAAGCAATCTGCGACAAGGGGTCAGTAACCGTACCATCTTCCACGATCATGCGACGGCGCATGATTTCGAGGTCTCCCTTCTCCGCATTCACAATCACGTCAAAATTCTCATCGCTACCGAATTTTCTGCGTAGCAATGTTTTGAATACATCCTCTACTACTTTCATCATTGTGGGTCGATCGATGTTTTCTGCCTCCTTAAACTCCTGGAAGGCCTCGATCAGGTTAATACTTGCCATATGCTACAGTTTTAATAGTCAGTTTAGAATGCTGCCTGAATTTTTGTTGATTTTATGTTTTCGAATGGGAAATGATGTTTGATCACTTCCATTTTCTTGTTTTTGCCTTTTGTTTCTTCCACCAGTATGCTGTCGTCCTGCACTTCCACCATTTTTCCAGTCACCTTAATGCCATCTTTCAATATCACCTCTACCGGTCTGCCCACATTTTTCTTATACTGGCGAAATAGTTTCAATGGTTCATCCAGTCCCGGCGATGATACTTCCAGTGAGAAGTCGCCGTTGGGGAATAAACCAGCTTCTTCAATTTTTTTATAAAGAGCCCTGTTGATAGCGATGCATTTTTCAATGGTAATGCCCTGGTCGCCATCCAGGTACACTTTGACATTATTGGTAGGCTTAATCCTCATATCCACCAGGAAATAGGCCGGATCATCTTCCAGCAAAGCCTTCACCATTTGTTCCACTGCCTGTAAGGGTGTATCCATAAAACTCGTCATAGGGGAAATAAAGAAGGGAACGCTTCCGTTCCCTTCCTTTTTTATCTTTTGCCTCGACAAAGTTACGATAAAAGGGGAATTAGTTCCAAAAGTGTTTAGAATGCTCAGGGGTGTGGCGTTTCGGGTTGGAGGTTTCGGGTTCTTGGGATTCAAGTGGCGCCTGCCGATTCGATTGCCGGGTATCGGGTGATCTGTGACCGGCACTTAAGACCAATCAGCATTCAAAAAGCGCGGCAGCAACCCGAAACCTCCCGGTCCGGCCGGGCCGGTCCGCCTTTTGCAGGTCTTTAACTAATTTGAAAACCCTAAACCTTACCTTTATAATGTTATGATTTATATAATCTGGGGAATAGTAATTTACTGCGTCATTAAGGTGCTTTTCAACTTTGTGATTCCGCTGATCCGGGTAACCAGCAGGATGCGGAGACAGGTGCGGGAGTTCCAGCGCCAGGCGAATGCGGAGGGTGACGGACAATTCCAGAATTATCAGAGCCAGAACAGGAGCTCCGGGAATCAGTCTGCGGGTAAGCAGAAGGTGGGAGAATACATTGATTTTGAGGAGATTAAGGACTAGTGGATGACGCGTGTCGGATGTCGCGCCAAGGCGTAAAGGGAAGGTCAAGTGACAGGCGGGCCACCTGTAGCTTGGCCTTCCGTTTTTTTAGGGGGTGAGGAGGTCGAGGTGGAGGATGGAGGTTCCGGGGGCCAGGTGATGGGCGTGGAGGCCGGCGCGGCGGGCGCCCTCTACGTTGGCGGGGGAGTCGTCGATAAAAAGGGTTTCGGGGGCATGAAGACCAGCTTCTTCAATGATATAGTGAAAGGCTTCCACATTGGGCTTGCGGCGGTTGATCAGGTGAGAATACCAGGCTTTCTCAAATAGCGAATCCAGATCGCGGTTATAGACTTCACGAAAACTTTCCTGGAAACTTTGGAGGTGAATGCTGTTGGTGTTGCTGAAAAGGAACAGGCGGTACCTTTCTCTCAGCTTTTCAAGCAGCTCAACACGCTCCCGCGGGAAGTCGAGCAACATGCTGTTCCAGGCACGAATGATGTCTTGTTCGGTGGTGCCGTCAATAGCCAGCTTGCGCGCCTCGGCCAAAAATTCTTCGTCGGTAAGGCGACCGATTTCATAGAGTTTCCAGAAACTGTCTTCATTAGTATTGCTGAAGAGATCGTCGATTTGCGGAATGCCGAGCTGAATGAATGCATTGCGGCTGCCGGCAAAATCGAGATTGAGTAACACACCACCCAGATCGAAAATGATATTCTTAATCGCCACTTTTATTTTTTGTTACTAAATAGCCAGGATAACAGCTCAGGCTCTGCAAACGCAGGATCCCAACTGTTGTGATTGGCTTCGGGGTAAACGGTATATTTTACTGAAGCATTCACTTTTTTCAAAGCCTCCACCATAACGTCAGAACAGGATTGCGGCACCACATCATCTTTGGCCCCGTGAAATACCCACCAGCTTACATGCTTCAACTTTGCGGCAGTGGCCGGGTTGGCGCCGCCGCAAATGGGAAAGGCGGCTGCGAACAGTTTCGGGTTGCGGCGCACAATTTCAAAAGTGCCCATACCTCCCATCGATAACCCTCCCACATATACTTGTTTTTTATCGATGGGATATTTTCGCATCAGGTCTTTTAATAATGCCTGCGCCAGTTCCATGGCGTGCGTGGCATTGCCACTTTCCGCGAACAAAAACACCCGCTTGCCCGAGCTGTCGCGCTCGATTTTTACATTGCTCCAATAGCTTTCGCGCGGGCATTGCGGAAATACTACAATAGCCGGGAAATTTTTCCGCACATCTTCACGCAAAAACAATTTCGCGCCATGCGTCAACTGGGCTTCGTTGTCGTTGCCGCGCTCACCGGCGCCGTGCAGGAAATAGATCAGCGGATATTTTTTTGAAGCATCATAGTTCTCGGGCAACAACACGCGGTAAGGCAAGGTGTCGTTGTTTTTGACGAACCATTGCTTTTCATACAGACTTAAGTCCTGTGCAAGGCTGAGCGTGCTGCTGCCCAACAGCAGCAAAGGCACAATGGTATGGCGAAGCATAACTATAGGTTTAATCACTACTAATGTACTCAAAAACACTAATAGGTGCTCTGGTACAAATTATCGAATCGCGTACCCGTTGGTGTTTTCAGCGGTATCTGCATCCCTTTTGTCTCTTCCAGCCAACGAAACAATTCGGCGCGCAGCGCCAGTCCCGTTTTACGCAGCGAGGTAACTCGAATCAGGTTGTTCATCTCCCACGGATCATTTTCGAGGTCATACAGTTCATTGATGTCCCAGCCACCGTGGTTGTAGATATATTTATACTTGTCGGTACGGATCGCAAACATAGTGGGCGTTTGCGGGAAAGGCGCCTCCCAGTAATATTCATAATATACATTCTTCCTTTGCCACTCCACACTGGCGCCGCGAAGAATATCGGCGAAAGAAAAACCCTGCATTTGCGGGGGCCTGGAAATATTCGCCAGCTCAAGAAAAGTGGGCGCTATGTCCACATTCATAATGATCTGCTCTACCACCGAACCTGGCTTTACCATACCGGGCGCCCACACCAACATAGGCACGCGCATGGATTCTTCGTAGGCGTGGCGCTTGTCGATGAGACCATGTTCGCCAAATGAAAAACCGTTGTCGCCCATATACACCACCATCGTGTTCTGGTCAAGGCCTTGTTCTTTCACCCAGTTCACCACGCGTTCGATGCTTTCGTCCACCGCCATCAGCGTTTCGAGATAGCGATGGTAAAAATCATCGAAAGGTATCTGGCCGTGATACATATAGTCCACGCCATGCCAGCTATAGCGCTGACGACGCACCCAGTTGGGAATGTCTTTGTAATTAACGGTGGTGGTGGGTGCAGTGGCTATGCCGTACGTCTTGCTGCTGTCGGTAGCCGTCAGGTACATAGATGGAGGGCAAACGATGGGAAGCGACTGATATTTTCCTTCGTGTCTTTTTGCAGGCTGAAATTCGGCATGCACGCCTTTATGTGAAAGGTAAACGAAGAATGGTTTTTTCTTATCGCGTTTATTCAGCCATTCAATGGCGTAATCAGTCAGCAGGTCGGTGGTATAGCTACCTTCGGGTTGTTTGATGCGCTTGCCATTAATGTTGAAAGTAGGATTATAATAGACGCCCTGTCCCTGGAAGCTGAGCCAGTAATCAAATCCGGGTTGCGGCGCATCGTCGGTATTGCCCATGTGCCATTTCCCCAGGAAAGCAGTCTGGTATCCCTTCTGCTGCATGTATTGCGGGAAAAACTTCAGGTTGGCCGGCAACGGCGCATCATTGTTAACTACGGTATGCGTATGGGCATACTGGCCGGTTAAAATAGAAGCGCGGCTGGGCGAACAGAGCGCAGTGGAAACAAACGCATTTTTTATATGCGCCCCCTCGCGCGCCATCAGGTCCATGCCAGGTGTTTCCAAACCCCTGATGCGGTTCATAAAACCCATAGCATCGTAGCGGTGGTCATCGGCAAGTATAAAAATGATGTTCATCGGCTGCCGCTGCGCGGCTTTCTGCGCCTGTGCAAACAGGGCAACACATGAAAACGCAAAAGCAATTATCTTTTTCATATTATTTCAGCCAGTTTATTTTTTGAGATTTCAGGTCGCGCGAGTTGCCACCCACCATGATCACAAATTCTCCCGGCTCCCAATCGTATTTCAGGTCATAATTGTAAAACTTCAAATCTTCGGGTGTGATTTTAAAAGTGATGGTTTTTGTCTCCCCTTTTTTCAGGAAAACTTTTTGAAAACCTTTCAACTCTTTCACCGGCCTGGTAGTGCTGCCCACCAGGTCGCGGATATATAGTTGCACCACTTCGGCACCGTCGTAGTCGCCGCTGTTGGTGAGTTCGATGGAAGCCGTGAGTGTTTGATTGCCTTTCAGGTTGGTGCTGCTCAACTTCAGATCGCCATAGGTGAATTTGGTAAAGCTAAGTCCATATCCAAACGGATACAGCGGGTCGTTGGGCACGTCGAGATAGTTGCTGCGGAATTTCTGGAACCATTGTCCTTCGGGCAGCGGACGGCCGGTGTTCTTGTGATTGTAGTAAATGGGAACCTGTCCCACATTGCGCGGGAAAGTAGCGCTCAGTTTTCCAGATGGATTTACCACACCAAACAATGCATCTGATATGGCATCGCCGGCTTCTGTACCGGCAAACCACACATTCAGGATGGCAGGCACATTTTCATGCTCCCAGGTCAAAGCCAGCGGGCGGCCGGTGAACAATACCAGCACCACGGGTTTGCCGGTTTTCAGCAAGGCCTGCAGCAATTCTCTTTGCAATGCCGGAATTTCAATATTGGAGCGGCTCGATGCTTCGCCGCTCATTTCGGCTGATTCTCCTAATGCGGCGACAATTACATCGGCCTGGTTCGCAATATCAACCGCTTCCTTTATCACCACATCTTTAGGGCGCGGATCGTATTTGAGCGTTTTGCCAAACATGGTAGCGCGTTCAATAAAGAGACTATCCTCGTCGAGGTTGCTGCCGTGTGCATATAAGATGCGTGCATCGTTGCCTGCCGCCTTCTTCAGGCCTTCCAGCAACGAAACTGATTCCGCATGTTTTGCCGCCACGCTCCAGGTGCCGGGCATGTTTACGCGGTTATCGGCCAGCGGACCCACGAGCGCTATGGTGCCTGATTTTTTCAGCGGCAATACATTGTTATCATTCTTCAGCAACACAAATGATTGCGCCGCAATTTCGCGCGCAATTTTGCGATGTTCAGGAGTAAATATCTGCGTGCGCGCTCTTTCCTCGTTGCAGTATTTATAAGGATCGGAGAAAAGACCGAGTTTGTATTTTGCTTCCAGTATTCTTTTGCACGCGGCATCAATCTGTGCCTGCGTGATTTTTCCTTCCTGCAGTGATTTTTTTAAAGTGGTGAGAAAACCTTCACCTACCATATCCATATCAACGCCTGCGCGCAGGGCGAGCGCGCTCACGGTTTGCAGATCGCCCATACCATGATCAATCATTTCGTTGATGGCGGTATAGTCGGTCACTACAAAACCCTTGAAGCCCCATTGTTTGCGCAACACATCAGTCATCAGCCATTTGTTGCCAGTGGCGGGAATGCCGTCAATTTCGTTGAAGCTCGTCATTACGGAACCAACGCCTGCATCAACCGCGGCTTTGTATGGAGGGAAGTATTCGTTGTACATGCGCACGCGGCTCATATCAACGGTATTATAGTCGCGGCCCGCTTCGCCGGCACCATACAACGCAAAGTGTTTTACGCAGGCCATGATGGAGGTATTATCAGAAAAATCTTTTCCCTGGTATCCCTTCACCATCGCTTTGGCGATCTGGGCTCCCAGGTAGGGATCTTCGC
Organism: uncultured Chitinophagaceae bacterium; assembly: GCA_937958995.1. Lineage (GTDB taxonomy): Bacteria > Bacteroidota > Bacteroidia > Chitinophagales > Chitinophagaceae > CALCIN01. The sequence goes on from CALGAP010000008.1 coordinate 456,299, forward strand.
CCGAACCTTCGCTCACGCGGCCCCAACGCGGGTCGCGCGAAATGTCGACCATAGGCGAAAATGTCCAGCATATACCATCGGCACTTGCTTCGATAGCGGCAATACGGGCGCTTTTTTCGATCAGCTCCATATCCCAGGTGCAGGAAAGACCGAGCGGAATGGGAAACGCTGTTTCATAGCCATGAATCACGTCCATACCGAAGAGCAGCGGAATCTTCAGGCGGCTTTCTTCCACGGCTATGCGCTGTACCTCTTTTATTTTGGTAACAGACTTGATATTGAAAAGTCCGCCCACTTTTCCTTCCTTGATTTTCTGCGCGATGCCAGAGCTTGATGCCTGGCCGGTGGTGATGTCGCCGGCACCGGGCAGGTTGAGTTGACCGATTTTTTCATCGAGCGTCATCTTAGCCATCAGGGCATTGATGAACTGGTTCATTTTGGCGTCAGCACTGCTTTGAGTTTGGGCTACTGCCTGCAATGAGATCACAATAGCAAGAGTAGTAATGAGGTTCCTGAGCATGGTATATGGTTTAAAGAAATTAATCGCTCCCCGCAATGACGAGGGCTTACATCATTTCATCAAATATGGTTCTATAGCCTGCTTCCAGATTGCATATCCTTTCACATTCATGTGCAGGTTGTCGTCGGTAAAAATTTCAGGGTTGGGCTTGCCTTCATCCGTCAGCATTTTTGAATACACGTCTATGAAAACGGTGTTACTCAGCGTGGCAAGATATTCTTTGATCATTCTGTTGGCCGCCACCATCACTGGCATCAGGTGTGCGCGGCTGGGACTGGGTTTGATGGATACAAAAGCGATCGGGATGTTGTTGAATTTTCCCCTTATCATGTCCACTAATGTCTTCAAACGTTCCAGCACTTGTTCGGGAGTAGCGTTTTGCGTAGCAATATCATTTTCCCCGCAATAGATTACTACCTGCTTTGGCTGATAAGGAAAAATGATATCGTTGGCATAGCGGATTACATCGGGCAGGGAGGAACCGCCGAATCCCCGGTTGATGATGGTGTGGTTGGGAAAATATTGCTGCACATCTTTCCAGTAGTTGAAAGAAGAACTGCCTACGAAAAGAATGGCGCTTTTGGGAGGCATTTGCGCACTGTCTTGTTTTTTGAATGCCTGTATCTCTCCGTAAAAAGGCGGATCCTGCGCCTGCATGGCTTGCGTACAGAGCAGAAAGACGATTATAAAACCCAATAATTTTTTCATATCAATCCACTTTTATTGGTTTGGTTCTTTGTGAAATGCCGTTCTCGTTGAATGATTCTATGGCAAAATAGTATGACTGATCTGCGGTAAGGCTTTTCATATCCAACTCGTTCTTATCATACACCATCCACGAGTTGTAGAGTTTATCGGGAGCAATGCCCCAGAGAATATTATATCCCTGGCTTTCGGGTTGTTTATCCCAGGTGATGAGGGCATCACGACGATCGGCTTTTCTTTTCACCGTAAAATTTTTCACCGGCGCCGGCGCTTTTCCTTGTCCTATACCAAACACGCGCAAACCTGAGATAGCGAGATTAGGCGTGGGCACGTGAATATTCTTATAGCGGATATAGCGCACCACCTGCGGCGTGTCGAGCTCTGCATAATCGTTGGGTACGTCGCGCCAGTTGTTGCTCTTATCCACCAACACGGTCCAGTTTACCCCATCATTGCTTCCTTCGATGAGGTAGCGATGATACAGCCCGGGAATTCTGCCATACATATTCGATTTCACGTCGTGAAAGCTCAATTGCACCGCAAATACCTTACCCGGTTTTTGCAGGTCAATCTCGATCCACTGCTGGTCGTCGTTTTTCTCCGCCAGCCAGAAGGTTCTGATATCTTCGTCCACAATATTCTTTGCATCGAAGCTGTCAACATACGATGACACGCGCGCCGGCTTGTTGTAAGAAAGCAACATCCAGCCCGTGAATTGCCCGGCCTTGCCCGCCACCGCAGGTCCGTAATGCGGGTAATCGCCAAAGGAAGTGTTGCAGTACATCAGGCCATCTTTATCGAAACCGGCAGGATACATCACAATTCTTCTTTCCCAGTTTACCACCACAGAAATGGATGCCGTGGCGAAATGCCAGTATTGGTTAAATGGTCCCACCACGGTGCTGCCATGACCGGCGCCATTTACAAAACCTCCGGGTTTGTACGACACGGGATTATTCGGCGCATACTTAAACGGCCCCAGCGGTGAATCTCCTATATACACGCCATCGGCATACACGTTGAATTCTGTTCCCGGCGCTGCATATTGCAAATAGTATTTGCCATTGTGCTTCGTCATCCACGGACCTTCTATATAACCCTCCATCGTGCTTTCGTGGTTTTCACCAAATCGCTCCCATCCATGTTTTGATTCGTCGAGGTTGAAGAGTGTATCCACCTGGGGTGAGGGTTTGAACAAATTATTTTTATCGAGCTTTCTTCCGCGAATGGGATATAGATTGCTCGAGCCCCAGTACATATAAGCCTGTCCATCGTCGTCGATAAACAGCGCGGGGTCCTGCAGGTTGTGCAGTATGGCGGGCACTGCTTTCCAGTCGCCTTTCTTAGGGTCGTCGGTATAAAGAATGCTCATGCTGCCCGAGGGATCGCCGGCCACATACAACACTGAATCTTTATAGTTGAAAGCTGCCGGCGCATTGCTGCCCTGGAAATACCATTTCTCGGGTTGAATAAATTGCCAGTTATGCAGGTCGGTGCTATGCCAATAGCCCATGGAGCGGGTTACGAACATGTAGTATTCATTTCTGAACCGCACCACCGCGGGATCGGCACCGGAGCGATACGAGAGTCCTTCGTGTGCGTTATAAATCATGTACGTGTAATCGATGTTCAGCGGATTGCAATAGGTCTGCTGTTGCGCGATTGCACTGGTGCCAGTCAAAACAAATAATATAGCTGCGAGATACTTCATCATAGTCATCATTTTATTTTCTTCAAACCGTTTTTCACGTCGGGATCGCTCATAAACAATTTCCATAACAAACCGGTGCGATGGTTTTCGATCATCACGGTCACCGGCGCCTGGTTCAGCCCCATATAAATTTCAGAGCACCAGTTTTGCGTGAGGTTAAATGCATCGCGAAAACCAAATTCGCCCCAGAGAAATTTGCCGAAGTTGTAATAGTAATGCTTCAAGGCTTTCATGGATTCTTCAGGGGTATAAGGGAAAGATGCGAGCGCGCCGGTGGGAGCCATCTTACCATCATCCTGCCAGGGCACGGGCTCGCTGGCAGAATAGTGCCAGGGACCATCGGCAGCGGTGAGACCCCAGCAACTGTCACCATAACCTTTAAAGCCGCCGGGATTTTCAACACAGTAGCGATAGTTGATTAAAGCAATATTGCGGTTGTTTTCAAAATAATTAGTGTACTTGTCTGTAAGCTTGTGCGGATCGTAGCCGAGAAAAGAATAATGAACGAAAAACAGCGGCCCGCCCTTGTTCACACCCACATCCAGTTTGATGCCGTGGTAAGTGTTACCATTTTTGTACATCATGCCATCTTCGCTTCGTCCCCAGTTTTTGCGATAATTCTGCGCTTCCTGATCTTGACTGGCCCAGCCGGAGTAATACATAGTACCGGGCACACCATGTGTGGGCGATGCAATGGCGAGCAAATAGGTCACCATCGTTTCATTCCAGCCGATGAGTTTATGATTGATGATCCATTCCTGGTCGGGCGACCAATGCCAGAAGAGGTATTTGCTGTCGGGCGTGCGGCGGTACCAGTCCCATTCTATCCTTTGCCAGATCTTCGTGATCTTGTCGCGTATATATCTTTCATCGCTGTTATTGCCCTTAAAGTAAGCCCTTGCAGTCAGCAATCCCTGCATTAAAAACGAAGTCTCTACCAGGTCGCCGCCATTATCACGTTTGCCGAAAAATGGTTCTGTCTTGCCTGTAGTACCATCCATAAAATGCGGAAACACGCCGAGGTGGGTTTCGGCTTTATCCATGAAGTCAACTATTTGCTTAAAGCGTTTGAGGATCTCTTCGCGCGGGGCAAATTTTCTTTCCGCACCCACTATCAGTGCCATCACACCAAAACCTGAGGCGCCCATTGCAATCATGTTATGGCGGCCGGGCAGATTTTCGCGCGCCAGTCCGCTGGTGGGTTCGCACTGCTCCCAGTAGTAGCGGAAGTTGGCTTCCTGCACCATGGTCAGCAACTCTTCATCGCTCATGGCACGGGTACTGGCACTGACTATATTCGAAAATTCAGTCTCGTTATAACTACTGTCAACGTAGGTGGCCTTGTAGTAAAATGTTTTCCCTTCCACACCTGTATAATCTGCATAGCGATTATACTGTGGCCATTGAATGCCTACGGGAATGAAATGCCGGTTGTCTTCGGAGCGATAGATTTTTACATACTTTGCGGCCACACCAGGCCTGGCAGACCACCTGATATCAACGTGCCGCGCGTAGCCTTTTGCATCCAGCAACTGAGGTTGACCTGGCACACGAGCATTGCCGTACTCCTTTGCAAGTTCAATATCATCAATGAAAATCTCATGTTGCCTGCCATCATTTCCATGCTGTACAAACACCACTGCTCTTATTTCCTGCTGCGGGCGCGAAGCAGCTGATCTGAAAGCTGAAAGAGGGATAAAAACATTCTGCCACTTACTTCCGGCTATTGGTTTCATATGCGGAGCAATGGAAACCGCTTCGGTGAAAGTGCTGTCTCTGTAAGCCAGTTGCACCGAAGGCAATGCATCGGCCCGGGTTGCAGTGGTGCTAACCAAAATCTTAAACGCGAGTACCTGCCCATTTCGCAAATGATCCTGCCCGCGGATATCGGGTCTTATAATAGCCGCGCTCCATTTTCCTCCCTCGCCATTCACATACTTCAATTGCAGCGAATTACCCGGCGTAAAAAATTCCTTTTCGCTCACGGGCAATTTCTGATTCACATGGGCAATAGACGAAGGCGCCTGCTGTTCAGTAAATGCATAAAAATAGTTTCCGCTCATACGGCTGTTTACGAAAAACTGGACATCATATGGCGGTTCCTGCGCCACAACTTGCAGCGCGCCGGACAAAAAGAGTATTGGGATTAAGTATTTCAATGCTGTCAAAATTTTTTTCGGGACGGTCAACCTCGGGGGTGGGCCACCCTTATTGGAGATGCGGGCTGGTAAAGCCCAGTTTCTTCAGGCCGTTTTGAATTTCTGGTATTTTCATAAAGAGGTTCCACAGTAATTTGCTGCGATAATTTTCGATCATTACAATAATAGGGCCCTGGTCAATGGCCAGGTGAGAATTGGCGTACCAGTTGTGGGTTTCGTTGAACGCGTCAACAAAACCATATTCGCTCCATAGTTTGTCGCCCAGCTTGTAGTAAAAGTGTTTCAGCGCCTGCATCGAGAATTCGGGTGTATAGGGAAATGATGAAAGCGCCGCCGTGGGCGTGATGGTACCGTTATCATTTTCGGGAGAGTGCGCCGAATAGCCGTTGTAAGTATCGCTGGCAGTCAGTCCCCAACTGTCGGCGCTATAGCCTTTAAATTTATTCGGGTTGCGAATACAATGCTCGCGGTTGATCAGCACATGCCTTGTGTTCTGCTCCCAGTAATCGGCATAGCGGTCTTTCAAGCCATTTGGATCGAGGCCGAGAAAGGAATAATGGGCAAAAAACAGCGGGCCGCCGTAATCAAAACCCAGGGGTAATTGGATGCCGTAATATTCCCGCTGGTTTTTAAAATGATTGCTATTGGCCCAGCCGCGGTGATATACATCGGGACTAATGGAATAGCGCGGCGAAGAGGCAGCCAGCACATAAGTGATGAGGCACTCATTCCATCCGCGAATTTCATGATTCATAGTCCAGCCATTGTTCGGACTCCAGTGCCAGAACAACATACTTAACCCGCCGCGCGTATGCCAGTTCCATTGCACATCGTTCCATATCCAGGTGATGAGGTTGCGCAGCTGGTTTTCGACGGGGTCTTGCCGGTTAAAGTATTCGCGCGCACAAAGCAGACCCTGAATTAAAAAAGAAGTCTCTACCAGGTCGCCGCCGTCATCATTATTGCTGAAGGGAATGGTCTGACCGGTCTCACCATTCAGCCAATGGGGAAACACGCCATGATAGCGGTTAGCTTTTTTCTGCAGGAAACGTACCATTTTCAAAAGGTGCTTTGCGGCCGTATCTCTTGTAATCCATTTTCTTTCTACGGCCACAATAATGGCCATTACACCAAAGCCCGTGCCGCCGGTGGTGACAGTTTCGGGTCCGTAATCGGTGATATTGCTGCGCTCGCGGGCCATGCCGGAAACGGGATGCGCAAAATCCCAGAAATAGCGAAAGGTTTGCCGCTGCACCAAATCCAGCAAGGCAGAGTCGGAGAGATCGGGTATGATCCCTGCCACGGGAATGCCGCCGGGTTTTGCCAGGGTTTCAGCATTAGCCTTACCCGCTGCAGCTTTTTTCTTTTGCGCGGTACAGGCAAAGGAGAAAAGAAAAATACCAAGCACTGTCAATAAGCGATAGATCATTCGTTCAGTTTTCATTTTGGTTTACAAATTCGGACTGGTAAAGCCCAGTTTGGTGAGACCGGCTTTTACTTCAGGACAACTCATAAACAAATTCCATATCAAACCGGTGCGGTAGTTTTCGATCATGATGATAATCGGTCCCTGGTCGATGGCCAGTGTGGAGTTGGCAAACCAGGGCTCGTGCAATGAGAATGCATCATAAAATCCATAGTTGCCCCACAGCTTATCGCCGAGTTTATAGTAGAAGAATTTCAGCGCCTTCATCGATTCCGTTGGGGTATAAGGAAAAGACGACAAAGCAGCCGTGGGTGAAATAACGCCGTTGTCGTTAGTGGGCGAATGCGCTTTATAACCATTGATATCATCACTGGCGGTAAGTCCCCAGTTCATATCGCTGTAGCCATACCAATTGGTATTATTCCGGCAATAGTTATAATGAATCAACGTGTGCGCGCGGTTTTGTTCCCAGTAATTGGCATACGCATCTGCCAGGTCGTGCGGGTTGATGCCGAGAAATGAATAATGTGAAAAGAACAGGGGACCGCCATAAGGTTCACCGAGCGGCAGCGTGTGACCCGCATAAGTATTGCCATTGACGATGCCGCCATTTTTTGCCCAACCATTGTCGTACACAATTTTCGGAATGGTATGCGTGGTAGAAGAAGCAGCCAGTACATATGTGATCAGGCATTCATTCCAACCGCGCACCTGGTGATTCATTTCCCATTCATAATTCGGGCTCCAGTGCCAATACAACACGTTCTCATCATTTTTTCTGAACCAATCCCACTCCACCGCATTCCAGAGGCTGTTGATATCGTTTCGCAGATTGGCCTCCGCTGCATCAGCGCCATCGAAGTATTGCCGCGCGGTGAGCAAGCCCGCCATCAGGAAAGAAGTCTCTACCAGGTCGGCGCCATCATCTTTCTGACTAAAAGGCTGCACGGCACCGGTAGTACCATTGAGCCAATGTGGAAATGCGCCGTGAAATTTCTGCGCATTATTTTTCAGGAAGCCAACAATTTTTTCCATTCTTTCCAAACCCTGCGCGCGGGTAATGAAGCCGCGTTCAATACCCACGATCAGCGCCATAATACCAAATCCCGAACCGCCGGTGGTTACCGTTTCACCAGAAGTATTACGCTCGCGCGCCAGACCCGACACCGGATGTGCAAAGTCCCAGAAATATTTGAAAGTCTGTTGCTGCACCAGCGTCAGCAATTCATCGTCAGATACCAGGGGGAATTTATCAGAAGAATCAATCGCCGTCATCACTTTCACCGATTCCGCATTTTGCAAAGCGGCATTATCCATCGACTTCAGCGCGGTAGTAACTGAAATCGTATATTCACTCAGTCCCGGCTGTTGCGATGACGCCTGGATCACCAATACTTTATCGCCGTCCTGGTACGAAGGTGTAAACGCCAGATTCGTACCCGACGCATTCTTTAATGTTACCCCCGCATTCACCGTGCTCCTGTCAACCGGCGCCGAAAAAGTGAATGTCGCCTTCGGCACGCGACCATCTATTCTCCACCGCTTGCCATCGTGCTTTCCTTCCACCTGCACACTATTCACCCTAAACACCGGCGGCGGTGGCGGCTCCGGCGTTGAAGAAGATTTTTTACAACCTCCCATCACTCCCCCCAATACCAACATCAATACAAAAGCAATTTTCACTTTACTTATCTTCATCTGAAAAAATTTAAACCCTTAAAAATTCTCCTTCACTCTTCCCTGTTCAATATGCAGTCTTCATCTCAGTTTTTTCTCCAGAATCGCATCCACACTATACTTTCCCGGGCCAGTAAATAAAAACAGCAGCGCCAGCAGCACAAACATGAATGGGTGCTGGTCGTTATACCACACTATTCCATTCCCCACGAAAAAAGATATATACGCCATAGTGCACGCGATAATGATGGCCGCCGGCCGCGTGAGCCAGCCGAGCGTCATCATGATGCCGCCCACCAGTTCAGCGCCTTTGCCGAGATAGGGTAGCCAGGGATTGTCTTTGAACTGATCCCAGGGAGCATACTCATTCATTTTCGCTTCGCTGAAAATTTCCCATCCATGATATGCCATGAACAGGCCGAATATAACGCGCACTATAAACAGACCGCCATCATAAGCGATGGGTTGTGTGGAAAAAAATTTTTTCATTTGAGGGCTTCGTCTTTTTCTTTTTCTAAAAAGTTAGCTGACTCCTGCAGTCCTGCTACTATCAAATATCCATCGCGGTGGTACTGGGCTATCTGCTGATCGGTGAGTTTAAACTGTGTCATGGTGGTGCATTTGAAATTAGAAAATGCGAGGCTACACAATCGGCCACTTGAAGGTTGACTCCAGTTTGATCTTCTTTCCCGTTGCGGCCGAATGCCGCGTGGCTTCAATTACTTCCAGCACATGCAGTGCATGTTCTGCATTGATCAGGGGTTCAGTGCCTTTTGCCAGCGATTCTGAAATAACGCTGGCGCCTTCCTGCCACACATAGGTGCCGGGGTCGGGCACCATGCGTTGCGGCGCTTCGTGATCGTGTATTACCAAATCCACTCCATGCGGCGCCCAGTCATAACCAATCAGGCTCATATTGCCGTGCGTGCCCCAGATCTGTATTGAGGGTCTTTCCTGTCCTTTGCCTTCATGTCCGTACGGGTCGAAGTAATTAAAGCCGCATTGCACGTGAGAGATAATTCCGTTGCCATGATCCATCAGCAGCATGGCATTGTCTTCCGCTTCTACCTTTATTTTTCCTTTATTGTCAACGGTGCGTTCGGGTGTAACGATGCTGGTCATAGCCGTTACGTACTTAGCGGGCCCCAGCAGTCCTGTTAAGGTAGCAATATTATAAACGCCAAGATCAGGCAGGCTGCCGCCGCCTTTTTCGTAGAAAAATGCCGACCAGGTGGGGCCGGTATGACCATAATGCGCGTGCGCCGCTGATATCTTACCAATCTTGCCTTCGCGCAGTGCTTTTGACATCCAGGCAAATTGCGGACTGTTTACTACAGCGGGTGCGCCCCATATACGAAGCTTTTTACTTTTTGCGAGATCGAGCAAAGCCCTGCCTTCTTTATACGTGTTGGCCATGGGTTTTTCGCTCCATACATGTCTGCCTGCATTGAGCGCCTGCTTATTGAGCCGCCCATGTTCCTGCATATCGGTGCAATTGACGAGCAGGTCGAAATGCGGACCGGCCAGCATCTGGTCTATATGCGGAAAATGATGGGGAACGTTGAACTCTTTCGCGCGGTTGACGGCTCGTTCGGGAATAATATCGCATACACTCACCAGTTCTACATAGGGTGATTTGGAGAGATGAGGTAAATATTGTCCCGACACGCTGCCACAACCGATCAGTCCCACTTTAATTTTGTTCTGGCGGGTTGTATGCGCCCATCCTTCTATAGAGGACATGAGCAATGCAGCAGCCGCTAAGGTGGATTGCTGCAGGAATTCGTGGCGGGTGAGCTTTTTCATATAGCGAAGTTTGAAAGTTATACCCCTATATTAAAAACGCTTTACGGCGAATTCGTAAAGCGTTTTTAATATAGTTCCAGTTTTACTTGAAGTCTGCCAGTGTTTTTACTGCATTATTTCCTGGATTTCATCAGGTGTTAATGCTTTGTTGAATACCCTGAATTCGTCGTACAGGCTAAGATCCGATTTGTGATCCCAGTAAGAGAACAGCGGTCCGCCTGAACCCAGCACCAGTTTGGTACAACCGGTCAAATCTACCGGGTTGTCCAATGCGCCGCTGGCTACTTCCACACCGTCGATATAAACTTTGGCTTCTGTGGGTGAGAAAGTCATGGTGAAAAACTTCCATGCGCCTGCAATTGCCGATTGCGAACCCAATGCAACCCAGTTGTCGGTATTACCGGTGCCAACAATTACGGTCATGTTTTGCGGTGCATTTTCCCTGAACAAGCGAAATCCCTGGTTTCTTGTTTCAGGGTCATTGTCGTTGCCGACTACTACCATACCCGCCCTGTCGGGTGTAGTATTGAGCTTATACCAGAAAGCAATACTGAACTCGTCTGCGCCAAACAAACCGGCAATCGGGAACGACAGGTAAGCGTCAATGGCTCCCTGGTAGGCGGCGCCAACATATCCACTGTTGGTAGTAGTGGGATTGCCTGTAACGGTTGGCGTTACAAAGTTGATCAGGTCTTTGAAATCACCGCCCGGCGCGAAGGGCACATACAAGGTTTCGCTGGGCAGTATCTTATCATACTTGGAAACGGTGAAGTCGAAGGTCTTGGTAGTAGTCTTTCCCGACAGGTCGGTGGCCACTACCTGGAAGGTATGATTACCCAATCCCAAAGACGGATAGGTGTAGGTACCCGTCATTCCCCGGTAATCCACAAATTCAGTATATGTCTGTAAAACGGTACCATTCAGTGAAATCTCTACTTTGCTTATCTCAATATCATCCTCCACTTTGAATATAAAGTTGAAACTTCCCTCATCTTGTGAAGAGGGGTATTGAACGTTACCCGTAGGACTGATGATTTCTACAGTGGGCGCTGCTGCGTCCGGGCCCGGGTCCACTTTCGAAATCGGGTCTGTGTAGTTTTTCTTACACGCTGCCAGAGACAATGATAACACTATCCCTGGTAATATATATCTGAAAATACTTCTCATAATAGTAACTATTTGAAATTAATGATCGGGATGTGTATCTGCGTATTCTTTCAAAATGGGGCTCTTATCCAACTGTGGTAAGGGATAAGGATAGTATTTCTTGTTCATGGTAAATGTCCTGCCATCATAGCTGAGCTCGGCAGTATTTTCCAGGCGAACCATATCAAAAAACCTGATTCCCCATTCCATAGCCAGTTCTGCAAATTTTTCATCCATTACATCATCGCTGGTTACCCCGGTTAACGGCGGCAATCCTGCTCTTGACCTTACCAGGTTCACCGCGTTGTCTGCAGTGCCTGCTGTTGCAGCACCTCCACGGGTTACCGCCTCTGCGTACATTAACAATATTTCCGCATAGCGGATGATGTTCATGTTTTTATTGCTGGCATATCCGGTTCTTCCGGGAATCAATTCAATAGTAGGCAGGTAGTGCTTGCCACTATAGAAGTAAGCCCTGGGAGAGTTCAGGAACACATCACCTTCGGGGGTTACATTAGAAACCCATGCCGGAAGGGTGGAATAATTGGGGTCAGATTTTATCAGGTTAATACCATCGGGAGTGAATATAACGCTGGTCTGCAAACGAACTCTTTCACCCCTGTCGAGCATAAACTTGATATATTTTTCACTGGGCTCAAAGAATCCCCAGCCACCGCGGGCACCACTTACAGCAGGTTGCCAGTCTGTGGGACCAAAGAAATCGTTCAGGTAGTTCCTGCTATCTCCGGAACCCGAATTGAAATCAGAGTATTGAACTTCCAGGAGATTTTCATTCGACAGTTTGCCTGCTGTTTTGAATTCTTGATTGAAGTCAGGAAAGAGGCTAAACTTGCCGGAATTGATAATTTCACCTGTAGTGGCTGCTACCGCATTGTAATCTTTCAATTCCTGCTCAGCCATAGCTTTCACTGCTAATGCGGTATATTTAGTAACGCCTCCTTTCAGATCGGTCCTTTCGTTGGGACGCATATCCAGCAGCTTGGTGGCTGCATCCGCCATCTCAGTCTTAATCCAGTCCATGATATCGTCCTTGGTCTGCATGGTAAGCTGAGTAGGATCTGTGGTAGTTACCTTAAATACGCCGCCAAATGTTCTTGACAACATCAGTGTAAGCCAGCCTCTCAATACCTGGCACTCGGCAACGTATTGGTCAATTAACTGGTTGCTTACACCGCCTTCCCTGAATTTTTCCAATTGTTCAATCTGGGCAGTAATCTGCAGCACATGCTGGAACAGTCCGTCCCAAAGGTTATTGATCATCCAGAAGTTGGCGTCGTACACAAACAGGTCCGCATCGTGAAACGGAGGTTGGTCGTATACACCATTTCTGCCACCACCTGAATTCACATCATCACCACGAACGGAAAGAATGGGAACATGCTCCCACCAAAAATCATAAAACGACTGGTAAGCCCCTACCAATGCTGCTCTTGCAGCAGCCGGGCTCGTATAATCCACATCGCCGCCCACGGTTTCCAACTCACGCGGCTCGTCCAATAATTTGCTGCAATTCGTTAATGATAACGCCATCATGATGAACAGCGGCGCGAATAAATATTTTCTACTTTTCATTTTGTTCGATTTAAGATGCTGGAATTAAAATTTCACGCTCCAACCAATAGTATATACAGAAGGAGTAGGATATGTACCTGAATCAATACCATCAAAGCCAACTTCCACGTTGGTTGATTTGCTCTTAGACCATACATATGGCCTGTCGGCAGTGAGCGTAAAACGCATTTCAGGTATCTTGTTATTCTTCGGTAATGTATATCCTAACTGTATATTCTGCACTCTGAAGAACTTACCGTCCTCCAACCAGAACCTGGAAGCTCTCTGGTTCCACGCAGTGCGGTATCCTTCTGATGAGGGATAGCTGTTGGTGGTACCTTCGCCATGCCAGCGGTTTTTGGCTAACTGGGCGTCAATATTTCTTCCCTGAGTTCTGAATACTTCAGCACGGTTGCTGTTGAAGATTAAATTTCCACCCTGTCCGTAGATGCGTACAGACAGATCAAAGTTCTTATAGTCCAAACCAATGTTGGCACCATAGTAGTAAGTGGGAGCGGGAGATCCCAGGTAAACCCTGTCGTTCGCATCCAGCACTTTGTCGCCGTTCACATCCCTGTATTTGAAATAACCGGGTTTTACAGTTCCGGGGCCATTAGCATTTGCTGCAACTGCAACCGGGTCTGCGTCCACCTCAGCCTGGGTTTGATATACACCTATGATCTCATAACCATAGAATACATCAAACGGCTGTCCTACAGTGAGGCGCTGCGGGAACTCGGCCAGCGGTCCCCTGGTGATGAAGGCCTGTCCGAACAGGTCGGTAACTTCATTATGAATAGTGCTGAAATTAGCACCTACTGTATAACCGAAGTCGTTGGATATTCTTCCTCTCCAGGTGGCTGCAATTTCCACACCCTTGTTGCGCATAGAGCCTACGTTGCTGTAACTGGTTTCGTTACCCACCTGGGGCAATACTGGAATAGCGAGGTTCTTGGTATTCTTTACAAAGTAATCTACACTCACATTCAACCTCCTGTTCAGCAATTCCAGGTCGGCACCTATGTTTATTTCTTCATTAAATTCCCAGCTCAGGTTGTCCTGGTAAGTGGAGAACAGGAAGCCATCCACTTTGGAATCGTTGAACACGCTCCAAACCGATCTTGCGCTCTGTGCTCTTGCTACAGGCACGTTGCCGTTGGCCAGGCGTCCCCATCCTGCCCTGAGTTTGAAATAATCGATGAAAGTGACATCTGCCATGAAGTCTTCCTTAGATACCACCCAGGCTACACCCACAGAGGGCAACGTAATACTTTTTTCCTGGTTGTATTTGTTGGCAGCTTCATTTCTCAGCGTAGCATAGGCAATGTATTTATCCTGGTACTTGTATTGCACGCGCCCGAAGAATGAGCGGCTGTATACCCTGGTGCCACCATCCGATGAAACCCTTGATGCTGCAGAAGTATTGGCAATGTACCAGCTTTGTTCCAGGTTCCTGTTGAAGGGGCTTCCTTCGTAGAAATTACCGGTAGTTGAGAAAAAGTTGAATCGCTCATCCCTGAAGGAAAAGCCACCCATGGCAGTCAGGTCATGATCGCCAAACTGCCTGGTATATGTTAACACATTATCGAAGGTGTAATTTTCTTCCAGCTCATTGGCCCTGGTAATAGAAGACTGTACCAGTGTTCTTTCATATGCATCGGTAATGCGATATGGCAGATTCATCATCCTGTTATTATCATTTCTATGATTATAAGACAGGCTTGTCCTGAAGTTTAAGGTTTTGGGGATGATATGAAAATCGCCATACACATTAGCCGTCAATCTTCTTCTTTCTCCCAGGTTGTCTACGTTAGACATATTGGGGAATGGGTTCTGGTGATCCCTGTAACCCAGATCTTTTGCTGAAGAATAGGGTTTGGAGTAAGCTGTCTGACCTTCATAAGCGGGATCCAGCACCGGCAGGATAGGCACGGCATAATAAATCTCAGCCCAGGGATTCACACCGCCGTAGCTCTTTTGTTCACTTCTGCTGTAAACCGCACCGGCACCTATAGTCAACCAGTCTTTGGCTTTTGCTTCCACTTTCGCCCTTAGGTTATATCTCTTATAGCTGCTGCTGTTAATATCCAAAATACCGTCCTGGGTAAAGAAACTACCGCCCACGGCATAGGTCACTCTTTGTGAGCCACCGTCGATTGAAATATCATGGCTCATCATGGGAGCATCATTGCGAAGGGCTTCTTTATACCAGTCTGTATTTACATCGGGCAGGTTGGGGTTGATACGGCTTCTTCCGTACCTGGCAATGGCAGCTTGCACGCTGGCAATTTCAACACTGGAGCCTGATTCGTTGGCAAAATTGACAAACTGCTCTGCATTGGCCATTTTGATAACGTTAGTGGGTACCTGCACACCATAATAACCGGAATAAGTAACGGTGGCGTCTTTGTTGTACTTACCGCTCTTGGTAGTGATTACAATTACACCGTTGGATGCTTTGTAACCATAGATAGCAGCAGCAGACGCATCTTTCAATACCTGGAAATCCTGGATATCGTTGGGAGTTAAGTAATCGATATTATCAACAAAAACTCCGTCAACCACGTACAACACACCTCCGCCGTACAATGATTTAATACCACGGATATTGATCTGGGGTGCGTCGCCGGGGCCACCGAGGCTGCTGATCTGCACGCCGGGTACATTACCCTGCACGGCATTCAGAATGGCTGCGTTGGGTGTTTTTTGCAGGTCTTCCGGTTTCACGGTTCCGATTGAACTGG
This sequence comes from uncultured Chitinophagaceae bacterium, assembly GCA_937958995.1. Lineage (GTDB taxonomy): Bacteria > Bacteroidota > Bacteroidia > Chitinophagales > Chitinophagaceae > CALCIN01. The sequence continues at coordinate 471,765 of CALGAP010000008.1, forward strand.
TCAAATCGCCTTTCCTGGCAGTACCATAACCGATTACCACCACCTCGTTCATGTTTACCGACGATTTCACCAGTTTGATATTAAGTGTAGTTTGTGTACCTACTTCCACTTCCTGCGTTACAAAACCCACTGCAGAGATAACCAGCGTGGCATTTTGTGGAACGCTTAATTCAAACTCGCCGGCCGCATCGGTGCTGGTACCGCGGGTGGTACCCTTCACGGTGACCGAGGCGCCCTCAACGGGTTCGTTGTCGTCGCCAACAATTTTACCGGTAATTCGAATGTCCTGGTCGGGACGTTCTTCCGAACGGATGGCAATCAGGTTGTTGTCCAGCCTTCTGTAGGTAAGGGTTGTACGGGCAAAAACGGTATTCAATACCTCGGAAATGTCGGCATCGGTAAATGCCACATCCACCTTTTGCTTCAAGTCTTTTAACCGGCTGTTGTACAAAAACCGGTAATTGCCCTGCTGTTCAATGGAGGTCAGTACCTTACTGATTTCCGCGTTCTGCATAATCAGGGTCACCGTTTGCCCATTGACATGAGCAAACGTATCGAACACGCAGAAGACAGTCAGGATACACGTTAATTTCATCATCAATAGTAGCTTTTGTAAGGGTTGAGGTACCCTCGCAATCGAAAGAGTAATTTTCATACTTTTAATATTAGTGTTACTAAAACGGAAACCGGCCGGAAGCACAAATAATCGACGGTTTCTGGATGCACTTTCAAGAACGGGGAATGCGCCAACATTTCCCGTTTCTTATATAGAATATACCCTATGAAGTGTTTAATCTCTTGTTCATATGCAGCAGTCTATTTAAGTTGTAAGAAATCAGTAAACTATTACTGTTTTATCGTTGATCTCGTAATTGAATGCAAAAGAGAACTGCAAGGCTTCCAGCGCCTGCGACAAGGTTTCGTTGTCGAATGAGCCGGTGATCCACACTTCTTCCAGTTTTTTGTTTCGGAATTCGAAGCGAACATCATACCAGCGCTCCATGATCTTAGCCATCTCTGAAAATGGCATGTCTTTCACTGAAAGTTTGTTCCTGACCCAGGCCGATTCAATGTCGGAGGTATCGCCTTGTTGGTAGGTAAGGTTCTTAATGGCGATAAGGTTTTCTTTAACAGGTAAGAGATCCGCCCCATTGCCCCAATGCTGCGTTGATTCCTGGTCGTTCAGCACCACCAGTTTTTCATTGGGCTTAAGAACATATTTTTCGTTGGGGCGTTTTTTTACCACCACTTCCACACTGCCCCTGATAAGGCTGGTCTCGGTGGTTTTATCGGTGGGATAACTTTTTACATTAAACTGTGTGCCCAACACCCGTATATCAAGCGTGTTGGTATGAATCACGAAAGGTATGTCGGGATTTTTCGCTACATCAAAAAAGGCTTCGCCCGTGAGCGTTACCTCGCGCAGGTTCTCCCCGAAATTTTTTCCAAAAACCAGTTTACTGCCTGCATTGAGCCATACGCGGCTGCCATCGGGCAGCACCTGGGTGGTACGGGTGCCGTAGTTGGTTGAAATTTCGCTGGGCAGCACTCCCCCGGTATCGGCAACGCCATTTGTTGCTATGGACTTGCCCGTGTTTGAAGGCCTCCATACAAACCAGGCGGCCACGGCCAGCAGAAGGGTGGTGAGTGAAATAGCCCGGATTTTGAAGTTGCGCCGCGGGCGACGGGGAGTTTCCATATCCCAGTCTGCCTCTACCGTGACGGGTTCGTGCAATTCCTGGTACGACTCTTTATTAATCGAAATCCCTTTTTCCCTCATACGCCTAAGATGCTGATCGTAAGCGGTTTGAAGCTGGTCAGACGATTCGTCGTCATCTTTTTGCTGCCAGAGGTCGGTGATGGTTTGAATGGAAAAGTGAAGATCGGGATGGACACGCAACAGGTGGTCCAGCTCCTGCAATTCTTCAGCAGAAGCCTCGTTGGAAAGCTTTCTTCCCATTAATTCCCATATACGGTCAGCAGACATAAAGTTTTTCGCGTACTCCCAAGGAGTATTTATACGGTCGATATCCCTATAAGGTTCAAAAAAATTTTTTGCTACAATCAGAACCTGATGGCTTTGCGAAGGTCGATATTGATGGCGTTGCCGATCTTGCGGAGGGCTGTAGCCAGTTGGTTATCAACGGTTTTTACAGAAAGATTGAGTATTTCGGCCACCTCGCGGTATTTCAGTCCATCCTCTTTGATGAGCTTAAAAATAATTTTGCAGCGCGGCGGCAGATGGTCTACGGCCTGCTGAATGCGGTTGCGCATTTCGGCCGTCAGCAATAATTGTTCGGGGTTATTGTGTGGGCTCTCCAGCTCCACTTTCAGGTCGTCGAGGGTTATAGAAATATGTTTCTGCTGTTTAAGCAGGCTTTTCAGTGATGCGTTCTTGGTACAGATATAGAGGTAAACGCGCAGGTTCTTGATCTCTTCCAGTTGCCGCCTCCTTTCCCAAATGGCCATAAATACGTCCGATACCACCTCTTCAGCCACCTCATACGATTGCACAAAGGAGTAGGAGAACTGTAGCAATGGCCGATGGAAGGCGAAGAACAGCTCCTTGTAAGCGCTCTCGTCATCGTATAAAGCTATACGCCTCTTTAATTCGTCCAAACTGGGTGTCAATGGCATTGGCAATCTGTTAGTATAGACCTGTATAACTGCTCATCTGCTGCCTCACAAGGTAAGTCTAAAAAATTAAAAAGGAATTCTGTTCAGGGCTAAGGGGATTTTTATAATTTTGCCCGCCTACGCCGAAGCTAAGCAAAGGCATTGGATCCTTAGCTCAGACGGTTAGAGCACCTGACTCATAATCAGGGGGTCGTTGGTTCGATCCCAACAGGATCCACAGAGAATGTTGAATTTGAAATTGAACAAGGAATGTTGAATGTTGAATGGTTTTGCAGCTGATTCAACATTCAACATTCCTTGTTCTTATTCAGATTCAATATTCACTTTTCCTTAACCCTCGGTAAGATACATTTGATAATCATTCAGAAAGTATGAAGAAACTGTTTACGCTATTGACCGCACTGGTATTATTTGGAACACTGGCAGCACAAGATAGTACGGCACCGAGGAAGAAGAGAGACTGGAGTAATGTGAACCTGACCGCCCGCCCCAACGATCATTTCATGATGCAATTTGGGTACAATGGCTGGAGCCAGATGCCGGATACGATCAATACCAAAGGACTCTCGCGCAGTTTCAATATGTACTTCATGTTCGACTTCCCCTTTAAAACCAATCCCCAATGGAGCGTAGGCATTGGCGCCGGGTTTGGAAGCGACAATGTGTTTTTCGATAAAATGGTATTAGACATTACCGGCCGCGAAGGAAACACGCTAACGTTTAAGAATCTCGCCGATACCAATCATTATAAAAAATATAAGCTCAACACCACCTTCCTGGAAGCCCCCGTTGAATTGCGTTGGGCCGCCAACCCCGTGAGCCCCAACCGCAGCTGGAAAATTGCTGTGGGCGGTAAGGTAGGCACCCTGCTCAGCGCCACTACCAAGGGCAAAAACTTCCAGACCAGGAACGGTAGCACCATCAATGCTTCCACGCAGAAAGAAAAGGCCAAACGCTTCTTCAACGGCACCCGCCTCTCCGTTACCGGCCGCGTGAGCTATGGCGTATTCGGCCTCTACGGCGCCTACCAGATCAACAGCTTTATTAAAGAGGGCATGGGGCCTGATATAAGGCCGTTTCAGATCGGGTTAACCATCAGCGGGCTTTAAGAGTTAAGGGTGTAGAAAGTAGCGCCTATCTTTGCCATCAAACATCATCCATTTTGCTAGACAACAAGAAGAGTATTAAGCAGGCTGAGCGGGCCGTGCTCGTGGGACTGGTGCATAAAACGCAGACCGAAGAGCAGGTGAAGGAATATCTCGATGAGCTCGCATTTCTGGCGGAGACGGCAGGAGCCGTAACGGTGAAACGTTATGTGCAGAAATTGCCGCAACCCGATAGCCGCACTTTTGTGGGAAAGGGCAAGCTGGAAGAAATAAAGAAATACATCGAAGGGAAGGAAGTGGATATCGTGATCTTCGACGATGAACTCAGCGGATCACAGATCAACAATATTGAGAAAATCCTGGGCGTAAAAACGATCGACCGCAGCGACCTGATACTGGATATTTTCGCACGCCGCGCCAAGACGGCGCAGGCTAAGACGCAGGTGGAGCTGGCGCAATATCAGTACCTCTTGCCCCGGCTGCGCGGTATGTGGAAACACCTTGAACGCCTGGGGGGCGGTATCGGTACAAGAGGTCCGGGTGAAACGGAAATAGAAACCGACCGCCGTATTGTGAAAGATAAGATTTCGTTGCTGCGCAAACGCCTGGCTGAAATCGACAAGCAGGCCTATATACAACGCAAAGATCGCGGCGAATTCATTCGCGTGGCGCTGGTAGGTTATACCAATGTGGGTAAGAGCACCATCATGAACCTGCTGAGCAAAAGCGAGGTGTTTGCGGAAAACAAACTCTTCGCTACGCTCGATACCACCACACGCAAAGTGGTTTTTGAAAACACGCCATTCTTACTGAGCGATACAGTTGGTTTCATCCGCAAGCTGCCGCACCACCTGGTAGAGAGTTTCAAGAGCACGCTCGATGAAGTACGCGAAGCAGATATACTGCTGCACGTGGTGGATATTTCACACCCGCGCTACGAAGAACAGATCGGCGTGGTCAACAGCACGCTCACCGACCTGAAGGCTTTCGACAAGCCCGTGATCACCATTTTCAACAAAATGGATTTGTACGAAAAAAATACTTTCGACCCCTGGCTGGAACCGGAAGTGAAGGCGGAGATTGTGAACGAGCTGAAAGAGCGTTGGGAAAATGAATTGCAGGGCAACTGCGTGTTCATATCTGCTACGGAGAAAAAAAATATAGACGAACTGCGCGCCACCATTCTCAACAAGGTACGTGAACAATACAGGGTGCGTTATCCGTATAAAACGGAATTTTTCTACTGATGATCACCAGAAACTACACCTGGCACAAGATTGCAGAATCGGTAAACGAACTCGCCGCGCGCGAAGAGCCTATTGTGGTGGTAGAAGTGAATGGTAAGAAAATCTGCGTGGCGCCATACAAAGAACAATGGTATGGCTTCGCTTACAAATGCCCGCACGCCAGCGGCATTATGGCGTTGGGTTATATAGATGCGGTGGGAAACGTGGTTTGTCCCGTACATCGCTATAAATTCAATCTTCGCAATGGATACAATACCAGCGGCGAAGGATTTTACCTGAAAACATATCCTGTTGATGTACGCGAAGACGGCGTGTTTGTAGGGATGGTGATTTCTTAAAGTGCGATCACAAGGGTTTTATCATTACCTGTTTATAATAAACCTTGCTTTTGGGATCGTGTCCTTGCAAAGCGATGGTGCCGCTGCTGAGACGCCTTTCTGCTCTGCCTTCCAGTTTCTCCACGTCATCGGGCTCGGTATATTCTACCACTGTTTTATCATTGATCTTGATGGTGACCTTTTTGTCCTGCACAATGATATGCTCGGTGTACCATTCGTTATCTTTCACATATACTTCTCTTACGTCGGCGATGCCGTAAAGACTTCCGCTTTTTCGCCAGTCGCCCTGCGTTTGATTCACCTGCACTTCATAACCTTTCGAGGGCCAGCCCGTTTCCTGGTAGGCGGTATGAATGAAGATGCCGCTGTTGGAGCCGGGAGTAGTCATGAGGGTGACCTTGAGCTCGAAATTTTTGAATTCATGATTCATCACCTCGCCATCATAAAACAAATGTGCGCGGGGTCCATGCACGATGATCATGCCACTGTCGACACGGAATGTGGAAGGGTTTTCGGCAGTCACTTTCCAGCCGTTGAGTGTCTTACCGTCGAAAAGCGAAATCCAGCCTTTTTCGGTTGAAGCCTTCCGGGAAGTACCACATTGAACAAACAGCAGCGCGAGGATGATGAGGCGGTACATCTTCATTTTTTTGTTCTAATATAGGACTATAACTTTAAAAAGCTAAAGCACCGGGCTCATTTCATTTTAGCTTAGAAAAGAGGCGCTCAGACGTTTTACTTTATTTTCCAGGAATTTCTGTCACAAACACCAGGTAAGAAAAATTTTCTGCTGGCACTTATCCTGATGATCGGTTTTGTTTCTTTCCCGTAAGACAAAACGCAGCAAAAAAAAATATCCGATTTTACGAATTGTCGCAATTGCCCCGGCTAAAGTCGTAATAAACCTCTTTTACTACAAAACCTATCGGTACATTGCATGAAAAATTTGCATGCCCGACAATAAACTCATCCGCATGGACAATGTGGGCATTGTGGTGGAATCGCTCGACGACACGATTGCTTTCTTTGAAGAGCTCGGCTTAACGCTTGAATGGCGCGGCCAAGTAGCAGGCGAATGGGCCGGCCGCGTAACGGGTTTGGGAAACCAGGATGTAGAAGTAGCGATGCTATCGACGCCCGATGGTCATAGCCGACTGGAAATTTCAAGGTTTATTTCCCCGAAAGTTATTGCTGACCACAGAACCGCTCCTGTGAACGCGCTGGGTTATTTGCGTGCGATGTTTACCGTTGCAGATATTGATGATACACTGGAACGATTGGGAAAATCAGGTGCGGAACTGGTGGGTGAGGTGGTGCAGTATGAGAATTTGTACCGGCTGTGTTATATCCGTGGTCCCGAGGGATTGCTGATTGGATTGGCCGAGCAGCTTACGGAAAACCGGAATGCGTTTTAGAAATTTTTAAAACAAGGTATATGAGGGCTAAAATTTACTTCTCCTTATTCCTGGTTGCTTTGTATGCCGTTGCTGCCTGCAAGACTACTAAATCTACCCTTGCAGAACCAGGTATGTTTAAGGTAACTATTCTCTACCCCTTTGGCGAAGACAAAAATTTCGACCTGGAGTATTATGAAAAAAAGCACATGCCGATGATGGCAGGGTTTATCGGGAAGAATTTGAAATTTTATGAGATAGACAGGGGCATATCGGGCAGAAATGCTAATGAAAAGCCGGCCTTTGCGGCGATTGGATACTTTTATATTTCGGATATAAACGAGTATAATGAGGCAATAGCAAGAAACAGGGAGGTGGTGATGAATGATCTAAAGAATTACACGAATATACAGCCCCTGGTGCAGGTGAGCGAGGTGCGGCAGGTGGTGAAGTGAGGGGATGAAGCTCATTGACTCCCCGCGGGCAATACTACCGGCGAATTTGCGTTTTCCCCTCTTATGCAACCTGTCTTGCTATATTACCTGAACCTACTGCTATGCGCCATTGTGTTTATTGAGCTGTTGTTCCGATGCAGAAAAAACACCACCCTGAAGGTGTACTTCCTGCTGATTACTGCCAGCCTGTTTGTGATTAATTTTTACGCCATCAATGGCGTTGAAACACGGACAGAATTCATTTTCGTGCGGTTCGTTCGGTTGGTTTATGTGGCCGGTACCGTATTGTCGCTGGTGTACCTGGCGCAGCGGCGGCCTCCGCGCTGGCTGGTTGGTCTGATGATATTTGCCGCCGTTTGTGTGACGGGATTACGCATTGCGAATTACCACGAGATTAATATTGACGCGGTTAATAATTTGCCCAATCCATTATTTTCCGTAGGCACGGAATTGTTTATTACCAGCATTTATCCGCGCATCATGATGCTGATCTTTTCGTCCGCTACACTGTTTATTGGCTACTACTATTACCGCCGGCTGATGATAAAACTCGATTTCAACCAGCCGCATGCCAGGCAGTTATCGCGCTGGGCCATATCATTGGTGGTGCCGATGTTTTTGCTGATTATTTTCGGCATATTGGCGAATATGAAAGTGGTGAACAGTATGCTCGCTACTTATTTGTTTGGTGTGTTTAGCTGCACGGCGGTATGCTCGCTGATCATGAGACCGCGATTTCTGGATACCGACGTGAGTGGTATCTCTGAAGAATCGCGATCTGCGGCGATGGGCGTGCGTTAACTACTCTGTGAATTCTGTTCGATAGTTGGCTTTTCTTCTTCCTCATCCAACAAATTCAGCTCTTCCAGCAAGGGGGCGGGGATTTGTTTGGTAGTTTTCGCTTCCAGTTTTTTAATGGTTTCAAATCTTCCGAGAATGGTATCGCCTTTTCGTGCGCCGTCTTTCAGCCTGTCCATAGCGTCTTTGTAGGCGTGGGTGGCGTTGTCGAGGTTTTTGCCAATGGCAATCATTTGTTCCAGGAACAAAACAAACTTGTCGTACAATAGGCCGCATTGTTTGAAGATTTCCTGCACATTCTTCACCTGGTTTTCTTTCTGCCAGATGATCTTTATCACCTTGAGCGTAGCTACAAATGTGGTAGGCGTTATGATGACGATCTTCTTATTCAGCGCGCGGTTAAAAAGGTCGGGCCTTTCGTTCAGCGCCAGGGTAACGGCCGGCTCGATGGGCACAAACATGAACACGTAATCGGGACTATTGATGCCCGCCAGCGCCTGGTAATTCTTATCCGCCAGGGAGTCGATATGGTCGGTAAGGCTTTTGATATGCTGCCTGAGGTATTGGGCCTTTTCTTCGGGATCGATGGCATTGAAATAATCCACGTAGGCCGTGAGTGATACTTTGCTATCGATAATGATGTGCTTGCCGTTGGGCAGGTGTAAAATGAAATCGGGTTTGCGCAGGATTTCTTCTTCATCGCGGTAGCCTTCCTGCGATTTGTAATCTATATACTTCTGCAATCCTTCGGCCTCCAGGATCAGCTTGAGGCGGTCTTCGCCCCAGGTACCCTGGATGCGGATATCGGACTTGAGGGCATTGGCGAGGTTTTGGGCATCGTCGCTGAGTTGGGTATTAAGTTCGTGGAGCTTTTCGATTTCTTTTTTCAGGGAGGTGATATCGGCGATGTCTTCTTTACGGGTAGCTTCCACTTTTTCTTTGAACTCTTTGAGGTTGGTTTTTAGCGGGTCGATGATGCTGGCGAGGGTGTTTTTGTTGGTTTCGATGAAGTTTTTCTTTTTTTCTTCCAGGATTTCGTTGGCGAGGTTGCGGAAGTGGTGTTGTGATTGTTGGTGGAGAAGATCGAGTTCGTTTTTAAACTGCGCGAGTTTTTCGTTGGCGTAGGCCTCTTTTTGGCGGAGTTGGGTGAGTTGGGTGTTGAGGGAGAGGATTTCTTTTTCCTTTTCGCTCAGTGTTTCTTCGGTTTGTTTGAGTTTTTGAGTAATGAGGTCGAAGGAGGTTTTGGCAGTGTATTTTGTATCGATTTCAGATTTGAGTGTGTTAAAATCGGAGGTTAATTTATTGTATAATTCCCTGGCCACGTAGGCTTGGTTAATTTCTTCCTGGGAGAATTTGCGGGCGTTTTCCTTTTGGAGATGGGTGATTTGATCCTGGAGGGAACGAGAATGCTTTTCGTGGAGGGATTTCAGGTAAACGTAAACAATCAGCCCTCCTATGATAATGCCGGCTGCGATATATATTAATAGCTCCATGACGACGATTGGATTTGGTTTGATGAAGATGGCGATAAATTCTTTTTCTTACAAAAGGGAAACCGGAACCAGGTATTCCTAAACTTTGCTGACTTCACCAAAATTAGGGGGTGTGTGGGGTTGGTCCGGAACAACTTTTGGGATTTTAGCCATAAAAATTTTATAATTTTACCTCTATGAGAATGGCCGTAATGCTTTAATATCCTTTCCCAACTTATTTCTTAAGCAAGGTGCTTTATTTTTCAAAGCGCTCTTTTCCCCTTATTCATTCATTTAAACAATCATTTTTAACCGGGCCACAGGCAGCAATCATTGTTGCGGTGGTTGTTTTTAAATAATATGAATTATGCCTGATATGCTAAGTAAAAAGGATATAGAGCATTTCATTTATAAAGGATTTGTCCGTATGGATAATGCATTTCCCCGTGAAATGGCAGAGGCTGCTGTAGATATTCTCTGGAATGATCTTCCATGTGACAGGTCGGATCCTTCAACCTGGATTGAACCGGTGATTCGTTTGGGAATGTACAGCAATGACCCTTTTGTTCATTCGGTAAATACGCCCAGGTTGCGTCAGGCTTATGATCAGTTGGTAGGTAAGGATAAATGGCTTCCTTGTCGCAGTGTAGGAACCTTTCCGGTCCGTTTTCCGTCTGAGCAACCACCTATGGATACCGGCAAACACGTAGATGCCAGTTTTCCGGGTGATGACCCGAATAATTACTTTGAATGGCGTGTCAACGTCCAATCCAAAGGACGAGCCTTGTTGCTATTGGTGTTGTACTCAGATGTCAGCGAAAAGGATGCTCCGACCGTGATCTATGAAGGTTCGCATATCGATGTTGCCCGATTGTTGTCTAAAGAGGGCGATGCTGGTCTTTCTTTTATGGAACTTGCCGGCAAGTTGGACAAACTGCCAAAGAGAAAAGAAGTCCTGGCAACGGGTAAGCCAGGTACGGTATATCTGTGTCATCCGTTTTTGGTGCATTCAGCCCAAGCTCACCGAGGCATCCATCCCAAATTTATGGCACAACCGCCTTTGCAATTAAAGGGTGAACTGTCTCTTTCAGCAGCTGATGGTGGCTATTCTCCCGTGGTAGAAGCTATTCGCTTAGGGATATGTTAGTCGGGGGGTCGATGCCGGTTGTAATCGAGTTTCCATTCCTCTGCTTTTTTTCATCTCGCCTTCTCTTGACATAACGCGAATATCTTCTGTAGTCTTCCAGATTATTCCTCCGGCAATCGCAAGCGCAATCTCATTTACGTTATCCGCATGGTGGTCGGCACGCTCCAAAACTCCAGAAAGATAGTTTCGAAGCAATTGATTGTTTGAATAGTAGTTGGTATATACTCTATTTTGATTATTATTTCATTGTTTACTTTTGAATCTGAACTACTTTGAAGTCAAAATTCATTAACCGAAGATCTTGAGCCAGTTCAATCAGTGAGTATTTCGCAATATTGGAACCAAATTTCCGAATGTCGGTCAAAAGGGAGCGCTTAGTAGTTGCTGTATCGACGAATGCAAGACAAAAAGTCATCTTTGGTCTGGGACTTTGTTTGAAGAGATTGACAATTCCTTTTGCAGGAAATGGCTGACCGGCGATCGCAATTCTAAGCGAATCTTTTCTAACGGAGGTTTTTGCCATCGCCTCCACCTTCTCGAAATACTTGTAATCACTATAAATGGTTTCTCTGACCCTTTTGGCAGCTATGGATACTTGCGCTGCAAGATCACGCATAGTATTATTAAATCCTTTCTTTACATGAACGAAGGTGATATGGTCTGGCTCATACATCAATATGTCACAACATTCAATATTCTCAGGCGTGATTGTATCGAGCACGAGGCAGCCCGACATTCCAAGATAAGACTGGTTGAATACATCCTCATCCTTTTTGATGTCGAACTTTTTTGTAATCGTCGTTGTATCCCATACATCATCTTTGAGCATTGATTCGCACTGCGTATTTAAATCGTCAATGAATGTGGGATCGATCCTATACCATCCCTTGTCGATATGAAAGAAAGAATTTCCTTTGTACACAAGTTCTCCGTTGAGATGATCAAATAATGTATCGTAGGTAACCCTATTGCCTCCACTGTCGTAAGATGCGAGTTTGCGGAATAAGACTGAATGTTTGAAGTCTATTTCATCTTTATCCTCAATGAATTTTTTATCCTTTATATCTTTAATAAGTTGCTCCCAGTTGGGCCGGTGATGATATTCACCATATTCCTTACTGCTTAATTCGAGAATATAACTTTCCGCTGTCAGATATTGCTCGAAATTTGAATGACAGATCTCAAAATCTGGAACATTTCCAGCTTTGTACTCATTGAATACTTGTTTGTACATTTCTTCATTGAGTTTCTCTACGAGCTCTTCAAATCGTCTGCCCCTTAAATGCACTACCTTATTGAGTGTAAATTTAGACGGTCCGTCAAGTATATCATCTATCTTTTTGATAAGATTGAGCAGCTCGTCAAAATTTATTGCCTTATTTATTTTAAAGGAAGACTTTGCGATGCAGCCCGCCGTTTCTTTCCTCAGATCATCTTTTGAAAAACCAAAGGACGTAACCAGGTGGTGCCTGTCCAACTCTGCCTGAACCAGTTTAAATATTTGTCCAAACTGATTTTCGTCGCTGAAGCGTTGGTCGCCTCGATAGAAGCGTGTTTGGCCAAGGACAATACCTGTGACACCACGCTGTTGTATCGATTTGATCACGCGACTATCCCGGTCAAACAACTTTACAATGATCTCGAGCCCCAAATCAGGCTTTGTAAACTGTTCGATCTCGAAACTCCCATACCCTCCAGCAATGGCATAGATGCGTTTTTTGTAGGCAATGAATCCAATAAATGAAAATACCTTGTTCTTGCTTTTTAAGATTGTGTCGTTCGTATGTATTATTGGCGCTAGAAACTTCAACCAGGTCGGAGGGTATAACTTTGAAAAGCTATAAAGATTAACTGTGAATTCGCGAAAATCCTGGTTCCCCAAATTAATATCAGTCAGATTGGTACCGTTTTCCCGCAACCGTCTGGCTATTTCTCCGACAGTATCATCAGCGTTCAGCTTTTCAAATTGCTCACGTTCAATTTCATAAATCGTAATGGGAAGTTTGCTAGAATCCGACATGCCCGGTCGTTTTGGTAATTGTGTTGAAAGTCTTCATTGAGAGAACGAATTTGGAATTATTATGGACTAAGTGTTCCAAATAAAGCAACTCAATCTATGAAATTCATTCGCAAAAATTGACCGTGTTTACACGGTATTTTTGGCAGGTGTAATAGATGTGAATTTGTATGCCGATGAGAAATGTAAACAATTTGGAGTCAAATCAATTAGGGAAGAAAACTATCAAACCAACAATTGAAAACATGTAGCTTTGCCTTTCACCCAGCTCTTTCAAACTCTTCCCCCATCACCCGCTGGCAAATTGCTGATAAAAACGAAAAAAGTCGCTTGCGCGACTTTTCAAATTGTTGATTACCCAGCTCCCCCTGCTGGACTTGAACCAGCGACCCTCTGATTAACAGTCAGATGCTCTAACCAGCTGAGCTAAGGAGGAATTTCCCGCTTTTTCCAAAACGGGCTGCAAAAATAAGGATTTTCCGATTCTAAAAAAGTCGCGTAAAATAAAAATAATCAGCCAAAAAGCCCGATTTCCCCATAATTGGGGTTGACCAGGTGGCACACAGGCTAAATCTTTACAGCCCTCAGCCAATAACCGCCACACCATGAGAATTTTACGCCAAACCACCTGCACCCCGGGGACGCCCATCACACCCATCCGCGTAACCCGCCTCATCCACACCGGCAGGCGACAACAGACACACACACTCAACACCCAACACCCGCAGCCTGCATCCGGGTCATCCGCGAAAATCCTTCCCCATCCGTGCTCCCTATCCGCGAAGTCCGCGTAAATTCAACCTTATCCGCGTTCCTGGTACCCCGATCGCCCAATCCATCCTAATTTAGTATTCCCGCCCCATGCAGCGCATGCTCCTCATACTCGCACTCACCATCTTCGCAGGACTCCCAGCCCGCGCGCAGTACTATTTCGAAAACCTCACCACCGATAACGGACTTTCCGACAACCGCGTCACCTGCTTCTTTAAAGACGCCAAAGGCTTTATGTGGATCGGCACGGCCAACGGGCTCAACCGCCACGATGGGCACTCGCTACGCATCTATCGGCCCGGGCAATCGAAGTATAAGCTTTCCGGGGAGTTCATCACCGGCATTGCGCAAGACGCCAAAGGCAGAATGTGGATCGCGACGCACTCGGGACTTAGCGTACTCAACGTGAAGAAAGACAGCCTGCACGTGTTTTCGCCCGACGACGATTTTTTCCCCGACAAAGAAGACGGATCGCAGAGCACCCTGCTGTGGGATATCAAAATGGATACTGCTCAGCGCATATGGCTGGCGCTCGATTGGAAAGTATGAGCGATATAGTGTGGGCCATCAACCCCGAAAATGATACGTTGGACGCGATGATCATTCGCATGAAAGAATTTGCCGCAGAAATTTGTGAAGCCAAGCAAGTGGAGCTGGAATTCATTTCACCCAAAGAACCCGAAAAGATCTCTTTCGACGCCGCGAAGCGGAAAAACATATACCTCATCTTTAAAGAGTCCGTAAACAATGCCATCAAATACAGCCAGTGTACGCGACTGCATATCGGTTTTGAAAAAGAAAGCAATCGCTTACTGATGCAGGTAAAGGATAATGGTAAGGGTTTCGACATCAACAACGGACGTAGTGGCAATGGTTTGAAGAGTATGAAGGAGAGAGCCTTGGTGATTGGCGCGGAGTTTAAGATCGAATCTGGTTCCGGGAAGGGTACGTCTGTAATCGCGGCGATTCCGTTGAATTGAGGATCTTTATCGCGGATTATTATGGATGAGGGGATTACGCGGCTGATGATTGTTGATATTTCTCAATAGTTCGTGAAATCCTAAAATCGTTTTAAATCCGTGATATCTCTATTGCAGGTGCGCGGCCTTTGGCGTAATTTCCCTGTTCAATCACGCACTTTATGGAACTCTTACAGGAATTCGGATGGGCGATACTGGGGCTGGCCATTTTTGTTGGCCTGGCTGCTATTGATCAGTATCGCAGAAAAAACTGGCAAAAGAACAGGAAGGAGGAGACGCCATAAAACGCTATTCTCCCAGGATTAGGCAATTCCTATAAGGATTGAGAAAATCAACCTGTTTCTTCTTGAAAAGCTTCTCCAGCGCCTGCGGGCCATACTTCAAACGATAATCTCTTTCCCGCGCAGTAATCGGTATAAACCAGTGGCAATGGACGTAGTGTCCTTCGAAATGAAAGAATTCAAATTCTTCGCCTTCGAGGTGCGGCCGCGATACCAGTCCGTGATCGCAGGGTGAATCGAGCAGCCAGGGTTGACCGATGTTGACGGTATGATTTGTTTTTATTGCCAGGCGGTTGCGGTGATAAGCCGCGCACCAGCTCATCAACACCACCAGCTCTTTCGATCGCACGGGAGAATACACAAACATTTCGACGAGGTTATCATCCAGCCGGTCGCAGCTCATGCCGACGGTACAATAGGTGTACATATTGCGCCGGCGGTTGGGTGGAATTTCCAGCACGAAAAAATCTTTGTGCAATCTTTTATTGATATCGGGAAGCGTGTGAGGAATGCCGTCTATGTTGAAATGATCTTCATAGTGACGTTGCAGCCAACTGGTATAGGCCCTGGTGTTAAAAACGCGCATAGAGTGACTGATAAAATGAAAACTGTTGTATGCCGCCCGCAAATTCTTTCTCTGCAAATCAGGCGGCGCTTCAGTGAAGGTAGCCCGGATTTCGATTTCCAACAACCTTTGCGCGTGTAAAGAATTATAAAGTGGAAAAGTTTTTACGCCTGTGGACGGAATGTGTTGCCAAAAATTCTTTCAAACTGTTGCTCGTTGTAACTGTCGAGCTGATACCTGTCGTCGTAATCACGAAAATAATAACGGCGATGTTTTTCGTACTCGTCAATATACGAGTATCGTTTGCGTTGGCTCTGCTGTGCTGAGCCCGAATTTTTCGGCCAGTTAGTCTGTGCGTTTTGCGTTGACATAAGTTTTTTTATTGGTGTGTGTTTAACGTATACCAACAAAAAAACTTATGCCCTGGATGCATTGGAAGTTGATTCGATGTAAGCATTGGGGAAAAACTGTGCAAAAAAGCATCATTGCACCACTTGCGTTTTTTCTTTCAATGCCTCTCTCACCTTCGGCGCTATTTTGGTGCCGTATATTTCTATAGATTTCATCATGGTCTTATGCGATGGTGCGCCTACGTCCATGTGTGCGTAGAAGCGATCGAGGCCAAACATTTCATGCATCTTCAGAATTTTGTCGATAGCTTCATTAGCTTCGCCCACCACCAGGTGACCATTCGGTCCGCGGCCCTGGTCGAATTGATGACGCTGATAAGGCGGCCATCCTCTTGATCTTCCCACACGGTTCATTTGCGCCGCATATAGCGGATAATATTCGTCGGCAAGCTGTTTTCCGTTTTCACCAAACAATGCATGCATGTGCACGCCCACGCGGAATTTTTCTTTGGGGTGATTATAGTGCTCCCACACTTTTTCATAATACTCAAACAGTGGTTTGAAGTTAGCCGGGTTACCACCAATAATCGCAAAAATCACCGGCAATCCCAGGCTGCCGGCACGCACCACCGATTCGGGCGTGCCACCCACTGCCACCCATATGTCGAGTTTGTCGTTAAATGGTCTTGGAAAAATTTCCTGGTTGTTAAGCGCGGGCCGAAACTTACCTTTCCAGGTAATTTTCTTTTCGTTGTTGATTTTAAGCAGCAGCTGCAGTTTTTCTTCAAACAATTCATCATAATCCTGCAGGCTGTAACCAAACAAAGGAAACGATTCGGTAAAACTGCCACGGCCCACCATCAGTTCTGCCCTTCCATTACTGATAAGATCTATTGTCGAAAATGCCTGGTACACGCGCACGGGGTCAGTAGAACTCAGCACGGTAACAGCGCTTCCGAGTTTGATATTCTTAGTAACAGTAGCGGCAGCGGCCAGTATAATTTCCGGCGCCGAGACGGCGTAATCCGGGCGATGGTGTTCACCGATTCCAAATATGTCGAGACCTACTTCGTCCATCAGTTTAATCTCCTCGATAATCTCCTGGAGTCGCTGAGAAGTAGGTTGTATGGCGCCTGAGGGGCTAATCTGCAGGTCGCCGAACATGCCGATGCCGAGTTGCATAATATTTGTTTTCAGACTATAACAAGATGATTGAGTAAAGGTTGAAAATACGACAAGTTGCTTACCCGGGGGTAAGCCCTGTAATAGTCTGCCACCCTCACTCCAAACACCCTTCCACCACCTTCAACAAACTTGTATACAACTGCTTCCTCTGCCTGTTCTTCAAATTCACCGAAAACAACATTCCGCAATATCCCTTCTCATTATCTACCCAGGGAAAACTGCCGAATAAACCCGGACTGCTTACAGCGCCTTCCTTCATCACCCATTCTCCAAAGCCATAACCCCAATTCAAACCCGCAGCAGGTGAATATACCATACGCGCATCGGCGATATGATTACGTTGCATGACAGCAATGCTTTCCTCACCCAGCACTCGCCTGCCATTGTATACGCCGCGGTTCAATATCATTTGCAGGAAGTGCATATAATCAATCGCAGTTCCTTTTGCGCCGCCGGCAGCAAGGGGTACGCCTGAACCAAAACTGGTCTTTTTCATATCGCAGGGGCGCGCAATTCTTTCCTGGAACAAGGTTTCGAAATTTTTTCCGCTGATCTTTTCAATCACGGCAGCGGCAATTTGTAAGCCGGCATTGCCATAATGAAATGTCTTACCCGGCTCGCCTTCCATGGGCATTCCGGCGATGTAGGCAATAGACTCATCCATTGACTTAAACCTACTGAAGTTGCGGATTTCCCTGGCGCCGTCTTTGCTTTCACCAATACCCTCCTGTTTGATGCCCGTAAGATGCGCCAGGCATTGCGCGATGGTGATATGTCCTTTGCCATGAGCTGTCATTTCGGGAAGATAAGTACCCACACTGTCGTCGGGCTTTAGCTTTCCTTCGTCAACAAAGGTCATAACCAGGGCGGCGCTCAGCCATTTGCTGCAACTGGCAATAGGTTGTTGAGTGTTTTCGTCGAAATCTTTCAATGCCTCGCTCACATCTTTACCCTGGCGACGGGCGATGAACTTACGCGCGGCACGCTGGCGGGTTGTGAGATGATTGTATGATTTGTTATAGATAATTTTTCCATCCTTGTAAATCATCAGCACGGCGCGGCCGCCAAAATTGTCGCGGTTGTCTTTGAGCCATTGATCGAGGGCAGAAAAATTGTATTGGGCTTTGGCGGAAAAAAAGCAAAACAATAGCAGTGCACAACTGATGATGCGCATAGAAAATGTTTGAGACTATAGATGGGAAAATTTCGAGATGGTTTAACGACCACCGCCTGGGAATTATGATTTTTCGGCCGGTGGGTAAGGAATGATGGAGATAGAGCCATCTCTTTCCAGCACGGCATATTTTATTTCCTCCATCCTGGTAAGGCCTCGCTCCAGGCGTGCAGCATGCAGTATATCGCTTTCATCAACTTTGCATTTCTTCATGCGCTTCATCAGCGGCATGCCATGATCAACAATCAGCAATGGCGCGCCATCGGTAACCTGGTCAACTATTTTGAATTTATCCCGCAGAAAGGTAAGCAACAGGTCAGCAGTAATCAGCGTGATAATGAGAAGACACGCGGTAGTAAGTGAGTAATCGCGGCCCAACAGGGCCTGCTGGGTCACTTCACCAATTATCAGCAAAAGCACAAAATCGAACGTGGTGGTCTCCTTCAGACTCTTCTTGCCCGTAAGCCTGAACACAATCAGCAAAAAGATATAGATGACCAGTCCGCGGACGACGGGATTCATGGAAATATAAATTGAGAAACTTTTAAAGCTGTGTTGTTGACCTTTACATCGGCCTCCAGGCTTCCCCGCCTTTTCAGCATACCGTAAAGCAAAATATGCATAGATTCATCGGCTGTAAAACTGTACACATAGTAACCGTTATGCACCCCCTCGGCAACCGGCGAAGGAATAATACGCTCCAGCTCAAAATGCTGCAGGTAATGTTGCGGAATTCGCACCACAGCTTTGCCGTCCACAGTCCTGGCCACAATATGCAGGGTGGTACTGCTTTCGTAACGCCCAAAACGCTCGTATTCTATCATGTTGCCCCCGGTTTCTGACTTCTGGCGACTCAGCACGCCGTTGCCGAACAATCCCAGCAATGCAAGAACGATAATGAGCATAAAACATATCCAGCCAACACGTTGAACCTTCCAGCCGGTTTCATGAAGCGCCAGGGCTTCATCCATCTCTATTAAGTGATCTACATGTTCAATACCTCGGTTCATAAGAAATGGTTTTCCATAAGAGAAGCAATTTCAAAGCCAGCCCTCCTCCAATTATCCCCGGTTTTTGGTAAATTGACAGAACAATCCTTTTTATGCGCTCCATCCGCTACGCTTACCTGCTGTTTCTGATTGCATTCAGTCACTATGCCTGTGCTCAAAATCCCGAATATTCAAAAGAAATAGAAGACATCATCAAAAAGGTTGAAAACAATCTTACCGGCTGGGTTAAGCTCGACGGTGCTCCAGGCTGGAACCTGCAGCAGCGGATGAAGTTTCACAACGTTCATGGGGTAAGCATCGCCGTTATTAAGGATTATAAGATTCACTGGGTGCGCGGGTATGGATGGGCCGACACTTCAGACAAACGGCCTGTTACTCCCAGCACATTATTCCAGGCCGCCTCAATCAGCAAGTCACTTCACGCCATGGGCGTGCTGAAACTAGCCGATAAAAAAATAATCGATATTCATGCTCCGGTCAATGATTACCTGCGAACCTGGAAATTGCCGGAAGATAGTTTTACCGCCCAAACAAAAGTCACTACTGCTCACTTGCTCAGTCATACCGGTGGTCTCAGCGTGCACGGCTTTCGTGGTTACAGCTGGACCGACAGTATTCCCAGCGACAACGATATACTCGACGGAAAACCTCCCGCCAATTCTGCACCGGTGCGTTCGCAATTTGCGCCGGGCGCCAGGTATCAATATTCTGGTGGCGGCACCACGGTAAGCAAGAAAGTGGTGATGGATATTACTGGCCAGCCGTATGATATGTTTATGTGGAAAGAAGTGCTGGAACCAATCGGCATGAGCAAGAGTTTTTACACGCAACCACCTCCACCGCAGGCTTTCCGCTTACTGGCAACAGCCTACAGGGCCGATGGCAGACCGATTAAGGGGAAATTTCATATTTACCCCGAACAGGCAGCCGACGGACTTTGGACTACGCCCGGCGACATAGCGCAGTTCATCATAGAAATGCAATTGTCTATGCAGGGGAAATCGAATAAGGTATTATCGCAGCAAATGACAAACACCATGCTCACCCCTTATATTGATCGTGAAGCTGCGCTGGGCGTGTTTGTCATCGAGCGCAACGGAGGAAAATATTTCACACATAATGGCGCCAACGAAGGTTTCCGCAGCCAGTATTACGGGAGTTTTGAGAATGGCAATGGCGTAGTGGTGATGGTTAACTCGGACGTTTCAGCCATTGTAGGTGAACTGATCAATAGTGTAGCAATTGTATATGGCTGGAAAGATCTGTACACACCTCAAATAAGAAAGGAAGTAAAAGTGCCGGCGGAAAAATTAAGAACCTACACTGGTGAATATATACTGCCGCCACACAGTTTCAAAATAACACTGGTGAAAGACCGGTTATTTGCTTCGCAAAACAACCAAACCCCCATACCCATGTATTTTACTACGGAAAATGCTTTCTTCGTTATGGAGGGTCCGCCGGCTGATTTTGAATTTGTCGCTAACGGCCACTCTAATTTACTTGTGATAAAACAAGGTGGCAGAGAATATAAAGCCGTCAAAAAATAATCATTCCTTAGAAACTTTCTGACCAGTGGCGCCGGAAAACAATCTCTCGCGCTCTTTCTGCTCTTTCGCTTCCCTTTCTCTTTGTTCTTTTCGCGCGGCTTCTTCCTGCCTGGCACGTTTCCTGAAAAATCCGCGGAGCAGAAAATTGTGTTGCATTGCTTCCAGGTTGTCATCCAGCTTTATGCTGCTACTGTTCAAATTGGCAACGATCTCTCGTAATTGAATAGCCACCACCGAATCATTTAACAACAATCCTGCTGCGTTATTTCCTGCGCGTAACTTTTCACCGGCTTCCTGCAGGCTTTGCGTGAACGTACGCGTGTCTTCAGATGCTTTGTTTATCTGGGTAACGGCATTGTGCAGGTTGGTCATAATCACGGTATCGTTCACCAATCCGTCTGCCAGCGTGCCGGGTTCCTGCAGTTTTGCAGTATATGCCGCAATGCTGTTGGTAAGCTGCGCACTGTTGCGGGCGGCCATTTGCAGATTGGCCATAGTAGCCTTCAGGCTTTGAAACAGAGTATCGTTCGTGAGTAAAGCACCGAGCGTACCTTGTCCTTCGGCGAGCCTTCGGCTTACAGTCTTGATATCGTTGGTAATTTCAACCAGGTTGCGGTTGTTTTCCTGTAGCGAGGAAATGATATCTTCAGTACTCACGGTCTTATCTACCTGCAGTTCCTGCCCGCTTTGCACGATGCCGGCGGCAGGACTGCCCTCATAAATCACCACAATTTTATTTCCGATCAATCCTTCTGACCCGATGCGCGCCTTGGCATCGCTGCGAATATATTCCTGCACGCGTTTGTCAATGGTCATGGTCACGCGCACCTGCGATGCACCGAAAAACTCCACGTCTTTTACCGTGCCCACTTTTACTCCGGAA
The DNA here is from genome assembly GCA_937958995.1 of uncultured Chitinophagaceae bacterium. Taxonomy (GTDB): domain Bacteria; phylum Bacteroidota; class Bacteroidia; order Chitinophagales; family Chitinophagaceae; genus CALCIN01. The sequence goes on from CALGAP010000008.1 coordinate 493,125, forward strand.
AAAAATACGTTGTCGCCTTTCACCAACCCGTTCACATTGTCAAACACGGCGTAGGCAGTGATGCTGGGAGCAAAAGTTCTTTTTTGTCCGCCCAGCGCAAAGATGGCTACAATCAGAATGATCAGACCCACCAATATGAAGAGTCCCACTGTGACCGTTCTTTTATTTTTTTCTGCACGCATCATGTAACGAAGTTATAGTCATAAAAACTTTTTATTCTTTCATCATCGCTGGCAAATACTGTCGCGAAGCGGCCCACGTTCACAAATTTTCCGTCCAGTAATACTGCCACCCGGTCGCCCACCGCTTTTGCACAGGTAAGATCATGCGTAATGATCACTGATGTAGTATGGTAGCGGTTCTGCACCTCGTTGATCAGGTTATTGATTTCCTGGCTGGTGATAGGATCCAAACCGGCCGTGGGTTCATCGTATAGCATAATGGCTGGCTGCAGAATCAATGTGCGCGCAATGCCGATTCGCTTGCGTTGTCCGCCCGACAGTTCCGAAGGAAGCTGATGAATAGTATGCGATAATCCCACTGCTTTCAGCGCATCTTTCACCGCCAGATCCACCTCCCGATTCGACAAATGTTTGAAATGGCGTTCGAGGGGAAAACACAGGTTTTCTTCTACCGTCATGCTATCGTACAGCGCGCTGTTCTGAAAAGAAAAACCAATTTTCAGGCGCAGCTGATCCAGCTCCCTGTAGTTGAGGTGTGCCACATCTTTCCCCAACACAAATGCTTTTCCGTGGTCGGGACGCATCAGGCCGGCGAGAATTTTAATCAAAACCGATTTGCCCGTACCCGAGCGGCCCAGCACCACCATATTCTCTCCTTCGTATATATCGAGATTGATGCCACGTAACACATGGTTCTTGCCAAATGATTTCTCGAGGTTTCTTATCGAAATCACCACATTGTCTTTGTTGATATGTGCGGGCATTTTTTTCATACACTATCCGGCCCTGAACCAGTTTATGATTTGTACAATGATCATTTCTTCTATGAATATCAAAAACATTGCCGCCACCACGGCGGTATTGGCAGCAATGCCCACGCCCTGCGTACCACGCGTGGTGGTATAGCCTTTGTAACTGGAAACAATGCCGATGGTAAACCCGAATATGAGCGATTTAAGTACCGAAGAAAAAATATCGAGATAGGTAATGCTGCGAAATGCGGTTTCGAAAAACGAAACAAAACTCACTTGTTCATTGGCATGCACATTCAGGTAGGCGCCCATCAAGGCTATCAGTGCCATATAAATCATCAGCAGCGGCAGCATGAGGGTGGTGGCTAACACACGGGTAACCACTAGGTATTTGAATGGATTGATGGCCGATACTTCCAGTGCGTCGATCTGCTCCGACACTTTCATGGAACCAAGTTCTGCGCCGATGTTGGAGCCTACCTTGCCCGCGGCTATCAAAGCCGTGACCAATGGCGCCAGCGCGCGTATAATAGCTATGGCTACCAGCGATGGCAGCCAGCTGGTTGCGCCAAACTCAGCCAGCGAAGGACGGCTTTGCTTGGTGAAAACAATTCCTGTTACAAAACTCGTGACCGATACCAGCGCCAGCGACTTATAACCAACATTATAGCACTGCCTCACCGTTTCCTTAAACTCGTAAGGCGGCAGAAAAACTTCTTTAAAAAATCGTCCTGCAAACTGCGTAATGGCATAGATCTCAAAAAAGAACTGATCCATCTGCCTGCTGACCACGTAATGACGACTGCGTTTCTTTGTTGTTCCCATGAAAAATCAGCGGGAAATCTTTTCCCCAGCAGGAGATGGGTTTCATAATCTATGCCAGTGGAGGGGTTAGGGGAGGGCCAAGTGACAGGTGGCCCAAACCCGGAACCCGAAACTACTTCCCAATCTCTCTCTTGATGTAAGATCCCCACGGCGTAAAGCGCTTCACGGTTTTCATCCAGTATTCGTGGTTGAGGTCGATATCGCTGTGGGGGCGGCCATCGGAAAGTTCGATGGAGGCGTCAACCAGTTCCCAGTCATCTTCCTTGAGATGCCAGGAAAAATAGTGAGTGCCGTTTTTGTTGTAGCCTCCGTAACCTTCTGCAAGACCACCGGCAACAATCTTATGTCGATCGGCCACGGGCAGAGCGAGTTGTGCTTCTATTTGCTGCAGCACCGCGGTGTTCTTGGTAGCCACTACAAAGGAACTGTCGCGCCAGTTTTCCGCACTCACGTCTCTTATACCTACTTCAAAGTACCGCCAGTCAGGTTCTTGGGGAAATGATGTTTTCTTCCTGCACGAGAAGGCCATTGACATCACAACCAGGCAGAGGAGACAAAGCATTCTGAGCATAATCGTCAATTTAATGATGAAATAGTCATTATCAACTATCAATCAATAATTTATGTACGAACACCTGACATACGCATGGCTCATGCCGTTGCACCCGCAGAAATCTTCTCAAGTATTTTAACAACGGGATAAATTCCCAAAAGCCACCTCATTTTCCGCTTATGGGAAAAATGACAATATTAGGAAGATTCTTAGTGGTTCATATTCAGTGAGATATAATTCTGGTATTGGTTTGGTTTCCCTTGTGTGTACCTAAACATCCAAACTCATGAAACGAATTTCTACCCTATTGATCACTTTACTGGTTGTGGCATCGGCTCATGCGCAGACGATTTACACCATCGATAAAGACAAAAAATGGAGCTCCGCGATTCCCACAAATTGTACTGACTGTATCATCAACATCAACCCCGGTGTTACACTCACTATTGACAAATCGGTCACGCTTACCAACGTTACCATCAACGGTGGTAAACTCACCATCACCGGCAACAACAAGTTGACGCTGCAGGCCAGCGGCAATGGCCGCAACGAGTTCAATAATGTCATCATGGACATGAACGGCAACAGCGGCCTGGTAATAACGGGTGCCACCGCTTTCAACAACTCCGAGTTCAACCTCAAAGGCAGCACCGATATCAATGTGAATGGCTTACCCTGTGAGTTGGAACTGAGCGGTACACGCATCAACCTGAATGGAAGCACCAACTTCACTGCCACACAAGGCATGGTAGTTCTGAAAGATAATAGCCAGTTGGTAGCCGGCGATGGCAGCAATGGCAGCCATGCGTACGTTCATTTCAGCAACACGGCCAACCTGGAGATTCACGATGGTTCTGCACTGGTTCTTTCCGGTAGCAAAAACTATTACTACAACATGAGCCCTTATGTGGGAGCTGATAATAAAGAAATAGCCACCGCCAATAATAATTACAACTGCGGCGCTAACAACAAACCCTGTGTGCCGGGTTATGTATATGGTCCCTATAGCCTGCTGAGCAGCTTTGTGAATACACTGCCTGTCGTATTGAACGATTTCACAGCCGCTCTTCACAATAACCAGGTGCAGCTTAACTGGGCTACCGACCAGGAAAGCAATTCAAGCCGCTTTGAAATTGAACGCAGCAAGGATGGCGCCAGCTGGACAAAAATCGGCACCGTAACTGCACAGGGCAATACTTCAGTTAAAACAAAATATGCTTATACCGATAGAGCGCCTGAAGCTGGCGTTAACTACTATCGACTGAAAATGGTTGACCTTGACAACAGCTTTGAATATTCGCAGGTAAAATCTGTGCGCATTGCATTTGCAACCAACGTAAATATATATCCGAATCCTGCCGCTAAAGAGGTTCACGTATCGGTGCCTGTTGCTACCAACCTGGTGCGTCTTATGAACACCGCCGGACAGGTATTGCAGGAACGTAAATCGGTGGCGGCTCGCACTACCGTTTCTTTCGATGTGTCGTCTTATGCGGGTGGTACTTATATGATTCAAATTCTGCAAGCTGATGGATCGGCACAAAACGGCCTGTTGCTGATCGCGAAATAAGTTTTCATTGAGTTCGGGATGTTTATCAAAAGCCCGCCTTCTCTGTACGCTTCAAGCGGTTTTTACCCGCCGGAGCTAAAGCGAAGGCGGGTCTTTTTTTTACCTTATCAGAATGTCTAACTTCGTATGAAATTGCCTACTTTTATTCGACAGCGTTGAAGTATGGAAAATCGGAAAATACTGTTTATTATCGACGATGATGAGGATGATCAATTGTTTCTGCATGAGGCAGTGAATGATTTGAAGATCCCGATCGAATGTCACTATGCCAATAATGGGGAGTCGGCGCTGAAGCAGTTGAAAGAGGAGACCATACCAGTGCCCGATTTCATATTTCTTGACCTGAATATGCCGCGGCTAAATGGCAAGGAATGCCTGGTGGAAATAAAGAAGCTGTCCCGCTATGCGCACGTGCCCATCATTATCTACTCCACCAGCTCGCATCACAAAGATATACAAGAGATAATGCAGTCGGGAGCTTCTTACTTCCTCACGAAGCCCACGCGCATCAGCGAGCTTTGCGATAAGCTGCAGGATATCTTTTCTATCGACTGGCAGGAAGCAGGAGCAACCCGCAAAAGCTGATCACCTGATCAACATCACCGTTCCTTTTTGCGTGTATTTGGCCCCCGTATAATCTACGGCGCGCACCACCCACACATAGGTACCGGAAGGTTGTGGCCTTCCTCCAACGGTGCCATCCCATCCTTGTTTGGTAGATGTGGAGTTATATACCATCTGCCCCCAGCGGTTGAATACCTGGAATGCTTCTACATGCGACATACCCGCCGCAATCGGTCGCAGCACGTCATTTTTACCATCACCATTCGGCGTAAAGGCATTCGGCACAAAAACCGATGGCATGGTTTCAAAAACTTTTACGGTTATATAGGCCGAATCAACGCAGCCCGCTTCATTAAACACAAGCACTTTGTATTTGATACCCGAAGTAGATTCAAAATAAGTGATAACGGGATCGGCTTTCGTAGCGTCCGACAGCCCCGCCGTGGGATACCATTGATAGGCCACGCCGCCGCTCGCTTTCAGATGCAATGGCTGACCAACTACCACAGAAGTATCATTTCCTGCAAAGGGAACAATATCCGGCAACACAGTCACCACCACCGTATCGTACGAAGGTTTGGGACATCCGCGTGTATCAGTTGCAAAAAATACATACTCGGATGTGGTTTCCGGTCTCGCAACCGGGTTCAGTGCAGTAAGATCGCTGAGTGAGGGCGATGGCAGCCATCCCCACGTACTGCCATCGGTGCTGCCGTGGAGCTGCGCAAAGCTGGCATGACAGATTATAGTATCATCTCCTGCAAACGCAGCGGGGTATGGAATGGTAGTGACTCTTACCTGGTCTGTTGCGCTGCAACTTCCGATGCGCGCAATGACCTGGTAAGTGCTGGTGCCAAACGAAACCACCTGCGGATTGGCAAGAGAAGGTTGAAGAATCTGCCCCTGGTCTGCCGTGCTCCACGCATACTGCAATCCATCAGAGTTCACGCGCAACCTGATAGTATCGGTTTGACAAATTATCGTATCGGGCATGGCCTGCAGCGTTACATGATCCACCACGCGTACGCGCACCGAATCGTTATTGATACAACCATTATCGTCCAGTTGCACATAGTACATGGTGGTGGTCACAGGACTCACCGTTGGCGTGGCCGTATTGGCATTAATGATATGCACGCCGGGCGTCCAGCTGAAAATGCCACTACCGGTTGCTTCCAGTTGCACATTATCGGGCGTACAAATCAGCGTATCCCTGAAGCGCACCGTGAGCGGAGGTTTATCAACAATGGAGATGGGTTTCGTCACAGTATCGCGGCAGCCCATCGTATTCGTGGCAATCAGCCGCACTTGTTTTATGCCCATACTGGTGTACGTGTACACGGGGTTTCGCTGGTCAGATATATCATCGGCGCGATTGACTTCACCCATATCCCATTTCCAGCTATTCACCGTGCCATATACCGTAGTGCTGGCATCGAAGAACTGTGTAGGTTTATTGAAACAAATTCCCCTGAAATTGAAATCGGGTTTAAAGCCCGGATAAACGTGTGCGATTGAAGTAGCAGAATCACTACACTGTTCGCTGCGGTTGATCACCAGTTTTACCTGGTAGGTTCCGGTATCGGGGAATGTATAAGTGGGTTTTGCATCGGTGGATGTGAAAATACTCTCGCCATTGCTGTTGATCAATTCCCAGTTGTATGACCTGATCAGCGGACTGGTACTGTTATTGGTGAGCGTTATGGTGCGCGTGTCTTTGCACAGCATCAACTCAGGCTGGATGGAAGCCGCTGCTATCGTGCAATCCGTTATTCTTATCTGCAGGTCTTTTCGCTGCGTGGCAATCACTGCACCATCGCGTATTTCTTCTACGCATACCGTCACCACGTATATGCCTTCACCTGGCGCAATGCCGGTGACGAGGCCCGTGTTGGGATCAATTTTGACAGCACCGCCCAGCGGTGCGGTGGCATAATCGCTGCCATAGGGAACAGGGCTATAGGGAGGTGGCAGGGGGCTTGAATTGGTTCCAAATCCCCCGCTGCTGCTACCGTTATACGCGCTGCAAAACGAATAGCGCAGCTGGTCGCCATCAATATCTTCGGCGCCAAAATCGTAGCTGAATGAGTTGCCGGCACAAATTACCACCAGGTCGCTGCCTTTGAAGCGTGCGCTGTTGTTTTTAGGACCATCGGGTTTTTGGCTGGTTCCGGGAATTTCCGCAGTGTAGGTGGCGCCCACATTTCCATAGCCCGGCACCAGGTTGGCGATGCCATTTACCCTATACACCACCTGTATGGTTACCACATAACCCTCAATGGCAGCGGGCACTGTCACGTCAAAACTATAGTTACCTATTTCATAACATACGCGCGGGGGATTGGTAATGCAGGGTCCGGCATTGGCCAGTGTAAGATTGTCTTGCGACGTCATAGGTACGGAAATATCCTGCACTCTTTCGCCGGTAGATTTGTTGAACACGCCAAAGATGGCGGGATTGGGGAGTTGCCGGCCGCTATAGCAATCCATATACAGCCGCGCGTAAACGCGGTAGTGATATGCCCCATTGTTGATACCGACGAGCGTATATGACATTTGCCCGCCGGTGATATGGTCGGCATTCGCTGATTGCAGGAATCCCATAAGCACTACCCAACAGGTAACAATTTTCTTCATGCTACCGCAATGATTGGTGGTCAATAATTGCAGGAAACGATCAGCAAGAATTCGGGTTAGTCAGTCTTGGGTTTCAGGTCGTGGCTATCTCCAGGGAAGGATTTTAGAGGATAGGATTTCTCGGGGAACCGTGTAATTGTAATGTACGGCTTTTTTTGAAGAAGGTTGGCTCTAAAATTAAAGACTTCTAAAACAATTCGCAAGGGCTGGCCAGGTGGGGAGTGGTTCACCTGTGAGGTGGCCCTCCTGTGGCCTGGCCCTCCCGTGAGGGACACCTCAACCCAGGGCCAGCTTCCTGGTGCGGCTAATGGTATATACCCAGTAAGCGGCAATAAGATGACTGGCCACAATAAACAGAGCCGATACCATGTAAGTCTCCTTAGTGAAAAGAACATATCCTGCCATACCTGTTACTACCACCAGTACGGGAAGTATAAGGGTAAGAATCGTTTTCATAACTCATAGTTTTTATCGTGAATAATCTGATTTGCGGTTGCTCTTTGCTTACATAGAGGCGCAAAAAGGAACTTCGTTTACTAATAAAAGCTTAAGAAAGAAATAGGCGGAGTTACAGCGAGTTAGGGCTCATATTGGGATGATGTAGTATTAAGGGGTCAGATTTTTGAGAAAAAAATCAGCGCCGCTTACCGGGGTTTACACGCTCATTTGCTCAATTTGTCATACTGTTTGCTCAATTGCCCCCAGAAAAATTTGTTTGTATGCAATAGGATTTTCTACCTTTGCGTCTCCTCAATTTATCGAACCATGAAAGTATAATTTTGGTTCGGCTAGTGCCAGCGGTGCTCCCGAGCTTCTAACAGTCCCCCGATCGTCAGAGCCTGAAAGTTCGGTTCATCATTCTATTTATTGATTCAAGTTTTTAAACAGGATTTGTATGTCTAAGACTAATAGCGGCGCTATTAGCGTCAGCTCAATTTTTGCGATGTTGAAGCAGGCTTTTCACGGAGAGAACCAGGATTACACTTCAGGTAGTATTCGTCGTGCCGTGTTTCTACTGGCCGTACCTATGATATTGGAAATGGTGATGGAGTCGGTATTTGCCTTGGTGGATATGTATTTCGCAGGCAAACTCAACAGTGCCGAAGCCATATCAACCATTGTATTGACCGAATTTGTGCTCACCATCGTATATGCACTGGCCATTGGTTTAAGTATGGCAGCAACGGCCATGGTTGCACGACGAATTGGTGAAAAGAATCCGGAAGCGGCGGCAAAGGCCGGGGTACAGGCTATCATTCTTTCCATGATGGTGTCTGTGGCCATAAGCGTAGCTGGAGTGATATGGCCCGCTGAAATATTAAGTATTATGGGCGCCAGTGCTGAAACCATCCAGATCGGCACCACCTATACACGAATTATTTTCGGCGGCAATGCGGTGATTATGTTGCTGTTTATGATCAATGGTATTTTCCGCGGCGCAGGCGATGCGTTCATGGCTATGCGCTCGCTGTGGATAGCCAATATCTGCAACATTATACTTTGTCCCATACTGGTGGTATATGGCCTGGGGCCAATACCCGCCATGGGCGTAACCGGTGCTGCTATTGCCACTACCGTCGGACGAGGTATTGGTGTGTTGTACCAGTTGTATCATTTGTTTGGCAACAAACGCATCATCAAAGTAAAACTCGCTTACCTCGGTTTTGACTGGTCACTGATAAAAGCAATTTCAAAAATTGCGTGGACCGGCACTTTACAATTCATCATAGCCTCAGCAAGCTGGATGGTATTGGGTAAGGTAATGGCCAGCTTTGGTCCTGTAGCAGTGTCGGGTTATGGTATAGCTATCCGCCTCATCATGTTTTTCCTGCTGCCGGCCTGGGGCCTCAGTAACGCGGCCGCTACTTTGGTAGGACAAAACCTGGGGGCACAACAACCCGACCGCGCGGAAAGGTCGGTATGGACCACAGCGAAATACAATACCTACTTCATGATTTTTGTAACGCTGGTGTTCCTGGTACTGGCCGAACCGATTGTAGGTTTTATGAACGAAGATCCGGCCATAGATGCTTACGCCGTGCAGGCTTTGCGCATCATGAGTCTCGGCTATATCTTCTACGGTGTGGGCATGGTGGTGACCAACGCGTTTAATGGCGCAGGTGATACCAAAACACCTACACTGATTAACCTCTTTGGCTTCTGGCTTTTCCAGATACCGCTGGCTTACCTGCTGGCGCTGGTATTCAACATGGGACCCAAGGGCGTGTTCCTGGCAGTATTGCTCTCAGAGACCGCCATTTCCATTGCCGGCATCATCATATTCCGCCGCGGACGCTGGAAGACGGTAAAGATCTAAACAGGCTGGCACACTTTTGTTATTTAACCCTGTGACGTGAGTAGGTCATTTTCCATCACTTCGCAGGGTTTTTTTATCTATTTTAGTAAATAACAATCCAAGATGCCTCCACAGCAAATACCTAACAATGCCGTCAGACAGGTTTTGATATTGGGAACCATATTGTTCCTGGGAGTAGTACTTTTTAGACACCTTCAATCATTTCTGCCCGCATTTTTGGGGGCGTACACCTTATATGTATTGCTGCGCAAATGGATGTTTATCCTGGAATCGCGAAAAAAGATGAACAAGGGGCTGGCTGCCGCTATACTCATGCTGCTTTCTTTTCTCATCATTCTGCTGCCTTGTTTTATTGTGGTGGATATGCTGGCAAAAAAAATATCCTTTGCCCTGCAGCATAGCACAGAAGTGCTGAGCTCTATAGAAAATTTCATTCGCAAGTTTGAAGAGAAATATAAGATCGGCATTATTACCGATGCGAATATTGAAAAGCTCACGGCCTGGGGACAAGAAACCTTACCAAAAGTGTTAGGCGCTACCATCAATACGCTGACCACTATCGTGATCATGTATTTCATTCTCTATTTTATGCTGGTGGATGGCAGAAAAATGGAGTCGGGTTTTTATGAATGGGTGCCTTTGAAAGATGAAAACACTTTGCTGCTTCGCCGCGACCTGAACAACCTGGTAATCTCCAATGCAGTAGGCATACCATTAATAGCACTGGCGCAGGGCGTGGTGGCTTTGATTGGCTATCTCGTATTAGGAGTAGATCAGCCCTGGTTTTGGTTTGTGATCACCGCCATTGCAGCTATGCTTCCCGTGCTGGGAGCAGCGCTGGGTTATATACCGGTAAGCCTGTTATTGTTTGCAAACGGAGATACAGGCAAGGGCATCATTATGCTGATTTATGGACTGGCGATTGTGGGCACGGTAGATAACCTGTTTCGCTTCTGGCTGCAGAAGCGCATGGGCGATGTACATCCATTGATCACAGGATTTGGCGTATTGATCGGTGTTCCTCTTTTTGGATTTATCGGGCTGATATTCGGACCTATTCTTATATCGTTGTTCCTGGTTTTGATTAAGATTTATGCGAACGAATTCAACCTGCGCAAGTCTTCCCAAACTAATTAGGGTTCAAGGATTTTCCCTTATTACAAAATAACTCTTACTATATACACAATAAAAAAAATGCCCTGTGCTGCCTTGCACATGCGGGCTTGCTATAATATTTTCACCCCGTTGACCGTTTTAGAACACGAACGACAAACATTGATTACTAACCCATGAAATTGCTAAAATCCGTATCCACAGGGGTCCTGTTCATGCTATGCATATGCTGGCCTGTACTGATGTCGGGCACAGGCAAACGGGGCCAGAAAATTGTGGCAGCAACGAAAACCACACCTGTAGTTGCTCCACCGGTTTCTTCTCCCCTGTCTCCGGATGCACTTTTAGAACTCGAAGCAATAGCTCTTTATGACAGCATGAAGCTGAGGCGCGCGGGACTAACTCAAAAAGCGTTCTTATTTGCCTGGAAAGGTTACAAGAAATTGCTGGAAAAAGGAACCCTGAAAAAAGATGACGTGCTCTCAATCTGCGATTTCAGCCAGTCGTCGCGCAGAAAAAGAATGTATGTGATAGATGTAGAAAACAAAAAGCTCTTGTTGAATACATATGTGGCGCATGGGAAAAACAGTGGCAGGGAATATGCAAGCTCTTTCTCAAACAAACCTGAGTCGCACAAAAGCAGTTTAGGTTTCTATGTTACGCGCAATTCATATTATGGCGAACATGGCCTGGCGCTGAAGATCTCCGGGCTGGAAAGTGGCATCAACGATAAAGCCGACCAAAGAAATATCGTGATTCACGGTTCAGACTATGTTGAACCCGGTTATGTGCGCAGCAAAGGTTACGCCGGACGCAGCTATGGCTGCCCCGCGGTACCAAAGAAAGACTCAAAAAAAATTATTCTTACTATTAAGGGAGGTTCTTGTTTGTTCATTTACCATCCCACAAATTACTATCTGGCGAAGTCCAAAATATTGAACGGCTAAATGGACAAAAGCTTCAGATGGTTTGAAGGTGAAAAAAAGCTCAATTTAGGTTCGTACCCTATGATTGGGCTTTTCTTTTTTTACTAATTGATAATTGAGAATTTGGTTATTGATTGTCGAATATTGAAAGTGAAAATTGCCCATTGATCTACTTCCATACCAAAGAATCAACCATCAACTATCAGGTGTAAATTTTCAAATTAAAAGGCGAGAGCGATCAATTGGCAAATTATTCCAACCAGGTACCCTACATAAATCTCCACTGGTTTGTGATCAGAAACAATCATCCTGGCGGTTCCTACCAATCCCGCAATCAAAACGGCAATTGAGAAATAAAGGCCGGTGCTGTCTTCTATTGCAAATGCCTGTAAGAAGAAGAACGTAGCCATACCACCCATGGCAATGGTGTGCATGCTTACCTTCATGTAGATGTTCACTAAAAATGCAGCGCAGATGGCGAGAAAGGTGCCGAGCATGAAGTGTACCATATAGGATGGACTGTCGCCGGTGTTGCGGGTGACCAGCCAGGTCCAGAAATAGCAGATCATGGCGGCCACGTAGGGTATGATGCGTTCTTTGCTGGTGCGTAAGAAAAGTGATTCAATAAGGCGGAGGCGCCACATCAGGAAAACAGAAAACAGGGGAATAAAGGCCGTGTTGAAAACGATCATTCCCAGCTTAAACACCTTCCTGTTGTCTAATGCTGCTGCAAATGCATAGGGATGCAGGTAAATGAGGAATGCGCCCACATACGAGGTGATAAACAAAGGATGAAATACGACCGAAACAATATGCGCCAGGATGCGAATAATGGCAGGATGATTTTGCTGTGCTGTTGCAGTATCCATCATTAAAGTTCTTTCCGTAAGCGGGCCACCGGAATATTCAGCTGTTCGCGGTATTTGGCCACCGTACGACGTGCAATATTATATCCTTTTTCCTGCAGCAGCTCAGTTAATTTTTCGTCGCTGAGCGGTTTCTTTTTGCTTTCACTTTCGATGAGGTCGCTCAGTATTTTTTTCACCTCACGGGTACTTACTTCCTCGCCGCTTTCGGTGCTGAGCGATTCGCTGAAGAAAAATTTCAGCCTGTAGGTACCAAATTCCGTTTGAACGAATTTGCTGTTGGCCACGCGGCTTACAGTTGATATGTCCAGCCCGGTGCGTTCGGCAATATCCTTCAATATCATCGGCTTCAGCGTGGTCTCATCGCCGGTAATAAAAAATTCGCGCTGGTAATCCATAATGGTCTCCATTACGCTGGTCAACGTATGCTGCCTTTGTTTGATGGCATCGATAAACCATTTGGCCGCATCTATTTTTTGCTTGATGAAAAGCACCGCTTCTTTCTGGCGGCGGTCTTTCTTGCTGCCTTTTTCATAATCGCGCAGCATATCGCGATAGCCTTCGCTGATGCGCAGGTCGGGAGCATTTTTTGAATTGAGGGTGAGCTCCAGCTTGCCGCCATTGTTGTACACAAAAAAGTCGGGCACCACGTAGCTCTCGGCTTTGTTAATGTCGCCGTGATTGCCACCCGGCTTTGGTGTGAGCCGTGTAATCTGTGTGATCACATCTTTCAGTCCTTCATCGTCGAGGTTAAGGCCACGCTGAATTTTATCGTAGTGTTTCTTGGTAAACTCGTCGAAGTAATCGGTGAGCACGGCAATAGCCTTTTCCACATTCTTCCCTTCTGCCTTCTGGCGGTTGAGTTGCAGCAGCAGGCATTCCTGCAGGTCGCGCGCACCCACGCCGGGCGGATCAAATTGCTGCACCATTTTGATCACCGCTTCCACTTCGGCTTCATTGCTTTCGATGTTTTGCCTGAATGCCAGGTCATCCACAATAGCAGCCGTGTCGCGGCGCAGGTAACCATCGTCGTCAATGCTGCCAACGATCTGTTCTGCAATGCGCCGTTGCTTGTCATCCATTTTTACCAGGCCCAGCTGGCTCAGTAAGTATTCGTGAAAAGTGGTTTCTACTTTGTAAGGGACAACCTTGTTATCGTCAATTTCCGGGTAGTTATCGTCGCGCAGTTTGTAATCGGCAATCTCCCCATTCTCATCGCCCACGTATTCGCTGATGTCAATATTTTCATAATCTTCTTCGCTACCATCCATCTCATAATCATCGTCAGAACTTTCAAATTCATCCTGCAGCTCGTTATCATATTGATCTTCATGGCTGTCTTCGGCCAACTCAAGTGCCGGGTTTTCTTCCAGTTCCTCCTTGATCCGCTCTTCCAGGTTGGCAGTCGGAACCTGCAGCAGCTTCATCAACTGAATCTGCTGCGGCGACAGTTTTTGCAATAATTTTTGCTGTAAACTTTGACTTAATGCCATGAGCCTCAATAAGTTTTTGCTTCCCTTCCGTCAATAAAATCACTAAAAATCGCGCGCCTCCACAAAAATCAGGCCTAAATTTACAGACAAATGCCGAGAACGAGGCGCAACGATATTATAAAATTATTGTTGCCCCGGGCAAGTGCTTTGGAAACCATTGGGATTTTCTGAGGCCAACTGGCCCGATTCAGTTGCAGCAGGTTGATTATAAGCCAAAAGGTACGCGCTGTTGCTTCAGCACCTTTTGTATGGCCGCCACCATTTTTTGTCCTTTCTCTTTTATTTGTTCTTCAGTCCAGGTAAGACTGATAGCAGTGCAAATACAACGGCTCATGATGGCATCGCTGGCCGGGAAATCTTTGTTGGCATGATGCTTCACTGCTTCCTGCAGGTCGGGATGGAGCCTGTTGAGTATAGAAAGATTTTTCAGGTGATCCCACTTGCGTATGTAGTGCCAGTTGTTGTTGAACCAGTAAAAATTACCCGGCAGTATTCCCTGTTCTTTAAATTCATTTACCACGGCAGCCGCTGTTTCTGCATTGGGTAAAAACCAGCAAAGGAATGTGCAGCTATCACCTTCGGGATCGGGAATGCGACGGAAGGTTATTTCCGGCACCAGTGATAAAATATTCTTTAACTGGGTATGATTTCTCTTCTGTATTTCCAGGAAATGATCGAGTCTTCCGATCTGTGCCAGTCCAATGGCCGCATGCAGCTCTGATATGCGATAGTTATAGCCGATAAACGGATGCTGGTCTGCACCCCTGTCAGCGCCTTTATGATCATGACCATGATCGCTGTAGCCATCTGCATTGATATAAACCGATTCGTGGTTGGTGAGCACAGCACCACCTTCACCACAAGTCATTGTTTTTACAAAGTCGAATGAAAATGTGCCTGCATCGCCAATAGCGCCCAGGTATTTTCCTTTGTAAGTAGCGCCGATACTCTGGCAGGCATCTTCCAGCAACAGCAGTTTATGTTCTTTGCAAATTGCCTGCAATGCATCCAGGTCGGCCATGCTGCCGCACATATGCACGGGCATAACGCATTTTGTTCTATGCGTGATGGCTTTGCGAACCGCTTCGGGATTTAATGTGAGCGTGTCATCCACATCCACCAATACCGGTACGGCACCCACACTCAACACTGCTTCAAAGCTGGCCACGAAAGTGAACGAAGGCATAATCACTTCATCGCCATATCCGATACCCAGGCTGGCCATCGCCGTGGTTAATGCAGCCGTACCGCTCGATACCAGCTGAGCATACTTACAACCAAACTTATCGCAGATGGCTTGCTCCAGTTCTTTTGCCTTCCAGATACCTTGGCGCGGACCATCAAATCCATACCGCATCAGTATGCCGGTTTGCATTACATCATCTATGTGTTTGCGTTCTTCGGGACCGAAAAGTTCAAATCCTGGCATGGTAAACTGTTTTGAGTTTCGAGTTTTGGGTTTCGGGTTATTTAACCGGCAAATAGCAGATTAATACGCAAAGGTAAGCCTTCGGGTCTCAACCCGAAACGCCAAATCCCCAACCCGTCACTAATTTACTACCCACACGTCACCCTCATACCTGGTGGCTTCCAGCTTAAGTGGCCAGTTGGGGTAAGGAAGACTTTCGATGTTGTTGGCATCTACCGAAGTGAGAAAGAAACGCGCCTGCTTTTTGTTGGAAGGAAGCGGCGCCGTGATGCTGTAAGTTTCAGCATCGAAGGCAACTTCCAAAGGCTTCGCGTTATAAAAATTATTCAGCCCGTTATCTTCATCATAGCAGGCGTATAAACGGTAAGATTTTATCCTGTTGTTATCGCCCTCGGGTTTTGCCAGCACAATTTTGATGGCAGATTCCTGCGGTATCACCGAAACCACGGTAGGCGCTGCAGGTCTTAGCGAATCGATCCAGGGCATGGGCGGCACCATGGCGGGTTCGCGGTAATAATTATTTTGCAGGCTGTCGTTCCAGCCGAGGGGATTATTTACAAATGATTTACTGCTGAAATAAATGGCGCCCTGAATTTCGGGGTATTCGCGCAGCAGGGCAATCTGCCTTGGTAATAAGGTGCTGTCTCTCCACGCCGCTGTTTTTCCCGCTTTAAAAATTCCGAGGCCTATATAGCAATGGCGACCATAGGTATGTTTGCTCCACCAGTCGACCAGTTCCTTGTAAGGCGCAGCGCGATGATCAAATTCCCAATATAATTGTGGCGCCACATAATCAATCCATCCTTCGCGCAGCCATAAGAGAATATCAGCGTACAGATCGTCGTAGTTGGTAACGCCTGCGCGTGTATTACTGCCTTCGGGATCTTTATCCTTATTGCGCCATACACCGAATGGTGAAATACCAAAGCGGCAGAAAGGATTTTCCTCCTTGATGGCGCGGCTCAGCTTAAGGATGATACTGTCTACATTGCTGCGGCGCCATTGTGCCCGACTCATACCTTTACCGTATTTGGCGTAGGTCTTATCGTCGGGGAATTCTTTCTTGGGAATTTTATAGGGATAGAAATAATCGTCGAAATGAATAGCATCCACATCGTACCGCTTCACGATATCGCGAATCACTTTCACCACAAATTCCTGTGCTTCTTTGTTACCGGGGTCGAAATACTTGGTGTTGCCGTAAGTAAGAAACCAGTCGGGACGTTTCCTGGTGATATGGTCTGGAGCAACCGATGATTTATTGATATTGAATACAGCGCGGTAGGGATTGCACCAGGCATGAAATTCCATGCCTCTTTTATGCGCTTCTTCAATCATAAACTTCAGCGGATCGTAGTAGGGCTGGGGAGCGCGGCCTTGTTTGCCGGTGAGCCATTCGCTCCAGGGCTCCAGCTTGGAGGGATAGAAGGCATCGGTGGCGGGACGCACCTGCACAATCACGGCATTGAGGCCATTGCGGCGGTGCATTTCCAGCAACTCTATATATTCTGCTTTCTGCTTTTCAGGGTCATAATTTCCCTTGGAAGGCCAGTCAATATTGTCAACAGTCGCAATCCAGGCAGCCCTGAACTCATAGTTGGGCTGGCCCGGTACCGACAGGGCAGACAGAACCAACGCTACAAATGCAAACCACGGTTTAATCATAATAGGGACGCTAAATCAAGCTACAAAAATACGCTCAATCAGCGCTTCTTATTTTGTCGAGCAGGTTATTTAACATTTTGGTCTCTTCCTCGGTCAGATTCCCCAAAATGGCGTCCAGTTCGTCATTGTATTGATCCAGGTTGGCCAGCAGTTCGGCGCCTTTCTCGGTGATCGACACGTCCACCAGGCGGCGGTCGGTTTCGCAGACTACTTTTTGAACCAGTCCTTTCTTAATAAGCCTGTCCACAATGCGGCTGGTATCGCTCATTTTATCGAGCATGCGCTGGCGTATCTGCAGGGTTGACAAAGGTTTGCCGGCTCCCCGCAGAATGCGCAGTATATTATACTGTTGCATCGTGATGTCGGCGCGCTCAAAGAATTGCTTGTTTTTTTCCATCACCCAGTTATAGGTGAAGATCAGGTTCACAATCGCTTTTTGATATTCATTGCGGAACTTGGACTGTTGTATCTCTTTTTCTATGCTCATAAGTTATACGGAATAGTGAGTAGAAAAATTAATGGTTTATACTCCCGGGTACTTACATTCATTTAACGTGCCAGCCTCAGCTCCATACCTTGGTACCTTCGCTGCAGTTGGCACATATGTCTATGTTTTTCCGGCTTTTTAATACCTGCTCCCTGAATTGTACGTACTGATCGTTGTGCCAGATTTCTTTGAAGCTTTTTCCTTTCAGATCGCCGAGTTGGTGCTGTGCGTCTTTATCGAAGCAGCAGGGCACTACCAGTCCATCCCAGCTTATCACAGTGGCATGCCACAGGCGCCAGCAATGGTTGTGCAGCGCATTTTTAAATTCATATTGTCCCTTGCTATTCTTCCTATAGCGGCTATACTTTTCGTTGACGGGTATCAGGTTGTTGGGGTCGTTCTCATAATCATATACCTGTGCTGTTTTAAAGCGCACGTCGTCAACGCCAATTTCACGTGCCAGTCTCTTGATATCTTCTACCTGGTGTTCGTTGGGCTTTACTACTAAGAACTGGAAAAATACAAAAGGAGTTTTACTCTTCAATTCTTTTTTCCATTTCACAATATTCCTGGCCCCCTCGATCACCTTATGCAATTTTCCGCCCACGCGATACTGCTCATACACTTCCTGCGTGGTGCCGTCGATGGAGATGATCAACCTGTCGAGCCCGCTTTCTACAGTTTTGCGCGCTTTCTCATCGGTGAGATAATGCGCGTTTGTGCTGGTGGCGGTATAAATTCCTTTTGAGCTGGCGTATTTCACCATCTCCAGGAAATCGGGGTTCAGGTAGGGTTCGCCCTGGAAATAAAACACCAGGTAATAGAGGTCTTTATAGAGTTGATCGATCGTTTCGCGAAAGAAATCTTTTTGCAACATACCCGTAGGGCGGGTAAACGCTCTGAGACCGCTTGGGCATTCGGGGCAGCGCAAATTGCAACTGGTGGTGGGTTCAAAGGATATGGAAATCGGGTATCCCCATTGTATGGGTTTGCCGGTCCACTTGCTTAAATAGTAGCTACTCAACACCTTAGCAGCATTCCACGCACGCCGCGGCGTGAGCCGCCTCAGGAGATTCATGCTATCGTTCCAGTTGATTGCCGGCATTAGAACTGTAAAATTAGGGTTACTGGCCTTACAGGCAATGTTTTGCAGTTGCTATCGTTTAAAATTATTGGCCTGCCGGAATTTATGCAGCGAAGAAGGTCGGTGCCAATATATTTGCACAACCGCATATGGGAAGAAACAAAAAAGGAAGGATCGTCTTCAAGATCTTCGTTGGCCTGTTGATTACCTCTATCTTCGTGATGTCGGGTATTACCGTGTATGAATGGTGGCTCACACGCCGTGCTCATTTCGTGCGCTACCAGGCTTTCGGTATTGAAATTCCCACCAATTACAGCATACACGGCATCGATGTTTCCAAATACCAGGATGTGATTGATTGGGAAAGCGTGAAGGAAATGAATGTGGAAGGCATCAGGCTGCAGTTTGCTTTCATTAAAGCCACGGAGGGTGTGAACGACCGCGACCGCTTTTTCCGGCGCAACTGGCGCGGCGCGCGCGAAGCTGGCATCACCCGCGGGGCCTATCATTTCTTCATCGCTACCAAAAGCGGGAAAGCACAGGCCGAGAATTTTATCAGAACGGTAGAATTACAACCCGGCGATCTGCCGCCTGTGCTCGATGTGGAGCAATCATACGGAGTACCCAACAAAAAACTAAGAGAAAGGGTCAAAGAATGGCTGGAGACTGTAAAGAACTACTACGGCGTGACGCCCATCATTTATACCAATGTGGATTTCTACGAACAGATACTGCGAAGCGAGTTCGATGATTACCCGCTATGGGTTGCGCACTACCTGCAAAAGGAAAAGCCGCGCATTGCGCGCGACTGGCATTTCTGGCAACACAGCGAGTCGGGAAGGGTGAATGGAATTTTTCATAAGGTGGATTTTAATGTGTTTAGCGGAGACTCAACGGAATTTAGGAAATTGCTGGTAGCTGTTGAAGACTGAAGAAGGAGCAGGGAAGAGAGAAGTTGAATCTTGAAGGAAGATGGCTGAGGAGCGCCGTGCCGCGGATGACGCGGATAAATTAGATTCTATGATGGAGAAAGAAGTAAAAGATTTCTTTTGGAGGATCGTGTGGTCGGTGACGTTAGGCTTTTTATGGCTGATGCTTACATTGGGTATCGGCACGTATTTTCATTTGCTGGTACCGGAGAATGGGATTGGAGTTGGAAATATTATTTTTTATGCGTGGGGGGTGGGGAGTTTAGTGGGATTGATTTGGATTAATGCGCGTATCTGGCGCAAAAAATTTCCGCACGGTTAGCTGCTATGGTCGGCAATGATCACCCATTTGCCATCAGTTTTTCTGAATAACAGGTTGTAATGACCGCCTACATCGCCGGCATTTCTTTTCAGGTGCCATTTTCCTACTACAAAATAGTATTCGGGTGAAAGCCGCTGCACTTTGATCAGTTCGAAGGCAAGGGTACCCATTTTATCGGGACCATTATAATTGCGTTTGTAGTTGTTTAAAGTATTCTGGTAGCCATAGGTTACGCCGCTCTGGCCGATAAACATCAGCGAATCGCTTTTCCAATAACCTTCCATGAATTCTTCGATATTGCCTTTGTTCCAGCTTTCGGTTTGCCGCGCAAGAATGTCGCGGATGGCTTTTTCGTCATCGTGTTGTGCCAGCAGCAACAGGCTGCAGTTGACCAATAACAGTAAAAGCAATATTTTCTTCATAAAAGGCTTTTTATAAAAATAAAAATCCTGCGGTTTATTGCAGGACTCTTATGGTGGGGCTTTCTATAACGAAAGTTTTTTCATGTAGGCGGCATCCACTTCCACACTTTTCAGCGGCGTGCTGTTGGGATAATTCTCCTGCTCCACTATATAATATTTCATACCCAATCCCCTGGCTGCTTTCAAAATACCCGGCAGATCGATTGAGCCTGTGCCCAAATCGCAGCTGGCATCGGCGGTGGTGGCATTTTTCAGGCGGTCCTTCACATGACAGGATACAAACCGGTTGGGATATTTCTTCAGCCACGCCACGGGATCGGCGCCGGGAGTCACCACCCAGTAAATATCCATCTGGAAATCTACCGTGTCGGCATTGGTGTTTTGCATCAGTGTATCCTGAGGCAACACTCCCTCCAGCGGCTGAAAGGTATAGCCATGGTTGTGGTAGGCGAAACGGATTCCGTTTTTCTTACAGATATCGCCGCATTGGTTAAACTTATCCGCAAAGCGTTTAAAATCGTCCAGCGTTTTTTGCGGGCCGATCCAGGGACAAACGAGATGTTTCATTCCGATCTCTGCCGCCTGCGCCGCCTTCCTTTCAAAATCTTTGTTGATATCGCAATGGCTCGATATGATGGTCATGCCCAGGCCTTCGACATACTTTTTAAAATCGGTATGCGTCATACCCCAGAACATACCCTGGTTGCCTTCAAAACTTTCAATCTGCTTATACCCAAACGAAGCCACCTGTTTCAGCACTCCTTGGGGATCTTTGGGCATATCAACCCTGAGCGAGTATAACTGCAGTCCAAATGTCTCCAACCTGTTACCCGCCATAGCCCTTGCCACGCCCGGCAATACGCCGGTTGCAAGAGCAGCTGCTTTGAGGAATTCTCTACGAGTTTTCATAATACAACATTTTGAAGATTGAAGATTGAACAAGGAAGGTTGAAAAGGAAGTAAGAAGGGGTTTTAGATCGAACTTGCCTACATACTTCTTACTTCTCCTTCAACCTTCCTTGTTCAATCTTCAATCTTCTATAGGGCAAACGCTTTGTCTCCTTTTTTGTACGGCATACACGGATCAAACCTTCCCGGTGTCTCTATATAGTTCAGCGCTTGTGTGGCGCCGGGCTCGGAAGTGAAGAAACCAAGAAGGGTGAGTTGTTTCATTAAATGGAAGTAGTGAGGAGGATCCTCATGCTTCTTGTTATTATGATAGTCTTTCGACTCTTTGTCGATGGCGGTGAGCAGATCTTTGCGTTGCTCGGGCGTAATGTCCATGAAGCCTTTGCTGAATTGGCTCTTGCTGGCATCATTTATTTTGGCCATACCATCGAGAAATATCTTTTGCTGATTTTCATCGTAGCAGTCTTTTACCATCACGGTCATAAACTCGCCCACCCTGGCGTCTTTGGCGCCGGGAGTGTCCGTTTTGGGAATGATGGTTTCCGCTATTTCGTCAAGGTATGCAATGTCATTTTCTGAAAAGTCGATGGAGGCGCCGACCTTATCTTCATTTGCCTTGCAGCCACTTAGGAAAAACTCGGCCCCGACCACCGTGCCACCCACCAGCAACGCCACCCGGGATAATGCTTCTCTTCTGTTCATACAAGCTTATTTTTGATGTTGGGTTATTATAGGTTTCCTTTTTTCAATTCTTTTACTGCATAGTCGGCTGCGCGTGCGGTCAACGCCATATAAGTAAGCGATGGGTTTACGCAGCTGGCCGATGTCATGCACGCGCCATCGGTTACGAACACGTTCAGGCAATCCCACACCTGGTTGTAAGCATTCAGCACCGAAGTCTTGGGGTCGCGGCCCATGCGGGCGGTGCCCATTTCGTGAATGCCCATACCAAAACCATAGTCGCCATCGGTAGCTTCCACGTTTTTTACGCCGGCTGCATTAAACATTTCAGCGCCGTCGTTTTTCATGTCTTCACGCATTTTCTTCTCGTTCTCTTTTATTTCGCAATCCATGGCCAGCACCGGCAGTCCCCATTTATCTTTTACCTCATCGGTAAGGTAAATGCGGTTTTCGTGGTAAGGCAGTGTTTCGCCGAAGGCGGTCATACCAATGGTCCATTGACCCGGTTCAGACAATGCTTCTTTCAGTTCCACACCAATATTCAGCTCGGCAATATTGCGGTTCCAACCCTGGCGGCTGGCAGAGCCCTGGTAACCGAAGCCACGCAGGTAATCGCGTTTTTCACCATACAGGTTGCGGAAGCGCGGAATATAGAAACCAGTTGGCCTGCGGCCGAAATAATATTTATCTTCATAACCCTCAACTATACCCGAAATATTTACGCGGAAGTGGTGATCCATTACGTTATGACCCAACTCGCCGCTGCTGCTGCCGAGTCCGCCGGGCCATACATCGGTGGCGCTGTTGAAAAGAATCCAGGTACTGTTAAATGCTGAGGCGCACAGGAAGATCACCTTTGCCTTATACTCAGTGGTCTGGTTGGTAAGCGCATCGATCACTTCTACGCCGGTGGCTTTTTTCTTGTCTCTATCGTACAGCACTCTCACCACGATCGAGTTCGGTTTCAGCGTCAGTCTGCCTGTAGCCTGCGCGGCGGGCAGCGTAGATGATTGTGTGCTGAAATAAGCACCAAAGGGACAACCCAGCCAGCATTTGTTGCGGAACTGGCATTGGGTTCTGCCGGGTAAGGGCCTGGTAAGATTGGCAACGCGACCTATGAACAGGTGACGTTTGCCTTTATAATGTTCTTTGATCCGGGCAGCAATATCTTTCTCCACGCAGTTCAGTTCCATGGGAGGTTGAAAATTACCGTCGGGCAAAACTTCCAGTCCTTCCTTGCTGCCGCTGATGCCTGCAAATCCTTCCACGTAATCGTACCAGGGAGCAATATCCTTGTATCGGATTGGCCAGTCTACGGCGATGCCTTCTTTGGCGTTGGCTTCAAAATCGATATCGCTCCAGCGATAGCTCTGGCGGCCCCACATCAGCGAGCGACCGCCTACATGGTAACCGCGGAACCAGTCGAAGCGTTTCTTTTCTACGTACGGACAATCTTTTTCATTGGTCCAGTAGTTGAGGTTCACCTCGTTCAGCGGGTAGTCGCGGTTCAGCACAGGGTAGGCTTTGATCATCTCCTGGGTTTTACCTCCGCGATGCGGAAATTCCCAGGGATGTTTTGTGGCGTTCACATAACCTGTCCGGTGCGGAATGTCTTCACCACGCTCGAGTAACAAAGTCCTTAAGCCTTTTTCTGTAAGTTCTTTGGCAGCCCATCCACCGCTTATGCCAGAACCTACTACAATAGCATCAAATTCGTTATCAGCCATGTTTTGCTCGTATTATTGGTGATTTATTTGGTTGTTGACAATTTCATCAAACGTCGCAAATGTGGATCGCTTTTTCAAGCGATGCCAGTCTTTCTTCGTTGGTAGATCTTTTTGGAATGAATTCCTGGGCAACATACCCTTTAAAGCCGGTATCTACAATGGCTTTCATGATGGCAGGGTAATACAGTTCCTGCGTATCATCGATTTCATTTCTGCCCGGTACACCGCCGGTATGATAATGGGCGAAATATTGGTGATTGTCTTGTATAGTGCGGATCACATCACCTTCATCAATCTGCATGTGATAGATATCGTACAGCAGTTTGAAATTGGGCGAGCCCACGCGCTTCACCAGCTCTACGCCCCAGGCGGTTTTGTCGCATTGATAATCTGTATGGTCCACCTTGCTGTTGAGCAGTTCCATTACGATCATGACATTATGCTTCTCAGCAAGCGACATAATTTGCTTTAATCCTTCGGTGCAGTTCTTCCAGCCGGTCTCATCATCTTTATCGCGCTTATTGCCGCTGAAGCAGATGAGGTTTTTATAACCTGCCCTGGCCACGAGCGGAATCATCTCCGTATAATTCTTAATTAGCTGCGCGTGAAATTTCTTATCGTTCCATCCATCCACCAGGTTAATCTCGGCGCCGTTGCACATGGAAGAATAAAGCCCATACTTCTGCAGTATGGGCCAGTCTTTTGGTCCCACCAGGTCGATGGCGGAGATTCCCATTCTCTTCACCGCGGCGCAAAACTCTTCCAGCGGAATGGAGTTGTAGCACCATCGGCAAACCGAATGGTTGATATTACCTTTCAAAGCGGGTAATTTTTTTTCTTCAGTGGTAAACGAAGCCAGCAATGGCGCGGTTCCGATGGTAGCGGATGCGGCCACGAGGTTTTTGATAGCAAGCCTTCGTGATTGTTGATTGGGCATTTTTTTCAGGAAGTTCGGTTTGAAATTTACGAAATGTTATCACACCAGCTCAATATTGTGCCAACTATCCTGATAAAAATCCAATGAAAACGTTTGCGTTAGCGCGAAATACGCGCTAACGCACGTTCGGCTATGCCACTGCAGTACCCTGGGGCACACCACTG
Organism: uncultured Chitinophagaceae bacterium; assembly: GCA_937958995.1. Lineage (GTDB taxonomy): Bacteria > Bacteroidota > Bacteroidia > Chitinophagales > Chitinophagaceae > CALCIN01. The sequence goes on from CALGAP010000008.1 coordinate 517,679, forward strand.
CCATGCAATGTATTGCCTTCATATTTTTTCCTGTTCATGTACAGGATGAAGAATATTACAGTCAATACAATCGGGAAAATGGTAACATAGCTCAGCGATTGTTGTCCGGCTTTTACCTCAGCGGCAGCTGCAGATAATCCTTCTGCTAATGCCGATTGACGGTTTTTATCGAGAAAATATCCCAGGATGGGGTTAAAGACTGAAGTAGCAAACATACCTGCGCCACCCATCAGTGATAAACCAAGCGCGCCGCTTTTCGGAATATATTCTGCCACAAAGCCAAGCATGGTGGGCCAGAAATAGCAAACGCCGATGGCGAACACGCCGGCTGCCAGGAACGCAGTATTGCCCTGCGCATTGCTGAGCCAGAACAGGCCTATCGCTGCAAAGATGGAAGAGAACAACAGCATCAGTGTAGGGCTGAGCGCTTTTTCAACAGGACCAGCAAAGTATCTGCCTACCGCCATAATTCCACTGATGAACACAATCAGCAGTACGGCATTGGAGGTAGTGTTTTCCATTATTTTGGCAATCCACTGGTTGGTGCCCAGCTCAGTGGTAGCTGATAAGAACATACAGAAGATCATCAGCAGGTAAAGTCCACTTCTGCAGGCTTTCAGCATTTCTGCGTTGGATACACCAGAAGCCACGCGTTCGGTTTGCGGGAATTTTTGTCCCAGGAACATCACACCATATATTACTGCGGGCACCAGCATGGTAGCAATCTGAACCTGCCAGCCAATACCTGCCTGTTGCAGGAAGTAAGAAACGAGGCCACCAATCACCAGGCCGCCGGGGAACCACATATGAAACCTGTTGAGCATTTTCGTTTTCTGTGTAGTATACATGGCGGTCACCAGCGGGTTACAGGCAGCTTCCACCATACCATTGGCAAAGCCAACAAAGAATGTAGAAATAAACAGGGTCCAGAAACCGCCGGCAAAAATGGTGAGCAAAAGGCCGAGTATGTGCGAGAAGAATGCAATAATCAGCAATCTTCCCATACCTACTATATCACAAAGTGGTCCACCAATAATCATTGCGATGGGAAAACCAAGAAAAGCCATTGAATTTATCCATCCAAGTTCCGTGTCGGTCAGATTAAATTTCGCTCCCAGTTCACTAAGAATACCTGCCCTGATGGCAAATGTCATAGCAGTTACTATGAGCGCGATACAACTTGCATAAAAAAGGCGAGTGCGATTGATAGTCGGTTGTTGCATGGCAAGAAAGTTTGGTTTTTTTTCAAATGCTATAGTAAATTCGTTAGATTTCTTTAAACACCTAAATGTAATTTTTTATTTTATAAAATCAAGAGATGAAACGAAAATTACGCATGGGAATGGTCGGCGGAGGCAGGAACGCCTTCATCGGCGCAGTACATCGGATTGCTGCCAACATGGACGGGCTTATTGAACTCTGCTGCGGGGCATTCAGCAGCGACCCCGCCAACTCAATTGAAAGCGGTAAAGCTTTATTTCTTCCCGAAAACCGCATATATAAAACTTATGAGGATATGATCAGGGAAGAAAAAAAGCTGCCCCCCGAACAACGCATGGATTTTGTGAGCATCGTTACTCCAAACCATATGCACTTCGGACCGGCAATGCTCGCTTTGGAAAACGGCTTTCATGTAATGCTTGATAAGCCAATGACATTTACCCTGGACGAAGCCAAACAACTGGCCAAAAAAGTGAAAGAAACGGGACTGGTATTTGGGTTGACGCATACCTACTCAGGCTATCCCATGGTAAAACAAGCGCGCCAGATGGTAAAAGAGGGTGCGTTTGGAAAAATTCGTAAGATTTATGTGGAATATCCCCAGGGCTGGCTCAGCGGCGCTACCGAAAAGACCGGTAACAAACAAGCCAGCTGGCGCACCGATCCCAAACGCAGCGGTAAGGCCGGCGCTATGGGCGATATCGGCACGCATGCTGCTCACCTGGCCGAATATATTTCCGGCTTAAAGATCAAGCAGATCTGCGCCGACCTGAACATCTTTGTAGAAGGCCGCCCGCTCGACGATGATGGTAATGTATTATTACGTTTCGATAATGGTGCCACCGGCGTACTCACCGCCAGCCAGGTGTGCGCAGGCGAAGAAAACGCGCTGGCCATCCGCGTGTATGGAGAAAAAGGCGGCATCGAATGGCATCAGCAGGAGCCTAATACGCTTATTGTAAAATGGCTGAACCAACCCGCACAAATACTGAGAACCGGTGTGGGATACACAACACCGTTATCCTCTTTCGCAACACACAACACCCGCACACCGGGCGGTCACCCCGAAGGTTATCTCGAAGCCTTTGCTAATATCTACCGGAACTTCGCCCTCACCGTTTCCGCAAAGATGGAAGGTAAAGAACCTGCGCCCGAATGGCTCGATTTCCCAACCGTGGAAGAAGGCGTTCGCGGAATGGCCTTTATCGACAATGTGGTGGCTTCGAGCGCTTCCAAAGAAAAATGGACTGAGTTTACAGTATAATATTTCCCGCGAAGGCGCCAGGGCGCAAAAATTTCCCTGGCGCTTTTGCGCCTTTGCGAGAACAAATTTTGACAAAACTTCCGAGAAACACGGTTACTCCTGACAACTAAAAACCTCAACAGATGAAGACAATTAAAGGACCCGGAATATTCCTGGCCCAGTTTATGGGCGACACAGCACCGTTCAATTCATTAAAATCTATTTGCCAATGGGCAAAAAGCCTGGGCTATGTAGGTGTGCAAATTCCTTCGTGGGACAGCCGCTGCATCGATCTGAAAAAGGCTGCTGAAAGTAAAACTTATGCCGACGAAATAAAAGGCATAGTGAATGAATGCGGCCTGGAGATTACTGAATTGTCAACCCACCTGCAGGGACAACTGGTGGCTGTGCATCCTGCATATGATACTTTGTTTGACGGTTTTGCTCCCAAAGAGGTACACAACAACCCCAAAGCGCGTACCGAGTGGGCAGTACAACAGTTGAAATATGCTGCCAAAGCTTCGCAGCATCTCGGGCTGAACGCACATGCAACATTCAGCGGCGCTTTGTTATGGCCCACCGTTTATCCTTGGCCTCAACGCCCCGCGGGTTTGGTGGAGACAGGATTTAAAGAGCTCGCCAAACGCTGGCTGCCCATACTGAATGAATTCGATGAATGCGGCGTGGATGTTTGTTATGAAATTCACCCCGGCGAAGATCTGCACGATGGCATTACATATGAAATGTTCCTGAAGCATACCAACAATCATAAGCGCGCCTGCCTGCTGTACGATCCTTCACATTTTGTATTGCAATGTCTCGACTACCTGCAGTATATCGATTTTTATCATGAGCGCATTCGCGCGTTTCACGTAAAAGATGCAGAATTCAATCCTACCGGCAAGCAAGGCGTTTATGGCGGCTACCAGGGATGGGTAGAGCGGGCAGGACGCTTCCGCAGCCTGGGAGATGGACAGGTTGACTTCAAATCAATATTCAGCAAACTGACCGCCTATAACTACTCAGGATGGGCCGTGCTGGAATGGGAATGCGCGTTGAAACATCCGGAAGATGGCGCCGCTGAAGGATCTGTATTTATTAAAAATCATATCATACGCGTCACCGAAAAGGCTTTCGACGATTTTGCAGGCACAGGCAGCGACGAAAATTTTAACCGTTCTGTACTTGGATTGAAGTAACTTGCTCAACCATTCGTTAAACTAAAAGATGAACAATGAGAAAGCTAATTTTATTGATGGCGTTTAGTCCTTTGATTTTTGCCTGCGGCTCTGGAGATACCAACAAAGCAGAAGGTGAAAATGAACCCGCCAAGACAGAAGAGAACCAGGCTGCTGCCAACGAACAGGCCGAACTGGACAAAGGCCTTGAAATGATTGGTGCGCTGGATTGCACTACCTGCCATAAGATAAGCGAAAAAAACATAGGTCCCGACTATGTATCTGTTGCACAGAAATATGAAAATACTCCCGAAGTGATAGATGACCTTGCCCAGAAGATCATCAATGGCGGATCGGGCGTATGGGGTCAGACTCCTATGACACCGCATCCTGATCTGAGCATGGATAGCGCAAGGACAATGGTGAAATATATTTTGTCTTTGAAGAAATAATCACTTTATTTCAAAAAATAATATCTGCAATCCATGAGAATACTCATCACATTGCTCGCTGCCGGCGTGCTGGTGGCTTGCAACGATGCCGAAACATCTGCTGAAGACGCTGCAAAAAACGATGCCGTGACCAACTCATCCACACCCGCTCTCAACACGCTCACCGACGCTGAAAAAGCTGAAGGCTGGCAATTGTTGTTTGATGGCCAGACCAAAAATGGCTGGCATATCTACAACGGCACGAGCGACGGCGCTGCCTGGAAAGTGGAAGATGGTGCACTCACGCTCGACAGCAACTATAAGGTAGATGGCAAACGTGCCGGTGGCGGCGACCTCACTACCGACGAGGAATTTGAGAATTTTGAATTGTCGCTCGAGTGGAAAATTGGCAAGGGTGGCAACAGCGGCATCATCTTCCTGGTAAACGAGGACCCGAAATATGGCGCCAGCTATTTCACCGGTCCCGAGATGCAGGTGCTGGATAATGAAGGTCATTCAGACGCGAGCATTCACAAACACCGCGCGGGCGACCTGTACGACCTGATTGCTGCCGACCCGCAGAATGTAAAACCTGCCGGCGAGTGGAATCATGTTCGTATTATCGTAAACCAGGGACAGCTGGAGTTATGGCAAAACGGCGCGAAAGTGGTGAGCACTACTTTATGGGATGATAACTGGAAGAAAATGGTAGCCGAAAGCAAATTCAAGGAATGGAAAGACTTCGGCACTTTCAAAAAAGGAAAGATTGTGTTGCAAGACCATGGTGATCCCGTATGGTACAGGAATATCAAGATTAAGAAATTGTCATAAACAAATTCTTATAAAAAAAACCGGGAAGTACCCCGGTTTTTTATTTAGACATATAATTTTTACTCACACTTTCGGCAGTTTCCAGCCATTGTGATATTCCTTCATCAGGTATTTCTTATTCACGCTATCGTCGGTAAACTGCCCTTTTGCTTTATCCCAGGTTAATTTCTGCCCGGTGAGATAAGCGATATTTCCCATTTGCGCCACAGTGGCTACATGCGAACCTGCTTGTATGGAGCATTTCAGATCTTCCATTTTTCTCGATTTCACTACATCCACAAAATTCTGCATATGCGCCTGCAATCCGTTTTCAGATGGTTTGGTAAACGGCTTGCTTACTTTGTTTTTGCTGTTCTTTTCATCAATCACTTCCCATCCGCCGCGATACAGCACCAGTGTGCCATTGTTGCCGATAAAGGCAATACCATGGTCTTTACCATACGAACCATTATCAATGCCCATGGCTGAATCCCATACCAGGTTGAAGCCATCAAATTCATATAGCGTGGTAAGCGTGTCGGGAGTTTCCTGCGCCAGTTCGGGATACGCAAATTTTCCTCCGAGGGCGGCGATGGATTTGGGAAATTCGGCTTTCATTCCCAGCAAACCATAATCAAGCAGGTGAACGCCCCAGTCGGTCATGAGGCCACCGGCATAATCCCAGAACCAGCGGAAATGAAAATGGAAACGGCTGGCGTTGAAGGGACGCTTGGGTGCTGGCCCCAGCCACATATTGTAGTCCACGCCAGGCGGTGGAGCAGAATCAGGAACTACTGGTTCAGGACGCATCCAGCCCTGGTAGCACCATACTTTCACGGTGCGTATCATACCCAGCTGACCGCTGTGTACAAAATCAATGGCATCTTTAAAATGCTGCTGGCTGCGCTGCCATTGACCGGCCTGCACCACGCGCTTGTAATGTTGTTGCGCACTCATCATAGCGCGGCATTCGCCGATGCTGTTGCCCACTGGTTTTTCTACATACACGTCTTTACCCGCCGCGCAGGCTTCAATCATAATCAGTGCATGCCAGTGATCGGGTGTGCCGATGATCACCGCATCAATATCTTTCTGCTCAAGCAGTTTACGATAGTCGCCATACACCTTCACTTTGGAGGCATCGATATTATTTTTTTTCAGATCATTAAGCCTTTGATCGATCACCGATTTGTCTACATCGCAAACGGCTACCAGGTTTACGCCTGGTATTTTGAGCGCGGCATTTACATTGGACCAGCCCATGCCTTTGATGCCAATAGCGCCGATGTTGAGCTGATCGCTGGGAGCAATGCGGTTTTTGAAAATGGCAAACAGGTCGTTGGTTAGTAATGTGCTGCCCGCTACTAACAGCGCGGACTGCTGCAGAAATTTCCTGCGATGGTTCATAGTTGAGATTTTAATTCAAGATTATTTTCCCGGGAAATGCGATACTGAAATTACTAAATCTTACTATAGCGGGAGCAACTACAAAAAATCAATCAATCCTTGTTAAAAAAGTACTATGCGGCGGCGGCGGCACCGATGGTCTGTTCTTCCCAGATCACCAGTTGAAACCAGCCGACGAGTAAAAGCCAGCTGAGCGTAGGCGTCCAGGGAGCGTGTTGTGTCACCATACCGCAGCGTTTCCGGGAGAGCGGCCTCGATTTTATCTCCATCAGCTGTTGGCCGCGCGCATCGAGCCATACCCAACGTCGGCGGAGAAAACCTGCGCATTTAAAAGTGTAGGAGTTATTGTCGGGTGCGCGTAAAGTAAGTTTCTGACGCCATCCCAGTTTCACATGAATTTTGGTGTAGGGAGATTGTTGCGCGACTATTTCAAGTTCTTTTTTCCATAAACCTTTTCTCACAAATTTCCACTCCTGGTCGTTGATACGCCCTACAGCATTTTTACAAAATAAACTTTCATACTGCAGGGTTGCCTGACCGTGAGCACCCATATCGAGTGTGTAGTGGCGTTTTTTGCCGCGCGTTTTAAAGATCGATATGGAGGGAACGGGGTTCATAATGCTATTCGGTTTCTTCCATCTGGTGTACCAGTTCTTTCAGCTTTTTGATGTGCTGGCCATACAAACGGTTGATGGCCCAGCGGCTGAAATAATAAACACCTATAGTAAGAACAACACCAATGGTGACAAACATGATAAACCAGCGGTATTCGGGAAATGAATCACCGAGTACTGGAACGGCTGTCTCGATTCTTGTGACGCCGTTGTCGGCAGGCGCTTTAAACATCACAATCAGTCCTGCCACAAAATATGCCGCGGGTGTAAGAATGATACTGCTGTTAAAATAGAAGTGTACATACTTTTCGAGGGTAGTGAGCTGCCGCTGCAGGTTCGATTTCACTTCGCAGGATACGCACTGCATTTCATTCAGCAGTTTGTATTTGCGCATATAGTAAAACATGCCAAACAGTCCTACGAGGAAGAGCAGCACGGCCACTTCCCAGTAAATGCCTTTCCAGGCGGTCACATAATACCAGATGGCCAGCGAATAACACACAATCAGCGCGCCCATTTCCCAGAAGAGGTTGCGCTTCATCTTAGCCACAGGGCTCCTGGATTTTTTGTGCAACATGGACGTAATCGGCACTTCACTGCCTGCACGAAGATCTTTTTCGTCCAGGTCCTTCCAGATATCTTTTAGACTATCCAATTCCATGCTCTACAGTTTTAGTGAGTTTACGTAATTTTTCTTTTATCCTGTTCATCTTCACGCGCAGGTTATTTTGGTTAATACCCAGTATGTCTTCCATTTCGTCATAACTACGGTCTTCGAGGTACAGCATTACAATAGCACGTTCTATTTCGGTTAAATGGCTAATGGCGCGGTAGAGCTGTTGCAGTTTTTCTTCTTTGTCTTTACTATACTGTATATCCTGTATCTCCGTTGGTAGTTTTTCTGGTTCAACCGAATGGATATGCTTTTTCTTTTTACGCAGATCCGATATAGCGGTATTTAAGGCGATGCGGTACAACCAGGTGCTGAACTTTGAGTCGCCCCTGAAACGCGGGTAAGCTCCCCAAAGCTGTATCACTATTTCCTGGAACAGGTCCTGTTTGTCGTGTTCCGAAGAGCAGTACATATTACAGACCTTGTATATCATGGCCTTGTGCTGCGATACTAAACTGACGAAATCCTCCTGTTTTAGGTTAGCCTGCAAATACGTGGTTTTTGCCAAAAGATACAAAGTGTGTCGGTGAGTGCCATAAAATATTACATCCATAAAAACCCTTATTTATCAGGTTTTTACGTTTTCCAAAAATGGGCATACCCTTTTCAGGTGTTTTGGAATTCAATTATTTGTTTTATTTTTCGCGTCCGGCCATAACCCCTTCCGTCTCCATTATCCTCCTCAATATCCACGCAAAACTCGAAAGGAAAACAGAAAGCTGTATTTCAAACTAAAAACGTGCTTACTAATGATGCGCTTCATTGCCACAGTGTTGCTGTCGGCCGCCCTAACCCTTACTGCCAACTCGCAGGAGTGGAGCCTGGAATTCTTTGCGGGTGCTACCGGTTATAACGGCGATCTCACCAAGAGTTCGCTCGAACTAAGGTCATTGAGGCCAGCGGTTGGTGCCAATATAAGATACCAGTTCCATCCCATGTTTTCATTTCGCGGCGGCCTGATGTATGGCGCCGTTGCAGGTAGCGACAAGCATACCGGTGACTCATTGCTGATGGACCGCAACCTCAGCTTCCAGACTTCGATTCTGGAGGCCAATTTCGTTGTGGAAGCGGCCGTGCTGGACCCCGAAATTTTTTCCAGCTATCCCTATATCTTCGCCGGCGTAGGGCTTTTTCACTTCAACCCTTTCGCCCGCGACGCCAACAACGAAAAGATTTACCTGCATCCTTTGCGCACCGAAGGCCAGGGTCTTCCCGACTTTCCCGAACGTAAAGAATACAAACTCACCCAGTTATGCATCCCCTTCGGTATCGGTGCCCGCTTTCGCGTAAGCGATCAGTTCAGCATCGGTGCCGAAATCGGCTTCCGCAAACTATTTACCGACTACCTCGACGACGTGAGCAACACCTACGTTGACCCCATCAAACTCAGCCAGGCCTCCGGCCCCAAAGCCATTGAGATTTCTTACCGCGGCGACGAAGTGGGCAGTCATTACAACCCCTATCCGCCCCACGGCACCATCAGGGGCAATCCCAAAAAAGACGATTGGTACTACTTCGGCGGCATCAAGCTGACCTGGCATTTTGGAGAAGGCTTCTCTTATTGACTTCTTTTCTTGACGAGTCCCTCCCGGCAAGGGAAGGCCAGGTGACAGGAGGCCCACCTGCCAGGTGAGCCTCTCATGGAAAAGTTCGCCCACGGGTGGGCCACCTGTCAGGCGAGCCACCCTGGAGGTTGCCAGACCCGGTCGGCAAACGGCGAAAAAGTTGGAAAAGCTATTCGGATAAACCCGACTTCAGCATCGAGAGTCGCAGCTGCTCGAAGTTGATGACCGTTACATTGACGGGCCCCTTTCTTCCGGCGTAATCTGCCGCAGAACTGTAGATATAATCTTCAGGGTGCAGCACGATCTTGTCGCGGACGGGATTTTCGTGGACGTAGAGAATTCTTTCCTGGAGCTTATAGACTTGTTTGAATTCGATGAGGATGGGATTGCTGCAGCTTTGCCAGAGCTGGAATTTTTCTATGCGCTTGAGGCTCTGGCTGGAATGCTCGAAGCGCTGCAACATCCATTCGCGGCGAAGGTCCGGCTCCAGGTCAATGGCTTCCAGGATTTCGGTGGTGGTATACCTCTTGAAATCACGCTCTATCAAGGCCAGTGTGGTGCTGGGCTTGCAGTCGGCAATCAGGTGCAGGTGGTTCGACATCAGGCACCAGGCATACACTATCAGGCCTTTTTCTTCGATGTACAGGTTCAACGCATCAGTGATCACTTCCTTATAAACAGGGCGTATGAAAATATCTACCCAGTCAACCGTGTTGAACGTAAGGTAAGAGCATGTCTTCTGGCTGGCATTGTCCTTCTTTTCGTTTTGCATACTCTACTGTTTATGGAATTGAACAATGAATGCTGAAGCTACTCCAATCAGGTGACTTTAACGGGGATAGTAAAAGTCTTCCAATTTACTAAAAGTCCCCCAAAAATCGGCTTAGCCGCTCATCAAATTCATACATTTATGTGATTGCCGCCCCTTTATTTAATCAATACGTTTGCCTCGTCACTCACATTCCTATTACACCTTTAAAAACAATCAAGTTTATGAAAGTGCTGAGCTTTATACTTATGGCTGGCATGCTGATGGCGGCAGCTGTAGTGAACATCTTCGAAGAACTGGATTTCAGCCGCGAAAAGGCCGCAGAAAAAATTATAGAATCCTTTGGACGAGGCTTCCTGGTTACCGAATATGACGTTGTAAAAAAAGCCAAGGCCCTCCCCGAATCTGCAAGGGTAGAAGGCGCTCGTCAACTGGTTCGCTATGCGCGCGAATACACCAAAAGCGATGAGTTTAAAAAGAAATACGCCACCTGGCGCGATGAACAACTCGGCTATAAGCAAAAGAAAAAAGGCCTGGGCGGACTCAACCCCTTGAAGGCAATCGATAAAGCCATCGACAAACAACTAAATAAGGGTGACGATGAAAAGAAATTTCCTGCCAACCCCGACGACCTGGTAAAAAAGCGCCTCGAAAAATTCATGGAAATCTCCGCTACCGTTGACTTCGACGCCAGGCTGAACGGCTCACAGTTTGCCAACCCCGAGTATGAGAAACAAAGCGATGAATGGAAACAATGCTACCGCGCCGGCAAAGCCGTAATAGAAGCAGCCCGCGAAGAAGTAGCAGCGTGGTTAAAAGAATTAAACTAACTCATAACACTCATTGCGGCCATTTATCCAGCCCGACTCTCTGTTGGGGATATGCGCTGCAATAAACATAATGTTCAGGCCGGTCAACCAATCGTGCCTGAACAGGAACCTGTAGTAACCCGGCTCTTGCCTGCTGATAGTCTTTCTTATCCAGGCTGACCGGGTTATTACCAAATTGCCAGAAATATCGTTCTGAACTGTGCTGGTAACGCTGCGAGTAGAAATGTAGTGTGCGCATCAGCCATTCCTTCCTGTTTTCTTCAGGACTTTCTGAAATAGCCATCAATATTTGTTTTGCGGTAATAGACTTGAAATCGCGCAGCACTCTCGATATATGACCCCTGCGCGCAGCAGCAATCATGTGCAGCCGGTTGGTCATAAGCACGTAGTCATACACCGCCAGGTTCTTGTGCTCGCTGCAGTAGTTTAGGTTTTCGACAATGTGCTCTTTGTACTCCATGCGGGTGAAAACATCGATGTTGCCCGCAACATTCAGTGTGATCAGGTACAGTTGAACAGGAACAGGTTTGTCTATTTCGGTCATCCATAAAAGATAGGTATTTTAATTTTCACAGCCATTGATTTACACTTAGCATAAATGCAAAAACCACTTATAAATAAGTGGTTTCTTTTAGAAGAAAAAATTTATTGAGAAATGTCAATGGTTATTCATCAATGGCCTGGTACAACAACAAAGCAGCGCTCACATTGGCCAGCAGAAATCTTTCTGTGGGATCTGTCTTGCCGAGAAAAACCATACCACTATCCACCAGTGAAACAGCGGCCACAGCTACTCCCTGCGCATTCCTGAATTCATAACCCAGGGGGCCGCCCAACGTGTTCACGATTTTTCCATTCTTGCGCTCAATTTTTGTCACAGGCACCACAGTATAGTAGTGATCTTTATCCTGCGCCAGCACGCCAACATATTTTTTGGGTTGTGCCTCGGCAGCCTGTATGTTCAACACCATTTGCCAGGGCTGACTTACCGAATCGGTATATATCTGCAGGTAATACTGGTCTTCTGAACGACCACCCAGTCCCAGCAAATCCATTGCGACAGTGAAGATGTTGTTAGGATTACCTATCTCCAAATCTTTCGATCGGGATTTTGATGCGCCAAACACTTCTGATTTACGCCCCTGGCTATCCGTAAGATTGAAGAAAATTGTTTGCCTGCGGTTAATATACTCCATCGAAATGATGTTGGTATGATCATTCGTCCCCGGCCGGCCTGAGCCTATCCCCCAATAACTGCCGCCGCCTTTTGTCCACGACCTATTTACTATGGAAGTGCTGTACTCGCCAAAGCTGAGTTTTTGTTTTATCAGGATGCCCTGCCTTCCTTTTACTTTATACTCATCGTTTGCCTGTCGAAGCTCATCACTAACCGCTAGCTTAAACTGGCCAATGGCATTGATGGCCAAAACGGTTGCAACGATGATAGCAAATAAGATTTTCATAATGTAAACTATTTATTCCACTGGCCGGCGAACTCGAAAAATTCGACAACAGCAGCCTGCAAATCGCAATTTTTCCAGTGGCCATACTTATAGCTTTTCGCAATAACCCTGCAAAGTACGCGTGGCAAGACTGGGTGCCCAATCGCATGTTTATGTGATTAACATTTCATGTTCAGCGTTTCGTCGGCAGTGGCCGCCGTTTGTCGCCGGTTCGTGTATGAGTGTCGAAAGGATGGTGATGTCTGTCTATTATTTGTTTTTGGCTCTTGTTTCTCAAATAGTTTTACCGCCACAAAAATTTAGCCATGAAAAGTATATCGACTTTAGTAATCGTCCTGGCGCTGGCCTATATGCCGGCAAGGTCGCAGCACGAGCCGCCGAAGGCGCCATCGTGGTTGACCGGCAGCGGATTTTGGGTGGTGGAAAATAACGGGCGAACCCCCAGGCATCATATCCTTTATTTCTACAATGACGCTCATGTGCTTATCTACAAAGAGACCATTGAGGGAGTGAAGCTGAACCTGCAGTCGGCACGCGTGAAGAAAAAGTTAAAGAGGATTCTGAACAAATCATTGCTGGCCTGGCAGAAGCATCAGCAGGCCAAAGAGAATGAGGAGCTGGCCAAAAACCTTTTACGGGGAAAATAGCCACACTCATTATGCATGTTTAATACCCCTTCTACTTCTGCAGAGGGGGCTTTTTTATGGAAGAATTTCTTTCGTCGACGAAAAACAAGTTTATATCGATATTACAAGAGCGGCAACCTCCCTGCCTTTGCTTATATCTAATTTTGAAACTTCATGCATGCAATTCCATTCATATTCTCCGATGAACGCAAATACCGCTGGCGCAGGCATGCAGCATTCTGGATATCGTGGTGGCTGTTTGCAGGTTTTATTTATTCAGTAGGGTTGAAGCCGGGTAAGATTACCTATGCAGAAAACCTGCTGCGCACCATGCTGGAATCACTGGCATTTCTTCCTTTGCATATTTTCCTGGCATATTCGCTGAATTATTTTGTGATTCCGCGTTATCTCGTAAAAGGCAAATACATTCTTGCCGTTGTTTACACGTTGCTTGCATTTGCATGCACCGCGATTATTTCGGTAATCATTAGCACTTTCATAATTGCTGATATACGGGGCTGGTTTCAATTGCCTCCGCCCGACTGGATGACATCAAACAAACCTCTCAGTGTCTTCAACGGTTTCATGGCTGGTCTTCGCGGGGGCATCACTATCGGAGGTATTGCAGCGGCCATCAAATTATTGAAGTACTACTATGTAAAGGAACAGCGTAACCTGCAACTGCAAAAAGAAAATGCCGAATCGCAATTGCAATTGCTGAAAGCACAGGTGCACCCGCATTTTCTGTTCAACACCCTCAACAATATATATTCGCACACGCAACACACTGCACCTATGGCATCGCAGCTGGTGATGGGATTATCAGATATGCTGCGCTTTATGTTGTATGAAGGCACACAGCCCCTTGTGCCACTATCGAAAGAATTGAAACTGGTGCAGGACTATATCTATCTCGAAAGCACGCGCTATGATGATCGCCTGGATGTACATATCGACATTCCTTCTGACACAAAGAACCTGTATATAACACCGCTGTTGTTATTGCCTTTTGTTGAAAACTGTTTCAAACACGGCACCAGTAATATGCTCGATCAGCCCTGGCTGAGCCTGCACATTTACCTAAGTGGTACCACCATGCATATGAAGCTCATCAACGGTAAACCCACCAGCGACCAAAAAAGAAAAGAACCACATGCAGGCATAGGTATTCGCAATGTGCGCAGCAGGCTCGAGTTGTTGTACCCGGAAAAACACCAGTTACAAATGACCAGCGACAAAGAGGTGTTTGTAGTGAACCTGCAACTGGAACTGGTAAGAAAAACTGAAACCCGAACAAAAGAAAGCAGTCCCTATATTCTTACCGCCCATGAATGAACTCAGCACCATACGATGCCTCATCATTGACGATGAACCGCCCGCCCGCGAAATCATCCGCAGATACATTGACGAGATGCCCATGCTACAGCTCGCAGGCGAATGCGGTAATGCTGTTCATGCTATGGCGCTGTTGCAGAAACAGGCAGTGGATTTAATTTTTCTCGATATCCGCATGCCCCAACTCAGCGGCACAGAGTTTCTGCGCGTATTGAAAAACCCTCCCAAAACCATTCTTACCACTGCATACTCCGATTATGCTTTGGAAGGATATGAGCTGGATGTGGTGGATTACCTTGTAAAACCCATCCGCTTCGACCGGTTTTTGAAAGCAGTGAATAAAGCCTTTCCGGTAAATGGCACGCCCATAAAGACAACGGCCGCTGAGCCGGTTGAAGAAAAAACCAGTGATCCATTTGTTTATTTCCGCGCCGATCGCAAGATGGTGAAAGTGATGCTGAATGATATTCTCTATATCGAAAGCATGAAAGACTATATCAAAGTGGTGACGCCGCACAACACCATCATCACCAAGCTATCTATGACCTCTGTAGAAGCTATGCTGCCGGAAAAATTATTTGTGCGTGCACACCGCTCGTTCATCGTGGCAGTTAACCGCATCAAATCATTTACCAACGACCTGATTGAAATAGACAAAACCGAAATACCCATCGGAAAATTGTACAGAAACGGAGTGCTGAAAGCTCTCGCCTAACTTACTATTCTCAGCTTCGCATAATTCAGCATGATCTTCTTTTCGCCGTTCAGCTCAAATTTCACAGTTGCTATGGGATTATGCGCAGAGCCTTCCATTTTGATCACTTCTCCAAAACCAAATTTCTGGTGCTCCACCCGCTGACCCACTTGCAGGTTGGATGTATCGCTGGGCACAAAATCAGGTGAAGGCACATGCTCCACTGTTTTTGATGGCGGCTTGGGCGTGATGTATGCTGGTGTGGTTTTCGGCGGAGGGCCATACCGTTTCTCAGCTTCGCTGGCCGCCCTGTTGCCCCAGCCTCCATGAAGTCTGTCGAACGCACTGCCCGAAGCCCAGCCCGAACTCTGATTTCTGAGTCCGCCGCCTGCATAACTTCTGTCGAGATATTTCTCCGGCAATTCGTTAATAAAGCGGCTCGGCTCATTTTGCACCAGCTGGCCAAAACGGTAGCGCGTGTTGGCATAGGTGATCCAGAGCTTTTGCCTGGCGCGGGTAATGACTACGTAAAATAAACGGCGCTCTTCTTCCAGCTCTTCGCGCGAGTTGATGGAAAGCGCGTTGGGGAAAAGCATTTCTTCCAGGCCCGCGGCAAAGACACAGTTGAACTCAAGTCCCTTGGCAGCGTGAATGGTCATGAGCTTTACCGTATCGGCGTCGGGATCTTTTTCATCAGCATCGGTCAGCAGCGTTATTTGCTGCAGGTATGAGCCCAGGCCCTTATCGCCCACTTCGCCTTCTTTGGTATCGGGGCTTTCTGTCCATTCTTTGATACTGTTCAGCAACTCCTGCACGTTTTCATAGCGCTGAACACCTTCGGTGCTTTTATCGTTGAAAAGTTCTTTTACAAAATTGGTTTGCTTACCCACATGCACGGCCACTTCATAGGCATTATGCTTCTGCAGCATGGAGGTAAAGCTTTTCATCATTGTCACAAAACCTTCGATAGCTTCCAGCGTGCCTGAACGGAAACCGAATTCGCGGGCGCGCTCCAGCACCTCCCACATCGAAATATTTTGCTGGTTGGCATATAACACCGCCTTATCGATGGTGGTCTTGCCAATGCCACGCGCGGGGTAGTTGATAATGCGTTTCAGCGCCTCTTCATCGCGGGGGTTTACGATGAGGCGCAGGTAAGCGATATAGTCTTTTATTTCTTTGCGCTGGTAGAAGCTGATGCCGCCATAAATGGTATAGGGAATGCCCATGCGGCGCAGCGCTTCCTCAAACGCACGGCTTTGCGCATTGGTGCGGTACAGAATGGCAAAGTCTTTATTCATGAAATGGTTGCGCAGCTTCTGCTCCTGGATGGTATCAGCCACGAACTTTCCTTCATCGTTGTCGGTCATGGTGCGCACCAGGCGAATTTTTTCACCTTCGCTGTTTTCTGTCCAGAGTGCTTTAGGTATCTGGCCCTTATTGTTTTTAATAACCTCGTTGGCAACTTCCAGTATGCTTTGCGTGCTGCGATAGTTTTGTTCCAGTTTCACCACCTTCACATCGTCGTAATCTTTCTGAAACTGCAATATGTTTTGAATGGTGGCGCCGCGGAAGCTGTAAATGCTTTGCGCATCGTCGCCTACCACGCATACATTTTCATGCATGGCGCCCAGCAGCTTGATGATCTCGTACTGTGCAGGGTTGGTATCCTGGTACTCATCAATAAGAATGTATTTGAACTTGCGCTGGTATTTGCTGAGCGATTCGGGAAATGTTTTCAGCAACTCATAAAACTTCAGCAGCAGGTCGTCGAAGTCCATGGCGCCGTTCTTAAAGCAGCGCTTTACATACGCGTCGTATATCTGCGCAATGGCAGGACGATTGGTGCGCATGTCTTCCTGCTGAATGTAATAATCGTTGGCATATTCCGCCGGACCTATCAGCGCGTTTTTGGCGCTGCTGATGCGGTTGTAAACGGTGGCAGGTTTATAATGCTTATCGTCCAGGTTCAGTTCATTGATTACGGTCTTTACCACGCTTTTGGCGTCATCGGTATCGTAAATGGTAAAGTTGTTGGGGTAGCCCAGCTTATCGGCTTCGCCGCGCAATATGCGGGCAAACACGCTGTGGAAAGTGCCGATATACAGGTTGCGGGCATCGCTGTTGCCCAGTATTTTTTCCACGCGCTCCTTCATTTCCTTGGCAGCCTTATTGGTGAAGGTGAGCGCCAGTATGTTGAATGCATCCACGCCCTGTGCCATCAGGTGGGCGATGCGGGTGGTGAGCACTTTTGTTTTTCCACTGCCTGCCCCGGCCACAATCATCAGCGGACCATCTATATGAAGAACGGCTTCGCGCTGCCGCTCATTTAATCCCTGCAAATAATCGATCATAGGCTGCAAGTTAATGCAATAAAAAAGACCCGCGACGGGTCTTTTCAACAATTCCCAATCACCCAGTTTTTCCTCGATTATTACCCTTCCTGCTCAATCCTGTCTGTTACTAAGTTTTGGGCTTTTTTAACGCCCGGGAATACTATCCTGCCGCATGGTTGTATCTGTCTGCATATCGGGCCTGTTGTTATTGATCGAGGTCGAATCAGACGGATTGGTTGTGGTTCCTTCTGGCGTATCGCAGGCTAAAAATCCTGTAAACACGATCGCCATTATGGTGATAACGGTTTTCATAATATAAATTTTTAAGCTTTACAATAAGTTCGCGCCGGCAGATTGCCGACCAATATAACCTTCAATAACTCTGCCAACGAGCCGATGCAGTGTGTTGCAATTTTTCTACAATCAATAACCAGCACAAATTCTCTACACCCTACACCCGCCACCACCAAAGAATTCTATCAAAAAAGGAATACTAACCCCAACGCGCACACTACATATTTGCTATTTGCTTTTTGGAAAAAATTTGTTGCCCCATCCTTCCCTAATCTTTATCTTGCCGCAAAGTATCTTGCGCATGCCGTCACCCGATACCTCTAATCAGTTGTTTGACCTGGCTTCAAGGTTTGTGAATCAAACTTCCAGGCATCTTTTCCTGACCGGTAAGGCTGGCACGGGCAAGACTACTTTTTTGAAACATATCCGCGAAACCAGTCCCAAAAAAATGGCGGTAGTGGCGCCCACCGGCGTGGCAGCCATCAACGCAGGCGGAGTGACCATGCACTCATTTTTCCAGTTGCCTTTCGGCGCCTATATTCCCGAAAACCGCGGCGGCTGGAACAGCACGGCCAATATCAATATGCCTGATACACTGTTGACCAACCTTCGCCTCAGCCGCGACAAGCGTGAGCTGATGCAGGAGCTGGAGCTGCTCATCATCGATGAGGTAAGTATGTTGCGTGCCGATATGCTCGATATGGTAGATCTGATTCTACGCACCGTAAGAAAACAGCCGATGATGCCTTTTGGCGGAGTGCAGATTTTGTATATCGGCGATTTGTTCCAGTTGCCGCCGGTGGTGAACAACGAAGAGTGGGAAGTGCTGAGAGACTATTATAAAAGCCCTTTCTTTTTCGACGCGCAGGTAATTCAGCAGTCGCCGCCGGTATATCTTGAGTTAAAAAAGATCTATCGACAGCATGAAGCAGATTTCATCAACCTGCTGAACAATATCCGCAACAATATGGCCACCGAAGAAGACCTGGCCATATTAAACGAACATTACCGCCCCGGTTACCAGATTGATGATTACGAAAGCTATATCACCCTTACCACGCACAACTGGAAGGCCGACGCTATCAACCGCCAGAAACTGCAGCAGCTCGATGATCGCATGCATGAGTTCAGGGCGGAAATTGAGGGCGACTTCAACGAAAAATCTGTTCCTGCCGATATGGTGCTCTCGCTGAAGCAAGGAGCGCAAATCATGTTTATCAAAAATGATAAGGGAGAAGTGCGCCGTTACTACAACGGAAAGATCGCCACTATTTCGCGCATAGAAAATGATGAGATTTACGTACAGTTTCCCGGTGAAAATCACGAACTTCAACTCGAAAAAGAAACCTGGAGAAATATTCGCTACCGCTACAACAAAGAGGCTGACAATATTGAAGAAGAAGAGTTGGGCACGTTCAAACAATATCCTATCAGGCTGGCATGGGCTATTACGATCCATAAAAGCCAGGGACTCACTTTTGACAAGGCCATCATTGATGCCGGCGCTTCATTTGCGCCGGGACAGGTATATGTAGCGCTCAGCCGTCTTACTTCTCTTGAAGGATTGATTCTTTACTCCCCCATTCATCCTCACTGCATCCATACCGATGCGCGGGTGTTGGAATTTACCCGTAGCGAAAAAGAAATGGACCTGTTGCAGCAGGAATTGCAGCAGGAGCAAAAGATTTTTCTCGAAAGATCATTGCTACAAACTTTTGACTGGACCAAATTCGTGGAGAACTTCGAAGACCACGTGGAAGACAGTGCCAGCCTTAAACTTACAGATAGCGAACAGCATGTGCAATGGGCCAAGAAGCTGTTACAGGCTACCCGGCAGCAGCAGGATTTTGCTAATAAATTTATCCGCCAACTGGAACAGCTGATACCCAATGCTGCCGGGGATGGTTATGCCTTTCTGCATCAACGAGTGAAAGCCGGCGCGGAATATTTCATCAAGGCGATGGATGAAATCATTACTGAAATAAAAAATCACATAGAGCTTGTAAAACAAAAACTGCGCAGCCGTAAATATCCCGCTTTGTTAAAAGAGTTGCTGCTCACCCAGCAAAGAAAAAAGCAACAATTGCAGCATGCTATCGCCATCACTGAAGGATTAATGAACGGCGTGCCGGTATCTGAATTGCTGGAAGGTGTTGACGAAGAAAAGAAAGCTTCGCAGGTGCAGGAAGAAGAAGTGGTGGTTGCAGAAGAAAAATCTGCCAAAGCTCCCAAGGGTGAAACCCGGCGCATTTCATTGAAAATGTTCCGGGAGGGAATGGCCGTTGCAGACATCGCGCGGCAGCGCAACCTGGCAGTTTCCACCATCGAAGGGCACCTGGCATCGTTTATACCCACCGGGGAGGTTGCTATTCAGGAACTCGTCTCCCAGGAGCGCCTGGCCGTGATTATGAAGACGCTGGATGACATGAACTATTACTCCCAGGCGGCAGGTCCCGTAAAAGAAAAATTAGGCGCCGGTTATTCTTACGGCGAAATAAGGGCGGTGCTGCAATACAGGTTGATGTTAGAAACCACCCAGCCCAAGGAGGAAAAAGAGGTATAGCACTGGCATAATTCTTTTATTTGTTTTCTGCTCCCATCGCTTCGCTAAATTTACGGTATGACGCAATTGACCAACGAGGAAAAGAAGATAGCCGATAAAGCGATCATTCTCACCAAGGAGATGATCATTGCCCTCACTATTTTCCTGGCCAGCCTCATCACTTTTATCGTGATAGCCTATCGCGTCTTCGCGCTCGATAAGACCGGCGCCGATGAGGCAGCGTTCTCGTTTGCCAACAACCTGGTAAGCGACACTACCACCCAGGTGATGAAGGCGTTTAGCTTTTTGGGTTCGCACTATTTCCTGGTGCCCGCTAATATTCTGCTGGCCGTTATATACCTGCTTCGCAAAAAGTCGAGATATACTATTAAGGTGGCTGCCATTGCGCTTACCAGTCTCCTGATCATGCTTGGCCTCAAGTTGTTGTTTCAGCGCGAAAGGCCATTGATACCCTTATTGGAGCCTGCGCGCGGTTTGAGTTTTCCCAGCGGACATACCTTTATGAGCGTATGTTTTTACGGTCTTATCATGATCATTATCTGGAAAGAAGAAAAATATCATCCCGTCGCCAAGTGGGTGCTGCTTATTTTGGCAATACTGGTTGTGATCATGATCGGCTTTAGCCGCATTTACCTGCGCGTACATTATTTCACCGATGTGGTAGCAGGTTTTTGTATCGGTTTCAGCTGGCTGCTGATCAGTTCATATATTATTGATCAGATAAGACCGCGCGGATTGAAAAAGGCACCGGTCTCCCATTCCAATTAAGTCTTATTCGATACAGATGGCTTAGTGGGCGTTCTTGTCCACCGCGACAATACTTCTTCTCCCACCATCAACACCAGCATACCTTGTTCGAAGCGATAGCGATTGGTGCGCAACAGGTTTTTCACGAAAACATCTTCATTATATCCCATGCAAGCCATTTTGGTCATCATAATTCTTTCATCAAACACCAGGCTTGAATCAGTTAATTCAAAACTGCCGTTCATGCTATTGCAGCCCGTGTTGCCGGCAAATCTTTTCTCA
Organism: uncultured Chitinophagaceae bacterium; assembly: GCA_937958995.1. GTDB lineage: Bacteria > Bacteroidota > Bacteroidia > Chitinophagales > Chitinophagaceae > CALCIN01. The sequence goes on from CALGAP010000008.1 coordinate 538,760, forward strand.
TCGGTATTAAATATGAGTTGCGGCGTACTGCGCGCGCCGGTATCGCTGGGCAATACGGGCACCAGATACCAGGGGCCTGCCAGCGTTGCAGTATCACTCGTTACCTGCATGGTATCGGTAGCGGTGGCGCTATCGGCAGATGGTGTAGCGTCTGTTGTTGATTCACTGCCGTTGCAGGCCACCAGGCCCATCATCAGCACAATAATTAAGTATTTCATACCCGTATTGATTAAGTTATGTAAACTGGGCTCAAAAAATAGTGCCAACAGATTTGAACCTTATTCGCTGCTTAAGAGTTGTTGATGCTTTGCCAACCTTTAAACTGCTCTACCTCAGCGACGGATCGTTAAACGTATCTCCCTGCCTGATATCACCTGTAGTATACCCTTTTTTGAACCAATACATTCTCTGCGCCGAGGTTCCATGCGTAAACGATTCAGGCACCACGCGGCCTTGCGCTTCTTCTTGCAGGCGGTCGTCGCCGATGGCATTGGCAGCATTCAGCGCTTCGTCTATATCACCATCTTCTACCACATTTTTCAATCGCTGCGCGTGATGCGCCCATACCCCCGCCAGGAAATCGGCTTGCAACTCGAGCATCACGGAATATTTGTTATACTCGGCTTCCGATAATTGCTGGCGAAGACGATGCACCTTATCGGTAGTGCCTTGCAGTTTCTGGATGTGATGACCTACTTCGTGTGCCACTACATAAGCCATGGCAAAATCGCCGGGGGCACGCAGTTTGTTTTGCATGTCTTCGAAAAACGAAAGATCGATATAGACTTTTTCATCGCCGGGGCAGTAAAAAGGACCCGTTGCCGAGCCGGCCATACCGCATGCGGATTGCACTGCCTGGCGGAAGAGCACCAGTGTTGGCTCGCGATATTGATCCCGAAGTAAAGTATTCCACACATCTTCGGTATCGGCCAGCACCACCTTGATAAATTCAGCGCGTTCATCATCGAGCTTCTGCTCTTCGGGCGATAATTCCTGCGCGGGTTGGGTAGGGGTGAGCTGCGACGCTGCATCGCCCAGGTTGCCACCCATCAGGAGGTATAACACCAGCACTATGATACCTCCAATGCCGCCGCCCACTGCCAGGCCTTTGCCCGACACGCTACGGCGGTCTTCAACGTTTGTACTTTGACGACGACCTCTCCATTGCATAATGATCAGTTTTGGGGGAAAATTTACCCTGAAGTTAGCAATTTGGATGCCGGTCACATAAAAATATTACTGCTCCTGTGTTTTAGCGTTTTCCCTCCACCCCTAACCTCTAATTTGGACAGCACCGTATCATGCAACACGTAGAATTCTTCCATAAGGAACATTTCGAAAAGCACTACTACCGGGTATCTCCGCCGGCAGGGTTATCGCATTTCATTGATTTCTTTTGGGAAACCAATTTCGACAACCTGTGGGAAAAATACCCGGATGGCTTTTCCGACGCATTGTTTCCCAATGTCGGATATACCTACCTCATTAACCTGGGCTCGCCGTTTACAATGCAGTTGGAAGACAGAAGCTACGAAATGAAAACCGACGGTTTTTTGCCGCGCCATACCTGCCTGGAATGTTATCACCGGCCCGGCAACAGCATTTTCGGTATCAAGTTCAAAATTTCGCCCATCATTTTCGAAAAGAAGGTCAATTTCTCCGAATACCGCGAATACATTTTCCCCCTCAGCTACCTGCTCGATCAATCGGTGCTGGACGCCATCAAAGAAGCTGACAGTTTCAAAAAAAGAGTGCAGTTAATTACTGCATACTATCAATCGGTGCTCAAACAACATCCCGATGTATTGCAGCCTGTAAAAATTGTAACTGAAATACTGGACACCAGTTACCGACTCAACAAATTCTCCGTTCCCATTGAAGAACTGGCGGCCCGTTATGGCATTTCTTCGCGTACACTACAGCGTTATTTCGAGATGACCACGAGCATCAGCAGCAAAAAGGCACTGCAGATTATGCGCATCCGCAAGGCCGCGGCCCATATTGCCAATTCGCCTTCCACTTTTCACCATTCGCTTTACGACTATTATGATCATAGTCATTTTTACAAACACCTGAGGCAGTTTTTGCATAAGAATACACTGGCAGGATTGCAGCCGCATTTGAAGTTGTTGAAATCGTTGCATCAGAAAGGGGCTTAGGCAACTATAAGGGCACCGTGAGCCACTTCTCCCATGAGTGGCTCACCTGGCAAATGGGCCACCTGTGACCTGGCCGACCCTGGCCGCGCCGTCACCCGACACCCGACACCTGCCCCCGATGTCTAATTCGCCGCCCTTCTTCGTTCTTCTTCGCTGGCCGTTGTTCTTCTCCTGGCTGCAGCCACGGTGTTTCTTCCAAAACGATAAGTGAATGAAAGATTCGCAACGCGCGTTTCCCGTTCGGCATGCCAGTGCTCGGTGTAGTTGGAGAATTCCACTACGGCTCGGGGCAGGCCAGTCCAGAAAATATCGGTGATGTTGAGGCGGATAATGCCGCGGTTTTTCAAAACTGATTTCTGTACGCCGGCCGAGAGCTGCCAGGTGGGATCAAGCACCATGAATCCATACTGACCACCAGTGTTGAGGTTCAGATTCAGTTCGGCAGCCCAGCCTTTCTTAAACGTGAAATTGTTGTTGGTACTCACGTTAGCAGCAGGAGTCCCATTGTCCAATTGGGTATTGGCAAGATTACCATTATAATGACCATAATAAACATTCACGTTATTGATAGAGTTCCACCATTTTGTCACACGCAGCGGCGCTGATACCGTTAATCCATAATAATCGAAAGTGGAGAGATTGACGGGTATCTCCACAGTTACTTTGTCTTCTGTTTCACTCGGACGAATTACCACTGTAAAGTTTTGCGTGGTGCGGCTGTATCCCAAAGTAAAATTCAGTTGCTTCAAGGTATAGCTCAGCTCATACGACCAGGTAAGTTGCGGGCGCAGGCCAGGATTGCCGGAGCTATAGGTACTCGGATCGAGGAAGAATCGGAAGGGATTCAATTGAGAATAATTAGGCCTGTCTATTCTTCGGCTGACAGACAGGCCTATGGTCTTTTCAGGGCTTACTTTATAGTTCACAAACACGCTGGGAAACACCTGCAGGTAACTGCTGTCAAAATCCATATCGTTGGCCAACTGATCGCCTTTGATATTGGTTTGTTCCGCACGCACACCCGCCATCACCGACCAGCTTTTGAATTCTTTCTGGAAGTTGACATACAGCGCATGGTTATTTTCCTTGTAAATAAAATGGTTGCTCTTGCTGCTGTCGTACACGGGCGGCGGATTACTTATATCGTAAAACACCACATCGTTATCCGTTTTCACAAAACTTGTTTTAAAACCAGTCTCTATGCGCACGCCTTTTTTCAGCGGTAGAGTATAATCGGCTTTCGCAGTAAACAATGAAATTTTCCCGCGCTGATCACCATCCAGCTTATATACCGGCATGGTGGGCACATCATTGAGCGTGTAGTATCCCGTGTTGAAAAGAGAAAGGTTAGAACTGTTGAATACGCCATAATCCGCATCGGCGGTCATTTCTCTGCCTGTGCTATCGAAGGTGTGTTTGAAATTGATATTACCCACCACATTCCTGAAACTGTTTTTTTCTGTGGCATTCGTAACAAACTTAGATGAAGGTGCAAACAGCGAATCGATCACCAACGACTGGTTGGTATTGGCGCGATTGTATTTGGTAAATGAGCTGTTCACCACAAAGCCCCAGATAGTTTTTTTATTGGGAAAAAAATCTGCACCCAGCCGGGCCGTATGATTGTTGATGGGAGTCTTCATGAAATTGTCCTGGTCATAAGCGCCATCATATTTACCATTTTCAAAAAACTCACGCTTCAGGAAAAGGTGATTCAGGTTCATACGGTACGCATAATTGTAATTGCCGAACAGGTTCAGTTTCTTATTGCGATAGTTGAAAGTGGCGCCGGTATTGGCTTTGGGATAAATACCCTGTCCATAGCCAGCGGTAAAACTGCCATTGGCTCCGAGGCGCAAATCCTTCTTCATGCGAATGTCTATAATACCCGAATTACCGGCCGCATCGTATTTCGCAGAGGGGTTGGTAATGATATCAATTCTTTCGATGCTGTTGGAAGGAAGACCACGCAGAAAATTCACCAGGTCCGCACCCGACATCGGGGTTATTTTCCCGTCAATCATCACAATTACGCCCTGGCGGCCGCGCAGACTGATATTATCGTTGCCATCTATCAGCACGACCGGTGCCCGTTCTAATACTTCAAACGCGCTGCTGCCGGCATTCACCAGGCTGTTGTCCACATTCACCACAATTCTGTCGGTAAGTTTTTGGATAAATGGCTTGCGCGCGGTCACAGTTACTTCGCGCAAAGCCGAAGCTGGCGCGGGATGCAGTGTTAATGCGGGCAATCGTATTTCGGGAGTTGATGATGATAAATTGATCGGAGAGGAAAAAGCCGTTGAATGGTTCACCATCGTCACACGCACCAGGTATTGGCTGTAAGGCACCTGTTCAAATTCAGCCACGCCAGCGGCATCGCTCACGGCTGCTTTTACCAGCACCGAATCATTGGCACGCAGCAATTCCACCGTTGCATTTTCCACAGCCAATTGCCGCTCATTTACCACTACAACCGTAATTTTTCCGCGATCCTGGCCAAATACTGATAAATAAATAAACGGTACGAGGCAAGTCAAGACAAGTTTTCTCATTGGGCGCATTTATTCGCCAAAAATTGAGAAAAAACGAATGTCCTCGTAGTTAATATATACCACGCCCAGCAGTAGAAAGATGAGTGGGTGGCGCCAGCAAAATGGATTGTCGGATATTTACACTAAGGAGAGAGTTTGCTGATCTGCATGTTTTCCAGCTTTTCTGATATGGCCGCCTCCAGGTTTACGGGTATGGTTTCTGTGCCCTCGCCTATGGCAGTGAGCCGCTTCAGTTGCTGGTCATATACAAATACGAATATCTGTCCGCCGTTAAAACTTACTCTGAATCGTATATCGTCGTTGAACTGGAAGGGAGTTGCGCGCACTTCGTAAGGCACGCCGTCCACTAGTAATTCAAATAAAAATGTCTTGCTCTTCATATCCTTTTCATTTAATTCAACACCTCGTTGACATCTTTATGCCTTCTTTCAAAAAACATACCTCATGCTTATACGATATTGTTAACATTTAGCTACGTAGAATCAGTTCCCCAACTACACGGCGGGGCGCTGCACATAGGGAAGAATTACCCGGAACAATTCGTCGGGGTTGAAAGGTTTTACTACGATATCGCTGAGGCCGGCGTCCTTCACCTCTTTCTCCACTTCGGCGGGGAGGCTGGCGGTGAGTGCAATTATGGGTAGCTTTTCGCCACGCTTGCGCAGTTCGCGCGTAGCTTCAAATCCATCCATCACGGGCATATTGAGGTCCATCAGTATCAGCTGGTATTTCCCCGGCGCCACTTTTTCCAGGGCTTCCACTCCATTGCCCGCAATATCTACCTGCGCGCCGCTTTGCTCCAGCAGCGAGCGGGCCACCATTATGTTAAAGGGATTATCTTCTACTACCAGGATCGGCACACCATCCAATTGCTTTGCCATTTCCTCGTGTGGCTTCTCCAGCTCTTCACTTATCAATTCATCGGTGAGCGGGAAACTTTGGGTAAAATAAAATTCAGAACCCTTACCCGGTTCGCTCTTCAATTGCAGCGTAACACCCTGCAGATTGAGAATGCCTTTGATAATGGCCAGTCCAAGACCCGTACCACCATAACTCCGCGACGTAGATGAATCGGCCTGTGTAAACCGCTCAAAGATCATTTTTTGTTTTTCCGGCGGTATGCCAATACCCGTATCCACTACCCGGAAGTCGATGGTGACCGCGCGCTCTGTCATCGATCTTACCCGGATGATGAGCTTCACAAATCCCTGCTCCGTAAACTTAATGGCATTGTGCACCAGGTTATTGATCACCTGGCTCAGTCGAGTGGGATCGCCGGTCACTTTATGCGTCAGCCTCTTGTCGGTTTCCAGGATCAGTTGTATTTGCTTTTCATCAGCCTTATTCTGCAAACCGCCCACAATATTGCGCGCAATGGAATTGACATCCATCGGCACCGATTCAAAATTGATCTTACCCGCTTCTATCTTATTGTAGTCGAGAATATCGTTGACGATTGATAGCAAATTATTGGCGGAGAATAACAGCACATCGAGATTCTCCTGCTGATCTTTTCGCGGATTGTTGCGCATCAACAAATGCGTCATACCAATTACCGCGTTCAGCGGCGTACGAATTTCGTGCGACATGGTGCTGAGAAATTCCGTCTTGGCTCTCAATCCCTGCTGCGCTTCTTCTGTAGCCTTTTTCATTGAGTAAGCGAATCGGTACGAAAGCACCAGCGATTGCAGGAAGAAGAAAAGTACATATCCGGCAAACACCATCACCTTCGGCGGCAATATGAGGCGGAAATAATGCAGGTTGATCACCAGGAATACCATCAGCAGCACAGCGCAACTGATCACCGCAAATTTTGCTCCCACGCGCTTATTGCTGACAGCCCTGAGACATACATAAAATGCAAAGCCTATGCACAGGAACATAATGATGAGAAATGCATTAATGCCCTGCGTAAAAATGATCGGCGGAGTCACCAGTATCAGCATACCGTAGAAGAGGCAAATACCGGTAATCGCATTCACTATCTTCCTGGGTGCGTCTTGCGGGTAAACCCATCGTACATATCGCGAGAACAATGCCACTGCCAGCGCCAGGCAGAGGTATTCAATTTTTATGGTAAAAAACCAATCCAGTTGCGGATACACCGAATGCAATACATACATGGTAGTACCCACCATGCGATAACTATACACAATGCAGAACAAAGAGAAGTACAAGATCGCTTTGTCGCGGTGACCGAAGAGATAAAACCCGAAAAAGAAAAGTCCTCCCATAAAGAGGCATCCTGCCAGCACCAGGTCGAAGGCGCGGTTTTGCCGGTGATTCACTTCCAGTCTTTCCTTTTCACCAATCGTCATCTGTTTGTATGGACCGCCTTTGCTATGCCAGAAATTAGCCACCTGCAGTGTGAGCCTCAGCGTGTCTTTATCGGCAGGCAGCACTATGATCTGCGTGGTCCAAAAGGGTATAGCCTCTTCTTTAGTAGCGGCAGGCTTTCCGTTTTTCGACATCAGCGAATCATCCACAAACAGGTAGTAGGAGCAGTATGCATCGGGCACTACCAATGCCAGCCGGGGTCGGTTTTGAGGAAGCAAGATGGTAAGGGAATACGTGGCATAACCTACGGAAGTAAGCCGCTCTCCGTTCAACTCAAGATCACGCCACAGGTCGGGATAATGGATAAAGTCGGGGGAATAGTTTTGCGTTTCGGAAGGATTTAAAAGCTTTTTCCAGTAAAAAGCCCATTCACCTTCCAGCAAAGAGGTTTGTTTATTGAAATCAACTGACCGAAGATCGAGCACTCCCTGCCGGGCCCTGGGTGTTACCTGGCCTGGGTCTTTGGCGCGGCTGAGCTGCGGGGTGAACCCAGCCACCAACAACAAAAACACCATGAGAGCGCGGTACTTTTTCAAAGGATCCGTGGATTTAGATTTAAGTAATGTAGAACGAAATAACCCCTGAAAAATGATAGGAAAGACAACAAATTGTGGTTAGTTATCCTGAGTTTCCCGGAATTGTTTTTTTCCTGAATAGTTCCCCGGAAGCGGTATAGGTAAAACCACTTACAAAGAAAAAAGCCACCCCGGTTTGGGATGGCTCCATTATATCAGATTTTTCGTGATTATACTTTAGGACGCTCCAGCAGTTTGAAGAACTGGTCGAGCTGGGGCAGAATAACGATACGTGTTCTGCGGTTGGCGGCGCGGCCTTCCGAAGTATCGTTGGTGGTAACTGGTACATATTCACCGCGGCCCGCTGCTGCCATACGGGATGGCGGCAAGCCATACTCATCCTGCAGAATGCGTACAACCGAAGTAGCGCGTTTTACGCTCAGGTCCCAGTTGTCGAGCAATACACCGCGTGCATAAGGCACATTGTCGGTATGACCTTCCACCATGAACTCAATATCTGGTTGATTTTTCAACACGGTGGCCACTTTGCCCAACACCACTTTAGCCTGGTCGGTTACGGTGTAGCTTCCGCTTTTGAAGAGCAGTTTATCGGAAATATCGATATACACAACACCTTTATCAATCTTGATATTGATGTCTTCGTCGGCAATATTGCCAATAGCGCCTTTCAGGTTCATCACCAGTGCCATGTTCAGCGAGTCTTTACGCGCCATGGCCGATTGAAGATCCTGGATATAGGCGTCTTTTGCGCCGATGTTTTCCAGCGATTTCTTGATACTTTCTGCCTGTGATGCGCTGATCACCGACAGATCCTGCAGCTGTTTTAAGGCTGCGGTATTATTTTCTTTGAGAAATTCGTTTTGTTGTTTCAGTGAGGCAATTTCACTTTCGAGCAACGCTTTGTTTTTTGCGTACTCTGCTTTTTCAGCTTCACAGTTTTTCAACTCATTTTGCAGTTGCGTGTAGGAAGCATTCAAACGCTCATACTTTGCCACTTCATCAGCCAGCTTCTTTTTACTTACGCATGAAAACAATAACATAGAGCAAGCTCCTGTTAGTAACACATGTGTTAATCGCATACGTTCTGTTTTAAAATTCGGTTTTAGAATCAGGGCCGGGTCACATACCCATGCAGGCCTACCTTTAGCAAGTACTGTGCCTGCAATTTGGTAAAGGTAAATTAACCAGGTCAAAAACCCTGCTATGCAGTTCTTTGCGCTTGATTTTAAGATGATTTTAAGCCAAAATAATTTTTGTCATGTAAAAAAATAAAAGGCCATTGTGAGCCAGACTGCACAAAGGCCTTTTAGAAAATAAATGATTTTTGCCTAGAGTACCAGCACGCCGGCGGCAACAAACTGCACGTCTTTCTTGGGTTTTTTGATCTTGGCGATCTCTTCTTTCGACTTGCCAGCGTCTTTTGCGTAGTGTTGCAATTGTTTTACGGAGGTTTCTTTAATGGCTGCCGTACCATCCAGTACCACTTCTTTACCCACTATATCTTTCGGCATAAAGAAGCCATAGTCTTTAAATTTCACCATCAGGGGTTCGGCGCCGGGTCTTTCTATTTTCATCCAGCAGCCTTTTTCCTGGCATACTTCTACAACTTTGCCGGTCACTTTTCCTTCGAATTTCTTGTTGACCATTTTCTTTTCCAGTTCGGTTACCGGCAGTGCTCCATCGGCAGTGGTCCCCGCGCCGTAGGTTACGCCTGAAGTAGCTGAAACGGGTTCATCCTGGGCGAAGCCTGCCATAGCAAACACGAATGAGCACACCAGGAGCAATAACTTTTTCATATCTAATGAGTTTTTGAATCGGAGGCAAAAATACCACTTTTGGGCTTCATGCGGTTTTTTTCGTGTTTTTTAAAAAATACTACTAACTGGTATTGGCAGTTAATGAATTTTGTCGTCCCTTTGCTTTCCCGCATGGTTTCAGCCATTGCCTTTTCCTGATGAGTTCTCTACGAAATTTCATGCGGTTTTCCCTGCCAAGTCGCACTGGCGGGGAATTTTTTTGCTCCTTCGGCGCAAAAAATATTGAATACTGAATTTGAAATTGAATGTGGGCGGGAATGGATGGAGTGGGAGGTTGGAACTTGAAGGGGGAGTGGAATCCGGGGATGAGAGTGGGTTTGGGAGTTGGAATGTGAGGCAGAGTGGAAATCCGGCGAGGGAAAATTGGGGAAATGGGAATTCCAAAATTGGATAAAAAAATTAGCGTCGTTGTACTAAAAAAATTAGTGTTGATAAGATAATTTTCTCTACCTTTGGCAAATACCTATTATTGAAAGACAAAAACAAACCACTATGTCAGCAAATGAAAAACTTAAGGCCCTTAAGTTGACAATCGACAAAATTGAAAAAGACTTTGGGAAGGGCAGTGTAATGATGATGAACGAAAAATCACAGGACCCGATAGAGGTGATATCGACTGGTTCTATTGGGTTGGACTCTGCATTAGGGGTTGGTGGTTTCCCCCGCGGCCGCATCATTGAAATTTACGGTCCCGAAGCTTCCGGTAAAACAACCATAGCAATTCACGTTATAGCAGAAGCCCAGAAAAAAGGAGGCATGTGCGCAATCATCGACGCAGAGCATGCTTTCGATAGTGCTTATGCCCGCAAGCTGGGTGTTGACGTTGACAACCTGCTCATCTCTCAACCCGATTATGGCGAGCAGGGTCTCGAAATCGCCGACCGTCTTATTCTCTCCGGCGCCCTCGATGTAGTGGTGATCGACTCAGTAGCTGCCCTGGTACCTAAAGGTGAACTGGAAGGTGAAATGGGCGACAGCAAAATGGGTCTGCAGGCACGATTGATGTCGCAGGCATTGCGCAAACTCACTGCTACCATCAACAAGACCAACACCATTTGTATTTTCATCAACCAGCTGCGCGAAAAAATTGGTGTGATGTTCGGTAATCCCGAAACAACCACTGGTGGTAATGCGCTTAAGTTCTACGCATCTGTCCGCCTCGACATTCGCCGCATGGCACAGATCAAAGATGGCGATGCAGCCATCGGTAACCGCGTAAAAGTAAAAGTGGTTAAAAACAAAGTGGCTCCTCCTTTCCGTAGTGCAGAATTTGATATTGTATTCGGAGAAGGCATTTCAAAAACCGGTGAAATCATCGACATGGGTGTTGAACTCGGCATCGTAGGTAAGAGCGGAAGCTGGTTCAGCTACAATGGCGACAAACTCGGCCAGGGCCGCGATGCAGTAAAACAATTGTTGCTCGATAATCCCGAACTGGCCAACGAAATTGAAACCAAAATCAGGGAGAAGATTAAAGAAATGCAACAGGTGGCGCAGGTGGCGAAGGATTAAAGCCGCCGAATCAACCTCGCCCCAAACATTCAAGTTTTTGTTTGTGTTTTTGAATTTAATGGGCTTAGTAAGTCAAAAGTCCCGTCCGGATTTCCGAGACGGGACTTTTGTTATATCTGTTATATCGTGCAGGTAGTAAGTTCGTTATGGATATAAAATAAAAAAGGGGTCAGAATAGAAATTCAACCCCGCTTTTAAAATCCAATATCCTATGAAAAACCGCTGTAAAAATAAGGGGCATATTTCAATTGTGCAATACCATTTTGTGGTTATAGTAGAAATACTATAAAATCTTATCCCGAAGCTGGAATAAAAGCCCTAAAGTCACAATATTAACCGTGTGAAAATAGTCAGGGCAAATTCGATTAAGCTTTAGAGTTAAGCAAGCGATATATCAGACTGGAACTGCATTTTGTGAAAATCGACTATTAGTGCAGTTTTCCTCTGAAAAACCGAATATGACTTTTTGCTAAAAATGGGAGGCCTAAAAATTTTGCGTAGTTCTACGCATCGTAAAATATAGCATCCATTGCCCTGAACAGCCACTCAGTTGTTCACGCACAAATCTATCCTTTCACCCTCTACTCAACTTCAACATTCCTTGTTCAATTTCAAATTCAATATTCAATTCTTCAACAGCTTCTCCTGCGTCACAACGCCGGTGCTTCTGTTATTTATTCGCAGGTAATACATCCCCTTTTCAAGCGAAGAAACATTCAGGGTCTGGATACCCTGCAGGCGATTCTGGCTAAGCCTTATCTTACCATTGGCATCCATGATCTGGATGTCAAGAGGACCTTCGGAACGAATGATGAGGATATTGTCGACCGGGTTGGGATAAAAGCGGAAGGAGATATCGCCGGCGATCAGTGCCGACACAATCTTTGAATAATAGGGACGGCCATCTTCGCCATCGATGCGGATGCGGTACAGGTTGCGGCCCTTGGCCGGTGCGTCGTCCACCCACTCGAAAGATGTTGCCTGGGCGGACTGCTTCAAAGCAGCCACCATTTCAAAATCGCCACCGCCACTACTGCGCTCCACCACCACGAACTCAGGAGTGAACTGGTTACTGTTTTTCCAGTTGATGATGACTTTGGAATTATTGCTGACTACAGAAGTGAGATCGGTTATAAAAAGGGAAGAATCAACTGCGGTAAAACCGGCCGCCGGAATCCTGGTGCTTTCTCCCTGTGCAAAGGCAAATGATGCACAGAGGCAAATACAGTATAATAGTATGCCTTTCTTCATCGAATTTAACGGGCGTAAAAAATGGGATTGAGTTATCCACAATTTTTATGCCCGAATGTGGAAAACGCATCGCTCTTTTGAAAATTTTTTTTCTGTCGTTAAAGTTTTTTCAAAAACGGAGCTACCTTTTGGGGTGACGGGGTTGGGGACCCGACATCGAAAACCAAAACTGCCGACAGCAGCCGCAAAAACGCAACCACATGATCTCAAGCAGGCAACTCAACAGACGCAAACGCATCGCCCTTGTGGCGCACGACAATAAGAAAAAAGACCTGATCGACTGGGCCGTTCATAATAAGGTAGAGCTGGCGCGGCACGAGTTGCTGGCAACCGGCACTACCGGCACTATGCTGGAGGAGAAGCTCGACCGCACCGTCAGGAAGTTGCTGAGTGGTCCGCTGGGCGGCGACCAGCAGATAGGCGCGCTCATAGCCGCCGGCGAAATCGATATTCTCGTTTTTTTCTGGGATCCTATGGAAGCCCAGCCACACGACAGCGATGTGAAGGCACTGCTGCGCGTGGCCATTGCGTGGAACTGCATTGTGGCTTGCGACCGCGCTACGGCCGATTTTGTGCTGACCTCTCCCCTTATGCAGGACGAATACCGGGTGCAGATTCCAGATTATACGGGCTATCTGCGTCGCAAGATTGATAAGTAAAACACGGCGTTAATTTTCTCGCTACATCCCTCTTTCCATTCCTTTTGCCGGAAGGGTTTTCGTAAATTTACCGGCTACTTCAAAAAATTTTATGGGTTTCAAATTACATGCACCGTACCAGCCGGCCGGCGATCAGCCCGAGGCTATACGGCAGCTTACCGAAGGAATACTGAGTGGAGAGAAACACCAGACTTTGCTGGGAGTGACCGGTTCGGGTAAGACCTTTACCATAGCCAACGTGATCCAGAACGTGCAGAAGCCAACGCTGGTGCTGACGCACAACAAAACCCTGGTGGCCCAGCTTTACGGAGAATTCAAACAGTTCTTTCCCGAAAATGCGGTGGGCTACTTCGTGAGCTATTATGACTATTACCAACCCGAAGCTTACCTGCCGGTAAGCGATGTATATATAGAAAAAGACCTTAGCATTAATGCCGAGCTCGACAAACTGCGCCTGCAGGCCACTACCGAGCTGCTGAGCGGCCGCCGCGATATTTTAGTGGTGGCGTCAGTGAGCTGTATATATGGTATCGGTAACCCCGCAGAGTTTGAGAATGGTATCATTCGCATTAAAACAGGACAGGTAATCAGCCGGCAAGGATTTCTGCATTCTTTGGTTAATTCGCTATACACCAGAAGCCAGACCGATTTCAACCGCGGTCAGTTCCGCGTAAAAGGTGATACCGTTGATATCAACCTGCCCTACGTGGATTTTGGTTATCGCGTCACGTTCTTTGGTGATGAGATTGAAAGCATCGAGACATTGGACCTCGCTTCCGGCAAACGAATAGGCCTGGTAGAAGATGCTGCCATTTTCCCCGCCAATCTATACCTGGCGCCAAAGGATATGATTAACCAGATTCTGAATGAAATCCAGGATGAGTGCGCGGCGCAGGTAGCCTATTTCAAAAGCGTGGGCAAGTTTATTGAAGCGCAACGTCTGCAGGAACGGGTAAGCTACGATGTGGAAATGATCCGCGAGCTCGGTTATTGCAATGGTGTAGAAAACTACTCGCGCTTTTTCGACCGGCGCTCGCCAGGCACAAGACCATTCTGTTTGCTTGACTATTTTCCCAAAGATTTTCTGTGCATAATAGATGAAAGTCACCAGACCATACCGCAGGTAAGCGGCATGTATGGCGGCGACCGCAGTCGCAAGCTGATATTGGTTGATTATGGTTTTCGTTTGCCATCGGCGCTTGATAACCGTCCGCTGAACTTCCATGAGTTCGAATCCATGCTCAACCAGGTGATTTATGTATCGGCGACACCCGGCGATTATGAGCTGGAAAAAACAGGTGGTGTGGTGGTAGAACAAGTGGTTCGTCCGACCGGTCTGCTCGATCCTCCTATTGAAATTCGCCCGAGTGTAAACCAGATCGATGACCTGCTGGATGAAATTGATAAGCGCGTAACCAAAGGTGATCGCGTGCTGGTAACCACGCTCACGAAGCGCATGGCCGAGGAGATGGATAAATATCTGCACCGCATCAACATAAAATCAAAATACATCCACAGCGAAGTGGATACGCTGGAGCGCGTTGAAATTCTACGCCAGTTGCGGCTGGGAGAAATAGATGTGCTGGTGGGTGTAAACCTGCTCCGCGAAGGTCTTGACCTGCCGGAAGTGTCGCTCGTTGCCATACTTGATGCAGACAAGGAAGGATTTCTGCGCAATGAAAAATCATTAACGCAAACGGCGGGACGCGCGGCGCGTAATGCAGATGGACTCGTTATCTTCTACGCAGATACGATCACTGAAAGCATGCAGCGTACCATTGATGAAACGAATCGTCGCCGCGAAAAACAGATTGCTTACAATATTAAGCATGGAATTACACCGCGCACAGTGAAGAAATCTAAGGAGCAGGTTTTCGCGCAAACCTCCGTACTTGATATCAAAGGATACGATCCGCGTAATCCTTATGCACTGGCGCCCGATCAAGAATTGGTTGCTGTAGCGGCAGAAGAGCAGGAAGTATATCAAACTATACCTCAACTGGAGAAAGCCATTTCGAAGACCAGGAAAGAAATGGAGAAAGCGGCCCGGGACCTCGACTTTATGGAGGCTGCCCGGTTGCGCGATAACATGTTTTCCCTGCAGAAAAAGCTGGAGGAGATGAAAAACCGTTAGTATAACCGAGAGCGCCGTAGCAGCTTACATATCTTTTTGGCGTGTATATAATAGTTATCCACGTGTAAAATAATCTGCCATCAGCCGGCGTTTTAAGCCACGGTAAAATGAAATCCTATAGTCTTATGAAGAAGGTCACCATCCGCCAGGCATTCAATTTTTTTGCATTCGCTTTACTGGTTTTTGCGATTTACCTGAACTTCTTCTACCCGGGAGAATAGTTCAGGCCAACCCGCATTTGCGCAAATGCAAGCCTGAAGGTGTGTTTTACCTGCCATGCTAACCGGGAAAATGACGCAAAAAAATTACAGGCCTTAGTGGTCGCTGGCCCTGTGAGGGGGCATCAAACCGGCGGCCGACTAAGGCCTTTTTATTCCTAAATTGCGGCATGGCGAAAAAAATTTTCCTGCTCGACGCGCTTGCTTTAGTGTTTCGTGCCTACTATGCTTTGATTAGAAATCCAAGGACCACATCCAAGGGAAAAAATACCAACGCGCAATTTGGTTTTACCAACACTTTGCTCGACCTCATTAATAACCAGCAGCCCACCCATATGGCTGTTTGTTTTGATACACACGCACCCACCGAACGACATACTGAATTCAGCGACTATAAGGCCAACCGCCAGGAAGCGCCCGAAGACCTGCTGGCCGCCATCCCGGACATTAAGAAGATCATTCGCGGTTTTAACATACCCGTTATTGAAATGGATGGCTACGAAGCCGACGACATTATTGGAACACTCAGCAAAAAAGCCGCCGCTGCCGGTTATGAAGTGTATATGGTAACCCCCGATAAAGACTATGGCCAGCTGGTAGATGGAAATATCAAAATTTATAAACCCGGCTACCAGGGTGGTAGCGTAGAAATCTTAGGAGCTAAGGAAGTATGTGAAAAATGGAATATCAAAGATGTGCACCAGGTTATTGATATACTGGGATTAATGGGTGATGCAGTTGACAATATCCCGGGAATTCCAGGCGTGGGCGAAAAAACGGCTGCCAAACTGCTCGCCGAATATGGCACGCTCGAAAATGTGCTGGAAAATGCCGATAAAATAAAAGGTGCGCTCGGTGAAAAGGTGCGCAATGGTAAAAATGCTGCTATTCTTTCCAAGAAACTCGCTACCATCATCACCAATGTGCCGATCGATTTCCATGAAGAAGAATTTCGCTTAAAAGAATGGAACAAGGATTTGCTGAAGGAAATTTTCACCGAATTAGAATTCAAAACACTTGGTAAAAGAGTACTGGGTGAAGATTTCAATATCGGTCCCGTTGCCGTGCAAGGTGTGCAGACCGATTTGTTTGGCAACGCTGTGGAGACGAAGAAAAAAGAGAATGGCAAGGCAGAAACTAAGGCAAAATCGCCCATCGATGAAGAGCGCGTGGAAAGTGATGAAGCACCCGTTGCCGGGAAAAATATTCATAACACTCCGCACCAATACCGCTGCCTGCAAGATGAAGCATCTATCAAAAAGCTGGTCAAAGAGCTGCTTGAAGAAAAAGAGATTTGTTTTGATACGGAAACCACCGGCATCGACGCCAATGATGTGGAGCTGGTGGGTATGAGTTTCAGCTACAAACCCGGCGAAGCCTACTATATACCCTGCCCCGCCGACCAGGAAGCAACAAAGCATATTCTGAAACTGTTCGAGCCCGTGTTCAAGAGAAAAGATGTGTTATGGATCGGGCAAAACCTGAAGTACGATATGCTGGTGTTGAAATGGTACGGTTACGAGCTGGAGGCCGATACCTTTGATACCATGTTGGCGCACTATGTCATTGAGCCCGATGGCAAACGCGGTATGGATATTCTGGCCGCGAGATTCCTGGGCTATGAACCCGTGCACATCGACGAACTGATTGGCAAGAAAGGAAAGAACCAGCTGAGCATGCGCGACGTGCCAATCGAAAAAATTACCGACTACGCCGCCGAAGATGCTGATATAACCCTTCAACTGAAACAGGTTTTTGTGCCGTTGCTGAGGTCGCGCGATGTAGAAAAGGTTTTCAACGAAGTAGAAAACCCGCTCACCAAGGTGCTGATGGAAATGGAATATGAAGGCGTAAGAATTGACACCAAATTTTTGCAGGAATATTCCAAAGAGCTGGAGCAACAGGCAAAGCAGGCCGAAGAGCGCGTGTATGAGCAAGCCGGTGTGCGTTTCAACCTGGCCTCACCACGTCAACTGGGTGAGGTGTTATTTGAAAAACTGCAGCTGGATCCGAAGGCTAAGAAAACCAAGACTGGTCAATACGCCACGGGTGAAGATGTGCTGTTGAAGCTTTCGCATCAGAACAAAATTGTGGAAGATATTCTTGCATTTCGCGAGCTTACGAAGCTGAAATCAACCTATGTGGATGCTTTGCCCACGATGGTGAACCGCAAAACAGGGCGCGTGCACACTTCTTATGCGCAGGCTGTAGCAGTAACCGGCCGCCTGGCGAGCAATAATCCCAACCTGCAAAACATACCTGTGCGCACGGAGCGTGGCCGCGAAATCAGGAAGGCATTTATTCCCCGCGACGAAAAGCACATTCTTTTATCAGCCGACTACTCGCAAATTGAGCTGCGCATTGTGGCGGCCATCAGCGGCGACCCCGCCATGTGCGATGCGTTTAAGAAAAATAAAGACATTCATACCGCTACCGCCGCCAAAGTGTATGGGGTGGATGAAAAAGACGTGACCAAGGAAATGCGCTATAAGGCCAAGAGCGTAAACTTCGGCATCATCTACGGCCAGGGAGCCTTTGGCCTCGCCGATAATCTTGGTATCAGTCGCACCGAAGCAAAGCAAATCATCGACAACTATAAGCAGCAATTCTCCGGCATCCAGAAGTACATGGACGACACTATCAACTTTGCCCGCGAGAATGGCTATGTGCAAACGCTGATGGGCCGCAAGCGCTGGCTGCGCGATATCAATTCAGGCAACTTCACCGTTCGCGGTTTTGCCGAACGCAACGCCATCAATTCCCCCATCCAGGGCACAGCCGCCGATATGATCAAGCTGGCGATGATTAAAATTCACCAGGCCTTCAAAAAACATAAGGTGAAGTCGAAAATGATTTTGCAGGTGCATGACGAATTGGTGTTTGATGCGTTGAGGGAAGAAGTGGAAACCATCAAACCGATCATTCTCGAATGCATGCGTACTGCTTTGCCTTTGCCGAATGGCGTGCCGGTAGAAGCCGAGATCGGAGAGGGCGACAACTGGTTAGAAGCGCATTAAAAGCGCATTAGAAGGGTTTAATTGTTCTGCTTAGTATATGATCTGACAGTTTGAGGATTTTTTATTTGAAGTTTTATAGGGTCAGGATTAATTTTTTAT